>JAFPWG010000013.1 GCA_017395045.1 Bacteroidales bacterium
CAGCACATCGTACTTCTGAAGGTACGAAGGCACGTGGCAGGCGACGAAGTCGGGGGTGGACACGAGGTACGGGGCCTTGATCGGCAGGTCTCCGAAACGGAGGTGCGAACAGGTGTAACCACCGGACTTCTTGGAGTCATAGTCGAAATAGGCCTGGCTGTACAGGTCGGTGTGGGAACCGATGATCTTGATGGTGTTCTTGTTCGCGCCCACGGTACCGTCGGAGCCGAGACCGTAGAACTTGCACTCGGTGGTGCCGGGCTTCACGATGGAGACCTCGCTCTTGATCGGGAGGGACTTGAAGGTGACGTCGTCCACGATGCCGATGGTGAAGTCGGCCTTGGGCTCCTTCATCTCCAGGTTGTCGAAGACCGCGACGATCTGGGCCGGAGTGGTGTCCTTGGAGGAGAGGCCGTAGCGGCCGCCCACGATCTGGACGTTGTCCTTGCCCTGGAAGAGGGCCTTGACGTCGGTGAAGAGGGGCTCGCCCACGGCGCCGGGCTCCTTGGTGCGGTCGAGGACCGCGATCTTGCGGACGCTCTTCGGGAGGACGGCGAAGAAATACTTCTCGGAGAACGGACGATACAGGTGGCAGGTAACGAGACCGTACTTGCGGCCGCGGCCGGCGAGGTAGTCGATGGTCTCCTTGATGGTCTCGGTGACGGAACCCATGGCGACGATGATGTTCTCGGCGGTCGGGTCACCGTAGTACTCGAAGGGACGGTAGCTGCGGCCGGTGAGCTCGGAAATCTCACCCATGTAGCGGGCGACGATGTCCGGGACGGCGTCGTAGTACTGGTTGCGGGTCTCCACGGCCTGGAAATAGACGTCGCCGTTCTGGGCGGTACCGCGGGTGACGGGGGCGTCCGGGTTCAGGGCGCGCTCGCGGAAGCGGGCCAGCGCCTTCTCGGAAACCATCTCCCGGAGCTTGTCTTCCGGAAGGGCCTCGATCTTCTGGATCTCGTGGCTGGTACGGAAGCCGTCGAAGAAGTGCAGGAACGGCAGGCTCGCCTTGATGGAGCTCAGATGGGCCACGGCGGCGATGTCCTGGGCTTCCTGGACGCTGCCGGAGGCCAGCATGCAGAAACCGGTCTGGCGGCAGGCCATCACGTCCTGGTGGTCACCGAAGATGGACAGGGCGTGGCTGGCGAGGGCGCGGGCGCTCACGTGGAAGACGGTGGGCAGCATTTCGCCGGCGATCTTGTACATGTTCGGGATCATCAGGAGAAGGCCCTGGGAGGCCGTGAAGGTGGAGGTAAGGGCACCAGCCTGGAGGGAACCGTGCACGGCACCGGCGGCGCCGGCCTCGCTCTGCATCTCCGTCACTTTGACGGTTTCGCCCCACAGGTTCTTCTTGCCGTGGGCGGCCCACTCGTCAATGTTCTCGGCCATCGTCGAGGACGGGGTGATCGGGTAGATGGCGGCGTGCTCGCTGAACAGGTAAGCGATGTTCGAAGCGGCGAAGTTACCATCACAGGTGATGAATTTCTTTTCGTTTGCCATAATTGATAGTTAAAAGTTATGTGGATTCATTCTGATAATCCGTTGGTTTCGACGTCGGTGGCGATGCGCTTCACCAGGCCCTGCAGGACCGCTCCGGGGCCGATTTCCAGGAAACTGTCCGCTCCGTCCGCGACCATGTTTCGCACTGTCTGGGTCCAGCGAACCGGGGAAGTGAGCTGGCGCAGGAGATTGTCCTTGATGACCTCCGGATCCGTGGACGGGAGGGCGGTGACGTTCTGGTAAACGGGACATACGGGCGCCTGGAAAGGGGTCCTGTCAATGGCTTCGGCCAGTTCCAGCCGGGCCGGTTCCATGAGCGGGGAATGGAAGGCGCCGCTCACGGCGAGCGGCAGGGCGCGCTTTGCGCCGGCTTCCTTCATCTTCGCACAGGCCTCGGCGACAGCCTGGGCTTCGCCGGAGATGACCACCTGTCCGTCGCTGTTATAGTTGGCGGGAATGACGATTCCCGTGCAGGAAGCGCAGATTTCCTCGATGGTTTGGGAAGGGAGGTTGATGATGGCGGCCATCGCGCCGGGTACCTTCTCGCAGCATTTCTGCATCGCGGAAGCGCGGACGGCGACGAGGCGCAGCGCATCCTCGAAGTCCATCGCGCCGGCGGCGGCGAGGGCGGAAAACTCGCCCAGGGAGTGGCCGGCGACCATTGCGGGCGTTTCCAGGCCGCTGCACAGGGCCAGGACGACGCTGTGGATGAAGATGGCGGGCTGGGTGACGCGCGTGGCCTTCAGGTCTTCCGCCGAATCCCCGAACATGATGTCCGTGATGGGGAATCCGAGAACGTCGCAGGCCCTGTCCATCAGGTCCCGGGCGGCTTCGCTGCGCTCGTAGAGCGCCTTCCCCATTCCGGGGAATTGGGAGCCTTGTCCGGGGAAGAGATATGCTTTGCTCATACGGTTTCAGTACTATCGTACAAATATACGCATAAAGACCTGAATTTTCAATAAAGTGTTATTCAAAAAATGTGTTTATCTTTGCGTTGGTTATGGAGTCCGCGTGTATTCTGAATTTGATGAAGGAGCGCCTCGTCATCCTGGACGGGGCGATGGGTACCGTCCTCCAGCAGCAGGGCTTTACAGGCAACAACGACTGCCTGAACAGGGACCGTCCGGAACTCATCCGGTCCGTGCACGATGCCTACATCGCCGCCGGGGCGGACATCATCGAAACGAACACCTTCAGCTGCAACCGGATTTCCCAGCGGGAGTTCGGCCTGGCCGCCGAGGCTGCAGAATTGGCCCGGGCCGGGGCGCGCATCGCGCGCGAAGCGGCGGACGCCGCTCCCCGGAAGGTATGGGTGGCCGGCAGCATGGGCCCCACCTCCAAATCCCTTTCCCTCGCCCCCGACCTTTCGGATCCGGCCGCCCGGCCTTATTCCTTCGACGAGATGGCCGCCGTCTACCGCGAGCAGGCGGAGGCCCTTCTGGAAGGCGGTGCGGACCTGATCCTCATCGAGACGTGCTTCGACGCCCTGAATGCCAAGGCGGCGCTTTCCGCCGTTCCGGAGGACGTTCCCGTCATCGTATCGGTCTCCGTCGGCGACCGCAGCGGACGCACCCTGACGGGGCAGACCCTGGAGGCCTTCTGGACCTCGGTCCGCCATCGGAACCTCCTGGCTTTCGGTCTCAACTGCTCACTGGGCGCCGACGAACTCTTCCCGCTCGCGGAAGAGGTTGCCCGCTTTGCGGACGTTCCCGTCATCTGCTATCCCAACGCCGGCCTGCCCAACGAAGTGGGCGGCTACGACCAGACGCCCGGCCAGATGGCCGCCGCCGTGGCAAGGATGGCCCGAAAGGGCCTCCTGAACATCGTCGGCGGTTGCTGCGGCACCACGCCGGAGCATGTCGCCGCCATCCGCAATGCCGTGGCGGACTGCCCTCCGAGAACAATCCCCTCCATACCCAAGAAGTTGACGGTCAGTGGATTGGAGGCCGTTACCGTCGATGGGAAGGAGAACCGCCTTACGCTCATCGGCGAGCGGACGAACGTCGCAGGCTCCCGGAAATTCGCCCGGCTCATCGCGGCCGGGGACTATGAGGAGGCCCTTCGGATCGCCGCCCTCCAGATCGAGGACGGGGCCCGGATCATCGACATCAACATGGACGATGCGATGATCGACGGGCCGGCGGCCATGGAGCGTTTCGTCCGGCACATCCAGAACGATCCGGCGGTTGCGAAGGCCGCCCTGATGATAGATTCCTCCCACTGGGAGAGCCTCCTTGCAGGACTCAGGAACGCCCAGGGGAAGTGCATCGTAAACTCCCTGAGCCTGAAGGACGGGGAGAGGGAATTCATCCGCAAGGCCTTGGAAATCAAGCGTCTTGGAGCTGCGATGGTCGTGATGGCCTTCGACGGGGAAGGCCAGGCCGTAACGTATGACCGGAAGATTGCCATCGCGGCACGCGCCTATGACCTGCTGACCCGGGCGGGCATCCCGGCGGAAGACATCATCTTCGACGTCAACGTCCTTTCCGTCGGAACCGGAATCGCCGAGCACGACCGCTATGCCCTGGATTTCATCGAAGCCGTGCGCTGGATCAAGGCGAACCTGCCGGGGGTGAGTACTTCCGGAGGCATCTCCAACCTGTCTTTCGCCTTCCGGGGGAACAACGTAGTCCGCGGGGCGATGCATGCCGTGTTCCTGTACCATGCGGTCGATGCCGGGCTGGACATGGCCATCGTCAATCCCGGGATGCTTCTCCGGTATGACGACATAGACCCTGACCTCCGCCGCTGCGTGGAGGATGTGATCCTGGGCCGCGATGCCGGCGCCACGGAAAGGCTGGTGGCGAAGGCGGCGGAATACCTGCAGGCACCGGACGGGACTCCCGCCGCGGAAACGGCTCCGGAAGCGGTCCGGCCCCCCGAGGTACGCCTGCGGGAAGACCTCATCTCCGGCCGCACCGTCACTTTGGAGAAGGACGTCCTGGAAACGCTGGAAACGGCCGGATCGGCCGTACGGGTCATCGAGGGGCCGCTGATGGCCGCGATGGAGGAAGTGGGGGAGCGTTTCGGCGCCGGTCGCATGTTCCTTCCGCAGGTGGTCAAGTCGGCCAGGGTGATGAAGGATGCCGTGGCCATCCTGGAACCCCATATGGGCGCGGAGGCCGATGCTGCCGCCCGTAAGCCGCTGGTCATCAATGCCACGGTGAAGGGCGACGTGCACGACATCGGCAAGAACATCGCCGGGATCGTCCTGAAATGCAACGGTTTCGAGGTGTTGGACCTGGGCGTGATGGTGGACAAGGAGACCATCCTAGATACCGCCGTGGCCAGGAAGGCCGACATCATCGGCGTCAGCGGTCTCATCACGCCGTCCCTCTTCCAGATGGAGGAACTGTGCCGGGAAATGGCGGCCCGCGGGATGACGACGCCCCTGGTGGTCGGCGGCGCGACCACGTCGGCCCTGCATACGGCCGTGAAGCTGGCTCCCCTTTATGCCCATGTTTTCCATGCCGCGGACGCATCGGCGGGAGCCGTAATGGCGAAAAAGCTGATGCAGGACCGGGAAGGCTTCGAAAAGGAACAGCACGCGGCCCAGGAAGCGCTCCGTGCGACCTATGCTTCCCGCAAGGCTCCTGCGGCCGTCGAAGCCAGGCGCTTCGCGCCGGAAAGCTACCTCCGCCCCGAGGAGTTCTCGTTCCCCGACCGCATCGGAACGGTGCCGTTGCAGGAGCTGGTCCCGCTCTTTGACTGGCACCTTTTCCGGACAGTCTGGGGAGTCAGGGGCGAGAATCCCGACATCGACGGAGAAGGCCGGTCTGTCCTTTTGGAACTAATTGATTCAAAGTCTGTTTCAGTAGAAATTGCCGTACGGTTCTTCGAAGCATCCTCGACCGGGGATGCCATCGACCTGGGCGGCAGGAAACTGCCGATGCTCCGGCAGGAGACCGGGGATGGCCTGTCGCTGGCGGATTATGTCCCGTCGGAAGGTAAGGGACCTTTCGGCATCTTTGCCTTGTCCGTGCAGGATACGCACCCGGAAGGCTGCACCTGCGAGGCCTGCCGGAACGACTATGATTCCATGATGCGCCGGGCCGTGAAGGTCACCCTCGCCGAGGCTGCGTCCGAGTGGCTGGACCATGAGATCGCCCGCCACGTCAGGCGCGAAGGCGTCCGCATCGCCAAACCGGCGGCCGGTTATGCCAGCTGCCCCGATCACAGTCTCAAGCGGGACATCCTGTCCCTGCTGCCGCGGAATCCCGGCATCGTCCTTACCGAGACCTGTTCGATGCGCCCCGACGCGGCCATCTGCGGGTTCATCCTCGTCCATCCCGAGGCCGGGTATCCGGAAATCCGGCATATCGGTCCTGACCAGTATAACCGTTATTCGAAGGCGCGCGGCTTCTCCGACGAGGAGGCCCGCCTGTTCCTGTCCCATCTGCAATGAAGATATCCGAACTGTTCTCCCGCGGCGGAAGGGCTTTTCCATCCCTGGAAATCGTCCCGCCCCTGACCGGTCTCTCCCAGGAAGAACTCCTGGATGGGATCGCGCCGCTGATGAAGTATAACCCGCAGTATATCAACGTCACTACGCACCGGGACGAGTTCCGCTTCGACCCGCTGCCGGACGGGACTTTCGTCCGCCGGGTGGTCCGGAGCCGGGTGAGCCCCGTGGCGGTCTGCGCCAGCATCCAGGCCCGGTTCGGGGTGGAGGTGGTGCCCCATCTGATCTGCGCCGGAACGCAGGCTTTTGAGCTGGAATGGCAACTGCAGGATTTCCGGTACCTGGGCATCCAGAACGTATTGGCCCTTCGCGGCGATTCGCTGGTCGGGGAAAAGCGTTTCACGCCCACTCCGGGCGGCTATTCGCATGCCAGCGAGCTGGTGGCGGCCATCCGGGCTTTCGAAAAGGAAAACGGCGGGGATTTCTGCATCGGCGTGGGCGGGTATCCCGAGAAGCATTTCGAGGCGGCGAATCCCGAAACGGACCTGGCCTTCCTCAAGGCGAAGGTGGACGCCGGGGCCGACTATATCGTCACCCAGATGTTCTTCGACAACCGTGTTTTCTTCGATTTCCGCGACCGTTGCCGTGCCGCCGGCATCACCGTGCCTGTTATTCCGGGCGTCAAGCCCCTTTCCACGGCGCGCCAGCTCACCCTTCTGCCGGAATCCTTTTCCATCGACATTCCCGTGGAACTGACGGGTGCCGTCGCTGCGGCGGGGGACGACAAGGAGGCCGTGTACCGTATCGGAACGGACTGGTGCATCGCCCAGTGCAAGGACCTCCTCTCCCACGGTGTCCCCGCCATCCATTTCTATACGATGGGAAAGACCAGGAACGTGGAGGAAGTCCTCAAGGCATGTTTTCCGGGGAAGGAATAAAAAAAGAGGTCCTCGAAAGGACCTCTGTAGGGACGATCGGATTCGAACCGATGACCTCTTCAATGTGACTGAAGCGCTCTAAACCAGCTGAGCTACGCCCCTGTCTCCCGAAACGGGAATGCAAAGATGGAACATTTTCCGCAAAAATCCAAAGGAAACCGGCGAAAAATGTAAAAAAGCGTTACGGCTCGATATAAGCCTTGTTGGCAGCCAGGGTCGTGCCCTTGTACTTGCCGAAGACGGCGCGGTCCTTCGTGGAATCCGAAGAAAGGACGTAGTACTTTCCGGCCGGGCAGGATGTGCCGGACAACGTTCCTTCCAGGATGTTGCCCGAGACGGTCACGGGATCGGAACTGCTGCTGTCGAAGGTGACGGTCTTCGAGGAAGACTTCACGATGACTCCCGTTTTTGCGGGAATCACGCTCCCGGCGGGAATCTCCTTCAGTTTCGCATAGCCGGAAACAAACTCCGTGACATAATAGACCTTCGCATTGGAAGGGACCTTGGCATTGAAGTCCAGATACATGGACGCCCAGCCCTGGTCCGGGATGGAGAGCTGGTAGGACTGGTTGTAGACCAGCTCGATGTCGTCGATGTACAGGTGGTCGTTGTTGCCGCCCTTGCCGGGAACGGCATTGGTCGCGATGCTCAGCAGGATGTACTTGGGCTGGGCGCCGTTATTCGTGTACTTGAACGGAATGGAGACGCGTTTCCACTGTCCGTTCGTCTTGGCGATGGCATTGTTGGCTGCCGTTGCAACCACATATTTGCTGTCGGATGACTGGGAATACCCGTCGATATAGTCGAAATCGCTGTGGATGGTGGCGGCCACCTTCGCGTAAGGATTGGCCGTGTCGGTTCCGTCCGGCGTGAACTTCACCCAGGCGACCAGTGAATCGGGTCTGCCGGTAAAGGGCATCGCGCACGGATTGTTGAAGTTGTTCAGGGTGTTGGAACCGTCCCGGTCGGAATAGTTGTAGTTGTCTTTTCCATCCGCACTGGTAGAGCCGGCGTGGACACGTCCGGTCGTGAGGTTACCCTGCGCCGTGGCCTTGACGGTGATGAAAATGATCTTGACCTCGACCAGCCGGGACCAGATGTGGCAGGAATACTGTCCTTTCGATCCCGGACGCTTGTCCGTGGAACGCTGGACCTGGCGGTTGGATGAGTCGTAACCGTAGGAGGCGTAGCTGCCATCGGCCGTCTGGAAGGAGTTGAAGTAGTTCGGAAGGTTCGCCCCGTCGAAGGTCCAGGTCTCGAAGTTTCCGTTCGAAATCTGGGTCTGAGCCTGTGCCAGCACCGGAAGGAGGGCGGCGAGAATGAAGATGAGGTTCTTTTTCATATGGCTCAGAGTTGGGTGTTGGTGGGATCAGCGACCAGGGCGGCATCGTAGAAGGTCAAAGATGTCGGGAAGGTCCCGAGGTTCTTGATCCTGCCGGCGGCATATGCGTTTCCGGTCTTGAATGTCGTGTTGACGAAGGCGACCTTACCGGCCCCGTTGGTCAACGCCATCTCCAGTTTCTTGCTGGTGGAGGGGAGGACGGCAAGGATGTATTCGCCCGAAAGGGCGGATGTGCCGTTGATCTCCGCCCGGCTGTCCAGATAGGTGGACGGGGCGGTGGAGGTTACGCTGAAACTCCCGGTATCCACCGTGAAGGGCCCTGCTACCCGGTCGGACCGGATGAGTTCCACCCGGCGGATATCCAGCGAAGCGGGCAGCGTCATCCGGACGAGGGAGCAGACGTTCTGGAACACAAAACCGTCCTGCTGGTTGCCCGTGCCCACCATCACGCCGCTGGCGGCCGTCCCGGACTGTTTCCGGGGCAGGGTCAGACATACGCCGCTCTTGCTGAACGAGGCGGATGCATCGTAGGGGAAGAATGCCGTCGCGAGGACGGAATATTCCGGCTTTTGTCCGGAGAAAGTCGTGGATTTGCTTCCGCCGGCGTTGGCGGTAAAGGGAGGGCATAGGACGAGATCCTCCGTGAAAATGCCGATCTGGTCGCCTTTGGTCCACAGGGGAGAGGCTCCGTCCAGCGTGACCCTTGTTTCAGGCACGGAGGCTTCCACGGTCACGTCTACGAGGTTTTTACTTGCCTTGGGAGCGGTTTCGACAGCCGCTTCCTTGGTGCAGGATGCGATGGCGAGCACGGCCGCCAGGGATCCGATCAGGGAGTACAGCTTCTTCATCATCCAAAGGTTTTTTCGTCATCCTCCCAATAGTCGGAGGTGCTTCCTCCGGTGCCGGAGACATCGCTCAGGCAGAACAGGCGGTCATAGTCCACAAGAACCGCCCTCAGTTCAGGTTTTATATAGGTCGTTTTCATTACGCTCGGGCAAAAAACTCGGCAAAGGTACAAAATTTTTTGAGAAGGTCCCCAAAAAAGGCTTAACTTTGTACTGTATGAGAAGATTGCTATTTGCGTTTACCGCCCTGATATTGGCGTCTTGCGCCCGGAAAACAGGGGAAGCCGTCCCGGCGGCTCCCGACTACACGCTTGCATCGGAATGGTATGTCGTCGACCGGGGCGGCGACGTGGACCTTTTCTACATCAGCTCTACGGAAACCGTGGACTGGACGGATGCCGACGGCACGGTCTGGCACCACGCTTCCGCAGCCGACTCCGCCGCATGCCCCGGCATGCGCCAGGAGATGGAGGGCGTGGACCGGATCATGGGTGGAGACCTGAACTTCTATTCGCCTTTCTACCGGCAGGTTACGATGGAAACCTATGCCGATACCGCTTTGATAGCGACGCGTTTCCCCGTGGCGATGGACGACGTCCGGAAGGCATTCCGGTATTATGTGGACCATCTGAACGGTGGCCGCCCCTTCGTGCTGGCCGGCTTCAGCCAGGGCGGGGAGGCCCTTGTTGAACTCCTGAAGGAGCTTCCGGACAGTCTCCGCGACCGGATGGTCGCCGCCTATGTGCTGGGCTGGAAGATTACGGAGGAGGAACTTGCATCGTCTCCCGCCATCCGTCCCGCCCAGGGGGCCGATGACTACGGGGTCACCATCTGCTACAACTCGGTCGGGAGCCCCGACGCGGCGAGCCCGCTCGTAAGCGGCGGGAACACCGTTGCGATCAATCCGGTGAACTGGTGCACCGACGCCACGCCGGCCGTCCTTTTCGACACCCTCACCGTTACGCTGGACCCTGCGACGAAACTCCTTCTGGTCGATGGCTACGAAGGCACCGGTTATGCCTTGAAACCCTACTTCCAGGACGGCTGCTACCATACCTTCGAAATCCGCTGGTACGGGGCTTCCCTGCGTGAAAACATTGCCGGACGGTGTGAAGCCTATCTTTCCCAAGAGCGATAAAAAAGGGAAAGTTTGTTTGCATATCCGTAAAAATTGCTAACTTTGCCTTCCCTAACCGGATGCCCCTGTAGTTTAAAGGATAGAATTTCAGATTCCGGTTCTGACGGTCCCGGTTCGATTCCGAGCGGGGGTACTAGGAAGGCTCGTGAGGCGCTTTTAATCAGCGAATTACGAGTCTTCTTCTTTGTTATAGCTTCAGATTTCTCTTCCGGATTATCGGGTCAAGCAGCTTCCCGGGTATGATGTTCTTGACAGCGTCCACCACGGCGTTGAGTTTGGCTTCGTGGATAAAGTCTGTCCTGACCACCAGGGAGACGGTCCGTTGCCGTTCCGGTTCGATGATGGGACGCAGGGCCGTCTGCTGACTGTACATGACCAGGCCTGCATGCGTTTCGGGGATGATGGTGATTCCACCGTTGTCGTTGACGATCTTGATCAGGAGTCCGACGCGGCCTCCCTCGAAGAACCGGTCATAGGAAAGCTGCTCCACCGTGCCCACTTCGGAAGGATCCATCTGCCGGATTCCATCCTTGATGATCCAGATGGGTTGGCTGAGAAGGGTTTCCATGCGGATGCTTTCCTGTGCGTAGGCTGGATTCGAAGGGGATACATAGGCCAGGAAACGCTCGTGATACAGCGGGATTTCCAGCAGCCCGGGTTCATGGACCGGACCGGAAAGGATGCCCATGTCCACCTCGGCTTTCCGAAGCTTGTCCTTGATGGTGCCGGTAAGCATCTCCTCCGTCTGGAGGGAAATGGACGGATACCTTTCTCCGATGAATTTGTACAGGCCCGGGACCAGGACGGGGGAAACGGTGGAAATCAAGGCGATCCTGAGGGGACCGGAGAGCGCCTCCTTTTCCGAAAGAGGCATCTGGGCGATCTGATCCACATTGTACAGGACCACTTTGGCCTGGTCGATGATCCTGCGTCCGATTTCCGTAGGGGCGACGGGATGGGCATCCCGGTCGAAGATGCGCACGTCCAGCTCTTCTTCCATTTTCTTCACCATCAGGCTCAGGGTGGACTGGGTGAGTCCGCAGGCTTCGGCGGCTTTGCCGAAGTGCCTGTACCGGTCGATGGCAACGATGTATTTCAACTGCAGGAGGGTCATAATTTCCGGATTGATTGATTTTATCAATGCAAAGATAAAAATAATTGTATTGATAAATGATATTCGGGCGAATAACTTTGTCCCGTTCAATCATCCTGACCTATGAATTGGAAGATAATAACTTGGTATATAGGAATTTCCCTGATGCTCGTGACCGCCCTGATGACCATTTCAGGCATTGTCGCCTGCTTTACTCCGGGAGACGACAGCAGGCTGCCGCTCCTGTATTCCGCTTTCGTGACCGGCCTTGTCGGTTTCTACCCGCTCATCTTCGTGCGGCGGGGGCACCATTCGCTCAGCTTCCGGGAAGGGAACTGCATCGTGGTGATTGCGTGGTTATGCGCTTGTCTGTTCGGGATGCTTCCCTTCTATTTATATGGACAGGAATTCACGCTCGTGAACGCTCTGTTCGAAAGCGTGTCCGGCTTTACGACCACCGGGGCCTCCATCCTGGACGACATCGAGGCGTTGCCCCCGGGCCTGCAGCTCTGGCGCATCTCGACGGCCTGGGTGGGCGGTATCGGCATCGTTACCCTGTTCTCGATGCTCATCCGGGAACGGATGGACAAATCCACCCTGTCGGGAGCGGAGATTTCCAACGTGGCCAGACAGCCTTTCGCGGGGGAGCGGAGCAACAGTTTCGCCCAGCGGATGCTTGCTACCTATGTCGCGCTGACAGGGGTTACGTTTTTCGCCCTGAAACTCACGGGAATGTGCTGGTTCGATTCGCTCACCAACGCGATGTCGGCCTGTAGCACCTGTGGTTTCTGCACGCGGAACACGAGCATTGCCTATTATGCCAATCCTGCCGCCGAGTTGGTCCTGACGGTAGCCATGATTGCTGCGGGCATCAACTTCGGCATCCTTTTCCTGGCCTTCCTGCGGGGGCGTCCCCGGTATATCTGGAAATCGGAGGCTGTCAAGGTGTTCCTTTCGCTCGTCGGGATCGCCATCGTCCTGGTTACGGTGGACCTGATGACGAACGGCGGCTACGGTTCGTTCGGAAAGGCTTTGCGGGACGCTGCCTTCCAGGTGGCCTCCATCTCCACGACTACGGGTTTCGCCACGCAGGATACGACCCAGTGGCCGCCGCTCAGCATGTCCCTGCTGATCATCGCATCCCTCATCTGCGGCTGCTCCGGATCCACGTCCGGCGGCATCAAGATCGACCGCGCCATCCTGGCGGCCAAGGGAATCAGCCGGAAAGTGGGCCTGGCCGTATCGCCTCACGCCGTCCGGAACATCCGGATCGACGGCCGGGTCAGGGCCGATGAACAGATCAGCGACGCCTACGGGTATATCTTCTGCTATCTGTTTATCGTCGTGGTCTTTGCGGCCGTGAACATCATCGCCGGACTTGACTTCACGACGGGCGTCACCGCCTCCATCGCCTGCATCGGCAACGTCGGTCCCGGTTTCGGTGAAGTGGGGTCCATGGCAAATTACGCCGCGTTCCCGGACATCCTGAAAATAACCGGGATGGCCGAAATGGTCATCGGACGTCTGGAGATCTTCCCGGTCCTGTACCTCCTTCGTTCGATCCGTGTAGTCTGAGCACCAGGTATTCGGATCTGGTGCCCACCCGGACCTTGGCGCCCCAAAGGCCCAGACCGGAGGAGACGTAATACTGCGTGTTCCCTTTCCGATAGTGTCCCCAGGCTTTCTCGAAGAGGACGTCGGTAAACCAGGAAACGGGCCAGACCTGACCGTGGTGCGTATGGCCGCTGAACTGAAAATCGATGCCCGCCTCTTCGGCTTCTTCCAGGTGGGAAGGCTGGTGGTCCAGCACGAGGGTGAATCCTTCCAGGCCGCAGGCAAGGTCGCGCAAGGCTGCCCTTTCCGGATGGGAACGGTCGTTGCGGCCGATGATGTCGACCCCCTTGAAACGGGCCACGGAGTCCTTCAGGATCCGGATTCCGGATTCCTGGAGGAACTGCTCCGCACGGTCGATGTCGCCGTAGTATTCGTGATTGCCCAGGACGGCCAGGGCAGGTGCATTGATCCGCAGGAACTCCTCCCCATACCGGCCCTCCAGTACCGGCCGAAGGCTCCTGTCGATGATGTCGCCGCCGAACAGCACCAGGTCGGGATTCTCCGCATTGATCAGATCCACCCAGCGGGCCAGCTCCGCCTTCCGGTTGTGGTAACCGATGTGGAGATCGCTCGCCAGGACGATCGTAAGTGGCTTTTCCAGGGGCTTGTCCGTCGAGATAGCCAGTTCCTCGCGGTATTTGTGATGGTAATGGACGTTGCCCAGGATGAGGATGGCCGCGACGGCGCCGATGACAGTCAGCAGTCCGGTCGTGCTGTCCTTCAGGAAAGCCTTCGGCAGAATGTGGCAGAGGGAAGCGATATCCGCCGCGAGGAAGACGATCAGGAGATAGAGGAAAGCGATTATCCAGGTATTGCCCACTTCATAGAGGACGGTTGCCACCGGGACGGGGACGCGTTCCATATAGGCAAAGCCCGCGAACATGCCAGCCATCCACAGCAGGAAAAGTCCCGTAACGGCCAGTTTCCACCCGTGCGGCGCAATCCGCCAAAGATGCCAGCAGACATAACCCGTCATCGCGAGGACGAGTGTCAGGATGATGATGAATCCACCGGTTCGCATAAGGTACTTCAATAAATGGGGCAGGACACGGTTTCAAGAAGGGGAGAAGCGGACATATCCTGCGGATTGGTACCGGGAACTCCTTGGGGGACAGGCATTCCGAGTTCTTCGAACAAGGCGGTCCAATAGGGCGGCATCGAGCCGTCGGATGCCCGGAAATTCATGGGTTTCTCTTCGAACAGGAAACTTCCGTCCGGACGCCGGTAGGCGTCCCGGACCAGTTCCGAACAATAGTGGGCCTCGTTGTCGGGCAGGAAAGTCAGGTCATAGGGTTCTCCGACGAATCGGCGGGCGTTTTCGACAAACGCGGAAACGCCGGTCGTGTCCCGGAGGCGCTTGACCAGGAAAACGGCTCCCGGATTCTCCTGGACCAGCGTATCCAGCGGGTATCGGCATACTCCTCTTTGGGGCGTCGCGTCAGTAACCCACCGGTTTCCGTCCGCATCCACTTCGACGATGGCGACGTGGGTCAGGTTCCCAGTCGCCGAGGCGATGGCTTCATCCATGGATCCGCCACCCGAACCGACGAACAGGAGGTCTCCCGTCTGAAGGGTATCCCCGTGACGCTGGCACGACAGGGAGGAGAGGAGGGTAAGCGCCGAAAGGACCAGGGCTGGCAGGAAGTTGCTTCTCATCGATGATCGTTTTAACGGGGAAAGATAGTCTTTTTTTGCGGTATTCCGTTGAAAAAGATTAACTTTGAATGATAATCGCTTCGATGAGTACCCGCGAGACACGTCCCATGATCCTGCTCCACACGGCCGTATTCCTGGCCGGGTGGACGGGGATACTCGGCCGGGTCATCTCGCTGGACGGCCTTCCGCTGGTCTGGTACCGGATGATGGTCAGCGTCGTGGTCCTGGCACTGGTCCTGGCGCTGATGGGAAGGCTTCACCGGACCGGATGGGCGGGCATCGCGATGATCGCCGGGTGCGGGGCCATCCTCGCCGTCCACTGGGTGGCGTTCTATGCCAGCATCCAGGCGTCGAACGTCTCCATCGGCGTCGCCTGCATCGCCACCTCGTGTTTCTTTACCACGGTCCTGGATCCGCTCGTCAACCGGAAGAGGATGTCCTGGGTGGAGGTCTTCATCAGTTTCATCGCCATCCTGGGCGTCCTGCTGATCTTCAGCCTGGACGTGCGGTACCGCCTGGGCATCGGCCTGGGCCTGCTGTCGGCCGCACTGTATTCCCTTTTTTCCATCGTGAACATCAACGTGGCCCGGAAAACGGGGGAGGACAGCGCTACGATGCTGCTTTACGAACTGATCGGCGGCGTCCTGTTCCTGACGGTCCTGATGCCCTTCTATACGGAATTCATTCCCGCCGGATCCATTGCCCTGAACCGGCAGGACGGCCTCTGGATCCTCCTGCTCGGCTCGGTTTTCACCATCCTGCCCTTCCTGTTCCAGCTGCATGCCCTGCGGACGCTGTCCGCGTTCACCGTGAACCTGGCCTACAACCTGGAGCCCGTCTACAGCATCGCGTTCGCCGCCCTTATTTTCGGCGAGCACCGCGAGGTGGGCTTCTCCTTCTGGCTGGGTATTGTTTTGATTATCATTTCCGTACTCATCCAGACCTGGCGTGTCGGGCGTCGATGATTGCGTTTTTTTGTGTATTTTTGTATGATAGACCAAGAACGGATGAAACACAGACTGGTACTTTTCGACCTGGACGGAACCCTGCTGGACACGCTGGACGACCTCAGCGAGGCCGTGAACCACGCCCTGAGGCTTCGGGGTTTCCCTTTGCATACGCGTGCCGAGTACATGACCATGGTCGGTCACGGGGTGCGCAACCTGGTCCTGCAGGCCCTTCCGGCGGAAAAACAGGCGGATGATGCACTGGTGGATGCCGCCCTGTCCGATTTCAAGGACTATTATACCGCACATATCGACGTCCACACGCATCCGTATCCCGGCATGCAGGAACTGGTGTACAGGCTGGACCGGGAGGGCGTGTCCCTGGCGATCGCCTCGAACAAGTTCCAGGAAGGGACCGACTATCTGGTGGGGAAGTTTTTCCCGGGAGTCCCTTTCGTGGCGGTGTTGGGCAACCGGCCCGGCTATCCGCTGAAACCGGATCCGGAAATCGTCGGAGAGGCGCTCCGGCGCTCGGGGGTACGGCCGGAGGATGCCGTCCTGGTGGGCGACTCCGCTACCGACATGAAGACGGCTGAGAACGGCGGAATCGCCTCGATTGCAGTTAGTTGGGGGTATAGGCCGATGAAGGGTACCCCGGGACTGACCGTGGTGGAGACGGCGGAAGAATTGAACGGAATACTATAGCGAAAGATATGAAAAAAATCCTTGCACTTGCCATGCTGGCGCTCCTCTTTGTCGGATGCGGCGGCACGAAGAAAACGGCCGTTACCGGCGGATTCGGTTCCACGGGCGTCGTCGTTCCCTCCACCCAGAATCCGGACCCGTCGGCTCCTACGGTTTATTTCACCGCCGACATCAGTCCGGAAGGACTCGTGAAAGTGTATGAGGCGCTGGGCGTAAAACCTTCCGGCCGGGTAGCCGTGAAGATCTCCACGGGAGAGTCGGCCCAGAGCAACCATCTGCGTCCGGAACTCATCAAGAACCTGGTACACAAGGTAAACGGTACCCTGGTCGAATGCAACACAGCCTATGGCGGCAACCGGTCCAAGACCGAGGACCATCGCCGGGCCATCGCCGAGCGGGGTTTCAACGATGTCGCCACGGTGGACATCATGGATGAAGAAGGATCCATCGAGCTGCCGGTCAAGGATACGAAACACATCCAGTACGACCTCGTCGGGAGTCACGTCCAGAACTATGACTTCATGATCAACCTGGCCCATTTCAAGGGCCATGCGATGGGCGGATTCGGCGGCGTGCTCAAGAACCAGAGCATCGGCGTCGCTTCCTCGGCGGGAAAACTGTACATCCATTCCGCCGGCCGCAGCCAGACCCGCTGGATGTCGGACGACCAGGACGGCTTCCTGGAGTCGATGGCCGCGGCTGCGCAGGCCGTCCACGATTATTTCAAGGCCGACGGCCGGGATATCGTGTACATCGACGTGATGAACAACATGTCCGTGGACTGCGACTGCGACGGCCATCCCGCCGCCCCGCGCCTGAAGGACATCGGCATTCTCGCTTCCTCGGACCCCGTCGCCCTGGACAAGGCCTGCCTGGACCTCGTATTCAACCACTCCGACAGCACCGGGGATGATGCGAAGCCCCTGCAGCAACGCATCGAACGCCAGCACGGCACCCATATCATCGGTTATGCCGAAAGCATCGGACTGGGCGTACAGAAGTACAATCTGGTGAATATCGATTTGACCAAGTGAATCACTTAGGGGAAATCATCTCGCTCGTCGTGGCGATGTCGTGGACGGTGACGGCCCTGTTTGCGGACAAGGCCAGCCACCGGTTGGGGTCGATGACGGCCAACGTGATCCGGCTGGTTCTCGCGTCCGTGTTCCTGGCTGCGATCCTGTGGGTGGGCGTGGGCCATCCCTATCCGGTGTATGCCGACGGGAAGGCCTGGGCCTGGCTGGCGGCATCGGCCCTGGTGGGGTATGTGTTCGGGGATTACTGCCTGTTCAACTGCTACCTGTCCATCGGAGCGCGCTTCGGCCAGCTGTTCATGACACTGGCTCCCCCCATGGCGGCTATCGCCGGCTGGGCCATCCTGGGGGAGTCCCTTACCTGGAAATCCATCCTGGCCATGGCCGTCACCCTGTGCGGTATCGCCATTTCCATCCTGAGCCGCGGCGGAGACCATCACGTACGGCTTACCCTGCCGCTGAAGGGCATCCTGCTCGGGCTGGGCGCCGGACTGGGGCAGGGCGTGGGCCTTGTCCTGAGCAAGGTGGGCCTGGAGCATTATGCGGTCGCCGTCCCGGCCGATGCCCCCGCCGCCATGGATACGCTCCTTCCTTTTGCATCGACGATGATCCGTGCGGTCGTGGGCGGAGCGGGCTTCCTGGCGCTTATGGCCCTGCAAAGGAAGACGCAGGAACTCAAGGCCGCTGCGCACGACCGCAAGGGCCTGGGCTATGCGCTCATCATGACCTTGTTCGGCCCCGTTTTCGGCGTATCCCTGTCGCTGATGGCGGTGCGCTATACTTCGGCCGGCATCGCATCGACTTTGATGGCCCTCACCCCGGTGTTCATCCTGATCCCGTACGCCTTCATCTACCACCAGCGGATCAAGGCCCGCGAAGTGCTGGGCGTCGTAGTGAGCATGACGGGCGTCGCGCTGTTTTTCCTGCTTTGACCTGACCATCCAAAACACTAACCCGATATGAAAGCAATACACACTGAAAAGGCACCTGCGGCCATCGGGCCGTACAGCCAGGCCGTGGACAGCGGCGCCGGGCTGATCTTCGTTTCCGGGCAGCTGCCCATCGACCCTGCGACGGGAGCGTTCCCGGAAGGCGGGGTGAAAGAACAGACGTGCCAGAGCCTTACCAATGCCAGGGCCATCCTGGAAGCGGCGGGGCTTGGCTTGCAGAACGTCGTCAAGACGACGGTATTCCTGGCCGACATGGCCGATTTCGCAGCGATGAATGAAGTCTATGCCCAATTCTTCGCGGCTCCGTTCCCGGCCCGCAGCGCCGTGGCGGTGAAGACGCTGCCGAAGGGTGCGTTGGTGGAAATCGAATGTATAGCAAATCTCAGATAGTATGATTGAACCCGTTTATTCCCCATCTCCCGACCGGTACGCCTCCATGGAATACCGCCGCAGCGGCCGGTCCGGCATCCGGATTCCCGCCCTGGCGCTGGGTCTCTGGCACAACTTCGGATCCCACAAGCCTTTCCAGGATGTGAAGGCGATGGCCCACTATGCCTTCGACAAAGGCATCTGTCACTTCGACCTCGCGAACAACTACGGGCCGGAATACGGCACGGCCGAGGAGAATTTCGGGCGGCTGATGGACATCTCATTCCGTCCGTACCGCGACGAACTTCTGATCAGCACCAAGGCGGGCTGGGACATGTGGCCCGGACCGTATGGGAACTGGGGCTCCCGGAAGTACTTGATGTCCAGCCTGGACCAGAGTCTCCGCCGAATGCGCCTGGACTATGTGGACGTTTTCTACTCCCACCGGTTCGATCCCGCAACGCCCCTGGAGGAAACGATGCAGGCGTTGGTGGACATCGTCCGGCAGGGCAAAGCGCTCTATGTGGGCCTGTCCCGGTATCCGACGGATAAGGCCCGGGAAGCATACCGGTACCTGGCGGAGCATGACGTTCCCTGCCTCCTGTATCAGGACCGGTACAACATCATCGACCGCGCGCCTGAGTGCAGCGGCCTCATCGACCTGGGTGAGGAAGCGGGAACCGGATTCATCTCGTTCTCTCCGCTTCAGCAGGGACTTCTGACGAACCGCTACCTGAACGGTGTTCCGGCCGATTCCCGGATGGCGAAGGGTGTCACCCTCCGCGAGGAGCTGCTCACGCCGACCATGATGAAGGCGCTCCGTGGACTGAACGAACTGGCCATGAAACGCGGCCAGAGCCTTGCGCAGATGGCCCTGGCCTGGTTGCTGAAGGACAGCCGGGTGACCTCGGTCATCATCGGCGCCAGCTCCGTCCCCCAGATCGAGGACAATCTGAAGGCATTGGAAAACACGAAGTTCTCGCCCGAGGAACTCGCGCTGATTGAGGAGTTTTCCGCTCCGATACAGTTGAAGGAACTTCCGCGTTAAGGCGTCAGAACCGCCAGCCAATCCCTCCGTGGCCGTAAAGGGCGATCGGATTCAGGGCAGTTTCTGCAAAGATATAGAAATGGTCGCCGCCATAGCGGACGGCGATGGGCGTGAGCGACGGGATGGGGATGAACTCCGACGCGGTGGTCAGCCCCAGCCCGAAGGCCGAATAGAGTTCGAAGTCCTTTTCCGGAATCCAGAAATAACGGCCCTGCAGGGTCAACGTCACGACGGCGGAGGAGTCCATCCATCCCGCCGTCTTTCCCTTGTTGAAGTCGTACCGGGGCTGTCCGTAGGGGTCCGTGCCGAAGGTTTCGTACTGGGAGACCTGATGATGGATCCAGGAGTACCCGCCCGTGAGGGCGATTTCCCACCTGGGGCTGATCCGGCAGACGCCGGAGAGGCTCACCGCGGGATACAAGGCGTGGGTCATGTCCGCTTCCTGGCCTAGTTTGGCGAGTTCTTTCTTGAAGGAATAGGACAAACCCATGGTTCGGGTATGGAAGGGAGCCGGTCCCGCGCCGATCTCGATGGCATACCTCTTCCGGAAGAGCACATCACCGTCGGCGGGCAGGGCGATGCCGCTGGACACCAGCAGGAGTGCAAGGATGAGAAGGCGCGTTCTCATTGGATGGGATACAGCTTGATGGGGATGTTGCGTTCGCGAAGGTCGGCGAATGAAGTATCTTTGGAGGCGAACCGGCCTTTGGGATCCTCGAACATCAGGAAAGGACCTTCCTGGTTCCTGAAATAGGGGATGGAAACGTGGCAGTTTCCATCGGCTCCGGTAGTACCCAGTTCCTGATAAGAATCCCCCTTCGTGCTCCGGCCCATGACCCGGATTCCCTCCAGGGGCTCTCCGGTGGTATGGGAGAGGAGCGAGAAGGACATGGGGGCTTCTCCGTATTCAAAGTACTTCGGATCCTGCGGCATTCCGTAGCAGGCCTGGAAAACGAAGAGGGCTCCGGTCAGGGAGGCGCCTTTCATCAGATTATGCAGCCATTTCATATCATCGCGGGTTTTGCTCCATAAATACGGCAGGAGCGATAATCTTGCACAAGATACGGACAATTATGCAAGATTCTGCGTAAAAGCGTATTATCTTTGCAAAAAAGAGCCCTGTGAATCCATTTCTGTTCCGTCTTTTCCGCGCCAACGAGACTTCTGTCCACGAACTGAACTACCTGTTCTGGGAGTGTACCACGCGCTGCAATCTGCATTGCCGCCATTGCGGCAGCGACTGTTCGGTCCTGAGCCGGGAGAAGGACATGCCCCTGGAAGACTTCCTGCGGGCCCTGGATACGATTCCGAAGGACCATCGGCCTGCGGACTTTTCCGTGGTCCTGACCGGCGGGGAACCGCTTCTTCGGCCTGATCTGGAAACTGTCGGGCGCGAGATCCGCAAACGCGGTTTCGGCTGGGGAATGGTTTCCAACGGGTGGTTCTATGACGAGGAAATGCACGGCCGCCTGATGGCGGCGGGGATGGGGGCCCTTACCGTCAGCCTGGACGGTCTGGAGGCTTCCCACGACTGGATGCGGGGGCGTTCCGGCAGTTTCAGCCGGGCGCTCAGGGCCATCGGCATCTTTGCCAGGGAACCGCGCATCAATGCCGATGTCGTCACGTGCGTAAACAAGCGAAATCTATCGGAACTGCCTGAAATCCACAGGATTCTGACGGACTTGGGACTGAAGCAGTGGCGGCTTTTCACCATCATTCCCATCGGCCGGGCCGCATCGGACCCCGACATGCACCTGACGGATGAGGAGTTCGTGTCCCTGATGGAGTTCATCAGGACGAAACGGGAGGAAGGCGGGCCGATGAAGGTCACCTTCAGCTGCGAAGGATATCTGGGGCGGTACGAGGAAAAGGTCCGGGACATCCGCTACTTCTGCCGTGCCGGCATCAATATCGCTTCCATCCTCATCGACGGCCGGATCTGTGCGTGTCCGAACATTGACCGTGACCGCTTCTCCCAGGGAAGCATCTACGGGGACAACTTCTATGAGGTCTGGGAGAACCGGTTCGAGGCATTCCGCAAACGCGACTGGGCCCGGACCGGCATCTGCGCCGGCTGCAAGGAGTGGCGGAACTGCCTGGGTAACGGCATGCACAACTGGCACGGCCCGTCCGAAGACGTCCTGCAATGCCATTATCGCAAGACGGTCGCCGTACCGCCGGCAGGGGAGTAGCAGGTTCTACACTTTCAGGAACGCGCGGCCGCTCCGGCCGTCGATGCAGATCTCGAGGGGCTTGTCCAAGTGGATGAGCCTCAAGTGTTTCGTCTCATATTCGGCAGGAAGGGCATCCAGCTCAGCGCCGTTGAACCCGTCTTCGGACCGGGCGAACTGGTCCACGTGGATGTACCCCACGTTGAAGGACGTCAGGTTCTGGAAGAAGTGCGTGCCCTGGCTCGGGTCGATCCGGAAGTTCGGCAGGACGCATTCCACGAGCGCCTTCACTTCCGAAATGTCGCTCCATTTGACGGGGATGCCCAGCGACGGGACGCTGGTGCCCCAGCGGCCGAAGCCGATGAGGACGTAGCTCCGTCCCTCTTCGCGCATCTTGTTGTTCAGGGCGGCGACTTCCGCGGCGATTTCCGTGGTCTGCATCTTGTCGAACCGGTCCTCCGGGACGTAGACGATGTCGTGGACGTCCTTCACCCAGCCGGTGCCCAGGGCGCAGGCGGAACGGAGGAAGGCGCCGGAATCGTCGATCTTGGTCCAGTCCACTTCGGAGGAGAGGCTGTCGGTCGAGATGGGGCGGATCTGCAGGACGTGGAAGGTGGACGTCTTGTGGGAGGGCTTGTCCAGGTTGGCCGCAAACTCGATTTCCACGCAGCACTTCATCTCCTTCTGGCCGATTTCCAGCAGTTTGCGGAGGATGTCGGCGAGCGGGAAGGTCCCGTAGCGGAGGATATGGGCGAAGGTGACGAACTTGGGACCCTGCGGGAAAGGGGAGTCCACCATCCGCTGGTTCTCGTAGTCGAAGGTGGAAACCACCTTCTGGAGGTTCCGGAAATCCTTGCAGTCGGAGATGCGGAGGCGGTCCAGGTTCACGGCGTCGTCGACCGAGGTCTTGAACTTCTCGGGCCTCAGGTTCAGGGCGTACATGTATTGTTGCGTCTCCCGCATCGTCAGTTCCGGCGTGGAGGTCTGGACCACGTGGCCGGGATAGGCGGGGGAGAACCGGAGCGTCTGGTCGCCGTCCACCACGGCCTTTCCGAGGCCGAAGGCGAGGCGGACGATACCCTCTTCGGGCTTCTCATGCCCGACGGGGTAGAAGTTCAGCGAGCGGGCGACGCCGGACAGGGTGGGGAACCACAGGCCGTGGTCCTCGGTACCGCAGACTTCCTGCAGGACGATGGCCATCTTCTCCTCGGAGATGACATTGCCCGTAGCCGTGATGTAGCTTCTGGACGACGCGAAATAGACCGAAGCATAAACGCTCTTGATCGCTTTGGAAATCAAGCGCAGCTCCTGGTCTTCGTTCTCCGAATAAGGCACCATGTAGGTGGAATAAACGCCGGCAAACGGCTGATAATAAGAATCTTCCAGTTTTGAAGATGAACGGACGGCCAGGGGCTTCCGGGCATATCGGATAAAGATGCGGAGGGCTTCCGTCAGGTCACTGGGCAGGGTGGAGGCCACGAATTCGGACAGGATCTCCTCGTCGGAGAGGTCGGCGCTGATGATATATTGGAGGCCGTTTTCCCGGATGAACCGGTCGAAGAAATCGGTGGTGACGACAAGGGTCCTGGGCAGCAGCACGTGTACGCCGTCCCAGTGGTTGTACAGGTCGTACCGCTGCAGGATCTGGTTCAGGAAGGCGAGGCCGCGGGCCTTTCCGCCCAGCGAGCCGTCTCCCAGCCGGGCGAAGCGGATGGCGTCGTTGTACAGTTCGGGTTCGAAGCGGGCGACGACGCCCAGTCCCTGGGCCATCCGGTAGTCGTGGATGGACTGGACGGTGGTCTTCCGGCGTTCGTCCGCATTGTCGAAGCTGCTTTTCTTGATGATGTTCCCCACTTCGAAAAGGCCCCGGGCAAGAAGCCAGCGGGAGATGTAGTTCTTGCTGGCGAGCCGGTTGAGATCCTCGTCCGGCAGGGTGGCGATGATGCGCTCGGCCCCGTACAGGTCGCTGGCGCGGGCGATCACCTCGCCGGTCTTGTGATTCGTTACCACGAAGTCGCCGAAACCGAATTCCCGGCCGATGAATTCCGCCAGGTCGTGGTTGAGCGTCTTGGACCGCTTGATGAGGAAACCGGCCTTCAGGGAGGTGGCCACGGAGCGCATGCTTTCCTGCGAGGACTGCATCAGGATGGGCATCTTGGGATCGTCCTTCCGGATCATCCGGCACAGGTCGATGCCGGCGTCCAGTTTCTCCGACGAAGACTTGTCGCCGCGGTGCAGGACGAAACCGATGTCCGAGATGACGCCCAGCATATTGGACTTGTATTTCTCGTAAAGGGCCACGGCGTCGTCGTAGTTGGTGGCCATCAGGATCTTGGGACGGGACCGCTTCCGGAGACTCTGCTGGCTTTCGTTCAGGGCGTCGCGGATGGCCGCGTTGTTCTGCTGGATGATGAGCCGGTACAGTTCAGGCAGATACGTGGAATAATAGCGGACGGAATCCTCCACCAGCAGGATGCATTGGACGCCGTACTCCAGGATGTCCGCGGGGGCGTTCCGGCTGTCCTCCAGGAGCTTGATGATGGCGATGATGAGGTCCGTGGAGTTGTTCCAGCAGAAGATGCCGTCGAAGTGGCTGCAGTCCTTATCCTCCATCTGCCGGTAGATCTGCTTGGCGAAGGCCGTGAGGAGGACGACGGAGGCTTCCGGGTCGATTTCCTTGACCCGCTTGGAGAAGTCGAAAACATCCACTTCCCCTACGTAGTACATCGTGATGACGAGGTCGAACCGTTCTCCCTTCTCCAGCCGCGCGAGGGCGTCTACGGTGGATTCGGCCCGGATGAGTTCAGGCGGATTGGAAAGGTTCAGCTCCGAATATTCGGCAGCGATGCGGGGTCCGAGGCGTCCGTCCTCTTCCAGGGCGAACTTGTCGTAATTGTTGCAGACAAGGAGGATCCGCCGGATCCTCCTTGCCATCAAATTCATGTCGGTCATCTTCCAGGTCCTTTGCAGGATACAAATATAAGGAAAATGCCGGAAATGTGTAATCTACTGTGCAGTAACCATCCGGAACCAGGCGTCGCTGTCGGGGATGTCCCCCTTGGACCAGCAGGAACCGAAACGGTAGCGCAGCGGTTCTCCGGAAGCGACGGCGCGGACCAGGACCAGGTGGGTGCCGTCGTCCAGGATGCCGGTCCAGTCGGCCCCGGACATCACGACGGCCACGCCCAGCATGCCGTCTTCCGGCTCATAGGTCTGGTCGGAGGCGTGCTCCCAGATGGCCACCGAACGCCCCGTGACGACGTTCTGGTCGTCCAGGGTTCCCTGTGCGGTGTGGATGTTGATGCCCGCGGCGACGTCCAGTGTCTTCGTGCCCGTAAAGGAATAGATGTCCTCCACGTCGCAGAAATAGGTGTCGGGAACCACGGTCACGGTCTTGTCCAGGGCGACTTTTACGCCCGGAGCGGCCTCCCACTCAGGATAATGGAGGGTGAACACGACCTTCTCGGGCTTGCTCTCCACGATGTCCCAGGAGCGGAAGTTGGTCTTCGGGAAAGCGAGTTTTCCGTCGATGAGCGGGGCGGATGCTCCGCCGCCCAGGGAGACGGCGACCTTGTAGCAGTCCTTGCCGCCGTGGTTGTGGTGGTAGAACTCGTCACTTTCCGTGAGGTAGCCCTGGTACCACTCGTCGGCGACGAGCTTGCCGGGCATCTTCACCCAGATGTCGATCCCCGGGGAAGTAGGGTTCCCTTCCAGCGCCTCGCCGTAGAAACGGCCGGCGATAAGGTTGTTCTCGAAGACGAAGTCGTCGGAGCGTTCCGGCACGAAGCGGGCCATCACCCGCTGTTCGGGCTGCTTGCACCCGGCGAGGGCCGCGAGGGCCAGGATGGCGATGAGGACGCGTTTCATAAGGCTATTTCAGGTCTTTGGTGGCGCACCAGTCCATATCGTTGTAGTCGTCGTTCTCGCCGCACATGCCCCAGATGAAGGTGTAGTTGCGGGTGGCGCAGGCGGAGTGGATACTCCACTGCGGGGAGATGACGGCCTCCTCGTTGTGCATCCAGATGTGACGCGTCTCCTGGGGTTCGCCCATGAAGTGGCACACGGCCGCGTCCTCCGGAAGCTCGAAGTAGAAATAGACCTCCATGCGGCGGTCGTGGGTATGGGCCGGCATCGTGTTCCAGGTGCTGCCCGGGGCGAGCTCGGTCATGCCCATCTGGAGCTGGCAGCAGGGGACTACCTCCTTGACCAGCAGGCGGTTGATCGTACGCTCGTTGCTTTCTTCCAGGGAGCCGAGGTGCATGACCACGGCGTCCTTCTTGGAGACCTTCTTCACGCCGGTCTCCTTGTGGGCCGTGGCGGAGCAGAAGTAGAAATGCGCCGGGTGCCTGGGGTCCACGCTCCGGAAGGAGACATGGCGGTTGCCGCGGCCGATGTAGATGGCTTCCTTGTAGGGGATCTCGTACTCCTCGTCGCCCACTTTCACGATGCCGGCAGGGCCGACGTTGATGATACCGATCTCGCGGCGCTGGGTGAAGTAGTCGGCCCGGAGGATTTCCGGAGCCTCCAGGACGAGTTCTTCGTCGGTCGGGACGGCGCCGCCGGCGATGATGCGGTCGAACATGGAATAGACCATGTTGATCTCACCGGGGACCATGATGTTCTGCACGAGGTACTCCTTGCGGATCCTTTCCGTGTCGTAGTGTTTCGCGTCCACGTTGCTGGACGCCTGGCGGACGGTGCAATTGACTTTACTCATATCACTTGGGCTGTTTTCCGATGTAAGCGAGGATGCCGCCGTCCACATAGAGGATGTGGCCGTTCACAGCGTCGGAGGCATGGGAGGCGAGGAACACGGCGGGGCCGCCGAGTTCGGACGGGTCGAGCCAGCGGCCGGCCGGGGTCTTCGCGCAGATGAAGCTGTCGAAGGGATGGCGGCTGCCGTCGGGCTGGATCTCCCGCAGGGGAGCGGTCTGCGGCGTGGCGATATAGCCGGGGCCGATGCCGTTGCACTGGATGTTGTACTCGCCGTACTCGGAGCAGATGTTGCGGGTGAGCATCTTCAGGCCGCCCTTCGCGGCGGCGTAGGCACTCACGGTCTCGCGGCCGAGTTCGGACATCATCGAGCAGATGTTGATGATCTTGCCTTCCCGGCGTTCCATCATTTCGGGAAGGACGGCGGAGGAGACGATGAACGGGGCGACGAGGTCCACGTCGATGACCTGCTGGAACTCCTGGCGTTTCATCTCGTGCATCGGGATGCGCTTGATGATGCCGGCGTTGTTCACGAGGATGTCGATCTGGCCCACTTCGGCATGGATCTTTTCCACGAGGGCCTTGACGGCCGTTTCGTCCGTCACGTCGCACACGTACCCGTGCACGTTCGTGATGCCCGCTTCCTTATAATTGTTCAGGCCCCGCTCCAGTGCGGCTTCGTTGATGTCGTTGAAAATGATGTTCTGGATGCCGGCGGCGACAAAGGCCTTGGCGATGTTGAACCCGATGCCGTAGGAGGCGCCGGTGATCCAGGCGTTCTTGCCTTCGAGAGTGAAAGGATTGGTCATCTTATTGAAAATTTAACGGTTTTCTATCGTGTCGGCTGCAAAGATACAAACGTTTGTATTTATTTCAAAATCTTTCTGTCGCGCTGTTCCGTTTTTGGCGGAAAACCAGTATCTTTGCCATAATCTTTGAACATGAAAAAGTTAGTGTTTCTTGCTTCCGCCATCCTCGCAGTGATGGCGGCCTCCTGCTCCCAGGAAGGAGTGAAGTATGTCGTGAAGGGCACCGGTCCCGAAGACGGCGTCGTGGTCCGTCTCATCGACAAACTCAGTGACGAGCCCATCGACAGCGCGGTTGTCGCCGGCGGTGTCTTTCAGCTCAAAGGAAAGGCTGCGAAGGATGCCTTCCTGAACCTGACCGCGGAGGGCGATGACTGGACGTTCATGCTCTTCAACGACGGCGTGCCCGTGGAAGTGGACTTCGCGGACAATTCGCTTTCCGGTTCGGACCTGAACAATCGTCTGAGCGACTGTGACCACCGCAATACGGATGCCTATAACGCGTACCAGCAGGTCATTGAAACCTTCGAAGCCCTTCCCGAGGAAGAGCAGGAAGCCCGGATGGAGGAATTCATCCCGCAGTACCGTGCCGCGTTGCAGCAGTATTCCGATTTCTATATGGACCTGATCGACCAGAACAAGGACAACCTCGTCCCCGTCGCTTTCATCGAAGATGTGCGTTCCCTTGCCGGTCCGGACAAGCTCAATGAACTGCTGGCGTCCGATGCGGCCTTCGCCCGGCACCCCTATGTGCTGGACCTCAAGCGCAGGATCGATGAAGCCGAAGCTCGTCAGAAAGCCGCCGAGGAAAAGAAGAAAGCCATCATCGGCGAGAAGTTCCTGGATCTCGAGGAGGCCGATACCGACGGCAACATGCACAAACTGAGCGAGTATGTGGGCCAGGGTAAGTGGGTCCTCGTGGATTTCTGGGCATCCTGGTGCGGTCCCTGCAAGGCCGAGATGCCCAACGTCGTCGCCGCTTACAAGAAGTATCATAAAAAGGGATTCGACATCGTGGGCCTCTCCTTCGACCGGGAGAAAGAGCCGTGGGTGAAGGCCATTTCCGAGTGGGAGATGCCCTGGATCCACCTCTCCGACCTGAAGTACTGGAAGAGCGTCGCCTCCGACGTCTATTCCGTCAATTCCATCCCGGACAACCTCCTCATCGACCCGGAAGGCACCGTCGTGGCCCGCGGCCTCCGCGGCGCCGCCCTCGAGGCCAAACTGGCGGAGGTGATCAAATAACGCGTCGAATGTAAATTACAATTAATCAGTAAGTTATTAAAAAGTGCCCGGGTGGATTCACCCGGGCATATTTGTGTAATTTACTGACGATGAATGAATTGCATTCGACGCGATAATCACTCCTGCCGTCCGGATATCCTGTCAGATGGGAAAATCTTTGTCACGGATGTTTGTGCAAACGTTTGTATTATTAAAAAGGAATGTCTATCTTTGCGGCCGATGGTGACGATTTCGGACATAGCGGCCGCCCTGGGCGTGACACCTTCCACGGTGTCCCGGGCCCTTTCGGGGAGCCCCCGCGTGAAGGAGGAGACCCGGCTGGCCGTCGAACAGATGGCCGCCGAGATGGGTTACGAGCGCAACATCGTGGCGTCGAACCTCCGGAAAGGGAAGTCCGACATCGTGGGCGTGATCGTCCCGCGCATTCATCGGGAGTTCTTCTCCAACGTCATCGGCGGGGCCGAATCCATCCTGAACGCGGCGGGCTACAGCGTCCTCATCTGCCAGACGCATGAAGAATTCGACGCGGAGGTGAAGGCGCTCCGTACCATGCGGAACAACCAGGTGGCGGGCGTACTGATGTCGCATGCCATCGGGGCGATGGACGGCACGCACGTCCTGGACACGCTGGGGGACAGCATCCCGCTGGTCCAGTTCGACCGGGTGTTCAGCAGTCTGCCCGGCGCCAAGGTCGTGAGCAACAACTTCCAGGGTGCGTACGAAGCGACGAAGCATCTGGTGTCACAGGGGTACCGCCGCATCGGAACCCTGGCCGGTTACATGAACTCCGAAGCCTATGCCGCCCGCCTGGATGGATACCGGAAAGCGCTGGAAGACAACGGATTACCGGTCGATGAGACCATCGTCTTCTATGATACAATCGTACGTGAAACCGGCTTCGAAGGCGGATTGAAGGCCCTGGAGGCAGGTTGCGACGCGCTTTACTGCGCCGGCGACTTCTGCGCCCTCGGCGCCATCGAGGCGGTCCGGTCGAAGGGACTCCGCATCCCGGAGGACTTCGGCATCGTGGGTACCGCCAACGAATCCTTTACTGCCCTGATGACCCCGACCATCAGTTCCCTCGCCCTGAATCCCTTCGAGATGGGCCGCCAGTCCGCGCTGGCCTTCCTGTCCGGGGAAGGGGAGACGGTCGTAGTGCCCATGGAGTTGAAGGTGCGGGACTCTTCCAACCGGAACAGACAACTTAATCTAACCCATATATGTCCAAAGTAGTTACTTTCGGCGAAGTGATGCTTCGCCTCTCGACGCCCGGCTATTTGCGTTTCAGCCAGGCAACCCAGTTTGACGCCACCTTCGGCGGCGGCGAGGCCAACGTGGCCGTATCCCTTGCCAACTATGGCGTTGATGCCCAGTTCGTTACCCGTATGCCCAAGAACGACATCGCCGACATGTGCCTTGCGGAGCTCCGCGGCCTCGGCGTCGGTCTGGACGGCGTGGTGCGTGGCGGCGACCGCGTGGGCATCTACTACCTGGAGACCGGCGCCGTGGCGCGCGGGTCGAAGGTCGTCTATGACCGCGCCCATTCCGCCATCTCCGAGATCCAGCCCGGCATGGTCGATTGGCACGAGGTCCTGAAGGGAGCCGACTGGTTCCACTGGACCGGCATCACCCCGGCCCTCTCGCAGGGTGCCGCCGATGCATGCCTGGAGGCCATCAAGGTGGCCAACGAGATGGGTGTCAAGGTCTCCTGCGACCTGAACTACCGCAAGAAGCTGTGGAAGTACGGCAAGTCCGCTTCCGAGGTCATGCCCGCCCTCGTGGAAGGCTGCGACCTGATCCTCGGCAACGAGGAGGACGCCGAGAAGGAATTCGGCATCAAGCCCGAAGGCTTCGACGCCGAGAAGACCGGCGGCGAGATTGACCAGACCCGCTTCGAGAGCGTCTGCCGCCAGCTGATGGCCCGTTTCCCGCGCTGCAAGAAGGTGGCGGTTACCCTCCGCGGCTCCATCAACGCGAACCACAACACCTGGGGCGGCGTGCTCTTCGACGGCACCACCCTCTGGCAGTCCCGTCGGTACGACATTACCCACATCGTGGACCGCGTGGGCGGCGGCGATTCCTTCATGGGCGGTCTCCTGTACGGTCTCCTGACCTACCCGACCGACCAGGAAGCCATCGAATTCGCGGCGGCCGCATCGGCGCTCAAGCACACCATCGTGGGCGACTACAACCGCGTTACGGTCGCCGAAGTGGAATCCCTGATGAAAGGCGGCGGCTCCGGCCGCGTATCCAGATAGCATATGGCAAAGTTCAAGAAATTCGATACCATCGGTATCATCCGCAGTACCGGAATCGTGCCGGTGTTCTACAATGCCGACGTCGAGCTGACGAAGAAGGTCGTGAAGGCCTGCTATGACGGCGGAATCCGCGCCTTCGAGTTCACGAACCGGGGCGACGGTGCGCACCGCGTGTTCAAAGAGGTGATCGGGTTCGTACGGGCCGAATGCCCTGAAATGGCTTTTGGCGCCGGGACGATTCTCGACGCCCCTACGGCTGCGCTGTATCTGCAGCTGGGAGCCGATTTCCTTGTGTCTCCGTGCGTCGTGGACGAGGTCATTCCGCTGGCGAACCGCCGCGGCGTGCCCTACAGCCCCGGCTGCGGCACCGTGACGGAAATCGTCCACGCGATGGAGCGCGGCTGCGACCTCGTGAAGGTGTTCCCGGCCGGCACCGTCGGCGGGCCCGCTTTCGTGAAGAACATCCTGGCCCCGCTGCCGTGGGCCATGGTCATGTGCACCGGCGCCGTGGAACCGACCGAGGAGAACCTGACCGCCTGGAAGAAGTCCGGCGTAACGGCCGTAGGCATGGGCTCCAAGCTCTTCCCGAAGGACGTCATTGCCGCCGGCGACTGGGGCGCGGTCTCTGCACTCTGTGCAAAGAGCCTCGCTTGGTTCAAGGCTTGAGTATGAAACGGATCCTCTCCCTCCTGGCTGCCGTGCTCGTATGCGGCGGCCTTTCCGCCCAGTTCCGGTACCAGAATCCGGTGCTGCATGCCGACTATTCCGACCCGGACGTATGCCGGGTGGGGGAGGACTATTGGATGACGGCCTCTTCGTTCAACTGTTTCCCGGGACTGCCGATCCTGCATTCGAAGGACCTGGTGGACTGGGAACTCGTCGGGGCGGCGCTCACGGATTATCCCGGCGAAGGTTGGGACGCTCCTGAGGACGATTTCCGGACGAAGGTGCAGCACGGCCGTGCCGTCTGGGCTCCGGCGATCCGGTACCACGAGGGGTGGTTCTACATCTATGTGGGCGACCCGGACCGGGGCATCTTCATGGTCCGGACGCAGGATCCCGAAGGTCCCTGGGAACCGCCCGTCTGGGTGGTCCGGGAAAAGGGGTTCATCGATCCCTGCCCCTTCTGGGACGAGGATGGAAAGGCTTATCTGTCACACGGTTGCGCTGGGTCCAGGGCGGGAGTCAAGAGCGTTCTGTTCGTGGCTCCGATGTCTCCGGACGGGACGCGTTTGACTGGACCGTCGCGCATCGTCTATGACGGACACCTGAGCCAGCCGACCATCGAGGGCACCAAGTTCTACAAGCGCGAAGGGAAGTACTACATCTTCTCTCCGGCCGGCGGAGTCGCTACCGGCTGGCAGACCGTCCTCCGGGCCGACAATCCGTTCGGCCCTTACGAAGAACGGATCGTGATGGCCTGGGCCCCGGGTACCGTCAATGGCCCGCACCAGGGAGCCTGGGTGGATACCCCGCAAGGGGAGGACTGGTTCCTCCATTTTCAGGACAAGGGCGCCTACGGCCGCATCGTGCACCTGCAGCCGATGGTCTGGAAATCCGACGGCTGGCCGCTCATCGGCGAGGATCCCGACGGAGACGGAGTCGGGCAGCCGGTCAAGGCCTGGAAACGGCCGGTGGAATCATTGACAAGTCCTTCTGGATCAGCGTATAAACCTTTTGGAATCGGCCTTGAATGGCAGTATCCCGCGGTGCCGTCCCCGTACTGGCACCATGCTTTGCAGGGGGGCGGTGTCCGGCTGTATTCGGTGGAGCAGAAATGGCCGTACCACACCCTTTGGGACTGCCCGAATCTTCTCGCGCAGAAATTCCCCGCCGAGCGGTTCACCGTTCGGGCGAAACTTTCCTTCCGCCCGAATCCGCAGTTGAAGGAGCACGGTGAGCAGGCCGGTTTCGTCGTGATGGGAAACGATTATGCCGGATTGCGCCTGACCGATACCGGGAAGGGAGCCGCCCTGGACTATGTCGAATGCCGGGGCGCCCATTCGGGAGCAGGCGAAACCTTCCGCGAGTTGGCGGTCCTGCCCTACCGGTATGAACCTCTCCCGCACGGCCGGGAATCGAAGAACGTCCCTTTGGTAAACTATCCGGATGTGCCCGAAGTGGTCATCTGGGTGGAGCTGGATGTCCGTGCGAAGGCCGTGGACGGGAACGTTCCCGATGCCGTATGCCGGTTCAGCTACAGCCTTGACGGAAAGCGGTTTACAAAGGTGGAGGGAAGTTTCCTCGCGAAGCCGGAACTGTGGGTGGGCGCAAAATTCGGCTTCTGGTGCAACCGCTTCTCTCCGAAGAACGACTCCGGCTGGCTCGACGTGCTGGACCTGGAAGTGAAGCCGGCCTTCGACCCGCTGGAAGGATTCCTGTATGACGAGGAGAAGGTCCCGGCGTTTGTTTTGCCGGATGTTCTGGGCGGGGTAAAGACCGCCTGTGACTGGGAGAAAAGGCGTCGTCCCGAACTGCTTTCCCTCTTTGAGAAGGAGATGTACGGCTCTGTTCCGGGGCGGCCCGAAGGACTTCATTTCCGCGTCCTCGAGGAGGATCCGGCGGCTTTGGACGGACGGGCCACGCGCCGTCAGGTACGCGTTTTCTTTGACAAGGAAGAGTCTGATTACCTGACACTTCTGCTCTATCTCCCAAACCATCGCTCAAAGAGAGTTCCAGCCTTCCTGGGCGTGAACTTTTTCGGCAATCACACGGTAGATACCGACCCTGGCATCCTGCTTCCGGACTCGCTCCGCTACCGTCCGGACTTCAAGCTGGATGCCCGGGGCTCGCAGCGGCATCGCTGGCCGGTGCGGGACATCGTGGAACGGGGGTATGCCGTCGCTGCTTTCTGCTGCGAAGACGTGGCCCCCGACACGGACAAAGTGATGGGCGTCCGGGCGAAATATGAAGGGTATTCCTGGGGCAATCTGGCTGCCTGGGGCTGGGGCCTATCCCGTGCCCTGGACTATCTGGAGGCCGATCCGGACGTGGACGGAGCCCGCGTGGCGGTGTTCGGCCATTCCCGGATGGGCAAGGCCGCCGTCTGGGCCGGCGCCCGGGACACCCGTTTCGCGATGGTGGTATCCAACGCCTCCGGCTGCGGGGGTGCCGCGCTTTCCCGTCGCCGCTACGGCGAGACTGTCCGGCGTATCAATACGGCCTATCCCTACTGGTTCTGCGAGGCGTTCCATAAGTATGGCGACAACGAAGATCTCCTTCCTTTTGACCAGCACGAACTCCTGGCCCTGATCGCTCCGCGCCCCCTTTATGTGGAAAGCGGGAGCGAGGACCGCTGGTCGGACCCGCGCGGCGAATTCCTGGGCCTCGTGAACGCCGCCCCGGTTTACGCCCTATACGGTTTCGAGACCTTTTCGGAAACAGATTTCCCGGCGGTGGAGCAGCCCGTCAAAAAAGGCCGGAACGGATATCACATCCGTAACGGCCGCCATGAGATTCTTCTTTACGATTGGGTTCAGTATCTGGACTTTGCAGATCGTTTCCTTTAGTAATACTCCACGTTGTAGCGCGTGAGGATGTCCATGTGCATGAAGTTGTCCTTGCGCGGGGGGAGTTTCTTGAGGAGGATGTATTCGGCCAGGGTCTCGACCGCCAGGCGCACCTGCTCGTCGGGGTGCTGGGCGATCAGGGAGGTGACGGTTCCGCGGCGCAGGGCGTCGAGGTTCGCCGCCAGGTTATCGAAGCCGACGACGCGGCGTTCGGGATCCGGATGGTCCTCCAGCCAGGGGACGATGAGGTGGATGCGCGAATTGAACATCACCACGTGTTTCACGTCCGGGTGCTCCTGGAACCAACTGTCCAGTTTGAAGTAGGTCCCGTTGGGGTCGTTCGGGGTGATGAAGAGGTTCCCCAGCGTGCATTCCGGACTGTGCTCCAGCATGTAGTCCATGAAGCCGGCACGGCGGTTGATGGTGGGGTCGGACTGCTGCAGGCGGTCGCGCCTGACCCTGACCATCAGGACGTTGGTTACGTTCTCCTGGCCTGCAGTGAGCTGGTCCGCACACAGGTAACCGCTTTTGTATAAGGGCATTCCGAAGTAGGCAAGATTGCTGTCGTCGGACTCCGGCTTCGAGTCGATGAACACGTAGGGGATGCCTTGCCCTTTCAACTTGCCGGTGAAGGCGAGTGTCTCTTCCTGGAATAAGGGGGCGACAACCACGCCGGCGGGCCTGGCCTCCAGGACGCGGGAGCAGGCATCGCGGAACGAGTCGATGTCATACTGGTCGTACTCGAAAAGTTCGATGCGGATGCCAAGGGTACCGGGTCCCTCTGCCGCCTTCTCGATACCCGACGCTGCTAGCTCCCAGAAGGAACCCGGTTCGTGTGAGGGAATCAGGACGGCAACCAGCTGCGACCCGCCTTTGGCGAGGAGGGAAGCGTACACGTTGGGTTCGTAGCCCAACTCCTGGATGACTTCCATCACTTTCGCATAGCTCTTCTTGGAGACTTCGCCGCGGTTGTGCAGCACACGGTCCACCGTTCCTTTCGAGAGACCGGTGCGGCGGGCGATGTCGTTGATCGTAATCTTTTCCGTAGGAGCCATGTGGCAGGTGGTTTAGCGGCTACAAATCTAAGCCAAAAATAGCCTACTTCCAAGAAAAATCGAAAAAATCGTGCACGGTAACGGGCCTTCTGGAGTTGTCAGCAGGGTGGTGTTGAAAATTTGCGAAAATAATTTCCGTTACCGTGCACGGAATTCGAAAAATGTTTCTATATTTGTGGGTCAAGACTAGGACCAGTAGCCAATGAAAACCAGAGTAATCGCCGCCTTTCTTTCCGGAATCGCCCTTGCAGCAGCCTGCAACGGGGAAACCGGCCGTGACCTGGACGCCCTCTACGAGGGTCTTCCTTTCGAGATGCCCCGCGTGCAGCTCCCTTCCATTCCCGGGAACGAAGCCATGCTGACCGACTTCGGCGGCATCGGCGACGGTGTCGCCTTGAATACCGACGCTTTTTCGGCCGCCATCGATGCGCTCGTGCAGAAGGGCGGGGGACGCCTCATCGTCCCCGCCGGCATCTGGCGCACCGGCCCCATCGAGCTGAAGAGCCATATCGAACTGTACGTGGACAAGGACGCCGTCATCGTCTTCGATCCCGACCAGGACCTGTATCCCATCATCGATACGAACTTCGAAGGACTGGACGTCCGCCGCTGTGTGTCGCCCCTGAACGCCACGGGAGCGCATGACATCGCGGTTACCGGCGGCGGCATCATCGACGGCAGCGGTGAATTCTGGCGCGAAGTCAAGCACCGCAAGGTTTCCGACGACCAGTGGAAGGCCATCCTGAAGCGCGGCGGCATCGTGGCGCCCGACGCTTCGGTCTGGTTCCCCGACGAAGGCTACGCCAAGGCGCGCGCCACGGCCGGTAGCCTGAACTATCCGGATCCGTCGCTGGACGAACAGGAAATCAAGACCTTCCTGCGTCCGGTGCTGGTCTCCTTCCGGGAGTGTGAGCGCGTCCTCATCCAGGACTGCACCTTCCAGAACTCCCCGTGCTGGAACATCCATCCGCTGTACTGCAAGGACGTGGTCATCAAAGACATCACGGTCCGGAACCCGCATTATTCCGCCAACGGCGACGGCATCGACATCGACGCCTGCGAGAACGTGATCCTTACCGGGTCCTCGTTCGACGTGGGGGACGACGCCATCTGCATCAAGTCCGGCAAGGACGCCGACGGTCGCCGCCACGCCCGGAAGTGCCGCAACCTCATCATCGCGGACTGCACCGTGTATCACGGCCACGGCGGCTTCGTCGTGGGCAGCGAGATGTCCGGCGGCGTGGAGAACATCCGCGTGACCGGCTGCCGCTTCATCGGCACGGACGTGGGCCTGCGCTTCAAGAGCGCCCGCGGCCGCGGCGGCCTGGTGAAGGACATCTGGTGCGACCATATCTATATGAAGGACATTGTCACCTACGGCGTCGTGTTCAATCTCTATTACGCCGGCGTCGCCGCGACGGAGATGGCCAAGGACGGGAACGCGGACATCCAACCTGTGGACGAGACCACGCCGGAATTCCGCGACTTCTCCTTCTCGGACATCGTCTGCGCGGGCGCGGAGCAGGCGGTCTTCATCAACGGCATCCCGGAGCTTCCCGTGAAGAACATCGCCTTCAAGGACTGCGGCTTCACCGCCGAAAAGGGAGTCGAGTGCCATAATCATGAGAACGTTACCTTCGAGAACGTCCTCGTCAACGGTGAAAGGATATGAAAAAGTTTCTCTACCTCGCCTGCATCTGGCTCGTTGCCAGTTCATTCACGACCATCCACCTGATGGGAGACTCCACGATGGCGGAGAAGGACCTCTCTGACGGCAAGCTTGAGCGTGGCTGGGGGATGATGTTCCCGAACTTCGTGGACAGTACCCTCCACGTGATCAATTACGCGCAGAACGGCCGCAGCACGAAGAGCTTCATTGACAAGGGACTCTGGGACAAGGTGTACAACGCCCTGCAGCCCGGAGACTACGTGTTCATCCAGTTCGGCCACAACGATGCGAAGGCCGACGATCCCGAGCGCTACGCCCCGGCGTACGGTGCCTACCAGGACAACCTCCGCCGCTTCGTGAGCGGCGCCAGGGAGAAAGGGGCGACGCCTGTCCTCCTGACTCCGGTGGCCCGCCGCTGGTTCAAGGGCGGCCGGCTGGACCGCAACTGCCATACCGACTATCCGGCCGCGATGAAGCAGGTCGCCGAAGAGATGGGCGTCACCCTGCTGGACATCACTACGCCCACCCTGGACTGGATCGAGAGTCTGGGCGACGAGGCCTCGAAAGCCTATTTCATGATTTCCACCGGCAAGGACGACAATACCCACACGGTCGCCTGCGGTGCGCGCAAGGTTACCGAAATCGTCTGCGAAGCCCTCAAGGCGCAGGTTCCGGCGGTCGGGGAGCACCTGGTGCGCTACGACATCGTCGTGGACCAGACCGGCCACGGAGACTATATGACCGTTCAGGAAGCGGTGAACGCAGTTCCCAACTACAGTCACGACAAGATCACGACCATCCTCATCAAGGCCGGCACCTACAAGGAGTGCATCGACATCCCCCACACGAAGTTCCGGATGAAGATCATGGGCCAGGGAACGGACAGGACCATCCTGACCTACGACCGGTATGCGGAGCAGCTTTGGCCGGACAACGACTTCAAAGTGGGCACTTCCGGCAGCGCCAGCATCTACATCCATTCCAGCTATGTGACCTTCGAGGACATCACCTTCGAGAATACGGCGGGCGAGGGGAAGGAGATCGGCCAGGCCGTGGCGGTGTTCACCGACGGGGACTTCCTGTTCTTCCGCCGCTGCCGCTTCATCGGCAACCAGGACACGCTCTATACCTACGGACGGTTCGGCAAGGAAGGCGGTATCAAGCGGAACTACTTCCTGGACTGCTACATCGAGGGAACGACCGACTTCATCTTCGGACCCAGCATCGCGTATTTCGAGAACTGCCACATCCACAGCAAGAAAAACAGTTATGTGACGGCAGCTTCCACCCTCCCGGGGCAGAAGTACGGATATGTGTTCAGGAACTGCCGCCTCACCGCCGCGCCCGGTATCGACAAGTGCTACCTGGGCCGTCCCTGGGGAGCCTATGCGAAGACGGTCTTCATCGACTGCGAACTGGGTTCCCACATCGTCCCGGACGGCTGGCACGACTGGGAGAAGGCGGGGAAGCCCGATACAAAGAAGAATTCCTATTATGCTGAATACGGGTCTACCGGTCCCGGTGCGAAAGGACCCCGCGTGAAATGGGCCCATACCCTGAAACCGAAGGACTTGAAGGACTATACCTTCGAGAAAGTGATGTACCAGCCGCAGGATGGCATCGTGTGGAACCCTTACGACAACCGCTGATGAAAAAGACCGCCCTCATAGCCCTCGTCGCCTTGACCGCCTGTACGGCCAAGGCGCCGCTGTCCCTCCGGGTCGTGGAATCCGAGATGGCGCGCTGCCCCGAAGCCACCTTCCTGGACGGCCAGGAAGGCCGCCTCAAGTGGAACTACACGACCGGCCTGGAACTCAAGTCCTTCCTGGATGTCTATGAGGCGACCGGGCGGGAGGAAATCCTGGATTATGTCGATGCATGGTACGACGCCATCATCGCGGAGGACGGCACCATCGCCACCTACAAGAAGTCCAATTATTCTACGGACCACGTGTGCCCCGGACGCACGCTGTTCCAGCTTTATGACATCACCGGCAAGGAGAAGTACCGCACGGCGATGGACTCCCTGTACGTGCAGGTCCTGGAGCAGCCCCGCACGGAGGACGGCGGTTTCTGGCACAAGCAGGTGTATCCCGGCCAGATGTGGCTGGACGGCCTGTACATGGCCCAGCCCTTCTACGTGGAATACACGAACCGTTTCGTCTCCGACAGCACGGAGCGGGCGGAGAATTATGCGGACATCGTCCATCAGTTCACCACCGTCTATGCCCATACCTTCGACCCGACGACCGGACTCCTGCGCCACGCGTGGGATTCCACCGGAGAGATGGACTGGAGCGATCCGGAGACCGGCCAGAGCGACCACGCCTGGGGACGCGCCCTGGGCTGGTACTGCATGGCTCTGGTGGACGTCGCGGAACTGATGCCGGACGGCTCGGACAAGGATACCCTCGTCCGGATCCTCCAGTCGCTGTACGGGACCATCCCCCTGTATGCCGATGCCCGGACGGGCATGTGGTTCCAGGTGATGGACAGCCCTTACCGTCAGGGCAACTACCTGGAAGCCACGGCCAGTGCGATGTTCATCTACGTGTGGCTCAAGGGCATCCGCCTGGGCTTCCTGACCGGCCGTGAGCCGGCTCTCCAGGCCTATGAGTCCCTCCTGAAAACCTTCGTTACGGAGAAGGACGGCCTGGTGGACCTGAACGACTGCTGCGCGGTGGCAGGCCTGGGCGGCAAGGACAATCGCCGCGGTGATTTTGACTATTATATCCACGAACCCGTGCGCGCGAACGACCCCAAGGGGATCGGACCGCTCGTGTGTGCCGCGCTTGAATACGAAAGACTATGAGAAAGGCCCTGATTTTCCTGTCCGCGGCTGCCCTCCTGTGGGCCTGCGGCGAAAAGCCGGAACCGGAACCTGTAAAGCCGATGCCCGGAGACCTGACAGGTCTGAAATGGATCGAAGACAAGACGACGGAAACCAGCCTGACCTTCCAGTGGAACGAGGCGGAGAATGCCGTGTCCTATGACTGGAGCATCCAGACGGGGGGAACCACGGTGGAGGAAGGGAACGTCAAGACCCGGAACAAGACCGTGACCGGCCTGGTCAAGGCGACGGATTACACCTTCAGCGTGAAGGCGGTCAACGCCAACGGCTCCTCTTCCGCGGCTACGGTGACGGCCCGCACGTCGGGATCCGACGATCCTGTTCCGCCCGCTCCTTCCGATGAGTACTATGCCGATTTCTCCATCCCGGACTATGAAGACACGGAGCACGAGCCCCTGGCTTTCCCGGGTGCCGAAGGCGGCGGAATGCACGCGACCGGCGGCCGTGGAGGAAAGGTCTATCACGTCACCCGCCTGGAGGACGACAGCCAGGAGGGTTCCCTCCGCTACGGCGTCGAGAAGGGGGAGCGTCCGCTCACCATCCTTTTTGATGTCGCCGGCACCATCGCCCTGCAGAAGCAGCTCAACATCACGAAGGGAGACCTGACCATCGCCGGCCAGAGCGCTCCCGGTGACGGCATCTGCCTGAAGAACTATACGTTCCGCATCAGTGCAAACAACGTGGTGGTGCGGTTCATCCGCTGCCGGATGGGCGACGAAAAGCAGACCGAGGACGACGCCTTGCAGGTGATGAGCCACGATGACGACAAGTATTCCAACATCATCATCGACCATTGTTCCGTGAGCTGGAGCACCGACGAATGCGCTTCATTCTACGGGATGAAGGACTTCACCTTCCAGTGGAACATCGTTTCGGAGAGCCTCCGCAACTCCATCCACGACAAGGGCGCCCACGGCTACGGCGGCATCTGGGGCGGTACCAACGCCACCTACCACCACAACCTGCTGGCGCACCACGACAGCCGCAATCCCCGGATCGACCATGATTATGTGTCCACCCAGAAGGGGCCGGTGTCCATCTTCAACAATGTCGTGTACAACTGGAAGGGCAACACCTGCTACGGCGGCGAGAGTTCCTCCAACAACGGCTCCGATTACCGGAAGTACAACTTCTTCAACAACTATTACAAGCCGGGTCCCGTTACGCCCTCGAACCACATCTGGTTCCTGCAGCCTACGACTTCCTGCTCGAACTGCGGCGGAACGATCCTTCCCGGACACTTCTATATGGACGGCAACGTGATGCACGGACAAAGCTCCCTGACCTCCGACAACTGGAAGGCCGGGACGAGTTCCCCCGTTTCCGTCTATATCAATGAAAGCAACGTGGCGAAGATCCGGGAAACGAGCCGGTTCGCTACGGACACCTACCAGAGCGTCCAGTCCGCCCAGGACTGCCTGGATCCGGTCCTGACCTATGCCGGTGCAAGTTTCGCGCGGGACGGCATCGATGCCCGCATCGCCCGGGAGACGAAGGACGGAACGTTCACTTACAAGGGCAGCAACACTTCTGCCAAAGATCCTTCCACGAAGGGTCTCATCGACACCCAGACCGACGTGGACGACGGCTCCTGGGTGGACGGCTGGCCGGTGTATGCCGCCTCCGAGGAGGAGATTTCCCAGCTCAAGGATTCCGACTCCGACGGCATGCCCAACTGGTTCGAGGACCGGTTCGGCCTGAACAAGAATGACAAGGCCGACGCCGGCCTGAAGACCCTGGACAAGTACGGCCGGTACACGAACCTCGAGATGTATCTTCACTACCTGGTGAAGGACATCGTCGCAGGTCAGAATGCCGGCGGAACCTACATGCAACTGTAATCATTATTCATAACCAATCAACTAAAAACAACCAATCCATGAAAAATCCAGCCAAGAAACTCGCACTCGCGCTTCTGTGCCTGGTTTCGGCGTGGTCCCTGTCCGCCCAGACGACTATCAAGGGCGTCGTGACGGACGAGACCGGAGAGCCGCTCATCGGAGCGGGCGTGGTTGTCGAGGGTACGACCATCGGCACCATCACCGGCCTTGACGGCGACTATGAGCTGACCGTGCCTGCAGATGCGGTGAACCTGGTGTTCTCCTTCATCGGACTCAGCGACCAGACGGTTCCCATCAACGGACAGACCGTCATCGACGTGGTCCTGAAGGAGGATTCAACCTTCCTCGACGAAGTGGTCGTCGTGGGTTACCAGACGGTCAAGCGCCGTGATCTCCTCGGCGCTGTGGCCTCCGTGGGCTCCGACAAACTGACCGAGCAGCCGGTGACCTCCGTCTCCCAGGCCCTTTCCGGTAAGATGGCGGGCGTTTCCGTCATCACGACGGAAGGCGACCCGGACGCCGATGTCAAGATCCGCGTCCGCGGCGGCAGCTCCATTACCCAGGACAACAGCCCGCTCTACATCGTGGACGGCTTCCCGGTGGAGTCCATCAACGACATCCCGTCCTCCGAGATCCAGTCGATCGACGTCCTGAAGGACGCGTTCTCCACGGCCATCTACGGTAGCCGCGGTGCGAACGGCGTCGTCATCGTCACGACCAAGAGCGCCGACAAGGGACAGAAGATCTCCGTGAAGTTCAACGCCTACTACGGCCTCAAGAAGATGGCCAACGCGGGTGCCATCCGGACGATGGATCCGGAGAACTTCGTGAAGTTCCAGTATGAACTGGCCTCCATCCGTGGCAACCTGACCAACAACTACAATCCCTACTTCGGTACCTTCAACGATATCGACCTGTACCACGGACTCCAGGGCAACGACTGGGTGGATGCCGTGTTCGGCAACACCGGTTCCAACTTCAGCACGGACTTCTCCGTGTCCGGCAGCGGTGACAACTTCAACTGGACGATGGGTTATGCCCATATGGGTGAAGAGGCCATCATGATCGGCTCCAACTATGCCCGTGACAACCTGAGTTTCAAGGCCAACTTCAAGACCTCCGAGAACACCAGTATCGACGCCAACATCCGCTACTCCCGCATCAACGTCCGCGGCGGCGCCGTGAACAGTATCGGTGAGTCAGGTACGTCCCGCAGCACGAACTCCGGTAACGGCCGTCTCAAGCATGCGGTTTCCTATGCCCCCATCCCGGTGGCCGCCACGAGCAGCGACTCCGACCTTGAGCAGGACTATGGCGACAATGCTCCGCCGCTCCAGTCCGTCGCCGACAACGACACTAAGCGCCTGCGTTCCACCTGGAATGCCAACGCCGCTTTCAACTGGAACATCCTCGAGGGCCTGCGCCTGAAGATCGAGGGCGGCCTGGAGGACTACCGCCAGACCGACGAGCGCTTCTATGGCCTGACCACCTATGCCGTCAACAACGATCCTGACTATCCCAAGCAGCCGATCAACGTGCACAAGGACCTGTTCCGGACCCGTTATCGCAACACGAATACCCTGAATTACGATTTCGCCAGCCTGCTGAACAATGACAAGCATAGCGTTACGGCCCTCCTCGGTGAGGAAATGACCATCACCAAGAGCAATACCCTGACGAATCAGGTGGGCGGTTTCCCGACGTTCTATGACGCGGAAATGACCTGGAACTTCATGGCTTCCGGCGTTCCTACCTCCACCAACAATTACTACAGCCCGGACGACAAGCTCCTTTCCTTCTTCGGGCGTGTGAATTACGACTACGACCATCGTTACAGCCTGGGTTTCACCCTCCGTGCTGACGGATCCTCCAAGTTCGCCCGCGGCCACCGCTGGGGCTTCTTCCCGTCCGCCGCGGCTTCCTGGACCATCTCCAACGAGTCCTGGATGGACAATGCCCACTCCTGGCTGGATCAGCTGAAACTCCGTTACAGCTTCGGTACCGCCGGTAACAACAACATTCCGCCCGGACAGCTGATGAAGCAGTTCTCCGCGACGACTTCGTCCTGGCTTTCCATGACCAACAACATCTTTACGGCCGGAAAGGTCCTGGACAATCCGAACCTGACCTGGGAGACCACCTATACCCACAACATCGGTCTGGACTTCTCCCTGTTCCAGAGCCGTCTCAGCGGTAGCATCGAGGCTTATCAGAACGATACGAAGGACCTCCTCATCAACTTCCCGATCCCTGGTTCCGGCTACGATACCCAGTACCAGAACGTCGGTTCCACCCGCAACCGCGGTGTCGAGGTCACCCTGAACGCCCCGCTCGTCTCCAAAAAGGACTTCTCCCTGAACCTCGGCGGCAACATCGCCTACAACGTGAACCGGGTCACCGACCTGGGCGGCCTGGATGCGATCATGGCCCAGTCCTACTGGGCTTCGACCGAGATCGGTGACGATTACATCGTCCAGGTGAATCAGCCCCTCGGCAACATGTACGGTTACGTGAGCGACGGGATGTATTCCGTGGACGACTTCACCTGGGACGGTGCCAAGTGGGTCCTGAACGAGGGCGTTCCGGACGCTTCCGCCGTCATCGGCGCCGCTTACATGCGTCCCGGTGCCCCGAAGTACAAGAATATCGACGGCTCCGAGGACAACAAGGTCACCGTGGCCGACCGCCAGGTCATCGGCAACGCCGCCCCGGATTTCACCGGCGGTTTCAACCTGAGCGGCTTCGCCTACGGCTTCGACTTCAGCGCCAACTTCAATTTCATGATCGGCAACCAGGTGTACAACGCGAACAAGGTGGAGTTCACCTCTTCCCGCAAGTACTACAACCGCAACCTCCTGAACATGATGGATGTTGACAAGCGCTGGACCAACATCGACTGGACAACAGGCGAACTCATCAACGATCCCGAGACGCTGCGTTCCCTCAACTCCGGCCGGACGATGTGGAATCCCGCCGTCGGCAACGCCGTCTTCAGCGACTGGGCCGTGGAGGATGCGTCCTTCCTGAGACTGCAGAGCGTGACCGTGGGTTACAGCCTGCCCGAGAAACTCATCGAGAAGGCATCCCTGAGCAAGGTCCGCTTCTATGTGACCGGCACGAACCTCTTCTGCCTCACCAAGTATTCCGGCTATGATCCGGAAGTGGATACCCGCCGTTCGACCCCGCTCACCCCGGGTGTGGACTATTCCGCTTATCCGAAGAGCATCGGCTTCGTGGCCGGCGTCAACATCGTCTTCGGCCGCCGTACTTCCGGTGGCGCCAAGACCGTCGCTTCCACCGTGCTCCCTGCCGCTCCTGTGGTCCAGGAAGTGGTCAAGGAGGTCGTGAAGGAAGTGGTCAAGGAGAAGGAAGTCATCAAGGAAGTCGTGAAGGAAGTGAAGGTTCCCGCCTCCACCCTGGACGGCATCTACGAGGACGACCTGTTCTTCCTCATCGGCAAGTCCGAACTCCGTCCCGAGGAGGCCTTCAAGCTGGGCCGTATCTGCCAGATCCTCAAGGACAACCCCGACGCGAAGATCGCCATCACCGGTTACGCCGACAGCGGCACCGGTACGGACGAGATCAACCGGACTCTCTCCGAGCAGCGCGCCGCCGCCGTGGTCGGAATGCTGACCAAGGCCGGCATCGCCGCCAACCGTATCACCTCTTCCGCCGCCGGAACGGACAAGGACGCCTCCGCGTCTCCGGAATCCAACCGCGTGGCCGTGTGCATCGTCAAATAGTCAGGACCCTCAGAAAGCACATTGAATATGAAAAAGTTACTCTATATCTTCGGATCGATGGCCGTGATGCTGAGCGCCTTGTCCTGCGAGCGATTCCTGGACACTCAGTCCCCGTCCACTTTCGACGCGACGACGGTCTATTCCAACTATTCCCTGACGGAGAATACCATTTTCTCCATCGCCCAGTCTTTCGGTGAGACGAACAACTATCGTGGCCGCTACCTCTCCTGGATCGGCCTGAACAGCGATATCGAATGGTACAATACCTTCAAGCCCACCGATGAGAAATACCAGATCGCCGGGTATTCCCAGGAGCCCAACAACAGCCAGTTGAACCTGAACAACGGTCCCTTCGCCAAGATGTACGAGGCGATCGAACGCGCCAACCTGTGCATTGCCGGCATCCGTGAGTACGGCAAACCCGAGGAGAAGGCCGACATCGCCTACCTCCTGGGCGAGGCCCTCACCCTTCGTGCGATGATCTACTACGACCTCATCCGTGCCTGGGGCGATGTCCCGGCCCGTTTCGAGGCTACCACCAGCGAGACCATCTACATGGCCAAGGAAAGCCGCGACGTCATCTTCAAGCAGCTCCTGGCCGACCTGGAAGAGGCGATCCCGTATCTGCCTTATCCCGGCGCCAACGCGACCACTTCCCGTACTGACCGGGTGAACAAGCTGTTCGCCGAGGGCCTGTACGCCCGCATCGCCCTGATGGCTTCGGGCTACGCCCAGCGTCCGGACGACGGCATGGTGGGCACCGGTGACCTGGGCTCGAACCGCCTTTCCAACGATCCCGAACTCCAGAAGAGCGTCCTCTATCCGAAGGCCCTTGCCTATCTGAAGGACGCCATCTCTTCCGGTTCGGCTTCCCTGGAAGACTTCGAGACCCTGTGGATGAACCAGAGCAACCAGGACAACCTCGTCGCCGGTCCCGGCCACGAGTCCCTGTATGTGATTCCGTTCTCCAACGGCCGCGGCCGCTGGAACTATACCTTCGCCGTCCGTTCGGAAGGCTCCAGCTATGCCGGCGGTGCCACGGTCACCCGTGGCGGTGACGCCGGCCCGGTCCCGACGATGTGGTTCGACTACGATCCGAGCGACATCCGCCGCGACATCACCTGCGTCAACTGGCGTTGGAACAACCAGGACGAGCCTGAACTCGCCGGCATCCAGCGCTGGTACTTCGGCAAATATCGCTGGGATTGGATGACCCGCAACAAGTACACCGGCGGCAACGACGACGGTGTGAAGCCCGTTGTCCTCCGCTACGCCGACATCCTCCTGATGGCCGCTGAAATCGCCAACGAACTGGACGACCTCTCCTATGCCAAGACGCAGCTCCTGAAAGTCCGCGAGCGCGCGTTCAAGGGCCACGAGGAAAAGGCCGAGGCCTATGTGGACCGCATTACCTCCAAGGATGCGATGTTCAAGGCCATCGTGGACGAGCGCGCCTTCGAGTTCTGCGGCGAAATGACCCGCAAGTTCGACCTCATCCGCTGGGGCCTGCTCAAGGAGAAGATGGACGAGGCCAAGGCCAAGATGAAGAACCTTCGCGACCTGAAGGGCGAATATGCCCAGGTGAACATGCTGGGCGGCGACGTCTATTACCAGGTGGACGGCAAGAACATCATCATCTACGGCTTCACCGGCGAGGCTGTCAAGCCTTCCGGCGCCTGGGAGAAGAAGGCCGAGTACTTCACCAAGGTCGTGGACAGCAAGGGTGCCGACACCGGCCTGTACGACGCGCTGGTGGAGGGTATCTACTCCCGGGATCCGGAGCAGTACATGTTCTGGCCCATCTACAACGACACGATGACCAACAGTCAGGGCCGTATCAAGAACGACTACGGTTACGAGAGCCTTTAATACCGACGCATTATGAACTACAAGAATATACTGAAAGTCTCCTTGGTCGCCCTGACCGGCCTCGCCGTACTCTCGGGCTGCGCCAAGAAGGAGTTTGTGGAGATCACCGAGATCTCCCTGGCCCGCTGCCTCGAGCCGCAGAACCTCTCCGCCAGGGTCGATGCCACCTTGGGTGACGTCGTCACCTTCGGCTGGGATGTGAACAAGGACGCCGGCGGATACGAACTGGTCGTCTATACCGACGAGGAAATGACCCGGATGGAAGATAGCTATGCGCTCAACCCCTCCGAGGTTCCTTTCACTGTCCGCCTGACCGCGGACCAGAAGTACTGGTTCACCGTCCAGGCCTACAAGGTGGACGAGAACGGGGACAAGAAGCCTGAGACGCTGTCCCACATCGCCGTCTTCGACGGCTCCGTCAAGACCTATGCCGTGAAGGACAACCTCTATCTGGAGGTGACCGGTCGCAGCACGTCTTCCGTCTCCCTTGCCTGGAGCAACGAGGTTTCTGATTACAAAGAAGTTACCACCCTTTCCGCCGTTCCGGTGAAGGGAGGCAAGACCGTGAAGAAGGAGCTCTCCTCCGCGGATGCCGCGGCTGCCGCCGCGACCATCGACGGCCTGGATCCGTCCACCGAATACCAGATCACGCTCTTCTACATGAGCGCGTCCCGCGGTGCCGTGGACACCTGGACCAAGGCCGAGAAGGGGAGTGCCGTCACCATCACCTCTTCCGAGGAACTCAAGTCTGCCGTGGAGGCGGGCGGTACCTATTACATCCCTTACAGCGAAACGCCGTATTCGATGAGCACCGCCAAGCCCGCCGAGGGCCTCACCCTCATCGGTGAACTCGGCCCCGACGGCTCCAAGCCCGTGGTGGCCGGCAAGGTGGAACTCACCGCGAGCCTCACCGAGGCCGATGCCGAGCTCTACTTCGAGAACATCAAGTTCGACGGTTCGGCCAACTCCCGCATCGTGGAGCACACCGGCGGTTCCCCTGTCGTGAAGAGCATCACCTTCGTGAACTGCGAGATCACGAACTTCCTCGCCGGTTTCTTCTACGGCAATAACGACAATGTCCTGAAGATCGGCACCTTCACGTTCGATTCCTGCGACATGTACGGTATCATCGGCAGCGGCGGCGACGCGTTCGATATCCGCAAGAGCACGGAGATCGACAAAATCGTCTTCCTGAACAATACGATGTATGACGGTATCCGCACGCTGTTCCGCATCGACGCCTCCGATGCCATCAAGATCGGCCTCATTGACTTCGAGAACAACACCGTGAAGAACATCGCCACGATGGACGACGGCAACAACCGCGGCATCTTCGCCATCCGCGTCCCGCACGACATGACCCTGAAGAACAACCTGTTCCTGTTCGAGGACGGCGGCAAGACCGGCGACGATGTGGACAAGGCCCAGCTCTTCCAGGACAATGCGAACACGGTCGAGCCTTCCACGCTCAACGCTTCCGGCAACTACAGCTACGCCCAGGGCAAGGATTTCTTCAAGAAGATTTCCGCCCAGACCGCCGGTTTCGTGATCATGAACGTGGATCCGTGCTACAACTCCAAGGGCAACTTCTTCCAGCTGGCCGCCCAGGACCTCATCGAGAACAAGGTGGGCGCCTCCAAGTGGTGGATCCAGTATGTGGAGAAGCCGGAAGACCTCACCCAGCATGCGATTACCGAGGCCCATACCTGGAACCTCCAGGATGCCAGCCTGTTCGCCGGCGACGTGAAGAATTCCCGCGTCCGTGACGAACTGATGCTCGTGGGTACCGAGGCCACTCCGTTGAACGCCGACGGCGCCATCAACTTCAAGCAGGCCTCCGTCCTCAACCGCAAGGGCGTCCCGACCGAGGGCTATGCTTCCTTCAAAGTGACCGCCCCCGGCTCCGTGGACATGCTCCTGAGCGATCCGGAGAAGACCGGTGCCAGCGTGGTCGTCGCCCTGTTTGACGACAACGGACTCACCGTCCTGGGCGGTGCGGTCGCCTCTTCCGCCAATCCGGAGGTCCAGAAGGTCGTGGTGCCTGAGGTCCATGGAGAAGGAACCATCTACCTCTATGCCACCGGTGCCGTATCCATCGTGAAGCTTGCCTGGAGCGAGGACACCCTGGCCCTGGACAAGGTCCTGGAGACCCCGAAGCCGGCCGTCGAGCCCGTTACCCTCACCGAGGGTGACGAGACCGAAGTGACCATCACCTGGGACGCCATCCCGAACGCCGATCACTATGTGGTCGTGTTCAACAAGCGCACCCAGGATCCGCAGACGGAGACCAGCTTCACCGTTCCCGCCGAGGATATCGCAGCCCTCAAGGCCGGTCTGTACACCTTCACGGTGCAGGCCTTCCCGGCCGAGACCGACCTGTACTACCAGGCTTCCGAGAAGGGCAATGCCTCCTTCGCCATCCAGCCTAAGGGCGGCGGTGAGGAGCAGGTGGAGGTCACCCTTACCTGGGACTTCTCCGCGGCCGATTGGCAGGAGCAGTTCGCCAAGTACGGTGCGGCCAATACCGACATCACCAACTGGGACATCACCTACGATGGCCTGACGGTGCACTCCGGCTCCAAGAGCAAGTATAACACGACGTTCTTCCAGCTGGGCGGCAAGAGCGGTGACATGGACCGTTACTTCAAGTTCACGGCTCCCGAGCAGGGAACCCTGAAGATTACGGTATCCAACACCGGCAGCAGCGAGGCGCTCGACCGCACGGTCGCCGTGACCGTGGGCACCGACTCTCAGTCGCAGCCCGGCGGCTTCTCCTCGAACACTCCGGGTACGCTCGAGTTCAGCGTCGCCGCCGGTGATGTGGTCATCACCGCTCCGGTGAACGGCCTCCGCTTCTACAAGATCGAGTTCACCTATACCACCGGTGCGGCCGCGGTCATCGAGTATGACTGGAACTTCTCCGCTTCCGACTGGCAGGATGCCCTCGGTGCCCTGGGCGCTTCCGGTACCGACATCACCAACATCGACGTGGCGGTGGAAGGCCTGACGTTCCATTCCGGCTCCAAGAGCAAGTATGGCGCGACGTACATCCAGTTCGGCGGCAAGAGCGGTGACATGGACCGTTACTTCAAGTTCACGGCTCCCGAGCAGGGAACCCTGAAGATCACGGTATCCAACACCGGCAGCGGCGAGGCGCTCGACCGCACGGTCGCCGTGACCGTGGGCACCGACTCTCAGGCGCAGCCCGGCGGCTTCTCCTCGAACTCTCCGGGTGAGCTGGAGTTCAGCGTTCCGGCCGGCGAGGTGGTCATCACCGCCCCGGTGAACGGTCTCCGCTTCTACCACATCTACTACACGAACCAATAGTAGGTTCACCATTAAGGGAGCCGGGGGTGATACCCCGACTCTCTTCCAAGTTTAAAAACACAGACCAGATATGAGTTTCATCAATCCCGACTTCATGCTCCAGACGGAGACCGCCCGGAAGCTTTACCACGGCCATGCCGAAAAGATGCCCATCATCGACTATCACTGCCACCTCGTGCCGCAGCAGATCGCCGAAAACATCCAGTTCCGCGACATCACCCAGCTTTGGCTGGTGGACGGTCACTACGGCGACCATTACAAATGGCGCGCGATGCGCGGCAACGGCGTTTCCGAGGACTACCTGACCGGCGGGAAGCACACCGCTTGGGAAACCTTCGAGAAATGGGCGGAGACCGTTCCGTACACGATGCGTAACCCTCTGTACCACTGGACGCACCTGGAGCTCAGCCGCGTGTTCGGCATCGACAAGCTCCTGTGCCCTGCGACGGCCCGCGAGATCTTCGAAGAGTGCAACGCGAAGCTGGCGACGCCCGAGTTCCGCGGCCAGGCACTCATCCGCCGGTTCGGCGTGGAGGTGGTCTGCACCACCGACGATCCCGCCGACGACCTCCGCTGGCACAAGAAGATCGCGGAGAATCCCTTCGGCACGAAGGTGATTCCCGCCTGGCGCCCGGACAAGGCGATGGCCATCGAGAACCCGTCTGCCTATAAGGCCTATCTGAAGCAGCTCGGCGAGGCCGCCGGCATGGAAATCAAATCCTACCGCGACCTGTGCGAAGCCTTGCAGAAACGCCACGATTTCTTCGCGTCCATGGGCTGCAAGCTCTCCGACCACGGGCTGGAGAACTTCTATTCCGCCGACTACAAGGATGTGGAGATTGAACTGATCTTCCAGAAGGTCCTGATGGGCATCGCCCCGAACGGACGTGAGCTGGAGAAGTTCCGCAGCGCCTTCCTGCACGACCAGGCCGTGATGGATGCCGAGGCCGGTTGGGCCCAGCAGTTCCACATCGGCGCCATCCGCAACAACAATACGAAGATGTTCGAGGCGGTGGGCCCGGATACGGGCTACGATGCCATCCACGATCCGGAAATCGCGGCCGCCGGCCACCGGTTCTTCGACCGGCTCACGCTGGAAGGAAAGCTTGCGAAGACCATCCTCTACTGCCTGAATCCCAAGGACAATGCGGTGATGATGACCATGGCCTATACCTTCAATGACGGCACCGTCCCCGGCAAGATGCAGTTCGGTTCGGGCTGGTGGTTCCTGGATCAGGAAGTGGGCATGCGCCGCCAGCTGGATTCCCTGTCCGCACTGGGTCTCCTGAGTCGTTTCGTGGGCATGCTCACGGACAGCCGCAGCTTCATCAGCTACCCGCGCCACGAGTATTTCCGCCGCATCCTCTGCGACGTCCTGGGCAAGGACGTGGAGCAGGGCAAGCTGCCGGCCTCCGAACTCGACTTCATCGGCAAGATGGTGGAGGACATCTCCTACAACAACGCAAAGAACTATTTTAATTTTTAATGGATTACATCAAGATCAATCCGGCCGACAACGTGGCCGTCGCCCTTCGGGACCTGGCCAAGGGTTCCGTCGTGGAAGGCGTGACCTTGTCGATGGACATTCCCCGGGGACACAAGATTGTCCTGAACGACCTCAAGGCGGGGGAGAACGTCATCAAGTACGGTTTCCCGATCGGGCATGTGACGCGGGATGCGGCAGCAGGCTCGATGGTGGACCATTCCTGTATCAAGACGAACCTGGAAGGCTTGCTGGAGTATAGCTACGAGCCAGCCCTGGTGGAGATTCCCGACGCTCAGTTGAAGCGTACCTTCAAGGGCTTCCGCCGCGCGGACGGCCAGGTGGGCGTCCGCAACCAGATCTGGGTCATCCCCACGGTAGGTTGCGTGAACGGCATCTGCCAGCAGATTGTGGATCGGTTCAAGGCGGAAATCGCCGGCCGCGAAGGCTCCGTGGATGCGGTCGTGGCCTTCCCGCACAACTATGGATGCTCCCAGCTTGGCGGCGACCATGAGAACACGCGGACCATCCTGGCCGACATGGTGCACCATCCCAACGCCGGTGGCGTGCTGGTGGTGAGCCTCGGCTGCGAGAACAACCAGCTGGACGCTTTCCGCGAACTCGTCGGCCCGGTGGATGAAAGCCGCGTGCGGATGTTCAAGACGCAGGAAGTGGATGACGAGGTCGAATACGGCCTGCAGCAGCTTCACGAGATCTTCTCCGTTTGCTCGAAGGACGAGCGCGAGGACGTTCCGGTGTCGGAACTCCGCGTGGGCCTCAAATGCGGCGGTTCCGACGGTCTCAGCGGCATCACGGCGAACCCGCTCCTGGGCGTCTTTTCCGACTGGATCGTTGCCCAGGGCGGCACCACGGTCCTGACCGAAGTCCCCGAGATGTTCGGCGCGGAAACCATCTTGATGAACCGTTGCCAGGACGAGGCAACTTTCGACAAAACAGTCCATTTAATCAACGACTTCAAGGAATACTTCATGAAGCAGGGGATGCCCGTGTACGAGAATCCCTCGCCCGGCAACAAGGCCGGCGGCATCTCCACGCTGGAAGAAAAGTCCCTCGGCTGCACCCAGAAATGCGGCAAGAGCATCGTCCGCGGTGTCCTGAAATACGGCGAGCGCCTGAGCGTGAAGGGACTGAACCTCCTCAGCGCGCCGGGCAACGACCTCGTGGCCTCCACGGCCCTTGCCTCCGCCGGCTGCCAGCTCGTCCTCTTCACCACCGGCCGCGGCACCCCGTTCGGCAGTTTCGTCCCTACGATGAAGATATCGACCAACACCCCTCTCTTTGAAAAGAAGGGCAATTGGATCGACTTCAACGCCGGCGTCCTTGCCCAGGGCGAACCGATGGCGGACGTCTCCGCCCGCTTCATCGACTTCGTCCTCGCCGCCGCCTCCGGCGCCCCGGTGAATAACGAAAAGAACGGCTATCGCGAGCTCGCGATCTTTAAATCTGGAGTAACGCTTTGATAATCAATAAAATAACAAATATGAAAGAAAACATTATGCACTGGGGGCATACCCCCTACGAGGCTCCGGAAGCGGAGGTTATCGTATTTGCTGTCGAGGAAGGATTCCTTATCGATAGTTTTACCGGAGGTGGCAATGGTAGAAAAGCGGCTGAAGATCTGGAAGATACTGAGACGGATGCCGGTAACGCAATTTGGAACTAGGGAGGAATGATTATGAGAAAGAATACTATTATTATTGCGGCATTGAGTATTCTGGCTTTTATTTCCTGCCAGAAAGAATCGAAAGAAATCACGCCGGAAGTTACTCCTTCTGTCGGACCGACCTCTTTTATCGTTTCCCTACCGGAAACCAAGACGACGTTGGAGGGTCGTTCCGTATTATGGGCGGACAATGATGAAATCCGGGTTTTTGGTTACACAGAAGGGGAAAGTGTTGTCTCTGCCGTTTTCCAGTTTACAGGGGTAAATGAAGACAATCAGGCAGTATTTGGGATTAAAGAAGGAGAGAGCCTTGGGGCTTTTTCCAACTATTATGCGGCTTATCCTGCCATGGAAGGGATTACCGTTTCGGTGAATAAAGAAGTTGCAACCATGGCATTTCCCCGTATGAATTCCTTCCCTTATAACGTGAGGAACCAGCGGCCTGCCGGGGGACAATTCGATCCGAAACTGGCGATTATGACCGCAACGTTTGACGGAGAACGCCTTGTTTTCCGTCATGGGGTAGGATATGTGAAAATAACTGTTCCGTACGATGATGTTACGAGTATCGATGTCAATTTCACAAACAATTGCGTGGGAGATACGCCTACGTATAACCTGGAAACAGGTGCGTTGTCTTCGCTGGGAAATTCTGCGAAGAATATTACGGGATCTACAGGATCTACTCCTTTTGTCAAGGGACAGACATACTATCTTGCCGCGATTCCCCGTTCGGGCTATTCGATCGGTACGACGACCGTTTCCTATACCATTGAAGGAGAAAGCGATCCCATAGCTGTCTCAACGACTCACTTTAGTGGAAAGAACGTTGAGGTCGGCAAAATCTTCGATTTGGGATCACCTGCGAAACCGACTTCTCCCAAAATCACCTATACAATTCCTTCCAAGCTGGACTTTGATGCCGAATCCGGCTCTTTTGCATTTAATGTACAGAATCCAGTCGAGGGAGTAAGCCTACAGGCTCAACTTACTGAGGGTGACTGGATTGATGCAAATTCCATTTCCGTCGATGCGGCGGAGGGGACAGTCTCCTTCACCTGCTCGAAGAATGATGCGGCTGATGCCCAGGAAAGGACGGCAAAGATTACCCTTTCTTATACTGGCGCTGAAGATGTGGTTGTAACGATTACGCAGGGAATTGCAGGAAGTGTTGCAGAAGAACATGACTGGTACTTCACTAATTACACTGATACTCAAATGACCGAGATTACCGGTTTGGCCGCGGATGTGAAAGCAACGGCAGGAAAAACGTGGGATTTTGGTGATGGCCTTACAATGGTGACCAATAGCTCTTCAAAATGGAATAAACAGACAATTGAAGGAGTTGAGTACAAGTGGGTCGCTACAGGTGGCAAATATGGAAGTGGACAGAAGTATTTTAGTTTTACTACAAACTCTGTGGGTACTTTAACCATTCTCTATGCTTCTGGCGGAAGTGCTTCTCGTGCTCTAGCTATAAGTGCCGGGGGGAAGGAAACAGTGGATAACGCAAATGTCTCTACCAGCACATCGGATTTGAAGACTGTGACTTTTACTTCTGTTTCAGCTGGAACTGTTTTGCTTTACTCGAAGGATGATAATGTGAGGATTTACAGGATTAGTTTTCAGGAAAAGTAAGTAAGAAGATAGCCGGTTGTAATTCATGAACAAATGATAACTAAACTAATGATAGCACTGATGCCATACACTGCCCCTGTATGCAGGGTCGCGGATGTAGTATTTGATCGTAATTTCCTCGCCAGCAGCGACTTCGGCGGGAATGGATATCCGGGTGACGATCTGGAGCCCGGGGACGAGTATGAATTCTAATGGAGGACTGAAGTATGAAGAAGCTTTTTATTCCGGTTCTCCTGGCTCTCGCGGCGGTTTCCTGCCAGCGGGAAGCGGATTTCGTGAAAGGCGATGTCGCCATCACCGTGACGGCGGGCATCCCCGAAACCCGCACTTTCATTGAAAACGACGGTACGGCCTGGATCCCTTCGTGGAACAAGGACGACGTGCTGGCCGTGATGGTCGATGAGGCGTATGGCAACCCCAATGGGCTCAAGAACACCTCCGAGGATGGCCGTACGGCAACGTTCTCCGGTGCTTTGGAGAATGTCCAGGACGGCGAGCACATCCTCACGGCCTGGTATCCCAAGGAGTTGAAGGCGGGTCGCGCCGAAAGCGTGATGAAATACCTGCTCGCTGAGGAGCAGACACTTCCGTCCCTGACCTCCTTCGACCCTACGATGGACCTCCTCGTGGGCATGCCCGCGACCTTCACGGTCGCTGACGGCAAGGCGAATGTGGACAACATGCGCTTCCGCCGCGTGTTCACCGTGGTGAAGGTATCCCTTAAGGACGAGTCCACCCTGCTCGCCGGCAAAAAGGTTTCCCGCGTTGCGCTCACTGCTGCGGCGACCCTTACCGGCAAGGCGAATGTGGAGATCACTACGGGCGACATCACCAAGTGGGAGGATCCTTCCCCGACGGTCGCCGGCAACTATGAGGGGACAGACTTCACGATGGACGGGATCCATGCGGCCTTCCTTCTCGTGAATCCTGCCACTCTCGCGGCCGGTTCCGTCCTGACCGTGGATGTAACTACGGATGATGACAACCTCCTGATATCCAAGAGCGTAACCCTCCCGAGCGAGGTCGTTTTCGCCGAAAACAAGGTGACTTCCCTGAACTTCACCCTGACCGACGACAACGTGCAGGACAAGTCCAGTGTGACCTCCCTGACGTGGGACTTCTCCACGGCGGAATGGCAGGAAGCGCTTGCCGAACAGGCTCCCGGCGCCTGCCTGGATGACAATGGCAATACCAACGTGGCCGAATGGTCCGTTTCCCTGAACGGACTGACCTATACCTCCGGTTCCAAGAACGGAAAGTGGGCCAAGGCGGGTTACATTCAGCCGAACGGCGCCGGCAGCGCGTCTGAACGCGTTTTCGCCTTTACCGCTCCGGCCGACGGTGTCCTGAAAGCCATGGTTTCCAATACCGGAGACTCCGAGGCGACCAGCCGTCTTGTCACCGTAAATACGGGCGGCAGCGAGACTTCCCAGGTGGGCGGCGTCCCTTCCAAGACCCCGACGATGCTTTCCTTCGAGGTGAAGGCGGGTGCCGTGAAGGTGTATCCCACCGGCGGCGGCCTTCGGTTCTACAAGTTCTTCTATACGTCGGGCAACTCCGGCGAGGACCCCGACGATCCCGACCAGCCCGTGGAGCCCGGTACCATCGCCGAACTTGACTGCCCGAACCCGCCGACTGAAGGGACGGTGGCTTTGGACAAGCTCTACGGCTATGCCGCCGGCGTTACCGGCGGCGACGCGGCGACATCGGCCAACATCCTCCATTTCAACAACGGCAAGGCGCTGCAGACCTGGCTCCTGGCCCGTACCAAGAGCGAGAAAGCCGGCGATCACAGCCCTGTAACCATCTGGCTCAGCGGTACTTTCGGCCCTGAAGACGGCCGCGATTTCTCCGAGGCCCATCCCTGGTTCGATGTCAAGGACGTCTCCAACCTGAGTTTCTACGGTACCGATGATTTCGTGATGGACCGGATTGGTATCTTCTGCGTGAGGGCCAGCAACATCATCATCCGGAATATCAACTTCCAGCAGCCCAAGGCCAATAACGGCGCCGATGCCGTGTCCATGCAGGAATGCGATGGCGTCTGGGTGGATCACTGCACCTTCACCTCCCTCAACCAGACCAAGGACTATGAGGACGGCTCCACTGACATCACCCACGGCTCCAAGAACGTGACCGTCAGCTGGAACCGGTATGTCCTTACCCAGAAGAGCTGCCTTGTCGGCCACTCCAACAACCAGACCTCCGATACCGAGATCACGGCCACCTTCCACCATAACTGGTTCGAAGGGTCGAGTTCCCGCCATCCGCGGGTCCGTTTCGGAAAGGCCCATGTGTACAACAACCTGTTTGACGGGAATACCACCTACGGCGTGGGTTCCGCCTATGGTGCGATGGTGCTGGTGGAATACAACTATTTCGACGCGGTCCAGCTCCCGACCGACATCTGCACCTATCCCGCCAAGGAAAGCAACGAGTCCAACCTCCAGGGATCCGTGGCCGGTTATCTGTATGCGACGCAGGATGTCTTCGTGAACCGTCCGGCCAAGGCGAAGGACCCGTATCCGCTGACGAATGTCAAGTACAAGTCCTACGGCGGAGAGACCATCACGCCGCTCACCTATGCCGATTTCAAGCCGGCGTACAGCTATGTCGTCACCCCGGCCGAAGATGTGCCCGAGGTGGTCCGGGGCGGTGCCGGTTACGGCAAGCTCGGCTGGACGGAAGCCCCCGTCGCCGTGAACAACGGCGGCATTACGGACTTCAACGGTTCGGACGACGATCCCGTGGATCCGGATCCGGACGATCCCGAGGAACCGGATGATCCCTCCGGTGCCCATACGTATGTCATCTATATGAACGATTCCGCCTCGGTGGTTTCCACGGTGGACGGGAAGTCCGGTAGCACGTATTTCACATATTCCACTTCGGCCGCGGATTTCCGCAATCCCGCCTCGGACAAATACAACGGACCGTTCACCATTGACGGAACCACCTATCAGCGCGGTTTCAAGATGGACAGCAGCGGTTATATCACCTTTACCACTTCCGGCACGCTGAACTCGACCATCCAGTTCTATTTCGCCCGCAGGAAGGAAGCGGATACGGCGGCTCAGATGCAGCTGATTCCCGCCGGCGGTACAGCGACGGTTTTCGACACGCCTTTCGATGCTTATGCCGACTCCGGAGTGATTGCATTGGAGAAGGGAGTGGAATACACCATCAAGCAAAAGAATAAGGAACAGGCGGTTATCCTGGTCGTCGTTACAGAAAGCGAATAAATTATTAATCAATACAATATGGAAAGACTGAACAGAACTTCCGCCCCGCAGGCGAAGCAGTACACCGAGAAGGTCATCCAGTTCGGCGAGGGAAACTTCCTTCGTGCATTCATCGAATGGATCATCTGGAAGACCAACCAGAAAACCGATTTCAACGCCTCCGTGGTGGTGGTCCAGCCCATCGAGAAGGGGATGGTCAGCTGGCTCAACGAGCAGGATGGCCTCTATCACCTGAACCTCCAGGGCCTGCAGGAAGGCCAGCCCGTGGACAGCGTGGACCTCATCGACGTCATCAGCCGGGGCATCAACCCCTATGAGGACTTCCAGGCCTACCTGAAGCTCGCAGAGCAGCCGGAGATGCGTTTTGTCATCTCCAATACGACCGAGGCGGGCATCGCCTTCGATCCGGCCTGCAAACTGGATGACGCTCCGGCATCGTCCTATCCCGGCAAGCTTACGCAGCTGCTGTACCATCGTTATCAGCACTTTAGCGGTGCGATGGACAAGGGCTTCATCATCTTCCCGTGCGAACTGATTTTCGAGAACGGCAAGCACCTGAAGGAGTGCATCCGCCAGTACATCGACCTGTGGAACCTCGGCGAAGGTTTCCGCAACTGGTTCGAGAAGGCTTGCGGTGTGTATTCCACCCTCGTGGACCGCATCGTTCCGGGTTATCCGCGCGACACCGCCGCGCAGCTGTGCGAGCGCGCCGGCTACGACGACCATCTGCTGGACAAGGCCGAGATCTTCCACCTGTGGGTGATCGAGGCTCCGAAGGAGGTCGCCGAGGAGTTCCCGGCCGACAAGGCCGGCCTGCACGTGCTGTTCGTGCCCTCCGAAGCCCCGTACCACGAGCGGAAGGTGACGCTCCTGAACGGTCCGCATACCGTACTGTCGCCGGTCGGCTACCTCAGCGGTCTGGATACCGTGAAGGAGTGCTGCGAGGATCCCGAGGTGGGCCCGTTCGTGAAGAAGGTGATGTTCGATGAACTTCTTCCGACCTGCAACCTGCCGAAGGAAGAACTGGAGAAGTTCGGCTGCGACGTGATGGAGCGTTTCCGCAACCCGTTCGTGAAGCATTTCGTTACCAGCATCATGCTGAACTCCTTCCCGAAGTTCAAGACCCGTGACCTGCCCGGTCTCAAGACCTACCTGGAGCGCAAGGGCGAACTGCCGAAGGGCATCGTCCTGGGTCTCGCCGCCATCTGCACGTATTACAAGGGCGGAAAGCGCGGCGACGTGGATATCGTCCCGAACGACGACCCGAAGATCATGCAGCTGCTGAAGGACCTCTGGGCGACCGGCGATGTGCGCAAGGTGGCCGAGGGCGTCCTGGCCGACGACTTCATCTGGGGCGAGGACCTCAATGCCATCCCGGGTCTCACCGATCTCCTGTGCGCTGACCTGGCCCTGATCCAGGCCGAGGGGATGCGTGCTGCCGTGAAAAACGTAATCGCTTAATACTATGGGTGAAACACAAAAGAAACTGATGACCAACTGGCGCTGGTGGCTGTGCTCGCTGCTCTTCGTGGCGACGACCGTCAACTACCTGGACCGCCAGGTCCTGTCCCTCACGTACGAGGAGTTCATCAAGCCGGAATTCCATTGGACCGATGCCAACTACGGTACCATCACCTCGTTCTTCTCCATCTTCTACGCCATCGCCTGCCTGTTCGCGGGCAAGTTCGTGGACTGGATGGGCACGAAGAAGGGCTACCTGATCGCCATCGGCGTGTGGTCCGGCGGCGCTGTCCTGCACGCGGCCTGCGGCTGGGCCACCGCCCACCTGACCGGAATGGATTCCGTGGCGGCCATGCGCGCCGTGGAAGTCGGGTCCAATGCGGCCCTGGCGATATCCACGACATCCGTTTACCTGTTCCTCCTGTGCCGGGGCATCCTGGCGCTTGGTGAGGCCGGCAACTTCCCGGCGGCCATCAAGGTGACCGCCGAGTACTTCCCGAAGAAGGACCGCGCCTTCGCGACCTCCATCTTCAACGCAGGCGCCTCCGTGGGTGCGCTGGCCGCACCGCTGTGCATCCCGCCGCTCGCCAAGGCGTTCGGCTGGGAATGGGCTTTCATCATCATCGGCGGCCTGGGCTTCATCTGGATGTTCTTCTGGGCCTTCATGTATGACAAGCCCGAGGAGTCCAAGCACGTAAACGAGGCGGAACTGGAGTACATCCACCAGGACGATGCAGCCGAGGCGGCTGAAAAGGCCGCCCTCGCCGAGCAGAAGTCCATTCCGATGATGCAGTGCTTCAAGTACAAGCAGACCTGGGCCTTCATCACCGGCAAGTTCTTCACTGACGGTGTGTGGTGGTTCTTCCTGTTCTGGGCCCCGTCCTATTTCAGCAACCAGTTCCATGCTCCGGCCACTTCCGGCCTGGGCCAGGGCCTGATTTTCACGCTGTACGCCATTGTGACGGTGATTTCCATCTTCGGCGGCTACTTGCCGAAGCTGTTTGTGGAGAAGAAGGGCATGCACCCGTACAGCGGGCGTATGCTGGCGATGCTCATCTTCGCGTTCTTCCCGATTGCGGCCCTGTTTGCCCAGCCTCTGGGCATCCGGTTCGACAACCCGTGGTGGCCGGCCATCCTCATCGGCCTGGCCGGTGCGGGCCATCAGGCCTGGAGCGCGAACCTGTTCTCCACCATCGGCGACATGTTCCCGAAGAGCACCATCGCCACCATCACCGGCATCGGTGCCATGGCGGGCGGTATCGGCTCCATGATCATCCAGAAGGTGGCGGGCAACCTGTTCACCTATGCCGAGAACGCCGGCTCCGCCTTCCGCTTCCTGGGCTTCGAGGGCAAACCCGCGGGCTACTTCATCATGTTCTGCTTCTGCGGTCTCGCTTACCTGATCGCCTGGAGCATCATGAAGTCCCTGGTACCCAAGTACAAACCTGTGGAGGTATGATTTCCGGACGGACAATGAAAAGGGCCCTCCCGCTGCTTGCGGCGGCCCTTTTTTCATGCGGTAAGAACGACGGGCCGACCCCGGATCCGACGCCGACGCCCGGGAAGGACGACGTGGCCGTGCCGCAGAACCTAAGGCTGCACAAGGCCACGGAAACGGAACTGACCTTCCAATGGGATCCCGTCGACGGGGCGGTATCCTATGACTGGAAATTGTCCAAAGACGGCGCTACTGTGAAATCCGACAAGGTCAAGGAACGCAATGTGACCGTGTCCTCGCTTGAAAAGGGAACGACGTACGGCTTCTCCGTGTGTGCGAACGGCACTTCGGGTTCATCGGCTTACAGCGCGGTCCTGGAAGCGAAGACGGAAGGCTCGTCCACGCCCGACCCGGGCCCGTCCGCGACCGTCATTTGCATTGACCAGCCGCTGGTGCTCACCCTGGACAAGACTCCCGTGCTGGGCAATTCCGGCCTCGTGCAGGTGTTCAAGGCCGACGGTACCCTCGTGGACCGGATCGACCTGGCCGACCTCTCCAAAATGGAAACCCTATCCGACGGCACGATGGTCCCCAAGGGGGCCGATGCCGACGCTGGCCAGATCGCGATCAACAACGATACGCCGTTCCATACGTTCATGGATGCCCTCCACAGCAACCAGTACAGGGTCGTCCACTACACGCCGCTCCGGATCGACGGTAGGAAACTGGAAATCAAGCTTCACAACGAGGTCCTGTCCTACGGGGATAGCTATTATGTGACGGTCGATGAATCCGTGGCCGGCCAGGCCTTCGGAAAGGACGACCTGCCCTTCACCGTGAAGGCGGCGCCCGCCGGCAAGACCTTCCGGGTCGCGGCCGACGGCTCCGGCGACTTCTGCACCGTGCAGGGTGCGCTGAGCCACGTCAGTCGTGCCGTGGGCAAGGATGATGCCGTCACCATCGAAATAGGGGAGGGCACCTATCGCGAACTGCTGTTCCTCCGCAACAAGAACAACGTGACAATCAAGGGCTTATCCCGCGAGAAGACGGTCATCGCCTACCCCAATAACGACTCCTACGAGACCGGTTCCGGCGCGTCCTTGTCGACACGTCCTGAAGTGGGAAGGTCCATCGGCAAATCCGGCGGGCGCAGCGTATTCCTCGTCGAGGGCTGCGACAACCTGGTCCTGGAGGACCTGACCATCGAGAACACGTACTCTATCCCTTCGCACAAGGGGCAGGCCGAAACCATCTACTTCAACTCCCAGTACCGGCTCACGATCGAGAATTGCTCCCTGATCTCCTGGCAGGACACGTTCCTGACCAAGGGGAAGGTCTGGGTGCACAACAGCCTGATTGCCGGACACGTGGACTATATCTGGGGCTATCCCGAAGCCTGCCTGTTCGAGGACTGCGAGATCCGCTCCCGCGCCGGCGGCTACATCGTCCAGGCCCGGATCCCGTCTGCCTCCAACAAGGGTTTTGTGTTCCTGAACTGCAAGCTCACCGCTTCCGAAGGCGTAGCGGACGGCAAGATGTACCTCGCCCGTTCCGGCGGCTCCACGGACTATTACGACAATGTCGTGTTCGTCGGCTGCACGATGGGACCTGTGATTGCCTCTACCGGCTGGTACACCTCACCGGCCCCCAACCCTTCGGCTCCCACCGCCACCTCCGGCTGGCGGGAATATGGCTCCAAGGACCCGTCTGGCAAGGCCGTCTCCGGCCACAACGCCTCCGGTAAGGTCCTCTCCGCCTCCGAAGCCGAGCCCTACTCCTCCCGGAAGGCCGTCCTGGGCTGGTAGCAGAGGTTTTACCGAAAGTCTTATTAACGTTGCCTGTAGGTCAATTCGTGGGACCTACAGGCTGTTTTTAACCCCATTTTTTAGCCTGATGGTCCCACGAATGGACCTACGGGCAAAGAAGAATCGTAAAGGTATATAGGCGTTGCTATGGAGCATCCAGATATCGGGCAACCTCCTCCATTTTCAAAGAGGTAACCCGGGCGATTTGGTGAATGTCGGCACTGAAGCGTCGGCGGAGCTGCCGGACCAGTTCCTGCCGCTGATTATCATCCAGTGTAGAAACCTCACTCTTGCCGAAGAATGAACGGCAGAGGTCCGGTATTGCTGCATAGAGAACCTGGTCCCGGAAGGAGGGGAGATCGTTTCCTTGAAACTCGCTTTTCCGCTTGGCTTTGGATGAATTCTGAAGGAAATAGTTCATCCGCTTTGGCTTTCGGAAGATGGACTCCACCAGGTTGACTGGCACATAGGATTCGGGGAGGATATACCCATCTTCCCCGACAATCCAATGGGCCGGGAGGGCACGTTTGGTGTGCAATAGCTTATAGATGGCATGCCGGGACATTTCACCCAGTCGCATTCCTTTCTCAGTACGTACTTTGAAGAACGTTCCGCCTGTTCCCCACGGATAGTCGGCCGGGGTCAGACAGATGTTGGCGGCCGGAGGATTCATCTGCGTATAGGCGACGGCCCTTTCGAACGATTCGTCATCCGGGGAGATTCTTTGGATGTCCACCCGGTTCCGTCTCAGCAAATCCCTGACTCCGTACTTCAAGGCCACGAATCGAGAGCAGTCGGCCTTGAACTCGTTGATAAAGTTCCGTGCTTCCTCCTCGGTACAGTAGAGTACGAAATGGACATGATTAGACATCAGCACGAAGGCCAGGATCATCACTCCACAAACGAAGGATGCGATGGCTACATAGTTCATCCCAACCCTGTAGTCCTCGTTGTCCCTGAACCAGAGCCCTTTCTTCAAATGCTCCGTCGTGACCAGATAATAGCCTTTAGAAGGGGTAGTATTCGCTTTCACCATTGATCCGGGACGCTCAAATCTCACACACTTTAATCTGTTCCGGAAGCGATTGCTTCCGCTTCTACAAAAGTATTGTTTTTGTTGGGGAACGGCAAGCGTTTTATTTCCTTTTTTGCAGATAAGATATGCCGTGGTTCACCCATGGGGCCATCAATTGGACCTACGGGAAAGAAATACGTACATAAATTTTCCCGTAGGTCCAACGAATGAACCTACGGGAAAAACTCTGGAAGGATTCCGGTCAATAGCCGGGAATTCCAATCGATGCTGCCCTACACCAGGCCCTGGTCCACCATCGCGTTGGCGACTTTGATGAAGCCGGCGATGTTGGCGCCCTTGACGTAGTTGATGTAGCCGTTTTCTTCGGTGCCGTACTTGAGGCAGGCGGCGTGGATATCGGCCATGATGCGCTGGAGGGCGGCGTCCACTTCCTCGGCCGTCCATTTCTGGCGGATGGAGTTCTGCGTCATCTCCAGACCGGAGGTGGCTACGCCGCCCGCATTGGATGCCTTGCCGGGGGCGTAGAGGAGACCGTTCGACTGGAAGATGCGGATGGCTTCCGGGGTGGAAGGCATGTTGGCGCCTTCCGCTACGCAGAAGCAGCCGCCGGCGACGAGGTTCTCGGCGTCGGCCTTCTCGATCTCGTTCTGCGTGGCGCAGGGGAGGGCGATATCGCAGGGGATGCGCCAGGGACGCTCGCCCGGATAGTAGGAAGATTGCGGGTACTGCTCCACATACTCCTTGATTCGGCCACGACGGAAGTTCTTGAGTTCAAATACGAAAGCAAGCTTCTCCTCATCCAATCCTTCAGGATCGTGAATGAAGCCGTCGGAGTCCGAAAGGGTGACCACCTTGGCGCCCAGACGCATCGCCTTCTGGGCAGCGTACTGGGCTACGTTTCCGGAACCGGAGATGAGGACGGTCTTCCCCTGGAAAGACTCTCCGCGGGTGGCGAGCATCTTCTCGGCGAAGTAGCACAGGCCATAGCCCGTCGCCTCCGGACGCAGGCGGGAACCGCCCCAGCCGAGGCCTTTTCCGGTAAGGGTGCCGGAGAATTCGTCGCGAAGCCGCTTGTACTGGCCGAACAGGTAGCCGATCTCACGGCCGCCCACGCCGATGTCGCCCGCAGGGACGTCGGTGTCCTGGCCGATGTGGCGCTGGAGTTCGGTCATGAAGCTCTGGCAGAAGCGCATCACCTCCGCATCGGACCGGCCCCTCGGATTGAAGTCGGAACCACCCTTGCCACCGCCCATCGGAAGGGTGGTGAGGCTGTTCTTGAAGGTCTGCTCGAAAGCAAGGAACTTCATGATGGATAGATTCACGCTTGGATGGAAACGGATACCGCCCTTGTAAGGGCCGATGGCGCTGTTCATTTGCACGCGGTAGCCACGGTTGATCTGGATCTGCCCCCGGTCGTCGGTCCACGGGACACGGAACATGATGACCCTTTCGGGCTCGACCATGCGTTCCATGATCTTGAGGTCCAGCAGATGGGGGTAGGCGGTGATGTAGGGAGCGACGCTTTCGACCACCTCGCGCACGGCCTGGTGGAACTCGCTCTCACCCGGGTTGCGCGCGATGACGTTCGCCATGAACCCGTCGATGTAGTTCTGGGTGAATTTGTCCATAGGAAACACTGACTAACTATAACCGCTTACAAACATAATAAATTATTTTACAATAAAAAAGAAAATTTTAAAAAACTTAACAGGCTGTCCGAGCCTTGCGGAATAGGGGGAAAATGGTTACATTTGCCAAAGCTTGGCACATTCCTGATGGTCTCCGAACTCATCGACAAATATATCTGGCTGGTGCAAAGCCTCATTGACGCCGGTCCGGGCGGGCTTTCGCTGGAGGAAATCTCCCGGAAGTGGACGAACCGGTACGGTGGGTCGGAGTATCCCAGGAGGTCGTTCAACAACCACCGGGAAGCCGTCGCCGAAGTATTCGGCATCGACATCGCCTGCAACCGCAGCACCAACCGTTATTATATAGACGCGGGCGAGAGCGCGGTGGACAAGCGCCAATCCGTTGAGTGGCTGGTCAATACCTTCACGGTCAATAATCTCCTCTCCCTGGGAAAGGAACGCCTGTCGGGCCGGGTGTCCGTGGAAGACATCCCGTCGGGACACCGGTGGCTCGTCGCCGTGATGCAGGCCATGCTGGACGACGGGAAGATGGAACTCCGCTACCGGAAATACCTGAGCGAAGGGGAGGAGGTCCGGCACATCCGGCCATACGCGGTGAAGGAGTTCGCCAAGCGCTGGTACGTGGTCGCTTTCAGCGAGGAGGCGGCGGCCATCCGCGTGTATGCGATGGACCGCATCCTGTCCCTGGAGCCTACCGGCGAAAAGTTCCGGATGCCGAAAGGCTTTTCGGTCGATGCGCTCTTCGAATCCAGCTACGGAATCTACCCGCCGGAGGACGAACCGCCGGTGCTCGTCAGGTTCCGAACGACCGAAAGGGAAGCCGCCTACCTGAAGGATCTGCCCATCCATCCAAGCCAGGTTTTCCTGGGGAAGGATGCCGACGGAAAGAGCCTTTTCGCGATGCGCCTGATCCCCAATCCGGACCTCGTGATGGAGCTGTGCCGTCATGGGAACCGCTTGGAAGTGCTGGAACCCGCCTCTTTGAGGGAAAAAGTGGCCGAAGAATTGAGGAAAGCTCTATTACTCTATGAATAAGATAATAAAACAAATATGTTGAATATGAAAACAAAAATGTTAACCCTCGCATTGGCGGTTTTTTCCGTCCTTGCGTGCAAAAATGAAGACATGAAACCCCAGCAAGGCTACATCGGTCCGGCCGACCTGAAGGTCGAAGACGGCAGGATGTCTCCGGAGCTCCTGCTCTCCCTCGGACGCCTCTCCGACCCCCAGCTTTCTCCCGACGGAAAGACCATCCTTTACGGCGTGAGCTACACCGACATCGCGGAGAATCGCAGCGTCCGCAACCTCTTCACCATCCCCGTCGAGGGCGGTGAGAAAACCCAGCTCACGATGGACGGCAAGAGCATCTCCAATGCCCGCTGGGCGCCGGAAGGAGACGCTGTCTATTTCCTTCAGGGCGGGCAGGTCTGGAAGGCCGCCTACAAGAACGGGAAACTGGGCAAGCGCGTCCAGGTGACGGACGTAGAGAAGGGGATCGGTGAATTCACCCTCTCTCCGGACGGCAGCCAGCTGATGTTCGTGAGCTCGGTCCACAGCGCCGTGGAGCGTCCCGTCGACACCGACCCGCTCCTGTCCAAGGCCGAGGCTTATGCGACCGAGGACCTGATGTACCGCCACTGGGACCATTGGGTGGAGGAAATCGACCACACCTTCATCGCTCCGCTCTCCAACGGCGTGATCAAGGAAGGCCTGGACATCCTGGGTGGCCCCGACGTGAAATACCAGCTCCCGAACGGCCCGTTCGGCGGCATCGAGAACCTCTGCTGGAGCCCGGACGGCCGCTACATCGCCTATTCCTGCAAGAAGAAGACGGGGAAGGAATACGCCTTCTCCACCGATACCGAAATCTATATCTACTGCCCCCTCACGGGCGAAACCACGGTCATCGCGATGGGCGGCGGCTACGACACCGTTCCCGTCTGGAGCCCCGACGGCACCAAGATCGCCTGGCTGTCCATGGCGCGGGACGGCTATGAGGCCGACAAGGTACGCCTGATGGTGGCCGACGTGGTCTATGAGCCGGAAGGGGAGGGTCAGACCTCCAATCCCAAGGTTGAAAACATCCTGGACCTGACGGCCGATTTCGCTTACAATGCAGATGCACCCCTTTGGGCGGAAGATAGCAAATCGCTGTATTTCAATTCTTTAGTAGAAGGACTTCAGGGCATTTTCAACGTTATCTGCGATCCTGAAACCGCCTTCTTCCGCCGCACTGCCCCCACCCTCTGGTTCGACTTTGGCACTCCGTTCGCCGTCCTTCAGGACGGTACGCTCCTGACCACCTACAGCTCCATGGATTTCCCGACCGAACTCGTGGCTGTAAAGGATAATTCCATCGAGCAGCTTACCTTCGAGAACGCCCACCTGCTGGACCAGCTGGACAAGCACGAGACCGAAGCCCGGATGGTTCCGACCGCCGACGGCGGCGAGATGCTCACCTGGGTCCTCTATCCGCCGCAGTTCGACCGTACCAAGCAGTACCCGGCCATCGAGATCTGCCTGGGCGGCCCGCAGGGCACGCTCTCCCAGGGCTGGTCCTACCGCTGGAACTACTGCCTGATGGCCCATCAGGGTTTCGTCGTCGTCCTTCCGAACCGCCACGGCACGACCGCTTTCGGCCAGCCCTGGTGCGAGCAGATCTCCGGCGACTACATTGGCCTGAACATGCAGGACTACCTGGCCGCCGGCAGGATGATCAAGGACGAACCCTTCGTGGACAAGCTGGCTGCCTGTGGCGCTTCGTATGGAGGCTATAGTGTTTATTATCTGGCTGGTATCCACGGTGACCTGTATGACTGCTTCATATCCCATGCGGGCATTTTCAATGAGGAGCACATGTACATGACCACCGAGGAAATGTGGTTCCCGAACTGGGACAACGGCGGTATTCCGCACGAGTACGCCTATGAGGAAGGCAAGCTGGGTGCGGCCGGCGACGGCATCACCTTCGGCGGCCTCCAGCAGGCTGGCTCGCCGTGGTCCAACGCCCCGAAAGCCGTACGCCACTACGCCAACTCTCCGCACAAGCTCGTCCAGAACTGGCATACCCCGATCCTCTGCATGCACGGCGGCAGCGACTTCCGGGTCCCGTACGACGAAGGAATGGCGGCCTTCAACGCCGCCCAGATGATGGGCGTCCCGTCCAAACTGGTCGTGTTCCCGGGCGAGAACCACTGGATCCTCAAGCCCCAGAACGCCCTGTACTGGCACCGGACCTATTTCAACTGGCTGAACCGCTGGATGCTCCCTTAGGAGATCTGGGAATAGTCCTTCCGGACATACCTGTCTTTTCGAAGCTCGGCCGCGAGAACCGCGTTGCCGGGCTTTTCCAATGTGGGATCCTGCTCCAGGATATGCGCCGCATAGGTGCGGGCGTCGGAGAGGATGAGACCGTCCCGGGCGAGGGAGGCGATGTTCAGGGAGATGGGCAGGCCGCTCTGCTGGGTGCCTTCCAGGTCGCCCGGGCCGCGCATCTTCATGTCTTCCTCCGCGATCTCGAAACCATTCTCGGTAGCGCACATCAGGTCCAGGCGTTTCTGGGACTCCTTGGATACCTTATACCCCTTCATGAGGATGCAGTAAGACCGTTCGGCGCCCCGGCCCACCCGGCCGCGAAGCTGGTGTAACTGGCTCAGGCCGAAACGTTCGGCGCTCTCGATGACCATGACGGAAGCATTGGGCACGTCCACGCCCACTTCGATGACGGTGGTGGACACGAGGATGTTGGCCCGGCCGGCCACGAACGCGTCCATATGGAAGGCCTTCTGCTCGGCGGTCTGCTGGCCGTGGAGGATGGCCACGTGGTACTGCGGCTCCGGGAAACGCTTGATGACCTCCTCGTAACCCAGTTCCAGGTTCCTGTAGTCCACCTTCTCGCTCTCGAAGATGAGCGGATACACGATGAATGCCTGGCGCCCCTTGGCGATTTCGTCAGCGATGAAGTTGTACATCGCGTGACGCTTGTTTTCGCCCACGCAGAGCGTCTGGACGGGCTTCCGGCCCGGAGGCATCTCGTCGATGACGGAAACGTCCAGGTCGCCGTACAGCGTCATGGCAAGGGTGCGCGGGATGGGGGTGGCCGTCATTACGAGCACGTGCGGGGCGACCCCGCCGGCTCCCTTGGCCCACAGCTTCGCCCGCTGGTCCACGCCGAAGCGGTGCTGCTCGTCCACCACCGCAAGCCCCAGCGACTTGAATACGACCGTGTCCTCGATGAGGGCATGCGTGCCGATGAGGATGCCGATGGAACCGTCCTTCAGGCCGGCGTGGATCTCGCGCCGGGCCGCCGCACCGGTGGAGCCGGTGAGGAGGGCGGCCTTCACGCCTGTGGGTGCCAGATACTTGGAAACATTGGCAAAATGCTGATGCGCAAGCACTTCCGTAGGCGCCATCAGGCAGGCCTGATAGCCATTTCCGACCGCGATGAGTGATGAAAGCACGGCCACCATGGTCTTTCCGCTGCCCACGTCTCCCTGCAGCAGCCGGTTCATCTGGTGGCCGCCTTTGAGGTCGTCGCGGATCTCCTTGATCACGCGTTTCTGGGCGTTCGTCAGGTCGTAGGGAAGCGCCTTGTAGCAGCGGTTGAACGCATCGCCCACGCGCGGCATCGCGAGGCCCACGGCGTTGCGGCTGCGGACGTATTTCTGCTTGAGCAGCGAGAGCTGCAGGAAGAACAGCTCCTCGAATTTCAGGCGGTAGGTGGCCTTGGCCAGCGCGTTCTGGTCGGTAGGGAAGTGGATCTGCCGATAGGCGAAACTCAGCGGCACCAGACCTTTTTCCCGAAGGATATACTCCGGCAGGGTTTCCTCCAGCTTGGGCAGGACCATCTCCAGGGCCGACGAGACCAGCTTCACCATCACTTTTCCGGTGATGCCGCCGGACTTGAGCTTCTCCGTGGACGGGTAGATGCCCGTGAGCACCCCGGCCGCGGCCGCTTCCGGCGCGTCGAACTCGGGATGGACCATGTTGATGCGCCCGTTGAAGGCGGTAGGCTTGCCGAAGAAGAGGAAGGTGCTTCCCGGAGCCAGCCGGGGATGCATCCATTTGATGCCCTTGAAGAAGACGACTTCCATTTCGCCGGAATCGTCGGCGATGATGACGCTCAGGCGGTTCGCGAGGTTGTACTTGACCTTGTCCGGGGGCAGTTCGGCGCCGTTTTTGGCGAACAGGCGCGCCTTCTGTACGGTTCCCACCACCTGCACGTAGGCCTGGTCGGGATGGAGGTCGGCGATCCGCTGGACGGTACTCCGGTCGATGTAACGGAAGGGATACAGGCGCACGAGGTCGCCTATCGTCGCCACTTCCAGCTCGTTGCGCAGCAACGCCGCCCGGCGCGGTCCCACGCCCGGCAGGTACTGGATATCCGTTTCCATCACCGGCTTCATACTCGCAAAAATAATAAATCTTTTGCTATCTTTGTACCCTATATGGAAAAGATGGTGGTAGACAACGACACGTTCTTCGCCGACGTGCTGCAGGTGCTGGAACAGGGCCGCCGGGTGACGATTCCGGTCAAGGGTTACAGCATGCTCCCCTTCATCCGCGGCGGCAAGGACCTCGTGGTCCTGGAGAAGGCCGGAGCGGACCTGAAGCGGGACGACATCGTCCTTTTCCACATGGGCCCCGCGGAAGGCGGCCGGTACGTGATGCACCGCATCCTGTCCGTCGATGGCGACGCGGTGGATATCATGGGCGACGGCGTTCCGAAGAACCACGAACACGTCCGCAGGAACCAGATCCTCGCCAAGGCGGTGGAGATCCTCCGCGGCGGGAAACGCCCTGTGGACCCGTACAGCCCCCGGGAAATCCGGAAGGTACGCTTTTGGCAGCGGATCCGCCCCGTGCGGCGGTACCTGCTTTTCGCCTACAGGCACCTCCCGTGGAACCGAAGTTGGATCAAAGAAAGCGCAACGATATGAAAATCAAGGAAGGATTCGTCCTCAGGACCATCTGCGGGCAGAATGTCATCTCCGGAGAGGGAACGGCCAACGTGAACTTCTCCAAGCTCGTAAGCCTGAACGACACCGCGGCCTACCTGTACAAGGCCGTGGAAGGGAAGGATTTCACCGCCGAGACCCTGGCCGACCTGCTCCTGGAGGAGTACGACGTGGACCGGGAAACGGCCCTGAAGGACGCCGCCGCCCTGTGCGAGCAATGGAAGGAGATCGGCATAGTCGAGTAGCGGAACCGTTCTTTTCGCTCCTGCGGTCCGGGCTTTGGAACGAAGTCCCGGACAGTTCCCTTTTTGCAGGAGACACCGACTGGGAGGGGCTCTACCGCCTTTCCTTCGAGCAGACCGTCGTCCCGCTCGTGACCGACGGCATCAACCGCCTTCCCAAGGAATGCCTTCCCGCCGAACCCGAGCGGATGGACCCGTTCCTGGGTGACATGATGGTCACGGCGCAGCGGAACATGACGCTGGATGCGTTCATTCCCAAGCTGTTCGGCCTCTTGGAGGGGATTCCCGCCATTCTGGTCAAAGGCCAGGCCCTGGCCCAGGATTACCCGGACCCGCTCCGGCGGCAGCCCGGCGACATCGACCTGCTGCTCCCTCCGTCGTCCTATGAGGCGGCGAAGGCCGTCCTCTTCCCCAAGGCCACGAAGGTCCTGGACGAGCATCCGGAGATCCTCCACCAGGGGATGATGTTCGGGAGCAAGGAGGTCGAGCTTCACGGAACCATCGGCACGCTGATGTCCCGGAAACTGGACCGCAAACTGGCCGCATTGCTGAAGGAACAGTTCGACGGCAGGCTGCTTCCGACCGTATCCATCGGCGGAGCCGGGATACCCGTCCCCGAAGCCGGTTTCAACGCCGTGTACGTGTTCGTCCACTTCCTGAACCACTACTGGTCCGGCGGGGTGGGGCTCAGGCAACTGGTGGACTGGATGACCTTCACGTCGGTGCACAAGCGGGACATCCATCCGGTGATCCTGGAAACCACCTTGCATGACCTGGGGCTCCTGAATGTGTGGAAAGTCTTCACCGGATTCGCGCAGGAATACCTGGGCTGCCCGGCGGAGAAACTGCCCCTCGCCGCCGCACCGGACAGCCGGAAGAACGCCCGCATCTGGAGCTATCTGCTCCGCTGCGGGAACTTCGGGAAGAATACGGAGCGCACCCGCAGGAATGAGCCGTGGCTCATCCGGAAAGTGCACTCCTTCTTCCGCCTGACCGTGGCCGACCGGCTGCGGCATTTCCGGGTGTTCCCCAAGGAATCCATCCGGTTTTTCCTGGGAGCCTTTGGTTATGGACTTCAACGACTTGCGAACGGAGAATGAAAGGAATCCTTAAATATCTTCGCTGGCTCTGGACGCACTCCGTAGGAGCGCGGGGGGCGGTGCTTCTGAACGTCCTGCTGGGGACGCTGAACGTGGGTTTGAACCTGCTGTTCATTTTCATCTGCAAGCGCCTCGTGGACATCGCCACGGGGGCCGCGACGGGCAGCCTTGTCACCTACACCGGCATCGTCCTAGTCCTCATCGTCGCCCGTCTCGCCGTGTCGGCCGTCAACGTCCGGCTGGAGAACCTCACCAACTCCCGGATGAACTTCCTCATCCGCAAGGGTCTCTATTCCGACCTCCTCCAGTCCGAATGGCTGGGCAAGGAACGACGCCACACCGGCGACACCATCAACCGTCTGGAAACCGACGTTTCCACGGTGACCGGCGTCATCTGCTCCGACTTCCCGCAGTTCTTTACGACCATCATCCAGCTGATCGCCGCCGTCATCTTCCTGTGTACGATGGAATGGAGGCTGGCGCTCCTGCTGGTCGTCATCACACCCGCCTTCGTGGCCTTCAGCAAGGTTTTCTTCCACCGGATGCGGGAGATGACCCGGGGGATCCGCGAAACCGAAAGCCAGGTGCAGAGCCATCTCCAGGAGAGTCTCCAGCACCGGATGGTCATCCAGTCCATGGAGAACGAAGGCCGGATGGAAGGCCGTCTGGACGACCTCCAGGACCGGGAATACGGCCAGATCGTGGAGCGTACCCGGTTCAACATCTTCGCCCGTACGATGGTGAGCGCAGCTTTTTCGTTCGGTTACATCGCCGCCTTCCTCTGGGGTGTATACGGCATCTCCAAGGGCTCCATTTCCTTCGGTGTAATGACCGCCTTCCTCCAGCTGGTGGGACAGATCCAGCGGCCCGTCGTGAACCTCACGCGCCAGGTCCCTTCCTTCATCTATGCGACCGCCTCCATCGACCGCCTGATGGAGCTGGAAGACGCGCCCAAGGCCGACGCCGGCGAACCCGTGAAACTGGAGGGTACTGCCGGGGTGAAGGTGGAGGGCCTGAACTATCGGTATCCCGACGGAAAACGTCTGGTCCTGAAGGATCTCACCTTCGATTTCCCGCCGCTTTCGCGCACCGCCATCGTGGGGGAAACGGGTGCCGGAAAGAGCACACTCATCCGCCTGATGCTGGCGTTGTTGAAGCCGGTTTCCGGAAGTGTTACTTTATATGATGGAAAACGGTCGGTGGAGGCCTCTCCGGCCACGCGCTGCAACCTGGTCTATGTCCCCCAGGGCAACACCCTGTTCAGCGGAACGGTCCGCGAAAATCTCCTGATGGGGAACCCCGAAGCTACGGAGGCGCAGATGCATGACGCGCTGGAAACGGCGGTCGCCGGCTTCGTGTTCGGCCTGCACGACGGGCTGGACACCCGCTGCGGCGAAGGCGGCGCAGGCCTGAGCGAAGGCCAGGCCCAGCGCATCGCCATCGCCCGCGGTCTCCTGCGCCCGGGCAGCATCCTGCTCCTGGACGAGTTCAGCTCGTCCCTGGACCCCGAGACCGAGGCGATGCTCATGGAGAACCTCACGAAAAAAGCGGCGGGCAAGACGATGATCTTCATTACCCACCGCGAAAAGATCGCGCAGTATTGCGAACGGACCTGCCGGATCGTCCGGCCCGACTGATCAGCCCCTGTGCAGCTCGTCGTACTCCAACCGGTGATTGAAGATGTCGATCGCCGTGTAGATGGCGTGCATCATCGAGCGCGGGTCGGCCTGGTCCCGGCCGGACATGTCGTAGGCCGTGCCGTGGTCCGGCGAAGTGCGCACGACGGGAAGGCCCGCCGTAAAGTTCACGCCGTCCGTGAACGCCAGGGCCTTGAACGGGCCCAGCCCCTGGTCGTGGTACATGGCCAGGGTGGCGTCGAACCGGCCGTAGTTCCCAAGGCCGAAGAATCCGTCGGGGGAGTAGGGACCGAAGGCGAGGATGCCTTCCGACTGCGCCTCCTGTACGGCGGGTAGGATGATGTCCTTCTCCTCGTCGCCCAGCAGTCCGCCGTCGCCGCAGTGCGGGTTCAGGCCCAGCACGGCGATCTTCGGGCTGTCGATGCCGAAGTCGCGCTCCAGCGAGCGGTTCATCAGCCGCAGCTTGGAAAGGATGCGCTCCTTCGTGATGGCCCCGGGGACGTCCTTGAGCGGGATGTGGCCCGTGACGACGGCCACCTTCAGCTGCTCGGACACCATGATCATCGCGATTTCTTCGGACTGGAAAGCGTCCTGCAGGTATTCCGTATGACCGGTGTAGCCGAAGCCTTCGGCCGTCATCGCCCGCTTGTTGATGGGGCCGGTCACGAGAACGTCGATATACCCGTCCTTCAGGTCCTTCACGGCGGCTTCCAGCGACATCATCGCGGCCTTCGCCGAATCCGGAGTGGACTGGCCGGGCTCCGCGTAGAAGTTGTCCGGGAGGCAGTTGACGATGTTGATGCGCTTCAGGTGCACGTCCTTCGCCGAGTGGATCACGTAGGTTTCCATCTGGTCGATATCGTGGATCTGCTTGCGGTAGAATCCGAAGATCTTGGACGATCCGTACACCACGGGGGTGAAGGACTCCAGGATGCGGGAATCCGCGAGCGCCTTGATGATGACTTCATATCCGATGCCGTTGCTGTCACCCTGGGTGACGCCCACGACGAGTTTGGGTTTGCTCATATGATCGTATTCTGATTTTCAGCGAGATAACCGGTGTCTTCCTGCAGGTTCTCCCCTTGGTAGGCAGCTACAGCGAGCTGGTCGCAACGCTCGTTCTCGGGGTGGCCGGCATGGCCCTTGAGCCAGTTGAAGGATACCCGGTGGCGGCGGTATGCCGCATCGAAACGGAGCCAGAGGTCCACGTTCTTCTTCTTGGCGAAGCCGGTGCGTTTCCACGTTTCCAGCCAGCCTTCGTTCACCGCCTTCACCACGTACGAGGAGTCGCTCCAGACGTGGACTTCGGCGTTCTCCCAGCGGATGGCTTCCAGGCCCTTGATCACGGCGAGGAGCTCCATCCGGTTGTTGGTGGTGAGGCGGAACCCTTCCGACATCACCTTCTCGTAGCCGGCGCAACGGAGCACCACGCCGTAGCCGCCCGGGCCGGGATTGCCGCTGGCGGCCCCGTCGGTGTACAGGAATATGGGCGGACGTTTCGGTTCCATGCTTATGCAAAGATAGCACTTTCCGGGCAATAATTTGCTTTCCTAAAGGAAAAACCGTAATTTTGTACGTTTATAACGGACAATTGTTTGATATGAAAAAGATACTTCGATTCCTGTGTGCAGCCACCCTCCTTTCGGGGCTTGTTTCCTGCAATCCTGAAACTTACAAGAAAATCAACTATTTGCAGGATATCAACGAGAACACGACGATGAGCATGAAAGTGAACCAGGGCATCATCATCCAGCCCCAGGACCAGCTTTCCATCATCGTGACGAGCCGTGATCCGAAGATGGCCGTCCCGTTCAACCTCTCCGTCTCCAACTTCTACACCGGGTCGGAAATGGTGTCCGGCGGTGGCAGCCAGCACATTACGGGCTATGTCGTGGACAACGGCGGCAACATCAACTTTCCGTCCCTCGGCCCCGTGCACGCCGCCGGCCTGAACCGTTGGGAGCTCCAGGACCTGATCCGGGAGAAACTCGCCGACGAGGGACTGCTCAAGGATGCCACGGTCACCGTCGAATTCCTCAATTTCCGGGTTTCCGTCCTGGGTGAGGTCGCCGCTCCCGGCAGCTATAACGTGACCGGCGACAAGATCACCATCCTCCAGGCCCTCGCCCTGGCCCGGGACCTCACCATCTACGGCCGCCGCGACAACGTGCAGGTGATCCGCGAGCAGAACGGCAAGCGCCAGATCTACCTCCTGGACCTCACGAATTCCGAAATCTTCAATTCGCCCGGCTACTACCTGCAGCAGAACGACGTCGTGTACGTGACTCCGTCCACGGTCCGCGCCGGCCAGGGCGAAATCAACGAGAACTACTTCAAGAGCGGATCCTTCTGGATCTCCCTCGCAAGCATTTCCATGACAACGATCAACTTCATCATCGCCCTCACCCAACTGGGTGGCAACAAGTAATTCATTTCCTGTCGAAAATATGGCTGAAAACAACCAGAACAACGTGCCGGTCACGACCGCTCCGGTGAACGAAGAAGAACAGTCCCTCCAGCTCGCGGACCTGTGGGCCCTCGTCTGGGACAACAAGTGGTGGTATGTAGCCTGCATCCTCGCCGCCCTGCTGGCCGCTGGCTTCTACCTGTACAAGACGCCGAAGACCTACAGCCGCACCGAGAAAGTCATCGTGGATGAAGACACGCAGAACTCCATGATGCGCGACCTCACCGCCTTCGCCGGTACGGCCGCCCGCCGGTATACCGGTACGAATGTGGACAACGAGATCGAAGCCTTCAGCGCGCCGGACCTCATGCAGAAGGTCGTCTCCCGCCTGGGACTTGAGACCTCCTACATCGACAACCAGTTCCTCCGCGTCCGCGAGTTGTACAAGAACAGCCCGATCGAGATGCAACTTCCCGACGAGGTCGCCGCGTCCAGTTTCTCCTTCAGCATCAGCAAGGAGAAGGACAGCACCTTCGTCATCAAGGACCTGTTCGTCGGCCCCGAGGAGTTCAAGGGCTTCAAGGTCAGCGGCCACCTGCAGGACACCGTGGAAACCCCGGTGGGCCGGATGGTCATCTACCCGACCGCCAACTATCCCAAGTGGAAGAACGACATCACGGTCTCCTGGGTCAATGCAGCCAGCCGTGCCAAATCCTACTGCGCGCGCCTCTCCGCCGGACTCTCCAGCAAGCAGTCTTCCGTCGTGGTCCTGTCGCAGAAGGACGTGTTCCCGTCCCGCGCCGAGGTTGTCCTGGGTACCCTCCTGGACATCTACAACGAAGAATGGGTGGAGAACAAGAACCAGTCCGTCCGCAATACGTCCCTGTTCATCAACGACCGTCTGAACGTCATCGAGCGTGAACTCGGCGGCATCGAACAGGACCTGAAAGACTACAAGCAGAGCCACAACATCACGAACGTGCAGCAGGTCGGAAACGCCTATATGCAGCAGTCTACGGCCTATTCGGCCCAGGGCTTCGAGGCCTCCAACCAGCTCGCGATCGCCAAGATGATCAAGCAGTTCATCAACGACCCGGCGCATGCGAACGACCTGATGCCCGCGAACTCCGGCCTGTCCAGCGCGAACATCGAGTCCCAGATCCGCGACTACAACACGGCCCTCCTCGAGCGCGACCGTTCCCTGGCTCTTTCCAGTGAGAACAACCCGTACGTCCAGGACCTGAACAAGAGCCTGGAGATGTACAAGTCGGCCGTGAACCGTTCCATCGACAACCTCATCTCCACCCTGCAGCTGCAGGTGAGCAAGATCGAGCAGCAGGAGAACGCCATCCTGGGCCGTCTGTCCTCCACTTCCGGACAGGAACTGGAACTCCTCTCCATCGAGCGTCAGCAGAAGGTGAAGGAGCAGCTGTACATCTTCCTGCTCCAGAAACGTGAGGAGAACGAACTCCAGGGCCTCCTGACCGTGGGCAACACCCGCCTGATCCAGCGTGCGACCGGCGGTACCGCCCCGATCGCCCCGAACAAGATGATGATCCTGCTCGTGGCCCTGATCCTGGGCTTCGGCATCCCGTTCGCCGTCTTCTACGTGATGAAGGTGCTGGACACCACCGTCCGCGGCCGCTCCGACCTGAGCCGCCTGAACGTGCCGTTCCTCGCCGAACTGCCGCAGCTGGGCGCATCGGCCAACTACTGGGACCGTTTCCGCCTGAACCGGTTCGACCACAAGAACAACAAGATCCTCGTGGAGCACGGCAAGCGCGACTCCATCAACGAGGCCTTCCGCGTGCTCCGTACGAACCTGGACCTGATGATCCACAAGGAAACCGAGACGCAGGCCATCATGATCACCTCCTTCAACCCGAACGCCGGCAAGACCTTCACGCTGATGAACCTGGCTGCGTCCATGTCCCTGAAGGGCGGCAAGAAGGTCGTGGTCGTGGACCTGGACCTGCGCAAGGCCACCCTTTCCAAGTCCCTGGGCAAGAACGGCACCGGCGTCGCCTCCTACCTGAACGCAAAGTACGACGATCCGTTCGAGCACATCGTCAACATCCAGGAGAACCTGGACATGATGCCCGTAGGCTCCATTCCTCCGAACCCGGCCGAACTGCTGGTCTCCGAGCGTCTGGGCATGCTGGTCGCTGCGCTCAAGAAGCACTACGACTACGTGTTCCTGGACTGCCCGCCCGTGGACCTCGTGGCCGATACGAGCATCATCGCCCCGCACGCCGACATCACGGCCTTTATCGTCCGTGCCGGCCTGTTCGACAAGCGTGCCCTCCCTGCCGTGGAGCAGCTGTATGCTGAAGGCAAGTACAACCGCATGGCCCTCATCCTGAACGGCGTCGAGTCTTACACCGGCCACCGTGGCTATGGTTATGGCTACGGCTACGGTTACGGCTATGGCTACGGTTACGGGAACGAAGATTCCTCCGCGAACGCAAAAGCCTGATGTTCTTCTGGTTCCATCGCCGCTCCGTCCTTGAAAGCGGACTGCTGAAAGGTGCCGTCGACAATCACAGCCACATCCTGTACGGGCTGGACGACGGCGTCAAGACGCAGGAAGACTCGCTTTCCATTCTCCGCTTCCTGGCGAATGCGGGGGTGACGGACCTTTGGCTCACGCCCCACGTGATGGAGGACGTTCCGAACACCACGGAGGGCATCCGCGCCCGGTTCGAAGAGCTCAAGGCCGCCTATACGGGCGGCATCCGGCTGCACCTTGCCGCGGAATACATGATAGACACCCTGTTCGAAGAGCGGCTGGCCCAGAAGGACCTCCTGACCCACGGAGAGGACTCTGTGCTGGTGGAGACCTCCGCCATCGCCCCGCCCATCAATTTCTGGGAGATCCTGGAGCAGATGCGCGCCACCGGCTACCGGGCAATCATCGCCCATCCGGAGCGCTACCGCTACATGGAGAAATCCGACTATCGCCGCCTGCATGAGATGGGCTGCATCCTGCAGCTGAACCTTCCTTCCATCCTCGGATTCTACGGGGAAGGGGCGCGGAAGCGGGCGCAGTACATCCTGGACAAGGGCTGGTATTCGATGACAGGGTCAGACTGCCACCGCTACCGGGTCATCCAGACCCAGTACGGGAAACACGAGCTGAAGAAGAAGACCATCCGCCAGCTCGCCCGCCTGATGGGCGGCATGCCGGAGGAAATATAGGCCGGGGATCCGGGCTCCAGGACTGGAGGCCGGACCCGGTCTTCCTGGTCTGTCCATGCAAAATGGGCGGAGGAATATAAACATATCCCATTATGAACATATTGGTTACGGGCGCCAACGGCCAACTGGGAACCGAGATGCGGAACATCTCCCGGGGTTCCGCCGACCGCTACATCTTCACCGACGTCACCTCCCTTCCGGGAGTGGAAACCGTGTACCTGGACATCACCAACCGGGATGCCGTGCGGCTCATCTGCGAGTCGGAGGAAGTGGATGTCATCATCAACTGTGCGGCCTATACCAACGTGGACAAGGCCGAGGACGACGTGGCCATGGCCGACCTCCTGAACCATCAGGCACCGGGTATCCTGGCCTCTGTGGCGGCCGAACGGGGTGCGCACCTCATCCACATCTCCACGGACTACGTGTTCCAGGGCGACATCGCCCTCCCTTGCCGCGAGGATTGGCCGGTGCAGCCTACGGGCGTGTACGGGGCCACGAAACTGCAGGGCGAACAGGCCGTTCAGGCGGCGGGCTGCAGCTGGCAGATCTTCCGTACGGCCTGGCTCTATTCCCCATACGGGAAGAACTTCGTAAAGACGATGCGCCAGCTTACGGCCGAGCGGCCCGCGCTGAAGGTGGTCTTCGACCAGGTGGGGACCCCCACCTACGCGGCCGACCTGGCGGCGCTCCTGTACAAGGTCGTGTCGGAGCGGATGATGGACAAGGGAGGCATCTACCACTTCTCGGACGAAGGGGTATGCTCCTGGTTCGACTTCGCCTGCGCCATCCGCGACCTTTCTGGAAACACTTGTGACATAGCGCCTTGCCACAGTGATGAGTTCCCCTCCAAGGTCCGCCGTCCGCACTTCTCCGTGCTGGACAAGACCAAGGTCAAGGAGACCTTCGGCGTGGCGGTCCCGCACTGGTATGAATCCCTGAAAAAATGCATTGACAGACTATGAATATCATCCAAACCGAGATTGACGGCCTCATGGTGATCGAACCGCGGGTGTTCGGCGACGACCGGGGCTACTTCTTTGAATCGTTCAACGAACGGGAGTTCCGGGAGAAAGTTGGGGATGTGCAGTTCGTACAGGACAACGAGAGCAAGTCGCGCTACGGCGTTTTGCGGGGGCTGCACTTCCAGAAGGGAGAGCACGCCCAGGCGAAGCTCGTCCGCGTGGTGAGCGGTGCCGTGCTGGACGTAGCCGTGGACCTGCGGCCGGGATCGCCCACCTACGGGAAGCACCACGCGGAGGTCCTGTCGGGGGAGAACCACCGGCAGATGTTCATCCCGCGCGGATTTGCCCACGGGTTCAGCGTCCTCTCCGAAGAGGTCGTGTTCCAGTACAAGTGCGACAACTTCTACTGCCCGGACTCCGAAGGCGCCATCGCCTGGAACGACCCGGACCTGGCCATCGACTGGCGCATCCCCGCCGAATCGGTCATCCTTTCCGAAAAAGACAAACATCACCCTTTCCTATATGAGCACTAGAACCATCCTCATCACCGGCGGGGCCGGATTCATCGGCAGCCACGTCGTGCGGCTGTTCGTGAACAAGTATCCGGACTACCGGATCATCAACCTGGACAAGCTAACCTACGCTGGCAACCTCGCGAACCTCAAGGACATCGAGGACAAGCCCAACTATAGTTTCGTAAAGGCCGATATCTGCGACTTCGACACGGTCCTGAAAGTCATTACCGACAACCGGGTGGACGGCATCATCCACCTCGCGGCGGAATCCCACGTGGACCGTTCCATCAAGGATCCGTTCACCTTCGCGCAGACCAACGTCATCGGCACCCTGTCCATGCTGCAGGCCGCGAAGGCGTACTGGGAGAGCCTGCCGGAGAAGTATGAAGGCAAGCGTTTCTACCACATCTCCACCGACGAGGTGTACGGCGCGCTCGAGCTTACGCATCCGGAGGGAATCGAACCGCCTTTCACGACGAAGGCTTCGTCCGGAAAGCACCATCTGGCCTATGGCGAAAGCTTTTTCACGGAGGACCTGAAGTACCAGCCGCACAGCCCTTATAGCGCCGCAAAGGCGTCCAGCGACCACTTCGTGCGGGCCTTCCACGACACGTACGGAATGCCCACCATCGTCACGAACTGCTCGAACAATTACGGCCCGTACCAGTTCCCCGAGAAGCTTATTCCTCTGTTTGTCAATAACATCCGCCACCGCAAGCCGCTGCCTGTGTACGGGAAGGGCGAGAACGTCCGCGACTGGCTGTACGTGGAGGACCACGCCCGCGCCATCGACCTCATCTTCCATGAGGGGACCGTGGCCGAGACCTACAACATCGGCGGTTTCAACGAGTGGAAGAACATCGACATCGTGAAGACGCTCATCCGCGTCACCGACCGCCTTCTGGGCCGTCCGGAAGGGGCCGACGACGACCTCATCACTTACGTCACCGACCGTGCAGGCCACGACCTGCGCTACGCCATCGACAGCCGCAAGCTCCAGAAGGAACTGGGCTGGGAACCGTCCCTCCAGTTCGAAGAGGGCATTGAGAAGACCATCAGATGGTATCTCGAGAACCAGGACTGGCTGGACAACGTCACCAGCGGTGACTACCAGAAGTATTACGAGGAAATGTACAAGGGGAGATAATGCCCAGCCTCAAAAAGAATTTCTTCTACAGCGCGCTTCTTACCGTCGCGAACTATATCTTCCCCCTGATCACGTATCCCTACGTGTCCAGGGTTTTGGGCGTGACGAACATAGGTATCTGCAATTTCGTTGACAATATTGTCAATTATTTCCTGGTATTCTCGACGATGGGTATATCCATCCTCGGGGTTCGCGAGATAGCAGGGGCGGGAACGGATCAGAACAAGCGGAACAGCACTTTTTCCAGCCTGCTTACCTTGAATGCCTTGACGACCTTCGTGGCCGCCGTGGTCTTGACCATAGCGATCTTCGTCGTCCCCTCATTGGCGGAATATAGGAAACTGCTATTTGTAGGCGTGGCTAAATTGCTGGCTAACAGCTTGTTCCTGGAATGGTTATTCCGGGGATTGGAGGAATTCAAATTCATTACCAGCCGCTCCATCCTCATCAAGTCCCTGTATGTGGTAGCGGTTTTCCTCTTTATAAAGGAGCCTGGGGACTACGGGATTTATTACCTCCTTTTGACAGTCGCGGTCGTCTTGAATGCCTTGGTCAATGCCGTCTATTCCCGCCGGTTCGTCCGTTTCTCCCTGCATGATCTCCGACTGGGCGATTTCGCAAAACCCTATTTCGTACTGGGCGTGAATTTCATCCTGACGTCGATGTATACATCCTTCAACGTCATCTGCCTGGGATTCATGCAGGACCCTGAACAAGTGGGCTTTTATACGTCGGCGACGAAGGTCCTTTCCATCTTCTCCGCCTTGCTGACTGCCTGTACGACGGTGTTGCTCCCGCGGATGAGCGCCGTGCTTTCTGAAGGGAAGACGGATGAATTCGAGGCCTTTATCAACAATACGCTCAAGGTCTTCTTCCTGGTCGGAATTCCGTTGGTTTTCCTGATAGAAGCGACGGCTGCCGACATCATCCGCGTCCTCTCCGGGGCCGGTTATGAAGGGGCCATCCTTCCGTTGAAGACCATTGCACCACTCGTCCTCGTAGTCGGTTTGGAAGAGATCCTCATCGTCCAGGTGATGATGCCCCGGAAAATGGACCGGGGCGTACTCAGGAACTCCGTTCTGGGTGCCGTTACGGGAACGGTGCTGAACCTGGTCCTGGTGAAAACCTTTCAGGCGGAAGGATCAGCCATCGTTTGGCTCTGCTCCGAATGTGCGGTGCTCTGCGGTGCTTTCTTCGCTGTTTTTGGACGGTCGGGAAGCGGTTTCCCCGGCAGGGTTTTCCTGAAGGACCTCTTGGTTTATGTGCCCCTGCTGCTCATCCTGCTGGTTATCCAGCATTTGTGCGGGAACCTTTCCGCCCTGTTGCGCCTGACGGTGTGCGCTGCCATAGCGGGCGTTTATTTCCTGGTCGTATCCTGCTGGATTGACAGGAATCCCGTCATACTCGGTTTGTTACAACCCCTTACACGTTGGAAAAGATGAAGAAGATCCGCATCGCTTTCAAGGACTATTGGGAGGATTTCCCGCAGACGATGGAGAACTATCTCATCCTCAAGATCCTGCGTGCGCATTATGAGGTAGAGGTCTGCGACGATCCTGACTATGTCTTTTTCTCGGTGATGGGGAATTCACACTGGAGCGTTCCCGACCGCTGTATCAAGATCTTCCATACCGGCGAAAACCTGGTTCCGGATTTCAATGCCTGTGACTATGCCATCGGATTCGAATGGATGGATTATGGTGACCGCTATCTCCGGTTCCCCTTGTACCTGTTCTACCGGAGGGAACTGCTTGAAGAGGCTTGGCACAAGCATGAGATTCCGGAAGGGTGGGACCTGGCGAAAGAGAAACCGGCATTCTGCAGTTTCGTGGTCAGCAACCCCAACAATCCGGACCGGAACGAAGCCTATCGTCAGCTGAATCGCTACAAAAAGGTGGATTCGGGAGGAAGATATCTGAACAATGTCGGAGGCCCGGTCACCGACAAGTTGGCCTTTGACCGGAAGCATAAGTTCTCCCTGTGCTACGAGAACGGTTCCCATCCCGGCTATACGACGGAGAAACTGGTCGAAGCGTTCGCGGCGCGTACCGTCCCCCTGTATTGGGGCGATCCGGAGGTGGCCAGGACCTTCAATCCTTCCGCTTTCGTGGACCTGACAGGCTATTCCTCGCTCGAAGAGGCGCTTCCACTGATCGAGGCTTTGGACCGGGACGACGACCGGTATCTGCAGATGCTGCGGGAACCGGCCTTCCGGGCCGATGCCCCTTCCCTGGAGGAGTCCTATGCCCGTTTGGAGGCCTGGCTGCTGCATATTTTCGAGCAGCCGCTGGAGAAGGCCTATCGGCGCAATCGGAACAACCAAGGGAAACTGTATATCGAAAACCGGCTCCGCCTGGATTGCTGGGCCAACCGGAAAGCCTTGTGGGGCTTGTTGAAACATCGTCTTACCGGAAAATGATCGGGGTCGTCGTCGTCAGTTATCGTTCGGACGACTTGACCGTCCGCTTCGTACGGGACCAGCTGGGCCGGATCACGCTTCCTTGCCGGATCGTCGTTGTGGACAACGGTGCAACGGCCCAGGAAGCCGAGGTCCTGCAGCAACGGATTCCGGAAGCGGTGGTCCTGCCCGCGGAAAACAAAGGCTTTGCCGTAGGGAACAATATCGGGATCCGGTATCTGCTTGAACACGGACGGCCGGACCGCATCCTCCTGGCGAACAATGACGTCGTTTTCGTTACCGAACGGGTCGTTGAGGCGCTGGCAGAAGTCCTTGATACACATCCGGATGTGGGTATTGTGGGACCTGAAGTGGTCGGCCCCGACGGCCGCCGGCAAGGGCCGGAGCCCTATCAGGGAATGTGGAAGCGTTACTTCTGGATGTATGTTTCCACGCCTTTCCTGAGCCGGAAGGCAAAGCGCAGGCTGTTCGACCTGGATTATGCGGAACAGGCTGCCGAGGGAAGGCACGATAAACTGGTCGGCGCATTCATGCTGGCCGATACGGACGCGCTGGTCCAGGCTGGCCTGTTCGATGAGGGAACCTTCCTGTATGCCGAAGAAAACATTCTCTCCGACAGGATGGCAGCTATCGGGAAGTACTGCTGGTTCTGCCCTTCCGTCCGGGTACTCCACGATCACGGACAGACGGTCGGGCGGAATTTCAGCACGCGCCGGCAAGACTTGCTGCAGTGGGAGAGTATGTCCTATTATTACCGGAAATACCGGGGATACAGCGCCTTTTCGGTTCGTGTCCTGTCCGTACTCTTCCAGATGATCCTGAGCGTCAAATGAGTCGTTCTGTCTGGGGCGTTCCCAGTAGAAAAAGAAGCTATATCGAGGTGTGGGTTTTCCTGCTCCTCATATGCTCCGTGAACTTCTTTGACATTATTCCCATTACGAGATTGGTAGGGGTCAACGGTCCGTTCGCCTTCTACCTGCTGTCTCTGTTCTTCATGTTCACCTTCAACAGGAGGGCGCTGATCGGCGAGTCCCGTTCCTGGCTGACCCCTTTCTGGTGGTTCCTGTTCGGGGTTGTCCTGTCTTTTATTCCTGCCCTGCTGTATTACGGACAGAGTTTCGTCCAGTCTTTCTTTACATATCGACATTTCTTCGAACTGGTCGCTTTCCCGATCCTGATCGCGCTCCGTCCGAATGAAAAGGAATTGCGGACGGCCTTGTACGCCTTTTCCGTCTTGTACCTGGTCCTGTGCCTTTTCATCACATTCTTCGCCCCGAACCTGATTCCAGAGGTGGAGAATCGGGAATTCGTTGAAAGCGGGAATTATCTCCACGCCCTTCCAGGCATCCGCCACGTCTTCCTGGCATTTATTTTCGCGTTCCACAAGGCGATGCGGCAAGGGTCCATCAGGAACTACGGATGGGGAATCTTCCTTTTCCTCGTCCTGTTCATTGCCCAGAACCGGACTTCGCTGATCGCCACCATCTTCGTCTCCGCCTACGTCCTGTTCACCATGAAGATGAGCTCCCGGAAACTGATCATGATCGCCGTCGTGATAATTGCCGTCGTGTTCATGGTGATGTATACGGCGGACCAGTGGGCAATCCTGTACAAGGAGACGATGGACCAGATCAACAATCCGGAGTACAACCGCATCAAAGCCCTGATCTATATGACCCGTCGCCGGGACATCCTGCGATACCTGCTGGGCGAGGGCTTCATTTCCGCCAATGTGAATCCGATCATCCATATCCTGCAGGAAGGTGGAATCGACCATTCGGATGTGGGCTTTGTGGGGCTATGGCATCAGTTCGGGGTGATTCCCGTCATCACCGTCCTTGTCATGACGATCAAGGGCCTTTCTTCCCGAAAGTCCTTCCTGGTCAGATTATCGGCCATCTACACGCTCACCGGGGCACTGACGCTGTCCTACATCGCGTTCGGAGAAACCCTGTTGTGGTTCTCCTGCTACCTGTATCTCTATTACGCCAGCGGTTCTCCCATGTTCGAAGAACCCATTTCGAACAAGAACGGAGCCCAATACTGGCTTAACCGGTCCTCGGAACGCTCATTATGATCCATACCCTCTTCCTGTTCTGTCTCTTTGTCCTGCTGAACATCCGTTCCCAGGCCGACTTCGACGCCCTTCCCGCCCGGCTGGACAGTGTCCTGCACGCTGAGGAAGTGCCTGAACTGGTGGAAGTCCGCATCGAACCCGGTGTCTATTTCTATGGCGAGCGGCATCTGGACCTGAGCTGGCTGGAGCTGCCGGGGACCCGGATTGCCATCACCGGCGACAACTGTACGCTGGTGGCAAAGGACCATGGAAGCGGTTATGACCTGGGATACAATTATGTCGACCTGAATACCCTGGAAGGGGAAGATACCTGGACACCGGTCCGGAAAGCCGGCAGTTGGCCGGTTCCCGTCCTTTTCAATAAGGGCGTCTACAAGATCCGCTGCAAGGAACCGGACCTGTCCGAAGAAGAGGCGAAAGACCTGTGGCTGCATATCTCCCAATGGTTCGTGGGACCGTTCTATCCCGTGGTCCGGATCAGGAACGGCTGGCTGTATTTCCGGAAAGAAGCGGATCCGGGGACGCCCATCCTGTCGGAACTCCGTTACGGGCGGTGCCTGCCGCGGTATGTCCTCTGCGACAAGCCCGAACGGGAAGGCCTGCACGCCTGCACGGTAACGACGTTCCTCTCACTGAGCAATTCCCGTCTGGCGGGGTTTGAGATGAAAGGACTCTCTTTCCTGGGCAATGCCACCGGGCAATACCTTGTGTGGCTGGACGGGGTCCAGGCCGATTCTCTGGCCATCCGGGACTGCCGCTTCAGCCACCTGCGTTCCATCGGCATCAAGGTGGACCGGACGGACGGTTTCCTGCTGGAGAACTGCCTGTTCACCGGGAACTACAACGGCTGCGTGAACATCAACGAAGTGAGCCGGAACGCCGTCATCGCCGGAAACCGTTTCATCGGAAACGGCCGGATGATGACGAACCAGCCCCTGATCCGCTGCAGCGGAGTCAATTATCACGTGGTCGGGAACTATATCGAGGACTTCTCCCATTCCGCCCTGGGCCTGGGCATCAACTATACGGAGAAGGACGAATACGGGACTTCCGGAATCGTTGAAAAGAATGAAATCTGCCAGTCGGAGGCATTCCGGAAACGGCCGATGCGCTCCCTGGTCGATGCGGGCGCCATCTATATCTCCACCAACAATACGCGGACGGTGGTCCGGAACAATTATATCCACGACATCGACGGCCCCCACGGCAACCACGGCATCTTCGCCGACGACGGCGCGGTGAACGTGACCATCGAAGGCAATAGGATCGAGCGCATCCGGAATGGCCGCTGCATCGACCTCAGGAAGTGTTTCAGCATCGTCCGGCACCCTGAGACGAAGGTTTCCGCGCCGAACACGGGCAACATCATCCGGGACAATGTCTATGACGGGAAGGCCAGGATTTTCGTCCGGAAAGACGACCCGACCTCTTTTCTGGGCAACAACGGAAAAGAATGCGAATAAGCGTCATCATACCGGCCTATAACGCGGCGGACACGATCGTTCCCTGTCTGGAATCGGTCGTGAACGGCGCCGACGAGGTCGTCGTCGTGGACGACGGCTCCACGGACGGGACGGCCGATGTCGTCCGGAAGGCTTTTCCGGAAGTCATTGTCCTTCAGCAACAAAACCAGGGTGTCTCCGCCGCAAGAAATGCCGGCATGGATGCCGCTACGGGCGATTATTTCGCCTTTGTCGATGCCGACGACCGCTTGTTCCCGAATGCTCTTCCGGAGGCGGCCGCCTGTGCAGGGGAGACGGAACCGGACCTGCTGGTTCTCCGGATCCTGTCCGACAGTGGAGAGCATTATCCCTGGAGGGGACGCTTCCGTTCCGTTCGGGACTATGACAAGACGGATATCGTGGAAGAGGGTTATATGCGGGGATCGGCGTGCGGATGCCTGTTCAAACGGGATTATATCCGGCGGCTGTCACTCCGTTTCCCGGAAGGGATCAGCATGGCGGAGGATACGCTGTTCTTCAATGCGGCCGTTGCCGGAGGAGGAAGGATCCGATTCGGGGAAATCCCGTTCTACCACGTCATTGAGCGGCCCGGAAGTGCCTCCAGAAACTATGACGATGCCTTTTTCAAGCGCTTGTCCGCGGCTTTGTTCCGGGCGCCTGAAATGATTCCCGACGAAGCGCTGTGCACGCAGATCCGGATGAGCATCATCCTGTCCATCACCTCCCATGCGATCCAACAGCATCGTTCTCCGAAATGGACCCGCGAGATAACGGGGTTGGATCAGGCCCGTCCGCTTCCGCTTCATGGCCTGAAGAAGGGCAGGATGACGGTCCGGTTGCTGAATGCCAGCTATCCGCTGTTTTACAGGATCGTCCAGATCAAAGATTCCCTGAAAGCCCATGGCTGACCTGTATATCACGAACGTTTTTGCCGAATACCGGAGAGACTGGGCCAACAGTCTCTCCAAGGCCGGATACCGCATCTGCTACTATATGCAGGGGGATGTGCCGGTCCGGTACATCCTGGGGAAGGCATTCTTAAAGGACCCGGTCGCCTTGTTGGAACAGGAGCGACCCGCCCATGTGATCGTACCGGAGTTCTCAGGAATTGCCCTGCAGATGGCTTTGCTCCGTAAACGCTTCGGAATCAAGGTGGTATCCATGTGCGACGACAGCCTGGACATGGTCGAAGGGAATGATTTCACCGGGTTCCACCGGCTGGCCCGGCGGCTGCTGCCCGGACGCCTGGACGGAATCATCGTCCACGGGAAGTCCATCGGCAACTGGTATCGGGACCGGTATGGGATTGGAAACCTGCTTATGCCCATCATGAACGACGAAAGGCGGATCCGCCCCGAACTGGAACGGGTCCTGCCCCTGGCCCGGGAAATCCGGCCGACGGAAAAACCCATCGTCGCATTCGTCGGGCGCCTGGTCGGACTCAAGAACATCCCCACCCTCATCCGGGCTTTCGAGCCCCTGAAGGAAAGGGCGCAGCTTGTCATCGTCGGGGACGGACCGGAAAGGGAAGCCCTCGAATCCCTGGCTCCGGACGCCGTTTTTACCGGGATGAGAAGCGGCGACGACCTGCTGGCCTGGTATGACCTGATTGACATCCTCGTCCTTCCGAGCACCCAGGAAGCCTATGGCGCCGTCGTCGGAGAGGCGCTGATGGCCGGAGCGAAGGTTGTCGTTTCCCGGAAAGCCGGGGCCTGCGACCTGGTCCGGGTAGGGGAGAATGGCTATATCGTCGATCCGGACGATGCCGGGGAGATGACCTCGTGTATCTCCCGCCTGCTGGACACGGTGGAAACCGGACGCGGATTGTCGCTGAGGGAGAACCTCCATCCCTACCGGTTCGTGGATCGCGTGAACGCGGTTATCGACGGAATACGCTCACTATGAATGTTTTATGAATCTTAAGGAAAAAACCGTCGTCATCTGCTCCATCGTCCGGAATGCCCGGCGGGGACTGGTCCGGAACGTTCCGGTCATCCGCTCCCTGTGCTCGCGTTTCCGGGACTACCGGGTGGTCGTTTTCGAAAACGACAGTACGGATGGCACGGACCATTTCCTGAAGGATTGGGCGGAGCAGGACCCGAAAGTGTATGTCTGCTGTCGCAGGATCGGATTGCGGACGATTCCCAAGGCGGAGGACGTTTCCTGCAACCCGTTTTTCAGCCGGTGGCGGATTGAAAAGATGGTAGCGTTGAGAAACCAGTATCTGGAGTATGTGGAGTCTCAGGACTGGAATCCGGATTTCCTGGTAGTCGTGGACCTGGACGTGGTCCGGCTGGACCTGGACGGGATCCTGTCCAGTTTCAGGGCCCCGGTCGAATGGGATGCCGTCACTTCTTTCGGATACTCCCTGTCCCCGAAACTGAGCCGACGTTATCATGACACGTACGCCTTGGTGGAATACGGATGCGAAGACATTCCCCAGACGGAGGAGTCCATCGCAAGCGCACAGTACCGCTATGCGAAGTTGAAGCCGACCGATCCCTGGATCAGGGTATTCTCGGCTTTCGGAGGCCTGGCTATCTATCGGTACCCTTGCCTTCAAGGTCTTCGATACCAGGCGCTGGACAATGCGGATCCCAGGGTGGAATGCCGTTGTGAACATTTCAGCCTGTCTTCCCAGATGAAGCAGCGGGGGTTCGACCGGGTGTACCTCAATCCGGCCATGACCCTGAAGTACCAGCGGCTCACCTTCAAATTAGTTTGGAAACATATTATCAATAAGTTATAATGAAATCTACCGAAGTTATCAAGGCTCAGATGGCCGAGTCCATCCGGGTGAAGCAGGCCCTGATGGAAGACGAAAGCCTGATGGAAAAGATCGCCCATATCGCCTCCCTGATGGTCGATGCCTACAAAGCCGGCCACAAGACCCTTTGGGCCGGCAACGGAGGGAGCGCGGCGGATGCGCAGCACATGGCCGGCGAACTGGTGAACAAGTTCTGTTTTGACCGTCCCGGCCTGGCCGCGCTGTCCCTGTCCACCGACACCTCCATCATCACGGCCGTGGGTAACGACTATGGCTTCGAACGGCTTTTCGCCCGTCAGGTGGAGGCCCAGGGATGCCCCGGGGACGTGTTCATCGGCATTTCCACGTCGGGAAAGTCGAAGAACCTCGTGGAGGCCCTTCCCGCCTGCCGCGCCAAGGGTATCACCTCAGTCGCTATCGTGGGTGCAAATCCTTGTCCGATGGACGATTACGATTATGTGATCCACGTACCGTCCACGGTGACACCGCGCATCCAGGAGTGCCAGACGCTCATCGGCCATACCCTGTGCTACCTGGTTGAGCAAGCCCTCTTTGCCTGATGGATACTTCCTATCTGATCGTCGGGCTGGATTTCATCGCCGCGTTCCTGCTGGGCGCAGCGATGATCAAGCTTCTGCTGAAGGTGGCTTACCATAACCGGCTCTTCGACCTTCCCGATGTCCGCAAGGTCCACCAGATTCCGGTGCCCCGCCTGGGAGGGATGTCGTTCCTGCCTACGATCGTCGTCGTGATCGCCTTTACAATCGGCAGCCTGTACCAGTTCAACATCGTCCACCAGACCTTCATGGAGAATATCCTGTTCGTCCGGGTGGCCTATCTGATGGGGGCGGCGATGATCCTTTACGTGGTGGGCGTGGCGGACGACCTGAGCGACATCGGCTACAAGACCAAGTTCATCTTCCAGTTCCTGGCGGCGGTGGTAATGGTCTTGTCGGGCCTGTGGATCAAGGACTTATATGGCCTGTTCGGCCTGCACGCCATCCCGGACTGGGTCGGGATTCCCCTCACCCTGGTCATGCTTGTGTTCGTGATGAACGCCCTGAACCTGATCGACGGTATCGACGGGCTGGCCTCCGGGCTCGCCATCGTGTCCCTGGCCTGTTTCTGCGCCATCTTCATCTTCGAACGGCGATTCGTCTATGCGATGACCGCAATGACCTCCCTGGGGGTCGTCAGCGCTTTCTGGCTGTTCAACGTGTTCGGCAAGCCGGAGAAAGAGACCAAACTGTATATGGGGGATACGGGCTCGCTCACGCTGGGGCTGATCCTGTGCTTCCTGATCCTGGTCCTGGGGACCTTCATCGGCCATAACGGGCCCACGAGAAACTGCAAGTACTTCACCATCGCGTTCAGCTCCCTGATGATTCCGCTCCTGGACGTGGTCCGGCTCGTCATCTACCGGATCAAGCACCACCGGAATCCGTTCAAGCCGGACATGAACCATGTCCACCACAAGCTGCTGCAACTGGGATTCTCGCCCCGGAAGACCCTGTGGGTCATCCTGGCCGCCGACGTGGCCCTGATCCTGCTGAACGCCTTCTTCTCGATGTACGTGAACGTGAACATCCTGCTGGTCGCGGATGTCGTCATCTATTATCTGGCGATCAAGCTGCTGACCGAGAAGATTATCAGCAAACTGGGATCCGGTCCAGGCGCAGGAGCCTGAACAGGTTCATCAGGAGCCATTCCGCAGCGAGGACACTCAGGGCTACAAAGAAAGGACCTGCCGCGATTGGCAAGGACATCCACTCCGCCGCTTTCGTGAAGGCCGATATGAACAGGCAGTGGGACAGATAGATCCCGAGGCTGCAGTCTCCCAGGATCCGGATGGCCGGAGAAAGCCGGGGCCTGTAGGAAGACTTGACAATCAGGTAGAAAACACACGCTGCGACGAGTATTTCAAAGGGGAAGCTGTTCTCCGTAAGCACCCTTTGGAAGAAATCCCCCAGGAATCCGAGGACCAGTAATACGGACGTGACAATGATGACGGGCTTGGAGGGACGAAGGAACCGGACAAGCCAGAAACCGGCCACATACTCTGTCAGGCAGTTGAGGTAGGGGAAGTACAGAAGGGGAATGGTAAGCACCAGAAGGAGGGTGCATCCCGTTTCCGTACGGCAGATCAACCGGAGCAAGGGCGTAATCAGGTAAAGGCCCAGGATGACATAGATGAACCAATAGGTCCCGTGGATACCGTTCGTCACGAGTCTCCGGCCGAAATCGGACAGGCACGAACTCCAGTCGAACCCTTTGGTGGTCAGGCCCGTGAGGATGTAAACGATGACGCTCCAGATCAGGAACGGAACAAGGACTCTTCTGAGGCGTTTCCGGTAAAAGCCCCATAGAGGCTCCTCTTTCCCCAGAAGGAGCGCACCGCTCAGGAGAAAGAAAAGATGGACGCCCGGGGATATGATGCTTTTGAGAAGCGCATACTCCACCCGGAGCGGGGACCAGCCGACAGGCGCCGCACCGTTCAGCATTCCCATCGAATGGATGAAGACGATGAGGACGATGGCAATGCAACGGACAAGGTCGTAGCGGCTGTCTCTGGCTTCCATGGGCACAAAAATACGTTATTTCTTTCAAAACACAATGCCAGGATCGTTCTTGGTCGGAAAAGTCCCGATCCACAATATCACCGTCCCGGACGCATGTTCCCGGATCTCTGAGGCCATCGCCGCCGGGGAGACGGGCTACGTGTGCGTGTCCAACATGCGGACGGTCGTCGCCGCGAACCGGGATGCGGCCTATCTGGACGTGATGGAGCATTCGCTCCTGAACGTCCCGGACGGCACGCCCCTGGTCTGGTGCGGCAAGGCCTGGGGACTCCCTGTCGAAAGGGTGGTGGGACTGGACCTGTTCACGGAGCTGCTGAGGGCCGATTTCCCCCAGTTCTTCCTCGGAGATACGGGAGAGGTTTTGACGGCCCTGAGCGGGAAGGCGGCATCGGCCGGGACCCGCGTGGCGGGGGTGTATTCGCCGCCTTTTGCACCGCTGGAAGAGTATGACCTTCAGGGTATTGCGGACCGGATCAACGCCTCCGGCGCCCGCCTTGTCTGGACCTCCCTCCGGGCGCCGAAGCAGGATTTCCTGGCCGCCCGCCTGCTGCCTTATCTGGACGACGGCATCGTCCTCGTCGGCGTGGGCGCCGCCTTCCGCCTGTATCTGGGCGAGTATGAACTGGACCGCGGAATCCTCCAGAAAATGGGCCTCGGCGGGCTGAAAATGCTCCGGAACACGACGGTGTGGAAAGAGCTGAAATGGTACGCCGTCCATAGTGCGTATCTGCTTTGCTTCCTGGTGGAGATCTATTGGAAACGACTGACTCATAAGGCCTGATGGCAAAGATACTTCTGTTCGGCGCCGGACTGCAAGTCCTTTCCGTTGCCTGGTCCCTGAAGGACAGGCACCAGGTGGAGGCTTGTGCGGAGGACATTTCGGTCATCCGCCGCTGCCGGTCGCTGACGCGTTGTTTCAAGGTGTGTCTGGAAACGCTTCCACTCTCGACATTTGACGGGTACGACCTGATCATCCCCGTCGAGGAGGTGTATGCGGAATGGCTCAGCCTCCATCGCGGGAGCCTCGGGGCAAAGGCCGCCGTCATGGATTGGGAAACCTTTTCCCTGGCCTCGGATAAAACCCGCCTGATGGCCCTTTGCGAAGAACGGGGCTTCCCGCATCCGAAGACCCGCGACCTGGAAAAGTATTCCCCGGCGGAAGCGGCGGCGTACGTGGGATTCCCCGCACTGGTCAAGCCGTCGCACGGGTCGGGCGCACGCGGAATCCATCTGGTCCACGACCTGTCGGAACTGCAGGCCATACTGCCGTCCATCCAGGCTGAATACGGCTCCTGCGCCTTGCAGGAGTTCATCGACGGTTCCGGAGAGTACTACAATGTCATGCTGTTCCGATGCCGGGACGGAGCCTGGGGCAATCACGCGGTCACGCGCATTCTCCGGTATTATCCGGTCCAGGGCGGGAGCAGCAGCCTTTGCATCACCGTGGAGGAGCCCGGGCTTGTCCGGATGTGCCAGGAAGTGCTGGAAGCGCTTGACTGGCATGGATTTGCCGATTTCGACGTACTGGAAAAGGGCAGCGGTGACTTCCGCATCATCGAGGTCAATCCCCGGATTCCCGCCAGCATCCGTGCGGCGGAGACGGCGGGCGTAAACTTCCCGGAAATGATCGTTTCGGAGGCCATCGACGGCACCGTCCCTACTTATGAATACCGGCCAGGAAGGTATCTCCGCTGTCTTGGTCTGGACCTCGCCTGGTTCGCGCATTCAAATCGCCGGTGGAAGGCCAGCCCTTCCTGGTTCCGCTTCTTCCGGAACACCGTGTACCAGGATGGCGGATGGCGCGATTTCCCCGCGATGATGGCGTCGCTGTGGGTTGGAATCCGGAAGATGACGGATCCCGCCTTCCGCCGGAAAAAAGCCGGAATGAATTGATATGAACGTACTTACCATCGACCTGGAGGAATGGTTCCACCTGCTGGACTATGACGCCACCCGCACCGAGGCGGAGTGGGGGAAGTTCGAGGTGCGTATCTACGGGAACACCGAGCGGCTGCTCCGGATCCTGGAGGATACCGGGTCGCGCGCTACGTTCTTCGTCATCGGGTGGATCGCCCGGACGTATCCGGACCTCGTGCGCCGGATTGCGGAGAAGTACCCCGTGGGTTCGCATACGGAAAACCACCAGCTCGTGTGGCAGCAGAGCCCGGCACAGTTCCGCGAGGATGTGCGGGCTTCCGTCCGCCGGCTGGAGGACATCACCGGGCGGAAAGTGGACACGTTCCGCGCGCCCGGGTTCTCCATCCGGCCATCCGAAGCCTGGGCCTTCGAGACCCTCGCGGAGGAGGGAATCACGGTGGACAGTTCCATCTTCCCGGCGCCGGCATCGCACGGCGGATGGCCCGGATTCCCGGCCTCATCGCCGGTGCTCGTGCAGGGTAACGGCTTCACGGTCAAGGAGTTCCCGGTCAGCCTGAAACGCCTGGCAGGACGATCTTTTGTTTTCGCCGGCGGGGGCTATTTCCGCCTGTGCCCCTATCCGCTGCTGCGCCGATGGACCCGGGAGAATCCGGATTACCACCTCAGTTACATCCATCCCCGCGACCTGGACGCGGGCCAGCCGATGGTGCCCGGCCTGCCGCTCGTCCGCCGGTTCAAATCGTACTGTGGCCTAGCCGGAGCGGAGAAGAAACTGCGCCGGTACCTGACTGAATTCTCCTTCACCGACCTGCGCACGGCCGTCGACCAGGTCGATTGGGCATCGGTCCCCACCGTCCGCATTCAAGAATAAAACGTATATTTGCATACTATGAAAGGAATCGTACTCGCCGGAGGCAGCGGAACGCGCCTCTATCCCATCACCAAGGGAGTTTCCAAGCAGCTCCTGCCCATTTATGATAAGCCCATGATCTACTATCCCGTGTCGGTCCTGATGATGGCCGGGATCCGGGAGATCCTTGTCATTTCCACGCCCCACGACCTGCCGGGCTTCGAACGGCTGCTCGGGGACGGGTCCGACTTCGGCGTGAAGTTCTCCTATGCGGAGCAGCCGTCGCCGGACGGCCTTGCCCAGGCGTTCATCATCGGCCGCGAGTTCATCGGGGACGACACCGCCTGTATGGTGCTGGGTGACAATATCTTCCATGGCGCCGGGTTCGAGGCGCAGCTGCGCCAGGCGGTGGCCGATGCGGACCGCGGCCTCGCCACCGTGTTCGGATACTGGGTGTCCGATCCGGAGCGCTACGGCGTGGCGGAGTTCGACGCCTCCGGCAAATGCATCTCCATCGAGGAGAAGCCGGCCCAGCCCAAGTCCAACTACGCGGTCACGGGGCTCTATTTCTACCCGAACAAGGTGGTGGATGTGGCCGCGGCGGTGAAGCCTTCGGCCCGCGGCGAGCTGGAGATTACCTCTGTGAATCAGGCGTTTCTGTCCTCCGGCGAGCTGCTGGTCCAAACCCTCGGCCGCGGCTTCGCGTGGCTGGACACCGGCACGCACGAGTCGCTCGCGGAAGCATCGACCTATATCGAAGTGATCGAGAAGCGGCAGGGACTCAAGATCGCCTGCCTGGAGGAAATCGCCTACCGGAACGGGTGGATCACGCGCGAGAAACTGCGTGAAGTCGCATTCCCGATGCGCAAGAACCAGTACGGACAGTATTTGCTTGAATTGGTATGAGGAAGTTCCTGTTTGCGCTGCTGTTAGCCGTCGCGTCCTGCGCCAGGCCGGATGTCCTGACCATGTTCGTGGGCACGTATTCCGATGGCTTTTATGCCTATGAGTTCGACCAGCAGGCCGGTGTGCTGGTAGGGGAGAACCCTGTCGCGAAGGCCTCCATGCCCAATCCGTCGTACCTGGCCGTGCAAGGGAATAAGGTGTATGCCGTGAGCGAGATGCCGGACGCATCGGCCTCCGTATGGGCCTGGCGCTACGGCGGAAACGGGTTTGAACTCGTGAATTCTGTGCCGACAGGAGTGGTAGCGCCAGGGGCGCCGGCCTCAGGCACTACTGGGGCGCTGGCCCCCGGCTCCTCTGAGGCTACGGCCCCCGGTTTCACCGAGAGCCTCGTCTCCGGCGAGGACCCGTGCTACGTCTCCACCGACGGCATCTTGCTGGCCGTCGCCAACTACTCCGGCGGCACCCTCGGCGTGTACCGCCTGCGGGAGGACGGCAGCATCGCCCCGCTGGACTCGCTGCTGGTGTCCGGCATCGGCGGCCCCGACCTGTCGCGGCAGGACGCGCCGCACGTGCACTGCGCCGTGTTTACGCCCGACGGCAAGCACCTCCTTTTCACCGAATTCAGTGCCGATGAGATCGGCCGGCTGGACGTCTATGCCGGAGGCGTGCGCAACTACTGCCGCGCCGCCACCCTGCATCCCGACTACGGCCCGAGGCACATGGTCTTCGATGCTTCCGGCACCCACCTTTTTGTAATCGGCGAACTCTCCGGCGACATCACTGTCTACGACTATGCCGCCGGTCTCCTGACCGAGAAGCAGGTGATCAAGGCCGACCGCCTCGATGCCCGCGGCGCTGCCGACATCCACCTCTCTCCCGACGGTAAGTACCTCTATGCCAGCCTCCGACTGCGTGGCGACGGCATCGTCGTCTTCTCCGTCGCCGAGGATGGAACCTTGACATATGTCGGCTACCAGGCTACAGGAACCCACCCTCGCAACTTCAACATCACCCCGAACGGCCGCTGGCTTTTGGTAGCCTGCCGTGACACCGACGCCATCGAAATCTACGCCCTCGATCCCGCCACCGGCCTCCTCTCCGACACCTCCCGCCGCATCCCCGTCCAGCGCCCCGCCTTCGTGGGCTGGTGATTGGCTTCCGTGATCACCCTTTTGCGACTTGGTGATTGTTCTCTTGCGTCGTGTTGACCGATCTCTTGCGAGTTAGCGATCCTCCTCCTGCGACATATTTAATTGAATATCAACGTTTTAGCCGTTAGCCTTTGTTCTTTCCGGGACATAGACTAGCGGCTAATCGTTTGATGCTCAGTTTGTTGAATCGCAGGGAGTTGGGTAAAGAGAGAACGATTCGAGGGGAGATGATAGATAAATTTGTATTACGGGACAAGGGGTAAATGCTAAATTTTTGACTATTAGATTGTTGCATCGCATGGATCTAAGGGACTGTGGGGTGGTGGATGAAGATAAGGAAATGGGCGAGCACTCGCGAAGTCGCAAAATAGGCCGAAAACGTCGCCCCGGCCGTGCTGGAGCATTTGTGAGGTGACATTATGGGCCAAAAACGTCGCCCCGGCCGTGCCGGAGCTTTTGTCAGGTTACAAAAGAGGTAATCCTGCGACGTATCTGGTTAATAATCAATTGTTTGAGCGCTTGCCTTTGTTCTTTTTGGGACACAGGCTAACGGCTAATCGTTTGGTAATCAATTTGTTACATCGCATGGCACGAGCAGGGCTTGGGGGGATTCGAGGAGGCTCGAGGGTGCTCAGGAGGGATGAGGGTGTGAACTAGAAGGTTGATGATGGCTGGATGAGGAGAGTGACGAGGGTGAGGATAGGGTGTGGATAAGGAAGTTGATAAGAAGGTTGACGAGAAGGTGGATGAGGATGGGGTAATAAATTGTAATAGTGTTAACTGATTGATAATTAGTTTGATATGCGGAAAGAGGTGCGCGGGAGGGCGTGCCTCTTTTTCGATGCTTTGCTTTATTGGCGATTATTTAGTAAATTTGAACGATTTATAGCAAAGCTATAATAGTTCGACGGTTTGCGCTCCTGGAGAGGAGCCGCGCTGCCGGGCTTTGACCCCGCTCAAAGGTTTTGGTCGCGGGGAATATAATTCGTGTGTCGAGGGAAGTAAAAGTCTGTTTATGAAAATTGCAGTTGCAGGAACCGGATATGTGGGGCTGTCCATCGCGACACTGCTGGCGCAGCGGAACGAGGTGGTGGCTGTGGACGTGATTCCGGAGAAGGTTGAGAAGATCAACGCCAAGATCAGTCCCATCCAGGACGAGTATATCGAGAAATACCTGGCGGAGAAGCCTTTGCGGCTCACGGCGACGCTCGACGGCCGGGCCGCGTACCGCGACGCCGACTTTGTCGTGATCGCCGCGCCCACCAACTACGACCCCAAGAAGAACTTCTTCGACACCTCCCACGTGGAGGAGGTCATCGAACTGGTCCTGGAGGTCAATCCCAACGCGGTGATGGTAATCAAGTCCACCGTTCCGGTGGGATACACCAAGGCGACCCGGGAAAAATTCTCGTATCGCGAGCGCCAGGCCGATGGCAAAATGAAGGTCGTGACGCCGAAGCTCCTCTTTGCCCCGGAGTTCCTCCGCGAGAGCAAAGCGCTGTACGACAACCTGTACCCGAGCCGCATTATCGTCGGGTACGACGGGCCGGGAACGGCTCCCGGGACGAAAAAAAGTGTCCCGGGACCCGCATCCACCCCGGACCTGAAAGCCGCGGCGGAGACCTTCGCCGCCCTCATCAAGGAGGGCGCGCTGAAGGAGGATGTGCCGGTGCTGTTCATGGGGACGACGGAGGCGGAGGCGGTGAAGCTGTTCGCCAATACGTATCTGGCGCTGCGGGTGAGCTACTTCAACGAGCTGGACACGTATGCGGAGATGAAAGGACTTGATACGCAGGCGATTATCGAAGGCGTGTGTCTGGACCCGCGGATTGGGACGCACTATAACAACCCGAGCTTCGGCTACGGCGGATACTGCCTGCCGAAGGACACGAAGCAGTTGCTGGCGAACTTCAACGACGTGCCGGAGAACCTGATTAAGGCCATCGTGGAGTCCAACCGGACGCGGAAGGACTACATTGCCGACCGCGTGCTGGACAAGGCCGGATTCTACAGCGCGAACAGCGCCTACGATCCGGCGAAGGAAGTGGAAGTGGTCGTGGGCGTGTACCGCCTCACGATGAAGTCGAACTCCGACAACTTCCGCCAGAGCGCCATCCAGGGCATCATGAAACGCATCAAGGCACGGGGCGCCAAGGTGATCGTGTACGAGCCCGCGCTCGAGGACGGCACCACCTTCTTCGGCAGCCGCGTGGTGAATGACCTGGCGACGTTCAAGGCGCAGAGCGACGCCATCATCGCCAACCGGTACGACCCGGTGCTGGACGACGTGGCCGGGAAGGTGTATACCCGGGACATTTTCAAGAGAGATTAGTTCAACACATACAGTTAGTTAGTTTAAAATCAGTGTATTATGGCAAAGATCAAGATGACCGGCGCGGGACTGAGGGTCCCGAATGACATCACGGTTCCGTTCATTACGGGTGACGGTATCGGAAGGGAAATCATGCCCGTTTGCCGCAAGGTGGTGGATGCCGCCGTGAAGCAGGCGTACAACGGGAACAGAAGCATTGATTGGCTGGAAGTAATGGCCGGCGAAGAGGCGTTCAAGCAGAGCGGCGCGTACCTGCCGGACGAGACCGTGGCGGCCTTCAAGGAGTACCTCGTGGGCCTGAAGGGCCCGCTCATGACTCCGGCCGGCCGTGGCGTGCGCTCCCTGAGCATCATGCTGCGCCAGGCGCTGGACCTGTATGCCTGCCAGCGGCCGTTCCGCTATTTCTTCGGCGTCACCTCGCCGGTGAAGTATCCGGACCGGATCAACCTGTGCGTGTTCCGCGAGAGCACCGAAGACGTGTATGCCGGCATCGAGTGGCCGTACGGCTCCGAGAAAGGCACCAAGTTCGGCGAATTCCTGCAGAAGGAACTGAACGAAGAGAAAGTACGTTTCCCGGAAACGTCGGCCTACGGCGTGAAGCCCGTGTCCAAGGAAGGCACCGAACGGATCATCCGCTGCGCGATCGACTATGCGCTGAGCCACAACCGCCGCAGCGTCACGCTCGTGCACAACGGCAATATCATGAAATACACCGAGGGCGCCTTCGTCAACTGGGCGTACGACGTCGCCGAGCGCGAGTACGGCACCTACCTGTCATCGGGCCGCCTGCGCCTCACCGGCATCACCTGCGATGCGTTCTTTCAGAACGCCATCCTGCATCCGGAGGAGTACGGCGTGATCGTCACCTCCAACCTGAACGGCGACTACATCTCCGACGTGTTCGCCGCGCAGGTGGGCGGCGTGGGCATGTCCCCGGGCGGAAACATCAACTACGAAACCGGCCACGCCATCTTCGAGGCCACGCACGGGGTCGCCTCCGACATCGTGGGCCGGAACGTCGCCAACCCAAGCTCCCTGATCCTCGCGGCATCCATGATGCTGGAGTACCTGGGCTGGAAGGAGGCGGCCGACCTCATCGTCACGGCCATCGAGCGCACGCTCCGGCAGGGGATCACCACCGCCGACATCGCCGATTCCTACAAGCACAGCTCCTGCGTGGGCACCCGGGAGTTCGGCGAAGCGGTCGTCAAGATGATGAGCATCTAGGACCATGAACAAGAAATACCTGGTCTATAAATTGGCCGACAAGGTCAAGAGCACCAGCCGCATCGACAGCGCGCTGTTCCAGCGGTATGGCGTGAAGAAAGGCCTGCGGAACGAGGACGGCTCCGGTGTGCTTGTGGGGCTGACCAAGATCGGCAACGTCGTGGGCTATGAGCGGCAGGAAGACGGCTCCCTGAAGCCCGTGGACGGCCGACTGTATTACCGGGGCTACGAGCTGAAGGACCTCACGCGCCCCATCCTGGAGGACGGGAAGCGCTTCGGCTATGAGGAGACCGCCTACCTCCTCCTGTCAGGGGATCTTCCTGACAGTGAGGAACTTGAGTCCTTCTCCGAACTCCTGAACTCCCGCATGGCGCTGGATCACCGGTCGCTGGTGCACATCATCGACCTGGAGGGATCCAACATCATGAACATCCTCTCCCGCTGCGTGCTGGAGATGTACACCTTCGACCCGAACCCTGACGAGGGATCCCGCGAGAACCAGATGCGGCAGGCCGTGGACCTGATCGCCCAGTTCCCCACGATCATCGCCTACGCCTACAACTGCTACCGGCACTCGGTACAGGGGAAGGGGCTCCACATCCGCCATCCGAAGGAAGGCCTCTCGCTGGCCGAAAACTTCCTCTGGATGCTCCGGGGCGAGTATTCCCCCCTGGAAGCCCGCATGCTGGACCTCCTCATGATCACCCAGGCCGAACACGGCGGCGGTAACAACTCCACCTTCACCGTCCGGGTGACGAGCTCCACGCAGACGGACATCTACTCGTCCATCGCCGCGGGCATCGGCTCCCTGAAGGGTCGCCTGCACGGCGGCGCCAACATGATGGTGGCCGACATGTTCAAGCATCTGCGGGAGGAAATCCAGGACTGGGAGAACGATGATGAAATCGATGAATACCTGATGCGGATGCTCCGGAAGGAGGCCTACGACCGCTCCGGACTCATTTACGGCCTGGGCCACGCGGTGTACACCGTGAGCGACCCCCGCGCCGTCACGCTCAAGCGGATGGCCGGTGAAATGGCCCGGGAAAAAGGCTTCGAGAAAGAGTTCGACTTCCTGCGGCGCATCGAGGCGCGCGGGCTGGAATGCATCGGCAAGGTGCACCCCAGCGGCCGCCCCATCTGCGCGAACCTGGACTTCTACTCCGGCTTCATCTATGAGATGATCGGCATCCCCCAGGAGCTGTACACGCCCATCTTCGCGATGTCCCGCATCGTGGGCTGGTGCGCCCACCGGCTGGAAGAACTGAACTTCGAGGACCGGCGCATCATCCGTCCCGCGTACATCAACGTGGGAGGGGAGCGGACGTACAGGCCCATGGAAAAAAGATAACGTTTAACCCAATTATATGTCAATTTTCAAGGATAAGGTCCTCCTCATCACCGGAGGAACCGGCAGTTTCGGAAACGCGGTACTGAACCGTTTCCTGAGAACGGATATCGGCGAGATCCGTATCTTCTCCCGCGACGAGAAGAAACAGGACGACATGCGCCACGACTTCCAGTCCCGCATGCCCGACGTGGCGAACAAGATCAAGTTCTACATAGGCGACGTGCGCAACAAAAGCACGCTGAAATACGCCATGAAGGGCGTGGATTACGTGTTCCACGCCGCCGCCCTGAAGCAGGTGCCTTCCTGCGAGTTTTTCCCGATGGAGGCCGTGAAAACCAACGTGATCGGAACGGACAACACGCTGGACGCAGCCATCGACGCCGGTGTGAAATGCGTGATCTGCCTCTCCACCGACAAAGCCGCGTACCCCATCAATGCGATGGGAATCAGCAAGGCGCTGGAGGAGAAGGTGGCCGTGGCCAAGAGCCGGAACTCCGGGAACACGAAGATCTGCTGCACCCGCTACGGCAACGTTATGTGCAGCAGGGGCTCCGTGATTCCCCTCTGGATCGACCAGATCCGGAAGGGCAATCCCATCACCCTCACCGAGCCCAAGATGACCCGCTTCATCATGAGCCTCGAGGAGGCCGTGGACCTGGTCCTCTTCGCCTTCGAGAACGGCAAGAACGGAGACATCCTGGTCCAGAAAGCCCCCGCCTGCACCATCCAGACGCAGGCCGAGGCCGTGTGCGAACTTTTCGGGGGCAAGAAGGAAGACATCAAGGTGATCGGCATCCGCCATGGCGAAAAGATGTACGAGACGCTCCTGACGAAGGAGGAGGCGGCGAAGGCCATCGACATGGGCGATTTCTACGCCGTCCCGGCCGACAACCGCGACCTGAACTACGACAAGTACTTCAAGGATGGCGACACCAAACGGGCTCTGATCGAGGAGTTTAACTCCGACAACACCCGCCGCCTGGACCTCGAAGAGACCAAGGCCAAGATCGCGAGCCTGCAGTACATCCAGAACGAACTGAACGGAATTCCTAACATTGTGAAGTGATGCATACCCTCCTCGATTTACCCTGCCCGATCAACGCCCTGGAACCGGTGATCAGCGCCCGTACGCTGGAATTCCACCACGGCAAGCACCTCCAAGGCTACGTGGACAACCTGAACAAACTCATCGCCGGAACGGAGTATGAGAACCTGTCCCTGGAGGACATTGTCCGCCAGGCAAGCGGCGCCGTGTTCAACAACGCCGGCCAGATCCTGAACCACAACCTGTATTTCTTGCAGTTCGCCCCGAAGCCGTCATCCCCGGCCCCGACAGGCAAACTTCTGAAGCAGATTGAGGGGCAGTGGGGGAGCCTGGACGCCTTCAAGGCCGACTTCGTGGCCAAAGGCATCGGCCTCTTCGGCTCCGGCTGGGTCTGGCTCCAGGCCGATGCCTCCGGCGCCCTCTCTATCGCCCAATACTCCGGCGCCGACAACCCCGTCGCCCACGGCCTCAAACCCCTCCTGACCTTCGACGTGTGGGAGCACGCCTACTATCTTGATTACCAGAACCGTCGCGCCGCGCACCTGGAGGCGTTGTGGGGGATTGTGGAGTGGGGGAAGGTGGAGGAGAGATTTCATTGACGCAATAAGATGGCTAAAACAGTAGTATTCGTTAGTTCAACCTGTTATGACCTGTCTCAAATCCGTAAAGATTTGGAAGATGGGATTCGCGAAATGGGGCATGAACCAATGCTATCTGAATCGAAGGTTTTTCCTGTAGATCCTTTGTTGACTTCTGAGGAGAACTGTATTAATGCTGTACGTAATTATGCGGATGTATTTGTACTGATCATCGGAAATAGATATGGATATAAGCTTGAGTCTGGCAAGTCGATAACGAATACGGAATATCTCACAGCGATAAACAAAGGTATCCCGGTTTACACCTTCTCTCTCAAACAGATGGTTAATATCCTTCCCGTGTGGAAGCATAATCGTGGAGGAGATTATAGCCATATTGTTGACGATAACAAGGTATTTGAGTTTCTGGAGGATGTCAGAGAGAAAAGATCAAAATGGAACTTTGAATTTGAGTCAGCTCAGGATATTCTGAGTATTTTCAAGTCCCAAATGTCGATTCTCTTCAGGAGTTCGCTGAATAGTTGGTTAAGACTGGGAGGCAGCAAACCGATTTATCCGGAGGATCTTTCGGCCCATTCATTGAAGCTTCTTGTGGAGAAACCTGAAGCATACGAGTATCGTCTGTTCTTTCAGATGCTTCAGGATGAGGTTGAGAAATATCATTATTTGAAGAAGGATTGTGACCATGCTATCCATATCCAGTCTGGAATCTTTCTTAATGAGTCAAAACAGTATCTGGACTGGCAACGTAATAAACTAACCCAGTTGCATGAATCATTAGATGTACTGAACAAACTCTTTACGGTTCTTGCTCAATACATGGGAGAGCCCGGCGTTCCGTCCGATATCGACGGCCTTCACTATGTCGCTAAAAGGATTGGAGATTACTATGCCAATTTGCTGAATTGGGTATTCGATGTCCGCAGCGCATTTGTTCCTGAGGTATTTCATCCTCTCAAGGATCTGGTTGCAAAGTTACCCTTGCTTGCGATTCAGACACTGGAAGAATGGCCATCTACCTCTCTTCAGAAGATAGAGTCCAGTCTGCGAGCTTTATCTGAAGGTTCGCTCAAAAAAGGATCAGAGATAAACCTTGTACTGAAATTAGGTTTTGATGAAGAGGTCTTGAATCAGTTTAAAGAAGAGATAAATAGATTAAGTTTGAACCTGACCGATTTCTTGTGAGGTTCGTACAGATAGTAATTAGATATAGTTCTACTTAAATGGACATCATACTGCTAGATAACAACTTGGATGAAATCGCCAATTCTTCGTGTAGTGACTTGTTGACTGACGAAGAAAAGCGGAAGGTTTGCAATTATGCTGGATTAGACCAGGAGACGTCAGATTTCAAGAGGATCAATATTGGGCCAGGGGCAGATCTGTTTGTTATTCTTGCGGCGATTTGGAAGACTATTGAGGTGGTAGGGACCGTCTATACAGCAGTTGATTTATCCAAAAGGTTTGGGTCGTTTATTGAGAAGATAAATGAGTTTATCAAGAACCGCCAACTGGTTTCCATCGATGAAGACGGTGCCAAATTGCTGGCGATGGATTATGTGATAAAGACCTTCAAGTCGGAATCAATAAAAGTACTTGACTTGAAAACGGTTATTCCAAGCGGTGGCGGTTCGTATGTAGAGTATCCGGAGCATCCGATAGCAATGACTCCACATCGATACTATATCTTCGTTTTTGAGATAGATGGTGGGGATACTGTTGTAATGGGAGTGAAATCAACGGGAGAAATGGAGGTAATCAAGGCTTTCGAATTTGATCCTTATGGATTAACGGAGGCTCGCACGCTTCGGGAATCTGATCGAGATGAATGAAAGCCCTCGGGGGCCGAGGAGAAAGAGCCGGATCATGAACGTATTTTTATTTGTCAATGAGTACGCACCCATACGTACATCCTCCTTTGAGCCAATGCGTTCCTGGACAGGAAGCGCGCCAGAATAAAAGAATAGTATCCAAGTGAATTACAATCCAAATACAATCCAAACCATCCTCGTGACCGGCTCGGCCGGATTCATTGGCTCCAATCTCGTGCTGAGACTTCTTGAAAACGAGGAGCCGCTCAACATCGTAGGGCTTGACAACCTGAACGACTACTATGATCCTTCGTTGAAGGAGTATCGGATGGGCGAGATCCAGAAGAAAGCCGAAACCGCCAAAAGGCATACCTACAAATTCATCAAGGGCGACCTTGCCGATAAGGCCCTGATTGACAGCCTCTTCGCGGAATGCCATTTCGATATCGTCGTGAACCTGGCCGCGCAGGCGGGTGTCCGGTATAGCATTGAGAACCCGGATGCGTATATCCAGAGCAACATGATCGGGTTCTATAACATTCTGGAGGCCTGTCGGCATTATCCGGTGCAGCATCTGGTGTATGCCAGTTCCAGCAGCGTGTATGGCGGCAACAAGAAAGTCCCGTTCAGCACGGATGACAGGGTGGATAATCCGGTGAGCTTGTACGCGGCCACAAAGAAGAGCAACGAGCTCTTCGCTCACTGCTATTCCAAGCTGTACAACATCCCTACTACGGGCCTCCGCTTTTTCACCGTTTACGGTCCAGCCGGCCGTCCTGACATGGCTTATTTCGGATTTACGAACAAACTGCTGAAAGGTCAGACCATCCAGATCTTCAACTACGGCAATTGCCGACGGGATTTCACCTATGTTGATGACATCGTGGAAGGCATTGTTCGTGTCATGCGCAAAGCCCCGGAAAGGAAGACCGGTGAAGATGGGCTGCCCATCCCTCCGTATGCCGTCTATAACATCGGCGGTGGCCAGCCCGAGAACCTGCTGGACTTTGTCAATATCCTCCAGGAGGAACTCGTCCGCGCCGGCGTGCTCCCCACGGACTACGACTTCGATGCCCATAAGGAACTCGTCCCCATGCAACCGGGCGACGTCCCTACAACCTATGCCGACGCCTCCGCCCTCGAGAAGGATTTCGGCTTCATCCCGAAAATCACGCTCCGCGAAGGCCTGCGCAAATTCGCTGAGTGGTATAAAGCCTATTATCAGTAATGCAATATCACATTTTCAGTCCTTACCGTGTCTGTCCTTTAGGTGCCCATGTGGACCACCAGCACGGGTTAGTAACCGGTTTCGCCATTGATAAAGGCGTGGACCTGTGGTTTGATGTCAGTGATGACAGTATGCTCGTCTTGGATAGTGAAACTTTCACTGGCCATGTGGAGTTTGATATCGCCACGCCAACGCTGATCAAGCAGGGAAACTGGGGCGATTATGCGCGTGGAGCGAAGTTTGCCCTGCAGAAGCGGTTCAAACTCAGTAAGGGCGTTAAAGGAGTCATCAAGGGATCGTTACCGATTGGTGGACTTAGCAGCAGTGCTGCCGTTCTCATCGCTTATGTGATGGCTTTTGCCAAGGCCAATAGCATCAGCCTTGAGCCCTTCGAGGTGGTGAAGATCGCGTCGGAGGCGGAGCGTGAGTACATCGGCCTGAACAATGGTCTGTTGGATCAGGCTTGTATTGCCTTGGGAAAGAAAGACCACCTGCTCATGCTCGACTGCGAGTCCAATGAATATCGGCTCATCCCGAAAGCGGCCAATATGCCGGACTTCGAGTTGGGCATCTTTTTCAGCGGCCTTACCCGTAGTTTGATATCCAGTGACTACAACCTCCGTGTTACTGAGTGCAAGACTGCCGCATGGATTGTCCAGGCCTATGAAAACGTGCCCTTGAAGACCCACGACAAGACCTTCCTGAGGGATGTCCCTGAGAGCATGTTTAAACGCCATCGCGACGAAATGCCGCCTCGCTTCGCCCGGCGGGCTGAGCACTTCTACGGCGAACACAAGCGCGTCCGCGAAGGCATCACCGCCTGGGAAACCGGCAACCTGGAATGGTTCGGCTCCCTGAGCAAGGCCAGCTGCGACTCCAGCATCCACAACTACGAATGCGGCAGCCCTGAACTCCAGGCCATCTACCAGGTCATGCTCACGACCGATGGCATTTACGGCGGCCGCTTCTCCGGCGCCGGCTTCAAGGGCGCCTGCATCGCCCTGGTCGATCCGTCCAAGAAGGAAAGCATCGAGCAAACGATTACGGAAAGGTATCTTGCACAGTTCCCGCAGTATCGCGATTCTTTCAAGGTGTTTTTCTGCAAGTCTGACGACGGAGCCCGTTTCGTATGAAAACGATCGTAATTGCCGCCGGCTACGCGACCCGGCTGTACCCGCTGACCGAGCACTTCCCGAAACCGCTCCTGCAGATTGGGAAGAGCACCATCCTGGACCGGATGCTGGATGACATCGACGGCATTCCGGAGATTTCCGAACACATTGTGGTGACGAATCACAAGTTCGCCTCCATTTTCGAGGAGTGGGCGAGGAGCAGGGAGCGTGTGCGTATCCTCGACGACGGGACGACCACCAACGAGACGAGGCTTGGCGCCGTGCGGGACCTGATCCTGGCCCTGGACACTTTCGGAATTGACGAAGATATCCTCGTCGTCGCGGCCGACAATATCCTTGAATTCAGTTTCAAGGATTTCGTAGAGGCCTACAAGCGCACACGGACCTCGATGATCATGTGCCACCACGAGCCTGAAATCTGGAAGCTTCAGCGGACCGGAGTAATTGAGGTCGACGGGAACATGCGCGTCCTGCAGATGCAGGAGAAGCCGCAGGAACCCGTCAGCCATTGGGCGGTCCCTCCGTTCTACCTGTACAGACGGGAAGACCTGGACCTCATCCGGCATGCCGTTGAAAATGGATGCGGGGCCGATGCCCCCGGGAACCTGGCCCACTACCTGGTGGACCGGACCGTCCTCCACGCTTGGCCCATGAACGGCGGCAGGTTTGACATCGGTTCACTGGATACGTATGAGGAAGCGAAGCGGAAGTATGGCGGGGATGTCTTTGAATGAATGTAAAGTATTTTATCCGTGAGGATTGCAGTCCAAATAAAACCTTGACCATCCAGATCTACAACTACGGCAACTGCCGACGCGATTTCACCTATGTCGATGACATCGTGGAAGGCATCGTCCGAGTTATGCGCAAAGCCCCGGAAAAGAAGAACGGCGAGGACGGATTGCCCGTCCCTCCGTATGCCGTTTACAACATCGGCGGCGGGCAGCCTGAGAACCTGCTGGACTTTGTCAATATCCTCCAGGAGGAACTCGTCCGCGCCGGCGTCCTCCCCGCCGACTACGACTTCGAGGCCCACAAGGAGCTCGTGCCGATGCAGCCCGGCGACGTCCCCACCACTTATGCCGATGCCTCCGCCCTCGAGCGCGATTTCGGGTTCACGCCGAAGATCACGCTGCGGGAAGGGCTCCGGAAGTTTGCCGAGTGGTTAATGCAGTATCAATTAGCCTTTGATTGCTAAATAGATTCGATACAATGAAAAGCATCGTCCTCGCCGGCGGCTCCGGTCCACGTCTTTACCCCATTACCAAGGGAGTCAGCAAGCAGCTTCTGCCCATTTATGATGGGTCGATGGTGTGTGAGGCCATTAGCGGGCTGATGTTTGCAGGGACCTTCCATATCAAGACATCTTTTTGGGCGAATGAGATTATACACTATGTGAGCGGATTGACCTCCGTAAAGCATAGAGACGTAGCTGTGAATACTAACACATCCCTTTATGAACATTGTCTATTTCATAGGTAACGGCCTTGACATAGGTCTTGGACTGAAGACCCGTTATCTGGATTTTTACAAGTATTACTGTAGCCTTGATGACGGCCAGAGAAATGAGGATGTTATCAAGTTGCGAGATTCCATAGCGAAGGGGAAGGAAGACTGGAAAGATTTGGAGTATCAATTAGGGCAGTATACTATCAATGTGAAAGATGCGGAATCCATGGAGCGAATTTGTCTGGATTTGAGTGATTCGCTCCGTGAGTATCTCCTTCGGGAGCAGGAGAAAGTGAAAGCAGAAGATTTCGACAGGAATTGCTTTATTAACAACCTAATGCACCCTGAGTCTTTTTTGCTGCCGACCGATAGCGAGATTCTTTATAACGGTATGTCTAACATCAGTGATAGGTCAATCAATATCATAACCTTAAACTACACGGATACCCTGGAGAAGATTCTCTTGCTTGGGACAAAGGGGGTAGCTGGCGACGGTATTGATTCCGCGGGGATTCGATGGAAATTTAACAGTCTTCTTCATGTTCATGGAACTTTGAGCGGATCTCCGCTGGTAGGGGTCGATAATGTTACTCAGATAGCTAATAAAGAGTTTGCGGCTAATGAAGATCTCCGAGAACTCATGTTGAAGCCCAATGCAAATGTTGCAATTAAGTCAGGTATCGATAATCGTTGCAGAGACCTGATTCGTGCAGCCAATTTGATTGTGCTTTTTGGGGTATCACTTGGCGAAACAGACCTTATTTGGTGGAAGGAAGTTGGAGCAAGAGTGAAGAAGGGGGCCAAAGCGGTCATTCTTCATCACGATGCCGGTCTCGGGATAGAGCATCATGAAAATTTAATTGCCCGTTATGAAAGGCGAGTGAGATCTGATTTCGTTAAAAAAGCGTCTTTAGAAGGGGTGGAAAAAGATTGGCGAAATGGTATATTTGTTACATTTGATCATACATTCTTGAGTGGTGTGGTTAAGAGTACAGTGTAATGTTCCCTTATCTTCTCCTCCATGGGCCGATGGTGACGTCAACTCAGCGATATTTAACATTTGAGTCGGGGAAAGAATCAGCTCCGAATACCCATGGAACCACATCGCGTTTCCACAAAGGTTAAACCATTATCATGTCATACAACCCCCTAACCCTCCCTAAAGATTCCCTCTTTCTCGTCACCGGCGGCGCCGGCTTCATCGGCTCGAACCTGTGCGAGGCGATTCTTAACCTGGGCTATAGGGTCCGCTGCCTGGACGATCTGTCCACGGGCAAGCAGGCCGATGTGGATCTCTTCGTCAACCACCCGAACTGTGGGTCCATAAAGGGCGGCATCAAGGATTTGTGGACTCGGATATAATTCTCCCGTCAATTGAATTATTATAGAAACAGGAACACGATACTATGAAAGGCCACGTCCTCGCCGGCGGCTCCAGCACACGTCTTTACCCGATTACCAAGGGAGTCAGCAAGCAGCTTCTGCCCATCTATGATGGGTCGATGGGGTATGATCCCAGCAGCGAGCTGATGCGGACAGCGGCTTGATTCTGGACCACAAAGTTAGCCAAGTTCTAATCGAACAGTTTTCAGAGCCTTGTAAGTTGTTATAATTATACTTTAAACCCTATCGGAGTTTATTTCTCCGGACAGTAGTGAATATGAATACAGAATCAGTACTTGAACGATTAAGTGTTAATCCACCGGAACATTTTTGCTATTGTACTGTTGAGGCTAATGACGTTTACAAAGACATCAATGGAAAACCTTTACGTGTCGACTACGATTGCGATATATTGAAGATTGAGTTTGTAAAAGACTCACAAGGTAAGTATAAACCTACAATTATGCTTTGGAGTAACGGGGGAGTTTCTGTCCTAATTCACGTTGTAGGTTATGGCGACTTTTGTTTCCCGGTTACTGGAAAGAACGAGCATTACGAGGAAAGGCTAAAGTCATATTTCTGGTTCAAGAAGTTCGTGGAAAATGGGGGAGATGAAGTTGAATTGCTAAGAATTTGCGACTGGATTGAAAAGGCGTGCATATCGTAGTCACTATCGTGATTTAGCTCGCATTTTTCATCATAAACTAATGACATCTTATAGGCGGGATTAAAGCTAGAGTTTTCCAATCATCTGTTTTTACGGAATAAAAGTATGTCTAAACGTATTATTTTTCCTCAGATTCTTAATCCCCAGTGTATTAGGAATTGTAATAAGGAGCAACGGCGTACGACATGTACAGACAATGATATCTGTAAGATAGCATCAGCGTTGGATGACTCCTTGCCTATCAGATGTGTGGGCACCTGGGCTCAGAAGAAAATATACTTTATTGCTCAGTATTTTGGGATTTTTGCTACGGGAATGCATAACAAGTGGAAGTTGAATTATGTGGAGATTTGTAGTGGACCGGGAAAATGTATTGATCGAAAAAGTGGGTACGAATTTGATGGAACAGCTTTGAGTGTTTTAAAGCATGACTCTTTCAAGTACTTGAAGAATGCATTTTTCTTTGATTATGATCAAAATGTAGTCAGTATTTTGAATCAACGCATACAGAGTTTGCTGATTCCTAATGCAAAGGCTTATGTTGGCGATTATTGCAACGCTAATTCTATTTGCGACGTTCTACGCTCTCAAGTGACTTCTGAGAGCCTCAACCTTGTGGTTATTGATCCAACGGATTGCAGTGTCCCTTTCTCGTGTATCGAGTCATTAAAATCTACGCTGTCAAACATGGATATCATCATTAACGTGGCGACACGAATGGATTTTAATAGAAATGTAGACAACATCCTCTCAGATCCAAAGAAATACGCTGATGTTAAGGATAAGTATGAGGCATTCTTGAATAAAAGGGGATTCTTTGATTCTTTGAGGAGGGGCTCATTTAATGTTGATATGCGTAAGGCTTTTCGCGATGCTTTTAAAGATAGTCTTAGCAGAATAGGATATAGTCATTTTGAAATAAAGGAGGTTGAGAATTATTATGATATCTTGTTTGCTTCGGAAAGCGAAAGAGGACTCGATTTCTGGAATAAAGCAAATAAGTTGACCTTTGATGGACAATACAGCCTGTTTTGAGATGAAAAAGGAATTTGGCACATATGAATGGGCAGATTCGACCATAAACATTATTAATGGATGTGGGCATAATTGCAGGTATTGTTTTAGTCGTGAGATGGCTTCTCGTTTTAAACGGAAGGATCCTCGTTCGTGGGAAAACGAAGAGCTCAATCTAATGCAGTATAATCAGAGAATTCCTCACAAGGCCGGTGTAATCATGTTTCCCTCCACTCATGACATCACTCCTGATAATCTTCAATATACACTTCCTTTTATTGTTAGAATTTTAGAAAGGGGAAATCGTGTATTAGTTGTGTCAAAGCCTCACTTAGAATGTGTGACTCGGATTTGTACTATATGTGCTGAATATAGGGATAGAATGCTGTTTAGGTTTACAATAGGCTCGAAAGACAATGAAACTCTTTCTTTTTGGGAGCCTAATGCGCCTAACTATGAGGAGAGGAAAGAGTCTTTGATTTATGCGTTTAACAATGGTTTTCGAACAAGTTTGTCTTGTGAACCGATGCTAGATGAAGATGTGGAAGCGCTTATAGAAGATTTGCAAAGCTATGTATCAGATGAGATTTGGGTTGGAAAAATGAATTTTGTACTTCGTCGACTACATGCGAATGGTTATAACGATTTAGAGAGCATCGCGGCGGCTCAAAGAATTCTGGATATTCAATCTGATGAGAATATTGTATCATTGGTCGCCAGGCTAAACAATAATCCCAAAATCAGGTGGAAAGATAGTATTAAGGCAGTTATGGCGAAATACGTGAGCGTTCGATAGTGCATGTTTATTCGGATCTCCAACTATGACCACATTTCATCATCATCTTGGATTCATTAATATTTGACCCAGTGAAAGCCCGCGTCCTACCCACTGTCTCCGTCGCAAGATTCTACCCCATTACCAAGGGAGTCAGCAAGCAGCTCCTGCCCATCTATGACAAACCGATTGTGTATGAGCCAATTAGCGGCATGTCCCGGAGTTCTGTGTCCAGCGACTACAACCTCTGCGTTAAGGAATGCAAGACCGCCGCTTGGATTGTCCAGGCCTATGAGAACGTGCCCCTGAAGACCCACGACAAGACTTTCTTGCGGGATGTCCCTGAGAGCATGTACAAGCGTCATCGCGACGAAATGCCGCCTCACTTCGCACGGCGGGCCGAGCACTTCTACGGCGAGCACATGCGTGTTTATTCTTCATTTGTTACCTGGCTTATGGCGCTGGTAGGTACCACGAGAATACTGTTTGGCGAAAGAGAACCGAAGCGCATGTCTGTGGTCAACTAATGCTGTATTTGCATGGAGGGTTTGAGTTGGCTCATTTCAATTTGTCTTATTTATTGTCAGTTTCAATGAGAGAGGAATATGAATTTAACGACGGCCTACAGTACTCTGATGAAGTATTGAATGCTGTGCGTTATGGCTATCAGTATCGCTTGGAAGCAGAGAAGTATTGCCAAGAAAAGAAGATCCATGTTAATCATTGTCTGGAAGATGCTCCTGCTCTTCTTTGCTGGATTGTTAAACTGATTATTGATGGGGTTGCCTGGGATTCACTGAAGAAGACGGCGAGATCTGTAGTAGAACATTTTCAGCGAGAGAAAAGGACTATACCTCCCATGGTAAATGAGATTCTGACCGATCAGCAAAGTTTTCAACAACTTTATGAGTATATTAAAGAGTTCAAAGAGGGGAAATTGAATATCTCTGACAGAGAAAGGGAGTATATTATCGAAGAGATCGAGGCAGATTATTGCGGGAAACAAGCAGCAAAGATTTATGAGGCGGAAAAACGTTTCCCCACAGTCGAAGAGTACAAACGTATTTATCGTGATGCCCATGAGGCAGCGATGATGATTCTACCCTTGAGGGAGAGGCACAGTATCAACGAAGACGTCTCGTCGGAAAGGTGATTCCGGTGAGGTAAAAAGATTTATCTGACTAATAAAGTAAAGCTACAAAAAATAGGGTTTATGCCAACAGTAACCACTTATATCCTCTCCATGCTCCTGGGGCCTCGGGCAATTCAGGGAATCAATGCATTGAAGGCAACGTACAATTTGCCTGCATTAATCCATTTGGTCGGTACCTTGTCGATGGTTGAGTCCGGAATCCGCCCCACCTTGACGGATGATGAGATTCGACGCGGGTTGGAGGAATTCAAGAACATTTTGGATCTGGGAATCGACAACCGGACCGATCTAGCGGAGTGGCAAAAAGAAATGAAGAAGAATGGGAACGCATATCTTGTCAACGGTTGCTATGGAGAGATTTTATGCATGTTAGGGAGGAACGGATACTCAATGCGAATTAACCATCAAGGTAATTCTTGACGTTGAGGATGAAATGACACGGTTTTATTTAAGAGAAAATGACTCAACTGACTGATCAAGAACGGACTGCCCAGATGAACGACATGCGCTCGTTCGATGAGTAAATGCCTTGCGTGGGTATTTTCTGGTACGATCCGGCCGATCGCAGTTTCTTCGGCGTACGGAAGAAGGAAATCACTCCGCAGATGGTCGAAGATGTGGCGGAGAAAGGGGGCCTTTATCAGTTATTGTTACCTTCGCTACCTTGACTTAATGAGAGGTTGCCGTTAATACTTAAACCTCTGCAGGAAGAACAATATAACATGCTGCCGATCGAGCCGGCCGGGGAGCATTCCGGATGGAATTCGGATGGACGGACATCGACAATCGCTGGCTCCCCTTGGAATCCGCTGAACAGGCGGATTTTTTATTGTCAATCCCAAAGCGGAGAGGAGGCAAAATCCGAATTTTAATCGTATCTTTGCGAACTAATCAGGAAGTACCGCGTAGCGGTAACGCTTCTGCCCGGTAGGGGCCTCTTGGATAGGGGGCCGCTTTGGGTGGATTATGTCCTTGCTTGATGGAAAAACGGGCGAGGAATGGAGGATTTTGCCAAATAAAATAATCACATCATTGTTGTCTGCTAGTTTTGGTGAACTGTAAAGGGAAATAGTAAAGAATGGATTATTAAAGGAAAAGCTTGACGGTAGTAGGGGATTTTATACTCCATAGATTATACAAAAACAGGTTAATACAGTAAGCATATGAGCATCAAAATAAAAACAACTCTTCTAGTATGTATTCTTCCGCTGATTTCTGCGATGGGTCGATCATCAACAATAGGTGATTCAGTTAAATTGAATTCAGATTATTTGACCCCTTTGATGTATGGCGCGAAAGGAGATGGTAAACACGATGATACTAATGCTTTCAGGGAAGCCTTGTATGAGTCGGATAAACGAGGAAAGATTCTGTATATACCTTCGGGATATAATTTCAAAGTAACAGGTACTCTGAATTATTATAATAAAGAATATCAATCCTATACATTGAATTTATTGGGATGTCTCCCAATTAAGAGGGGCTCATATTCTGTTAAAGAGTATGGTGGGATATCTGTCTCAAAAGGAGTGAAGTTATTTATAGGAGCGGTGATTAGTGGAAGTATAGAAAGGGTATGTATAACAGGACAGAGGGACCTTGATCTTCATTTCTTTAATAATTGTGATTGCCAGGGACTTGTGATTAACGGATGCAATATCTCTAATTTCGGTGCACTCTTTTTCGACTCTAAACTACATAAGGTTAGCCAAATAACGCAAAACACTTTTTTGACGTTGTTCTATTTTGCTCGTAATGACAAGACTTCCAGCGGAATGACGGACTCAATGATTTCGCTCAATTATATCAATGGAGGGATGGAGCAGAACGACAATTCATGCTTTGAGTGGTCGTACTACAATGGCGATATCATATCCAACAACTTCATAGATTACTACAGGACCATCTATTATCCTAAAGCAATCTCGAAACAGGCTTTTGTTGGGCCGTTGAGCTATTGCAACCAGTACCAAGTGTTTCGTTATTTCTATGCTGCAGGTCCCAATATCGACACAGTGACGTTTTCCAGCACGTCCGACTCCTTTAACTGGAATGATCCGTCAACGCTTGAAAAGCTACAAAAGTATGAGGCCTATACCTATAAGGGGAAAGATGGCAAGACCTATGAGATCCCGCCTTATGTGGCGTGCTGTAATTCGGCATGGAATATTACCATCTCTGATGCAAAGGTGGAGCGAAATATGAAGTCACTCGTTTTTATAGCCTCAACGCTCACGCAATACGAATATAATCGTTTTGATGTCTCTTTCACTGGAAACAATAAATATAAAGAGGGTCAAATCAGCTATAAGCAGGGAGATGAAAAACCGTTTTATAATAGCGGAAATCATTTCCAAAATACAATGAACATTGATGGCGTCGTTGAAGTCTTAGATGAGCTCCCGCAGCTTAGTACCAGTTGGAGCGCTTCTACGCAGGGGCGGACTGTTAAAGTTGGAGAAAAGGTCTATCGTGCTGTAAATAAAGTTGAAGGGAAGAAGCGTGTTGCACGCTGGGAAGAGATTAATCAAGGAGAAAAATAGTTAATCGATGAAGATAAAATCATCAGGTAATAGAGTAGTTGGGAATACTATCATTATGTATGTCCAATTGGTATTGAACGTACTGATTGGGCTTATATCTGTACGAGTCATACTGAATGCCTTAGGCGAGAGTGATTATGGCGTATATGATGTGATTGCTGGAATTGTAGGATTGTTGAGTTTTATCAGCAATTCGCTTTCACAATCATCTATGCGTTTTATCTCCGTCAGTCTTGGCAAAGGAGATTTGTCTGAAACCAATAAAGTTTTTAATGCCTGTTTCTGGCTTCACCTTGGCATCGCAGGCGTTCTATGCGTGCTTCTGGAGATCGCTGGCATCTTCCTATTTGACGGTTTTTTGAATATACCGGAAGACAGAATCGAAGTTGCAAAAGTTATTTATCAGTGCATGGTTTTGAGCCTTTTCATAAAGGTTAACGTTACACCATTGAAGGCGGTAGCGAGCTCCTATGAAGAATTCTGGTATGTGGCAACTGTCTCCATTACGGATTCGTTACTGAAGTTAGCGATCGCATTGATAGTAGCTCATACAATGCGCGACAAATTGTTGATATATGGATTCTTAATGGTGGGTATCACTATCGTTAATTATTCCCTTTATAGAGTATTTAATCATGTTAAGCATCGTGCGATAGTCAAGATTCACCGTCCGATATATGCGAGAATAAAAAAAGTGGTTGGTTTTGCCAGTTGGACGTTATTAGATACCTTCAGTTCCGTCATCAATCGCCAAGGGTACTCCATTATGTTGAATAAATTCTTTGGACCCGTTATGAATTCTGCTTTTGCTGTTTCAAGGCAATTGGAAGGACATATTTATTCAATATCCTCGGCAGTCGTCAGTTCGATGAAGCCGCAGATTATGAAAAGTCATGGGATGGGGGATGATGCGCGTATGTATAGGCTGTCATTAACTTCTGGGAAGTTCGGTTTCTATATGATGTCTCTTGTAATTATTCCGCTATTAGTAATGATGCCAGATGTATTGCGCATCTGGTTGGTAAAAGTACCAGAGCATACGGTAGACTTTGCCCGGTTGTTGATTATTGCATGTTCGGCAGAGCAACTGACGCGTGGACTTGTTCATGCTAATCAGGCTTTGGGCAATATAAAGTGGTTCTCGATTGTAATTTCAACTTTGCGAATTTTGGCCTTACCAGTATCATGTCTCGCATTATATCTTGGGGCGAAGGCTGAGATGGCCATCATGGTTTTCTTGATTTTTGAAACACTGGGATCCGGAGCGCGTGTTTTTATCCTATCCAGAATATCTGACTTTAAAGCATCGTTTTTCCTTCGCGATGTTTTATTGCACGTTGTGCCTCCTTTCCTGATTTCCTATCTTGTTTGCTATTTTGTCTATCCATTGTCATCGGGTATCGTATGGATGATAGTGGTATTCATCATCTCGGGTTTTATTTTAGGCATTTGCGTCTTCCTCTTTGGTTTGACAAAAGATGAAGGGCATTTCGTTTATTCTATAGTGTCTCCGATTATTAACAAATTATCACATCGTAAATAGTTGTATGAAATTCATTAACAATATTAAATACATACTATTGTGTATTCTTCTATTTTTGATGGCTATTTCTTATCATCCATTTTTTTTTGGTGATATCAATGCTGAAGTCGAGGTGGGGAATCGTGTGTTATCGCTTCCCATATACATATCATTTGTTGCATTATTCCTATTATCCTTTCTTACCGCGAAAAAACTTAATACAAAGCTTTTCATGGTTTCGTTAGTGTCATTTGTTATAATAGGCGTCTTGGCATGGTTTATTCTTGCCGTCTTTGGAGATGCGACAATGATTTCTGACATAAAGGTATTACTTTTTGTGGTAGCATCTATTGTCATAGGAAAGTCGCTTAATCTTTCAGATAGGAAACTATTGATACTGGTTGCCGTATTTGGTTTAACTGCCCTTCTCTCCGGTATTATGCAAGTTTACCAAAACATCGGCGGATTTATCATCCTTGATCAATATCGAGCTAATAGCAAGAACTCTCTTGGGGCAATCCTAGCGACAGCAGTTATTTCATTCATATATGCTGCATCTAGAACTAAAAAGACTATCAGAATTGCTTTTGTTGCTTTTGCTGTTCTAGGAATCATAGTTGTGCTGACAATCCGGGCAAGAGCATCTTTTCTTGCAATCGTTCTTGTCATAATGGCGATATTCATGCGGCAAATTAAGAGCAAAGGAGTTATTTGGGCTTTTGTGATTCTTTTAGTAGGTGGAATATTACTCGCCCTCGCACCTGACAGCGTCTCTAATTTCGTTATAGACAGCATTACTGCTGGCCGTCAAGGTGGTGATATAACATCAGGGCGGATGGGAGCATACCAACAAGCGTTGTCTATTTTTTCTAGTAGTCCTTTTTTAGGAAATATTGCAGAGCAGCAGGAGATAGCCTGGGTTCATAATTATCTACTTTTAAAGTTATCAAATTTTGGATTATTATTTGCTTGGCCTTTCTTTGTTTATTACTTTTTCCTTTTGATATATTGTTTCAAACACATGTTAAGGACAAATCAGAAGAGAGAGGACCTTCCTTTATTCTATCAAGGATTTCCATTGGTGCTTATCCCCTTTGTTATTTCAATACTTGAACCGACATTCCCCTTTGCGCCAGGTACAGCCGTAGCATATAATTTCATCATGCTTGGTCTATCAGATTCGTATTATCATTCTCGGTTAAGTAATTAAGCAGAAATGAAAATAATAGTTCTAACACCAATTTACGCCTCCACTACCACAATGCAAGGCGCGACGCCTGTGGTGCATTATTTCGCTCGTGAATGGGTGAAGATGGGGCACGAAGTCAAGGTTTTTCATCTTGGACATAAATTCCCTCGTCCTTTTTACTGGATTTCAAAACGGTTTCAGCACCAACTGAACACCCGATTGGGGATGCTGGTGCCAGTAAACTATCCTAAGGACACAGACTATGAAGCCGATGGCGTGAGGGTGTTCAAAAGGAGCATTAAAAAAATCAAGCCCCATTCACGTTATTCCCAAAGACAGATCAACTATGCGTTGAGCATCATTAGCAAAGAATGTGAGCAAAACGGAGTGCCCGATTGGTTCATTGGCCATTGGGATAATCCTCAGTTGGAGTTGTTGTGTGCTCTTAAAAAAAGATTCAATAAACCTGCTTGTTTGGTGTTGCACAGCAACAAGTTTGACTTTGAGAGACTTTATGGCGAGAATGCCAAGGCAATGCTTGCGCAGATGGATTTGATTGGTTTTAGAAATGTGGCTGCTCAACAGGATTTTGAAAGTAAATATGGTAAGCCCAAGAAATCGTTTATCGCATATTCCGGAGTGTCTGAAGCCTTCCTGAAAGCGGGTGCAACTAACGAGAAAACCATTACAACACCTGTTCGCAATTTTGTTTTTGTGGGATCGCTTATCAATAGAAAATATCCAACAGAAATTCTGACCGCCTTGTCAAGGGCCTATCCCGACGGGGATTTCAGCATGACATACATAGGGGATGGCGCCGATAAAGAGAGGATAGAGGCAGAACACAAGAGACTCGGCTCAAAAGGTTCAGTCAAGTTTACAGGCCGCATACCGCGAGAGGATATTGTTGACTATCTCAAGCAGTCTGATATCTTTGTTATGATCTCCAAAGGTGAGATTTTCGGCCTGGTGTATCTCGAGGCAATGGCATTAGGAGTCATCCCTATTGGCTCAAAGAATGAAGGAATTGATGGTATTATCCGCGACGGGGAAAATGGTTTTCTTTGTGAGGCGGGTAATATAGATGATTTGACGAAAGTCTTAAATGAGCTAAAGAACTTATCTTCTGATAAACTCTTTAGTCTGTCGAATAACGCTAAATTCACTGCGCAAGCCTTTTCAGATAGGGGAGTCGCTGAAAAATATATAAATGCTTTGCTATGATTTTACTTAGAAATAAACAGTATGTTCGAGGTTGGTTTAAATATAGCCTTCGCGGACGTTTGGCACATAGGTTTGCACTGGTAAACATCAATTGTGTATTAAGCCCTAATTCCAGAGTGGGGATGAAGAGCAGGCTCAACAAGGTCTCCCTTGGGGATTTCTCTTATATTGGAAAAGATTGTGTTATACATAATACGACAATTGGGAAGTTTTGTTCGGTATCAGATTGCTGCACAATCGGCCTGCCGGAACATCCTACCAGTTTTCTGTCGACATCTCCTATTTTCACTTCTCCTAAAAACGCCGTACGAAGGAAATGGGTGGATAAACATTTCTTTAAATCAGAAGCCAACGTAACTATCGGAAATGATGTATGGATAGGCTATGGGGTTCTGATTCCGAGAAACATAACCATCGGCGACGGTGCTATTGTGGCTGCCGGTGCTGTTGTTACGAAAGACGTACCTCCCTATGCCATTGTAGGCGGTGTTCCTGCCAAAGTGATAAAGTATCGTTTCCCGGAAGATAAGATAGAAAAGCTGATGGATTTGAAATGGTGGAACAAGTCGGTGGAGGAGATAAAGTCTCATATCGATTTGTTTACCCAGCCGGACTTGAATAGTGGGCAATTAAATAGTTGGAAGTAATGAATTTAGGAAAAGTATACAACCGCATTGCCTCCCTCTCACCGTATATGGAGATCGCACTGAGACAGATCTATTGGAGCAATGTCGGCCGGCTAAAAGGTATGAATCCTAATAAAGCCAAACATAAATCAAATAATAAAGAGGAGGCTGATTTTAATCATGTCGTAGAGTGGTTGAAAGACTGTGGCGTGAAGGAAGGAGATATACTTATCGTACATTCATCCTATGAAGGATTGGAGGGAACCGGTCTCTCTCCGGAAGAAATCATTGAGCGGCTCCTCGAATTGGTCGGCCCCACTGGGACTTTGTGCATGCCGGTCATTCGTCATTTCAAGGAGGAAAAGAAGGCGAAGAAAGAAGGGACTCCACTTACTGATATCGTTTGTACGTATGATGTGAAGCGCACATTGGTAAGTTCCGGGATGTTGCCTTTCACATTGATGAGACACTCGGATGCTATTACCAGTCACTTCCCGTTGAACCCTCTTTGCGCAGTCGGCCCATTGGCCAAGGATATGATGGCTCATAATCTTGATGGAGACAGCCCGTCGCCGCATGGGCCTAACTCCAGTTGGAAATTTTGTGTAGACCACGGGGCAAAAGTATGTGCAATAGGGACCAGTCTTGAGCATCACAACACTTGCATCCACGTCGCTGAAGAAGCCTATGGAGATTGGCGGTGGAAGGATGATGAATGGTACGATTTGCGAACTTTTGAAATCATCGATGAGAACAAGAACAGCAAAACTGTCGTCATCAAGAACAGAAAGTTGAAATGGGGAACACGCCATATCGCGGAAATTAATCTCAACAATGCTGAGAAAAGATCAGGCATCGTAAAGTCTTCCTCGATTGACGGAATAACCGTAGGCTTTGCCGAATCACAGAGAGTAATATCCTTCTTGCGGGCCAAGAACAAGAACGGGTATCCATATTTTGTTTTCCCTTGGCAAAAATAATAATCATATAAATACTTTATTATCATGGAATTAAAAGAGTTTGTCAATCATTTCGCTGAGCAGTTCGACGATACTGACATCAGCCAGTTCACCCCCGAAACCAAGTTCAGGGATCTCGATGAGTGGTCTTCAATCATAGGCCTGTCGATTATACTGATGGTCGATGAGGAGTATGGTATTACACTGAAGGCCTCTGACATTCAGGCCGCGACAACAATTGGCGAACTGTTTAACATTGTGAGTTCAAAAGCATGATCCAGGAAAATCCTTATAGCCTCAGCGGAAAAACTATTCTGGTTACAGGAGGAGCCGGAGGCATCGGTAGCGAGACGGCAAGAGTTTGCGCTGGCTTGGGGGCAAGCATCATCCTTACTGACATTCGGGAGGAGGCTCTGGCTATGTCCTTGCAGTCATTGCCTTCTCCTCAAGGGAGCGTCCCTCATGCCATGATTTGTGCCGACTTAACCAATGCTGCTGATCTTGAACGCTTGGTCGATAGCCTTCCGGTGTTGGATGGATTTGTCTGTAACGCTGGTGTGATGAAGCTTGTTCTTACCCAATTCATTTCAGAGGAAGAGCTTACCAGAATCCAGAATATTAACCTGAATGCTCCTATTTTGCTGACTCGGTTGCTACTGAAGAAAAAGAAGTTTTCCAAGAAGGCCTCAATTGTGTTTACTTCTTCGGCAGCCGGTGTCTATCGCGTGTCAGTGGGGAATGCGATCTATGCCACCACTAAGTGCGGTATCGATGCGTTTATGCGTACGGTAGCTCTGGAGTTTGGTCCGAAAGGAATACGGTGCAATAGTGTCAACCCAGGTATGGTTGAGACGCCTTTGATCTCCGGGTTTACGGACGAGCAAAAAGAAAAAGAGAAAATGAATTATCCGCTCCGTCGTTTTGCACAGCCGGCAGACATCGCATTGGGTATTGCTTATCTACTCTCGGATGCATCATCCTTTGTCACTGGGACAGCTTTGAAGATTGACGGAGGAATGACTTTAAGCTGATTCAGAATGGAGACACTATCAAATAAAGTGGCTATCGTGACCGGTGCCGGACGGGGTATGGGTCGCTGTATAGCCGAACTATTCGCCGCTGAAGGGGCGAAAGTCTATGCCTTTGATTTGCAATTTGCTGAAAATGAGCATATCGCAGTGTTGAGGGGTAATGCCGATCCCGTAGAAAAGATTGTCGTAGATATTTGTGATTTTGCAGCGGTAAAAGATGCGGTAGTGAAAATAAAGAAACAAGAAGGCCGTATCGACATACTGGTCAACAACGCAGGGCTGATCTCCTACGAAATGATGAGTATGATTGACTACGAGCGGTTCCGCAAGATGATTGAGGTGAATGTAGTATCCCTCATCTATCTGATGCAACTTGTGGCCCGCGTGATGCAGCGCCAGCAAAGCGGCTCGATAGTCAATATGGCCAGTATGGTGGGTTTGAAAGGCGCTGCCGGTCAGCTGTCCTATTCAGCTACGAAAGGTGCCGTGATTTCAGCCACTAAGTCTGCTGCAAAGGAACTTGCTTCAAGCAAAATCAGGGTAAATGCTGTTGCCCCAGGAATGGTGGGAACGGAACGCTTCAAGAATGTATTACAAGAGAAATTCAGTGAAAAAATCAATGATGTCCCTTTCGGTCGTTTGGCAGAGCCAGAGGAGGTAGCCAATCTATGCCTCTTCCTGGCTTCGGATGCATCATCGTATATTACTGGTCAGGTAATAGGCATCGACGGAGGGGTTGTCATGTAGCAACTCCTAAGTATGTCAAAATTATTAGAGAATAAAGTAACCTTAATTACAGGCGCTGGACGCGGCATCGGCCGTGTGATCGTAAGCATCCGATAAACCACGTCTATTAGGACTGCCAGGCAGTCGCTACCTTTGCATCAAAAAGAGAAAGCCATGATGACAAAGGAAGAAGTCGCCGAAGTGGTGGCCTATTGCGAAGAGAACAAAGTCAGTTACAAAC
>JAFPWG010000038.1 GCA_017395045.1 Bacteroidales bacterium
GTTTCGGGCCAAGGGATTTTCGTACCACTGTGGCTTTCACCACCAGGACGGCGTGCCGCACCTGTTTGGGGTCTGGACTATTCCTTCACCGTAGGACCGGGTCCGTTAGGTGTGTCGTGTCTAGTCTCTGCACCTTCCTCCGTGAGGAGGCTTGGCTCAAGATTGCCTTCAGCGCGACCTGGTAAGGTTTCCTTGAATTTACGACATTCTACATCTCTCTTTTCGGAAAGTGCACTCAAGTTGTGTCTAAGTCCCTCGTGTCTACCATTTCACCACCAGGGCAAAAAGTCCGTTCCGAAGGGGCGGAACGGATTGCAAAGATAAGGTTTTTTTGGCTCACTTCCACAATTCCGTGGAAGATCGTATTTCATTTCGCCAAATAGGCGCACGGGTACCTGCCCTATAACAAGCTCCAGGGAACATTTTTGATAAGTGCGGTGCGCCAATGGCTGATTTCGGCATGTGGCGCACATCTATTGGCCAAAAACACCGTCTGAGGCCCTAGCGGGGTGGGTGTTTGTGCGCCTGTCTGGCGAAACGGTGAGGGGGGAGAAAAGGTGCATCGGCTAAGTGATTGGCAGATAGAGATTTAATGCTTTTCGGGTGCACCAAACGGTGCACCCGAAAACAACGAGTTAATTGATTTTCAGGGAGTTATGTACCTACTCCGCGTACAGCGTCACGATGTTCAGGATGACCTTCGAGGCCGCTTCCATGCTCTCCAGCGGCACGAATTCCATTTTGCCATGGAAGTTTAACCCGCCGGCGAAGATGTTCGGGCAAGGGAGGCCCTTGAAGGAGAGGTTCGCACCGTCGGTGCCGCCGCGGATGGGCTGGATCTTGGGCTGGATGCCCGCCATTTCCATCGCCTTCACGGCCTTTTCCACCACGAAGTAGTGCGGCTCCACCTGCTCACGCATATTGTAGTACTGGTCTTTCAGAACCAGCACCGCCGTGCCTTCGCCGTACTTAGCGTTGATGAAATCCACCACCTGGCCCACCAGAACCTTCTTGGCCTCGAACTTCGCGCGGTCGTGGTCGCGGATGATGTAGGCGATGTCGGCCTCCTCCACGGCGCCGTTGAAGGCGATTAGGTGGAAGAACCCTTCGTAGCCTTCCGTGTATTCCGGGCGCTGGTCCACGGGCAGCAGGGCGCAGAGTTCCTGGCCGATGTGGAGGGCGTTCTTCATCTTGCCTTTCGCGTAGCCCGGGTGCACGTTCCGGCCCTGGATGTGGATCTTGGCCGATGCGGCGTTGAAATTCTCGAACTCCAGCTCTCCGATTTCGCCGCCGTCCATCGTGTAGGCGTAGTCCGCGTCGAAGCGCTTCACGTCGAACTTCACGACGCCGCGGCCGATTTCCTCGTCCGGGGTGAAGCCGATGCGCAGGGGTCCGTGCTTGAACTCCGGGTGCGCCACGATGTACTGCACTGCGTCCATGATTTCAGCGACACCGCCCTTGTCGTCGGCGCCGAGGAGGGTGGTTCCGTCGGTGGTAATCAGCGTCTGACCCACATAGTGAAGCATTTCCGGGAACTCGGACGGCTTCAGCGCGAGACCCGGCACCCCCTTGAGGGCGATCTCCCCGCCGTCATAGTTCTCCACGATCTGCGGCTTGATGTCCGCGCCCGATGCGTCCGGCGACGTATCGACATGGGCGATGAAGCCGATGGCCGGCACCTTCTTGTCCACATTCGAGGGGATGGATCCCATCACGTACCCGAATTCATCCAGGGTGGCCTTCACGCCCATGGCATTCAACTCTTCGCACAGCATCCGCAGCAGGTTCAGCTGCTTCGCCGTGGACGGCTGGCTCTCCGACTCCTCATTACTCTGCGTGTCTACGGACACGTACCTCAGAAATCTGTCTAGTATCTTTTCCATAATACGAACCTCTCCCTATCATTTGGTTTTCATTGAAGAATAAATCATGTAAGCAATCAAAAGCACGAACGGGACGATGGCGATCGCCTCGCCGTATTGGGCGTTCCACTCCGTGAGGAACAGGTCCACGTTCGCGAAGCGGAGGATGGCGCTTACCACACCCATGAGGGCGCCGCCGGCGATGAAGCCGGAAGCGATGAGGGTGCCCTTTTCCTGGCGGGCCGCATTGACCGCAGCATCCTTGGAGCGGGTGCTCACGTACCAGGAGACCGCACCGCCCACCAGCAACGGGAGATTCAGGTCGATGGGAATGAACATACCCAGGGCGAACGGGAGGGCCGGCACCTTGAAGAAGGTGAGGATCAGGGCGATGGCCGCACCGATGCCATACAGCAGCCAGGGAGCGCCGCCGCCGTTCATCATGGGCTGGATCACCGCCGCCATGGCATTGGCCTGCGGAGCCACCAGCGCCTGGTCGCCCGTAAAGCCGTAGGTCTTGTTCAGCACCAGCATCACGCCGCAAACGGTCACGGCCGAAACGGCGACGCCAAGGAACTTCCAGCCTTCCTGCTTTTTGGGCGTGGAGCCGATCCAGTAACCGATCTTGAGGTCGGTGATGAAGGACCCGGCGACCGACAGGGCGGTGCACACGACGCCGCCGATAATGAGGGCGGCGGCCATGCCGGCATTGCCCTTCAGGCCCACGGCCACGAGAATCAGGGAAGCGATGATGAGGGTCATCAGCGTCATGCCGGACACCGGATTCGTGCCCACGATGGCGATGGCGTTCGCCGCCACCGTCGTGAACAGGAAGGCGATGACCGCCACGATCACGAGGCCGACGATGGCCTGCCAGACATTGTGGACCACGCCGCCGAAGGCGAAGAACGCGAACACGGCCAGAAGGGCGATCACGACGCCCCAGACGATGGTCTTCATCGGGAGATCCTCCTCCGTGCGGGGACCCTTTTCGGCCTTCACGCCGTCCTTGCGCTTGAACTCGCTGACCGCGAGCCCTGCAGCGCTCTTGATGACGCCGAAGGACTTGATGATGCCGATGACGCCCGCCGTGGCGATGCCGCCGATGCCGATGTGCCGCGCATAGTCCTTGAAAATCTGTTCGGGAGCCATCTCGCCGATGGTCATCGTGACGCCGGTATTCATCAGGTCGATGACGCTGCCGCCCCAGATGAGATTCATCAGGGGAATGATCACCAGCCACACGAGCAGGGAGCCGCAGCAGATGATGAAGGCGTATTTCAGGCCCACGATATAGCCGAGACCCAGCACGGCCGCGCCGGTGTTGAGCTTGAGTACGACCTTGGCCTTGTCGGCCACGGCCTGCCCCCAGCCCATCACGGTGGTGGACAAGGTCTCCGCCCAGGTGCCGAAGGTGGCGACGAGGAAATCGTACAGACCGCCGATGAGGCCGGCTGCGATGAGCGTCTTGGCCGAGGAGCCGCCGCTTTCACCGCTCACGAGGACCTGCGTCGTCGCCGTGGCCTCCGGGAACGGATACTTGCCGTGCATCTCCTTCACGAAATATTTGCGGAACGGAATCAGGAACAGGATTCCCAGCACGCCGCCCAGCAGGGACGACAGGAACATCTGCCAGAAATTCACTTCCACGCCCAGGATGTAGATGGCCGGGAGGGTGAAGATGGCACCCGCCACCACGGCGCCGGAGCAGCCGCCGATGGACTGGATGATTACGTTCTGGGCCAGTCCGTCCTTCTTCTTGAGGGCGCTGGTGAGGCCGACGGCGATGATGGCGATGGGAATCGCCGCCTCGAACACCTGGCCCACTTTCAGGCCCAGGTAGGCCGCCGCGGCGGAGAACAGCACCACCATCAGGATGCCGATGCATACGGAATAGGGTGTGACCTCGGCATACTTCTTCGCCGGGTCCAGGATGGGTTCGTATTTCTCGCCGGGCTTCAGCTCGCGCTGGGCGTTTTCCGGGAGCGATACAGGTTTCTTGTCTTCCATGCGATTTTTTGTGTTTCCACAAAATTACGCATTCTTGACGAGATTTTCAACGGCCTTTGATACATGGCTGAACGGAAAGCCGGCCAGCCGGGCGTGGAATTTTTCCCGGACCTTTTCGGTGCACAGGTTGCCGATGGAACCTTCATGCGTATGATGGAGCTTCCCTTCGTAATGGAAGGTCCCGTCCTGGACGGTGTGGCCCACCTGCTTGTAGGCGTCGCGGAAGGGGACGCCGGCCTCCACGAGGCGGTTCACCTCTTCCACGCAGAAAGCCTGGGCATAGAGCGGATTGTCCATCAGCCCTTCCGTCACGGTAATGCCCGGGAGGGCGAAGGCGAGGATGTCCAGGCAGCTGTCCAGTTCGTCGAACATGGGCAGGTACACTTCCTTGAGGAGCTGCATGTCGCGGAAATAGCCCGACGGCAGGTTGCCCGTGATGTGCCTTAAAGTGGCGGGGATGCCCTGGATGCGGTTGCAATGGCTACGGACCAGTTCGAACACGTCGGGATTCTTCTTCTGGGGCATGATGCTGGATCCGGTCGTATAGGCGTCCGGCAGGAGGATGAACCCGAAGTTCTGGCTGGAAAACAGGCAACCGTCGCAAGCGAGCCGGCCGATGGTCTCGGCCACGGCGCTGTAAGCCCACGCGACCATCCGCTCACCGCGCCCCCGGGACATCTGCGCATAGATGCTGTTGTAATCCAAAGTACTGAATCCCAGCAGTTCCGTTGTGCGGGTGCGGTTCAGCGGGGCCGACGAACCGTACCCCGCGGCGCTGCCGAGGGGGTTCTCGTCGGTCACGTCCCACGCCGCCTTGAGCATCACGAGGTCGTCGGCGAGACTTTCGGCATAGGCGCCCAGCCAGAGGCCGAAGGAAGAGGGCATTGCCACCTGGAGGTGCGTATAGCCCGGCATCAGGACGTCTTTCAATTCCTCGGATTTCTCTTGCAGCAGCTCGAAGAGCCTGGCGACCTTTCCCACGGTCTGTTCAATCCGCGCCCGGGTGAACAGCTTGATGTCCACGGCGACCTGGTCGTTGCGGGAACGGCCCGTATGGACCTTCTTTCCCAGGTCTCCCAAAGCGGCCGTGAGGCGGGCTTCCACCTCTGAATGGACATCTTCCCCTTCGATGGTGAAACGGCCTTCCACGGCCTCCCGGTGCAGTTTCCGGAGCTCCGGAAGAAGCTTCTCCAACTCGTCCTTCCCCAGCAGACCGACTTCCGAGAGCATCGTGATATGGGCCATCGTGCCCAGGATGTCCCAAGGCGCGAGCATCAGGTCCAGTTCCCGGTCCTTTCCCACGGTGAACGCGTCGATTTCGGGCGCGTTGTCAAATCCTTTTTCCCAGATTTTCATACGGCAAGACCATTCAGGAGATTCACATAGATGCCTACGGCCTTGTCGATGTCGTCTATGTCCACGTACTCGTCGGCCGTGTGGGAACGGAAGGAGTCGCCGGGCCCCAGCTTGATGGAGGGGAAGCTGCAGAGGGCCTGGTTGGAGAGGGTGGGCGAGCCCACGGCCGCAAGGCCGGTCTCAAGGCCCCGCAGGACCAGCGGGTGGTCCTTGCCGATGGCCGATCCGCAGAGCCTCGTGGAGCGGGCTTCGACCTTGCAAGGCGCCTCGGCCTGGATGACTTTCAGCAGTTCCTCATTGGAATACAAACCGTTGGACCGCACGTCCACCACGAAGGTGCAGGTGTCCGGAATCACGTTGTGCTGCGTCCCGGCTTCGATTTGCGTCACGCTCATCTTCACCGGCCCCAGCAGGTCGGAAATCTTGTAGAACCGTTTCTGGCGGAACCATTCGATGGCCGGAATCGCCTTGTAGATCGCGTTGATGCCGTTGTTCCGCGCCGCATGGCCGGCAAGGCCGGTTACCGTGCAGTCCAGCACCATCAGCCCTTTTTCCGCAATGACCATCTCCAGCGATGTGGGTTCGCCGAATACGCCGCAAGCGATGGGTCCGCAGGCCGCTTCGATCTCCTTCATGGAGACTTCCAGGCCGTTCCGTCCGCTGGATTCCTCCTCTGCGGACAGGGAAAGGACGAGCGTGTAAGGCTGCGAGTGGGCGGTCAGCCGGCGGTATGCTTCAATGAGCGCGACCACGGAGGCTCCGTCGTCGTTGGATCCGAGTCCGTACAGCCGTCCGTCCTCGATGGCAGGCGTGAACGGATCGCGCCGCCAGCCGGCAACCGGCTTCACCGTGTCGATGTGTGCGTCCAGCAGGATGACGGGGCCTTCGCCGTGGGCGCACCAGAGATTGTTTCCGCAACGGTGCGGAGACAGGCCCTGCCGGAACAGCCACGACTCCAGGAAGTCGGCGGCCGCCTTTTCATCCCGGCTGAGGGATGGGATGGCGATGAGTTGTTGGAGCAGGTCTGTCATGACAGTTCGTTTTCGTGCCGGTTGTAGTATACCCGCAGCGGGGTGGACAGGACTTTGATGAAACCCTTGGCGTCTTCGGCCGTCCAGCCCTTCTGCATCTCGCCGTATTCGCCGAACTTGGTCTTTACCAGATCGTTGACGCTTTCGACGCCCACGGTTTCGAACTGCTTCGGACCGTAGTTCACGATGACGGTGCCGGTCACGTTGCGCTGGCTGGACTCGAGCATGGCCTCGATGTCGCGCATCACCGGCTCCAGGTACTGGCTCTCGTGCAGGAACATGCCGTACCAGGTGCCCACCTGGTCCTTCCAGTACTGCTGCCATTTGGACAGGGTGTATTTCTCCAGGTACTTGTGGGCGGCGAGGATGAGCATCGGAGCGGCGGCCTCGAAGCCGACGCGGCCCTTGATGCCGATAATGGTGTCGCCCACGTGGATGTCGCGGCCCAGGCCATAGCCTTCGACGGAGGCCTCCAGGGCCTGGATGGCGGCGACGGGAGAGTTGAAGGTCTTTCCGTCGACCGAAACGAGTTCTCCCTTCTCGAAGCCGAGTTTCACGGTCTTGTTTCCGGACTTCGTCACGGGCTTCAGGTAGGCCGATTCGGGGAGTCCCTGCGCGGAATCCAGCAGTTCCCCGCCGCAGATGGAAGTGCCCCAGAGGCCTACGTTGTAGGAATACTTGAGCTTGGCGAAATCGGCCGGGAATCCATGGTCGTTGAGGTAGTCGACTTCCTCCTGGCGGGTGAGGGCCTTGTCGCGGGTGAGGGTGATGATCTCCATCTCCGGGCACATCACCTGGAAGGTCATGTCGAAGCGGACCTGGTCGTTTCCGGCGCCGGTGGAGCCATGGGCGATGGCATCGGCCCCGATCTCCTTGGCGTAGCGGGCGATGGCGATGGCCTGGAAGATGCGTTCCGACGAAACGGAGATGGGATAGGTACCGCCCCGCAGGACATTGCCGTATACCATATATTTAAGACTCTTCGCGTAGTACTCGTCCTTGACGTCCAGGGCGACGAAGCCCTTGGCGCCCAGTTTATAGGCGTTCTCTTCGTTCTTCCGGAGCTGGGTCGGGGAGAAGCCGCCGGTATCCGCACAGGCGGCATACACTTCATGGCCCTGGTTGGCGAGATACATGACGGTATAGGAGGTGTCCAGGCCTCCGCTGTAGGCAACGACGATTTTCATGGTACGAAACGGTTTTTGATTTCAGGGAACAAGGGGGTAAGGGCCTCGAGCACGTCCCCGGCCGTGGCGCCGGCCCGGAGGATCAGGAGGATGGTGTCGTCTCCGGCGATGGTGCCGATGACGGGGAACAGGACCTGGTGGTCGATGAGGATGGCGACGGCGTTGGCGAGTCCCGGGAGCGTCTTCATGACACCCAGCTGGCCCGAGAACTGGATCCGTAGGATACCGGAGGACAGGTCGGTGGACACGTTTTTCCGGGGGGAGCCGGTGACGTACCCTTCTCCGGGTACCTTGGATATCTTGAGGGCTTTGAGGTCGCGCGAGAGGGTGGCCTGGGTGGAGACGATGCCGGATTCCTTCAGCCGGAGCGCCAGTTCCTCCTGGCTGTACACGGGCTGGGACTGGATGATGTCCAGGATGGCCTGCTGTCGAATCTTGGTGTTGTTTTGCATATTCTGCGAATAAATATCCTATTTTTCTGCAAATATATGCATTTTTATTTAAAAGTGTTGCATAATAAAAATTTTTTTGATTAAATTTGTCCCCGGTTAGCATTACGAGTGTATATGAGAATAGATGTGATGGTGGCCCAGGAGTGCCACACGGTCCATGCAGAGGCCATCTGCGAAGAGATTTACGTTTCCTCCCTGGAACGGAAAACGGGCATTGCGAACCGGTCCCCGGAATACATCAATGAGAAGATCCGTGCGGGCAAGGCGGTCATCGCCCTGACCGAGGACGGCGAATTCGCCGGTTTCTCCTATATCGAGTCCTGGGGCGGCAAGAGTTTCGTCGCGAATTCCGGCCTGATCGTCGCGCACAAGTTCCGCGGCATGGGCCTCGCCAAGCGGATCAAGGAGCAGACCTTCATCCTGTCGCGGAAGCTCTTCCCCGACGCCAAGATCTTCTCCATCACCACCGGCGCGGCGGTGATGAAGATGAACTATGAGTTCGGATTCCGTCCGGTCCCCTTCGCGGAACTCACCGACGATCCCGAATTCTGGAAGGGGTGTGAAGGCTGCCGCCATTTCGACATCCTCAAGGACAGGGATTACAAGATGTGCCTGTGCACCGGCCTCCTGTACGATCCCAAGGAGCATCTGACCATCCATCATCCCGACGAAGCATGATCCGCGCAGGAATCATAGGAGGTGCCGGCTACACTGCCGGCGAACTGGTCCGCCTGCTGGTGAACCATCCGGCGGCGGAAATCGCCTGGATCCATTCGGAAAGCCAGGCGGGAAAGGCCGTGGCGGACCATCATTCCGGCCTCGTGGGCGACACGGACCTCGTCTTTACCGACTGGGTGGACCTCGACGGGATCGACGTGCTGTTCCTGTGCTCGGCGCATGGGAAAAGCCACGCGTTCTGGGAGGAGCATCCCTGCCCGTCGGGACTTAAGGTCGTGGACCTGGCGCAGGATTTCCGGGACGAATCGGAGGGTTATGTGTACGGGCTTCCGGAACTGAACCGGAGCCGGATCGCCGGGGCGGACAAGGTGGCCAATCCGGGCTGCTTCGCCACCGCCATCCAACTGGCTCTCCTGCCGCTTGCGAAGGCGGGACTCTTGCAGGGAGACATCCATGTGCAGGCGGTTACCGGATCCACCGGAGCCGGCGTAAAACCTTCTCCCACCACGCATTTCAGCTGGCGGACGGACAATCTGTCGGCCTATAAGGTCCTGACCCACCAGCATCTCGCTGAAATCCGACGGAACCTGGGCGTCGGGGAAGGCCTGCATTTCATCCCGGTCCGGGGCGACTTCGCCCGCGGCATTTTCGCGGTCGCGGAAACCGCTTGCAGCCTCTCCCCGGAAGAAGTGACGGCCCTGTACAAGTCCTTCTATGCCGAAGCTCCCTTCACCTGGGTACTCTCCGGCCCTGTGGACCTCAAGCAGGCGGTCAACACGAACAAATGCCTCCTCTCCCTGGAACTTCACGAAGGGAGGTTGGTCATTACCTCCGTCATCGACAATCTCCTGAAGGGAGCCTCCGGCCAGGCCGTCCAGAACATGAACCTGATGTTCGGCCTTCCTGAAACCGCCGGCCTCCGCCTGAAGGCCTCGGCTTTCTAAAACGAAGACGAAATGGACTTATTCAACGTATATAAGCGGTGGGACATCGAGCCCGTCCGCGGACGGGGTTCCACACTCTGGGACCGTGACGGAAACGAGTACCTGGACCTGTACGGAGGGCACGCCGTCATCAGCGTGGGGCACTGCCATCCGCACTATGTGGCGGCCGTGACGGCGCAGCTGGGCCGGCTGGGGTTCTATTCCAACGCCGTCCAAAGCAGTTTGCAGGAGACTCTGGCGGAAAAGCTGGGACGTATCAGCGGCTACGATTCCTATCACCTGTTCCTGTGCAACAGCGGCGCCGAGGCCAATGAGAACGCCCTGAAACTGGCGTCCTTCCACACGGGCCGCGCGAAGGTCCTGGCCTTCGGCGGCGCCTTCCACGGGCGGACGTCCGGTGCCGTGAGCGTTACGGACAATCCGAAGATCCGCGCCCCTTTCAACGCGACCGGCAACGTAACGTTCGTCCCGCTGGGCGACCTGGAGGCTGCCCGGAAAGAACTGTCGACCGGGGCCTACGCCGCCGTCATCATCGAGGGCATCCAGGGCGTGGCGGGCATCCGGGAGCCCTCCGAAGCTTTCTTCCAGGACCTTCGCGCCCTGTGCGACGGCACCGGCACCCTCCTGGTCGCGGATGAGATCCAGTCCGGCTGCGGACGGACCGGCCGCTTCTTCGCCCACCAGTGGGCCGGCGTGAAGGCCGACCTGGTCACGATGGCGAAGGGCCTTGCCGGCGGCATTCCCATCGGAGCCGTCCTCATCAGTCCGGACATCCAGGCTTCCTACGGCCTGCTGGGCACCACTTTCGGCGGGAACCACATCGCCTGCGCCGCCGCCATCGCCGTTCTCGACATCATCGAGGGGGAAAGCCTGGTGGCCCAGGCGGAGAAACTCGGGAACTGGTTCCGCGAGCAGCTAGAAGGCGATCCCGCCCTGGTCGAGTACCGCGGCCGCGGCCTGATGATCGGCCTGGAAGTGAAGCCGGAATTCAAAGGCCTGCGGGACCGGCTCCTGTACGAGAAGCATATTTTCACCGGCGCGTCCGGAGAGCGGGTCATCCGCCTTCTCCCGGCCCTGAACCTCCACTGGCAGGATGCCCGGACGTTTGTGGATGCGTGGAGGGAACTGACCAGATAGATGAAGCATTTTACCAGCATACTGCAGCTCGGCGACCTCCAGGAGGCCCTGGCCGAAGCCGCCGCCATCAAGGCGGACCCCTTTGCCCACCAGCAGCTGGGCAGGAACAAGACCTTGCTGCTCGTGTTCTTCAACAACAGTCTCCGGACCCGGCTCAGCACGCAGAAGGCGGGGCTGAACCTGGGCATGAACGTCATCGTCCTGGACGTGAACCAGGGCGCCTGGAAGCTGGAAACCGGCCACGGCGTGATCATGGACGGGGACAAGAGCGAGCACCTGCTGGAGGCCATCCCCGTGATGGGCTCCTACTGCGACATGATCGGCGTGCGCTCCTTTGCCCGCTTCGAATCCAAGGAGGACGACTATAACGAAGTGATCCTGAACCAGTTCATCCAGTATTCCGGCCGGCCCGTGTTCAGCATGGAGGCGGCGACGCGCCATCCGCTCCAGACCTTTGCCGACATCCTCACGATCGAGGAGCACAAGACGAAGGCCCGCCCGAAGGTAGTCATGACCTGGGCTCCCCATCCGAAGGCCCTGCCCCAGGCGGTTCCGAACTCTTTCATCGAGGGAATGTCCATGACGGACTACGATTTCGTCATTGCCAATCCGGAAGGTTACGACCTCGCTCCGGAGTTCGTCGGGAAAGCCTGGGTAACACACGACCAGGACGAAGCCCTCGCCGGGGCCGATTTCGTGTATGCGAAGAACTGGGCTTCCTACGAGCATTATGGAGAGGTCCTCAGCCGTGACCGCAGCTGGACCGTGACGAAAGAGAAGATGGCGCTCACCAACGACGCCTTCTTCCTGCACTGCCTGCCGGTACGCCGGAACATGATCGTGTCCGACGAGGTGATCGAGAGCCCGCGCTCCCTGGTCATTCCGGAGGCTGCCAACCGGGAATATGCGGCCCAGACGGTCATCAAACGCCTGCTGGAAAGCCTATGATCCGCGTGGTGAAATGCGGCGGCCAGGTCTTGGACGACCCTGTCCTGCTGGAAGCGTTCTGCCGGGACTTCGCGGCGATGGAGGGACCGAAGGTCCTGGTCCACGGCGGCGGAGCCCTCGCCGGGAAGGTCCAGAAGGCGCTCGGGATGGAGCCGGTCAAGCATGAGGGCCGGCGGGTGACGGACGATGCCACCCTCCAGGTCGTGACGATGGTCTATGCCGGCTGGTGCAACAAGCAGGTGGTCGCCCTCCTGCAGTCCTTCGGGTGCAATGCCGTGGGACTTTCCGGTTGCGACGGGTCCGTGGTCACGGCGGAGAAAAGGCCGCCCAAAGCCCTTTCGGACGGCCGTGTGGTGGACTTCGGCTGGGTGGGCGACGTGACGCCGGATAGCGTCGACACGGCGTTCCTCCGGCAGCTGCTGGACGGGGGGCATACGCCCGTTCTCTGCGCCATCAACCACGACGGGAGAGGGCAGTTGTTGAATACGAACGCCGACACGGTCGCCGCGTCGGTCGCCGCCGCCCTCGGGGCCGGTCTCACGACCTGCTTCGAGCAGCCCGGCGTCCTCCGCGACCGGAACGATGCGTCCAGCGTGATCCCATCCATCGACAAGGAAGCCTATGCCGCCCTGAAGGCGGAAGGCATCGTGGCCGACGGGATGATTCCCAAGCTGGACCAGGCGTTCGATGCGCTGGATCACGGAGCCGCCGAGGTCCGTATCTGCCATAGTTCCGCCCTTCTGGGGAACGGCGGCACCCTGATCCGGAAATAGCCATGGAAAGGAAAAGGGCACGGTTGATCCTCGGGAATGGAAGGGTCCTCGAAGGCTGGAGTTTCGGATACGAAGGCTCCTCTGCCGGCGAGGTCGTGTTCTCCACGTCGATGGTCGGCTATCCCGAAAGCCTCACCGACCCTTCGTTCGAGGGTCAGATCCTTTGTGTCAGTTACCCGCTCGTGGGCAATTACGGTATCCCCGAGACGCTGACCGGGCCGGATGGCCTGGTGATGAACGCCGAGTCGGAACGGATTCACGTCCAGGGACTTGTCATTGCCGATTACAGTGAGAATTACAGCCACTGGGATGCCGTGAAGAGCCTCGGTACCTGGCTAGACGAGCAGGGTGTCCCGGGCATCTGCGGCATCGACACCCGCTCTCTCACCCGGATGATCCGGGAGGAGGGGGCCATGCCGGGGCGGATCGTCATCGACGGACAGCCCGCTCCGGAACTTCCCGCGCTCCATCCCGTCGCCCGCGTCAGCTGTACGGAAACCCTTCAGTACGGGAAAGGCCGGAAACGCGTGGTCCTGGTCGATTGCGGCGTGAAGCACAATATCGTCCGCTGCCTGGTTTCCCGGGACGTGGAGGTGGTCCGGGTGCCGTGGGACTGCGATTTCAATGCGCTGGACTGGGACGGCCTGTTCCTGTCCAACGGCCCGGGCGACCCGACGGACTGCGCCGTCACCATCGGCCATCTGGAAAAGGCCCTCTCCGGCGACCGTCCGGTATTCGGCGTCTGCTTGGGCAGCCAGCTGATGGCCCTGGCCGCCGGTGCGAAGACTTTCAAGCTCCCGTACGGTCACCGCAGCCACAACCAGCCGGTGCGCCGCTGGGGGACGGACCGGTGCTACATCACCTCCCAGAACCACGGCTATGCGGTGGATCCCGCCACGCTTCCGGAAGCGTGGGAACCCTTCTTCGTGAACCTGAACGACGGAACCAACGAGGGCATCCGGCATCGGGAGAAGCCCCTGTTCGCCACCCAGTTCCATCCGGAGGCCGCGGGCGGCCCCGTGGACACGGAGTTCCTGTTCGATGAATTCATCTCGTTGCTATGATCCGGAAAGTGCTCATCCTGGGTTCGGGCGCGCTGAAGATCGGCGAGGCCGGAGAATTCGACTATAGCGGGTCGCAGGCCCTGAAGGCCTTGCGGGAGGAAGGTGTCAAGACCATCCTCGTGAATCCCAACATCGCCACGGTCCAGACTTCGGAAGGCGTGGCGGATAAAGTGTACTTCCTGCCGGTGACGCCCCGTTTCGTGGAGCGGATCATCTGGAAGGAGCGCCCGGACGGCATCCTCCTTTCGTTCGGAGGACAGACGGCGCTCAACTGCGGGGTGGAGCTTTTTCGGTCCGGCGTGCTTGAAAAGTATGGCGTGCAGGTGCTGGGAACGCCCGTGGAGACGATCATCGACACGGAAGACCGGGAGCGGTTCATCGCCCGTCTGGACGAGATCGGCGTGAAGACGATCCGGTCCCATGCGGCAACGACCCCGGAGGAAGCGCGGGAAGCGGCCCGGGAAGTGGGATTCCCCGTCATTATCCGGGCGGCCTACGCCCTGGGCGGGCTGGGGTCCGGATTCTGCGAGGACGAGGTCCAGCTGGATGCCGTCGCGGTCAAAGCATTTACCTTCTCGCCGCAGGTCCTGGTGGAAAAGTCCCTGCGCGGCTGGAAGGAAATCGAATACGAGGTGGTCCGCGACCGCTTCGACAACTGCATTACGGTGTGCAACATGGAGAACGTGGACCCGCTGGGCATCCATACGGGTGAAAGCATCGTCGTGGCTCCGTCCCAGACGCTCACCAACACCGAATACCATTTCCTGCGGAAGACCTCCATCGACATCGTCCGGCATCTGGGCGTCGTGGGGGAATGCAACGTACAGTATGCGTTCAGCCCCGACGGGGAGGATTACCGCGTGATCGAGGTCAACGCGCGGCTCAGCCGTTCGTCGGCCCTGGCCTCCAAGGCGACGGGCTATCCCCTGGCGGCCGTCGCGGCGAAGCTGGGGCTGGGCTACGGCCTGCACGAACTCAAGAACGCCGTGACGCGTACGACGCCGGCCTTCTTCGAACCTGCCCTGGACTATGTGGTCGTGAAAATCCCGCGCTGGGATTTGGCCAAGTTCAAGGGCGTGTCCCGGGGAATCGGCCCCAGCATGAAGAGCGTCGGGGAAGTGATGGCAATCGGCCGGACCTTCGAGGAGGCCATCCAGAAGGGGATCCGGATGATCGGCCAGGGGGCCAACGGGTTCGTGTGCAACAAGCCCTACAAGGTGGCGGACCTGGATGACGCCCTCTCCCATCCGACCGATACGCGGATCTTCGCCATTGCGGCGGCCTTCGAATCGGGGTACAGCGTGGAGCGCATTCACGAATTGACCCATATCGACCGTTGGTTCCTGGATAAGCTGGCCCACATCGAGTCAACCTATCGTTCCCTGGAGGCCTGCTCCTCCCTGGAGGACGTGCCGGTGGACCTGCTCCGGCGTTCCAAGGTGGAAGGTTTCTCGGACATCCAGATCGGCCGGGTCTTCCAAATCGGCGAAAGTGCCGTCCGGGAACGCCGGGTGGCCCTGGGGATCCGTCCGTCCGTCAAGCAGATTGACACCCTGGCGGCCGAGTTCCCCGCGCTCACGCGCTATTTATATATGACGTACCAGGGCGACAGCGACGACGTGGATGCGGAGGACCCGGGAGGAAGCGTCATCGTGCTGGGGTCCGGGGCCTACCGGATCGGCAGCAGCGTGGAGTTCGACTGGTGCGCGGTAAGCACGGTCCGGACGCTGCGGGAAAACGGCCGGAAGGCCATCATGGTCAATTACAACCCGGAGACGGTCTCCACCGACTACGACATCTGCGACCGCCTGTATTTCGACGAGCTGAGCCTGGAGACCGTGTGGGAGATCTGCATGCGTGAGAACCCGTACGGGGTGGTCGTCAGTGTCGGCGGCCAGATTCCCAACAACCTGGCCCTCCCCCTGGAAGGACTGGGCATCCCGATCCTCGGCACGTCGGCCTCCGACATCGACCGGGCCGAGGACCGGAACAAGTTTTCCCGGGTGGTGGACCGCCTGGGCATCGACCAGCCCCGCTGGAAGGAGATGACCAGCCGGTCCGACGTGGACAAGTTCATCGCGGAGGTTGGTTTTCCGGTGCTGGTGCGCCCGTCCTATGTCCTTTCCGGTGCGGCGATGAACGTATGTTACAGCGACGACGACCTCACTTCCTGCCTGGAACGGGCGGCAGAGGTGTCCGAGGAACATCCCGTCGTCGTGAGCTCGTTCCTGCAACGCTGCCAGGAGTTGGAATGTGACGCCGTGGCCGATGGCGGGCGCGTCCTCGCCTGCGCCATTTCCGAGCACATCGAGTTCGCCGGCGTGCATTCCGGCGACGCGACGATCCAGTTCCCGGCGCAGCGGGTGTACGGGTCGGTCCTGTCCCGGATCCGCAAGACGGCGGCGGCCATCGCGTCGGAACTCCATATCACGGGGCCTTTCAACATCCAGTTCCTTTCTGCCGACCTGGACCTGAAGGTCATCGAATGCAACCTCCGCGCGTCCCGGAGCTTCCCCTTCGTGTCCAAGGTGTGGCGGGTGAACCTCATCGACCTGGCGACGCGGTGCATGCTGGGGCAGCACCCTTCGCCCTGGCTGCCCGATCCCTTCGACCTGGGCTACGTGGGCGTCAAATGCTCCCAGTTCTCCTTTGCCCGCCTCCATCAGGCCGATCCGGTCTCCGGCGTGGACATGGCGTCCACGGGGGAGGTCGGCTGCCTGGGCCGCAGCAGCGACGAAGCCCTGCTGAAGGCCATGATGTCGGTCGGCCATGGCATCCCGGCCGGGCCGGTGCTCCTGTCCACGGGCGATCCCTTCCAGAAGGCCGAGCTGCTGCCCGCCTGCCGGATGCTCGTGGAAAAGGGATATGTGCTGTATGCGACGAGCGGAAGCTGCCGCTACCTGCAGGCGAACGGGGTGCCTGCCCTGCGGGCCCGCTGGCCGGACGAACCGGACGATGGCACGCCTTCCGCCCTGGACCTGATCCGGGAGCACAAGGTGGACCTCGTGGTGAACAATCCGAAGAATTTCTCGCATTCCGAGCTGGGCAATGGCTATCATCTGCGCCGCGCCGCCGTGGATTTCAACGTGTCGCTGATTACGGACGCGCGCCTGGCTGCCGCCTACATCCGGGCCTTCTGCCTGCTGCCTGAAAGCGCCCTGGAGGTGCGGAGCGGGGACGAGTATGCGGCCCGGTGGTGAAAATGTGAAAAAAGTTTCAAAAAAATTTGTTGGGTTCAAAAAAATGACTACCTTTGCAGTCCCGTTTGAAACGAGCACCCTAAAAATGCGGTTTCAGGAAGGGATTTGTTCATTGACAATACTGAGAGAAAAGATCAAAGAGGTAAAGAAAAACAGAAAGAGAAGTCTGTAATTAATCTAGAGTAAGAAGTTTTTTCGAATCGAGAGAGATGTGGACTGCAATTTCAAGGCAAGAGCAAAATCAGAAATGATTCACGATCCGTCCCGATCGCCGCGGTGCCGTGAGGCGCGGCGGAGGAGGAGGGGCGGAGCAATTAGGAAAGAAGATAAGAGCGAACGGTGGATGCCTAGGCTATCCGGAGGCGAGGAAGGACGTGGTAAGCTGCGAAAAGGCTCGGGGACCTGCAAACAGGGCGTGATCCGGGCATATCCGAATGGGGCAACCCAGCAGGTTGAAGACCTGTTACCATCATATGATGGGGCGAACCCGGGGAACTGAAACATCTTAGTACCCGGAGGAAGAGAAAGAAAGAATCGATACCCTGAGTAGTGGCGAGCGAAAGGGGCAGAGCCTAAACCGTGCTGTTTACGGACAGTGCGGGGTTGTAGGACCTCTCATGAAGGATCATCAACGAACCGGAACGCTGTGGAAACAGCGACCATAGAGGGTGACAGTCCCGTATGGGTAAGACTGAAGATCCGAGAGAGGCACCTGAGTAGGGCGGGGCACGTGGAATCCTGTCCGAATCTGCGGGGACCATCCCGCAAGGCTAAACACTCCCGGAAGACCGATAGTGGACCAGTACCGTGAGGGAAAGGTGGGAAGCACCCCGAACAGGGGAGTGAA
>JAFPWG010000014.1 GCA_017395045.1 Bacteroidales bacterium
AACACCGCCCACGTCGAGTACGAGACCGAAAAGCGTCACTATGCTCACGTCGACTGCCCTGGCCACGCCGACTATGTGAAGAACATGGTTACCGGTGCTGCCCAGATGGATGGTGCTATCCTCGTTGTCGCTTCCACCGATGGTCCGATGCCGCAGACCCGCGAGCACATCCTCCTCGCCCGTCAGGTCAACGTCCCGAAGATCCTCGTTTTCATGAACAAGGTCGACCTCGTCGATGATGAGGAAATGCTTGACCTCGTGGAAATGGAGATCCGCGACCTCCTCGCTTTCTACAAGTTCGACGAGGACTGCCCGATCATCCGCGGCTCCGCCCTTGGCGCCCTCAACGGTGAGAAGGTTTGGGAAGACAAGGTCATGGAACTCATGGATGCCGTCGATGAGTACATTCCGCTCCCGGAGCGCCTCGTTGACAAGGACTTCCTGATGCCTATCGAGGACATCTTCTCCATCACTGGCCGTGGTACCGTGGTCACCGGTCGTATCGAGTCCGGTACCATCCACGTGAACGATCCGGTCGAGCTCGTCGGTTTCGGCGATGAGCCCCGCACCTCCGTCGTCACCGGTGTCGAGATGTTCCGCAAGCTCCTCCCTCAGGGTGAGGCTGGTGACAACGTCGGTCTCCTCCTCCGTGGCGTGGACAAGAAGGAAGTCAAGCGTGGTGAGGTCGTCGCCAAGCCGAAGTCCATCACTCCGCACACCGAGTTCAAGGCTCAGATCTACGTCCTGAAGAAGGACGAAGGCGGCCGGCACACTCCGTTCCACAATCACTATCGTCCCCAGTTCTTCATCCGCACCCTGGATGTGACCGGTGAGATCATGCTTCCCGACGGCGTCGAGATGGTCATGCCTGGCGATAACGTGGAGATCACCGTCAAGCTCATCACTCCGGTGGCTATGAACGAAGGCCTGCAGTTCGCTATCCGCGAAGGTGGCCGTACCGTCGGCGCCGGCCAGGTGATCAAGGTGCTCGAGTAAGATCATCGGCACTGAAGCCATTGCGGTGAGGGTGAGCCCCGTGCGCACCCTCACCTTTACAGGGGAATAGAACAAGGGTAGTTCAGCGGTCTCCAAAACCGTCGATGTGGGTTCGAATCCTGCTTCCCCTGCCAATATCAAAGGTTACGATTTGGTAAATGTTTAACAGCCGCCGGATTCCCGCTTCCAATTTTTCCGGCGTCCATTAAAGACAAGATGAGAAAGTTCATTAACTACTTGAAAGAGTCCTACACGGAACTGACCAAGAAGGTGACGTGGCCGACCTGGACCAAGCTGCAGAGCTCTGCGATCCTGGTGCTGGTTTCCACGCTGATCCTGGCTGCGGTTGTCTTCGTGATGGATTTCGCTTTCCAGCATCTGATGGAGTTTATTTACGCATTGTAATTTGATTTTTAGTCATGGCTGACAAGAAATGGTACGTTCTGCGTACCGCGGGAACAAAGGAAAAGAAGGCCGCCGATTATCTCGTCAAGGAAATTGAAAGACACGCTGATCTGCAATCCGTTGTGGACCAGGTGCTCGTCCCTGTCAAGAAGGAGATCGTCACGAAGAATGGCAAGCGGAAAGAGGTCGAGAGACTTCTCTTTCCGGGCTACGTGCTGATCCACGCGGAACTCAGTCCCGATCTCGAATATGTCATCCGCAACGGCATCCCCGGCATGTCGGGCTTCCTGACCGAGAAGACCGGCAACGGCACCACCGAGCGCATCCCCGTCCCCATCCGGGACGAAGAGGCCCAGCGCATCCTTGGCGGCCAGGACGAGAACGCCGTAAGCGCAGCCGAGACGGAAGTCAACTTCACGGTGGGAGAATCTGTCAAGATCACGGACGGTCCGTTCAGCGGTTTCAGCGGAACGGTCGAAGAGATCATCGAAGACAGGAGCAAGCTCAAGGTAGTCGTAGTGATCTTCGGGAGGAAGACCCTCCTGGAACTCAGCTTTACACAAGTAACGAAAGAATAACAAATCCGTATGGCAAAAGAAGTTACCGGATTCATCAAGCTCCAGATCAAAGGCGGAGCTGCGAATCCTGCGCCGCCGGTAGGACCGGCCCTCGGTTCCAAGGGCCTGAACATCATGGATTTCTGCAAGCAGTTCAATGCTCGCACCCAGGATCAGGCCGGCAAGGTCCTCCCCGTCGTCATCACTGTTTTCAGTGACAAGTCCTTCTCCTTCGAGGTGAAGCAGCCCCCCGTGGCCGTGTCCCTGAAGGAGGCCGCCAAGATCTCTTCGGGATCCGGCGAACCGAACCGCAAGAAGGTTGCATCCGTCACCTGGGACCAGGTCAAGGAGATCGCCCAGTCCAAGATGCCCGACCTCAATTGCTTCACCCTCAAGTCCGCCATGTCCATGGTCGCCGGCACCGCCCGCAGCATGGGTATCAAGGTCGAGGGCGAATTCCCCGAGAACCTTTAATCAAACGCACGTCCCATGAGCAAGTTAACCAAGAACCAGAAAACCGTCCTTGCCAAGTATGACAAGAGCCAGGTTTACAGCCTCCAGGATGCGTGCGCGCTGCTGAAGGAAATCACCTATACCAAGTTCGACGCTTCCGTCGAAATCACCACGAACCTGGGTGTCGACCCCCGTAAGGCCAACCAGATGATCCGTGGCGTTGTCACCCTCCCGCACGGAACCGGTAAGGTCACCCGCGTCCTGGTGCTCTGCACCCCGGACAAGGAGAACGAAGCCAAGGAAGCCGGCGCCGACTATGTCGGTCTGGATGACTACATCACCAAGATCAAGGAAGGATGGACCGACGTGGACGTCATCATCTGCACCCCTTCCGTGATGGCCAAGGTGGGCCAGATCGGCCGTATCCTGGGTCCCCGCGGCCTCATGCCGAACCCCAAGACCGGTACCGTGACCATGGAAGTGGCCAGCGCCGTCAAGGCCGTCAAGGCCGGTAAGATCGACTTCAAGGTGGACAAGACCGGTATCATCCACGCCGCCATCGGCAAGGTCTCCTTCACCCCGGAGCAGATCGCCGAGAACGCCAAGGCGTTCGTGGGCGCCGTCCTCAAGCTGAAGCCGCAGTCCCTCAAGGGTACCTACTTCAAGGGTTGCACCCTGTGCACCACCATGAGCCCGGCCGTCAAGTTGGATCCGAAGGCTTTCACCGCCGAATAACAGAAGGGAGGAATCGTTATGAAGAAAGAAATGAAAGAGCAGGTTATTGCGGCCATCAAGGCCAATATGGCCCAGTACCCGAACTTCTACATCACGGACATCGCCGGTCTCAACGCCGAGGAGACTTCCAAGCTCCGCCGCGACTGCTTCAACGAGGGCATCAAGCTCACCGTCGTCAAGAACACCCTGTTCCACAAGGTGATCAAGGACGCCCAGAACAGCGAGATGGACCTGCTGGTCCCCACCCTCGAAGGCAACACCGCCATCATGTACACCGAGGCTCCGGCCGTTCCGGCCAAGCTCATCAAGAAGTACAACAAGGCCGGTTCCGAGAAGCCCGCGCTCAAGGCTGCCTATGTCCAGGAGTGCGCCTTCGTCGGTGCCGACAAGATCGATGCCCTCATCAACATCAAGTCCCGCGAGGAACTCATCGGCAACATCGTCGCGATGCTCCAGTCCCCGATCCAGAACGTGGTCTCCGCGCTCCAGAACGGTGGCGGCCAGCTCATCGCCGGTCTCGTCAAGAAGCTCGAGGAAAAAGAAAATTAATCAATATCAAACAATCAATAAAAAACAACAATTATGGCAGATGTTAAAGTTCTCGCAGAAGAGTTGGTTAACCTTACTGTGAAAGATGTCCAGGAACTCGCTAAGATCCTGAAGGAAGAGTACGGTATCGAGCCCGCCGCCGCCGCCGTGGCAGTCGCCGCTCCCGCCGCCGCCGCCGAGGCTGCCGCCCCGGCCGAGCAGACTGAGTTCGACGTGATGCTCACCAGCGCTGGCCAGGCCAAGCTGCAGGTGATCAAGGCCGTCAAGGAGAATGCCGGTCTCGGCCTCAAGGAGGCTAAGGAACTGGTCGACAAGGCTCCTGTCGCCGTCAAGGAGAAAGTTTCCAAGGCTGAGGCCGAGGCTCTGAAGGCCGCGCTCGAGGAAGCTGGCGCCGAGGTTGAGATTAAGTAACTCCGGCCCGCTTCCCGAACAGGGAAAGAATCAGGTTTAGAGCCCATAGTCGGCTCTAAACCTTTTTTCCGTCTTTATTTTTTCTCCTAGAGCGAAGGAAGCACAATGTCAAACAAGACCCAAAACAAGCGAATTAATTTCGCAACATCCAAAATTCTGGAATATCCTGACCTCCTTGAGGTCCAGCTCAAGTCCTTCCGGGACTTCTTCCAGCTGGAAACGACGCCCGAGAGTCGCAAGAACGAGGGTCTCTATCAGGTTTTCCAGGAAATTTTCCCGATCGAGGACACGCGGAACAACTACGAGCTCCGCTTTATCGATTACTTCATCGATCCTCCCCAGTACTCGATCGAGGAATGCCTTGAAAGGGGCTTGACCTACAATGTCCCCCTGAAGGCGAAACTCCGCCTTTCCTGCACCGATCCCGAGCACGAGGACTTCGATACGAGGGTCCAGGACGTCTACCTGGGCAACATCCCGTACATGACGCCCGCCGGCACCTTCATCATCAATGGATCGGAGCGCATCATCGTTTCCCAGCTTCACCGGTCTCCGGGCGTGTTCTTCGACCAGAGCATGCACGCCAACGGCACGAAACTCTATTCCGCCCGCATCATCCCGTTCAAGGGCTCCTGGATCGAGTTCGCGACCGACATCAACAACGTGATGTACGCTTACATCGACCGGAAGAAGAAGCTTCCCGTGACCACGCTTCTCCGCGCCATCGGCTACAACAGCGACAAGGATATCATCGATATCTTCGGCCTGGCCGACGAGGTCGTTGCCGATGAGGCTGCCCTGAAAGAGAATGCGGGTCGACTCCTCGCCGCCAAGGTCCTGAAGACGTGGACCGAGGACTTCGAGGATGAGGATACCGGCGAGGTGATTCCCATCGAGCGCACCACCGCCATCGTCGAGAGAGGGGAGATCCTCGACGAGGACACCATCGCCAAGATCCTGGACACCGACGTCAAGACCGTCCTGTTGCAGAAGGACGAGGCGAACTCCGCCGAGTACGCCATTATCTACAACACCCTGCAGAAGGACCCGACCAATACCGAGATTGAGGCCGTCAACTACATCTACAAGCAGCTCCGCAATTCGGAACCGCCGGATGAGTCCACCGCCCGCGACGTCATCGACAAGCTTTTCTTCTCCGAGAAGCGCTATGACCTCGGCAGCGTCGGCCGCTACCGCCTGAACAAGAAGCTCGGTCTTTCGACCGATCCGGGCGTGCGGGTCCTGACGAACACCGACATCATCGAGATCATCAAGTACCTGATCTCGCTCATCAACTCCAGGGCCACGGTGGACGATATCGACCACCTTTCCAACCGTCGCGTCCGCACGGTCGGCGAGCAGCTCGCCAACCAGTTCAGCGTCGGTCTGAGCCGCATGGCCCGCACCATCCGGGAACGGATGAACGTCCGCGACAGCGAGCAGTTCAACCCGATCGACCTGATCAACGCGAAGACCCTCTCCTCGGTGATCAATTCGTTCTTCGGCACGAGCCAGCTGTCCCAGTTCATGGACCAGACCAACCCCCTGGCCGAAATTACGCACAAGCGCCGTCTCAGCGCCCTCGGCCCCGGCGGTCTTTCCCGTGACCGCGCCGGCTTCGAGGTCCGTGACGTGCACTATACCCATTATGGCCGCCTGTGCCCGATCGAATCTCCGGAAGGTCCGAACATCGGCCTGATTTCGTCCCTGTGCGTGTATGCGCGCATCGACGAGCTCGGCTTCATCGAGACCCCTTACCGCGAGGTTCATGACGGAAAGGTGGACCTGAGCGACACCGGCTGGCACTACATGAGTGCGGAGGAGGAAGAGTCCAAGCACGTCTCTCTCGCCAACGTGGAGATGACGGACGACGGAGAACTCCTCGGCGACCGCATCCAGTGCCGTCTGGAGGCCGACTTCCCGCTGGTTACCAAGGAAGAGGTCGACTACATGGACGTCGCCCCGAACCAGATGGCTTCCGTGGCGGCTTCCCTGATCCCGTTCCTCGAGCACGACGACGCGCACCGCGCCCTGATGGGTGCGAACATGATGCGCCAGGCCGTGCCGCTGCTCACTCCGCAGTCCCCGATCGTGGGTACCGGCCTGGAGGAGCGCGTCTGCATCGACTCCCGTACCCAGGTCATCGCCGAGCGCACCGGCCTGGTCACCTATGTCGATGCCAACGAGATCCACGTCAAGTACGACCGCACCGACGACGAGAAGTTCGTGAGCTTCCTGCCCGAGGAAACGGTGTACAAGCTCCCGATCTACCGCCGCACCAACCAGTCCACGACCGTGATGCTCAAGCCGCTTGTGCGGAAGGGCGACAAGGTCACCAAGGGCCAGGTGCTCACCGAAGGTTACGCCACCGAGAAGGGCGAACTCGCCCTGGGCCGCAACCTGAAGGTCGCCTTCATGCCTTGGAAGGGCTACAACTATGAGGACGCCATCGTCCTGAGCGAGGAGATGGTCAAGTGGGACATCCTTACTTCCATCCACGTGGACGAGTACCTCACCGAGGTGCGCGAGACCAAGCGCGGCATGGAGGAACTCACCTCCGACATCCCGAACGTGAGCGAGGACGCCACCAAGGACCTGGACAAGGACGGTATCGTCCGCATCGGCGCGCACATCGAGCCGGGCGACATCATGATCGGCAAGATCACCCCGAAGGGCGAGAGCGATCCTTCCCCGGAAGAGAAGCTCCTCAAGGCCATCTTCGGCGACAAGGCCGGTGACGTGAAGGATGCCTCCCTGAAGGCCAATCCGTCCCTCTCCGGCACCGTCATCAAGACCGCCCTGTATGCCAAGGTCTCCAAGGATTCCGGCCGCAAGAACGCCCGGAGCGAGCAGAAGGCCAAGCTGGAGATCATGCAGCAGGAGTTCGAGAAGGCTGCGGAGAAACTCCGCGCCACCTTCATCGACAAGCTGTGGTTCCTGGTGAGCGGCAAGAAGAGCGCCGGCGTAAGCGACCTCTACGGCGTGGAAATCTTCCCGAAGGGCAAGGAGTTCACCCTCCAGGGCCTCAAGGAAGCCGACTACATGAACATCAATTCCTCCAAGTGGTGCAGCGATGCGAAGACCTCCGGTCTCGTCCGCGAGCTCATCCGCAACTACTGCATCGCCCACAAGGAAGCCGAGACCCGTGCCAAGCGCGAGCTTGACAAGGTCAAGGTCGGTGACGAACTGGCCAACGGCGTGATGCAGCTTGCGAAGGTCTATATCGCCAAGAAGCGCAAGATCACCGTCGGTGACAAGATGGCCGGCCGCCATGGCAACAAGGGTATCGTCGCGAAGATCGTCCGTCAGGAGGACATGCCGTTCCTGGAGGACGGTACTCCGGTGGACATCGTCCTGAACCCGCTGGGCGTGCCTTCCCGCATGAACCTTGGCCAGATCTACGAGACGGTCCTCGGTTGGGCCGGCTCCGAACTGGGCCTGAAGTTCTCCACCCCGATCTTCGACGGTGCGTCCATCGACGAGATCTGCGCCTACACCGACAAGGCCGGCGTGCCCCGCTTCGGCAAGACGCGCCTGCGCGACGGCGGTACCGGCGACTGGTTCGACCAGCCTGCGACGGTGGGTGTCATCTACATGATCAAGCTCGGCCACATGGTCGACGACAAGATGCACGCCCGTTCCATCGGACCGTACTCCCTGATCACCCAGCAGCCGCTCGGCGGTAAAGCCCAGTTCGGCGGCCAGCGTTTCGGTGAAATGGAAGTCTGGGCCCTCGAGGCCTACGGCGCCGCGAACACCCTCCAGGAGATCCTCACCGTGAAGTCCGACGACGTGAACGGCCGTTCCAAGACGTACGAAGCCGTCGTCAAGGGCGATCCGATGCCCACCCCGGGCATTCCCGAGTCGCTGAACGTGCTCCTGCACGAGCTCCGCGGCCTCGGACTGAAGGTCACTTTGGACTAACCTTAAAGACTGATACTGAATATGCCTGCATATAACAACAAGGAAAACAAGGTGAAGAGCAACTTCTCGAAGATCTCCATCGCGCTCGCTTCCCCGGAGGACATTACCGAAAGGTCCTGCGGTGAGGTCCTGAAGCCGGAAACGGTCAACTACAGGACCTACAAGCCCGAGCGTGACGGCCTGTTCTGCGAGAAGATCTTCGGTCCGACCAAGGATTACGAGTGCTACTGCGGCAAGTACAAGCGGATCCGCTACCGCGGAATCGTCTGCGACCGCTGCGGTGTGGAGGTGACCGAGAAGAAGGTCCGCCGCGAACGGATGGGTCATATCACCCTGACCGTTCCGGTGGCCCACATCTGGTACTTCAAGAGCGCGCCGAACAAGATCAGCGCCCTCCTCGGCGTCCCTTCCAAGAAGCTCGAGTCCGTGATCTATTACGAGAAGTACATCGTCATCAACCCGGGCATGACCGATCTGCAGAAGTACGATCTGGTCTCCGAGGACGAGTACCTGACCGTGATGGACCGGTTCCCGGAGAACTACACCCTGCCTGACGGCGATCCGCAGAAGTTCGTCGCCAAGATGGGTGCCGAGGGTATCTACGACCTCCTCAAGGAGATCGACGTCGAGGCTTTGGGCAAGTCCCTGCGCCAGCAGATGCGCACCGAGACTTCCCAGCAGCGGAAGACGGACATCCTCAAGCGCCTGTCCGTGGTGAAGTGGTTCCAGGAGTCCAAGGACGTGAACCGTCCGGAGTGGATGATCATGAAGGTCCTGCCGGTCACTCCGCCGGACCTCCGCCCGCTCGTCCCGCTGGACGGCGGCCGTTTCGCCACCTCCGACCTGAACGACCTGTACCGCCGCGTCATCATCCGCAACAACCGTCTGAAGAAGCTCATCGAGATCAAGGCTCCGGAAGTGATCCTGCGCAACGAGAAGCGCATGCTCCAGGAAGCCGTCGATTCCCTCTTCGACAACTCCAAGAAGTCTTCCGCCGTGAAGAGCGAGTCCAACCGGGCGCTGAAGTCCCTGTCCGACTCCCTGAAGGGCAAGCAGGGCCGTTTCCGCCAGAACCTGCTCGGTAAGCGTGTCGACTATTCCGCCCGTTCGGTTATCGTCGTGGGTCCGGAACTCAACATGCACGAGTGCGGTCTGCCGAAATTCATGGCCGCCGAACTGTACAAGCCGTTCGTGATCCGCAAGCTTATCGAGCGCGGCATCGTGAAGACCGTCAAGAGTGCGAAGAAGATCGTCGACCGCCGCGATCCGGTGATCTGGGACATCCTCGAGAACGTGATGAAGGGCCATCCGGTGCTCCTGAACCGTGCTCCGACCCTGCACCGCCTCGGTATCCAGGCCTTCCAGCCGCGGATGATCGAAGGCAAGGCCATCCAGCTGCATCCGCTCGCCTGTACGGCGTTCAACGCCGACTTCGACGGTGACCAGATGGCCGTGCACCTCCCGCTCGGCAACGCCGCCATCATGGAGGCGCACCTGCTGATGCTGGGATCCCACAACATCCTGAACCCGGCCAACGGCTCCCCGATCACGGTACCGTCCCAGGACATGGTCCTCGGTCTGTACTACATCACCAAGGAGCGTCCCGGCGCGAAGGGTGCCGGCCTGAAGTTCTACGGGCCGGAAGAGGTGATCATTGCCTATGACGGCAAGGTCATCGACATGCATGCCCCCATCGAGGTCCGTCTGCCGAAAGACAAGCAGGACCTCTCCAAGGGCTATGAGATGGTGAAGACCACCGCCGGTCGTATCATCGTGAACCAGTGCGTCCCGGACGAGGTCCCGTACGTGAACGAACTGCTGGGCAAGAAGGCCCTGCGTACCGTCATCACTACGGTCATCAAGTCCACCGGTGTCACCCGTACCGCCCAGTTCCTGGACGATATCAAGAACCTCGGTTACTACCAGGCCTTCCGGGCCGGTATCTCCTTCAACCTCGGCGATGTCCTCATCCCGGGCGAGAAGGCGGGGCTCATTGAAAAGGGTTACAAGGACGTGGAGGCCATCAAGATGAACTACGCGATGGGTTTCATCACCAACAATGAGCGCTACAACAAGGTCATCGACCTGTGGACCGCCATCGACAACAAGCTCACCGGCATCGTGAAGGACCAGATCTCCGCCGACCAGCAGGGATTCAACCCGGTGTACATGATGCTGGATTCGGGCGCCCGTGGTTCCGTGCAGCAGATCAAGCAGCTGTGCGGCATGCGCGGCCTGATGGCGAAACCGCAGAAGTCCGGCGCCGCCGGCGCGGAGATCATCGAGAACCCGATCGTGTCCAACCTGAAGGAAGGCATGACGGTGCTCGAGTACTTCATCTCCACGCACGGTGCCCGTAAGGGTCTGGCCGATACCGCCCTGAAGACGGCGGATGCCGGTTACCTGACCCGCCGCCTGGTGGACGTCTCCCACGACGTCATCATCACCGAGGAGGACTGCGGCACGCTCCGCGGCCTGATCGCCACGGCCATCAAGAACAAGGACGAGGTCGTCGAGTCCCTCGGCGAGCGCATCCTGGGCCGTACCTCCGTGCACGACATCTTCAACCCGCTTACCGGAGAGCTGATCATCTCCGCCGGCGAGGAGATCCGTGAGGACGTCGCCGCCCTCATCGACACCCTCCCGATCGAGCAGGTCGAAATCCGCAGCGTGCTCACGTGCGAATCCCGCAAGGGCGTCTGCGCGAAGTGCTACGGCCGCAACCTGGCCACTTCCCGCATGGTCGAGAAGGGCGAGGTCGTGGGTGTCATCGCCGCGCAGTCCATCGGTGAGCCGGGTACCCAGCTGACCCTGCGTACCTTCCACGTCGGTGGTACCGCCTCCGGTTCGGTGGCCGACAACACCATCGAGTCCAAGTACGAAGGCAAGCTTGCCTTCGAGGAGCTCCGCACCATCGAGAAGGTCAACGACGACGGCACCGTGAACAACATCGTGGTGAGCCGCATGGCCGAACTCCGCATCATGGACGAGCGCACCGGCATGACCTATTCCCAGTATGACATCCCTTACGGTTCCACGCTGTACTTCAAGGACGGCGACACCGTCAAGAAGGGAGACCTCATCTGCGAGTGGGATGCCTACAACGCCACCACCATCGTGGAGAGCGCCGGTAAGCTCGCCTTCGAGAACATGATCGAAGGCGTCACGTACCGTGAAGAGAATGCCGACGAGTACTCCAACAACACCGACAAGGTCATCATCGAAGGCCGTGACAAGACCAAGAGCCCGGCCATCCACATCATCGACGAGTCCGGACGCTCCCTCCGCCAGTACAACCTGCCGGTGGGCGCCCACATCATGATGAACGACGGCGACCCGGTGAAGGTGGGTGACACGATCATCAAGATCCCGCGCGCCATCGGCAAGGCGAGCGACATCACGGGCGGTCTGCCGCGCGTGACCGAGCTCTTCGAGGCCCGCAACCCCTCCAACCCGGCCATCCTCTCCGAGATCAACGGCGAGGTCCTGATGGGCAAGGTGAAGCGGGGCAAGCGCGAGATTGTCGTGAAGAACCGTTCCGGCGTGGAGAAGCACTACGAGGTCCCGATGACCAAGCAGATCCTGGTCCAGGAGAACGACTATGTCCGGGCCGGTACCCGTCTTTCCGACGGCGGTACCTCTCCGACCGACATCCTCGACATCCTCGGTCCGGTGAAGGCCCAGGAATACATCGTGAACGAGATCCAGGCCGTGTACCGTCTGCAGGGCGTGAAGATCAACGACAAGCACTTCGAGATCATCGTCCGCCAGATGATGCGCAAGGTCCAGATCAACGATCCGGGCGACACCGAGTACCTCCCGGAGGAACTCGTGGACAAGTGGGAGTTCATGGACGCCAACGACGCCATCTTCGGCAAGTCGTACGTCCTGGATCCGGGCGACAGCGTCCGTTATGAGGAAGGCGACATCATCGGCGCCCGCGAGCTCCGCAGCGAGAATGCCTCGCTCGAGCGCCAGGGCATGAAGATGATGGTCGTCCGCGACGCCAAGCCCGCGACGGCCTCCCAGGTCCTCCAGGGTATCACCCGCGCGGCCCTCAAGACCGGCAGCTTCATCTCCGCCGCCTCCTTCCAGGAGACCACGAAGGTGCTCAGCGAAGCCGCGATCCGGGCCCGTGTGGACCACCTCGAAGGCCTCAAGGAGAACGTCATCTGCGGTCATCTGATTCCGGCCGGCACCGGTCTGTCGGACTACCAGGACATCGTCGTGGGGTCCAAGAACGACTATGTCGCCGCGATGAACGAACTGTAGCAGCCGTCCTTTCCCGGTTGAACGGGAATCCAAAACGAACCGGCCATTTCACTATGGCCGGTTTTTTGTATATCTTTGCAGAAAATCAGAAAAGCTATGAAAGGAATCATCAGAACCCTCGCCCTGGTGGCGACAGCCGCCCTGGCGATGACCGGATGCTACAAGCACAATCCGATCGGTCGTAACGATGGCCCCAACCACCACCAGGAGCCTGCCGAAGAGAAGCTGGTCGTGACGGAAAACTCCGACTGGTCCATCCGGTATGTCTCCCGCGAGGATTGGGTGAATGACGACGGCAGCGTGGAGGCGGTGGAGCACTTCAACCTGTCCTACAAGGGAACCGGCTACTATATCATCCGCATCATCCGTCCGGAAGACCTCAAGGCCGCCTATGGCGAACAGCCCGACCTGGCCGATTTCTTCAAGTATGAGGCGGAGAGCCTGGTGTCCGACGCCAAAAACGACGGCGTGAACTTCTACGACTATACCGACGAGGTCTTTACCTCGAAGATTACGGACATCTATTTCAACCGGCTGCGCAGCGGCACCTGGATCGCCTTCCTCGTCGAACTGGACCGGAATGGAAAAGTGACCGGGTACTTTGCCGAAGCGGACTTCACGATCCGGGAGGAAGAGGCGTCCGAGGCCTTCAAATACTGGCTGGGCGACTGGCGCGTTTCCAACGGCCTGGTCGGATATGAACTTACCGTTTCCAGCCTGGACAACAACTTCATCTACCGTGTGGACGGTTGGGAATGCGGGCCGGCCGCCGGCTTCCAGATGGACAAGGAATACCTGGAGACGGAATTCTGGCCTGCGAACGGCTTCATGTATTTCACGTCCCAGTTCCTGGGCGCCTATGACGACGAGGACTTCGGCTACGGCACTGTGGATGAACTCTTCATGGGGAACATCTTCGATTCCAAAGGCATTACGATCATCACGGATGAGGGAATCGACCTGGCCGTGGCGGTGCCTACCGAAACCGGTGCTGAACTGCAGCCGATGGAGGTGACGTTGGATACCGACAGTGGGAAGTACACGACGCAATTCCATTCGATGCAGTACTACATGTGGGCCCACTCCACCCAGGAATGGCATCCGTACAACCAGAGCATCGCCGAACTCCCGCTTACGATGACGCGCATTGCAGGCACCCGCGCCGAGGCCCGCGTCCTGGCGGAAGAGCGGACGGCGACCAAGGCTTCCATCCATCGCAGCCAGCCGAAGGCCGGGAAGACGGGACGCAACAGCGTGGCGAAAAAGGCCGTCCGGATGAAATAAAATTCGTATATTAGCAGTCTGGATTTTCAGACTGCTTTTTTTATGCGAAATCTCTATCTGACCAATACCCTGACGCGCCGCAAGGAGCTTTTCACGCCCATCCATCCGGGCCACGTGGGAATGTATGTTTGCGGTCCGACCGTCTATGGGGACGCACATCTGGGTCACGCCCGTCCGGGGGTGACCTATGACGTACTTTTCCGCCTCCTGAAGCACCTGGGCTACAAGGTCCGCTACGTGCGGAACATCACCGACGTGGGCCATCTGGAGCACGATGCCGACGAAGGGGAGGACAAGATCGCGAAGAAGGCGAAACTGGAGGACCTGGAGCCCATGGAGGTGGTACAGACCTATACGGAGCGTTACCACGAGGCCATGCGTCTGCTGAACGTGGAATCCCCGTCCATCGAACCGCGCGCCTCCGGTCATATCATCGAGCAGATCGAGACCGTGAAGATGATCCTGAAAGCGGGCTATGCCTACGAATCCAACGGATCCGTCTATTTCGACGTGGAGAAATACAACCGGGACTTCCATTACGGCGTCCTGTCCGGCCGTTCGCTGGAGGCCACCCTGGAGGGTACCCGTTCCCTGGACGGGCAGACCGACAAGCGCGCCCCCTACGACTTCGCCATCTGGAAGAAGGCCGAGCCGGAACACATCATGCGCTGGCCGTCTCCGTGGGGCGAGGGCTTCCCGGGCTGGCACCTGGAATGCTCCGTGATGGGGGAGAAGTACCTGGGGAAGGAGTTCGACATCCACGGCGGCGGCATGGACCTGATGTTCCCGCACCACGAATGCGAAATCGCTCAGAACCAGGCGTCCCGCGGTACCCAGGGCGTACATTACTGGGTCCACAACAACATGATCACCATCAACGGGCAGAAGATGGGCAAGTCCCTCGGCAACTTCATCACCCTGCCGGAGCTCTTCAGCGGCAAACATCCCAAACTGGACCGCGCCTACAGCCCGATGACCATCCGTTTCTTCATCCTTCAGGCTCATTACCGCAGCACCCTGGATTTCTCCAACGAGGCGCTCCAGGCCGCGGAAAAGGGTTACAAGCGCCTGATGCAGGCGGGACGGGAACTGGGCGCGGGTTGTCCGGTGGAAGTGACGGCGGCGGAGGGATTTCCGCCGGCTGAAAAAAGTGTCGATGCCGGCGGAAATCCCTCCGCCGCCGTTGCGGCACTCATCGAGAACGTCTATGAAGCGCTCTGCGACGACCTGAATACGCCCATCGCCATCGCACACCTGTTCGAGGCCGTGAAGATGGTGAATGCCGGCAATCTTCCCGAAGCCGACAAGGCTGCGCTGAAAAAGCTCTTCGAGGATGTCGTGTACGGTGTCCTGGGCCTCCGCGACGAGGAGGCCGCCGGTTCCTCCGGAAAGGCCGAGAAGGCGCTGGAGGGCGTGATGGACATCGTCCTGGAAGACCGCCGCAAGGCCCGTGCGGAGAAAAACTGGGCCGAATCCGACCGCATCCGCGACCTTCTCGCGTCCTTCGGCATCACCGTCAAGGACACGAAGGAGGGCGCCACCTGGACCCTGGAATAGCATGAAATTCATCTCGTGGAACGTGAACGGCCTCCGGGCCGTGGCAGGGAAGGGATTCGCGGACATATTCGCGGACCTGGACGCCGACTTTTTCTGCCTGCAGGAAACCAAGCTGCAGGAGGGTCAGATCGACCTGGAATTCCTGGGCTACCGTTCCTATTGGAACTATGCCGACAAGAAGGGCTATTCCGGCACCGCCATCTATGCGAAGCACGATCCGCTGTCCGTCCGTTACGGCATCGGTATCGACGAGCACGACCACGAAGGGCGGGTGATTACCCTGGAGTATGCCGATTTCTTCCTGGTGTGCGCCTACGTGCCCAACTCCCAGGACGGCCTCCGTCGCCTGGACTACCGGATGCGTTGGGAGGATGCGATGCGCGCCTATCTGGCCGGCCTTCCGAAGCCGGTCGTGTTCTGCGGTGACCTCAACGTCGCGCACGAGGAGATCGACATCAAGAATCCCGCATCCAACCGCCGCAATGCCGGTTTTACCGACGAGGAGCGTGCGAAGTTCAGCGCCCTCCTGGACGCCGGATTCGTGGATTCCTGGCGTTTCCAGCATCCCGGTGAAGTGAAGTATTCCTGGTGGTCCTACCGCTTCAATGCGCGCGCGAACAACGCGGGGTGGCGGATTGACTATTTCGTCGTTTCCGAGGCCCTCCGCGACCGGATCGTTTCCACGGAAATCCATAATGAAATCACCGGTTCCGACCACTGTCCGGTGGAATTGGTGCTGGAGTAGGGAGAGCGGTTTTTCAGATGATGAAAAACGGCCCGCCAGGTTTTCCCGGCGGGCCGTTTTCGGACCTGTCAGAACGGGAGGTCGTCTCCGCCTTCGTCGGCGGCAGGCGGCGGAACAGGTGCCTGGGGAGCGACGGGCTGGGGTGTGGCCGGCTGGGCCGGAGGTGCGGACTGGTAGCCGGGACCGGCGTAGCCGCCCTGGGCGGGCTGGCCGCCATAGTTGCCCTGGCCCTGCTGGGGGCCGTCGGGGCGCTTGCCCAGAAGCTGGATGTTGTCGGCCTGGACTTCGGTGGTGGAGCGTTTGGCTCCGGCCTGGTCGGTCCACTGGCGGGTGCGGAGGCGGCCTTCGATGAAGATCTGGCTGCCCTTGTGGACGAACTTCTCCACCAGGTCGGCGGAGTTGCGCCAGGCGACGATGTTGTGCCATTCCGTGTTCTCGCGGGTTTCGCCGTTGCGGTCGCGGTAGCGCTCCGTGGTGGCCAGGCGGAAGGAGGCCACCTTGGCATTGCCCTGGGGGCCTTGGGAATCAAGGTAACGGATCTCGGGGTCGTTTCCAACGTTACCGATCAAGAGTACTTTGTTGAGTGCCATAATGCGATATCTATTTGTGTGCAAGTTAGCAAAAAATCCGGCTCATTGCATCGGCGTCCGGCTGTTCTCCCGTAAAAATGGAATAACCGGCGACGGCCTGGTGCAGCAGCCAGCGCTGGCCGGGGACATAGACTTTCCCGCAGCCCTCCAGGCAGGGGGTACGGTAGTTCGCTTCCAGGACTACGGCGTCCGGAAAATCGGGAATCCCGTCCATCGGCCCGGGCACGGTATAGGCGACCAGGTCGGGGGAGAGGCCGGCGATACCGGAAAGCGGCGTCCATCCGCAGCCGAGTTCGTCGGCCAGGGAAACGGCCTTTGAGGCGGTCCGGTTCGCGAGCGTCACGTGGCAGCCCAGGCGCAGGGCGGCCACGGCCGCGGCCCGTCCGGCCCCGCCGCATCCCACGACCAGCGCCTCGTGGACCGGCAGCCCGGTCTCCAGGATCGACAGCATGACGCCGTCTACGTCGGTGTTGTAGCCGGCGATGCCGTCCGGCGTTTTCACGGCCAGGTTCACGGCCCCGCACAGGCGTGCGCTTTCGGAAAGCCGGTCCACGGCCCGGAAAGCGTCCTGCTTGAAGGGTGCGGTGATGTTGATGCCGTCGTATCCGTCCAGGAAACGCTGCCAGGATGCGTCGAAAGACGCGCCTTCCAGGAGGTCGTAGGCATACCGGCCGCCATAAGCGGCGGCAAACAGCCGGGGGCTCAGCGAACCCGCGACCGGATTTCCGATCAAACCGAAGCGTTTCATCGGCGGAAGAAGGTTTCGTGGATGTAGGAGGTGCCTCCGCAGAGGATGCTGGTGACGACCTGCGACTCGTGCGAAAGGGTGGCGAAGATCATTCCCATCTCGAAGGGAATGCCGTACAGGCTGGCCAGGGCACCGGCGACGACCGTATGGAAGGCGCCGAAACCGCCCGGCACAGGGACGAGGGAACTCAGGGCGCCGGCAAACATCAGGAAGAGGGCGTCGGACATCCCGAGACCGTCGATCTTGGCAAGGGCTCCGGCCAGGTCCGGACTCAGGCCGGAAGGGTCGATTCCCTGGAGCGACCACATGATGCAGGCGCTCATCAGCCAGTAACAGCCCCAGATGAGGGCGGTATAGAGGATGAACATCCATCCGTGCTTCATGTGCAGGCAGGAGGATAGTCCGTCCGCCATCCCCTGGAAGACCTTCCAGACCCGGCCCCAGATGCGTCCGCGGTCCCGCAGCTTCCAGCAGAGGAAGACGAATCCGCCGGCCAGCAGGGCGGCCAGGACGAGGACCCACCACAGACGGGCCTTGACGGCCACGCCCGCGAAGATGTTCTCCGTGAAGAAGGTCCCGAAACGGTCCCAGAGCACGGCCAGGAGCAGGAACAGGATCACCACGATGGAAATCAGGTCCCAGATCCGGTCGATGACGACGGTCCCGATGACCTTGTCCAGCGAAGCGAGCCTGCGGCCTTCGCCATCCCGGGCGGAATGCTTGGTCACAAACCCGCACCGGGCCACCTCTCCTACGCGGGGAAGCACGAGGTTCACGATCATGCAGATGGAATACGCGTTCCAGCAGGTGACGCGCGACGTGGAAGGATCCACGGGCAGGATCTGCATCCGCCAGCGGAGGGACCGGAAGAAGATGGCCAGGGCGCCCAGCAGGATGGAGAGGAGGACAAATCCCCACCGGCAGCTTTTCAGGGCCGTCCAGAAATCTTTCCAGTTTACACCGCGGAACGAGAAGTACAGCAGGGCGACGGCAACGCCGGTCCAGAGCAGGTACTTGAGGGTGTTCTTCAATTTCTTGTCCATTGCTGTGACAAAGTTAATGGAAAATCCCCAAAAAGTGTATAAATTTGTAGGTTATTGCTAAAACCGCCTTGATATGAAATCGATCCTGGGCATCGGAAACGCCCTCACCGACATCCTCGCCGTCCTGCCCGACGACACGCTCCTGAGGAAGTACCATCTTCCGCTGGGAAGCATGCAGCACGTGGACATGGAGACGGGCGACCGCATCTGGGAGGCGCTGAAGGAGTACGGCGTGAAATATGTCCCGGGCGGATCGGCGGCGAACACGATCACCTGCACCGCCATCTTCGGGATGCCGTCGGGCTATATCGGCAAGATCGGCAACGACGACCTGGGCAACCTCTTCAAGAGCACGATGGAGCAGTACGGCGTCTCCGCCCAGATGCTCTACGGCACCAAGTCCAGCGGCCGCTGCATGGTGTTCATCACCGGGGCCAATGCCGAGCGCACCTTCGCCGACTACATGGGTGCTACCCTGGAAATGGGCCCGGAGGACCTGAAGCCGGAATTCTTCGAAGGCTACGACTATTTCCATATCGAAGGCTACCTGGTCCAGAACCAGGAACTCATCTCCACCGCCGCCCGGATGGCGAAGGCCGCCGGTTGCCTCATTTCCATCGACATGGCCTCCTACAACGTGGTCGAGTCCAACGACGCCTTCTTCCACAACCTGGTGGAGAACTACGTGGACATCGTCTTCGCGAACGAGACCGAGGCGAAGGCCTTCACCAAGATGGAACCGCGTGACGCCCTGGACGAGATCGCCCGCCAATGCCGGATCGCCGTCGTGAAGGTGGGCAAGGAAGGCTCCATGGTCAAGTCCGGCGACGAATACCACTTTATCAAGCCCTGGCCCGCCACGCCCGTGGATGCCACCGGGGCGGGGGACACCTACGCTGCCGGCTTCCTGTATGCGCATTCGCTGGGCATGCCCCTGCGCGTGTGTGGCGAAGTGGGCTCGATCATCGCCGCGAAGGTCGTGGAGGTGATCGGCACCAAGATCGACATCCCCCGCTGGCGCGACGCCAAGCAGGAAATCCGCGACCTGATCGCGGCCAACACCCGTTAAGATTATGCTGGAACCACTCAAGGATATGCTCAGGCGCCAGAGCCTGAAGAACAATGCCTCGCCGGAGCCCACGGGATTCGTCCCGCTGGAGAAGATCCGCTCCGCCGTGGCGTTCATCGACGTGGAGGACACGTCCTTCAACGAGTGCAAGAACGCCCTGATGATCTTCTTCCGCGAACACAACATCAAGGGAGACATCTTCTTCTTCGACTTCCGGAAGCTCACGGAGGGCGAGCGCCTCATCACCAGTATCAAGACGACCGTCCTCAAGAAGGACCTCAACTGGTTCGGAAAGCCGTCCCACGAGAAGGTGGCCCTGATGCTGGACGGCGAGCCGGACCTGTTCATCTCGCTCCTCCCGTCCACGGACTATCCGCTCGAGTTCATGGCCAAGTGCTCCCGGGCACATTTCAAGATCGGCCGGGCCCAGTTGCCGGGCAATACGTTCGACCTGGTGATCAAGGACCCCGAGGACCGCAAGCTCAATGAGGCCGAGGTGTTCAAGGAACTGGTCAAATTCCTGGACAAGATCCGATGATCCTCCAATACCTCATCGTCTTCCTGATTTCGATGGTGCCGCTCGTGGAGCTGCGCCTCGCCATCCCGTATGCCGTGGGCATGGGCCTTCCCATCGTCCCGTCCATCATCGTCGCCGTCGTGGGCAACATGGTCCCGGTCCCCTTCATCTTCCTGTTCGCCCGCCGGATCCTGGAGTGGGGGAAGGACAAGAAGTATATCGGCAAGTTCTTTACCTGGTGCCTGGAGAAGGGCGAGAAGGGCGGACGGAAACTGGAGGAAAAGGCCGGACGTGGCCTTTACGTGGCCCTGCTGCTGTTCGTGGGCATTCCGCTTCCGGGCACGGGCGCCTGGACCGGCACCCTCGCCGCCAGCATCCTGGACATGGACTTCAAGAAAAGCGTCCTGTTCGTGCTGCTCGGCGTGCTCCTGGCCGGAGCCATCATGCTCCTGGGGTCGCTCGGCGTATTCGGAGCCATCAACTTCCTGAAATAACCCAATCAAACTATGACACTGAAACGATTCTTCTTCGGGAGCGCCGCACTGATCCTGGCGACCACCTGCCTGACCGGCTGCCTGGCCGGAAAATTCATGAGTAATTACGCCCTCAAGCCGGCGCAGCACGGCGAGGCCGACATCGAGCGCACCCGCGCCAAGGCCGACTCCCTCGCTCCCGGCGTGATGGCCTGGTATGACGACCTTCACGGAAAGGGCATTTTCAAGGACTTGTTCCGCACGGACGAAGAAGGCTACAACCTGCACGCCGTGTATGCTCCTGCCAAGGACCCGGCGAATGCGCAGGGTACCGCCGTCATCGTCCATGGCTACACCGACAACCACCTGGTCTTCATGTACCTCGTGCGGATGTACCGCGACGATTTCAACTATAACGTCATGGTTCCGGACCTCCAGTTCTTCGGCTATTCGGAAGGCAAGGCCGCCCAGATGGGCTGGCTGGACCGCCTGGACGTGGAAGAGTGGGCGAAGATTGCCCACGACATTTTCCAGAACGACTTCACCGTCGTGCACGGCGTGTCCATGGGCGCCGCCACCGCGATGATGATGAGCGGCGACGACCTTCCGCCCTACATCCGCGCCTTTGTCGAGGACTGCGGCTACAGCTCCGCCTGGGACCAGTTCGCCCACAACCTGAAGGATAGCTTCCATCTGCCGACGTTCCCGATCCTGAACAGCGCCAGCATCGTTACGCGCAGGCGCTACGGCTGGGGCTTCAAGGAGGCTTCCTCCGTGGATCAGCTTGCCAAGTGCGACCGCCCGATGCTCTTCATCCACGGCGATGCCGACGATTTCGTTCCGGTGGACCACGTTTACAAGAACTACGCGGCCAAGGTGCACGGATACAAGGAACTCTACATCGTCCCGGGCGCAGTCCACGCGAATTCCTACGCCAAAGACCCCGCCAATTACGCGTGGCGGGTGAAATACTTCCTGCAGCGGGTGAAGGACGGCTCGGCGAAGTAATCGCCTCAGGAATTCCGCTGCCGGACGGCCTCGAAGAGGAGAATGGCCGTGGAGACGGAGACGTTCAGGCTGTCCAGATGGCCGAGCATGGGGATGCGGATGTGTGCATCCGCGGCGTCGCGCCAGATTTGAGTCAGGCCGGTGGATTCGGTACCCATCACGAGGGCCGTTCCGCCGGTCATTTCCGTATCATAGTACCAGGAGGAATCCTGGAGCTGGGCGGTCAGGATCCGGATGCCGCGGGCGTGGAGCCAGTCGATGGTCTCCGCCGATCCCGCGCATACGGTGGGCACCGTGAAAATCCCCCCGAGGCTGGCACGGATGAGGTTCGGGTTCCACAGGTCCGTGAGGGGATCGCAGACGATGACCGCATCGGCCCGGGCGGCGTCGGCGCTGCGGAGCACTGCGCCCAGGTTCCCCGGCTTCTCCACGGATTCCAGGACGACGATGAGCGGATGCTCGGACAATTCCAGGTCCTCCAGGCGGAGCGTCCGGGTTTCCACCTCGGCGATGATCCCTTCCGTACTTTCCCGATACGCTACCTTCCGGTACAGCGCTTCGGGAATTTCGATTACATGGGTTCCGGAAGAGGTTTGCCTTCCGGAGACATCGACCCTCTTTTCAGCCTCCGGAAGGCAAACCCCCTCCGGAAGGGAACCGGCAAGCTCCGGGCAGTAGAAGACGGTCCGTACGCGGAAGCCTGCCTCCAGGCAGTGCTCCAGTTCGCGTCGGCCTTCCACGACGAAAAGACCCTGCCCCCGCCGCGCCTTGGATTTTTCCTGCAGCAGGAGCAGATTCCTGATTTTCGGATTCTGGGCCGATGTGACCGTTTCCGTCCGCATCTAGAATTTCTCGGGACGCATCGTCGGGAAGAAGAGGACGTCCTGGATGGTTTCGGCGCCCGTCATGAACATGGTCAGGCGGTCGATGCCGATTCCGATGCCCGAGGTGGGAGGCATGCCGTACTCGAGGGCCCGGACGAAGTCGTAGTCGATGTACATCGCCTCGTCGTCGCCCTTGGACTTGAGGGCGGCCTGCTCCTCGAAGCGCTCCAGCTGGTCGATCGGATCGTTCAGCTCGGAATAGGCATTGGCCAGTTCCTTGCCGGCGACGAACAGCTCGAACCGTTCGGTGAGGGTGTCGTCGTAGCGGCAGCGCTTGGTGAGCGGGGACATTTCCACGGGATAGTCGATGATGAAGGTGGGCTGGATGAGGTTCTTCTCGCAGTATTCGCCGAAGATGGCGTCGATGAGCTTGCCCACGCCCATCTCGGGGGAGACCTCCACGTTCAGTTTCTGGCAGGTCTCGCGGAGCTGCGCCTCGTCCATGCCCTTCACATCCACGCCGGCATATTCCTGGATGGCATCCAGGATGCGGAGGCGGCGGAACGGCCCCTGGAAGGAGATCTCGTTCCCGCCGATGGTCTTCGTGAGGCCGCCGGTGGCTTCCGCCACCTGGGCGAGCATTTTCTCGGTGAAGTCCATCATCCACAGGTAGTCCTTGTAGGCTACATACAGTTCCACGCAGGTGAATTCCGGGTTGTGGGTCTTGTCCATGCCCTCGTTGCGGAAATTCTTCGCGAACTCGTATACGCCCAGGTAGCCGCCCACGATGAGGCGCTTGAGGTACAGTTCATTGGCGATGCGCATGTACATGTCCACGTCCAGCGCATTGTGGTGCGTGATGAACGGGCGGGCGGTGGCGCCGCCCGGGATGGGCTGCAGGATGGGGGTTTCCACCTCCAGGCAGCCGGCGTCGTCGAAATAGCGGCGCATCGTGGAGATGATCTTCGCGCGCTTGACGAAGGTCTCCTTCACCTGCGGGTTCACGACCAGGTCCACGTAGCGCTGCCGGTAGCGGAGTTCCGGATCGGCGAAACCGTCGTGGACGGTGCCGTCGGCGTCGGTCTTCACGATGGGGAGGACGCGGAGGGATTTCGAAAGGACCGTGAGCTCTTTCGCGTGGATGGACAGCTGGCCGGTCTGGGTGATGAAGGCGAAACCCTTGATGCCCACGATGTCACCGATGTCCAGCAGTTTCTTGAACACGGTATTGTACAGGGTCTTGTCCTCATCGGGGCAGATTTCGTCACGCTTCACATATACTTGTATGCGTCCCGTGTGGTCCTGCAATTCCATGAAAGAGGCGGCGCCCATGATGCGGCGGGACATGATGCGTCCTGCGATGCACACGTCGGCGAAATTGCCCTGCTCGGGAACGAAGCCTTCCGCGATTTCCAAGGTGGTCGTATTCACCGGATAGAGCGGTGCCGGATATGGATTGATGCCCAGTTCGCGGAGTTTTCCGAGGGATTCCCGGCGTCCGCGTTCCTGTTCGTTGAGGTCGATCGAAGGTGTCATATAAATATATGTATATAAGGTTAATGGCGTCTTTGGTGATGCAAATGTACGAAAAACCTGCTAGAAATAGGTCTTTCTGCGATTTATTTGCTGAAAATTTTAAAAAAATGTTGGGAAAATCAGATAATTCTACTTACTTTTGCAAACGTATATGAGAGTGTCCACACGGGGCGCAGTGTGTCCCGAACCCAAAATGGGCTGTGAACACGTGCCCGTATGCGTGTTAAAGATGTAAATAGAACACAATTCTTTTTATATGAAACTTAAAAGCTTAACTCTGATCCTTGCTGTCGCATTGGGCGCCCAGGTTGCTTTTGCGCAGCAGAGCAAGTCCGATCCCAGCGTGGAGTTCAATCCTCACTGGTACGGCCAGATCCAGGGCGGTGCAGCCTACACCGTGGGCGAGACCACTTGGACCAAACTTATCTCTCCTGCCGGAGCCCTCTCCCTCGGCTATCAGTTCAACCCGACGCTCGGTTTGCGTTTCGGTGTTGGCGGTTACCAGGGCAAGGGTAATGTCGTTGCCCCCTTCGAACTCTACAAGTTCAACTTCCTCCAGGGCAACCTCGACCTGACCATCGACCTGGCCAACCTCTTCGGCGGCTATGATAATGCGCGCATCTTCAAACCTTACCTGTTCGTGGGTGGTGGTGCCGCTTACGGTTTCAATAACGGAGCCAACCAGGTGAGCCAGACCGATCCGAAGGAGTACTTCGCCCTCCTCTGGGAGAAGAACCTGATCACTCCGCTCGGTCGCGCCGGTCTCGGTGCCGACATCCGTCTGACCGAAAAGCTTTCCCTCGACCTCGAGGTGAATACCAATATCCTCAGTGACCGCTTCAACTCCAAGAAGGTCGGTCATCCGGATTATCACGCCAACGCGCTCCTCGGCCTGAAGTACATCTTCGGCAAGGCCACCCGTCCGAGCGCCAAGTACCTCGCCGACCTCGCTGCCGCCGAGGCTGCCGCCGCCGCTCTCGCCGCCCAGAAGGAAGCCGAGCGTCTCGCCGCCGAGAAGGCTGCCGCCGAGAAGGCCGCTGCCGAGAAGGCCGCTGCCGAGAAGGCTGCCGCCGAGGCCGCTGCCGCTGCCGCTGAGGCCGAAGCCAACAAGTATGCCACCCTTAACACCTTCTTCGAGCTCGACTCCGACGTGATCTCCGATGAGGAGGCCGCCAAGCTCGTGGACTTCATCGAGTGGCTCAACAAGTACGACCGCACCGTCTCCATCTGCGGTTACGCCGATGTCCAGACCGGTCGTCCGAAGTACAACATGGGTCTTTCGAAGCGCCGCGTGGAGAATGTCCAGAAGTTCCTGGTCGAGCACGGTGTGGACGCTTCCCGCATCACCTCTGACTATAAGGGTGACACCGTCCAGCCGTTCGCCGAGAACGACCTCAACCGCGTCGTCATCAGCACGGTCAACCAGTAAACAATTAATCTTTTATACTTATTTAATTTATGAAAGTCAAATTCACTAAACTTGCAGCGTTGCTCCTTGGTGGAGTCGCACTGCTTGCTGCCGGATGTACCGACTATGAGGTCGACATCCAGAAGAATGCAGACGCCATTGCTACTGCTAACGAGCAGATCGGCGCTTTGCAGAAGGCTCTCGATCAGCTGAAGGCTGACCACTCGACCGACATTGACAATCTGAAGAAGCAGATCTCCGACCTGGAGGCCCTTATGAAGAAGGACTACGCCACCAAGGCCGAGCTTGCCGACGCTGTCAAGAAACTCGAGAACGCTGACAAGGCCCTTCAGGATCAGATCACTGACCTGGCTACGAACAAGGCTGACAAGTCTTGGGTTGAAGCCCAGATCAAGGCCCTGGTTGACGGTAAGATCGCTGAACTGGAAGGCAAGGTTGCAACCCTTGAGAATGCCATGAAGGAGATCAAGGAGACCACGATCCCCGCTATCCAGAAGCAGATTGCTGATCTCCAGACCAACAAGCTTGACAAGGCTGATTTCGAAACGTACAAGTCTGAGACCGCCGAGACTCTCAGGCTCCTGGATCTGGCTGTCAAGAACCTCGCTGACACGAAGGTTGACAAGACCGAGTTCGAGAAGGCCGTCAACGAGATCAAGAACATGTTCAAGGACTATGTGACCAAGGCTGAGCTCGATAAGACTCTTGAGAAGTATGCTACCAAGGCACAACTCGATGCGGTCGAGAGCAACCTGAAGGGTCGTATCAAGTCCCTCGAGGACCAGCTCGCAGGCGACTGGGGCGATGACACCGTCAAGGAGTACATCGACAAGGAGATCGCCAGACTCGAGAAGCGCCTGAAGGATGCTGAAGATGCCATTGCCACCCTCAACGATGACATGGAGGCCGCCAAGAAGGCCCTGAAGAAACTCCAGGACGATCTCTTCTCCGTGAAGTCTGCCATCCGCAGCCTGGTCTTTGTCCCTGAGGTTTATGTGGACGGCGTCGAGGCCATCCTCGTTCAGACCCTCAACTACAAGACCCAGTCCATCGACGAGGAAGTTTACAACACTCCTGACGAGGTTGCCGTCGAGAACACCGAAGACAGCATCACTGTTTCCCCGAAGGTCATCGCCAAGTATCACGTCATTCCTTCCAACGCCGACCTTACCTTCCTTGAGGAGGGCGACACCGTCGTCTTCGTGCGCCGCGACAACGATCCGTTCAAGACCATCCGCACCCGTGCCATGGCTTCCGAGGACTTCAACGTCATCGGTGTCTATCGTGGCATCGACGAGGAGGAAGATGATGTCATCGACATCGAGGTTACTGTCGAAGGCACCCCTGCTACCGAGGAACTCATTTCCGTGGTCGCCCTGCAGCTCACCAACGAGGATGAGATGTACACCTCCGACTATGCTACCGTCTTCTCCGAGCAGCTCGATTCCCTGCGGATCGCCATGCCTGCTGATGAGGATTACCACTATCGTCGCGCCCTTGAGGAAGTCGCCGGTATCTCCGCACTGGATGCCGAGGCTGGCATTGATACCCTCGAGGTCTACATCGACTCCCTGAACATCGCTTCCTGCGATACCATCCTCATCTTCGACCAGAAGATGGATCTCCTCTCCATCACCGAGGCTCATGTCGTTGCCGAAGGCCAGGAAGGCTGCCAGGTCATCGATCCTGCCAAGCTTGGTCTGAAGTGGAATTTCGAACTCGTTGACATCGAGGATTGGACTGTTGGTGCTATCGACGAAATCACCCTCGTCAATACCGATGAGGAGAAGAGCATCACCGCTTCCATCGACGCTATGGATCTCACTCCGGTCGTCCGCACCTACCTCGTGAACGAGGACAAGGAGAACGCCCAGATCGCTTACATCAAGTTCTATGTTGCTCCTCAGGACTTCGAGGTCGAGCTTGACCTTGGTCAGTTCGAGTTCTCTTGCGAGGGCGACAGCCTTGATTTCAATGTGTCCCAGATCTACGAGGCCCTCGGCATGTCTGAGGAGACCTTCTATCGCGTCTATCCGAACTTCACCATGACTCTCGAGGAAGAGGCTGAAGTGGTTGAGGAAGAGGTTGAAGTGGTTGAGGTTGAACCGGTCCGGGCCGAAGCTGATGCTGATGCTGAGGAAGCCGAGGAAGAAGGTGACACCGTCTATCCGGACGAGGATCAGGAAGAGAACGAAGGCAAGTACTGGTGGAAGGGCACGGCCGAGTGGCTGTGGGAGAACGCCGTCGACGCTGACGACGCTCCTGGTGAGCCTCTTACCCGCGAGGTCTACTTCGTCAATCCTAACAACGGCGCCAAGATCACTGTCAAGCTGAGCGCTCTGCCCGCTGAGATCGAAGCCTACCGTGTCCCGATCGACCGCTATGTCGAGAATTACTGGACCCGTGGTTGGGATCCCGACTTTGTCAATGAGGAAGGTGTGGCCGAGCCGAAGGTTGCTGACGATGATATCGAGAAGGCTTTCGCTCTCTACAATGTCTTCACTCCTGGTTCCGGTGAGACCAATCCTGACAAGTGCGTCTTCGAGAACAACATCAACGCCGCCTTCCTTACCGATGAGACCGGTGTGATCGAGCTCGGTGAGTACAAGTTCAAGGATGGCACCGTCCTCCCTGCCATCGGTATGCCTGGCCTTGAGGTCTCCAACATCAGCTACTTCTTCTGCAAGGATATGGAGAAGGTCACCAAGATCGGCGACATCCCTGTGAAGTTCGAAGTTCCTGCCGGTGACTCCCTCAACCTCTATGCTACCGTTGATACGCTTGCTCGTCAGCGCATTGCCTACATCGACAACGATGGTGCCGGCAAGACCCCGAACCTTGTCTATCTTGATAAGGAAAGCGAGGCTGCCAAGCTTCTCCTCAACACCATGTCCGAGGTCAAGACCATCGAGACCGTGGACGAGGATGGCAATACCGTCGTCTCCGAGTATCCGATGCCGGGTGAGCTCTTCATCTACATCAGCGCCAAGGGTATCCTCTGCGGTGATGAGAATGGTGAGAATGGCTTCGAGATGAACCTCTTCTGGCCTGAGGATGCTGAGCACCAGGATGTCTGGGTCGACCACTTCAAGGCCAAGTATCGTCAGCCGGTCTATCTGTCCGACAGCGCTGCCGATGCCTTCATCGATGCTGTTGACTTTGGCGAGGGTGGTTCCTTCATCAACATCAAGGAGCTGCTGAACCCGAAGGATTGGCGTGCCCGTCCGTTCGAGCCTCAGAAGGATGACAAGTTCGTCGTTCTCCCTGACCAGGTTGATCAGATTGACTACTTCTCCAACTACTGGCAGTACTACGGTCCGATCACCGTCGAGGTTGACACGACCAACATCACCTGCAACCTTGGTCCTAACGGCAAGGAGATCGACCTCCCTGTTACGATCATTGTGGAAGCTCCTGTGATGAAGGCTGACCTCTCCGCCGAAATCGTCGACACCAGCCTGGCTTATCGTGAGAAGGATGGTTCCGACAGCGGCATGACGATCGCCGAGAAGCTCGAGAGCATCAACGACATGGTTGATGATCAGACTGAGGCCGGCTTCATCACCTACAAGAACAACGGTACCAACGTGACCAAGGACTACGAGCTCTACATCCCGGTCGTTCTCAACTACGGTTGGGGCCGCATCGAGAAGGTGATCACGGTCAAGGTCTTCAGAACCACCGATTCCTTCCAGAGGAAGTAATCACCAGTTCTTAATCTGAGATTAGGCGCATCCTGCGGGATGCGCCTTTTTTTTTATTCGAATAATAGTTACCTTTGTACATTATGAAACAATTGCTATCGTTGTTGACTTTTTGTCTGGTCTCTTGTTTCCCGCTTGTTGCACAATCGGGTCAGAAGACGGATCCGGGCATGACGTCATCGAACATCGAGTTGACTCCGCACATCATAAACATCGGCGAGACTCCGTTTCATCGGGATTCCACGTACCTTTACAAGTTCGCTTTCAAAAGCACCGGCAGTGAACCCTTGGTAATAGCGAAGGCAATCGCCGCATGTCCCTGTGTTTCAATCAAGTATCCGGATTATCCCATCCCTCCGGGCCAGGTGGATACGATTTTCGTTTATTTCACCTCCACGCGTGCCGGTCGTTTCTCACAACGGATCGCTGTCCTGACGAATTCGGAGGAAAGTCCGCTTCTTCAGCTGTATGCCAAGGCTACGTTCCTGAAACCTTCTGAAATCAAGGCAAGGAAACAACAATAGCATTCGCAAGGTTAGTAAAGGTGTCATCATGAAAAAGACAATCGCATTTTTCGCAGCGCTCGTGATTGCGCTGGCTGGCTCTGTAAATGGTTACGCGGGTCCGGACGCCCCGGGAACGGTCCTCATCCAGGTTCAAGGCGGTGCTTTCCCTGGAATGGGTGCGCTTCTTTCCGCCAATATTTCCATGGCGAATATCGGGAAGGGACATTTGTATGGCGGTGTCCAGGGAGGATTCAACCTCCGTACCGGCGCGGTGACCGACTCACGTCGGCAGGATCTTTCGGTGAATTCCCGTTTCACGTATGGTTTCAATAACTCCCGGGTGATCGAATTCCATTTCGGTGGCCTGGCAGGCATTGCTGCGACATCCATTGACGGGTCGGAGAAGGCATTGAAATTCTGCTATGGCGGATTGGGCGGTTTCCGGCTGAACTTCACCCGTTCGTTCGGAATGGTCCTGGAAGGATGCTATTCGCCGTATCTTCCTTACGCTTCGGCAGGCCTTGCTTTCCGCTTCTAGGCGGATGGTCATAAAAACGGACCGGATCTCCTTTCCAGGGGATCCGGTTGTCGTATGATGTGAGATACACTCCTTACTTTTCCCGTACGCTGAAGGCGAAAACGGTGTGGCTGGTGTAGGTTTCGCCGGGACGGAGCACCACTGACGGCCAGTCGGGTTTGTTCGGAGAATCCGGATAATGCTGGGTCTCCAGGCAGATGCCCGTACGCTGCTTGTAGGCGATGCCTTTCTTGCCGACGACCTTTCCGTCCAGGAAATTGCCGGAATAAACCTGGATGCCAGGCTCGTCGGTGTAGACTTTCAGGGTAATGCCGGATTTGGGAGAATACAGGAGTGCGGCCATCTTCTTGAGGTCGCCCTTCGTATTCAGGACCCAGTTGTGGTCATATCCGTTGCCATTGATAATCTGCTCGTGTTTGGCCGTGATGAACGTGGCGATGAGGGTAGGGACGGTGAAGTCGAAGGGGGTATTCTTGACCGGAAGGATTTCACCCGTAGTCATATAGGTGGCGTCAACGGGGGTGTAGCTGTCCGCATTGACGCAGATGACGTCGTTGATGACGCTTCGTTTCGGATCGCCGGAAATGCTGAAATACGAGTGGTTCGTCATGTTGATGACGGTGGTCTTGTCGGTCGTGGCCTCGTAGTCGATCTTGAGCTTGTTGTTCTTGGTGAGGGTGTAGGTGACATAGGCTTTTACGTTGCCGGGGAAGCCGTTGTCGCCGTCAGGGGATTCGCGGAGGAGCTTGACATGATGCTCATCGGCTTCCACGCACTCATAGACCTGGTATTGCCAGCCGGTGGGGCCGCCGTGCAGGCAGTGCCCGAAATTGTTCTGGGGAAGCTGGTATTCTACGCCGTCCAGGGTGATCTTTCCCTGGTTGATGCGGTTCGCATAGCGGCCGATGGCAGCGCCGAAATCGGTCTGGTTGTTCTCGGGGAAGTAGTCGGACACCTTGTCAAAGCCCAGGACGACATCCTGCATTTCCCCGTTCCTGTCGGGGACCATGATGGAAACGATGCGACCGCCGAAATTGGTGATGCATACTTCCATGCCGTTTTCGTTGGTGAGGGTGTACAGGGCGGTCTGGGCTCCGTTGTACGTATCCTGGAAATCCTTGGGGTCCAGGCCGGAGAGAGTCAGTTGCCGGCTGCAGCCCGCGAGGACTGCGGCAGCAAGGAGAAGAATGAGAGTCTTTTTCATATGCTGAGGTTATTCTACATACAAATTTGGGAAAATTTTTTTATATTTGAGAGATTTTTAAGCACGACGACAATAATTTTCACAAATAAAACACAGAACAATGACACAAAAGAAAAACACCAACCTGGTTGCCATCATCACGATGTGCTTCATCTTTGCGATGATTTCCTTCGTGACGAACATGGCTGCACCGTTCGGTAACATCTGGAAGGGCCAGTACAGCTGGGCCGGAATGATGGGTAACATGATGAACTTTGCCGCCTACCTGTTCATGGGTATCCCGGCCGGCAAGATGCTGCTCAAGGTCGGTTACAAGAAGACCACCCTCATCGCCCTTGCCACCGGTTTCGTGGGCGTCGTGGTCCAGTGGCTTTCCAGCCGCGCCTTCATGGGCAATGCCGCCATCTATGTGTACCTGCTGGGTGCCTTCATCTGCGGCTTCTGCGTGTGCATGCTGAATACCGTCGTGAACCCGATGCTCACCATCCTGGGTGGCGGCGGCAACAAGGGTAACCAGTACATCCAGATCGGCGGTACCCTGAATTCCCTCACCGGAACGCTGACTCCGCTGCTCGTGGGCGTCCTCATCGGCACGGTCACCGAGAACACCGCCATGTCCGACGTGGCCCCGTTGCTGTTCATCGCGATGGGCGTGTTCGCCGTTGCTTTCATCATCATCTCCTTCCTGAGGATTCCCGAGCCTGCCAAGGAGCGCAAAGCCACTGTCTATGAGCACAGTGCGTGGAATTTCCGCCACTTCGTGCTGGGTGCCATCGCCATCTTCTTCTATGTGGGTATCGAGATCGGCATCCCCGCCCAGGTGAACTTCTTCCTCTCCGATGCTTCCGAGAAAGGTGCCGGTATCGCCATGAACGGCGCTGCGATCGGTGGAGCCATCGCCGCCGTGTACTGGCTGCTCATGATGATCGGCCGTTTCTGCAGCACCCTCATTTCCGGTAAGGTGTCGCCCCGTACGCAGCTGGCCGTGGTCAGCGCCGTCGCCATCGTCCTGATCCTTTGCGCCATCTTCACCCCGAAGGCCGTGACCGTGAACATGCCCGGTTACAGCGCTACCGACGGTTTCGCCATGTTCCAGGTCCCGCTGAGCTGCCTGTTCCTCGTCCTCTGCGGTCTTTGCACTTCCGTGATGTGGGGTGTCATCTTCGCCCTGGCCGTGGAAGGACTCGGCAAGTACACCGAGGCCGCTTCCGGTATCTTCATGATGCTCGTGGTCGGTGGCGGTATCATGCCGCTCATCCAGGAGTTCATCGCCAAGGGTGTCGGCTATATGCCCAGCTACTGGCTCGTGGCCGCCATGCTCGGCTACCTGCTGTACTACGCCCTTGTCGGCTCCAAGAACGTGAACAAGGATATTCCGGTCGACTAATATACAACGCAATATGGCACAAGACCTTGTAATCGGTATCGACGTAGGCGGACAGACCACCAAGTGCGGCATCGTGGATGCCCGTGGTACCGTCCTTGCCCAAACTGTCATCCGTTCCGACAACTATAATGTCGTCGAACCCTACATCGCCGAACTGGCGGAGGCCCTGAACCGCATCATCGCGGAGGCCAAGGCCGAAGGCCGCATCCGCGGCATCGGTGTGGGCGCCCCGAACGGCAACTATTACACCGGAACCATCGAGAATGCCGTGAACCTCGTCTGGGGTGGTGCGAACACCATTCCGTTCGCCAAGCTCCTCTCCGAGCAGATGAACGGCATCCCCGTTTCCTTGACCAACGACGCGAACGCCGCGGCCGTGGGTGAAATGACCTATGGCGCCGCCCGCGGTATGAAGAACTTCATCATGATCACCCTGGGAACCGGCGTTGGTTCCGGCATCGTGATCAACGGAGAAGTCGTGTACGGCCACGACGGTTTCGCCGGCGAACTCGGTCACACCTGTGCCGTGCGCCACAACGGCCGCGCCTGCAACTGCGGAAAGACCGGCTGCCTGGAGACATACGCCTCCGCCACCGGTGTCGCCCGTACCGCCCGCGAATGGCTGGAAATGAGCGACGAACCGTCCCTCCTCCGCTCCCTGGACAAGATTACTTCCAAGGATGTCTATGAAGCTGCGAAGGAAGGCGACAAGCTCGCGCTCAAGATCTTCGAGTTCACAGGCCGCATCCTCGGCGAGAAGTTCGCGGACTTCATCGAATTCTCCGCGCCCGAGGCCATCGTCCTGTTCGGCGGTCTCGCCCGTGCGAAGGAATTCCTCGTGGAGCCTATCCAGAAGGCGATGGATGAGAACGTCCTCCCGCTCTGGCGCGGCAAGGTGAAGCTCGTCTTCTCCCAGCTCAAGGAGTCCGATGCCGCTATCCTCGGTGCCTCCGCCCTCGCTTGGGAACTGTAAGGCGCTGACAATCAGCGGAATTGAAAAAGAGAGGTGCACCAACAGGTGCACCTCTCTTTTGTTAAGGAGTTGGGATTCAGCTACTTCTTGTGCTGGACGGCCGCGCGCTCGATGGGGAAGGCGGCCTTGTAGTTCGCGAGATAGGCCTCGAAGCCGGCAACATCGGCGGGATCCGGGGCGATTTCCGTACCGGTGTTGCCGGCGAAGACGATCTTGTCCAGGAAATCGGGGAGGGAGAGCTTTCCGCCATTGTTCACGAGGAAGGAGGCGAGGAGGGCGATGCCCCAGGCGCCGCCTTCGCCCGCCGTCTCCATCACCGAGATGGGGGAGTTCAGGGCGGCGGCGAGGAAACGCTGTCCCACGACCGGGGTCTTGAACAAGCCGCCGTGGCCGGTGATGCGGTCCACTTTCACATGTTCCTGTTCGAAGAGCACGTCATTGCCGATCTTGAGGACCGCGATGGCTCCGTATATCTGCGCGCGCATGAAGTTCGCGAGCGTGAAATTGTCGGAAGCGCCGCGCACGAACAGCGGACGGCCCTCCGCGAAGCCGGTGACGGGTTCACCGGAGACATAGTTGAAGGCCACGAGACCGCCGCAGTCGGGGTCGCCCTCCAGGGCTTTCCTGAAGAGGGTGCCGTAGATGGCATGCTTATCCTCGATGGGTCCCAGAAGCTCCTGATACTCGCGGATCATCTTCACCCAGGCGTTCAACTCCGACGTGCAGTTGTTGCAGTGCACCATCGCGACGAGGTTTCCGTCCGGCGTGGTGACCATGTCGATCATCTCGTTCGGTTTGGAGAGTTCCTTTTCCACGACGATCATCGAGAAGGAAGACGTTCCGGCGGAAACGTTGCCCGTCCGGGGCCGGACGGCGTTGGTCGCGACCATGCCGGTACCTGCGTCGCCTTCCGGCGGACACAGGGGCACTCCGGCCTGCAGGTGGCCGGAAATGTCCAGCCGCTTCGCTCCCAGTTCGGTCAGGCAGCCGGCCGGCTCGCCCGCGCTCAGGACCTTGGGCAGGATGTCCCGCAGTTTCCAGGGAAATCCCTTGGGCTCAACGAGTTTCTCGAATTTCTCCACCATGTCGGCGCGGTAGTTCCCGGTGGCGGGGTCCACGGGCAGCATGCCGGAGGCATCGCCCACGCCCAGCACTTTCTCGCCGGTGAGTTTCCAGTGGATGTAGCCGGCCAGGGTGGTGAAATAGGTGATTTCCGGGACGTGCTCCTCTCCGTTCAGGATGGCCTGATACAGGTGGGAGATGCTCCAGCGGAGCGGGATGTTGTACACGAACAGCTTGGAGAGTTCCGCCGCGGCAGGACCGGTATTGGTGTTTCTCCAGGTGCGGAAGGGGACGAGCAGGCTTCCCTTCTTGTCGAAGGGCATGTAGCCATGCATCATCGCGCTGATGCCGATGGAGGCAAGGTGCTCGATCTCCACGTCGTACTTCTTGCGGACATCGTTGCGGAGGTCGGCATAGCAGTCCTGCAGGCCGAACCAGATGATTTCCTTGCTGTAGGTCCACAGGCCGTCCACGAGCTGGTTTTCCCACTCGTGGCTGCCCTGGGCGATGGGGACGTGGTCCTCATCGACCAGGACGGCCTTGATGCGGGTGGAACCGAACTCGATACCCAGGACGGCTTTGCCGGATTCGATGGTTCTTCTCGGATCCATACTACTTCAGGGCTTTGTTGAGCATGTAGTACACCTCGTTCATCCTCAGTTCCTTCTTGAACTCGGGGATGGTCGTTCCCTTGTGGATGTGGACGAACTCGATTCCGGTCATTTCGGCGAAATCGTCCCAGTATTCGGCCGTAATGTCATAGCTGAAAGCGGAGTGGTGCGTGCCGCCAGCCAGGATCCAGGCTCCGGCGCCCACTTCGAAGGTAGGCTGCGGGACCCAGAGGGCGGAGGCGACAGGGAGCTTGGGCATCGGCTTGGGCTCGATGCACTCCACATCCTGCGCGATGAGGCGGAAACGGTTGCCCAGGTCCACGACGGTGGCCTTGATGCCGGGGCCGGTCTTGGAGGTGAACACCAGACGGGCGGTAGGCTGCTTGCGGATGCCGATGCCCAGGAAATGGACCTCCAGCTTCGGCTTGTCGCTTGCGATCATCGGGCAGATCTCCAGCATGTGGCTCTGCAGGCAGGAGCTGCGGTCGCCGGCGAAGTTGAGGGTGTAGTCCTCCAGGAAGGAGCAGCCGGTGGGCATGCCCTGGGACATCACCCAGAGGGTCCTGTACAGGCAAGAGGTCTTCCAGTCGCCTTCGGCGCCGAAGCCGATACCTTCTTCCATCAGGCGCTGCGAGGCAAGGCCCGGGATCTGGTCGAAACCGCAGAAGTCGGGGGCGTCGATGTCGGCGTCGCCGAGGTCGTCGAAATTGGTGGTGAAGGCAGTGGCCCCCTTGTCCTTGAGGACGCGGCGGATGGCGATCTCGGCCCGGGCGGCATTGCGCACTTTCTCCCAATAGACCTTTTCGCCGGTCTCGTCAATCTTGATGGTATAAAGTTTCTTGTACTCCTCGACCAGGGCGTCGGTCTCGGCGTCCGTCACCTTCTTGAAATACTCCATCAGGGAGGAAACCGGGTAGTAGTCAACGTGATAGCCCAGGCGCTGCTCGAACTCGACACGGTCGCCGTCGGTCACGGCAACGTTGTTCATGTTCATGCCGAACATCAGGCAGCGGACGTTCTTCGCATCGGCGACGCCGGCGGCCACGCGGGCCCACACGGCGATCTTCTTCTGAACCTCGGCGTCTTTCCAGTAGCCGACGACGACCTTGCGCTGGACGCGCATCCGGGTGCAGATGTGGCCGAACTCGATGTCGCCGTGGGCGCTCTGGTTCAGGTTCATGAAGTCCATGTCGATGTCGCTCCACGGAATCTCCGCGTTGTACTGGGTATGGAAGTGGAGGAGGGGTTTCTCCAGGGCCTGGAGACCCTTGATCCACATCTTGGCCGGGGAGAAGGTGTGCATCCAGGTGATGACGCCCACGCACTTTTCGCAGTTGTTCGCGGCGCGCATCACCTCCTCGACCTCCTTGCTGGAATTGGCGGTACCCTTATAAACGATCTTGACGGGAATGTTGCCCGACGCATTCAGACCTTCCACCATTTCCTTGGAATGTCCGTCGACGGCGACCACCGCATCTCCGCCATAGAGGAGCTGCGCACCGGTCACCCACCATAATTCGCAATTTTCAAATGCCATGGTATTCAGTGTTTTATGTGTTATTTTTTCTGACCGTAATAGGCGTTGGGGCCGTGTTTGCGGCTGTAGTGTTTTTCGATGAGGTGCTTGTTCATCGAGGGGACGTGTTCCACGATGTCCAGCGTGTTCAGGTGCAGGGTGGAGGCGACGAAGGCCATCTTGGCGACTTCCTCCAGGACCACGGCGTTGTGGACCGCATTGTCGGCGTCCGTTCCCCAGGCGAAGGGTCCGTGGTTCTTCACGAGGACCGCGGGCGTATCCATCGGCTTCATGTCCTTGAAGCGCTCGACGATCACCTTGCCGGTTTCCTTCTCGTATTCCCCGAACACCTCGGCCTTTTTCATGTCGCGGGTGCAGGGGATGTCGTCATGGAAATAGTCGGCGTGGGTGGTACCGATGTTCGGGATGTCCCGGCCGGCCTGTGCCCAGGCGGTGGCGAAGGTGGAGTGCGTGTGCACGACGCCCCCGACATCGGGGAAGGCCTTGTACAGCTCCACGTGCGTAGGGGTGTCGGAGGAGGGCCGCAGGGAGCCCTCCACGACTTTTCCTTCCAGGTCCACGACCACCATGTCGGACGGCTTCATGTCGTCATACGAGACCCCGGAGGGCTTGATTACCACAAGGCCGGACTCCCGGTCGATGGCGCTCACATTGCCCCAGGTGAAGATGACGAGACCGTGCTTCACGAGGTCCAGGTTGGCCTGGCAGACCTTTTCTTTCAGTGCTTCCAGCATGGCCTACCAGAAATAGATGTAGAAGGCCACGGTGAAGGCCAGGATGATGCAGGTGTGAATGATGTCCCAGGTACTCCAGGAAGCGCGGGTTTCAGCCTTCTGCTCAGGGGTAGCGGTGCCGAAGCACAGGCCTTGGACCTGTTCCGGAGCGGGTTTCTTCGTGCACAGGGTGACGACGATCGCCAGGGCGATGCAGAAGAGGAACATCCAGACGCAGAACGCATACACGTTCATCTCGTTGAAGATGTAGGTGAAGGCATTGTGGGCTTCGGGATTCACGATCATCGTGATGAGGCGGGTGAAGCCCAGGACCAGACCCACGATGAGGGTCCACATGCCGGCCTTCGGGGAGGTCTTCTTCCAGCAGATACCCAGGAGGAACACGGCGGCGATGGCCGGAGCGAGGAGGCTCTGGACGCTCTGGATGTAGTTGTACAGGCTCTTGCCCATCCGCTGGATGACGAAGATCCACAGGACGCCGAGGACGACCACCACGACGGTGGCGATACGGCCGATAAGGACGAGCTTCTTCTCTTCGGTTTCCGGATGCTTACGCTTGTAAATATCAATGGTATAGAGCATGGCGGAGGAGTTGTACAGGGAGGCGAGGGAGCTCATCAGGGCGGCGAGGATACCGCAGATCACCACGCCCTTCAGGCCCACCGGCAGAAGGGTGTTGACGAGCATCGGGAAGGCGATGTCCGGATTGGAGACGGTACCGTCGGCCTGGAGGCCCAGGGCGGCGGCCAGTTGCTGTCCGATGGCGGAATCCGGAGTCTTGGTGAGCGCGTAGGCGATCATGCCGGGGATAAGGAACAGGAACACCGGGAGAAGCTTGAGGTAGGCGCCGAAGATGGTACCGCGGCGGGCTTCCTTCTGGTTCTTTCCGGAGAGGACGCGCTGGACGATGAACTGGTCGGTGCACCAGTACCAGAAGCCGATGATGGCGGAGCCGAACAGGGCGCCGTACCACGGGAATTCCGGATCCTTCCCGGAACGCATCAGGTCGGTCATCGAATCGCCGAACTCATTGACGGGCTGGGCGCTGCAGATGTCCATCATGGAATTCCAGCCTCCCAGTTCCTTGAGACCCAGGTACAGGATGACGAGGGAGCCCAGGAGGAGGATCGGCGTCTGCAGGACGGAAGTCTTCAGGACGGATTCCATACCGCCGATGACGGTGTAGATGGCGGTGATGATCACGAGGGCCAGGGCGGCGACCCAGAAATTGATGCCCAGGAGGGTGTTCAGCGCGAGGCCGCCGGCGAGGACGGTCACGGAAACCTTGGTGAGGACATAGCTGGCGAGGGACAGCCAGGTGAGGATGCCGCGGCTCTCCTTGTTGTAGCGCTTCTCGAGGAACTCAGGCATCGTGTACACCATGCTGCGCTCGTAGAAGGGAACGAAAACCCAACCCAGGATGAGGATCATCCAGCCCTGGATTTCCCAGTGGGCCTGGGCCATGCCGGCGGATGCGCCGGTACCCGCGAGGCCGATCAGGTGCTCGGAGCCGATGTTGGAAGCGAAGATGGAGGCGCCGATGGCGATCCAGGTGGCGCTGCGGCCACTGAGGAAGTAGTCGCCGGAGGTCTCCTTTTTCTTGCGGGAAACGTCCCAGCAGATCCAGACCATCGCCAGGAAGAAGATGGCGATCACGATCCAGTCCCAGGAGGCGAGCGAGATGCGGTTCAGGTCCGCAGCCGCGATCAGTAAGTTGTTGAACATAGCGTGTTATTGAAGTTAGATTTTGAAGTTTCCATCGTATTTCTCCCGGTTGAAGCGGTACAGGGCGGCACCCTTGCGGGAGGAGGTCTTGTCGATGCGTCCCGTTTTCTCGATATAGTCCATCGAGGCGATCCGCTTGCGGAAGTTACGCTTGTCGATGGGTTCACCGAGGATGGCTTCGTACAGGGTCTGGAGCTGGGTGAGGGTGAATTCCTCCGGCAGGAGGTTGATGCCCACGGGCTTCACCCGGGCCTGGTAGCGCATGAACCGGAGTGCATCGTCCACCATCCGGTCATGGTCGAAGATGAGGCGGGGGATGGCGGGCAGCTTGACCCAGAAGGCGTTATGGGCGCGCACGAGCTCGCGGTCGTATTTCTTGATGTCCACGAGGGCGTAATAGGCGGTGGAAAGCACGCGCTCCCCGGGGTCGCGGTCCGGCTCGCCATAGGTATGGACCTGGCGCATGTATAGGTCGTCCAGCCCTGTGAGTTCGGTCACCACTCTCCGGGCCGCGTCGTCCAGGCTCTCGCCTTCTTCCACGAATCCGCCCATCAGGGACCATTGTCCTTTCGCAGGTTCGAAGTTCCGCTGCAGGAGCAGCAGGCTCAGTTCACCTTCCTCGAATCCGAAAATGATGCAGTCTACGGCCGCGTGGAACTTGGGATGGATGCTGTAATAACCGGTCGGTTCCATGGGTTATCAGTTTAGTGTACAAATTACACTTGCAAAGATACGGAAATACTAGTGTATTTCCAACACTTTTTTGAAAAATAATGACCGGTATCCGTATGGAGCGGAGTCGCCCCGCTATCCGTCCAGGCCTTCGATGGTCCGGATGGTGCCGTCCTCGTTGTATTTCAGTTCGCAGACTTTGAGGCTGCGGAGGCGGTTGATGCCCCCGGAGGGACCGCTGTCGTGGTGGAAAAGATACCATTTCCCCTTGAATTCCACGATGCAGTGATGCGTGGTCCAGCCGAATACCGGGGTGAGTATCACGCCCTTATAGGTAAATGGCCCATACGGGTTGTCGCCGATCGCATAGCACAGCTTGTGGGTGTCGCCGGTGGAATAGCTGAAATAGTACTTGCCCTTGTATTTGTGCATCCAGCTGGCCTCGAAGAAGCGGCGCTCGTTGTCTTCCACCTTGATGGGCGTTCCGTCCTCGTCCAGGATGACGACCGGCTTGGGGTCCTCGGCGAACTGGAGCATGTCCTTCGCCAGCTTCACGACGCGGGCCGGGATGGCAGGCTGGCCGTCGGCGGGATAGGAGGTGCCGCAGTCCTTGGCGAGGTTGTCTTCGTAGCGCTGGAGCTGGCCGCCCCAGATGCCGCCGAAGTACATGTAGTACTCGTCGTCGGCGTCGTCGTGCAGGATGGCATAGTCGATGGAATAGCTGCCCCGGATGGGATCCGGCATGGCCTTGAACGGGCCGGTGGGGCTGTCCGAAACGGCCACGCCGCAGCGGAAGATGTCGGTCTTGTCCTTGGCCGGGAAATACATATAGTACTTTCCGTCGCGGCCTTTTACCACCTCGTTGTCCCAAAGCTGGCGGCGCGCCCACGGGACATCCTTGATGTCCAGCACGTTGCCCCAGTCCTTGACGGGGGAGGTCATGGGGTCGTCGCCTTCGATGGAGAGGACATGGTAGTCCTTCATGTCGTATTCGCTGCCGAAATCGTCGTCCGGTGCCGCCGACTCCCAGTCGTGGGAGGGATAGATGTAGATCTTGCCGTCGAACACGTGCACCGAAGGGTCCGCCATGTAGTCGGCGGGGAGGAGGTAGCGTTTCTGTACTTTGTCTGCCATATCGGTAAAGGGATTAAGCGTTGAGGTGTCTGGCTTCGATTTCCTTGTTGATTTCGTCCATCTTCTCGTCGGAGAGCTCGTACTTGGAGATGATCCACATGGCGAGCAGCAGGAGGATGGCGGGAATGACGCATACGAGCCAGAGGATGCCCTGCTCGGCGAGCGGAGTCTGCTTCGCGGCTTCGGCGTTGAAGCCCACCCAGGCGAGGACGAGGCCCGGAACGACGCCGCCCAGGGCCATGCCGGCCTTGAAGAAGATGCCGGTGAGGGCGTTCACGATACCCGCGATGCGCTTGCCGGTGGTATATTCACCGTAGGAGATGACTTCCGGAACGAGGGCCCACATGTATCCGGTTGCGGTGATGATACCCGTGGACTTGACGAACTGGGCGATGCACAGGAGCACGAAGTTGTTCTTGGTGGCGGGGATGGATACGAAGGTGTACATCATCGCCATACCCAGGATGGCCACGCCCAGGAACAGGTAGAACATCCCTTTCTTGCCGATCTTCTTCTTGATGGCCGGTACGAGCGGCATGAAGATGAAGGCCGGGATGGTGCCGAGCCACATGAAGAGGGTCGTGAGCAGCGGCGTGGCGCCCACGTTATAGCTCATGAAATAGGCGTCGGCGGCGTTGCCCACGCTCATCATCGCGAAGGCGGTGATGAAGAAGAAGGCCAGGACGCGGAGGGGCTTGTTGCGCACGAACTCCATCCAGAGGTCGCTCACTTTCACGTTGGCGGATTCCTTCTGGTCCATGACCACGCGTTCCTTGCACTGCGAGAAGCAGAAGAACAGCAGGGCCAGGCCCGCCAGGGCGAAGATGGTCATCGTGATGAACCAGGCCGGGGCGGCTTCGGGCGTGTTGTACACGGCTGTCATCTGACCGGTGTCCGGATTCAGGGCCTTCGGGGCGAAAATGGCGATAATCAGCGGAAGGGATTTCACGCACAGGGCGCCGAGGTTCGCCATGAACATGCGGGTGCTGGTGAGGATGGTGATCTCGTTCGTGTCCCGGGTGAGGGAGGCGTTCAGGGCGCCGTACGGGACGTTCACGAGGGTGTAGCACATGGACATGCCGACATAGGTGACGTAGGCGTACACCAACGAACCGCTGAAACCGTTCCAGAAACACAGGATGGCAAGGCCTACGAGCGGAATGCCGCCGAGGATGAGCCAGCTGCGGTATTTACCCCACTTCGGGTTCCCCTTGTCCACGATGGTGCCCACGATGGGATCCCACAGGACGTCCACGAGCCGGACGATGAGGAACATCAGGGCCGCGACGCCGGGGTCGAGCCCGAACACGTTCGTATAGAAGAACAGCAGCCAGATGCTGATGGTCTGGTAAATCAGGTTCTGGGCCATGTCGCCGGCGCCGAAGCCGATGCGCTGGAGCCAGCTCAGTCTGTAGAAACCCTTGGATTCGTTATTGGCCATAGTTTATGTAATTTTTACAAATATACGTTTTCTTCCGTATATTTCAAAATGCTGATAAAAAGGAGGATCAGCGCTCCCAGACATATTTGTGAAGCGTCGCGCGGACAGCGCCGGGAGCAGCGTAAAGCTCCTTCACCATCCCCTCGATACGCTCTCCGAGGCCAATCCCGTACAGGTCCACGGAAAAGACGTCTTTCCGGCCGTACAGCCGCTTGAGACAGGACCAGTCCTGGTCCGGCTTCCCCAGCTCCAGCGGCGCCACGATGGCCTGCAGTTCCTCAAGCAGCGGGTCCGGGGAGGGCTGGAACGGCGTCCCGTCGTCGCGGATGCCCTTCAGGTAACGGGCATATCCGGCGAGGGCAAGCGGAATCAGCACCAGGTTGTCCATGTCCAGCCCGCGGGCGACGTACTTCTTGAGGGTTTCGCCGAAGCGGATGGGGATTTTCTGGCTCGTGTCCATGGCGATGCGCTGCGGCGCGTCGGGCATGAACGGGTTCGGCAGCCGGCGGTTGATCACCGTGCCGATGAACTCGTACGGATTCAGCACGCCCGGGTCCGTCACGACCGGCATCGCCTCCATGTAGCCGAGTTTCTGGATGAAGAGCCGGATGTCCGGGTCCTTCATCTCGGCGCTGATGAGCGTGTAGCCTAGCAGGCAGCCGTACAGGCTCATCGCCGTGTGCAGCGGGTTGAGGCAGGTAGTGACCTTCATCGTCTCCACTTTGTCCACCGTCTCCCGCGTCGTGTACAGCGCGCCGCCCAGGTCCAGCGGCGGGCGGCCGCACGTGTAATGGTCCTCGATGACCAGATATTGCACCTCCTCCGAGTTCACGAACGGGGCCGTGAAGGTATGCTTTTCCGTCTCGATGTACTCGTTGTCCTCGAAGCCGTCGGCGGCAAGCATCTCCTTCACCTTTTCGTGCGGGCGGGGCGTGATCTTGTCGATCATGGACCAGGGGAAGGTGACTTTCTTCCTGTCCTCCAGGAACGTCATGAAGGCAGCGGGAACCAGGCCGTCGGCCACCCAGCGCTGTGCGTAGGCGTAGATTCCGGCCTTCACCTTGTCACCGTTGTGGGAGCAGTTGTCCATGGACTGCACCGTCAGCGGCAGGGCGCCGGCCTTCCAGCGCTCGTACAGCAGCGCAGCGACCTTGCCCATCGCCAGGACGGGCGTCAGGCCGCGCTCCAGGTCCGCCGGGGCGACGGTATAGCCCTTCTCCGTGATGGTGAAGGAGATCATCTGCAGGAACGGGTTCCGGAAAATCTCTTTCAGGCGTTCCCAGTCGGGGAAGGCGTAATCGGCCTTCAGGGCCTCCGTGACGGACGCGATGACGGTCTTTCCGATGGTGCCGGAGGACTGGAGACTGACGGAAAGGGAAAGGTTCCCGTACGGGGTATATGCCTTGTCAATCACCTCGAAATCAAATGTTTCCGCGACGATAACACCTCTGTCATACTGGCCCGTGTTCAGGGCCTCGTTCAGGATCGCGGCCGGAAAGGCGCGGAAGATGTTGCCGCCGCCGAAATGCACCCAGGTGGGCTCGGCGAAGGTCCGCGCCCGGACGGCGCCGATGTCGAACTTCGGGAGCCGGTAGCCTTTGGACTCCCACTCCGCGGCGTTGCAGCTGCCGCTCAGGATATCAGTCAGTTTCATAGCCTAGTCGAAAAATCCGGGTTGTTTGTACCCGAGACCCAGTTCGCGGTCCACGGTGGCGATGATGCCCTGGACCTGGCCCATCGCGAACATGCGGCCGAGGAGGGTGTAGCCCGCGTTGTGGCCGTGGGCGGACTCGTCCATGATGCCGCCGGGCGTGTCGGTGAAGGTCATGCCATGGTCCACGCGCATCGGGAGGGCGGGATTCTCCTTCTCGAAGATGCGGACGAGTTCGATGAGGTCCGCCCGGCCGCCGAGGTGCGAGGCTTCGGTGAAGTCCCCGTTCGGGAAGATGTGGCAGGAGCGCAGGTGTACGAAATGGGTGCGGGAAGCGAACTTCCGGGCCATGCCCACGACATCGTTGTAAGCCCCGGCGGACAGGCTTCCAGCGCAGAAAGTCAGGCCGTTATGCTTGTTCGGGACCGCGTTGAGGAACCATTCGATGTCCTCCTCGGTGCGGACGATGCGCGGCAGGCCCAGGATCTCGATGGGCGGATCGTCCGGATGCACGCACATGTTCATCCCGCATTCGTCGCAGACAGGCATGATGGCCTCCAGGAAGTATTTCATGTTGGCCCGAAGCCGGGCCTTGTCGATGCCATTGTACAGATCCAGGAACGCCCGGAACTTCTGCACGGGCGCGGAGTCGTTCTCGCTGAAATTGCCGCTCACGAAGCCTTGCGTCTTGATGACGATATTCTCCACCAGCTTGTGGTCTCTCTCCGGCGTCATGGTCTTCGCGAGCCCGTCGGCCTCGGCGAGGACGTTCCGTCCCTCGCCAACGCCCTCCGGGAACCGGAACTTCGCCCACTCCTTGCGGGCGCCGGGGCGCTTCAGGATGTAGATGTCGAAGTAGGCGAACTCGGCATAGTTGAAATACAGGTTCGTGGCGCCGTTCGGGTTCTCGTGGAAGAGGTCCGTGCGGGCCCAGTCCAGCACCGGCATGAAGTTGTAGCAGATGCAGTGGATGCCCTCGGCGGCGAGGTTCCGCAGCGACTGTTTGTACACCTCGATCTGCTCGTCGCGGTCAGGGCCGCCGTACTTGATGGTTTCCACGACGGGAAGCGACTCCACGACGCTCCACCGCATGCCGTAGCTCTCGATATACTCCCGCAGGTCGCGGATCTTCTCCCGCGTCCATACTTGTCCCAGCGGGACGTCGTGCAACGCGGTCACGATGCCTTCCACGCCGATCTGCCGGAGCATTGCCAGCGTGATCTTGTCTTTCTTACCGAACCATCTCCAGGTTTTTTCCATGGTCTATTGAAAGAGTTTATGGTCGATCCCGCCGCCCATCCGGGCATACCCGTCGGCGTTGAGATGCAACCAGTCGTTTTCATACAGGTATTTCGGATCCAGCCGGTCGGGCTGGTCCGGGTCGGCCACCATCCGGTCGAAGTCGATGACGCCGTCGAAAAGGCCGCTGGTGCGGATCCACCCGTTCAGGGCGACACGCCCCGCTTCGTGGTCCTCGGAGTAATAGCCGTTGCCCTTGACGGGCGTGACGGTGGCGCCGAAGACCTTGATGCCCACGGCATGGGCTTCCCGGACGATCCGGCTCCAGACCTCCCGGATGCCCTGGGCGGCCGCGACTCCGTCCTGGCTCACGCCCAGGTCGTTCGTCCCTTCGAAGAGGATGATGTATTTCACGCCGGGGTGGAGGAACAGGTCGCGGACGTAGCGGCTTTCTCCCGTCGGGCCGAGGCCGCCTCCGAGGACGCAGTTCCCGCCCAGGCCGAAGTTCAGGACGGCGAGGTCGCGGGTCGCGGGGTCGGCCAGGAGAGACCGCGACAGCTGGTCCGTCCAGCGGTCCTGCCCATTGGTCGTGGTACCGCGGCCGTCGGTGATGGAATCGCCCAGGACGGCGATGGCGGCGCCTCCGCGCTTCCGTTTTACGTCAATGGAACTGATTGTATACCAGTGGTTTGTTTCGGCAACCGGTGCCGAAAAGTCGGATGTGCACCCAACGGCGAGATAGGACGTGGTCCGAGAGCCGGGGTGGCTGGTGAGCGGCTGCGGGGACACGGCTCCGTAATGGATCGTGACGGCGAGGTTCATCCGCTCCTCCAGGGGGAATGCGACCGGGTCACTGACGGCCATGCCGCCCGGAGCCATCTTCACGCCCGGATGTCCGCCGAAGGTGAGCGCGACGGACGTCCCTTCCCGGATGTCCGGGCTTTCGCCCATCGTTTCCGCCACGGCGATTTCCACCCCCAGGATTTCCGTGGGGGTTTCGTTGAAGAGATTGGACAGGTGAAGCCGCAGTTCTTCTCCGCCCAGCGACACTTGCACGATCTGCCGGAAGGAATTCCAGGCGAGTCCGGGTTCGGGCGGAAGATTGTGCGGCTCAGCCACTTGCAGGGCGGTCGCCCAGGTGGCGACCCAGTCGCCGTCCTTCGACAGGGGCTCCGCATCCGGAGGGAGCGGCCGCCCGGAAGAAAGCTGGAAATAGCCTACGCAGGCATCGCGCCACCAGCGGGCGTCGTTCGCCTGGACGGCGAGTTTCGCATCCGTCTCGTCCCAGAGGGCGGGGGAGACATAGGGCCTCAGGCCCTTCCAGGTATCCCGGAACCCGTCCACGGTCCGGATGCCGCGGTCGTAATGGAGGCAGATTCCGTCCCAGAGGGTGTGCCCGGATTCCAGGCGGTAGTCCCACGGGAGGTGGTGGAACCAAAGCAGGAGGTTCTCCGGGCAGGTTTCCGGGTCGTTGAAAGTGGAAGCCAGCGGTTCGTTGTACTGGTCCACGTTGCCGGATCCCTTCCGGGTACGGTCGAAACCGATGCCCGCGCTGTCGGCCTGATGGTAGTACGCCGGAGTCCAGTCGGGCCGCGCCAGGCGCTCCCAGGGCATGGGCCCGTAGTGGGTGCCGCCGAACAGGTGGTGCAACCCCAGGGGCATCTCGTAGTCCACGACCGCTTCCCGGGAGGCCATCATCATTTCCCGGACGGGTTTCACGAACTTCTTTCCGAAGGCTTTCTCCGACATTCCGGCAGGGCGGAGGAAGGTCTGGCGGATCCATTCGTCGGCGATGTCCTCCGCTTTCAGGCCGGGATCCCAGGCAAGGCGGCCGAAGGCATACCAGTTGGCCTGGGCGAACACGTAGCCGCAGAAATTGGCGTCCTGCCCCGTGTTGGCGACGCCGGCGATGGCCTTGACGGTCCGGTAAACCGGCGTCCCGGGCCCGTCGCGGTAGGTGTCGCTTTGGAGGCACTCTTCCCAGGTGGTGCCGTGATAAGCCAGGTGGTTGGAGAAGCCCAGATACTCCTGGGTAATCTGGAACTCCATCATCATCTGCGTGTTACGGAGTTTTCCGAACAGCGGGCTGAAGGGTTCCCGGGGCTGGAAGTCCACAGGGCCGTTCTTGATTTGGACGATGACGTTGTCCGCGAACTGCCCGTCCAGCGGCAGGAATTCCTCCACAGCCTGGTTGGCCCGGTCGGGGCTGGTGGGGTTGTAGACGAAGGCCCTCCACATCACGATGCCGCCGTAGGGCGCCAGGGCCTCGGCGAGCATGTTGGCCCCATCGGCGTGGGTACGACCGTAGTCCTGGGGACCGGCCTGGCCTTCGGAATTGGCCTTCACGAGGAAGCCGCCGAAGTCCGGGACCGCCCTGTAGATTTCCGTGGCCTTGTCCTTCCACCAGTTCCGGACGGCGGGGTCCAGCGGGTCGCCGCTTCCCAGGCCGCTGAGGGCGATGGGACTGGTCCATTTGATGGACAGATAGGTCCTGAGGCCGTATTCCCGGAGGATGTCCGCGATGGCGGCGACACGGGCGATGTGTTCCGCGTCCAGGATCAACGGATTGGAATTCACATTGTTGAGTACGGCCCCGTTCAGGCCTACGGAGGCGCACAACTCCCCATACCGGCGGATCCGGTCCACCGGTATCTCCGGCGAGGTCCACTCCCACATGGACAGGCCGGCATACCCGCGCTCCACGGTATCGTCCAGGTTGTCCCAGTGGTTCAGGAGGCGGATGTCGTAGTACGGCTTTTCCTCCAGGTCCATGCCAGGCCCGGCCTGGCCCAGGATTCCGGCGCGCCGCAGGGCGTGAAGACCGTACCGGAGGCCAGCCTCGGAACCGGCGTCGATGTGGCGTCTGCCGTCCCGGTCGTAGATATGGTATCCTTCCCGGGGGAGGGCCGGGTCGATCCGGGTTTCCACGCCGGCCTGCACTTCGCCGACGGACGGGCCGGCGGCGAGCCACAGGTCGGAACCGTCCTGGACAGGAGGTTGTACGGCCGGATGGCAGGCAGCGAGGAGCAGTCCGAGGAGCAGGAGGGGGAGTATCTTTTTTTCCATATTACAATTTCACCTTGCAAGTTAGCAATAAAACGTTAAATTTGCTATCCATTAGTTTTTTCAGATGAAAAAGATACTTGTCCTCGCGGTCCTCCTCCCGGCCGTCACCCTCTCCGCACAGAACCCCGTCATCAGGGGACAGTTTACGGCCGACCCCACCGCCCGCGTCTTCGAGGGCAAGGTGTGGCTGTACGCTTCGCACGACATCATCAGCCCCGTGGAACCGGAACGCAAGTGGTTCTGCATGGAGGATTATCACGCCTTCTCCTCGGAGGACCTCGTCCACTGGACGGACCACGGCGTAATCCTGGACCAGAAGGATGTACCGTGGGGCAATCCGGAAGGCTATTCCATGTGGGCGCCGGACTGCGTGGAACGGAACGGCAGGTATTATTTTTACTTCCCGGATGCGCCCAAGGCCGGCCGCGGTTTCGCCGTGGGCGTGGCCGTTGCGGACCGTCCGGACGGACCTTTTACGCCGGCGGAGAATTCAATCGAAGGGGTGTTCGGCATCGACCCGTGCGTGCTGGTGGCTTCCGACGGGAATGCCTATCTCTACTGGTCCGGCATGGGTTTTTCGGGCGCGAAGCTCAAGGAGAACATGGTCGGGCTGGATGGACCGCCGGTCCGTCTGGATGCCGCCCTGCCCGGTCCGGGACTCAAGGAGGGGCCCTTCATCTTCGAGCGTGACGGGAAGTTCTACCTCACCTATCCCTGGGTGCAGGACCGTACGGAGTCTCTGGTCTATGCCATGGCCGACAGCCCCCTGGGGCCGTTCGAATACAAGGGCAAGATCATGGAGAAGTCCCCGAACGAGTGCTGGACGAACCACCATTCCTTCGTGGAATACAAGGGGCAGTGGTACCTGTTCTATCACCACAACGATTATTCCCCCGATTTCGACAAGAACCGCTCCGTCCGCATCGACAAGGTCCGTTTCAATCCGGACGGTACCATCGAGCAGGTGACTCCGACCTACCGCGGCGTGGGCGTCACCCCGGCGTCAGGACCCGTCCAGGTCGATCGTTACAGCGGCATCTATCATGTCGCGACGTACATCGACTTCCTGAATCCGTCGAAGCCCTTCGACGGCTGGTACGTCCATCTGGGACGTCCCGGGGCATGGGTCCGCTACGATGAGGTCGACTTCGGCGCCACCGCTCCTGCGACGGTCACGTTCCGTTACCGGGGCTGTGCGAAGGTCTCCGTCCTGCTCTCCGACGAGGAGTCCCTGGGGATGTTCGAGCTTCCGGCCGCCAAGGCAGGCTGGAAGGAGGTGACGCTGCCCTTGACTGGGACCGCCACCGGTCTCCGGAACCTGAAACTCCGCGTGGAGGAAGGTGCGTGGCTGGACGTCGACTGGGTTTCCTTTGAATAGACGTATTGAACTGAACCGATATGAAACGTTTTCTTTTCCTTCCCTGGCTGGCCGTCCTGGTGGCCGGTTGCGCGCCGAAGCCGTCGGCACAAGATACCTTCGTGAACCTGGGGAATCCTTTGATCCGGGATTGTTATACTGCCGATCCCGCGCCGATGATCGCCTCCGACGGCCGTCTGTACCTGTTCTGCGGTCACGACGAGCAGTTTGACGACCAGCCCGGGTACGAAGGGAAATACGGCTTCAACATCACCGAGTGGCTTTGCTACTCCACTTCGGACATGCAGAACTGGACGGCTCACGGCACTGTGATGAAGCCGACGGATTTCAGCTGGGCGGTAGGGGAGGCCTGGGCCTCGCAGTGCATTGAAGTGGACGGGAAATACTATTTCTTCGTGTCCTGCCAGAGCGGCGACCCCGATTGCAAGGCGATCGGAGTGGCGGTGGCGGACCGTCCGGAGGGACCGTACACCGACGCCATCGGCAAGGCGCTGATCCTGGACGACATGACGCCCAATGGTCCGCGCGGCTGGTGGAACGATTTCGATCCGACGGTGATGATCGATGACGACGGCACTCCCTGGATGTGCTGGGGCAACGGAACCTGCTTCCTGGTGCGGCTCAAAAAGAACATGGTGGAGCTGGACGGGGAAATCATGACCCTGCCCATGGAGCGGTACGTGGAAGGCCCGTGGATCTACAAGCGGGACGGCCATTATTACAATGTCTACGCATCGATGGGCGAGGGCGGCGAGACCGTCAGCTACGCGATGGCGGATGCCATCGAGGGCCCGTGGGAGTGCAAGGGCGAACTCACCGGAGCGGCGAAGGACAGCTTCACCATCCACCCCGGAGTAATTGATTATCAGGGGAAAAGCTATCTGTTCTACCATAATTCCACCCTCTCCCTGAACGGCTACGGTCCTGCGACCGGACGCCGCAGCGTCTGTGTCGAAGAACTCCACTACAATGCCGACGGCACGATGCAGCGCGTGGAACAGACGGTGGAAGGAATAACCAGGCAATGAACCGGTCATGAAGAAAACTATCCTGACGCTTTCGGCCCTGGCCGTCGCCTTGGGCCTGTACGCCCAGCCGGGCGGCTTCGGCGGTTTCCAGATGCCCAAGGTGGACGTCCGCTGCTCCGGGAAGGTGGCGGACGTGGATTATGCGGGTGACGGCGAAGTCTTTCACCGGCTGGACATCTACTATCCCCGGGTGGAGAAACCCGCTTATCCCGTCGTAATCCATATCTACGGAAGCGCGTGGTATTCCAATAATTCCAAGGGAATGGCCGATCTGGGCACCATCGTGAACGCCCTGCTGGACGCAGGCTACGCCGTAGTCACCCCGAACCACCGTTCCTCCGGGGATGCGAAGTTCCCCGCCCAGATCGAGGATATCAAGGGCGTGGTCCGCTTCGTGCGCGCGAATGCGGAGAAATACCGCTTCGACACGTCCTTTATCGCGACCTCCGGCTTCTCCTCAGGCGGGCATCTGTCCTCCCTGGCGGCTACCAGTGGCGGCGTGGCCGCTCTGGAAGGCACCGTGGGGGGCAACCTGGGCTTTTCCAGCCGCGTGGACGCGGCTTGTGACTGGTCCGGTCCTGTGGACCTGCATTACATGAGCTGCGGCAGGGCGGAAGATACCTGGAACCATGCTCCCGAGGAGGCTGTGATGGGCTTTCCTTTCCAGGGCAACGAGGAGCGCTTCAGGGCCCTCGACGCCACAAGCTACATCGACCCTTCCGACCCGCCCGTAATCATTTTCCACGGCACGGCCGACAGCGTGGTCCCTTGCTGCCAGGCTCCGTACTTCTACGGTCTCCTTGCTGATGCGGGTGTCACGGCCGAGCTCCATCTGGTGGAAGGAGGAGACCATGGCATGGGTATGTATGCCGATGAAACCCTCTGCGCGATGGTCACGTTCCTGGACCGGGTCCGTACCCGGAGGTATGCCGATTCATCCACCCGTCTGGAGAAGTACATGGTCCCCGCTACCGGCGCGTACGCCGTGCCGGACGAGCAGGGGTTCCTGGGCCGCTGGCTGTTGCTGGACCCCATCAGCAAACCCAACCGCACCAATACGGTCTTTACTGACAGCTATATCCGCGAGGTTTTCAGCGAGCAGTTTTTCCCCGGACAGCTGGGCGACGTCCTCCCCAAGGACGGCTCCAAGGTCAGGAAGCTCCGGTGGCATGCCTTTGACAGCCAGCGCTTCAACGTGAAGCTGTTCCGTTTTGCGACGAACCTGACGGAAGACCGTTACGGCGTAATCTTCTGGGTTGCTACCGTCGTGAACTGCGAAGAGGACATTCCGGATGTCCGCCTCGCCGTCGGCTCCAACTCCGCTTCCATGTGGTGGGTGAACGGCGAGGAGGCCCTCGTCCTGTCCGGCGACCGCCGGATGGTGATGGACGACGGCTGCTCCCGGCGCCTTACCCTCCGGAAAGGCCGCAATGTCATCTGGGGCGCCGTGATCAACGGTCCCGGGATGAGCGATTTTTGCGCCAGGTTCATCGACGGGACCGGCAACCCGGTCAGGAACATCACCCTCAGTACGAAATAAGCCATGAGAAAGCATCTCCTTCTTGCGGGCGCTGCCGCCCTGGTCTGCCTTTCTGCGGCCGCCCAGGTGGGCGCTCCCTATATCCACGATCCGTCCACCATCCAGTTCTGCGACGGCAAGTATTATACGTTCGGGACCGGCGGCGGAGGACTGATCTCCGCTGACGGCTGGGTCTGGGAAGGCGGGGCCGTGCGTCCCGGCGGGGGCGCCGCTCCGGACGTCATCAGGATCGGCGACCGTTACCTGGTAGGCTACAGCGCCACCGGCGGCGGTCTCGGCGGCGGGCACGCCGGCCGCATCCTCACGATGTGGAACAAGACCCTTGACCCGAACTCCCCGGATTTCGCCTTTTCCGAGCCCGTGGAAGTGGCTCGTTCCGAGGAGGATGAAGACTGCGACGCCATCGATGTCGGCTTCCTGATGGACGAGTCCGGCCGTCTGTACTGCACCTACGGGACTTACTTCGGAAATATCCGTATGGTCGAACTCGACCCTGCTACCGGCGGACGTCTGAAGGGGAACAAGGCCATAGACGTAGCCATCGACTGCGAGGCTTCCGTGATGTTGTACCGCGACGGCTGGTATTACCTGCTGGGCACCCACGGGACCTGCTGCGACGGGGTTAATTCCACTTACAACATCGTCGTCGGGCGTGCGAAGAGTGCGGCGGGCCCGTTCCTGGACAACGTGGGCCGTGACATGCTCCGGGGTGGTGGCAAGATGGTCGTCGCCGCCGAGGAACGCCTGTTCGGCGCCGGCCATTTCGGCCGGTATATCGTCGAGGAAGGGGTCGAAAAGGCCTCCCTGCACTTCGAGGCCGACCTGGACCGCAGCGGCCGCAGCGTACTCGCAATCCGTCCCCTCCTTTGGCGCGACGGCTGGCCGGAATGCGGCGAACTGCTGAAAGACGGGAACTACAAGATCCTGTCCCGCCGACGCGGCTATGCGCTGGAACTCACCGTGGACTTCGTCCGTGCCCAGGGCGGCATGCGCGGCTTCTGGGGCCGTCAGGACGAGCCGGTGAAGGCGCTGGAAGGCCAGAAACTGGAAGAAGTGGCCGCCGACTGGCCGGAGGGTGAGATCGCCGTGCGTGCCAACGACTACATGGCACGGCCCCACCAGAAGTGGACCATCGAGGCCGTTCCCGAAGCCGGCGGTTATCTGGGCGGTCCGTATTACAAGATTGTGATTGAAGGTACCAGCCGGGCCCTGGCAGCTGCGGAAGGCGCTGAGCTCGTGACGGTTCCGGAATTCACCGGCGCGGACGAACAGCTCTGGCAGGTCGACCTGCTCATCGACGGAACCTACCGCCTGATGCCGAAGGCCATACCTGGCTGCGAAGAGCGCCTGTGCCTCTACTCAGTGGCCGACAGTACGCCCACCCTGGCGAAGTTCGACTTTGGCAGCGACAACGCCAAGTGGGACATCAAGTTGCACTGACGGACTAGTAAACCTGCTGGTGAAACCAGTCGAAATCCGCTATGCCGCCCTCTTCCAGGGTGGCATAGTCGTACAAGGCGCTGCGGTAGCCGGTGAAATAATCCAGCGTGAAGCGCATCCGGAGGGTGAAATCCGCCTCGTTCCAGTTCTCTCCGTCAAACGACCAGCCGAAAAAAGCCGTGTCCGGTTCCTCACCTTGTTCCTGCGGGGTGAAGACGTAGCGGATACGGAGCCAGACAAGGTCGCCTTCTATCGGAACGGCGAGAATGTCATCGTTGAGAGCTTCTCCGCTCTCATGAAGGACGACGGAACGTGTCCCGTCCGGGGCTATGCGGACGCCGATGCGGCCGCTGTGGCTCTGGAAGGCGCATAGACCCGCTTCGTCGCCGGGCTTCATCCCGGAGACGTCCAGCAGCGTCTCGCTGATGCAGCGGGGAGCGACCGTACGCTGGGTGATCGTGCCGCGGGCATCGGCAATTCCGGTTGCCTTCGAAGCCCGGAGCCGCAGCCAGCCGGGTCTTTCGGTGAGCGACCAGCCTTCTGGAGCCTTGTGGTTCCATTGCCAGATGAGGGCAAGTTTGTCCGCGTCAAACTCATCGCTGTCCCATACGTAGTCACGGCCTGCCGCAGGCAGGTTCACGGTCACTTCTTCCAGCGGGACACCGCTTTCGCCCATCATCGGCCAGCCGTCAGTCCAGGTGACAGGCTGGATACAGGGGATGCGGCCAACGGCGCCGTGGTCCTGGAACTGGATGGCGTACCAGTCGCCTGCGGGCGTATCGATGAGCGGCCCTTGCGCGATGCCGTCGTCACGGCCTCCCAGCGTGCCGTTGAGAACGACTTTGGATTCATAGGGGCCCTCGATGGACTTGCTGCGCCAGACCGTGGCAAGGCGCGGAGCACCCTGCGGCCAGTCGATCTCCAAGACATAATAGTAGTCGCCGATATGGTAGAAGTGGGAGCCTTCCGCCCGGAGCATCCAACCTTCGCGAGGCGATTCGATGATGGTGCGGACCTCCGCCCCGGCCTTGACGGCGCTGCCGTCCGGCTCGAGTTCCACCAGGCGCAGGTCGCCGTTGCCCCAGACGACCCACAGGCGGTCCCCGTCGAACAGGAGGGAGGCGTCATGCATGAAGTATCCTTCGATCTCGTTCCGCTCCCAGGGACCGTTCACGATGTCCTTCGTGCGGTACAGATATGTTTTATGCTGGTCGTTTGCGACGAACAGGGCATAAAAGACGCCGTCATGGTAGCGGAGCGTCGTTGCCCATTGACCTTTGCCGTAGGCGTTCTTCCCGTCCCGGAGGTTGTAGATGTCGTCGTCTTCGATGAGGTCGAAGATGTAGCTTACGATTTCCCAGTGGACGAGGTCGCGGGAGTGCATGATGGGCGCGCCGGGGCAGAAATACATGGTGGTGGACACCATGTAATAATCTTCTCCGACCCGGATGACGTCGTTGTCCGGAATGTCCGTGCCGGTGAGCGGATTCACGGCCACCTGCCCTTTCGGAGACACAGCGCAGCCTGCCGCGAGAACGAGGCAGGCTGCAAGCAGTAACAAGCTGTGTTTCATCTTATTGAATCTCCAGTACGACGACCGAGGCGGCGGGGAGTGTGAACTTGACGCTCTTGCCGGAAACCTTGGCGCCCGTGAAGGCGGCGGGGGCGATGGCAGGAGCCTTGCCGAAGTCGTTGTAGGCGTCGATGCGGTCGGCCTTCAGGATCTCGCCCGTGACGGTGCGCGGCTTGAGGGAGTCGAAGTCCAGTTCCACGGTGACGGGCTTGTCCAGGTACGGATTTGCCAGGGAGACGTGGAGTTTCCCGGCGGCGTCGCGGGAGGCGCAGGCGCTGAAGTCGTCCATGATGCGGCCTTCAGCGGAGACGATGTTCCCGGCCTTGTAGTCGGAAGGGACGTAAGTGGCGTTCTGGTGCACGTTGAACATCCGGAATACGTGGTAGGTCGGGGTGAGCACCATTTTCTCGCCGTCGGTGAGGATCATGGCCTGCAGGACGTTCACGATCTGGGCGATGTTCGCCATCTTCAGGCGGTCGGTATGCTTCTGGAAGATGTTGAGGTTCAGGGCCGCGACCATTGCGTCGCGCATCGTGTTCTGCTGGAACAGCCAGCCGGGATTGGTACCGGGCTCCACGTCGAACCAGGTGCCCCATTCGTCCAGGATGAGGGCGACCCGCTTGTCCGGGTCGTACGCATCCATGATGGCGAAGTGCTTGTTCAGGACTTCCTCGATCTCGCAGGTCTTCGCAAGGACGTTGTAGTACTCTTCGGTCGTGAACTGCGTGGCGGAACCCTTGCTTCCCGACCAGCCCTTGCAGGTGTAATAGTGCAAGGACAGGGCGTCCATCTTGGTGCGGGCGTTCTGCATCATGACCTTGGTCCAGTTGTAGTCGTAATCCGAGGCGCCGCAGGCAACTTTGAAGAGCCTGTTGCCACTGTAGTTGCGGGCGTACAGGGCGTAGCGCTTATAGACATCGGAATAATAGTCCGCCGTCATGTCGCCTCCGCAGCCCCAGGACTCATTGCCAACGCCCAGATACTTTACCTTCCAGGGCTTCTCGCGGCCGTTCTTGGCGCGGAGCTCGGCCATGGAGCCGGCCTCGGCAGTCATGTATTCCACCCATTTGGCGAGTTCTTCCACGGTGCCGGAACCGACGTTGCCGGAGATATACGGCTCAATTCCCAACATTTCGCACAGGTTCAGGAACTCATGTGTGCCGAAGGAGTTGTCTTCCAAGGTGCTGCCCCAGTTGTTGTTCACGAGCTTGGGCCGGTTCTCCTGCGGACCGATGCCGTCCATCCAGTGGTATTCGTCGGCAAAGCAACCGCCCGGCCAGCGAAGCACGGGAACCTTCAGGGCCTTGAAAGCCTCCAGTACGTCCGTGCGGTAGCCGTCCACATTCGGAATGGAGGAATCCTTCCCTACCCAGATTCCTTCGTAGATGCACTTTCCGAGGTGTTCGGAAAACTGTCCGTAGATCTCGGCCGGGATGAGCGGCTGGTCCTTGGCTGTCTCATGGACGGAAACCTTGACCTGGGCCGTGGCCGTGAAGGCCAGTGCCCAGGCAAGCATTGCAACAAATGTCTTTTTCATGCGTTACTGAACTTTCTTGCCCCAATAGGTGGCATCGATGGATTTCTCGGTACCGGCGTAGACGATGGTCGCCTTGCGCGGGGAAGCCTCCCAGTCGGCTTCCCGGGCTACCACCACTACAACTTTCGTACCCGTGGAGGGTGTAAGTGTCAGGTACTGAGAACTTTCGTCATAGGTCCAGGTGCCGGTGAGGGCACCGCTCATCGTACCGCCGGCAGAAAGGGTCAGGGTTTGGGCGGTATCCATGACTCCCTGCTGATACTGGAGGTTGATGTGCTCCCAGGTTCCGGCGATTTCGGCGGACGTGACCTTGCCGTTGTCGATGCCTGCGTAGCGCTCAGGAAGGGCGATGGGCCACAGGTCGTTGAGATTGTCGGCCGAGGAGGGACACCAGACAATTCTGCGTACATGGCCCATCATGAGGGCGTTGGAACTGGCATTGTCGTTCACGCCGGCGGGGAGTCGGCCCTGCGAGGCGTAGAACCATTCGCCGGTTCCATCCTGCTGGAAGATGCAGCAGTGGGAGATACCTACCCAGCCATAGCCCTCCGAGAACTTGTACGGATGGGTCACGATGGGATAGGCCACGCCTCCGGCAGTGATGTCGGTCCCCTTGATGTCCACATAGGGGCCCTCGATCCTGGTACTGCGGGCGACACGGGTGTTATAAGGAATGTCCAGTCCGTCATAGGCCATGAACAGATAGTAGTAACCGTTGTTGTAGATAATTTCCGGAGCTTCGCTGCCCTGCCAGTGCGACCAGGTTCCGGTGGGGACGCGGGTGGCGATCCTGACGCCGTAGCGGGACTGGAGATCGGCGAGGTCGCCGTCAGCCCAGGGATTTCCGAGTCCGCCGTTGAGGGATTTCACAGGCTTGCCGGAAGCAGGATCTATCTCCAGGAGCGCGAAACCGCTGTGCCAGGAGCCGTAGATGAGCCAGTGCTTTCCGTCGGGAGCGACGATGTAGGTCGGGTCGATGGCGTTGTAGTAGAAGTAGGCGTTGCCGTAGTCGCCGCCGGCGCTGGCGCGACCCCAGTCGCCTGCCGATTTGACCGTGGAGGAGCAGACTACGAAGCCCTTGTCTTCCCAGGCATCCGGGTTGGACGGATCGGTGGTTTCGCACATGCCGATGAAGGCACGCTCGGTCCAGCTGCCATCGAAAGAGGTGCCGCCGGTCTTGATAAAGTTGTCCACCACGATGCTGTAGTACATGCGGAGCTTGCCGTCCACTACGCGGATGACCGGAGCCCAGTATCCGTACACGGGATTCTCGATGGCAGGAAGGGCCATCCGGCCGCGGATGTTGTTCAAGGAATCTTTCACCCACGCCGGGGCTGTGCTCATGGGTCCGTAAATATGCGTCCAGTTCACCAGGTCTTTCGAACGTTTTCCCTGGAACTGACGGCCTACGGTAGCCTTGTCATGCTCGTTTCCGTACGAGGCGGAAGTGCCGAACATATAGTAGTAACCGCCATAGTAGGCGATGGAGGGGTCGTGGACGTTGGCCAGATTCCAGTTCGGGTGGAAATCCCAGTTGGAGATGGGGGAGTAGTCATCGGCGTAGGTCGGGATACCGTTCTCGGTATATCCTTCGTAGTCTTCCTTGGTCATGATGCCTACGCCGTTGTCCTTGGTACAGGAGACTGCGGCCAGGATACCGCAAAGGGCCGCTGTGATAAAGTATCTGATTTTCATAATCCTTCGTCAGTTAATTAGTTCAGGGGCGTAACTGGCCGGATGGGCCAGGAGGGCGTATTGGGCGTATTGTTATTGGCGGAATTCCCGTTCAGTTTGGGATTCTCGTTGAGCGTACCCTGGAAGATGGGGAAGTACTCGTGACCTTCACGGAAATAGTCCGTATAGGAGTCGTCGGTGCAGGGGATGCCGGAGCCAGCATTCTTGGCGCTGAGATTCACGGTCGTAATAGGCTGCGGGTTGTCCTCGTCATACTTCTCGAACAGATACCGGCTGTGCTCTGCGATCTGATGCAGACGGTCGGTATTGTAGAAGAAGCCCCACCGGATGAGGTCGATGCCCCGGCCGTTTTCCAGGCCGAACTCCTTCGGACGCTCCACATTGGCGATCTGCTCGAAGAGTTTGTCGGCATTGCCGGAGAAAGCGGACAGCTGGAGCGGAGCGAGGGCGGCACGGGTGCGGACCTCGTTGATCCAGTCGATGGCCTGCTGGGTGGGACCGTTCACCTCATTTTCGCACTCTGCGGCGCGCAGGAGGACGTCGGCATAGCGCATCAGGCGGATATTGATGCCGCAGTGCAGGCCGGTGACGACCGAGCTGTACAGGCCGGTCCGTGCATTGGTCCACTTGGCCACGGGGATGCCGCCGTTGTCATTGTTGGTGCGGAGGATGCCCTTGTTCGCATCGGTGATGACCAGCTGGTACGCTTCATTCTTGCGCGGGTCGCCGTCAGGATAGGCGGCCGTAGCCACACCTGTGTAGGTATTGTATTCGGCCTCGTAGGAGAGGACAGTCCAGTACAGGCGGGGATCCAGGCGGCCGTCGGTGCAGCGTTCGGCCTTGAACAGGTTATACAACCAGTTGCTCACCGCTACGTCGCTCCAGCCGCCGAAGGTGCCGGGGCCGAAGTTGGCTTCCAAGGCGTTTCCCTGGGTGGCATTGGAAGAGATGTTCACGGGAGTCCACTCCTCGTCGGTGCCGCCGGTATTATAGTCCATGAACTGGACTTCGAACAGGCTCTCGACATTGTTCTCGTCGGCCGTACCTTCGCGGAAGTTGGCGCCGTAGTCGGCCATCAGTTCATAGTGTCCGTAGCGCTCGGAACCACCATCCGCGGAATTGAGGATGTCCTTCAGGACGGCGAGGGCATCGCTGTACTTGTGGCGGAACATCAGGACGCGGGCATAGTAGCCGGCAGCGCTGCCGCAGGTGGCCCGTCCTTTGGCCCATTCACCGCCTACGTCGCGCTTGGGCAGAAGGGTCATCGCCTCGGTGAGGTCTTTTTCAACCTGGTCCAGGATGTCGTCCTGGGGCACGTTTTCAGAGTAGATGGTTTCCAGGGAGCCGTACTGAGCATAGTCCGTGAACAGCGGTACGGTCTGATAATAAGTTGCGAGTTCATAGTAGGCGAGGGCGCGGAGGAACAAAGCCTCGCCGCGCATCCGCTTGTAGCTCTCCTTCAGATTCTCTTCCTCGCCGGTAATCTTGGAAAGGACGAAATTGCAGCGGTTCACCACATGGAAGCAGTCGCGCCAGATCCACCGGTCGGTGACGTCGATGGTGCCCGGGGAGTTCAAGTGGTCGGCCGGGAGGTACCAGGCGTTCTGGGGGTTCCAGGCCTCGTCGCCGCGGACAACATCATGCATGTAGCCGACGCGGGCGAAGGTGCCTTCCAGGCGGATGCGGTTGTAGCAGGCGATTACGGCCTCCTGAAGGTCGGACTCGGTGTTGCCGAAGTCGAAGGTGGTCTGGTTGTTCACGTTTTTCACGGCCAGCTGCTTGTCGCAGGAGGCGAAAGTTGAAAGGACGGTGAGGGTTGCCAGGATGTACGATATCTTTTTCATGGTCTCTAGCATTTAGAAGGACAGGTTAACGCCCAGCATGAAGGTAACCGGGGCCGGATACGAGCAATAGTTGAAGCCCGGAGTGAAAACGCCGCCGGCGAAGTCGATGTTATAGCCGCGGTAAGCGGTGAGGGTGTAGAGGTTCTGACCCGACAGGTAGATGCGGGCGCTGGAGAGGAAGGCATTCTCGAACCATTTCGACGGGAAGTTATAGCCGAGTTCGACGTTGGCGATTTTCCAGTAAGCACCGTTCTGCAGGAAGCGGGAGCTGAAGAAGTCGTTGTTCACGGTACCGTCGGCGCTGTTCGCGACGCGCGGCACGTTGGTGTCCGTATTCTCCGGCGTCCAGGCGTTCACGAGGTCCACGCTCTTGTTGTTGATGCCGTAGGAACTGTGCAGGGCCTGGTCCACGTAGTCCACCAGCTTGTGGCCTGCGGCGCCGTAGGTGGACAGGGTGAGATCCATGTCCTTGTACTCGAAGCGGGCGCTCAGGCCGAAGGTGACCTTGGGCATGCCGCTGCCGAGGAAGGTACGGTCGTCGGCCGTGATCTGGCCGTCTTTGTTGATGTCGCGGTAGGCTACGTCGCCGGGATGGGCGCCGTTCTGGATTACGAAATCGCCCTGCTCATTGACATGGTGGTCGATTTCGTAGATGTTCTGGAAGATGCCTTCATACACGTAACCGTAGAAGCGTCCCACTTCTTCCCCGACGACGGTGCGGCACATGGCGTCATCGCGGGAAACGGTCCCCATGCCGAGCGAGGTCACGACGTTCTTGGGGAAAGTGACGTTTCCGGAGATGTCATACTTGAATTCACGGCTGTAGTTGCGGTAGCTGGCGCTGAGCTCGACACCGGAGTTCACCATGGTGGCGGCGTTCATCGTCACGCTCTCGTTGGTGGCGCCGGCCTCGGCCGGGACAGGGACGGAATACAGCAGGTCTTCGGAGACGTTGCGGTAGTAGTCCATGTTGAATTCGAAGGCGCCGCCGAACATGGAATAGTCCATACCGATGTCCAGGGACTTCTTTTTCTCCCAACGGATGAATTCGTTCACGTAGTTGGAAATAGCCGAGCCGGTGACTTTCTGGCCTCCGAAGCTGTAGGTATAGTTGCCGCGGGCCATCGTGTCCATGAAAGCGTAGTCACCGATGTTCTCATTACCGAGGATACCATAGCTCACGCGGAATTTCAGGAGGCTGATCAACTGCGGGTCCACGGTGAAGAAGGGCTCCTTGTCCACTCTCCAACCCAGGGAGAAGGACGGGAACCAGTCATAACGGTTCACGCTGAGACGGGAGGAACCGTCCCGGCGGACCGTGGCCTGGAACAGGTAGCGGCCGTCGTAGTCGTAGTTGACACGGCCAATCAGGGAGGCCAGCACATGCTCGCTCTCATAGGAACTCGCATCGCGGTCCGTGGCGTTTCCTACCTGGAGGTAGTACGGTTCCGGAAGGTTGTTGCCCCAACCGGCGAGGGTATGGTAGTTCTCCCGCTGGAAGGTCATGCCCACAACGGTGTTCAAGTGATGGTTCCCCATCTTTCCGTCATAGGTGAGATAGTTCTCTACCAGGAAATCGGAATAGTTGTTATAGTTCTCGCTCAGGCGTTCGTTGCTCTTGGCCAGGTAGTTGGCATTCGAGAGAATGAAAGCCGGGAGGAAGGTGAAGCCCTTCACGAAGGAACGGCTGTAAGAAAGGTTCAGGTTGTAGTCCAGTTTATGGTTTTCGCTCCGTAAGCCCACCATGCCCAGCAGGTCCACCGTGGCGGAACCGGTGGCGACCACGCGGTCCACTGTGGATTTGCGCTGGATAAGGGAGTTGTACAGCAGGGGGTTGGCGATTCGGATGTCGCCGTGGACGCTGTCATAATAGGTACCGAACCCGTATGCGTCGTAGGAGTAATCGGAGGCGGCGCCGACGACCCGGTCCAGGAACCAGGTGTTCTCGTCATAGGCCTTGATGGTAGGCGGCATGAACAGGGCTGTCGCCATGATCGGGTACTGGGTGCCGTACAGACCCTGGACATATTCGTTGGCGTTGGATGCAGACATATTGTCCTGGTCGGAATGGGAATACACGATACCGGTGCGGAGCTTGACGAACTTCACGTCCATGGTATTGTTCACGCGTGCGGTGAAACGGTCGAAATTAGGACCTGCGCCCACGAGGGTACCCTTCTGGCTGAAATAGTCGAGGCCCACGTTGAAAGTGCTGTTCTCACCGCCGCCGGAAAGGTTCACGTTGTGGTTCTGGCGGATGCCTGTCTTGAACATCTCCTTGAACCAGTCGGTATTGTTGGTGGCAGGATCCAGGTAGTTTTCGGAACCCTTCATATAGCCGGAAGGAACTTTGTCGCCCAGGTTGTTGTTCTCGTAAGACATGCGGATGTAGTCGCCGTACTGGGCGGCGTCCATTACGTCATACACGCCCTTGCGGATCTGGTCCACACCGGCGTAGCCACGGTACTCCACCCGGATAGGCTGGTTTTTCTTTCCGTTCTTGGTAGTGATGATCACCACGCCGTTCGCCGCGCGGGAACCGTAGATGGCGGCCGCGGAGGCATCTTTGAGAACCTGGATGGTCTCGATGTCGTTCGGGGAGAAGTCGCGGATGGTGGTGCCCATGGGCACGCCGTCGATGACGTACAGCGGGCTGGTGTCTCCGAAGGAGCCGATACCGCGGATGCGGACGGCCGGGTCGGCGCCCGGCTGGCCGTCGGAGGTGATCTGGACGCCGGCGACCTTACCCTCGAGCATGGATGAGATGTTGGAGTGGGATACCTTCTTCATCTCGTCGGCGTCCACGATGGCCACCGAACCGGTCAGGTCCACCTTTTTCTGGGAACCGTAACCCACCACGACGACCTGGTCCAGGAGCGTGGTTTCAGTCTTCATGGCGATGGTTCCGAGATTTCCATCCGGTCCTACGGTGATTTCAATGGTCTGGAAGCCGACGGAGATCAGCTGGAGGACGGAGCCTTCCGGCACCGTGAGAGAGAAATTGCCGTCCAGGTCGGCGGTGGTTCCGGTCGTAGTGCCTTTCACTACGATGCCGGTTCCCAGCAGGGGCTCGCCGTACTCGTCCACGACGGTGCCTGTGACGGTCACGTTGTTCTGCGCGTGGGCCGCATAGCCGCCGTCCCTGCCGCTGAAGGCGGCCGGAGCTATGGCCATGAACCCGCAAAGGAAAATATATATGGATAGGTTTTTCATATCGCGAAACGGTTATCAGTCGAAATCAAGGTAGGACGCTTCGGTGACGAAGGCAAACTGTACGTCGTCGCTGTTCACCGAGATGTTGTCGTAGTACTGGAAGTGGGTTTCGCCGTTGGCATAGACCACATAGTAGCGGATGGAAGCTTTGCCGTTCCCGCTGTTGGCGACGGTCACCGTAACATGGGAGCCTTCGATGTTCGCGGCGAAGCCTTCCCAGTTCCAGTTCCCGGCAAGGTTCCAGCCAAGCTCAGAGAGACCGTCGATGGTATTGGTCCCATAGAGCCAACCGTAATTGTCCATGCGGACGACACCGTACTCGTTTCCGTCCGCCTTGCGGAGAATGGTGCAAGGGCCCTGGTGGTTCAGCTGTGCGAGTGAATGGACCTCCATTCCCACGCTCAGGCTCTCGCCGGCGGCGACGGTCCAGTCCTTGGAGAAAGTGGTCCACCAGGCGTTGCTGAAGTCGTCGGCGCCCACGCGGGCGGCCTGCTTCTCCTGGTCGCTCGCGGCGATGGTGAGGGAGCCCTTGGTGGTGAGAGGTTCTCCGCCGGCCGGGGTGTAGGTTACCGTGAAGGCATCGGCATAGGTGCCGGGCTTTGCGTCATAAACGAGCTTGTCGCCTGTGAAACTGACTGAGTAGCCGGAAGGGAGGCTGATTTCCTCGCCATTGGCCCGGGTGGCTTTCACGACCACGTTTTCCGGGGAGAGGGTGACAACTTTCGTCCCGCCTACGACCTTGGCCGTGGCGCCGGCCGAGATGCTTACGACTTTGGTGGGATCCTGCGGATCGGGATCCGGGGTGCTGTAGTCGCCGGGCACGAGGACGGCGTAGCAGTTGTCCACGGTCATGGACAGGTACACGTCGTCCGGATCGTTGATGGCGATGTTCTTGTACAACTGATAGTGTTCCTCGCCATTGGCCCAGAGGACATCGTACCGGATGACGGCGTTGTCTCCGTTGTTGGTGGCCGTGATGGTGACGTGGGCGTTGGTAAGCATCGGCTTGAACAGATCCCAATTCCAGTCGCTTTCCTTGTCGGCATCGGCATTGGCAAAAGCGGAACCCCAACCGAAATTGTCGATGCGGACCACCGCATATTCACCGTCGGCGCCGATGGTGAGGTCACCCTTGCGGAGGATGGCGACGGGAGCCTGCCAGTTGTCGGCTGCAACGGAATAGACGTCCATTTCGAAGGAGGCGCTTTCGCCCTGCGGAACCTTGCGGTCAGGAGCGAAGTAGGTCCACCAGGCGGAGTTAAGCTCGGGGACACCCAGGGCGAGACCGCCCTTGACGAGGTTGATGCGCGTAGAGGCTGTGACAGCCTTGGAACCGGGCTTGTAGGTGAAGGTCACTTCCTGCTCGCCTTCCACGGGGTTAATCGGAGAGACGGTCACGTCGTCCAGGGTGAGGTCCACGGTGGTTCCGCCCTGATAGACTGCCTGCAACTGGAGACCGTACGGGCGGAAGTCCAGGCTGGCGTTGTCATAGAAATAGTAGGTGTTGTGGGAAGGTTCCTGCACGATCAGGAGACTCTCCAGGTCGGCTACCAGTTCGAAATTGTAGTAGCCGGCGGCGGCTTCGGTAAGGACGCCTTTCTTCGTATAATTATACGTGACGACCACGGTCTTGTTTCCGGGGGTGGTCAGATCGGGTGCCGTGATGCTGACTTTCTCCTTGTCCACCGCCATCGAGGAACCGTCTTCGAAGACGACGGTCACGACGGCATCGCCCCAATAGTCGACATCCTCCGGATTCTCGCTGTAGTTAACGGCGGTGGGATTGCCAGAAATGACGACGGATGCCGGGTTGGAGTCCGGAATGATGGGATAGTCCGAAGAGGCGAGGAAGGCGCTCTGGAGCACGAAATGAGCATGATCGGCAACCAGGAATACGTTGATGTCATCCACGAAGGAGACGGATTGGCTGTAGGTCTCAGTGATTATGGTACCGTCCGTTGCAGTGGCGACCGCCGTTACATAGGCGGTACCCTCGCTGGCGTGGTCCACGGTCAGTTCTACCTCGGCGCCGTTCATCTTGTCGCGGAAGGCTTCCCACCAGGCATCGCCGTCGGGAGCGACTCCGTCCATATCCAGGGAAATGCCGTTGTTGGACCCATTGTCCCCGCTGCCCCATTTCCAACTGTCAGCGCGGAGGACGAAATACTCGGAGTAGCCTTCGGCCCCGCGCTCTTTCGCATTCGTGACGCCGAGGACCCAGTTCTGGTAATTGGCTTCACCGAGGGAGAAGTTGTTGAATTTGAGGATCAGTTTCTTCGCTACCGGAACGGTGAAGTACTGACTGAAGTCCGCCCACCAGCTGGAGGTGTTGTCCTCCAGGCCTACGACGTCGGGGGCGATCTCAATGGGGACGGCATCGTCGGGAACGACGTTCCCGGCGTCTTTTTCTGCCTGATAATCAGCGATCTTCTCGGCAAGGTCGTCCGGAGCATCGATGGTGTAGGGCTCGAGACGCGTACAGCCTGCTGAGACCGCTGCCGTGAAGGCGGCGGCACAGAGCGCCTGAAGCATCAATTCTCGGGTTTTCATAATGTAGTTTTTATTGGTTGTTATGGGTTGGTTAATGATCAGAGTTGGATGGACGGCCAGCCGTCCCGGTCCCATTCAAGGGAGCGGACCAGGAGACAGGCATTGTAGCCGGTTTCGCGGTCGTAGGCATGCAGGAGCATTCGATCTCCCGTGTCGGTGGAGACCACGGCGCAGTGGCCGACACCGGGGTAGCGGGCGTTCCCTGCCGCGACGACGGTCCCACCGCCTTGCATCAGGGGCGTGCCGTCGGCATCGACATAGGGGCCGGTCACCTTCCGGGACCTGCCGACCACTACTTTATAAGTGCTCTTCGGCCCCCTGCAGCAGAGGTCGTAGGAAATGAACAGATAGTACCAGTCCCCGTGGCGGACGATGAACGGGGCTTCCGCGGCGCCGTTGCCGGGGTCGAAGTCCTGACCGCGGGGATCGGCCTTGATGGCGTCATCCGTCTTGGAGGTGTCCTCGGCCGTCCCTTCCGGACGCCGGCAGACAGGATACCATTCCTGGGGCTCCGCGACACGGGTAAGGGTAGCGTCCAGTCGGACCAGCTTGATGCCGCCCCAGAAGGAACCGAAGCTCATCCATCCCGTACCGTCCGAGTCGATGAAAACATTGGGGTCGATGGCATTCCAGTTGTCGCGGCCGCCGATGGAACGGACGACGCAGCCCCGGTCTTCCCAGTAGTAGTCCGGGGAATCCGGGTCGAGGGTGCGGTTGGTCGCTACGCCGATGGCGGAGGTGTTCTTTCCGAAGGAAGAGCAGGAATAATAAAGATAGTAGGTCCCTTCGTGGTAAAAGATATCCGGCGCCCAGGTATGGCCATGATATCCGGGAACGGTATCCAAGGCCCACTGTGGCGGGGCGTCAAAGACCCGGCCGGCGGGTTCCCAGGACTTCAGGTCTTGCGAAGTGAGGACACTGACGCCGAATCCGGTGCTGAAGAGATACCAAGTTTCCCCGCAGCGGATGGCGGCGGGATCATGAACAGCGGGTTGGAGCGGATCGAAGGCCGGTTCACGGTGAATTCCCTGGGCCGAAACGGTCAGAACCAGGAAAAAGGTGCCGAATAGGGCGGTCAAATGTTTCAGCGTCATCGATTACAGTGGTTAACCGACGGCAAAAATAGGCACTTTCAAAATGCCTTTGGTGTACAAAAAGACCTAAAAGGTGGATTTTTGTACACTAGCCTTCGGCAAGGGAACTGGGCGGGAAACCGAATTCCCTGGCGAAGCAGCGGCTGAAATACTTCGGGTCGTTGAATCCGACCTCGTAGGCGATTTCGGAAATGTTGAGCGTCTTGTTCTCCCGGTTGGACAGGAGCATTTCCCGGGCGACCGACAGCCGGTAGGTCCGGATGAACTGGGCGACAGGCTGTCCGAAGGCTTCCTGGATGCGTTTGTTGAGGAGGGTCTTGCTCATTCCCATCGCGCTGCACAGGGCGGGAACGTCCAGATCCGGGTCCTTGTACAGGGAACGGACCGTCTGGAGGACTTTCTCCGCGAACGGGTCCTCCGACTGGGCCTGCGGCGCGGAGAGGATACGGCGGCCGGCCAGTTCTTCGTTCTGGTGTCTCAGGACGACGTTCTGGCGGGCGAGTTCATCGGCCTTCTGTTCGATGAGCTTCTTCTGTTCCGATATCTCCCGGGTCCGCTCGTCCACGGTCCGCTGCAGAAGCTCCTGCCTGTGTACGAGATAGCGGGTGCGCCAAACGAGGATGCCGTAGGCGATGGCTGCGATGAGCACGGCCAGGATCAGTTTGAACCACCAGGTTTTGTAGAAATAGGGCCGCACATGTACGTCCAGCGCCAATTCCTTCCCGATGTCCCCGGAGCGGGGGACGGCCCGGACGACCAACCGGTACTCTCCGCTCGGAAGAGAGGAGTAGGAGGCCTCGTGCCGTTCGCCGGTCAGTCGGGTCCACCCCTTCTCGAACCCTTCCAGCCGGTACTCATAGGCGTACTGACGCCCGGCGGCCGGACTGAGCAGGGCGAACTGGAATAAAATGGACCGGTCACGCTCATGCAGGGTCACGCTTTTCAGGTAGGGGTTGCGAAGATGCCTGTCCCCGATGCGGACATCGGTCAGCCGCAGCGGGCCCTCGATGGTCCTGGAGACCGTCCGGGACGGATCTACGGCACTGAGACCTTCTGCCTGCCCGAAGTAGAGCAGTCCGTCCGTGCCTTTGCACGCGTTGTTCCAGTGGAAACTCGTGCTGGAAAAACCGTCTTCCCGGAAATAGGGGGTAATGCGTCCGGTCAGGGGATCCAGGACGTTGAGACCGTGTTCCGTACTGACCCAAATGCGCCCCGAGGCGTCTTCGGCAAGTCCTCGCACACGGTCATTGGACAGGCCATTCCGGGTGGAATATCCTGTGAATGTGTATGTTCCGTCTTCATTCCGGACAGCGTGGCACACGCCGTTCCCGTTGCTGCCGAGCCAGAGGCTTCCGTCGGCGGCTTCGATGATGAAACAGATCATTTCCCGGACGCCGGAACCAGGGTCGTCCAGTTTGTATGCGTGAAGGGTGGAAGGGAAGCCTCTGTCGGCGGAGCGGTTCCGCAGGTCGAATACATGGACCCCTTCCCGGCATCCGATCCAAAGATGGCCGGATGCGTCCAGGCACGACCCGATGCACCCGCTGGCCTGTTCGGCAAGGGCGGGCGTCAGTTCGCGCGTACGGAAATCATAGTAGAAGATGCCCCGGTTGGATCCGATCCACAGCAAGCCGTTTCCCGGGTCATAATCCAGGGATCCGATATAGTCCAGGCGGGTGTCGCCCGGAAGGAGATGCTCCAGCACCCGGTAAGGTTTCCGGGTGGATACGATGTCGATGCCGCCACCCCAGGTCCCAACCAGCATCCGCTCCTGGGGAAGCAGGCACAGTTCGCTTACGCTGTTGTGACAGAGTCCGCCCCGCTCGAGGGTCAGGTGTCCGAAGGCATGACTTCCCGGTTCCCGGATACTCAGACCGCCTTCCACCGTCCCGACCCAGAGCCGGCCGTCCGGCTCCTGGAGGACGGCGTTCACGGCTCCGGCAGCCAGGGAATTGGGATCCTGTCCGTCATGTCGCAGGTTGTTGACGGAAACCTGCTTGGGGATGAATGTCAGCAGCCCGGTTGTTTCGGTGCCCAGGAGGAGTTGTTCCCCAAGGACCTTGATGCAGTTGATTACCTCTCCGCCGACGCGCTCGAAATCATCGGTGACGGGATTATAGAGGTTCAGGCCGTGGAGGGAACTGGCGGCGATCACTCCGTCGCCAGTCCGGCTGAGACCTGTGATAAAGTTCTGGGTCAGGGAACGGGAGTTGTCGGGATCATGGGCGTACCTCTTCCATTCTCCGGTGCGGCGGTTGAGGAAATACAGGCCGTCTTCCGTCGAAATCCAGATTTCCTGGCCGGCAGGAAGGAAGTCGGACAGGTAGGTCTGTTCCCCGTATTGGAAGTCCGGCAGTACCGGCTTTGCCTTGAGGGTCCCGGAAGGATCTTCTCCGACCTTGTAAAGCCGTCCTTCCATCCCCATCCACACTGTTCCGTCCCCATCGACGTCTTCGAAGACGAAATTGACCGGGGCAAGCCCGTCGTGGGTGTATTTGAGAACGTCCCGTACGGATCCTTCACTGTCGAAGGAAACGCGGACCAGCGTCTTTTCGGTCTTGAACCAGAGACTCCCGGCCGCGTCCAGGGTCAGGAAGGAGCAGGTCAGATTCCCATATGCTTCAAGGTCGGGATGAGGCAGGTCCATGCGTTCCAGCGTCCGGAGGTCCATCAGGTCCAGTCCGCCTTCGGAGGCGATCCAGAGCCGCTGGAAGCGGTCCTCGCAGACATTGCGGATGAAATTGCTCTTGAGCGGAGTGCCGGAAGTGGTGCTGAAGGTGAGGAGGTCATATCCGTCGAACCGGCACAGTCCGCCGCCCGATGTGGCCAGCCAGAGGAAACCGGCGTCATCCTGGCAGACGTCGTCGACATAGTTGCAGGGGAGACCGTTTTCCATGGAGAGGGTGCTATGCAGGTAGCCGTCTTCGAACCGGCCTTGCGCCTGGGCCGGGAAGAACACAGCTCCGAGCTGGAGCGCGAGCGCGAGCCCGCATGATTTTACACCTCGAAAGTTCATTTGTCCACCTTTCAACTTCCAAACTTACGTATTTTTGCATACATTTGAAAATCTAAAGCTAATTTCGACCATTTATGACCCGGAAACAAATCCTTCTCACGGCGACGGCTCTCCTTGTCGGAGCGATTTCCTTCGCGCAGGTTCATCGCATGGACATCGACCTGAAAAAGGTCGGCGCGCCCGTCCAGCCTACGATGTACGGCATTTTCTTCGAAGACATCAATTTCGCGGCGGACGGCGGCCTGTACGCCGAACTCGTGAAAAACCGTTCCTTCGAATTCCCGAATGATCCGCTCCAGGGATGGAAGGCCTTTGGCCATGTGGAAGTGAGGGAAGACGGTCCGTTCGGGCGCTGCCCGCACTATGTCCGTCTCGGCAACCCCGGTCATCGGGACAAGTGGACCGGTCTGGACAACGAGGGCTTTTTCGGCATCGGCGTAAAGGGTGGGGAAACCTACCGTTTCTCCGTCTGGGCGCGCGTCCCCGACGGCGGCGATTCGGATCTCCGTATCGAACTGGTGAACACTGCGTCGATGGGCGAGAACCACTTCCTGTGCCAGGTGTCCCTGACGGTCTCCGGCAGTGACTGGAAGCGGTATGAAGTGATCCTGAAACCTGATATGACGCTGGAGAAAGCGGTTCTCCGCCTCTTCCTGACGGGGAAGCGGACGCCCGTAGACCTGGAGCATGTATCCTTGTTCCCGACCGACACCTGGATGGGCCACCGCAACGGCATGCGGAAGGACCTGGCACAGGCCCTGGCGGATCTCAAGCCCGGCATTTTCCGTTTCCCGGGCGGCTGCATCGTGGAGGGAACGGATCTCCCGACCCGCTATAACTGGAAGAACACCGTGGGCCCGGTGGAAAACCGTCCCATCAACGAGAATCGCTGGGAATACACCTTCCCGCACCGTTTCTATCCGGACTATTACCAGAGCTACGGACTCGGTTTCTTCGAATTCTTCCAGCTTTCCGAAGAGATCGGCAGTGAGCCGCTTCCCATCCTGAGCTGCGGGCTGGCCTGCCAGTTCCAGAACGACGATCCGTCGGCCCATTGCCCGGTGGACGAACTCCAGCCATTCATCCAGGATGCCCTGGACCTGATTGAATTCGCCAACGGCCCCGTGACGTCCACCTGGGGAAAGGTCCGCGCCGAGATGGGGCATCCGGCCCCGTTCAACCTCAAGTTCATCGGCATCGGCAACGAGCAGTGGGACGCGATCTATCCCGAGCATCTCGAGCCCTTCGTGAAAGCCATCCGCGCCGCGTATCCGGACATCAGGATCGTCGGTTCCAGCGGCCCGGACTCCGAGGGCAAGCAGTTCGACTATCTCTGGCCCGAGATGAAGCGCCTCGGCGCCGACCTCGTGGACGAGCACTTCTACCGTCCGGAGACCTGGTTCCTTTCCCAGGGCGCCCGTTACGACAATTACGACCGCAAGGGTCCGAAGGTGTTCGCCGGCGAATACGCCTGCCACGGCGCCGGCCGTAAGTTCAACCATTTCCACGCCTCCCTCCTGGAGGCCGCTTTCATGACTACCATCGAGCGCAATGCCGACATCGTGCATATGGCTACCTACGCCCCGCTCTTCGCCCACGTCGAGGGCTGGCAGTGGCGTCCGGACCTGATCTGGTTCGACAACCTCCGCTCCATGCGTACCGCCAGCTGGTACGTCCAGCAGCTGTACGGCGAGTACAAGGGACAGAACGTGCTGACCCTCAAGATGGACGGGGCGAACGTCACCGGTGCCGCCGGACAGGACGGGCTCTTCGCCAGTGCGGTGAAAGATGGGGATAAGGTTTACGTAAAGGTAATCAATACCTCGGAACAGGCTCAGCCTGTGGAGTTTGCGTTTAACGGTCTGAAGAAGAAGGAGACCGTGAGGGCGGTGGAACGTATCGATTTCACCTCCGGTCTGCTTTACGAAGACAACACGCTGGACGAGCCTGAGCGCATCCGGCCGGTCAAGGCCTCTTTCACCGGCGAAGGAAAGACCCTCTCCGCTACGGTGCCGCCGCTTTGTTTTACGGTATTTGTGATTACGAAGTAGCTTCAATCCACCGGATCGAGGGGTCGCGGCGCCACCAGGTAAGCTGCCGCTTTGCGTAGTGGCGGGTATTCCGCTGGATCAGGCGGACGGTTTCTTCCAGATCGTATTTCCCGTCGAAATGGTCGAACATCTCGCGATAGCCCACGGTCTGGAGGGCCGGAAGGTCACGATAGGGGAGGAGGCTTCGAGCCTCCTCTTCCAGTCCCTCCTCCATCATCTTCAGCACGCGGGCCTCAATGCGCACATAAAGTTCTTCCCGCGGTCGCTGGAGGCCGATTTTCTCGATCTCGAAGTCCCGTTCCTTGAAACTCCTGGTCTTGAAAGAGGAGAAAGGCTGTCCGGTGTACAGGCACACTTCCAGGGCGCGGATGACGCGCTGTCCGTTGGAGATGTCGATTTCGTCGTAGGTGACGGGATCCAGTTCCTTCAGCTGGTCGGCGAGGACGTCCACGCCTTCGCTCCGGAGGCAGTCCATCAGGTGCTCCCGCAGCATCAGGGGAACTTCCGGGAAGTCGTCCAGGCCGTAGCAGAGGGCGTCGATGTATAGCATGGACCCGCCTGTGACGACCAGGGTGTCGTGCCCTTCGGCGAAAAGACGGCCGATGAGGTCCAGGGCATCGGCCTCGTACATGCCGGCGGTATAGTTGTCCTGGATGGAAAGATTCCCGATAAAATAATGCCGTACGCGCGCGAGCTGTTCCTCTGAAGGGACGGCCGTGCCGATGCGCATTTCCCTGTAGAACTGGCGGGAATCGCAGGAGATGACGGGACTTCCGCACTCCAGCGCCCTTTCGATGCTGTAGTCGGTCTTCCCGACGGCGGTCGGTCCGAGGATTACCAGGAGCCGCCTGCCCATCCTTTATTCGTTCTCGTCGTAGATTTCCTTGCCGTCTTCGTCGTCACCCTCTTCTTCCTCGTCCTCATCCTCTTCGTCGTCGAAGTCCTCGTCATCCTCGTCGAAGTCCGCACCGCCCTTGCCTTCGCCCGGGAGGTGGCGCTGCTCGTCCGGCAGGTCTTCATAGGCGACGTAGCCGTTTTCGAACTCGATGGGATTGGGACCCTTGGAATCGGCGATGACGGGGTAGTCGGGGCTTACGCGGGCACCTTCGACCTCGCCTTCGACGGTGATGTTCACGCTCTTGCGGTTGGTGACGTCATAGAAATAGACGAAGTCCGTGGCGCCGGCCTTGACGGCCTTTTCCAGGGACACCTGGTCCACGGTCCCGGAGCCCAGGTCGAAGAGTCCGTAACGGCCTACGACCTCGCCCAGGACGTCCAGGGCCTTGAACATGATGAGCTGGTCCTGCGGGAACTCCATATCGGCCCGCATCTGCTTATGAAGGGTGTACAGCGTGGTGGCGCCGTTCACGTGGTAGATTCTGAAAAAGCCCTTGATACCGGTCAAGGTGACTCTGAGTCGGAATACCATAGTCTGTCTTCTGTGTGTTGTTTCTGCAGGTCAAAGATACAACAAAAAATCAAACCCGATTGCAAAATATCTCAAAAAACACTACTTTCGTGGTGGTGGAATCTTTCGACGCATACCGGAGCATCGCGGCCCGGAGCGAGGGGCTGTTCAAGGACAACGGCTCCCGTTTTATTGCATTGGCTTTCCCCGTGGAAACGGAAGAGGAAATCCGGGACATCGTGGCCGCCCTGAAGAAGGAATATCACGACGCCCGGCACCACTGTTACGCCTGGCGGCTGGGTTACAAGGGAGACCGATTCCGGGCCAATGACGACGGGGAGCCCTCCGGTTCGGCCGGCCGCCCGATCCTGGGGCAGATCGATTCCCTGGGCCTGAGCGACGTCCTCGTCGTGGTGGTCCGCTACTTCGGCGGCATCAAGCTGGGGATTCCGGGGCTGATCCGGGCCTACAAGACCTCCACGGCCGACGCGCTCACGCAGGCGGAAATCGTGGAGAAGGTGGCTGGGAAAACGTTCCGTGTCACGTTCGGCTACCTGTCCATGAACCCCGTGATGAAGGTGCTCAAGGATCTGGGGCTGCAGCCTTCGGCGCAGGACTTCGGCCTGGACTGCTCGCTGGAGGTGCGCGTGCGCCTCTCGCTGGAAGAAAGTTTTCGCGAAAAACTCTCGGATATTGCGAATTTTGAAGAAAAATAAGGAAAATCAATAATAAATCATTATCTTTCGGAACTTATTTGATAACATTTTAAAACCATGAAAAAAGTCCATGTCTTCAATGCAGGCCCCTGCCTTCTCCCGCAGGTAGCCATTGACAACGCCATCGCTGCGATGAAGGATTTCAGCGGCACCGGCATTTCCGTCCTTTCCATCTCCCACCGCACCAAGGAGTGGGACGCCGTGATGGACGAGTGCCGCGCCCTCTGGAAGGAGCTGCTTCACATTCCCGACACCCATGAGGTCGTGTTCCTCGGTGGCGGTGCGTCCCTCCAGTTCCTCTATGTGGCGATGAACTACCTGGAGAAGAAGGCCGCCTATCTGGACACCGGCGTGTGGGCCCACAAGGCCCTCAAGGAGGCCCAGGGCATCGGCGACGCCTACGCCATCGCCTGCTCCAAGGACAAGAACTACACATACATCCCGAAGGGTTTCGAGATCCCGGCCGACCTGGACTATCTCCATATCACCACCAACAATACCATCTACGGTACCGAGATCCACGAGGACATCGACTGCCCTTGCCCGCTTATCGCCGACATGTCCTCCGATATTATGTCCCGTCCGGTGGACGTCTCCAAGTATGACCTCATCTACGGTGGCGCGCAGAAGAACGTGGGCCCTGCCGGCGTCATCTTTGCCATCATCAAGAAGGACTCCCTGGGCCGTGTGAGCCGCTACATCCCCACGATGCTCGACTACCGTACGCACATCGACAAGCTTTCCATGTTCAACACCCCGCCGGTCTTCGCGATCTTCGTGATGAACGAGACCCTCAAGTGGCTCAAGAGCATCGGCGGCGTGGAGGCGATGTACGAGATCAACAAGAAGAAGGCCGCTCTCCTCTATGACGAGATCGACCGCAACAGCATGTTCGTCGGTACCGCCGTGAAGGAGGACCGTTCCCTGATGAACGTCTGCTTCGTGATGGCCCCCGGCAAGGAGGAGCTGCAGGACGAATTCTTCGCCTTTGCGAAGGAGTGCGGCATGGTGGGCATCAAGGGCCACCGCTCCGTCGGCGGCTTCCGCGCCTCCCTGTACAACGCCTGCTCCGTCGAGGACGTCCAGGCCCTGGTCGATTGCATGAAGGAATTTGAAGCTTTGAAGAAATAATATGAAAGTACTGCTTGCTACCCAGAAACCCTTCGCCGCCAAGGCGGTGGAGGGCATCGTGAAGATCCTGACGGATGCCGGCCACGAAGTCGTGAAACTGGAAAAATACGAGGAGCAGAAAGACCTGGTCGCCGCTGTCGCCGATGCGGAAGCGATGATTATCCGCTCCGACAAGGTGACGGCCGAAGTGATCGCCGCCGCCCCGAAGCTCAAGATCGTTGTCCGTGCGGGAGCCGGATACGACAATGTGGACCTTGCCGCCGCAACCGCTGCCAAGGTCGTCGTGATGAACACCCCCGGCCAGAACTCCAACGCCGTCGCCGAACTTGCGCTGGGCCTGATGATCTTCATGGCCCGTACGCACTTCACCCCGGCTACCGGTTCCGAGTTGCAGGGCAAGCGCCTGGGCGTCCAGGCCTACGGCAACGTGGGCCGTCTGGTCGGTCAGAAGGCGAAGGCCCTGGGCATGAGCATCACCGCCCTGGACCCGTTCCTTACCGACGAGCAGATCGTCGCCGGCGGCGCCGAACCCGTCCACTCCGTGGAAGAGCTCTATGCCGCGTCCGACTACCTGTCCGTGCACATCCCGGCCCTGCCTTCCACCATCAGGAGCATCGGCTATGACCTGATCATGAAGATGCCCAAGGGTGCCACGCTCGTGAACACCGCCCGCAAGGAAGTCATCGACGAGGAAGGCCTCCTGAAGGCCCTGGAGGAGCGTCCGGACCTCAAGTACGTCACCGACGTCATGCCGGACAACTATGACCAGCTCACCAAGAAGTTCGGATACCGCGTGTTTGCGACGCCCAAGAAGATGGGTGCCCAGACTGCCGAAGCCAACGTGAACGCCGGCCTCGCCGCCGCCCGTCAGATCGTGGACTATTTCGCCACCGGAAACACCCGGTTCCAGGTGAACAAGTAGGGTTCCGCCCTGTCCGCCAATCGAAGCCCGCCGCCCTCCTGCGCCGGGCTTTTTTGGGTTTTGGAACGGCTTCTGTTGTAACTTGTTGGTAGTGAGCTTGTTCTGAAATGTCGCGTGCCAACCTGCCCTACAAACTATACTTCTCCTTCACGCCCCGCAGATACTCCGCCGCCCCTTCCGGCAGGTCTTCTTTCCGGAGGATGATGCCGAGGGCAAGGGCAGTCATCAGGTAGAAGTTGGTGGGCGTTTCGTGGATACCGTGCAGCTTGTCGAAAGGGATGGAGGAATGATCGTAGGGATCGACAGCATCGAAATGGTCCTCGAAGAAAGACAGGTCGAATTCCAAATCCACCGACAGTTTGCCGCTGCGGTATGATTTAACGGCTCTCCGCTTCAGGTTGCCGGTCAGGATCCAGACATTCCAGGCAGCCAGTACGACGGGCAGGAGGATATAAAGCCAGGACATCTCCAGGAACAGCGTCCCAAAGATGGTACAGAGCAACCAGATGAAGCAGATGCCGAACACGATGCCATAGGTCCACTTTACTCTCTTAGGCCGGAGGGCCATAAAGCGGTAGAAACGGACATATTCCTCCTCCGTGTACTTTCCGTGCACGGTGAAAACGGGGGTGTCCATCGGTTACACCAGTTCGTGGATCGCCAGGCCGCTGCGGAGCTTGGGCTCGAACCAGGTGGTCTTGGGCGGCATGATGTTGCCGGTGTCGGCGATGTTGATCAGTTGCTGCATCGAGACCGGGTAGAGGGCGAAGGCGACTTTCATCTCGCCGGAATCCACGCGGCGGGCCAGTTCGCCGAGCCCGCGGATGCCGCCCACGAAGTCGATGCGCTTGTCGGTACGCAGGTCCTTGATGCCCAGCAGTTTGTCCAATACGAGATTGGAAAGGATGGTGACGTCCAGCACGCCGATCGGGTCGTTGTCGTCATAGCGGCCGGGCTTGGCGGTGAGGCTGTACCACTTGTCGCCCAGATACATGGAGAAGTTGTGCAGTTTCTCCGGAGCGTAGGGCTTCGCCGGGCGCCCGCAGCGCGGCTTGGTGGCGAGGCTCACTTCGAAATCCTCCTCCAGCGCCTTCAGGAAAGCCTCCGGCGTGAAGCCGTTCAGGTCCTTGACCACGCGGTTGTAGTCGATGATGGCAAGATGGGTTTCCGGGAAGCACACGGCCATGAAGTAGTTGTATTCCTCCTGGCCGGTGTGGTTCGGGTTCTGGGCCCGCTTTTCGGCGCCCACGCGGGCGGCGGCGGCCGTGCGGTGATGGCCGTCGGCGACGTAGAAGGCATCGACCTGGGTGGTGAAGATTTCGGTGATGCGGGCGATGGTGGCGTCGTCGTCGATCACCCAGAAGGTGTGGGTGAACTTGTTCTCGTCCACGAACTTGTATTCAGGCTTGCCGGCGGCGGCCTTCGCCACGATGGCATTCAGTTCCTCATTGTCCTTGTAGGCGAAGAAGACCGGTTCGATGTTCGCGTTCTGGATGCGGACATGGACCATGCGGTCATCTTCCTTGTCCTTGCGGGTGAGTTCGTGTTTCTTGATGATGCCCTCGGCGTAGTCGTCGGTGTGGGCGCAGAGGACCAGGCCGTACTGGGTGCGCTTGCCCATCGTCTGGGCATAGACATAGTACATGGGTTTCGGGTCCTGGACCAGCCAGCCCTTCGCGCGCCAGGCCTTGAAGTTCTCCACGGCCTTGTCATAGGTGCGCTGCTCGTGCTCGCCGGCGATGGGGGCGAAGTCGATCTCAGGCTTGGTGATGTGCAGGAGGGATTTCTCCCCGGCCATCGCGAGGGCCTCTTCGGAATTCAAGACATCATACGGGGGTGCGGCCACTTCGGTGACCAGGTCTTTCGGCGGCCGGATCGCCGCAAAAGGTTTTACTCTTACCATATCGGATTCTTCAACTTGTGGTTAGTTTTTCAAAGATAGCAATTTTTACGCATTATTTGCGGTTTTTTGTTGAAATTTTCAAAGGCTAAAACGGCTTCCAGAGTGCCGTGGGGCGGTTTTCCGGTTTTTTCCGTTTCGTTTTTGCGAACGCGGATAGCCTTCCGTAACTTGCAGGCATCCCGGGGAATCGGGCGGCCCCGTCCTTCCGCCCTGTAAAACAAACGTTTATGAGATCCTTTTTCCTCACGCCCGAGCAGTACGGACAGTTGAAAGAACACCACGCCAGGTTCAACGAACCCTGGACGGAAGACGAAACCGATGAACTCCGCCGGATGGCCGCCGAAGGCATCCGGCAGGCCGACATGGCCGGGCAGCTGGGCCGAACGCCCAACGCCGTCAAGTACAAGCTCCAGTCCCTGGGGCTCTACGTGCCGAAACCCGCTTCCAGGCCCTGGAGGCCGGAGGACGAATCGGCCCTCGTGGCCATGTACCGCTCCGGCGCTTCGTTCGCCGATATCGCAGCCTCCTTCGGGCGCACCGAGAACGCCGTCATCGACCGTCTCATCCGCCTCCGCGCCGGCATACTCCCAGAGCACGCCTCCGCACCGGAGGTGTGACCTTTCCTGTAACCAGGCCTGGCACAGGTGTTATTGTAACCAGGTGATAATCATGTCGTTGCAATTATGCTTGTGTCAGGCCTCTTCAAACCATTGAAGGCCTGGCACAGCAGATAATGTAAAAGGTTGATAATGAGACTCTTGAAAAAGATGTTGTGCCAAGCCTACAAACAGTTGGGAAGCTTCTCATGAAGATAGTCGAATTCAAGGACCCCATTTCCGGGAAAAGGGGGATTTACCTGTTCACATCGGACCATTTGGAGCGGTGTCTGCTGTTCCGGAGCGAGGAGGATTATGTATTTGGCGTCAATACGTTGGCCCTTGGAACACTGAGATTCAAAGTTAAGGTCCTATGCTATGCTCTGATGGGAAATCACATCCATCTGCTGTTGATGGGACGCTATGAAGAATGCCGGGCATTTTATGCCTGGGTCCTTCATCGTCTTGCACAGCGGGTGGCAGAGCGATACGGCCTGTCAGGTATCCTTAAGTTCCAGGCCTCGGATGTCCAGAATATCACTGACCGTGACATGTTGCTGAATGAGGTCTGCTATCTGTTGAGGAACGCTTACAAAGCACGGATCGATAGCCCGTTCTCATATCGTTGGGCTCCATTCGAGTGCTATTTCAATCCCTATCTCCCTTATATGCACGGAGATCCCGTTCCATCCGGCAGACGGGTCAGGGAGTTGTTTGGAACCCATGTAAGGATTCCGGTCGGCTGGGAACATCTTCGAGGATGTATCCTGAACAAATGCTTCGTAGATTATGTGACGGTGGAGCAGATGGTAGAGAGAGGCAGCTTGGGGCTATTCGACCGGCTCAGAAAATATGACCTGGAAACGGTTGTGTCCCTCTCGCACGGAATCGAAGAATCGATAACCTTTACTGATACGGAAATGCTGGAAAAGCTCCGGACAATCTGTCGGAATGAATTCCACGCGGAATCTTTACATCAACTGGACAGAAAAACGCTTTTGCTCCTGGCGCGTACACTCGCGCGTCGTTTCGCCTGCCCTCAAAAACAGATATCCCGCCTGCTGGGCATTGATTCTTCCGTATTGGATAATCTGCTGTAGAACATGCACGGTTGGCACGCGGATTTATATATGTAATTGATTTACAATTCTTTATATCGCGCAATGTGTCGGGCTTCTTCAAACTATGACGGGCCTGGCACGGGGTATAATTTAAATGCTTGATAATGATGATATTGCAAATAATGTCGTGCCGGGCTCCATGAAAGCGCGGCTAATTCGCCACCTCGCAGAGGAATCTGATGCGGACGAGTCGGATTTCGAGGTCTTCGTAGTCGGGACCGAGGGCGGCGAGGGCGTCTTCGAGGGAGTCGGAGGCGGCTTCCTCCTTGAACCAGTCGTAGATTTCTTCCACGACGTCTTCGTCCAGGTTCTCTTCGATGTAGTAATTGATGTCCAGGCGGGTGCCGGTGGCGACGATGGCTTCGATCTCGGAGAGGAGGTCGTCCAGTTCCAGGCCCTTGGCGGCAGCGATGTCTTCGAGGGCCATCTTTCGGTCGATGCTCTGGATGATGTACACCTTGTTGCCGGAGCGGGGGGCGACGGATTTCACGACGAAATCGTCGGGCCGGATGATTTCGTTCTCTTCCACGTACCGGGCGATGAGGTCCAGGAACGGCTTGCCGTATTTCCTGGCCTTGCCCTCGCCGACGCCCTGGCAGCCGCGGAGCTCCTCGAAGGTGACGGGGTACAGGATGGACATGTCTTCCAGCGACGGGTCCGTGAAGATGATCCACGGCTGCAATTTCCGCTTGTGTGCCTCGTCCTTGCGCAGGTCCTTGAGCATCGCGAGCAGCATCTGGTCGCCGCCGCCACCGCCCCGGACGGCTGCGGGATCCTCGTCGTCATCGTCGCCTTCGCCGGTGAAGGTGCGGTCTTCGACCAGCGGAAGCTCATGGGGGTGCAGGTAGAACTCCAGGCCGGTGTCGGTGGCGTGGATCACCCCATAGTTCTCAATATCCTTGTCCAGGAAATGCAGGATGAGCCCCTGGTGGATGACGGCCGACCAGAAGCGTACGTCGTGGTCCTTCCCGGCGCCGAACAGTTCCAACTGGTCGTGGTGGTAGGACTTGATGAGGGCGTTGGGCACCCCGGCGAGGATGCCCGCGATGTGCTCGATCTTGAAATGCTCGTTGAGCGTGCCGATGAGTTCGATCACCAGGCTCATCTCCTCCTTCCCGTCGAAGGTGGCTTTCGGGTGCAGGCAGTTGTCGCAGCAACCGCAGTTATCCTGCGGGTAGTCCTCGCCGAAGTAGTTGAGCAGCAGCTTCCTGCGGCACTGGCTGGATTCGGCGTAGGCGACCGTTTCGGCGAGCAGCTGCTTGCCGATTTCCTGCTCGGCCACGGGCTTTCCCTGCATGAACTTCTCCAGTTTCTGGATGTCCTTGTAACTGTAGTAGGTGATGCACAGGCCTTCCTGCCCGTCCCGTCCCGCGCGGCCGGTTTCCTGGTAATACCCCTCGATGCTCTTGGGAATGTCGTAGTGGATGACGAACCGTACGTCGGGCTTGTCGATGCCCATTCCGAACGCGATGGTGGCCACGATCACCTGGATGTCCTCCATCAGGAAGCGGTCCTGGTTCTCCGCCCGGGTCTTCGCATCCAGTCCGGCATGATAGGGGAGCGCCTGGATGCCGTTGATGACCAGCAGCTGGGCGAGTTCCTCCACCTTCTTGCGGCTCAGGCAGTAAACGATGCCCGACTTGCCGGGATGCTGGCGGATGAAGCGGATGATGTCCTTTTCGGCATCGACCTTGTCCCGGACCTCGTAATACAGGTTCGGGCGGTTGAAGGAGGACTTGAAGACGGTGGCGTCGGTGATGCGGAGGTTCTTGAGGATGTCGCTCTGGACCTTGGGGGTGGCGGTGGCGGTGAGGGCGATGACGGGGGCGGGCTGGATCTGGTCGATGATGGAGCGGATCTTCCGGTATTCCGGCCGGAAGTCATGCCCCCATTCGGAGATGCAGTGCGCCTCGTCCACGGCGTAGAAAGAGATATGTATCTCCTTGAGCAGCTGGATGTTCTCCTCCTTCGTCAAGGATTCCGGAGCGACATACAGCAGCTTGGTGACCCCGTTCAGCAGGTCCTCCCGCACCTCGGCGATCTGGGCGCGGCCGAGGGAGGAGTTCAGGAAATGGGCGATACCGTCGTTGGACTCCACGAAGCCGCGGATGGCATCCACCTGGTTCTTCATCAGGGCGATGAGCGGGGAAATGACGATGGCCGTTCCTTCCATCACCAGGGCGGGCAGCTGGTAGCAAAGCGATTTTCCGCCTCCGGTGGGCATAAGCACGAAGGCGTTGCCTCCGTCGACCAGATGCCGGATGATCCGTTCCTGGTCGCCCTTGAAAGCGTCAAAGCCAAAGAAGTGCTTCAGTTTAGATTGAAGGAGGATGGAGTCGATGGCCATAGTCCGTCGCTATTTGTGCCTAAATTTAACAAAAATCTGCGGGAAAACAAATTATTTCTTCCAATCAGTAGAAGAAAGAAATAAAATGCTGCTATTTTGGAAAAAGTAGCTATCTTTGCAGGATAGCGGAAAAATCCGCGTCAAAAACAGGATATTTGTTATTATTTTTATACAAAATGAAGATTTCCAAGATTTTCGCCATCGCATCGGCCGCAGTGCTGATCGTGGCTTGCGGCTCCCCCGCCGCTGAGGGCAGCAAGGAAGTGAAGGCGCTCCTTCCCAGCAAGGCCCAGGTCGATTCCGCCAGCTACCTGATCGGTGTGAACTTCGGTTCCTGGATCAAGGGCAACAACTTCGGCGAGCTGAACTACGACCAGATCGTCAAGGGTATCAAGGATTGGATGAATGCCAAGGGCAGCCAGTCCGACACCACCTTCTTCGATCAGTTCAAGATCGACCCCAACGAGATGAACAGCGTCCTGGACGGCTTCGTCCAGAAGAGAAGGGCCTACACCGGCGCCCTGAACGCCGAGAAGGGTGAGAAGTACATCGAGGAGTTCCTCAAGGAAGAAGGCGCCCAGAAGACCGAAAGCGGCCTGGCTTACAAGATCATCGAGCCCGGTAACGACAAGAAGGCCGTTTCCGACAAGGACACCGTGTGGGTGAACTATAAGGGCACCCTGCTCGACGGTACCGTGTTCGACCAGAACGAGGGCATCAACTTCACCCTGAACCGCGTCATCAAGGGATGGACCGAAGGCATGAAGCTCGTCGGCGAAGGCGGCAAGGTGAAGCTCGTCATCCCCGGTGAACTCGCTTACGGCGAGTATGGCAACCGCAGCATCGAGCCCAACTCCACCCTCGTCTTCGACGTGGACCTGAACAAGGTCGGCACCTATGTGGAGCCGGTCGAGGAACCCGCCAAGAAGTAAGCCATGGCGCTCGAAATCGAAGGAACCCTCTCCCAGAAGCTGGCCGTCGCCTCCGGAACCTCCGCCAGGGGGCCGTGGGCGAAGCAGGAATTCATCCTGGAATTCCCGGACGGCAACTTCACCGCCAAGGCCTGTTTCACGGCCTGGGGACAGGACAAAGTCCAGGAACTGGACAAGTACCGTGTCGGAGACAAGGTGAAAGTGTCCTTCAACCTCAAGAGCCGTGAGTACAATGGCCGCTGGTACAACGACCTCCAGATCTGGAAGATCGCTCCTGCCGGCGCCCAGCCTGCCCCGCAGGCCCCGGCCGCCCCGGCCGCCGCACAGCCCGCGTGGACGGAAACCCCTCCGGCTCCGACCATCGAGGACATGCCCGCCGATACCGGCGCGGAGGACCTTCCGTTCTAGAAGCGCATCCTATTTTGAAACAGGGAACCGACTCCGATGTGGGCCGGTTCCTTTTTTTGTGAAAAAAGATTGGAATATGAAAACAATTGCTTAAATTAGCGCAATTGAAAAACACTATACAACAATAATTATTAACACTTTTAAATCAGAGGAACCCTATGGATAAAATCAAGAATCTTGCGGATCTCCGCAAGATGAAAGAGGGTATGCAGTCGAGGATGTCGATGCGTGAGAACAGCGACTCTTCCGATGCTATCATTCAAATCAAGGTTGGAATGGCCACCAGCGGTATCGCCTCGGGTGCGAAGGAAACCATGAGCTACCTCATTTCCGAACTGGACAAGCGCCAGATCAAGGCGCTGGTCATGCAGGTGGGCGACATGGGCTACAGCTATGCCGAACCCACGGTCGAGGTCACCATCCCCGGAAAGGACCCCGTCGTTTTCGGAGACGTGAAGCTCCCGCGCGCCCAGGAGATCATCGAGAAGTACATCATCGGTGGTGAGCTCATCGAAGGCATCCTGCCTGCCAATTACAGAACCATCTAACCCTAATCTCCCCCAAGAGCGATTATGGCAGTAAAAATGCATATCCTGGTATGCGGTGGAACAGGTTGCTCCGCATCCCAAAGCCATGAGATCGTCGCCGAACTCAACAAGGAACTCGTGGCTCACGACCTGACCGATTTCGCCAAAGTGGTCGTCACCGGCTGCTTCGGCTTCTGCGAAAGGGGTCCCATCGTGAAAATCATCCCCGACAACACCTTCTACACCCGGGTCAAGCCGTCCGATGCGAAGGAAATCATCGAGGAACACATCATCAAGGGCCGCAAGGTCCAGCGCCTGCTCTATGTGGCTCCGGACACCAACCAGAGCGTGCCCGACTCCAAGCACATGGAGTTCTACAAGAAGCAGCTCCGCATCGCCCTGCGCAACTGCGGTTTCATCGATCCCGAGAACATCGAGGAATCCATTGCGCGCGACGGTTATTCCGCCCTGGGCAAGTGCCTGACCGAGATGACTCCCGAGCAGGTCATCGCCGAGATCAAGAAGTCCGGCCTCCGCGGCCGCGGCGGTGCCGGTTTCCCCACCGGACTGAAATGGGAGATCGCTTCCAAGAGCCGCCCCGGCGAGCAGAAGTATGTCGTCTGCAACGCCGACGAGGGTGACCCGGGCGCCTTCATGGACCGTTCCCTCCTGGAGGGCGATCCGCATTCCATCCTGGAAGCCATGGCCATCTGCGGCTACTGCATCGGTGCCGACAAGGGCCTCATCTATATCCGTGCGGAGTATCCGCTCGCCATCCACCGTCTCCAGGTCGCCATCCAGCAGGCCGAGGAGTACGGACTCCTGGGCAAGGACATCTTCGGCACCGGATTCAACTTCGAGATCGAACTCCGCTACGGCGCAGGTGCGTTCGTCTGCGGTGAGGAAACGGCCCTGATCCACTCCATGGAAGGAAAGCGCGGCGAACCTACGTTCAAACCCCCGTTCCCCGCACAGTCCGGTTATCTGGGCAAGCCGACCAACGTGAACAACGTCGAAACCTATGCGAACATCCCGGTCATCATCAACAAGGGTGCGGACTGGTTTGCCAGCATCGGTACCGAGAAGTCCAAGGGTACCAAGGTGTTCGCCCTCGCCGGCAAGATCAATAACGTGGGCCTCATCGAGGTTCCGATGGGCATCACCCTCCGGGAGATCATCTACGAGATCGGCGGCGGCATCAAGGGCGGCAAGAAGTTCAAGGCCGTCCAGACCGGCGGTCCTTCTGGCGGCTGCCTGACCGAGAAGCATCTGGACACCCCGATCGACTACGACAGCCTCGTGGCCGCGGGTTCCATGATGGGTTCCGGCGGTATGATCGTCATGGACGAAGACGACTGCATGGTGGCCATCGCCAAGTTCTACCTGGGCTTCACCGTGGACGAGTCCTGCGGTAAGTGCACCCCGTGCCGCGTGGGTAACCGACGCCTCTTGGAGATCCTTACCAAGATCACCGATGGCAAGGGCACCATGGAAGACCTGGAGCAGCTCAAGAACCTCTCCGCCGTCATCAAGGACACGGCCCTCTGCGGCCTAGGCCAGACCTCCCCGAACCCCGTTCTCTCCACCATCAACAACTTCTGGGACGAATACGTGGAGCACGTCGTGGACAAGAAGTGCCGCGCCGGCCAGTGCAAGGCCCTGAAGAAGTATGTGATCGACCCTGCCAAGTGTAAAGGCTGTACGGCCTGCGCCAGGGCCTGCCCCGTCAGTGCCATCAGCGGCACTGTCAAGAACCCGCACGTCATCAACCAGCTGGACTGCATCAAGTGCGGTACCTGCATCGAGAAGTGCAAATTCGGAGCAATCAGCATTCAATAAGGGAGGAACAATACATGGATACTATCAAATTGACCATAGACAACAGAGAGGTGGAAGTGCCGCGCGGCACGACCATTCTGAAAGCAGCCGAGCAGATGGGTATCAAGATTCCTACCCTCTGCCATTTCGAACTCGACGGGCTCGCCCTCGAAAACCGCCCCGGCGGATGCCGTGTCTGCGTGGTGGAAGTCGTGGGACGCCGCAACCTGGCGCCTGCCTGCATCACCGAGTGCATGCCGGACATGGTCGTGAAGACCAATTCGTTCCGGGCGCTCAACGCCCGCAGGACCGTCCTCGAGCTCATGCTCAGCGACCATCCCAATGACTGTCTCCAGTGCCCCAAGAGCGGCCACTGCGAGCTCCAGTCCCTGGCCGCCGACATGGGCATCCGCGAGATCCCCTTCAAGGGTCAGCAGTCCCAGTACGCCAAGGAGTTCTCTCCTTCCATCGTCCGTGATGCGAACAAGTGCATCATGTGCCGCCGCTGCGAATCCGTGTGCCACGAGTACCAGAGCGTAGGCGCCATCGGCGCGGTCGAAAGGGGATTCCCGGCCGTGGTCTCCACCGCTTTCGGAAAGAACCTTACCGATACGAACTGCGTCCTTTGCGGACAGTGCGTCGCCGTGTGCCCCACCGGCGCCCTGGCGGAAGTGGACAACACCGGCAAGATCCTCCGCGACATCGCCAACCCGGACGTGAAGACCTGCGTGCAGGTGGCTCCCGCCGTGCGCGTCGCCCTGGGCGAGGAATTCGGCATGCCGGCCGGCAGCATCGTCACCGGCAAGATCGCCGCTGCGCTCAAGGCCATCGGTTTCGATTATGTCTTCGATACGGACTGGTCCGCCGACCTGACCATCATGGAGGAAGGTACGGAAGTGATCGGCCGCCTCAAGGCCTACCTCGCCGGCGACAAGAACGTCAAGATTCCGATCATGACCTCCTGCTGCCCCGCCTGGGTCAACTTCTACGAGAAGTTCTATCCGGAACTCCGCGACTATCCTTCCACGGCGAAGTCCCCGCAGGGAATGTTCGGCGCGACGGTGAAGACCTACTTTGCCGACAAGATCGGCATTCCGCGCAAGAACCTCGTGTGCGTCTCGGTCATGCCTTGCGTGGCCAAGAAGTACGAATGCGAGCGTGAGGAACTGGGCGTGAACGGCGATCCCGATGTCAACTACTCCATCACCACCCGCGAGCTGGCCCGCCTCATCAAGATCTGCAACATCGACTTCAACAGCCTGCCCGACGCCGAGTTCGACTCGCCCCTGGGCGCATCGACCGGTGCCGCCGTCATTTTCGGCGCCACGGGCGGCGTCATGGAGGCGGCTCTCCGGACGGCCGTGGAGGTCCTGACCGGCGAGACCCTTCCCCGCATCGACTTCGAGGAAGTCCGCGGTCTGGAAGGTGTCCGCGAGGCTACGATTCCGGTTCCCGGCGTCGCCGACCTGAAGGTCGCCGTCGTCTATGGCCTGAAGAACGCCCGCACCATCATGGAGCAGATCAAGGCCGGCGAGTGCCCGTACCACTTCGTGGAAGTGATGGCCTGCCCCGGCGGCTGCATCGACGGCGCCGGCCAGCCTTACCATCACGGCGACGCGTCCATCGTGAGGGCACGCCATGCCGCGATCTACGAGGCCGACCGCAGGATGCCTATCCGCAAGTCCCACGAGAACCCCGAGGTCCAGGCGATCTACAAGGAGTTCTACGGCCAGCCTTGCTCCGAGAAGTCGCATCACCTGCTGCACACCATCTACTTCGACAAGAAAATCAAGTTTGACATCGATTAAATCATTGAACCATGGTTGGACCCAAAGTAAAAATCACTGAAGCCAATTATCTGAAGATCAAGGATATCTGCGCTTCCTTCAATAACAACCCGGGTGAGTTGATCAACATCCTGCACAAGACGCAGGGCGAGTTCGGCTATCTTCCCGAAGAAGTCCAGCAGGTTGTCGCCGACTGTCTGGGTATCCCCGTTGGCCGGGTTTACGGTGTCGTCTCCTTCTACAGCTTCTTCACCATGAAGCCGAAGGGCAAGTACGCGATCTCCGTGTGCCTGGGTACGGCGTGCTATGTCAAGGGTGCCGAGAAGATCCTGGATGCGCTCAAGAGCGAACTCAAGATCTCCGAAGGCGGTGTCACCGAGGACGGCAAGTTCTCCCTGGACGTCCTTCGCTGCGTGGGTGCCTGCGGCCTGGCCCCGGTCATGACCATCAACGGCAAGACCTATGGCCGTCTGGTCCCCGAGCACGTCAAGGAAATCCTGGCCGAATACGCTGATTAAGACACGTTTCTTTGATAAAACTTCGGGCCGACTCGCTACGAGCCGGCCCGAATAAATTCCATGACAATGAAAATCAGGGAAATTGCAACACTTGTGAACGGCGAGATCGTCGGAGCGCCCGTCGATGAAACCTATGAGGTGAAGAAGGCCTTCGCTTCCGACCTGATGAGCGACGTCCTGCGTTTCCACATGGACGAGACCGTCCTGATTACCGGTCTGTGCAACAACCAGACGATGCGCACCAGCGAGATGGCGGACCTGCGGGTGGTCCTGATCGGCCGTGACAAGCAGCCCGACGAGGACATGCTCGCCCTCGCCGAAGACAGCGACATCACCATCATCAAGTCGAAATACAGTATTTTCAAGCTCAGCGGAATACTCTATGCGGCCGGAATAGAACCCCTTTACTGACCATGCATTACTCCTTCAACATAGAACGCGGCAACTTCACCGATGCCGGCCAGGCCTCCAGCAGCGTAAAGCGCACGCTCAAGCAGCTGGGTGTGGACCCGGTCAACATCAAGCGCACGGTCGTCGCCCTCTTCGAAGCGGAGATCAACGCCGTGGCGCATGCCTACGGCGGCAGGATCGACGTGGACATCGACGGTGAAAAGATCGTGATGGTCGTCGCCGACGAAGGCCCGGGCATTCCCAACCTGGACCTGGCCATGCAGGAGGGTTGGTCCACGGCCTCCGCGAAGGTGCGTGAGATGGGCTACGGCGCCGGCATGGGGCTGCCCAACATCAAGAAGAATACGGACGACCTGAAGATCGACACCCAGGTGGGCGTGGGAACCACCGTTACCATGACCGTTTACCTTACCTGACGCTATGCCTTCCGAAGAAACCTATTTCAAACATTCCCTCAGGGTCAATGATTACCTGTGCCAGGGGTGCACCACCTGCATGCGCACGTGCCCGACCCGGGCCATCCGCATCCGGGGCGGGAAGGCGATTATCAGCGACAACAAGTGCGTGGATTGCGGAGAATGCATCAAGGTATGTCCGCACAAGGCCATCTACATCAAGCAGGACGACTTCGGCCTGCTCTTCAATTACAAATACAGGGTCTGCCTGGTGCCTACCACCTTCATCGGCCAGTTCGAGGAGAAGTACAAGACGCGGGCGATCTATTCCTGTATCAAGAAACTGGGCTTTACCCATATCTATGAGGTAGAGCACGAAGTGAGCCGGATGGTCGACCTTTACAACCTGTACATGGACGAGCACCCGGAGCTCACGACTTTCATCTCACCGTACTGCCCGGCGGTAACCCGCCTCATCCAGGTACGTTTCCCCTCGCTGGTGGACAACGTCATCCACGTGCGCGCCCCGCTGGAACTCGCTTCCCGGGTCATCACGAAGCGTCTCATGGACGAAGGCGCGAGCCGCCCCTCCATCGGCGTGTTCTACGTGACCCCCTGCGCGGCGAAGATTGCCGCGGTCAAATACCCTGTGAGCGGAAAGGAAACCTATGTGTCCGGCGTGATCAACATGGACTTCCTGTACAACAAGGTACTCCTGATGCTTCACGATTCGGATAAGCTGACCCAGCCCATCAACCACACCCTCTCTTCCCGGGACGTGCTGTGGCCTCTTTCCGGAGGAGAGGCCCCTCATTTCAGGGGGGCGCATTATGCGGTGGACGGTCTCCGGAACGTCCTGGAATTCCTGGAAAAGCTGGAAGACGAGGCCGTGGACGCCCCGGGACTGGTGGAGATGCGCATCTGCGACCAGGGCTGCGTGGGTGGCGTCCTGACCACCAACAACCGGTTCGTCGCCCGCAAGCGGCTGGAGTACCGCGCCCGGCTTTTCGAGCGGCTGGAGCACAGCAAGATCCGGGAGACCGGCAGCGACGACTGCTCCCTGACCGACGAGATGGTGGACGTGATGACCATCCCGGAAATCAAGCCCCGCTCCATCTACAAGCTCAACGACGACTTCGCCGAAGCCTTCAAGATGGCCGAGAGGATGAAGAAGATCGAGAAAGCGCTTCCGGGCGTGAACTGTTCGGCCTGCGGCGCACCTTCCTGCGCTGCCCTGGCCGAAGATATCGTGCGCGGGGATGCCGGGATCGATACCTGCATCTTCATCAACCGCCACTCGCAGGCCTCGGAGGACGCTATCCGGAGCATCTGGGGAGACCGGGTCAAAACCAAGGAAATCAACAAAGACAACAACGGATATGACAGTCAAGGAAATCATTGAAAAACTGGACCTGAAGTGCCTGAACGAGGCGAACCTGGATGCGGAAGTCTCCGGGGCCTATGCTTCCGACTTGCTGAGCGACGTCATGGGCAATGCCCGTTCCGGCCAGGTGTGGATCACGATGCAGACCCACAAGAACGTGACGGCCATCGCCTCCCTGAAGGACATCCCGGCCGTGATCCTGGTCCGCAGCGGCGTGCCGGACACGGACATGCTCGAACACGCCCGCGAAGAGGACATCTGCATCCTGGTCAGCAAGGATGCCACGTTCCAGGTCTGCGGCAAGCTTTACGCGCTCATCGGGTAACGCCCATGCAGTTCAAGGCCGACATGCACATCCACTCGGTGCTTTCCCCGTGCGGGGACATCGAGATGAGCCCCTCCGCCATCGTTGCGCAAGCAAAGGCGAAGGGGTTGGACATTATCGGCCTGACCGACCACAATTCCACCCTGAATGCCGACGTGACGCGGCGTCTGGGAGAAAAGGTGGGGCTCCACGTGCTGATGGGGGCGGAAGTGACCACCAAGGAGGAGGTCCACTGCCTCAGCTTTATGCCTACGGTGGAGAAACTTGCTGAATTTCAGGCGTTTCTGGATTCCAGAATCATCTGGTTCGAGAATGACGTGGACAAGTTCGGCTACCAGCTGGTGGTGGATGAGGAGGAGAATGTCCTGGACCAGGTTCCCCATCTGCTCATCAATGCCCTCGACCTTCCGATGCTGGAACTGCAGCAGAAAGTCTACGAGATGGGCGGCATCTTCATCCCGGCCCATATCGACCGCCCTTCCTTCAGCCTGGGCTCCCAGCTCGGATTCGTTCCGACGGGACTGAAGTTCCATGCGATGGAACTCAGCTGTTACTGCAAGAGGAACGGTTATAAGTTCCTGGACGACTGTCCCTGGTTCAGTGACTTCAATTTCATCCAGAGCAGCGACGCCCATTACGTCGAAGACATCGCCAAGATCCACAGCGTCCTGGAGATGCCCTTTTTCAGTTTTGACAATTTCAAGGACGCCCTCCGACAGGGAGAGCCCGTGATTCTTTAGCGTGAAAAGTCTAGACCTTCATATCATCGACATCACCCACAATTCCATCCGGGCGGGTGCGACGGAGATTACCATCGAGATGGAGGACAGCGCGGCGCGCGACCTGCTGTCCATCAAGATCGTCGACAACGGCTGCGGCATGCCGGAAGACATGATCCAGGCCATCAACGACCGGTTCTATTCCTGCCGCAAGGAACGCAAGATCGGGATGGGCATCGCGCTCCTGAAGTTCCATTCGGAGATGTGCAACGGCCATTTCTACCTGAAGTCCAAGGTGGGCGTGGGTACGGAAATCTATGCCTCCTACCAGCGTTCGCACATCGACCTGCAGCCCAAGGGGGACCTTTCCGGCTGTTTCGCGAACTTCATCTGCCAGTACCAGGACATCAATTTCATCATCCGCTACATCACGGACGACGACACCTTCGAACTCTCGACCGCTGAAGTCAAGGAGGTCTTCGAAGGCATGAATCTCAACGATTGGGAAATCATCAGGAGCCTGACCGAGCTCATCCACGAGAATATCGGATCCTAAATGGATTAGATATCCCTCCTAGGACCGAGGTATGACCACCCGGTCCAGGATGCCGGTGAGGGCAGCGAGGGCGATGCCGTAATTGGTGATGGGAACCCCTGCGAGGATGGCTTTGCGGATACGGGAGCGGATAAGGCGTTCCGAAGCCACGCAGCCGCCGCACTGGATGATGAGGCGGTAAGGGGTCAGGTCGTCGGGGAAGTCGTTCCCGGCGGCGATGTCGACCTGCAGATCGGCACCGGTTTTTTTCTTGAGCAAGGCGGGTATCTTGACGCGGCCGATATCTTCTGTATCAGGCACGTGCGTGCAGGCTTCCGCGATGAGGACGCGGTCGCCGGGCTTGAGGGAGCCGATGGCGCGGGCTCCGTCTACGAAGGTCCGGATGTCTCCCTTGGCCCCGGCGAGGAGGATGGAGAAGCTCGTGAGGGGGTAGTCAGCCGGCAGGATGGCATTGACCTTGGCGAAGGCCTGGGAGTCGGTGATCGTGAGGGCGGGACGCCCGTTCAGGCCGTCCAGGGCGCGCTGAAGGCCGTCCGGCTGGCAGCAGACCGGGATGCAGCCGAGGTCGAGTAGTTCCCGGAGAACCTGTACCTGAGGCAGGATGAGACGCCCCTTCGGAGCTTCGCTGTCCTGCGGCATCACGAGGACGACGATATCGTCTTTGCCCACGAGGCCACCGGTCAGGAGGCGCTCCTTGCGGTCGGGACGGACGGTCAGGAGGCTCTGAAGGAGGTCCGGAACGACATCTTCTACAGGCGCCTTCCCAGCACGCGACTGGAGTTCAACTACCGGAATCTGAGCGGTTTGCAGCATTTCGACCCAGCGGTCATCCTCGGGATGACCCGAGCGCAGCAGGACGGCGATGTCCGTGGAATCGATCACGGCGCGGCTCCGGCGTTCCCGTTCCGCACCGAGTGCACCCGGATCTCCGAAGCCGGCGGTATCGACCAGAATGCAAGGACCCAGTCCCGGAAGCTCGATGGCTTTCCGGACCGGGTCCGTCGTCGTGCCGGGCAATTCGCTCACCAGCGAGACTTCCTGTCCCGCCAGGGCGTTTACAAGCGTGGATTTTCCGCTGTTCGTCGCCCCGAAGAAAGCGATTTGCAGCCGTTCCATCAGAAGCGGAAGTCCCTTTCGCCGTTCTTGATGCGGCTCAAACGCTCGATGGTGATCTCGCGGATGCGGCCTTCGGGGATGTCCGTCAGGCTCTTCGCAATCATCCGTTCGCCTTCTGCCAGGGTGGCGGGCGAGGCGTAGTCCATCAGGTATTCCTGGAGGGTCATCAGGGCGTTCGGCGTGCAGCAATAGGAGATCTTGCCGCTCTTGCACAGCGACATGAAACGGTCGCCGGTGCGGCCCTCACGGTAGCAGGCGGTGCAGAAGGAAGGGATGTGGTCCTGCTCCAGGAGCCAGCGGACCACTTCGTCCAGCGGACGGGTGTCGGAGACGTCGAACTGGGCGGTCTCGTCATGCCGTTCGGGCGTGGTGTAGCCGCCGACGCTGGTGCGGGAACCGCCGCTGATCTGGGAAATGCCGCAGCTGAGGAGTTGCTCCCGCATCCGCTGGGATTCCCGGGTGGAAACGATCATGCCCGTATAGGGAACGGCGATCCTGAGGACGGCGACCAGTTTGTGGAAGATCTTGTCGGGGAGGGCGTCGAAATCACTCACCGAGATGTCGTCGGCCGGGCAGATCCGCGGGACGCTGATGGTGTGCGGACCGACTCCCCAGCGCGCTTCCAGGTGTTCCGCGTGCATCAGGAGGCCGACGAGCTCGTAGCGGTAGCTGCTGAGTCCGAACAGGACGCCGATGCCCACGTCGTCGCAGCCGCCCTCCTGCGCCCGGTCCATGGCTTCGGTGTGCCAGGCATAATTGCTCTTGGGACCGGTGGGGTGCAGGCGCTGGTAGTTTTCCTTGTTGTAGGTTTCCTGGAAGAGGATATAGGTGCCGATACCGGCTTCGTGCAGCTTGCGGTAGGAGTCCACGTCGGTCGCCGCGATGTTCACGTTGACCCGGCGGATGCTGTTACCGCCTTCCCGGACGCCGTAGATGGTATGGATGCTGTCGATGATGTATTCCAGGGGGTTGTTGCGCGGGTCTTCGCCGGCTTCGACGGCGAGCCGCTTGTGGCCGATGCGGATCAGCGCGCGGACTTCCTCCTCGATCTCCTGCTGGGAGAGTTTCCGGCGGGGAATCGTGCGGTTCTTGGCATGGTAGGGGCAGTATGTGCATCCGTTGATGCAATAGTTCGACAGGTACAGGGGCGCGAAAAGCACGATCCTGTTTCCGTAGAAACGATGCTTGATCGAGGCGGCAAGGTCGAAGATCTTCTCCTCCAGGCCGGGTTCGTTGCAGTCCATCAGGATGGCGGCTTCCCGGTGGGTCAGCCCCTTGCAAAGGGCGGCCTTTTCCAGGATGTCGAGCACTCGCTGGTGGTTGGCGCTTTCTCGGGCGGCTTCCTCGAGGGATTCAAGCACTTCCTCATGGTCGATGAATTCCTCGGCGTGAATGGACTTGGGGTTATACATAGTATAAAATTGGTTACGGAACACAAAAGTAGGGAAGATTTCGTATATTTGCAAACTATCTGTAATCGAGATAAGCATGACGCAGAACAACCATACATTGCTGGTTCTGGGCAAGGACCTGCTGTTCATCCTCCTGGCTCTTCTCCTTATCATCAAGGGACGGTTCCTGGGCGCCTTGATCGGTGTCCTGGCCCTTGTCTGGTACGGAAGGGACTTCTTGTACCGGGGGAAGGCGCTCTTCCATTCCGCAGCTCCCCAGCGCGACACGGTGGAGCGTCCCGCCGGGCAGAACCGCCCGGAGAACGCTCCTGTCGAGGACGACGGAAAGATCCAGGTGACGGACCTGTCCGGCGCCAAGGAAGTGGATTTCGAAAAGGAGTAGCGAATGATTCCGCAGGAGACGGTGAACCTCATCCTGGACACGGCGCGCGTAGAGGACGTTGTGGGCGATTTCGTGACGCTCAAGCGCCGCGGAAGCAGCCTGTGGGCCTGCTGCCCCTTCCATAACGAGAAGACGCCGTCCTTCCACGTCGAGCCCTCCCGCGGCATCTACAAGTGCTTCGGCTGCGGCAAGTCCGGAACGGCCGTGGGCTTCGTGATGGAGTATGAGAAACTCTCTTACACGGAGGCGCTCAAGTATCTGGCGCGGAAGTATCATATCGAGGTGAAGGAAAAGGAGGAGACGGCGGAGGACATCGCCGCCCGCCAGCGGAATGAAAGCCTGATGGCGGCCTCCGAGTTCGCATTCAATTTCTACAAGGAACAGCTCGGGACGGAGGAAGGCCGCGCGATCGGCCTGCAGTATTTCCATACCCGCGGCCTGGAAGACGACACCATCGCCAAGTATGGCCTGGGATGGGCTCCCAAATCCAAGAACGCCTTCACCGAGGCGGCCGTCAAGGCCGGCTACAAGGCAGAATACCTGACGGAAACCGGCCTTTGCGCCCAGTGGGACGACGGCTCCCTGCACGACCGCTTCTACGACCGGGTGATGTTCCCGATCCACTCGGTGAGCGGACGCGTCATCGCCTTTGGCGGCCGCACGCTCCTCACGGACAAATCCGTTGCCAAGTACGTGAATTCCAAGGAGTCGGAGATCTATGTCAAGTCCCGCTCCCTGTACGGCATCTATTTCGCCAAGTCGGCCATCTCCAAGGCCGATAAATGCTATCTGGTGGAAGGCTACCTGGACGTCCTGTCGATGCACCAGCTGGGCATCGTCAACGTCGTGGCCTCCAGCGGCACCTCCCTCACGACGGAGCAGATCCGCCTGATCAAGCGGTTCACCGAGAACGTGACCATCATGTACGACGGCGACCCGGCGGGCATCCATGCCGCCCTGCGCGGCATCGACATGATCCTCCGGGAGGGCATGAACGTGAAGGTGGTCCTCATCCCAGACGGGGACGACCCGGACTCCTACGCCCGGAAACACACCCTGGAGGAGGTGGAGGCCTTCATCGCCGCGAACGAGCAGGACTTCATCGCCTTCAAGGCGGACCTCCTGCTGGGCGAAGCGGGCAACGACCCGCTGAAGCGGGCGAACCTCATCAACGACATCGCCGACACCGTCGCCGGCATCCCCGACGCGGTGAAACGGTCGGTGTATGTCGATGCGGTCTCCGATAAGTTCCGGGTGGAATCCGACATCCTGTTCGACCGGATCCGTCGGACCCGGGAAGGCATACGCGAAGAGGAAAGGGCGCAGGTGCGGCGTGAGGCGGTCCAGTCCCGCTACCGGGAGGAGACTCCGGCCGCGGAGCAGCAGTACATTCCCGTTGCCAACGAACTCCGGGCCCTGGAGACGCAGAACCCCCTGGTCGCCGCCTCCGAGCGCGAGCTCCTGGGCTTCCTTCTGACGGACGGCTGTTCCCGGCTGGAATTCGAGTCCGATTCGGAGTTCTATGACCCCGAGGGCGCCCAGACGGTGGCTGAATTCATCGACACGGCTCTCGCCGGCGACGGCATCTCCTTCCTGAACGAGGCCTACCGGCGCACCTACGACAGCTATTTCGCCCTTTACGACGAAGGAAAGCCGCAGGACGCGATCGTCCGCGACCTCCTGAACGGGGCCGACGATACCGTCCGCTTTGTCGCCGCCCAGTTATCGGAAGACAAGTATGAACTGACCGTCAAGAACTTCCAGGCGGCCCTCACCACCCGCGCGTCCTGGCTCGTGAACTTCGTCCCGAAGGCCATCCTGGCCTATCACGACAAGCGGCTCCAGTCGGACCAGCTGGTCCTGACGAAGGAACTGGCCACGGCCGACCCCGCCCGCCAGATGGAGATTTTCGCCCGTCTGTCACGCATCAACGAACTCAAGAAAAAGATCAATATCAAGTTAGGCAGACTCAAATGAACGACCACAAGAGAACCCTCGTGACCTGTGCGCTTCCGTACGCCAACGGTCCCGTCCATATCGGCCATCTGGCCGGTGCGTATATTCCCGGCGACATCTACGTCCGTTACCTCCGGCTCCGGGGGGAGGACGTCGTCTTCGTGTGCGGGTCCGACGAACACGGCGTTCCCATCACCATCAAGGCCCGGGCCCAGGGGGTTACCCCGCAGGACATCGTGGACAAGTACCACCAGGTGATGAAGGATGCCTTCACGGGTTTGGGCATCAACTTCGACATCTACTCCAGAACCACTTCGAAGGTCCACGACGAGAATGCGTCGGAGTTCTTCCGCAAGCTGTATGACGACGACAAGTTCATCACCCGGGAGACCGAGCAGTATTACGACGAGGAGGCGAAGACTTTCCTCGCAGACCGTTATATCGTGGGAACGTGCCCCAAGTGCGGCAATCCCGGCGCTTACGGTGACCAGTGCGAGAAATGCGGTTCCACGCTGAGCCCGGAAGAGCTGATCGACCCGCGCTCCGCGCTGTCCGGTTCTACGCCCAAGAAGGTGAAGACCAAGCACTGGTACCTGCCGCTGGACCAGTACGAGCCCTGGCTTCGGGACTGGATCCTGGAGCAGCACAAGGAGTGGAAGACGAATGTGTATGGCCAGTGCAAGAGCTGGCTGGACGGCGGCCTGCAGCCCCGCGCCGTGAGCCGCGACCTGGACTGGGGCGTCCCGGTGCCCGTGGAAGGCGCTGAAGGAAAGGTCCTGTATGTCTGGTTCGACGCGCCCATCGGCTATATCTCCAACACCAAGGAACTCCTTCCGGAAAGCTGGGAGAAATGGTGGAAGGATCCGGAAACCCGCCTCGTCCATTTCATCGGCAAGGACAATATCGTGTTCCACTGCATCGTGTTCCCGTCCATGCTCAAGGCCTACGGCGACTACGTCCTTCCGGAGAACGTCCCTGCCAATGAGTTCCTGAACCTCGAGGGCGACAAGATCTCCACTTCCCGCAACTGGGCCGTCTGGGTCCATGAGTATGAGGAACAGTTTCCCGGCCAGGAGGACGTGCTCCGGTACGTGCTTACCGCCAATGCTCCTGAGACCAAGGATAACGACTTCACCTGGAAAGACTTCCAGCAGCGCAACAACAGCGAGCTCGTCGCGGTGTTCGGCAACTTCGTGAACCGCGCCGCCGTGCTCACGCACAAGTATTTCGGCGGGATGGTGCCCGAGAACCGGAAGCCCCAGCCCGTCGATGCGGAAACCCTCGCTTCCATCATTCCCTGCAAGGAAGCCCTGGAAAGATACATCGAGACGTTCCATTTCCGCGAGGCCCTGAAAGAGGCGATGAACATCGCCCGCATCGGCAACAAGTACATCTCCGACATGGAGCCCTGGAAGGTGGCGAAGGAAGACCTGGACCGTACGGCCTCCATCCTGTACACCTGCCTGCAGATCTGCGCGGACCTCGCCATCGCTTTCGAGCCCTTTACCCCGTTCAGTGCGGAGAAGCTCCGGAGCATCCTCCGCGTGGGCATCGACGCCGGTACCGACCATCGCGCCGGTGAGGGTGTCCCCACCGTGAACTTCTACAAGCCCGGAGAGGGGAAGGCGCTGCATACGGGGTCAGTGCCTTCCGAAGGCATCGTCCTGAGCTGGCCGATGCTCGGCGCGCCGGAACTCCTGCCGGCCGGTCACGCCCTCGGCGAAGCCGTCCTGCTGTTCCAGAAGATCGAAGACAGCGTCGTGGACGCCCAGATCGCCCGCCTCGCGGCCATCAAGGCCGAGCGGGAAGCCGCCGAGGCCGCCAAGGCCGCGGAAGAGGCTGCGAAGAAGGTGGAGCCGCAGAAGGCCGAAGTGACCTTCGACCAGTTCGGCGCCATGGATATCCGCACTGCCACGGTCCTCGCGGCAGAACGTGTCCCCAAGACCGACAAGCTCCTGAAACTCACCATCGACACGGGTATCGACACCCGTACCATCGTGTCCGGCATCGCTGAGTACTACAGCCCCGAAGACATGCTGGGCAAGCAGATCTGCATCCTGGCGAACCTCGCCCCGCGTACCATCCGGGGAATCGAGTCCAAGGGCATGATCCTGATGGCGAAGCAGGGCGACGGCAAGATGCGCTTCATCACGCCGCAGGAAGTGGTTGCCAACGGCGCTCAGATCGGGTAGTCGTACAGACCGGTCCTATTTGCTCAGATTGATGAACGGCAGGGCGTTCGACCCGTTGTAGGTCGGGAGCTCGCCGTTCCATTTTTCAATGGCGTACTGCTGGACGAGCAGGGCGTTGAGGGAGGCGGCGACCACGCGGTTGTAGTAAGCCTCACCGTCGCCCTGGATCTTCTGGGCTTCGGCCTCACCTTTCGCCTTGGCGATGGCGATCTTCGCCTCGGCCTCGGCTTCCTTCACTTTGTTCTCGGCCTTGAGGGCGTTCTGGACGGCCTCGTTCTTGGCGTTGATGGCTTCGGTCAGGGATGCCGGCGGGTCGATCTTCGTCGTGAATTCGCGGACGATGAAGCCTTCCCGGTTCATGGACTCGTCCAGGCGGGCGCGGACCTCGGTCTCGAACTTCGCGCGGTTGGCCATGAGTTCATCGGAGGTGTAGTTGTTCGCGCAGGTGCGGTAAGCTTCGAAGATACAGGTGTTTATGTAGCCCATCTCCAGTTCGCGCACCGGCTTGCGGTACTTCACGAAGATGTCCACGGCCTTGTTCTCGTCGATTTGGTAGGCGAGGGTAGGGGTCATGGAGAAGATGGCGGCATCCTTGGGGTTCACCGTGAAGGGTTCGTAGGTAACGCGCTGGATATAAGTGGGATACTCGAAGATGCTTTCGGTGATGGGGTTGTACCAGACCCATCCGCGGCAGGTCCCTTCCACGCCGCCGCGGAGCTCGGCGTTGGAAGACCATTTCTTGAACTTGATGCCCACTGCCGCCGAGTCGATGGTAGTGCAGCAGGACGCCATCAGGATGATGACCAGGGTCGTGACTCCGAGGGAGATCCAGGTGGCCTTGCCCAGGGAGAATCTGTGGGGATTGATGGTTTTCGTTGCTTTCATATGCGTTGACTGTTAAATGATTACAGATAGATCAGCCGGGAAAGGACGTCCGGGGCGAACAGCCGGTGGGCCATCTCCTGAAGGGCTTCCGGCGTGACGGCCTCGATGCGGGCGCGGGTTTCTGCGCAGGTGTCGATCCTGCCCCAGGCGAGGAGGCTCTTGCCCATGGACAGGCACTGCGCCTCACCGTTGTCGGAGGCGATGGCAAGCTGTCCGAGGAGCTGTTTCCTGGCCGCTTTCAGGGTACGGGCGGAGAGGGGCTCTTCCTGAAGGCGCCGGAGAATGCGGTCGATGCCGGCGATGCAGCGCTCGAGGTTGGGCTTGTCACAGCCGAAACTGATGGCGACGCTGCCGGTTTCGGCGTACTGGGTGTAGGTGCATTCCACGTTGTACACCCATCCGTGCTTTTCCCGCAACTCGCGGCCGAGCAGGGAGTTCGACCCCGGCCCGCCCAGGATATTGCAGAGCAGGGCCGCCGTAATCCGGTCCTTCTGGTCGTACAGGGACGGGGCGCGGCTGCCGAGGACGGCGTTCACCTCATGATGCCGCTTGTCCACAGTCTTGGAAAAGGGAGGGAGGGGCTCCAGGGAGGGGAGGGACTGTCGCTCTTCCCCGGATTGTCCCGGGCCCTCGTCCCCGAAAACCTTCTCTACCAGTGCCAAGGCCCTCTTTTCCAGGATCTTCTCGTCGATGTCGGCGACCAGGGTGAAGGCCATCCTCTCCGGGACGAAAAAGGTCCGGACGAAACGGCGGAGGTCATCTGGGGTGATGCGTTTCACGGTAGCGGCGGTTCCCAGGATGGGCTTCCCCAGGGGATGACCGTCGAAGAGCATGCCCTCGAACCGGTCGTAAACGTCCTCGTAGGGATTGTCCTTGTAGGAGATGATTTCGTCCAGCACCACGCCGCGCTCGGTCTCGATTTCGGCGTCGGGGAAGGTGGCCTGCGTCGCGAGTTCGAACAGCAGGCGGGCGGCCTTGCCCAGGTCCTCTTTCAGGACCGTGGCGTGGATGACGATCTCTTCCTTGGTGGTGTAGGCGTTCAGCTCGCCGCCCAGGCGGTCCAGATAACTGTTTATGACAGAGGCGCTTTTCCGCTTCGTGCCGCGGAAGATGGTATGTTCGGCAAAGTGGGCGATGCCACCCGGGAAGCCGGCTTCGTCCCGCGTTCCGCAGCGGATGCTCAGGGCGCAATAACCCACGGAGGAGCCGCTTCGCCGGACGGCGTAGCGCAGTCCGGAGGGTGCCGTCCCGCTGCGCATTACCGTTTCCTGGCCATCCGCTTCAGGTCGTCGACGGTGAAGCCGGCGCCGGAACGGGCGGAAACCTTGTGTTTCCGGAGATAGAACAGTGTGTCGGTATCGGCCTCGAAGAGCATCTGGTAGCTCCAGGTGCCGGCGGACACGGTGTAACTCACCAGGGTGTTGAAGGTGCGGTCGGTATAGACCTTGTCGGCTTCGTCGGCCTCGCAAAGGATGATGTCTTCGTCCAGATACTTGTCCCGGTCCTTGGCGGAGACCCCTTCAAAGAGGTCCTCCACGGCCAGGTAAATGCGCTTGATGCGGCCTTTCCGGTCGTAATTGTCGTTGAACCAGCCGGAACCGAGATAGGCGACCTTCTCGGATTCCATCGCCCGGAGGGTGAAGTCCTGGATCCCCTTCACCAGGGCCGGCAGGAACACCAGTTCGCGGCCGTCGCTGCCTTCCACCGGACACAGGGGAAGGGAAAGGACCTCCGTGCGGAGGACGGCTTTCTCGCCGGTTTCGGCACCGCCTTTCTCCAGCGTGAGGAACCGGACCATGGGCGCTTCTTCGCCTTTTGCACGGCCGGATGTCACCAGCAGGAAATAGTAGGCGTCCGATCCCTTCAGCGTCTCGTATTCGTCCAGGGAGCAGAACTCGAAGGGGGATGCGGTCCACCGGTCCACGACTTCCTGCCGCAGGGCGGCGTCGAGGACTTCTCCTCCGCTCATCACCACCTTGGTGATCTTGTCGGTGAAGTCGGAGAACTTGTATTTGCGGGTGGTCACTTTGCCCTGCTGGGCCAGTGCGGCGGTGCAGATCCAGAGCACGGCCAGGATGACAGTCAATCGCTTCATGCTGCAAATATAATGTTCCGGCCCATTTTTTCAAAAGAATTCTTATCTTTGTAAGCTATGAGTCAGTATATCGTATCGGCACGCAAATACAGGCCGGACTCCTTCGAGACCCTGCTGGGCCAGGATGTCATCGCCCGGACCCTGTCGAACTCCATCAAGCGGGGGCAGCTCGCCCACGCCTATCTTTTCTGCGGCCCGCGCGGGGTGGGAAAGACCACCACGGCGCGCATTTTCGCGAAAATGATCAACTGCGCCCATCCCGGGCCGGACATGGAGCCGTGCGGACAGTGCGAGTCGTGCGTTTCTTTCCAGGAGGGTCGCTCCTACTGCATCCATGAGCTGGACGCCGCGTCCAACAACAGCGTGGAGGACATCAAGGCCCTGATGGAAAAGGTTCAGGTGCCGCCGCAGGTGGGAAAGTACAGCGTGTACATCATCGACGAGGTCCACATGCTTTCGCAGGCTGCCTTCAATGCCTTCCTCAAGACGCTGGAGGAGCCGCCGGCACATGCCATCTTCATCCTGGCGACCACCGAGAAGCACAAGATCCTGCCCACGATCCTGTCCCGCTGCCAGACATACGACTTCAACCGCATCGGCATTGCGGACATGGTGAAGAACCTCCGCGGCATCGCCTCCAGGGAGGGTGTCACCATCGACGACGAATCCCTCCACGTCATCGCCTCCAAGGCCGACGGCGCGATGCGGGATGCCCTCACGATCTTCGACCAGACCGTCGCCTTCTGCGGCACCGAAATCCGGTACGAGGACGTGATCCGTAACCTGAACGTCCTGGACTACGAATACAGTTTCTCCATGGTGGAGGATTTCCTCGCCGGTGACTACGGTGCGGCCTTGAAGACTTTTGACGAGGTGCTTGCCAAGGGCTTCAACGCCCTGCATTTCGTGGCGGCCCTGAGCACGCATTTCCGCGATCTGGTCGTCGCCCGCACCGCCGGACTGGACGCCTTGCTGCAGCTCCCGGATTCGCTGAAGAAGCGTTACCGTGAGCAGGCGGAGAAGTGCTCCCTGCAGTTCCTCTACGAGGCCTTGAACGTTACCACTGCCTGCGAAGCCGGTTACAAGGCGGCCGTGAATCCCCGTCTCCACATCGAGTTCGCCTTGATGAAACTGGCCTTCCTGACCGGGAATCAGGCTGTTCCGCAGGCAGCGCCCGCCGCGAAGCCTGCTCCTGCCGCAAAACCGGCTCCGGCCGTGAAGCCGGCACCCGCGGTGGAACCTGCCCCTGTCACGGCTCCCGCGCCTGCCGACAAGACGGCTGTCGCGCCGAAACCGGTGCCGGAGACCCCGGCGGAACCGACCGCCGTCCAGGCGCCCGAACGCAGGCGGCGTACGCCGAAAACCGGATCGGCCCTTTCGATGACCGCCATCCTGGAGGAGAAGGAGGAGAAGCCGGCGGAGGAAGCCCCGGTGCAGGTGGTCGATGCCCTTCCGGACGAAGAGGCCATCCTCGATAAGTGGAAGACCCTGTCGGGGAAATATGCCTCGCGTCCCCGTCTCGCGAACGCCCTTGCCCAGTCCAAGCTCCGGATCGTGGAGGAAAATGGCGTGAAGTCCGTTTTCTTCTCCGTCTCGAATGCCGCCCAGAAGCAGTGGATCGAAGACAAGCTGCTCCGTGAGCTGGAGAATTCCTTCCGGGAACTGCTTTCCTGCGTGAAGGTGAATCTCCACGTGGACGACGTTCCGGAGGAAGAGACCGGCGAGAAGATTCCCTACATGCCCGAGGAGAAAGCCCGGGCATTGATGGAACAGAACCCTGAAGTCAGAGCGATCGTGGCCGACCTCGGCCTCGATACCAAATAGCAGCCTATGAAGTTACGCGCAGAAAACCTTGTGAAGAAATACGGCGTCCGCACGGTCGTGAAGGGCGTGTCCATGGAAGTGAACCAGGGCGAAATCGTCGGTTTCCTGGGCCCGAACGGCGCCGGCAAGACCACCAGTTTCTATATGATCACCGGCCAGATCGTCCCGAACGAGGGCCGCATCTTCATCGACGACGAGGAACTCACCAACCTGCCGATGTACAAGCGCTCCCAGAAGGGCGTCGGCTACCTGCCGCAGGAAGCCTCCGTTTTCCGGAAGATGTCCGTGGAGGACAATATCCTGTCCGTGATGGAGATGACCAGGATGACCCGCGCGGAGCGGGAGGAGCGCCTGGAACGGCTCATCGACGAATTCAACCTCTCCAAGGTCCGCAAGTCCCTGGGCATCCAGCTCTCCGGCGGTGAGCGCCGCCGCTGCGAGATCGCCCGCGCGCTCGCCGTGGATCCGAAGTTCATCCTCCTGGACGAACCGTTCGCCGGTGTGGACCCGATCGCCGTGGAGGACATCCAGTACATCATCGCCAAGCTCAAATACCGGAACATCGGCGTCATCATCACCGACCATAACGTCGGCGAGACCCTCGCCATCACGGACCGTGCCTACCTCCTGTATGAAGGGACCATCCTTCAGGAAGGTACGCCGGAGGAGCTTGCCGCCGACGAAGACGTCCGCACCAAATACCTCGGTTCCGGGTTCCGGCTCAAGCGATCCGTCAGCGTGGAGCGCGCGCGCCGCGAAGCGGAGGCGGACGCCGCCCGCGCTGCGGCCGAAGCCGCCAGGGCTGCGGAATCTTCCGAAAAAGAAGTTCCCGCCGAATAGTTTGGCACACCGCTTGTATTATACTAAGCCGGTTAGTTTTTAAGTTGGTTTAGTTAATAAGGTACAATAAAGGCGAGTCGAAAGACCCGCCTCTGTTGTTTTATATCTTCCGTACGGCCCCGGCCACCTGTTCCAGCAGCCATTTCGGCGTGGAGGTGGCTCCACAGATACCGACGCGGTCTCCGTCACGGATCCAGTCGGGGTCGATGTCGTCCATGGATCCGATGCGGTAGGTGCGCGGGTTCGCGCTGCGGCACAGTTCGAACAGGACCTTGCCGTTGGAACTGGTCTCTCCGGCGACGAACAGGATCAGGTCGTGCGTACGGGCGAAGGCTTCCAGATGTTCGTGCCGGTTCGCCACCTGCGCGCAAATGGTATCGTGGACCGTCACCCGGGATCCGAGGGACTGGATCCGGGCGCAGATTTCCGCGTATTCCGAAGGACTTTTCGTGGTCTGGGAGAATATCTCCACGGGCTGGGAGAAGTCGAGGGAGGGGAGGACCTCCTCCAGCATGGACAGGTTCTCCACCACGATGGCGTCCCCGTCCACCTGGCCCAGCAGGCCCAGGACCTCGGCATGGCCGATTTTCCCGAAGATGATCAGGATGCCCCGCTGGCCGTCCTCGTGCAGGCGGACATAGGCCTCGCGGATCCGCCGCTGGAGCTGCAGCACGACGGGGCAGGTGCAGTCGATGACCGTGAGGCCGCGGCGGCGTGCCTCGGCATAGGTGGAGGGAGGCTCTCCGTGGGCCCGGATGAGGACGGTTTCCCCGGCAGGGACGTCGGCGGCGGAATCGACGGGCCGGAGCCCTTCCGCTCCCAGGCGGTCGAGCTCGGCTTCGTTGTGCACGATGGCACCGAGGGAATAGAGGTGGTCCCGTCCGTCGAGGAAACGCTCCGCTTGGGAAATGGCGCGGATGACGCCCCCGCAGAAACCGGAGCCGGGGTCGATTTCGACGCTTACCATTGCAGGGCCGGCGCCTCGAGGATGCCGAACTTGCCCTGGATCACGCCCAGTACCCACACCAGCTCCTCGTGGAGGGTCATGTGGGTGTTGTCCATCACATAGGCATCCTCCGGCTGGCGGAGAGGCGAGGTTTCGCGATGGGAATCGATATAGTCGCGTTCCGCGAGGTTCTTGACGATGTCTTCGAAGACGGGAGTATCTCCCTTGGCCACCATCTCGTCGTAGCGGCGCTGGGCGCGGACCTGCTCGTCGGCCACCATGAAGACCTTCAGCTCGGCGTTCGGGAATACGGTCGTTCCGATGTCGCGGCCGTCCATGATCACGCGTCCGCCCTCGGAGAATGCGCGGAGCTTGCGGTCCACGTACTTGCGGACGAACGGGATCGCGGACACCGGGCTTACGTGGGACGAGACCGCGAGGGTGCGGATCTCCGTCTCGATGCAGCGGTCGCCGAGGTACAGGCGCGTGGCGCCGTCGTCATTGCGGAAATGCAGGTCCAGCCCCTCCACGACGGGCTTCAGGGCCGCTTCGTCGATGGTGCCGTCCTCCGCGACCATGCCCTCCTCCATCGCGAAAAGGGTGACGCCGCGGTACATCGCGCCGCTGTCCAGGTATAGGAAACCGAATTCCTTCGCGACCATCTTGGCGAAGGTGCTCTTGCCGGTGGCCGAGAAGCCGTCGACGGCAATGATGATGTCCGGAACGTTCATATCTTTCATCTGTCAAGGTTACAAAAATAGAAAAAAAGTCCGATATTTGCACAAAAGATGCGCAACCATGAAGATTCTGATTGTTGACGACGAACGCTCCATCCGCAACTCCCTGAAGGAGATTCTGGAGATGGAAGGCTACCAGGTGGACACGGCCGAAAACGGGGCCTCCGCCTGCGAGATGGCGGAGAAGGAGAAATACGATGCGATATTCTGTGACATCAAGATGCCCGGCATGGACGGGACGGAGGTGCTGCAGAAACTGGTGGAGGACGGTGTGGAAACGCCGGTCATCATGATTTCCGGACACGCCGACATCGACACCGCCGTGAAGTGCATCAAGGACGGCGCCTTCGATTTCATCGGCAAGCCGCTGGACCTGAACCGCATCCTCATCACCATCAAGAACGCCACCGACAAGGCGAACCTCGTCACCCAGACGAAGATCCTCAAGAAAAAGGTGTACGGGCAGGAGATGGTAGGCCAGTCCGAGGGCATCCGCCATATCCGCGAGATGATCGACAAGGTGGCCCCCACCGACGCCAGCGTCCTGATCTGCGGCCCCAACGGGTCCGGAAAGGAACTCGTCGCCCGGAGCCTCCACCAGCTTTCGCAAAGGTCCATGATGCCGTACGTGGAGGTGAACTGCGCCGCCATTCCGTCGGAACTCATTGAAAGCGAGCTCTTCGGCCACGAGAAGGGATCATTCACGTCGGCCATCAAGCAGCACAAGGGGAAGTTCGAGCAGGCCGACGGCGGCACCCTCTTCCTGGACGAGATCGGAGACATGTCCCTCGCCGCCCAGGCCAAGGTCCTCCGGGTCCTTCAGGAACGCAAGATCTCCCGCGTGGGCTCCGACAAGGACATCACCGTGAACGTCCGGGTGGTTTCCGCAACGAACAAGAACCTCGCCGAGGAAATCAAGAAGGGCACTTTCCGCGAAGACCTTTATCACCGTCTCAGCGTCATCGTCATCAAGGTCCCTACCCTGGACGAACGCAAGGACGACATCCCTCTGCTGATCAACCACTTCCTGGACCAGATCTGCTCCGAGACCGCGATGCCCCGGAAGGAGTTCTCGCAGGAGGCCGTGGACCTGCTCGTGCAGAAATCCTGGACCGGCAACATCCGCGAACTCCGAAACGTCGTGGAACGCCTCCTGATCCTGGGCGGAAACCCCGTGAGTGCGAAGGACATCGAGGATTACGTGATCTAGACAGCATCCGGAAACACGAAAAAACCGGCCCCAGTTTCGGGGCCGGTTTCCGTTCTCCGGGGAGATGTCTTACTTCACGCGCTGGCCGTAGGAGCGGTCGGTGGTGTTCACGGTGATGACTTCGCCGGTCTCGATGAAAAGCGGGACCATGATCTTGGCGCCGGTCTCCAGGGTGACCTCCTTCAGGGCGGAGGTGGAGGCGGTGTTGCCCTTCACGGCGGGTTCGCTGTAGGTGACTTCGAGGGTCACGTAGGTGGGAAGCTCGCAGGTGAGGCAGCGCTCTTCGGGTTCGGTGAGGAACATCATCTCCACGCGCTGGCCTTCCTTCATGAGGTCGGCGTTTTCAACGACGTCGTGGGGAAGGGTGATCTGCTCGTAGGTCTCTTCGTGCATGAAGTTGAAAGCCTCGCCATCATCGTAAAGATACTGGTAGGGACGACGTTCTACACTGATGGTGTCGAGCTTGACGCCTGCGGTGAAGGTGTTTTCGAGGATACGGCCGTTTTCAAGGTTGCGGAGCTTCGTCTTGACGAAGGCGGGTCCCTTGCCGGGTTTCACGTGCTGGAAATACACCACGACGCAGGGTTTGCCATTGAACATGATGTACATTCCGTTCTTGAGATCAGCTGTTGTTGCCATATGAAAATGAGTTAATCGTTATTTCGCGGTTCAGTCCGCAAAAATAGCGATTTGCCTGGTTTTCTGCAAATTTTGTTAATAAACCTCCGTCTGGCGGTCGATCTTGAGCTGCTGGATCTGATAGGTTCCGTCGGCCTTGGAGGAAACGAAGATGGTGACGATGAACACCTCGCCGCCCGCGTTCATCTGGCCCAGGGCGTATTTCATGTTGGCCCGGGAGGCCCTGTGGGAGATGGTGAAGGAGCGGGGGGTATAGGCCTCAAAGAAAGTCTTGACGATCTGGCGGGCCTGGGTCTTGGAGCAGTTGCGGGTGGAAGAGATGATGGAGACCTCCAGGTTGTCGGAGAACCAGGCGGAGAGGCTGGCGGCATCTCCCTGGGCTATGTATTTGCCGATGGGGACGAAGACATCGTAGCCTTTGTCCTGGGCGGAAAGCCCCGAAAGGGAGAGCAGCAGGATTGCCGCAACCGTGGTCAAGAACCGTTTCATCGGCTTCCGTTTCTTGCAAATACCGCGCCGAAAGATTATCTTTGTGACCAAGATGGAAGTGAAACTCGTCACGGTGGGGAAGACCGACGTTCCCTGGGTGAAAGAGGGCCTGGAACTGTATGTTTCCCGGCTCCGGCACTACGTCCCTTTCTCCCTGGTGGAGATTCCCCAGCTGAAGAACGCATCGGCTCTCTCGCAGGAGCAGATCAGGGAGAAGGAGGGCGAGCTGGTCCTGAAACAGGTGGCTCCCGGCGATACGGTGGTTCTCCTGGACGAACGCGGAAAGGAATACCGCTCCGTGGAATGGGCCGACTGGATCGGCCGGCAACTCGCCCGGGGCGGGAAGGGACTGGTCTTCGTCGTAGGCGGGGCGTACGGCTTTTCGCAGAAAGTGTACGACCGGGCAGAGTCCCTGGTTTCCCTCTCCCGGATGACGTTCTCCCACCAGATGGTGAGAACGATTTTTGCAGAACAGCTGTACCGGGCTTTCACGATCCTGAAGGGGGAGCCCTATCATCATGAGTAAGGCGTTGCGCATACGGCTGTGGTCCGGAGTGGCGGTACTGTCCGTCGCCCTGGTGCTCATCGTGGCCTCCCTCCTGACCACCCGGTCGCATCCGGACACCGCCTCCGCGGCCAGTGACCTCGGAAAGCGGGTGGAACGGCGGGTGGACGTACTGGAAAGCTACGTCCGGCGTGCGCTGGAGGCCGATCCGGACTCCTGGCTGCGTCTGGAGGGACTGCCGGAAGACATGGTCGTGTACCGTTACCGGGAAGACACGCTCCAGTCGTGGGCCCACCAGTTCCCCCTCCGGAACGACGACATCCGCGGCCGCACGGTCGTGCAGCGGCTGGGCGACGGCCGGGGGGAATCGGTCTCCCCGCTTGCACAGCTGACGGAAACGTTCACATTCGTCAATTACGGTCCGAAATGGTACCTGGCCCGCTCCGTCCGGGAAGGGGACCTGACCGTCATCTCCGGCCTGGAACTGGTCAATGAATTGAAATCCAGTTCCTTCAACGGCATCAATCCCCGCTTGCACCTCGGCGACCGGTATTCGGTCCAGCCCCTGACAGGAAGCATCGGCGTCCCCGTGGAAATCTATGGGACGCCGCTTTTCAAGATCACATCCGAGAACGCCTCCGAACCGGAGAGGCATAATTCCCTGCTGTTCTGGCTGGGTATCCTGCTGTTCCTGGCAGGTACGCTGGCCGTCCTGTCGGCCCATACGACTCTGGGAGCGGCGGGAATCGCCATCGCGGTGCAGGGGCTCTTCCTGGCCGGCCTGTACTTCTACGGCCGCGGCCTGGGCCCGGTTTCCCAACTGTTCTCCCCGTTGCTGTATGCCGACGGGGCTTTCCGCTATTCGCTGGGAGCCGTCGTCATCCTGAACCTCCTGTTCACGATGGTGGTCCTGGACCTGTACGTGGTGCGACGGGCTCTCCTGCGCCTTTTCCAGGACGGCGTTTCAAAGGTGGTCAAAGCTTCTGTCGCGGCCCTGCTGCTGGCTGGGATCGCGTTTATCTGCATCCATATCCACATTACCTTCCGGAGCATCGTCTTCAACTCGGGCATCTGCCTGGAACTGTTCAAGGTAAGCCTGCTGGATGGCTATACGGCGGTGGTGTACGCGTCTTTCCTGGCGCTGGCTCTCACCATTCCGCTGCTGCTCCATCTGCTTTCGCCGCTGCTCAGGGATCTGGTCGGACTCAGGTACAATGTGTTCTCGCGCACGGGACGTCTCATCTTCGCGGTGCTTACGGCGGCGTATTTCGTGTTCGTGTCTTCGCTCCTGGGCTTCCATAAGGAGGAGAACCGGGTGGAAGTATGGGCGAACCGCCTGGCGATGGACCGGGACATCTCCCTGGAAATCCAGCTCCGCGCCGTGGAAGCCTCCATCGCCGCGGATCCGGTGATCGGCACCCTCTCCGTGCTGGAGAACAGTCACGAGATGATCCGGGGCCGGCTGGTGAATTCCTACATGAACCGGCTGTCGCAGGATTACGACATATCTGCCGTCATTCCTACGCCGTCTTCGGCGATGGACGACCTGTTCAACGAGCGGATCCGCAGCGGCGTGCGCCTGGCGGAGAATTCGCATTTCTTCTACAGCCCCGGAACGAACGGCCGCGCCCGCTATTCGGGCCTGTTCTCCTATTATACCCCCGATTACGGCGCTTCCTCCGTCCTGGTCCTGGTGGAGCCCAAATCCAACCGCGAGGACCGCGGCTACCTGAGCCTGCTGGGCGTTTCCGAGCCCGGCCGGGTCGTCCTGCCGCCCGCCTATTCCTACGCGAAGTACGTTTCCAACCGGCTGGTCATCTACAAGGGCGATTTCGCCTATCCCACCCTGGTCTCCGACCGCCTCGGGAACCTGGTGACCGACCATCCGAACGGGCACCTGGTGCTGGAGGACTACATGCATTTCGTGCAGAACATCTCCGATGACGAGATGATCGTGGTGTCCCGGGCGAAGACCGAATGGCTGAACTATATCGTGGAGGGGGTCCTTTTCGCGCTCGTGGCCTATCTGCTGGCCAGCCTGGCTGGTTTCCGTTTCCGGCGCCAGCGGGCGGGCGAGCGGCACTATTACCGGACGAGGATCAGCGTCGTGCTGTATGTGTCCCTCATCATCACCCTCGTGGCGATGGCTGCATTCAGCGTGTACTTCGTGTACCGCCGCAACAACGCCGACCTGCAGAACATCATGACCTCCCGAATCACGGCGCTCCAGTCGATGCTGCAGGGAAGCCTGCGCGGGGCGGTGACCGGCGACGACCTCCGTTCCCAGGCCGCGAAGGCGGCGGTGGAGGATGCCGGCAACGACCTCAAATGCGACATCACCCTGTTCACGCCCGACGGCCGGATGGTTCTGTCCACCACTCCGGAAATCTACGACCGGAAGGTGGCGGGCTGCCGGATCGCCGAGGATGCGTACTATAGTATCGTGCTGGCGCACAGACGGTTCAGCATCCAGCGGGAACGGCTGGGCAATCGCAGGTATTATGCCCTGTATGCGCCCATCATCAATGCCGCCGGCGAGATGGTCGCGATTGCCTCCACTCCGTACACCGAACAGAGCTATGACTTCGAAGATGAGGCCCTGGTGCACATCGCCTCCATCCTCACGGTCTTCCTGCTTCTGCTGATGATCACCCGGGTGGTGACGGAGGAGGTGATCGGCAGGATGTTCCGGCCGCTCAGCGAGATGGGCCGCAAGATGAAGGTGTCCGACGTGGACCACCTCGAATACATCGTCTATGACCAGGACGACGAGCTTTCCTCCCTGGTCAGGGCCTACAACCTGATGGTGCACGACCTGTCGGATTCCACCCGGCAGCTGGCCCAGGCCGAGCGCGACAAGGCCTGGAGCGCGATGGCCCGCCAGGTGGCGCACGAGATCAAGAATCCGCTCACCCCGATCAAGCTCAAGCTCCAGATGCTCATCCGGATGAAGCAGTCGGGCAATCCCGCCTGGGAGGACAAGTTCGACGAGGTGTCGTCCGCCGTCCTCGAGCATATCGACATCCTGGCCGATACCGCCACGGAATTCTCCACGTTCGCCAAACTGTACTCCGAGGAGCCCGTACGCATCGACCTGGACGCCCTGGTCCGGGAGGAAGTGCAGATGTTCGATGCGCGGGACGACGTGTCCCTGACCTATTACGGACTGGAGGGCGCCGTCGTCTCTGGCCCGAAGCCGCAGCTCACGCGGGTGCTCGTGAACCTGATTACGAACGCCATCCAGGCCCTGGACGGCCGCGAGAACGGGCAGGTGGTCGTCTCTCTCCGGAACTCCGGCCGGGACGGTTTCTACGACATCGTCGTGGAGGACAACGGCCCCGGCGTCAAGGAGGAGAACCGCGGGAAACTGTTCACGCCGGACTTCACCACAAAGTCGCACGGAACGGGTCTCGGGCTCGCCATCTGCCGCAACATCATCGACCGTTGCGGGGGCGAGATTTCCTATTCGAAATCTTTCTCGCTGGGCGGCGCCTGTTTCACGGTCCGATACCCCAAATTGTCGAAATAATTTCCTATCTTTGTGCCGGAAATCAGGGAGCGACCCATGAAAATCAAGACAGCCATATTTTCCGGCAGCAGCACGAAGGTGGAACAGAAGCCCGCACGGAAGTTGCCGGAATTCGCTTTCATCGGGCGCTCGAACGTGGGCAAGTCCTCCCTCATCAACACCCTTACCGGCCAGTCCAAGCTGGCCAAGACCTCCCAGACCCCGGGTAAGACCCAGCTGGTGAACCATTTCCTGATCAATGACAAATGGTATCTCGTGGACCTTCCGGGCTACGGGTACGCCCGTCTGCCGGACAAGGAACGCGCCAAGCTCCGCCACATCATCTGGGACTACATCAACCGGTCGGAGGAGCTGGTGATGCTCTTCGTGCTGCTGGACTCCCGTCATGACATGCAGGAGGTGGACCTCCGTTTCATCGCCGAGCTGGGGGAGAAGGGGATTCCCTTCGGACTCATCTTCACCAAGGCGGACAAGCAGGGGACCACCGTCACTTCCGCCCAGGTGGAGAAGAACAAGGCGCGCCTGCTGGAGGAGTGGGAGGAACTACCGCCGGTGTTCGTGAGCTCCTCGGTGAGCGGGCAGGGAAAGGACGCGATCATCGATTACATTGGAACCGTACTTCAAAGCTTATGATAAACGACGTTCACAAGCACAGGATGGCCATTTTCACCTGTGAAGCCACCCGGTATTTCGCCGAAAAGGTGGTTGCGGCCATGAACCGGATGAAAAGTCCGGACGAACCGGACGTAGTGCTCGGTCCGCTCGAGGTTACCCACTTCAGCGATGGCGAGTTCGTGCCTTTCTTCGCGGAAAGCGTGCGCGGCGCCACCTGCTTCATCCTCCAGTCCACCTTCCCTCCTACGGACAACCTGATGGAGCTCCTGCTGACCATCGATGCGGCGAAGCGTGCTTCCGCCAACAAGGTGATCGCCGTCCTCCCGTATTTCGGATGGGCCCGCCAGGACCGCAAGGACAAGCCGCGCGTGTCCATCGGCGCCAAGCTGGTGGCCAACATGCTCAAGACGGCCGGCACGGACGCTCTGATGACCTGCGACCTCCATGCGGACCAGATCCAGGGTTTCTTCGACCTGCCGGTGAATCACCTGTACGCGAGCTACGACTTCCTGGACATCCTCCGGAAGATGCAGAAGGCCGACCCGGAACGCTTCACGATCGCCGCTCCCGACATGGGCGGCGCGAAACGCGCCAACGCCTATGCGAAGAACCTGCACTGCCCGGTGGTCATCTGCCACAAGACCCGTGCGAAGGCCAACGTGGTGGAGCGCATCGTCCCCATCGGCGAGGTGGAAGGCCGTGACATCGTGATCATCGACGACATCATCGACACCGCCGGCACCCTGACCGCCGCGGCGAACGAGCTGGTGAAACGGGGCGCCCGCAGCGTCCGGGCCTTTGCCACGCACGCCGTCCTGTCCGGTCCCGCCTACGAGCGGATCGACGCCTCCGCCCTGTCCGAGGTGTACGTGACCGATACCATCCCCCTGAATCCCGAGAAGAAGGCCCTCCAGGGCAAGATCCGCGTGGTCTCCCTGGCCGAAACCTTCGCCCGGATGATCCTGAGGGTGTACAATTATGAACCCATCTCTTCCGAATTCCCGCTCTGATGAAAGTGTTCCTCGCCGCCATCGTCTTCGTGGGGCTCGCCGTGCTGCTGCTCGGGGTGAATATCTTCTTTTTCCACCGTCCTTTCCCGGACGGGGAGATATCTTCCAATCCCGAGATGCGGAAGCTGGGCATCAAGTGCGCGAAGCAGGAGGAGATGGAACTGCTGAGATCCCGGAAGGGGAAGAAAGGCTGCACCGGAACATACAGTGATGCCTGCTCCGGCTGCGCTTTGTATCCATACGAAAAAAAGTAGATTATGGCACTAGTTGCAATCGTGGGACGGCCGAACGTGGGCAAGTCCACCTTATTCAACCGCCTGGTGGGCATGCGCCAGGCCATCGTCGACGAGACCGCCGGCGTGACCCGGGACCGGCACTACGGCAAGTGCGAGTGGTGCGGGACCGAGTTCTCGGTGGTGGACACCGGCGGCTACACCTCCAATTCGGACGACGTCTTCGAAGACGCCATCCGGCGCCAGGTGGTCATCGCCGTGGAAGAGGCCGACGTGGTCCTGTTCATGTGCGAGGCCGCAACCGGCATCACCGACTACGACGAGGAGATCGCGGACCTGCTCCGCCGGTCGAAGAAACCCGTCGTCCTGTGCGTGAACAAGGTCGATTCCGGCGAGAAGATGTACGACGCGTACGACTTTTACGGGCTGGGACTCGGCGAGGTGTGGAGCATTTCCGCAGCCAACGGTTCCGGCACGGGGGACCTCCTGGACGAGATCGTCCGCGTGCTTCCGGAGGAGTCGGCGGAGGAGGAAGACCACTCCGACATCCCGCACATCGCCATCGTGGGACGTCCGAACGTGGGCAAGTCCTCGCTGACGAATGCCCTTCTGGGCGAAGAACGGAACATCGTTACGCCGGTTGCCGGCACCACGCGCGACTCCATATCCACTTACTATAACAAGTTCGGTCACGAGTTCATGCTGGTGGACACCGCCGGCATGCGCAAGCGGGCGAAGGTCACCGAGGACCTGGAATTCTATTCCGTCCTCCGGGCCATGCGCACGATCGAGCATTCGGACGTGTGCATCCTCATGATCGACGCCACGCTGGGCATGGAGGCGCAGGACATGAACATCTTCAACATCATCCAGAAGAACCGCAAGGGCTGCGTCATCGTCGTGAACAAGTGGGACCTCTTCGAGAAGGAGTCCAACACGATGCGCGACTACATCGTGGCCCTGAAGTCCCGCCTGGCTCCGTTCAACGACATTCCGATCGTGTTCACGTCCGTGATCAACAAGCAGCGCATCCTGGAGGTGCTGAATGCCGCCGCCCACGTGGCGGAGAACATGAAGCGCCGCATCCCCACATCCGAGCTGAACGACGCGATGCTTCCCGAGATCGAGAACTATCCGCCGCCGGCCTGGAAGGGGAAGTATATCAAGATCAAGTACGCCACGCAGCTTCCTACGCGCACGCCGCAGTTCGCTTTCTTCTGCAACCTGCCCCAGTGGGTGAAGGACCCGTACAAGCGGTTCCTGGAGAACAAGCTCCGCGAGCATTTCGACTTCACCGGCTGCCCCATCCAGGTGTATGCCCGTGCGAAATAAAACCGTGGCAAGGGATTACCTGGAGTTGTCTGAGCTGCTCGCCAGGGTGAAGGAAGGGGTCGAGGACGCCTTCCCCGACCGGTATTGGGTAAAGGGCGAGATCAGCTCCTGGAGTCCCAGGGCCAATGGCCACTGCTACCTGAACCTGTCCCAGAGCGTGGACGGGAAGCAGGTGGCGGACATCCGGGCGATGATCTGGAAATGGCAGTACCCCCAGCTGAAGGTCTTTTTCGAGGATACGACGGGACAGGAACTCCGGGCCGGCATCACCGTGCTGGTCCGGGTACAGGTGAGTTTCAGCGAACTGTACGGGATTTCCCTGTTCATCGACGATATCGACCCGGCCTTTACCGTAGGGGAGCAGGCCCTGGCGAAGAAGAAGGCCATCGAGAAACTGACGAAAAGCGGCTATCTGGATATGCAGCAGGAACTTGCGCTGCCCAGGCTGCCCTATGCCCTGGCCGTCATTACGTCGAAGACGGCCGCGGGGTACGGCGATTTCCGCCGTCACTTGCTGGAGAACGGGGCGGGATATGCCTTCCGGCTGGACCTGTTCGAAGCCCTGATGCAAGGGGAACAGGCTCCTGCTTCTATCATTTCGGCCCTGCTGGAGGCGCAGGAGCACCCCTACGACGCCATCCTGATCCTTCGCGGCGGAGGTTCGGAGATGGATCTTTCCTGTTTTGACGATTACGACCTGGCCGTAGCCATCGCCACCTGCCCGGTTCCGGTGATAACCGCCATCGGTCATGACAGGGATTATCATATCGCCGACATGGTGGCGAACCGCTACGTAAAGACGCCCACCGCCCTGGCGGACCTTTTCCTGGACGCCTATGCGGAGGAAGACGCCACCCTGGATATGCTGGAGGCGCGGGTGCGGAAGGCCGTCTCCGACCGTCTGGCCGGCATGACCCGGACGGTAGATGCCGCCGTGGCGCGGCTCCGTTTCGCCGTGGAAATGCGTCTCAGGCAGGCCGAATCGGCCCTGGCCCTGCAGGAAGCACTCATCGCCAAGTCCGACCCGCGCAGCATCCTGCGGCTGGGCTACGTGCTGGTGACCGGCGGGGACGGAAAGGTCCTCAAGACCGCCGCCCGGGTGCGGGCGGGAGACCGGATCGGCGTGCGTTTCGCCGACGGGGCGCTGACGGCGACGGTGGATGAAGTGAAACAAGATGCCCGGCCGGGCCGGGCTTGACGAAGAGGGATATGGAAGAGAAATTCGATTACGCGAAAGCGGTGGCGGAACTGGAGAAGATCGCCGCCAAGGTGGAGGATCCGGCGACGAAACTGGACGACATCGATGCGCTCGTGGTGCGCAGCAACGCCCTCCTGAAAGGCTGTCGGGCGTATCTGAGGACCGTGAGGGAAAAGATTGACAAACTGGACACTGACCAAGCATAGTATGAAGAAACTTTACGAAACCGATCCGTACCTGCTGCCCTACAGGGCGGCGATCGAGGCGCGGCACGAGCGCATCCTGGGAATGAAGCGGCACATCGCGGGCGACGGCCTGCTGAAGGATGCCGTGAACAACCACATGTACTATGGCCTGCACCGCTGTGACGACGGGTCGTGGGTGTTCCGCGAATGGGCCCCGAACGCCACGAAGATCTACCTCGTGGGCGATTTCAACAACTGGAAGCGCACGGATGCCTATGCTCTGAAACCTACCGGCAAAGGCAACTGGGAGATCACCCTCCCGTCCTTCTTCCTGAACCACGGCGAGCTGTACAAGCTGTACATCGAGTGGCCGGGCGGGGCGGGGGAACGCCTTCCTTCCTACGTGACGCGCGTCGTCCAGGATGAAACGACGAAAGTCTTCTCCGCCCAGGTGTGGGATCCGGCCGAAAAATACGTCTGGAAGCACTCCCGGGCCGGGAAGCGGCCGCATCCGATGATCTACGAATGCCACATCGGCATGTCCTCCGAGCAGGAGAAAGTGGCTTCCTTCGAGGATTTCCGCAAGACGGTCCTTCCGAAGGTGAAGAAACTGGGTTACGACACCCTCCAGATCATGGCCCTGCAGGAGCACCCCTACTACGGTTCCTTCGGCTATCAGGTTTCCAACTTCTTCGCCCTGAGCTCCCGCTTCGGCACGCCCGAAGAGTTCAAGCGCCTGGTGGACGACGCCCACGGGAAGGGCATCGCCGTGGTGATGGACATCGTCCACAGCCACAGCGTGGACAACGAGGCGGAGGGTCTGTCGAACTTCGACGGCACCGACCACCTGTACTTCTATTCCGGTCCCCAGGGCCATCATCCCGCCTGGGGATCCCGCTGTTTCGACTACGGGAAGGACGAAACGAAGTATTTCCTGCTGTCCAACGTGAAATACTGGATGGAGGAGTACCATATCGACGGTTTCCGCTTCGATGGGGTGACCTCGATGCTGTACTGGGACCACGGCCTCGGAAAGGATTTCGTGGGCTATGACAACTATTTCAACGGGGGGGTCGATGAGAACGCGGTAACTTACCTCGCCCTGGCGAACATCCTGGTCCGGGAGATGGACCCGAACGCCTTCACCATCGCCGAGGACGTCTCCGGCATGGCCGGCCTGGCCGCCCCGCTGGCGGCCGGCGGCGTGGGTTTCGATTTCCGGATGTCGATGGGCGTCGCCGACCACTGGATCAAGTGGATCAAGGAACTCTCCGACGAGCAGTGGTCCGTGGGCGAGATCTGGTGGCAGCTCACCAACAAGCGGGACGATGAGAAGACCATCTCCTACGCCGAATGCCACGATCAGGCGCTGGTAGGGGACAAGACACTGATATTCAGACTGATGGACAAGGAGATGTATTTCTCCATGAACACGGAGTCCCGGAATCCGGTCGTAGACCGGGGCATCGCCCTCCACAAGATGATCCGCCTGGTGACCGCCGCTACGGCGGGCGACGGCTATCTGAACTTCATGGGCAACGAGTTCGGTCATCCCGAATGGATCGACTTCCCGCGGGAGGGGAACGGCTGGTCCTACAAGCACGCCCGCCGGCAGTGGTCGCTGGCCGACCCGGACTATCTCCGGTACGGTTTCCTGCGGAATTTCGACGAGGCGATGGTGCATCTTGTCCGTTCAGAGCGTGTGCTTTATGCCCGTCCGGAACTTCTTGTGCAGGACGAGCAGAAGAAAATCTTGATTTTCAGACGCAAAAACTGTATCTTTGCGCTGAATTTCTCGGCGTCGGGTTCCTATGCGGATTACGGGTTCGCGGCACCCGCGGGAGAATGGGTGGATGTCCTTGACACAGATGAAGCCAGGTTCAACGGCTTCAGCCGCATCGTGTCCGGGGAACACCATTTCACCGTGCCCGAAAAATCACCCAACGGCAATCCGCGGTACGGAGATACCCTGTACCTCTATCTCCCCGCCCGCAGCGCTGTCGTACTGAAGAAATTATAATGCTGACGCATATGGCTTTTTTGAAATTCAACAAGTCCGAGCTCGTCAACCTGTCCTACTCGCTGAAGCGGGAGATTCTCCTCGCGAGCAAGACGGGCGCTTTCTGCAACACGTCCATCGTCACTTGCAACACGCGCCGCTACCACGGCCTTCTGGCCGTTCCGGTGGAGCTTTTCGGGGGCTACAGGCACATGCTCCTGTCCTCCCTGGACGAGAGCCTGACCCTCCGGGGGAAGCGGTTCAACCTGGGCATCCACTGCTACGGGGACGTGTACGAACCGCGCGGACACAAGTACATCGTGGACTTCGACGCCGATCCGGTCCCGATGGTCACCTACAAGATCGGCGAGATCCTTTTCCGCAAATCCCTCGCTCTCACGCCGGACAAGAACCAGCTCCTCATCAAGTACGAACTGGTGCAGGCGCCCGCGAAGGTGAAGCTGGAACTGAAACCTTTCCTGTCCTTCCGCCGCGTGCATGACCTGACGCACCAGAATGCGGAAGCCCGGACCGAGGCGAAGGCCATCGAAGGCGGTGTCGCCTTCAACCTCTATGAAGGCTTCCCCGACCTGAACCTGCAGGTCAGCGGTACGTCCGCGTTCAAGTCGGCCCCGTGCTGGTACAACGACGTCACCTATTCCGACGAGATGCGCCGTGGTTTCGACTGCCGCGAGGACCTCTTCGTCCCGGGCAACTTCGAACTGACGCTGAATCCCGGCGATTCCGTGGTCTTCTCCGCCAGCGCCGACGGCCCGGTCGCGAAGGCCGGCCTCAAGCGCCGTTTCGAGACCACGGTGGGCAAGATCGGTCCCATCACATCCTTCCGCGACCAGCTCGTGCGGGACGCCGACCTGCTGATCCGGGACGGAAACGGCCATAAGCAGGTCGTTGCGGGTTATTCCTGGCTGCTCACCGGCCTCCTGCGCGAGACGCTTTATTCCCTCGCCGGCCTCACCCTGTACGGCAAGGACGATCCGAAGGAGTTCGAGGAAATCCTGGACAACCTCATCGCCGACGAGCAGGAGCGCCTGTTCCGCCGCACGACGCAGGTGGAGGCGCCGCTCTATATGACCGTCACCCTGCAGCAGTACATCGCCTATGCCGGCAATGAGAAGCATATCTGGACCAAGTACGGCGATACCCTGAAGGGCATCCTGGCCAGCTATCTGCCGGGCCGCCGCAAGGAAGTGGCCATGCAGCCGAACGGTCTCCTGTGGGCCCAGGTGGACGGCGTCGCCCTCTCCTGGATGAACGCCTACATCAACGGCCGTGCGGTGAACGAGCGCCCTGGTTACCAGGTGGAAACGAACGCGATGTGGTACAACGCCATCTGCTTCGCCCTGGACATGGAAGCCAGGTACGGACCCAGGAACAGCGCGTTCGTAAAGGAATGGACTCCTATCAAGGCGCTGGTGGACAATAACTTCCAGTCCACTTTCTGGAATGCGGAATTCGGCTTCCTCGCCGACTATGTGGACGGCTACGGCCAGAACCTGGACCTCCGTCCGAACCAGCTGTGGGCCGTCTCCCTGGATTACAAGGCGGTTTCCGACGAGGTGATCGGTTCCGTGATGCGCGTGGTGAACAACGAACTGGTCACCCGTCGCGGCATCCGCACCCTCTCTCCCCGTGACAGCAAGTACAAGGGTGTGTACGAAGGCAACCAGATCGAGCGCGATCTCGCCTATACGAACGGTTGCACCTGGATTTTCCTCCTGGCGCAGTACTGCTATGCGAGCTTCAACATGATGGGCAAGAACTTCGTCAAGCGCGCCCAGTGGCTTACGGAAGGCTTCTACGAGGACCTCTCCAAGCACGGCGTGGGTCACTTCTCCGAACTGTACGACGGCGACCCGCCCCACGAGCCGCACGGAGCCGTATCTTCGGCTACGGCAACGTCCGCCCTGCTGATTATCAACTGGTTGATCGATAAATACATGGAGGAATAAGCGATGAGAGTCCTTATGTTCGGCTGGGAGTTTCCTCCCCATATCGCAGGCGGTCTGGGTACGGCCTGCGAGGGCATCGTCAAGGGTCTCGCCTACAACGGCGTGGAAACCCTCTTCGTGATGCCGTCCGCCTCCGGCGACGAAGACCAGAGCGCCACGACCATCATCAACGCCAGCGACGTGGAGGTGGATACGGTGTCCGAGTCCGTCGAGGAGTATCTGGACAAGGTCAAGTTCATCCACATCGGCACCAACATGGTTCCTTACGCCGACCCGGAGGAGTTCTCCCGCCTGGTCGAGGAGGACCGTAGGCGCCAGGTCAAGGATTTCTCCGTGAGCTACGGCCAGAAATACAAGTTCTCCGGCAAGTACGGCGCCAACCTGATGGAAGAGGTCGCCCGCTATGCGATGGTAGGCGGTACGATCGCCATGCAGCGCAAGAACGACTTCGACGTCATCCACGCGCACGACTGGCTTACCTATTACGCTGGCATCGCCGCGAAGGAACTCACCGGCAAGCCGCTGGTGATCCACGTGCACGCCACTTCCTTCGACCGCGGCAGCGTGGACAACATCGACACGCGCGTTTTTGCGATCGAGCAGAAAGGCATGCAGATGGCCGACCGCGTGGTCACGGTGTCCAACCTCACCCGCAACATCGTCATCAACCGCTATGGTATCGACCCGGCGAAGGTCGTTACGGTGCATAACGCCGTGGACTTCAGCGGCCGGGAGAACCTGGTGGTCGAGCGCGGCGTGAAGGAGAAGGTAGTCACCTTCCTGGGCCGCATCACCTACCAGAAAGGCCCCGAGTACTTCATCGAGGCCGCCGCGAAGGTGCTCAAGCGCACCAAGAACGTCCGGTTCGTGATGGCCGGCAGCGGTGACATGATGAACCGCAGCATCCGCCACGCCGCCCGGCTGGGCATTTCCGACCGTTTCCACTTCACGGGCTTCCTCCGCGGTGCGGACGTCCAGAAGATGTTCGCCCTCTCCGACGTGTACATCATGCCGTCCATCTCCGAACCCTTCGGCATTTCGCCCCTGGAGGCGATGCGCACGGGAGTTCCGTCCATCATCTCCAAGCAGTCCGGTGCCGCCGAGGTGCTCAAGTACGCCTTCAAGGTGGACTTCTGGGATGTGGACGCGATGGCCGACGAGATCTATGCCCTCCTGAATTATCCCGCTCTCGCGAACTTCTCCGCGCGCGCCGGATACGACGAGGTGAACACCCTCAAGTGGAACGGCGCTACGGCCAAGCTCAAGCAAGTGTACGAATCAGTTGTAAAGTAGAAAAGCATAAACAATATCGATATGGCGACCAAAAGTATCTGCCTGTATTTCCAGGTCCATCAGCCCACCCGGCTCAGACTCTACAGATTCTTCGATATCGGCAAGGATTCCCATTACTATGACGACTTCGCGAACCGGACCATCCTCCGGCGCATCGCCCAGAAGTGCTATCTGCCGATGAATGCGCAGCTCCTCGAGCAGATCAAGCAGGGCAAGGGCAAGTTCAAGGTGGCCTTCTCCATCTCCGGTTCCGCCCTGGAGCAGTTCCAGCGCTTCGCCCCGGAGGTGATCGACAGCTTCCGCGCCCTCGCCGAAACCGGCTGCGTGGAATTCCTGTGCGAGACCTATTACCATTCGCTGGCCTCCCTGGCCTCCGAGTCCGAATTCGAGCACCAGGTGGCCAAGCACAAGAAAGCCATCGAGGACCTGTTCGGTGTCACCCCGACGACGTTCCGCAATACCGAGCTCATTTATTCCAACGCCATCGGCGAATATGTCTATGGCCTGGGCTTCAAGACGATGCTCACCGAGGGCGCCCGCCACATCATGGGCTGGCAGAGCCCGAACTTCGTGTATTCCTGCGAGACGCAGCCCAAGCTGAAGCTCCTCCTCCGCAATTCCGGCCTTTCCGACGACATCGCCTTCCGGTTCTCCAACCGGAGTTGGGACATGTGGCCCCTCACGGCCGATAAATACCTCACCTGGGTGAAGGAATCCGCCAAGGACGACGACATCGTGAACCTGTTCATGGACTATGAGACCTTCGGCGAGCACCAGAGTGCCGCCAGCGGTATCTTCGACTTCATGAAGGCCCTTCCGGAGGCCGTGATTGCCGACGGAACCTTCTCCTTCGTGACTCCCTCCGAGGCTGCGAAGAAGCTCAAACCCGTTGGCGAACTGGATGTTCCGGACGCCATCTCCTGGGCCGATGAGGAGCGTGACGTCACCGCCTGGCTGGGCAACGAACTCCAGCAGGAGGCCTTCAACAAGGTGTATGCGATGACCGAGAAGCTCTCCATCGTGGGCGATCCCGACCTCTGGGAGGACTTCGGTCACCTGCAGGAAAGCGACCACTTCTATTACATGTGCACCAAGTTCTTCTCCGACGGGGAAGTTCACAAGTATTTCAACCCGTACGACACGCCGTACGAGGCGTTCATCAACTTCATGAACGTCCTTTCCGACTTCCAGATCCGGCTCGACGAGAAGCGCGCCGCCCTGGACGTGAAGGAGGCTGCCGTCCAGGAGGTGCAGGCCGCGCCCGTCAAGAAAAAGACAACCCGGAAAACTGTCAAGAAGAAATAAATGAACGATCATATCATCAATCCGGACTACCTGTTCGAGGTCAGTTGGGAGGTCTGCAACAAGGTAGGCGGCATCTATACCGTCATCGCGACCAAGGCCCTTCACTTGAAGTCCCAGCTGGGACGGCATCACATCCTCATCGGACCGGACGTCTGGATGCACCGGGCGAGCAATCCCGATTTCATCGAGGATCCGCTCCTGTTCCGGTCGTGGCGGCAGCAGGCGGCTTCGGAAGGTATCCGGCTGCGTGTGGGCAAGTGGAACATTCCCGGTACCCCCGTCGCCGTGCTGGTGGATTACAAGGCATTCCTCCCGCAGAGCGACAAGATCCTCACGGATTTCTGGACGTCCTTCGGGGTGGATTCCATCACGGGCAACTGGGATTACAAGGAAGCGGCCGTGTTCGGCTACGTCGCCGGCAAGGTGATCGAGAGCTTCTATAACTACAACCTCTCCAGCGCCGACCACGCCGTGGCCCAGTTCCACGAGTGGCAGACCGGTGCGGGTCTCCTGCAGGTCAAGCGTTGCAACATCCCGGTCGCGACCGTGTTCACCACGCACGCGACGGTGGTGGGCCGTTGCCTGGCGGGCAACAACCTGCGCCTGTACGACGACATGGCCTCCTTCAACGGAGACGAGATGGCCCAGCGCTTCGGCGTCGTCGCCCTCCATTCCCTGGAGAAGATGGCGGCCCAGCAGGCCGACGTGTTCACGACCGTGAGCGAGATCACCGCCAAGGAGTGCGCCCAGTTCCTGGAGCGCCCCGTGGACGTGGTCACGCCCAACGGGTTCGAGAACAGTTTCACGCCTGCGACGGACGAGGAGTATGAGCGGCTGCACGATGCGGCCCGCCGGCGCCTCGTGGAGGTGGCCACGGCGATGTCCGCCGAGGAAGTGCCCTCCAATGCCGTGTTCATCGGCATCGGCGGCCGGTACGAGTTCCGCAACAAAGGCATCGATGTGTTCATCGACGCCCTGGACCGGATCAACCAGTCCAATTTCGAAGGCCGCAGCATCCAGGCCTTCATCATGATTCCGTCGGGGCATCACGGTCCCGACCGCGCCCTGGTCTCGAAATTGTCGGGTGAAGGCGACCCGCAGTACCAGACGCAGACGAGCCATTACCTGATGAACGCCGAGTACGACATCATCACCCGCCGCTTCCGCGAGATCGGGCTGAACAATGCCATCGGCGACAAGGTGAAGGTGTATTTCATCCCGTCCTACCTGAACGGCAACGACGGCGTGTTCAACATGCCGTACTACGACCTGCTGTGCGGGCTGGACCTGGCCCTGTTCCCTTCCTACTACGAGCCGTGGGGTTATACGCCGCTGGAGGCCCTGGCCTTCCGCGTGCCTACCCTCACGACCACCCTGGCCGGATTCGGCCTTTGGGTGCGCTCGCATTACAAGGGAAAGCATCCCGGCATCACCGTCCTGGACCGCAGCGACTCCAACTACCACGAAGTGGTGGACGGGGTCGTGGACCGTGTCCGCGAGATCGCCGGACTGGACCTGGATGTGCGCAACCAGTATCGCGAAAACGCCCGTGAGGTAGCGCAGATCGCCCTGTGGGACAATCAGATCGCCTATTATAAGGAAGCATATTCCGTAGCGTTGGGCAAAGTGCGTGACGCCATGCCCTCTTACAAAGTGAAAGAAAAGACTATTCAGTACATGAAATCCGAACTCAACAATCCGAGCTGGCGGACCGTCTTGGTGACGCGCCACCTGCCCGCAAAACTGTCCCCCCTCGAAAGACTGGCCAAGAACCTGTGGTGGTGCTGGAACGAAAGCGCCAAGCAGCTGTTCCGCTCCATCGATCCGGACGTATGGCATACCTCCGGACATAACCCGCTGGCGGTGCTCGATACCGTGAGCATCAAGCGTTTCCAGCAGCTGTCCGAGGATGCGGCCTTCGTCTCCCGGATGAATGCCGTCTTGAAGGAATTCGACACCTATATGGCCGCGAAGGCCGAGCGTACCTCTCCGTCCATCGCGTACTTCTGCATGGAGTACGGCCTGGACACTTCGCTGAAGATCTACTCCGGCGGCCTGGGTATCCTCGCCGGCGACTATCTGAAGGAGACCTCCGACATGAACGTGAACCTCGTGGCGGTGGGCTTTCTGTACCGTTTCGGCTACTTCAACCAGGTCATCTCCGGACAGGGTTACCAGGTGGCCCAGTACGACGCACAGGACTTCCTGAAGACTCCCGCCACGCCTGTGACCGACGCCGACGGCAACTGGGTGACCACGCAGGTGGCTTTCCCCGGCCGCACCATCACCGCCCGCCTGTGGAAGGTGTCGGTAGGCCGTACCGACCTGTACCTGATGGATACCGACTATGAGGCCAACATCCCCGAGGACCGCGAGGTGACCTATCATCTGTACGGCGGAAACTGGGAGAACCGTCTCAAGCAGGAACTCCTGCTGGGCGTGGGCGGCATCCGCGCCCTGCGCAAGCTGGGCATCGACACCCAGGTGTACCATTGCAACGAGGGCCACGCCGCCTTTACCGGCCTGGAGCGCCTTCGCGAGTATATCGAGAAGGACAACCTCGACTTCTCCGAAGCCCTGGAGGTCGTCCGCGCTTCCTCCCTCTTCACGACGCACACCCCGGTTCCCGCCGGGCACGACGCTTTCGAGGAAGGCATGCTGCGCCAGTACATCGGCCACTATCCGAGCCGCCTGAAAGTGGACTGGGAAACGCTGATGTCCCTGGGAAAGGACAACCCGCTGGACCCGAACGAGAAGTTCTCCATGTCCAACCTTGCCGCGAACATCTCCCAGAACGTGAACGGCGTGTCCATGCTGCATGGAAAGGTGAGCCAGGACATCTTCTCCCATATGTATCCGGGCTACCTGCCGGAGGAACTCTTCGTGAGCTACGTCACCAACGGCGTACATTACCCGACCTGGTGCGCCCCCGAGTGGAAGCCTGTGCATGCGAAGGTGTTCGGTGAGGCTTTCAAGACCCATCACTACGACAAGAAGTGCTTCGAAGGCATCTATGAGGTGTCCGACCAGGAGGTCTGGGACACCAAGAAAGTGCTGAAGAAGAAACTGGTCAAGTTCGTGTGCGAGCGCCTGCAGGACAAGCGCATCTCCAACCATTATTCCCCGTCGGAACTGGTGACCATCCTGGAGAACCTCCGGGACGACGTCCTCACGATCGGCTTCGCCCGCCGTTTCGCCACCTACAAGCGGGCCACCCTGCTGTTCCGCGACCTGGACCGTCTGGACGCGATCGTCAACGATCCCAAGCGTCCGGTGCAGTTCCTCTTCGCCGGCAAGGCCCATCCGGCCGACAAGGCCGGCCAGGACCTGATCAAGCAGATCGTGGGCATTTCCAAGGATCCCCGTTTCATCGGCAAGATCGTCTTCGTCCCGGGCTATGACATCACGCTTGCGAAGCGGATGGTCCAGGGCGTGGACGTTTGGATGAACAACCCGACCCGTCCCCAGGAAGCCTCCGGTACGTCCGGCGAGAAGGCCGCGATGAACGGAACGATGCATTTCTCCGTCCTGGACGGCTGGTGGGTGGAAGGCTACAAGGAAGGCGCCGGCTGGGCCCTCCCGATGGAGCGCACGTACGACGACCAGGGTTTCCAGAACGAACTGGATGCCGCCACGATCTACCAGATCCTGGAGAACGACATCGCTCCGGCCTACTACGACATCGACGCTGCCACAGGCCGTTCCCACGAGTGGATCGGCTACATCAAGAACACGATTGCGAAGGTAGCCTGCGACTTCACCACCAACCGGATGCTTACCGATTACATGAACCAGTACTACGTCCCGCAGGCGGAGCGCGCTTCCCTGGTTTCTGCCGACGACTTCAAGGTCGCCCGCGAGATCGCAGCCTGGAAGAAGCATGTCCGCCGCAGCTGGGACGACGTGCAGGTGGTGTCCCGTTCCGAACCGCAGCCTTCCTACGACATCTCCGAGAAGAATCCGCTGCATAGCGAGATCGTCCTGAATATCGGCGACTTGGAGCCTGAATACGTGGGCGTGGAACTGGTGTTCGCCCAGACCGACGTCCACGGGCAGCTGCACATCGACCAGGTGAACGAACTCGAAGTGGTGGAGAATGCCGACGGCCTGTGCAAGTATGCGACCGACGTGATGCCCGGCACGACCGGTGCCTATCAGGTGGGACACCGCATCTTTGCGAAACACCCGCTCCTCCCGCACCGTCAGGACTTCGAATGCGTGAAGTGGATCTAGGATGATTGCCACGACCGGCTTTTTCGACGGTGTCCACTATGGGCACCGTCTCGTGATAGAGAGACTCGTCTCCGAAGCGCGCAGGCGCGGGGACGAGTCGCTGGTCGTGACATTCTGGCCGCATCCGCGGGCGGTTCTCCAGGACGGGGCCCGCGAGCTCCGTCTCCTTACGACGCTGGAGGAGAAAAAGGCCTTGCTGACGGCCTTGGGCGTGGACCGGATCGAAGTCCTCGATTTCACCCGGGCCTTCGCCACCCTGTCGGCTGAACGGTATCTGCGGGAAATCCTTCAGGGCCGTTTCGGTGTCACCACCCTCCTGATGGGCTACGACAACCGCCTCGGCTCCGACCATCTCACCGTCGGTTCGTTGAGGCCCGTGGCCGAAAGGATCGGCCTGGAACTCCTGGAGGCGGAGCCTTTGGATGGGGCGATGGGCAATCCCGTTTCATCGACTGCAATCCGGAAGGCGCTGGCGGCCGGAAGGGTGGGGGATGCCGCCGGCATGCTGGGGTATCCCTATGCCTTGGAAGGTGTGGTGGTGGCCGGGAACAGGCTGGGGAGGACCATCGGTTTCCCCACGGCGAACATGAAGCTGTACGAGCCTTTGAAACTGGTGCCCGAAAATGGAGTGTATGCCGTTGATGTCCAGGTACTTGGGCAGACATATCGGGGGATGACGAACATCGGTACCCGCCCCACCGTAGGCGGTACCTTCACCACCATCGAGACGCATATCCTGGACTTTGACGAGGATATCTACGGTCTTCCCCTCCGCATCACTTTCCTCCGCCGCATCCGCGACGAGGTCCATTTCCCTTCCCTGGAGGTCTTGAAGGAGCAACTGGAAAGGGACCGGGAGGCCTGCAGAAAGTAGTTTTTCCCTGAAAAAACGTGCAATTCCAAAATAATTGCTATCTTTGCGGATAGAGAAGGCGGCGACCGGTATTCGGTCGTCGGCTGCTTTTTAATCACGCTGAAACAATAAAATATTTATAAAAGTATGGCATTCGAGTACATGACCCAGGCGGGTTACGACAAACTCAAGAAAGAACTGGCCGACGCCCTTGCACAGCGGCCGGTGATCTCCGCAGCGATTGCGGAGGCGCGGGAGAAGGGCGACCTTTCCGAAAATGCGGAATACGATGCGGCGCGCGATGCGCAGGGCCTTCTGGAGGTCAAGATCGCCCGCCTCAAGGAGAAAGTGGCGAATGCCCGTGTGATCGACGAGTCCAAGCTCTCGGCCGACACGGTCCAGCTGCTCTCCAAGGTGCAGGTGGAGAACCTCGCCAACAAGATGAAGATGCAGTTCCAGGTCGTGGGCGAGTCCGAGGCTGATTTCTCCAAGGGCCTCCTCTCCGCTTCCACCCCGATCGGCAAGGCCCTGATGGGCCACGCCAAGGGCGAGGTCGTGGAGGCGAAGGTGCCCAGCGGCGTCATGAAGTTCAAGATCCTTGACATTTCCCTCTAGCGTATGGCCACCATCTTTACCCGGATCGCCAACGGCGAGATCCCGTCCTGGAAATGCGCCGAGAACGATGATTTCTATGCGTTCCTGGACATCGCCCCGCTTGCGAAGGGCCACACCCTCGTGATTCCCAAGCATGTGGAGGACGACTACCTGTTCCACCTGGACGAGAAAACCTACGAAGGCCTGATGGCTTTCGCCCGCGAGGTCGCCATCGCCCTCAAGAAGGCCGTCCCGTGCCAGCGGGTGGGCGTCGCCGTCCTGGGGATGGAAGTTCCCCACACCCACATCCACCTGGTTCCCCTCCAGACCGAGGCTGACCTGGACTTCCGGAAACCGAAGCTCCAGCTTGCCCCCGAGGAGATGAAACGCATTGCCGACGCCGTTCTCGAAGCTTATGAAAACCGTTAGAATCCTTGCCGCCGCCGTGGCGGCCCTCATGCTCGCCGCCTGCGGACAGAAGACCGTCATCGATGGAAACCTGGCCGGCAAGGCCGATGCCCCCGTTATCGTCAAACTCCTGGATATCAACAAGTACCAGGTCCTTGACACCGTCCTTACCAGCGCGACGGGCGCCTTCCGCTACAACGTGGACATCGAAAAGGACCGTCCCGAATTCATCTATCTGTTCTACGGTGACAGGAAGGTCGCATCGCTCCTCCTGCATCAGGGAGACCATGTGAAGGTGAATGCCGACACCCTCGGCAACTACACGGTCGAAGGCTCTCCGGAGTCGCAGCTTCTCCAGGACGTGGAGAACGACTATGCCCAGTTCCTCGTGGACATGGACCGTCTGGCCGCCAGTGACGCGCCCGACGCAAACCAGGAGCTCAGCCGCCGGTATGTGGACTATTATCGCCGCAGCATGCGCTATGTCATCGAGCATCCCAAGTCCCTTACCGTCGTCCCGGTGCTGTTCCAGCAGGTCAACGACGGCCTGAGCGTTTTCGACCAGCCGACCGACGCCATCCTGTTCCGCAGTGTCTGTGATTCGTTGAATTCCGTATATCCCGAATCCCGCTATGTCAAGGCGCTCCAGCGCGAGTCGGCCCGCCGCAACCAGGTCCTGAACCTGAGCCAGCAGCTCCAGGTCGCCGGCGAGGTCGGTTATTTCGACATCAAGCTTCCCACGATGGACGGATCCGATGCGAGCCTCTCCCAGGTGGTGGAGAACAAGGTGGTGATGCTGTATTTCTGGGCGACAACCGCCGAGCAGAAGATGTTCAACCTGGATGCCCTCCTGCCCATCTACAACGACTTCCACGGCCGCGGCTTCGAGATCTATGCCGTGTCCCTGGACGTGGACAAGACGGCCTGGGCCTCCGCCGTCCGGAACCAGAAACTCCCTTGGGTCAACGTTTGCGATACCCGCGGATCGGATTCCCCGTACGTGAACCTGTATGGCCTGTCCAGTCTCCCTTCCGCCTTCTTCGTGGTGAACGGCGACCTGGACGGCGACGCGGTCGTCAGCGACGCCGCGTCCATCCGGAAGTATCTGCAGTCGAAGCTTTAGAACAGCTTCTTGCGGCTCACGGTCGCAACGAAGTCTTTCAGATAGAACGGTTCGAAGTACGCGATGTCTTCGAACCGCTTTTCGTTGAATGCGGTTTCAGCAAGGGGCGCCATGGCCATGGCGGTAGGGAAGGCCTCGGCAAAGAAGGCGTTCTCCGAGACGAGGGACTCCCGGCATTTGAGGGCGCCGTCGCCGATGAAGAGGACCGGCCCTTCGGCGCGTTCTGCGGCGAAGCTTTCCGCGTCCACGATGACGGGTTCCGTTGCGGTCAGCTGGCGGCCGTCCGGCGTAAATACGGCGGCATAAACCTCCATCCGGCGCGCATCGACCATGGGCACGATGTACCGGCATCCTTCCGGCACGGCCCCCAGCCGGTGCGCCTCGCTGACCAGGACGTCCAGCGTCCCGGCGGAAAGGAGCGGGATCCCGGCGCCGAAACAGAGTCCCTTGGCTGTGGAAACACCCACCCTCAAGCCCGTATACGACCCCGGCCCCTTACCCACGCAAACGGCATCCAGGTCCTTGACGGTCAATCCTTTCCCGTTTAGAACCTCCTTTACGAAGGGGGCGGTGAGGGAAGCCTGCATCCGGGGTTCGCCCGAGGTGCGCGAAGCAGCGACGAGTCCGTCTTCCGCCAGGGCGACGGAAAGCTGGGCGGTGGAGGTTTCAATGAGGAGGATGCGGGCCATTATTGCTTGAAGAACAGTTCTTTCAGGTAGGGGAAGACAAAGTAGGAGAGGTCCCTGAGGCTGGTGTACACGATGGACCCGTCCAGGACTTCCGGCTTCACGAAACCGAACTTGACGTTCACGGTGTCGAACATGATTACGATCACGCCGATGATGAGGGCGTTCACCGCGAGGGCGAACACCAGTCCCAGCACTCTGTTGACCCACCCGAGCATGGCCATTTCCGCAACCTTGGTGAGGAGTTTCGCGAGCAGGAGGACGGCGAGGGAAATGGCGATGAGGATGATGACGAAGGCGATGACGTTCAGCGCCCGTTCCGAGATGTCGAAATACGGCTTCAGCCAGCCGCAGACAAGGGCGGAGAAATGAAAGGCTGCCCATACGCTAAGCACCACACCTGCAAGGGCTAACGCCTGCTCCAGGAATCCCTTGGAAATCCCGCGGATAATACCCGGAACGAAGCAGATGAGAAGGATAATGTCCAGTGTTGTCATTGTTCTTTAAAATGCTTATCTTTGCAGCCTTAAATTGTGATGCAAAATTAGTCAAAAAATATGACATTCAAAGAATACAAGGGTCTTGATCTGGTGTCGACGGGGAACGTCATCCTGGAAAGGTGGCTCCGCAACCGCGCTTTCGAGAAGTCCCTGGAGCTGCGTGAAGGCGCTCCGGAGTTCATCTTCTTCGAAGGCCCGCCGTCGGCCAACGGCATGCCCGGCATCCACCACGTGATGGCGCGTTCCATCAAGGATGCCATCTGCCGCTACAAGACCCAGACGGGATACCAGGTTCACCGCCGCGCTGGATGGGACACCCACGGCCTGCCGGTGGAACTGGGCGTGGAGAAGAAACTGGGCATCACCAAGGCCGACATCGGTACGAAGATCTCGGTGGCCGAGTATAACGCCACCTGCCGCAAGGAGGTGATGAAATATACGAAGGAATGGGAGGCCCTCACCCAGCGCATCGGCTACTGGGTGGACATGGACGATCCCTACATCACCTACGACAACCGGTATATAGAGACCCTGTGGTACCTCCTGAAGGACATTTACGACAAGGGACTCCTGTACAAGGGATATACGATCCAGCCTTATTCCCCGACCGACGGCACCGGTCTGAGTTCCCACGAACTCAACCAGCCCGGCTGCTACCGGGACGTGACCGACACCACCGCCACCGTCCAGTTCGAGGTGGTCAAGGACGGTCTTTCCCAGCCGCTGTTCGGCACGGGAACGCTCCCGGTGTACATCCTGGCCTGGACCACGACTCCGTGGACGCTTCCGTCCAACACGGCCCTTTGCGTGGGCCCGGAGATCGAGTATGTCCGCGTGCTTTCGTTCAACCCTTATACCGGCGAACCGGCCGTGTATGTGGTTGCGAAGGCCCTCGTGGGCGCCTGGTTCAACCCGAAGGGAGCGGACCTCCCGCTGGAGGGCTATCAGAAGGGCGACAAGGTCGTTCCCTACAAGATCCTGGACGGGACCATGAAGGGAACGGAGCTTGTGGGCATCCGCTACCGCCAGCTCATCCCGTGGTTCAAGCCGGACGGCGACGCCTTCCGCGTGATTCCGGGCGACTATGTGACCACCGAGGACGGTACCGGCATCGTCCACATCGCCCCCACCTTCGGCGCCGACGACAAGCGCGTCGCCGCTGCAGCGGGCATCGCGGGCATCATGCCGGTGGACAAGGACGGCAACCTGCAGGCGCAGGTGGACCGCCAGGGCCGCTTCTTCCGCCTGGAAGACATGGACCCGGCCTATGCCGCCTCCGTGGACCCGTCCTACGGCCCGTATTCCGGCCGCTACGTAAAGACGGATTTCAAGGAGTATTTCGAAGGGGAGACCGAGGAAACGTCGCTGGACGTGGACCTGTGCCTCGAGATGAAGGCCGACGGCCGCCTGTTCAAGATGCAGAAGCACGTGCACAGCTATCCGCACAGCTGGCGCACCGACCGTCCGGTCCTCTACTATCCGCTGGACTCCTGGTTCATCAAGGCTACGGCCGTGAAGGACCAGATGGTGGCCCTGAACAAGCAGATCCGCTGGAAGCCGGAATCCACCGGCACCGGCCGCTTCGGCGTCTGGCTGGAGAATATCCAGGACTGGAACCTCTCCCGCAGCCGTTTCTGGGGCACTCCGCTCCCGATCTGGCGCACCGAGGACGGGAAGGAAGAGAAGTGCATCGGCACCGCCGCCGAGCTCTTCGCGGAGCTGGACAAGGCCGTTGCCGCCGGCTTCATGGCTTCCAACCCGCTGAGGGACAAGGGTTTCGACCCGGCTGACATGAGTCTGGAGAACTATGACAAGATAGACCTGCACCGTCCGTATGTGGACGATATGTTCCTGGTGTCCGACTCCGGGAAGAAGATGGTCCGCGAGAGCGACCTCATCGACGTGTGGTTCGACTCCGGCGCCATGCCGTATGCGCAGGAAGGCCTCCGCGGCCTTCACGGCGGCAAGTTCGGCGCCACCGCCGATTTCATCGCCGAAGGCGTGGACCAGACCCGCGGCTGGTTCTACACCCTGCACGCCATCCATACGATGGTTAGCGGCACCCCTGCCTTCAAGCGCGTGATCTCCAACGGTCTCGTGCTGGACAAGAACGGCAACAAGATGTCCAAGCGCCTGGGCAACGCCGTGGATCCGTTCTATGCGATGGACAAGTACGGTTCCGACGCCCTCCGCTGGTATATGCTCACCAACGCCGAACCTTGGGACAACCTCAAGTTCGACGAGAACGGTGTGGACGAGGTGCGCCGCAAGTTCTTCGGCACCCTGTATAACACCTACTCCTTCTTCGCCCTGTACGCGAACCTGGAGAAGTTCGACCCGGCCTCTGCGGCGACGCCGCTCTCCGCTCGTCCCGAGATCGACCGCTGGATCATCTCCCGCCTGAACACCCTCATCCGGGAGGCGAAGGCCGCTTATGAAGACTACGACGTGAAGAGCGCCGGCCGTCTCATCGAGACGTTCGTGTGCGACCACGTCTCCAACTGGTACGTGCGCCTGAACCGTTCCCGTTTCTGGAACGGCGACAGGGACGCGTTTTATACCCTCCACGAAGTCCTGAAGCAGGTGGCGGTCCTGGCGGCCCCCATCGCTCCGTTCTTCATGGACCAGCTTTACCTGGACCTCGGCGGCGAGTCCGAGTCCGTCCACTACGTCCTGATGCCCGAGGCCGACGCTTCCGTCATCGACCGGGAACTGGAAGAGCGGATGGAACTGGCCCAGCAGGCCACGTCCATGGTCCTTGCCCTTCGCAAGAAGGTGGGCATCCCGGTGCGCCAGCCGCTCGGCCGGATGCTGGTCCCCGTCATCTCCGACGCGGTCCGCGCCCGTCTGGAGGCCGTCAAAGACCTGATCCTCACCGAGGTGAACGTGAAGCAGATGGAGTTCGTCGTGGACACCACCGGCATCATCACCAAGAAGATCAAGCCCAACTTCAAGACCCTGGGCAAGGTATACGGCGCCCGGATGAAGGAGATTGCCGCCGCCTTCGCGAACCTGGGCCAGGCGGAAATCACCGCCATCCAGAACGCGGAGACCGCAGGCATCGCCTGCACCCTGGACCTCCCGGGCGGTGAAGTGGTCCTGAATCCCGGCGACTACCAGATTTCCTCCGAGGACATGCCCGGCTGGCTGGTGGCTTCCGAGGGGACGCTGACCATCGCCCTGGACGTGGAACTCACCGACGCCCTGCGCCAGGAAGGCGCCGCCCGCGAACTGGTGAACCGCATCCAGAACCTGAGAAAGACCGCCGGTTTCGAAGTGACCGACCGCATCGACACCGTGGTCTATGCCGACAACTATGAGATTTCCGCCGCCCTTGCCGCCTTCGGCGAATGGATCGGCGCACAGACCCTTTCCCGCACCGTTGTGCTGAAGCCGGCCGCCGAGGCCCCGGAAGCCGCGCGTGAGGTGGAGTGGACCGAAGGCACCATCAGAATTGAAGTGAAACGTTAAAACCACATTGTATTATGGAAGAGACCACCAAGACCCGTTATTCCGACGAAGAACTCGAAGAGTTCCGCGGAATTATCAACGAGATGCTGGACAAGGCCCGTGCAGAGTATGCGACTCTCCGTAATGTGATCATGCATGCCGGCGGCAACGACATCCTCGATACCGCCCCCACCTTCAAGACCGTCGAGGACGACGGTGCGTTCCAGCTTTCCAAGGAGGAAGCGAGCGCCCTCGCCCAGCGTCAGTACAAGTTCATCCAGAACCTCGAGGCCGCCCTCGTGCGCATCGAGAACAAGACCTACGGCATCTGCCGCGTGACCGGCAAGCTCATCCCCAAGGAGCGCCTGCGCCTGGTCCCGCACGCCACCACCACCGTGGAAGGCAAGGCCATCCTGGAGAAGACCGGACGGAAGTAGGTCTATGAAGGATAAAAGGGGCAGGTTCCTGCTGATCCTGGGCATCGCCCTGGTGGTCATCGATCAGGTCATCAAGGTCCTGGTCAAGACCAACATGTCCCTCGGGGAGCATTTCAACGTCCTGGGCGAATGGTTCCAGATCCTGTTCATCGAGAACAAGGGGATGGCCTTCGGGATGTCTTTTGGCGGGGTAATCGGAAAGTACGCCCTCACCGCCTTCCGGATCATCCTGTTCATCGCCCTGACCATCTGGATTTCCAGACTGCTCAAGCGCGGGAAACGCGTCCCTACGGGCGTCCTCGTGGGCCTGACGCTCATTACGGCCGGGGCCCTGGGCAACATCTTTGACTGTCTCTTCTACGGTCTGGTATTTACGGAGTCCGCTCCCGGCGTGGTCGCCACCCTGGGTCACTACGCACCCTTCATGCAGGGCAAGGTGGTGGACATGTTCTATTTCCCGCTCTGGACCTGGCCCGACTGGGTTCCCCTTGTGGGTGGAGACATTTTCTTCGAACCGGTGTTCAACTTCGCGGACAGCTGTGTTACGGTAGGGGCAATCTACCTGATCCTGTTCCAGTGGAAATTCTTTTCGAAGGACGAATAGATATTTGGAGGATTGGCCGAGTGGTCGATGGCGGCAGTCTTGAAAACTGTTGATCCGCAAGGGTCCGGGGGTTCGAATCCCTCATCCTCCGCAGAAGATAGCGAAAAAACAGCACCAAGCTAGCTTGAGTGCTGTTTTTTTGATAGCTTCTGCTTCGCCCCGCCGCAGGCGGGGAGGGATGCCGCCGAAAGGCGGAATCCCGGGAGGATGAGGGAGTGTGGGGATTTTCCTAAATAATTGTTATCTTTGTAAACTAACAATGCTGGACAGAATGAAAGGATGGCGGAAAATAGGGCTCCTGTGCCTGTTGGTGGCGGCCACGCTGGCCGTCACGGGTTGCGGCGTCGCCAAGATCCGGCAGATCCGCGTGACCTCCGTGGGCGTGAAATATCTCGTACCCACGTCGTCCCGGTCGATGGATGCCGTGCTGCTCCTGGGCCTGGACAATCCCTCCATTTCCTTCACTGTCGAAGATGTCCGCGGAACGGTCAAGTACTATGACCGGGAACTGGTCCATTTTACCGCCGGCGAGGTGCCGGTGCAGGCACGCAGCGTCCAGGTATACGAGCTGCCCTGCACGGCCGTCCTGGCGGAGAAGGTGTCTCTCCTGGACCTTCTCGCCATGGGCGCCAAGCGGTCTATGGAAGGCATGACCGCGGACGTCAAACTACGTGTCAAACTTAAAAGCGGGGCAGGTACTACCTTGAATTTCAAGGATATCGACCTGTCCTCCTTCAGTCAGTAAGCTTGTATGAAGAAATTCCTGATACTCCTTCTCCTGCTCGTTTCCGGAGTCACTCTCCGGGCGCAGGAATACCGGGTGGACAGCCTCAGGACATCCGAGGTGGACAGCACCCTGGTCGGCCGCAGCATCCTGTCGGTGCTGGGCGGCGGCGTGACGGTGAACCAGTCTCCGTCGATGCGGGCCGCCTTCGACCGCTATCTGGCGGGCAATGCCGCCAAGAAGATGTCCGGCTACCGCATCCGTGTGTATTTCGACAACGGACAGAGCGCACGGAACCGCTCCGAGGCCATCGCCCGTTCCATCTCCTATTCCTTCCCCGGGATCGGCGTGTACCGGACCTTTGCCAGTCCGAACTTCAAGGTGAGCGTCGGGGACTTCCGGACCAAGGATGAGGCGCTGAAGGTATATCAGGCCCTGAAGGCAACCTATCCGACGGCCCTTATCCTCAAGGAAACCATCAATTACCCGCGGTAACGTAGTATGGCGACGGTCAAACAGGGACTAGAACAAAAGCTTCAGCAGAAGCTCTCGCCGCTCCAGATCCAGACCATCAAGCTGATCGAGATGCCGGTGCAGGCGCTCGAGCAGCATGTCCGCGAAGTCCTGAACGACAATCCCGTCATCGACGACGACGCCCCTGCCCAGGGCGGATCCTCCGATGAGCCCCGCGACATGTCCATCTCCGAGATGGAGGACCGGGAGAACAGCGGCGGATCCCTGGAGGAGAACTATTCCTCCTATACCGACGACGACCCTACCCCGTACTACAACCGGTCCGTGAAGAACTGGGGCCCGGACGAGCGTCCCGAATACAATACCTTCTCGGTCAAGCAGAGCTTTACGCAGAGCCTGATGGAGCAACTGGGCTACCGGAACCTTACCGAACACGAGCGTGCCGTCGCCACGTTCATCATCGGCAGCCTGGACGACGACGGCTATCTGCGCCGCGACATCGAGTCCCTGGTGGACGACCTCGCTTTCCGTGCCGGCATCGAAACCGACGCGGAGGAGGTGGAGCGGATGCTGAAGGTGGTCCAGGAGTTCGAGCCTTCCGGCGTGGGTGCCCGCGACCTTCGGGAATGCCTGCTCCTCCAGCTGGAGGACAAGAAACAGACGCCCGCGGTGCGGAACGCCATCCGCGTGCTCCGCGACGGGTTCGACGAGTTCAAGGGACGCCATTTCAACCGGCTGATGAACCGTCTCCACCTGGATGCCGACGAGCTCAAGACCGTCCTGGACGAGATCCGGAAGCTCAATCCGGCACCCGGCGGCCAAATCGACGACAGCTACTCCGACCAGGCCCAGCAGATCGTTCCCGATTTCCGGCTGGACTACGAGAACGGCGAGCTGATCCTGTCCATGCCGCGCTTCTCCATCCCCGAACTCCGCATCAACCGCAAGTATGAGGAAATCATGGAGAACAGCCGTTATACGAACGACCGTTCCCAGAAGGAGGCCGCCGTGTTCGTCAAGCAGAAACTGGATTCCGCCAAGTGGTTCATCGAGGCCCTCCGCCAGCGCCAGAACACGCTGGAAAGCACGATGCGGGCTATTATCGAGTACCAGCACGACTATTTCATCGACGGGGATGAATCCTCCCTGCGGCCGATGGTCCTGAAGGACATCGCCGAAAAGACCGGATTCGACATCTCCACCATCTCCCGCGTGGTGAACAGCAAATGGATCGAGACGCATTTCGGGATCTTTCCGCTGAAGTATTTCTTCTCCGAGGGTTTGGAGAACAGCGAGGGCGAGGAAGTGTCCACGCGCGAGATCAAGAAGGTCCTTCGCGAGTTGGTGGACGCGGAAGACAAGCATAACCCCCTCACCGACGACGACCTTGTGGACGCCCTCACGGCAAAGGGATACAAGGTCGCCCGCCGCACCATCGCCAAATACCGCGCCCAGCTGGACATCCCCAAGGCGCGTCTCCGCCGGGAACTCTAGCCATGAAGAAAGCATACATCGAGACATACGGGTGCCAGATGAACGTGAACGACACCGAAGTCATCTTTTCCATCCTCGCGAAGGAGGGATACGGGCGGACGGAGTCGATGGAGGAGGCGGACCTGATCATGGCGAATACCTGTTCGGTCCGGGACAATGCCGAACAGCGCATCTGGGGAAGGATCGAACAGTTCAACCTGCAGCGCCGCAAGCGCCCCGGCGTGGTCGTGGGCATCGTGGGCTGCATGGCGGAACGCCTGAAGGACAAGCTGTTGGAGACGCGGAAAGTGGACCTGGTCGTGGGACCGGACGCCTATCGTTCGCTGCCGCGTCTGCTGGAGGCGCTGACTCCGGATAACCCGCAGATCGACGTCCTCCTGTCCCGGGACGAGACTTACGCGGACATCAACCCGGTCCGGACGGACAGGAACGGCGTGTCGGCCTTCATCTCCATCATGCGGGGCTGCAACAACGTTTGCTCCTACTGCGTGGTGCCCTATACCCGGGGCGTCGAGCGCTCCCGCGATCCGCATTCCATCGTCCGTGAGGCCTGCGACGTGTTCTCGAAGGGCTACAGGGAGGTGACGCTCCTGGGCCAGAACGTGGACAGTTACCTGTGGAAGACCGCTGAAGAAACCGTGAACTTCGCGGAGCTGCTCCGGCGCGTGGTGTCGGTAAGCCCCGAACTGAGGGTCCGATTCGCCACTTCGCATCCGAAAGACATCAGCGACGAGGTCATCGAAACGATGGCTGCGTACGACAATATCTGCAAGCATATCCATCTTCCCGTGCAGTCCGGCAGTTCCCGGATGCTGGAGAAGATGCGCCGGAAATATGACCGGGAATGGTATCTGGAGCGGGTCCGGAAGATCCGCAGCGTGATGCCCGACTGCGGCCTGACGACCGACGTCATCGCCGGTTTTTGCTCCGAAACGGAGGAGGATCACGCCGAGACGCTGAGCCTGATGGAGGAGGTGGGCTTCGACTGGGCCTTCATGTTCGCCTATTCGGAGCGCCCCGGCACCCTGGCCGCCCGGAACTATCCCGACGACGTGCCGCCGGAGGTGAAGACGCGCCGGTTGAACGAAATCATCGACCTGCAGAACCGGAAGTCGCTGGAAAGTTATCGCAGGGACATCGGCAAGCGCTTCCGCGTGCTGGTCGAGGGACCGTCCAAGCGGAATCCCGATGACCTGTGCGGCCGCGCTTCCAACAGCAAGATGTGCGTATTCCCCGGCGGCGGCCACCGTACGGGGGAGTACGTGGACGTGGAGGTTGTGGACTGCACCAGCGCTACGCTCATTTGCAAATTGATCTAAACCACATAGTTATGGAACAATACATTCTGGCCCTGGACCAGGGAACGAGTTCCTCGCGGGCCATTGTCTTCGACCATGAAGGGAATATCTGCTCCACCGCGCAGATGGAATTCACCCAGTATTTCCCGAAACCGGGCTGGGTGGAGCACAACCCGATGGAGATCTGGTCGTCCGAGGCGGCCGTCATCGCCGAGGCCATCACCAAGATGGGCATCAACGGAAAGAACATCGCCGCCATCGGCATCACCAACCAGCGCGAGACCACCATCGTGTGGGACGCGGAGACGGGAGAGCCGGTGTACAACGCCATCGTCTGGCAGGACCGCCGCACGTCGGAATTCTGCGATACGCTGCGCGACAAGGCTGATTTCATCCGCAGGAAAACGGGCCTGATCATCGACGCCTACTTCTCCGGCACCAAAATCCGCTGGATCCTGGACAATGTTCCCGGCGCCCGCGAGAAGGCCGAGGCCGGCCGACTCCGTTTTGGTACCGTGGACAGCTGGCTGGTCTGGCAGTTGACCCGCGGTGAGGTGCACGTGACCGACGTGTCCAATGCCTCCCGTACGATGCTTTTCAACATCAATACCCTGGAATGGGATAAGGAACTACTTGAGTTGCTGGATATTCCGGCATCCATGATGCCTGAAGTCCGTTCCAGCTCCGAGGTGTATGGTGTTACCAAGACCACCATTTTCGCACACGAAGTGCCCATCGGCGGCATCGCCGGCGACCAGCAGGCGGCCCTTTTCGGCCAGATGTGCACGGAGCCCGGCAGCGTAAAGAACACCTACGGTACCGGCTGCTTCCTACTGATGAATACCGGCGAGAAGCCCATCCTTTCCAAGAACAACCTCCTGACCACCGTCGCCTGGAAGGTCGGCGGCAAGGTCAACTACGCCCTGGAGGGCTCCATCTTCGTGGGCGGATCCGTCGTCCAGTGGCTGCGCGACGGACTGGGCATCATCCGCAGTTCGTCTGAAATCGAGGCGCTGGCCGCTTCGGTCGCGGACAATGGCGGCGTTTACTTCGTCCCGGCCCTCACCGGCATGGGCGCGCCGTACTGGGACCAGTATGCCCACGGCACCATCTGCGGCATCACCCGCGGGACCACCGCGGCCCACATCGCCCGCGCCGCCCTGGAAGGCATCGCGTTCCAGACGATGGACATCGTGGGTGCGATGGAGAAGGATGCCGGGGTGAAGCTGTCCGAGCTGAAGGTGGACGGCGGTGCCTCGCGCAACAACCTCATGATGCAGTTCCAGGCCGATGTGCTGGACACTTCCGTCATCCGCCCGCAGGTCACCGAGACCACCGCGATGGGCGCCTGCTATCTCGCGGGCCTCGCCGTCGGCTATTGGTCTTCCCTGGACGAGATCAAGGCCCAGTGGCAGGCTGAACGTGTTTTCAAACCTTCCGGTGCCGACACCGCCGCCCTTAAGGCCGGCTGGGCCGATGCCATTTCCAGAACGCTTACCCGTTAGACTATGAATGCGTATATCTTTGAATTCATCGGGACCCTCGTGCTGGTCCTCTTCGGTGACGGCGTATGCGCCGCCACGTCGTTGAACAAGTCCAAGGCGAAAGGCGGCGGATGGGTGGTGATCGCCCTCGCATGGGGCTTCGCCGTGATGATGGGCGTGCTCATCGCCGGCCCGGTTTCCGGTGCGCACCTGAATCCGGCCGTCACCCTGGGCCTGGCCATCGCCGGCAAATTCGCCTGGTCTTCCGTCCTGGGCTATATCGTCGCCCAGATGCTGGGTGGCTTTGTGGGCGGATTGCTCGTGTATGTGTTCTATAAGGACCATTACGATGCCACGGCCGACGAACCCGACACGATGCTCGGAACCTTCTGCACCATGCCGGCCATCTGGAATCCGTGGAGGAATTTCCTCTCCGAATTCATCGCCACTTGCCTGCTGGTGTTCATCATCCTGGCCATCGGCTTCGAGGGCAATGCCTTCCAGGTGGGCCCTGTGGCCGCTTCCACCGGCGCTATCGGCGCCTGGCCTGTCACCTGCCTGATCATGGCCCTGGGCATGTCCCTCGGCGGTACCACCGGCTACGCGATGAACCCCGCCCGCGACCTCTCCCCGCGCTGTGCCCACGCTGTCCTGCCCATCAAGGGCAAACGCGACAGCGGCTGGTCCTACAGCTGGGTCCCGGTCGCCGGCCCGATGCTCGGCGCCTGCCTGGCCGCCGGCCTGTTCCTGCTGGTTTTCTAACCAGCCGGCCCGAATACTCCTTACCACCGGAGTGCGGATAACCGTACTCCGGTTTTTTGTGCAAAACAGGTCGTTTTGCACAATTTTCTGCCAGAACGGTGTATAATTGTGCAGGACAGGCCGTTTTACACAATTATTAACCTTAACAAGGAACTATTCTCTGTTTTGCTTGGCGCTCATAGGGAAAAAAGCGTCCACGACCTGTTGCTCCAGCCTGGCGATTCTCGCCACTTGGCCATTGGAGGCGCCCCATTTGTTTTTCAGGATGATGGCCAGTTCTTTCCGCTGTTGCAGGGGGAGTTCCCTCACGCTGTCGTAGCCGAATTGGGATTTGCTGAGCTGTTGGGCCGTGATAAAGAGTTCATCGTCGTTCAGGTTGGGGCGTTCTCCCAACCGGTTTGACACTTCGCACTGGGCTTCGACATTCTTGAACACCCACCAGGTAAATCTCCGGGCATTGGGAAACAGCCGCTCAACCAGTTGATAATCAACAAAACTTTCCGGAGCGATCATATGGTCCCGAATCCGAAATGACGAATCCAGTTCCGGGTTTGGGGAGCGAGTGATCTCCCGTTTCTCTTTGTAAGTCAGTTCTTCTGGATTCTTCGATACGAGGCAGGGCAGTAAGGGATTGAAATAAAGGAAGCCGCTGCACCAGGGATAGGCCAGGGGGTTGACATTGACCTGGACCACATAGGGATTTCGGATGACATAGGCTATCTCATTCCGGAACTGGGTCAAGCTCTCAATCGGCGGTGTGTCCGGATTCACTTGGGACATGTCCAATATGCCGGTGCGCCCGCGTCTGGAAAGATAGTTGGACAGCCTTTTCCTCAATCGGTTGAAGAAGGCCAGGCCATCCACCAGCTCTCCCTGGATGATGAAATGGAAGTGGTTGCTCATCAGGGCATAAGCAAGAATGTCGACGTGGAATTCCTTTGCAGTGGTGGCGATCAGGTTGATGGCGACCTTCCGCTCTTCGTCATTCTCAAAGATCAGCCCGTCTTCGAGCGGTTTAGTGTGCAGATGATAAAATGGACCGGATTCCTGGAATAAACGCACTTGCATCCATTCGACCTGCCGCTCGGTCAACGGCTTGGGTTGGGGTCTGACATACTGTTCCATCGCTTCAAATCAATCATGTACCTGCAAACCTATGAAATCCCTTCCTGAAATCAATGGGTTGGCATGTTGTCTCAGGTGGATTTTAATGATTCTTGCTTTTTTTTTTACGTTTTTTTGGAAATAACTGTGTAAAATGGGCCGTATTACACAGTTTCCTGCCTATACAACGAATAATTGTGCAAAACAGGTTGTTTTGCACAATTACCGTTGTTCGGAAAGGGCGGGAGGGAGGAGCCGTAGGTGGGGTCTACAGCTTTTCTCCGAAGGCGAGGTCGCCGGCGTCGCCGATGCCGGGGATGATGTAGCTGCGGCCGGTGAGCTCCTCGTCGACGGCGGCGACCCAGAGGGTGACGTTGTCGCCGTAGCGGATGGACAGCTGTTCCACGGCATAACTGCTTGCGATGGGGGCGATGAGGTGGATGGAGGCGGGTTCACCGCCATCCTCGACGAGCTTGTCGATGCACACTTCCATGGAGGCGCCCGTGGCGATCAGGGTATCGGCGACCACGAGGGCCTTGCCCTCGAGCGACGGTGTGGAGCAGTAGTCCACCCGAAGCTCGAAGTAGTCGCCTTTGCCGTACTTCCGGTAGGTGGCCAGGAATCCCGATTCGGCATGGTCGAAGAAGGAGAGGAAGCCCTTCTGCAGCGGGAGGGCGGCCCGGAGGATGCTGGCGATGACGACCGGCGTGTCGCACGTTTCCACCGTGGCGATGCCAAGCGGTGTCTTGACCTGCTTGGGGGAGTAGGAAAGAACCTTGGACAGTTCCAGGGCGAAAACCTCTCCGACCCGTTCGAGGTTGACGCGGAAACGCAGACGGTCTTTCTGGATGGACGCATCGCGCAGTTCCGCGAGGAAGGTATTGAGAACGGACGGTTTCTCTCCGAGATTGACGATCTTCATGGCTATCGACGGTTGGGTTAGGACTACAAATATAAGCAATTCTGCGGATTTACAAGCGCTCCGTCGGGCGGCAGCGCTCGTCCTGGAAGGAATACCAGGCGCCGTCGGAAAGGATTACGTGGTCGAACAGTTTGACGTCCAGCGCCTTGAGAGCCTGCCGCAGCCGCTGCGTCTCCCGGATGTCCGCCTCGCCGGGCCGGGGACTGCCGGAAGGGTGGTTGTGGACCAGGATGACGGCTTTCGCCTGATGGCCGATGACACCTCGCAGGACGAACTTCGGGTCGATGAGCGTGGCGTCGGCCGTTCCGGACGTGAGCCGCTCCCGCCCCGTCACATGGTTGGAACGGTTCAGGTACAGCACCCAGCATTCCTCGTGGTCCAGCCCCTTCAGCAGCGGCAGCATCAGGCGCACCACATCCTCCGGCCCCGTGACGACGGGCGGGCCCGCGGACGCTTCGGAGAAGTAGCGCCGTCCCAGTTCCAGGGCGGCGGCGATGGTGACGGCCCGCGCGGGGCCTACGGACCGGGCTTTCATCAACTCTTTCGGAGTCCGTTTGCAGAGTTCCGTGAGCCGGCCTCCCGCCGAGGAGAGCAGCGCCTGCGCTGCCTCTACGGCGTTCGTCCCCGGCGTCCCGGAGGAAATGAATATGGCCAGCAGTTCGGCATTGCCCAGGGCTCCTGGCCCTAGCCGGAGCAATTTTTCCCGGGGGCGCTCGTCCCGGTCCCAATCCAACAGCTTCATGCGCCCAAAGATAGGGTATGGAAAAGAAAAACAACACAAGCTGTTGATAACTTGTGTTGTTTCAGGGGGTAAATTAATCTTTTTTACTGGACGAAGGCCACGATTTCGTTCTTGGCCACATTGTCGCCCTGCTTTCCGAGCACGGCAACGATCCGGCCGTCCACGGCGGCGACGATTTCCTCCATGCCGTACCAGGCCTGCACGTGGCCGATCACCTGACCCGCCTTCACGGCCGTTCCCACGGCGGGAGCGGCGGAGGTGTCGTCCACATCGACCTGCCACAGGAGCTGGCCCTTGACGGGTACCTGCACCGGCGTGGCCTTCGGGTACTTGGCCACATATTCGTCGACGGAGAACTTGGGCATCTCCACGACCGGGCGGGTGACCACGATGGGGGCGCCGGCCTTGGCCTTCAGGTCGGCCAGGTCCTTGTTGAAGCGCTCCTTGGCGATGCCGCTGCGGTAGTCGCGGTACTGACGCTCGAACATGGCCATGTTCAGGAGTTCCTCGTCGTCCTCGCCGCAGTCCCAGCCTTCTTCCTTCATCATCTCGCGAAACTTCGGAAGCTCGTTGGGATACATGTCCTGCGGGTTTCCGGTGTAGAACTCCATGCCCTTTTCCTTGGCCAGGGCCACGATCTCCGGATCCAGCTCGCCAGGCAGTTTGCCCATCTTGCCCAGGATCATGCCCCAGGCGTCCTTATCGATGGAAGCCCAGCGCGGCTTGTCGTTGAGCATGTTGAACAGGTTCATCAGCGCGATGTTCTTCACGTACTGGCTGAACGGGGTCACGAGCGGCGGATAGCCGAGGCGCGGCCATACGTATTCGACCTCTTCGAAGAGCTTCACCATCAGCGTGTCGAGGCTCATCTCCGGCCGGCCGTGTGAGCGCTGGGCGGCGTTGATCGCGCCCTGGAAGCCTCTCAGGTCGGCCATCATGGAACCCATCATGCCGCCGGGCAGGCCGCAGCCCACCAGCAGGGAGGACATCTGGGAATTGGCCGGAAGGATCCAGTAACCCAGGAAGTCGTCGATGAACTCCTGCGTGAGGCGGCGCACCTCCATGTAGGCGTCCATGTTGACGTCTTTCACCAGAAAGCCGTCGGCCTTCATCATCTGCTGCATGGATATCACGTCGGGATGGACCTTGCCCCAGGAGAGGGGTTCGACGGCGCAGTCCAGGTAGTCCGCGCCGGCGCGGGCCACTTCCAGCATGGAGGCCGGAGAGAAGCCGGGGCCGGTATGGCCATGGTACTGGACCTTGATGTGCGGATATTTCTTCTTGATGCCGGCCACGAGCTGACCGAGCTCGGTCGGACGACCGACACCGGCCATGTCCTTGAGGCAGATTTCATCAGTGCCGTACTCGACCAGCTTGTCCACGACGCCCAGATAGTATTCCACCGTGTGTACGGGGGAGTGGGTGATGGACAGGGCCGCCTGCGAAATCATGCCTGCCTTCTTCGCATATTCGATGGAGAGCTTGAGGTTGCGGTGGTCGTTGAGGCCGCAGAAAGAGCGGGCGATATCGGTTCCCTGCTTTTTCTTCACCTTGAACATCAGTTCACGGACGTCCGCGGGGACGGGATACATGCGGATAGCGTTCAGGCCGCGCTCCAGCATATGGGTCTGGATTCCCGCCTTGCGGAGGGGAGCCGTCCATTTGCGCACGGAGACGTTGGGATTCTCGCCGTAGAGCAGGTTCACCTGCTCGAAGGCGCCGCCGTTGGTTTCCACCCGGTCGAAGCATCCCATGTCCACGATGGCGGGAGCCACCCGTACCAGCTGGTCCACACGCGGTTGATACCTGCCGGAACTCTGCCACATATCCCTATATACCAGGGAGAACTTGATTTCACGTTTTGCCATATCTGTTTGTTTGTCAATTCACAAATATAAGAAATTATTCCATTTCCCCAGCGAAAAAACGCACCATCGCATCACGAATTTCGTAAAACCGGGATGTATACTGCAGGTCGTCGTCCAAATGGAGCCGGTGACGCGCTTCTTCACAAGGATGGTGCTCGGCCCGGAGGCCGATGGAAACCGCTTTCCCGTAAATGGCATGCGTTCCGTACATCTTGTCCGACAGCAGTTTGCCGGCGAACCCGAGCGGATAGCCGCCGTCATAGGGCATCACCGGGTCGGCGACGGACTGGAAGGACAGGATGGGTACGGAAGCGTTCTCCAGGACGGAGAGGTCGTGGACGGACCCCCATAGGTTCGCGACGGCCCGGATGCGGAAGTCCTCCCGGTGGAGCCGGGGCCGGACTTCTTTCATCGGCCCGTTCCCATAGAGCCGGAAAGCCAGATTCAGGGCGGTCATTGCTCCCGCACTCGTTCCGGCGAGGAACACGCGGTCCTTGTCAATATGCAGATCCTCCCGTCCGAACAGATATTCCAGGGCGGTGTCGGCATCTTCCAGGGCGCGGTATTCGGCCTGCCGGATCTCCTTCTTCGTGGCGTGGAATCCGAGCCGGTAGTCGATGGACACGGCGACGTATCCGAGGGAGGCGAAATACTCGCACCATCCGGCCTGACCCGGTTCGGTCTTGTGGCCGATGAAAAAGGATCCCCCGTGCATCATCAGCAGAAGCGGCCGCGGCTCGTTCCCGTCGTCGGAAGGACGGTAGATATCCATCTCCAAGGTGACGGGCTTCGGGATCCCGGAATGGAACAGCAGCCGGACCGTGGACTGTTTGTCCCCCACGGGGGCGTGGGTGTAGTATCCCTTCACCGTGGCGTAGGAGACATCCCGTTCCACTTTCACTTCGTGTACGGGCTCGGTATGTTTCTCCGGAGAAGCGAGGGCCATCGTGCAGGCGACCAGAAGGGTGAACAAGCTCATTGTCAGAATGTTTCAGCCAGCCTGAGGCCGAAACGGGTGGCACTTTCGACCTTCTCTTCGATTTCTTCGGGAGTGGCGTAGTCCAGGTTCCAGGCGGCGACCGTGAGGATGATGCCCAGGTCCCACAGCCGGGACAGCGCCTGCAGATACGAAGACCCCTGTTCCCGGGGATCGCCCGTCGGGATATTCATTCCGCGCGTGGTCACATACATCACCTTCTCGCACTTGCAAAGGCCCACGCAGGAGTGCCCGTTGTCCGTGAACGTAATGTCGAACAGGGAAGTGTGCTCGAAGAATGTCTTCAGCACGGCGGGGAAGCTCATGTCCCAGAACGGCGCCGCAATCAGGATCCGGTCGGCCGCGGCGATGGTCCTGGCCGCTTCCAGAGCCCATTCGGGAATGATCCCGGCCGCCCTGTCGGCATAAGTCCTGGGTGTCAGGGGTTCCATCGGCATTTCCGTCAGGTCGTACCGGACGATTTCATATCGCTTGGCCAGCACCTGGATGATGGGGGCCGCAATCCGCCGGGTCCGGGATTCTTCCTCCCGGATGCAGGCGTCGATCACTACGAGTTTCTTCATGTTTCCGTTCTTTTATGCAAAGATAGCAAAAGTCTCGTGCAAGATTCGGAGGAATAGGGAATTATATGGGAGGAAAATGATTGACGACATGAAAAAACTGATGATTCTGGCGGCTTTGTCCGCGTTGGCCTTCTCCTGTGGGAAAGAAGAAAAAGTATATACCGAAGATGAACTGGGCGTAATCATAGAATGGAACAGCAGTGGCTGGAGTGAGGTCTATAATGACCTGGAGGGAACAGTGACGCTGGTAACCACCTATCCGGACATCCATTTTTCGGAAAAGACGACAGAGAAGACATCCGTCATCGAGCCCGGCGATTTCGTCAAACTGGAGACGGGTGCATTCATGCCGGGCGTTTCCATCGGGGAGAGCCTTTCCGCGTCCATCAGACTTAGCGACGGTACCGAAATCCTGTGTACGCACGGGGCCGACAATGCCTGGTCCAAACGATTCTACGAGACCTTCACGCAGCGCCAGGAACAGGAGATCATTGATTTCCACGGAAAGAAGCTCCGCCATAACCTGGGCGTCCAGACCTATCACATCGACAGGACGCTCGTCGATCTGTGGCAGGCGGGACAGTAGATTCCGAAAAGAATGATTATCTTTGACTCATGGGGAATAAGGATCGCCATTTTATGAAGAAGACAGTCATTCTACTTTTTTTAAGTACAGGCTGGGTGACGATATCTGGGACTTTTCATACACTTATAACAGGGAAACCGGAACCATTGACATGACGCGGGATGGCAGTGAAACCGTCATGACCATCGAGGCATTGACAGATGAAGAACTCATTTTCCATTCTATGTCGGCTCTGGGCTCGCTTTTTTCGGCCAAATCGCAGGTCTTCTGTACCCGGGTGCAATAGGGCCGTAAGCATTTCGGCTCCAGGACACCGTTGGAATCGTGAAATGTTTGTCTGTTTTTGATGGTTGACAAATATGGGCAAAGCTTTTCATTCGAAATACGAGTTTAAGAAACTTGCAGAAACGCTGAGTGTCAGGACAGCGAAAGCCATGGCATCCTGACATCCCGATGGTACGCGTGCGAAAGGTTTGAGAAAACAATCACCGAACAAGATCCATATCGTAGATGACAGGAACCGGTTCGGCGATGCCTACGAAAAGAGTTCCAGGATGAGACGGATCCGACGATATCTCAAACATGCCGCCAGGCAAGTTAAACAGAATGGTTTTTAACGCTCACCAATCCGGTGGGCGTTTTTTGTATAGGTGGAATTCGTGATTTGATGACGGAATAAACCTTGGAATTGCTATATTTGTAAAGAATACCACGATAACCATTTTTATAGTCTTTGTATCATCTTTCAACGCTATGATGAAACGAATCGGTGTTTTTTCATTTTTGTTTGTATTTGCTTCTTATCTAACATTTGGTCAGGGACTGGCCGTGAAGAAGGACTCGGATGTTTCTGATGAAACGCTTCGTAATGCCGAAGAGTGGTATCAGAAGAAAAATAGGTCCAAAAAGAAAGTATTGTATATGACTTCCGACGGAGCCCCGCTCCAGATCGAGTCCGTATTCGTCAAGGAGAACGAAGTCGATAAGAAGGGAAGAGGTACGATTACTTTTAAGGATAATATCGAAGAGATACCTTCCGGATTCTTTAAAAATCAAACGAAACTGCTTGCCGTCGTCCTTCCCGACTCGACGCCGACAATAGCAGCGGAGGCATTCATGGGTTGCTCCCGGTTAACTTATGTCAATCTGCCGGATGTGTTGGCTGAAATCGGCAACTCTGCATTTGAAGGATGCAGCAGTCTATGTGATTTGCAGATTCCAGCATCCTTGAAGGCGATAGGGGAAAGGGCATTTTCCAATTGCAAGTCTTTCAAGCAGTTTCAGATTCCTGATGGCTTTATCTCCCTTTCTCCTGGTATTTTTGAGGGCTGTTCATCACTCAGCGATATCTCGATTCCGGAGAGTATCAAGGAAATTGGGGCTAATGCATTTAAGGATTGTAGGATGTTAGGATCTGTTTCACTTCCCAAGGGTTTGACATCGTTGGGGGAAGCAGCATTTCAGAATTGTGCCCATCTCGCCGAAGTGACCATTCCTTCTGGTCTGGAATCCATACGGAAATACACCTTCAGCGGATGCAAAGACTTATCGGCCGTTGCATTGAACGATAAGCTCAAAGCAATTGAGGATTATGCTTTTGCAAACACCTCGTCTTTATCTGGAATCAAGTTCCCAGAAACGCTTGAGCGTTTGGAAAAAGGAGCGTTTGAGAATTCTGGAATATCTTCCGTCAGATTTCCTTCTCGATTGTCTTCTTTGGGAGAAAAAGCATTTGCAGGTTGTAAATTTTCCAGCATTGACATCCCGGCAACTTTGAACAGTGTTGCGGCTGATGCATTCGATTTTGCAAAAGCAACCAGTGTTTCCCTTTTATACCCTCAGCATGAGAATCTGCTTCGTGCTTTAAGCGGGGAGGAAGTTCCTTTACAGGTAAAGATTATGGATGGCACGGATGTCATCAAAAAGGAGGCATTCATGGGGTTGGGCGGTCTGCATTCCATATCTATTCCCGCCTCCGTGCGAAGAATTGAAGACGGAGGGTTCTATAGTTGCATGGGATTGACAACCGTTGAACTGAACGAGGGTTTGGAATATATTGGCAGCGGAGCTTTTAGCGAGGATCCTATCACGTCGATTACGATTCCCAACTCAGTAACGACCATTGGATCATTTGCTTTTCATCGGTGTTCTGAATTGACCAAGGTCCAATTATCCAATCGCTTGAAGGTCATTCCTGAAGGTGCATTCGAAGAGTGTTTTTCCATGAAAGCCATTACTCTTCCCAATGGACTCGAAGAGATAGGTGATACGGCGTTTTCCCTTACAGGGATTACCGGGATCATTCTTCCGGACTCGATAAAAAAGATCGGTCTTGAAGCATTTGCCGGGTGCTCCGATTTGAGGCAGATCAACCTCCCTTCTTCGATTTCTTCGCTTGGTGAAGGTGCTTTTACCGGAGCGGGTCTTTATTCAGTAACGATTCCGGAGTCTATTACCCGGATTCCCGATAGGCTGTTTGATGGTTGTGAGAATCTTGAGTCTGTCACGCTTCCTTCGACGTTGGTTTCAATCGGGACGAATGCTTTTAGACACAGTCCCCAGTTGAGGGGCTTCGTCGCACCTGCCGGCCTTTCTTCGATCGGCAGCTCTGCATTTGAAGGCTGTAAGACGCTCATTGAAGTAAAATTCAATGACGGCCTTTATTATATAAATGACCGTGCTTTTTGCGATACCGGCATCAGGTCGTTGGTCATCCCTGCAGGAGTTCATCAGATTGGTTCTTCCGCCTTTGAAGATTGTGACTATTTGACAACTGTCCAGTTCATGTCGGATGACTGTTCGATAGGAAAGGACGCTTTCAAGGCTTGCCCGGCTCTGGGCAAGATTGATTTGCCAAAACAATTGACAGAGATTCCTTCCAACCTGTTTGAGTCGTGTACGGGTTTGAAGTCCATAACGATTCCTGCGTCTGTTATCCGGATTGGATCCGATGCTTTCAAGAATTCCGGCTTGACAGCGGTAACCGTCCCTGCCTCCGTTCAGGAAATCGGGGATGCTTTCGCCAACTGTGGCAGTTTGCAGACCGCTAGCATTCCCTTCGGCCTGAAGGAGAGTTCGGGCAACTTTAGCAGTTCTACGACAGTCATTGTCAGGGATCCCTCCACCGCGGCAGAAAAAGAGTTGCTTCGGCAGCAGAAGGATGCGCAGAAGGCATTAGAGGAAAGGCAGAAACAAGAGAGGTTACTGGCCGAAAAGCAGGCGAAGGAAGAGGCGGCAGCTCGCGCTGCCGCAGCGACCCAGGCATTTACTGTCGAGTCTTTCTATGGAACATACCATGTGGAGGACGATTATCATAACACAGTGTTTATCCTTAAACCCCAAAGTGAAAACGAATGGAGAAAGTATGGAGAGGACAGAAGCGATAACTTGCGTTCTAAAGATTTCACGGGTAAATATGTCCGCGTTGACTCTCAATTACTTAGATGGACTTGGGACTTGAGTAAGGGTTTTGCCAGAGTTGAGTTTTACGGTTACACCATTTCTGAGAGGTACATCGTCGATTTAAGGGGAGGGAAGGTGTACTACAGTTGGGGGAATTATCTTGATAAAGAGAATGGTCACTCATTTACAAAGGAGGCCGCGACAGAATGGTAGTAAGTTTTAGATTATGAGTCAGCCTCGTTTTTTATCCACGAGGGCACAACGCGCTATACGTCCCAAATCTCGGGACGTATAGCGCGTTTTAGGCCTGTTTTTGACATATACGTCCCAATTTCAGGGACGTATAGCGCACGAGGGTTATCGGAAGAAATAGGGAAAGCGTCATATGGATAATCTCATCAAGACTGCCCCCTGTTTTCCCCTTTTCATCAATAAACAGAGTGCAGACTGCGGAATATCCAATTCGTCTGCAATGCTTCCAGACGCTGCGATTGTACTCCAACCTGATAGATCTTTGTTATTTGTTAATCCGAGTGTATTTTCTATCTTTGTGATAACCTATTATTCAAGGCACTTCGTGAGCAATCAAGATCACATCAAAAGGCTCTATATGCCTCCCGGACTAGTCGTTCGGGAACTGATTCTCGAACTCTTCTGCTCGAGCGGAACGATAGACGGGTATGATTATCAGGACGATTATGATTGGGGAGACGGTAATGGAGAAGGGTAGTCATATTTTTTTGCGAGTCATCTGCTTGAGCTTTGTACTCCTTCTTGGCTTCTTCCTGGGCTGTTCCGACCGGATAGACGTTCCAGTGGTGAAGACATATCAGGCCTATATCTCGAATTCCGTGCGGACAAGCATGGAGGATAATGGTGATGTGTCTTGGACGCAGGGCGACAACATTTGGTATTTCTGCCAGGATGGAGGCGAGTTGCGCAATTACGTGACAGAGGAAGGCGGAGCAAAGATCGATATTCCATTGATTATCGCTCCGGATGCGACTTATGTCACAGCCATCTATGGTACCTCTATTATTTCGAACCATACTGGGGAAACCTTGAGTTTGGGCAACGTCGTTAAACCGGTTCAGGACGGTTCTTTTTTCGACGGGCATGTTGCCGTTGCCAGGCTGACCGATGTGGACGGTCCGACACTCCGTTTCCATAATCTGGTCAGTTACATTATCTTCTCGACAGAATTGACCGGTATCGACCATGTCGTTTTCTCGGCAAGCGATGATACGTCCTTGCACTCCGATGGCAACGTCGATGTCCGTTTCGAAGACGATATCCCTGTTCCGTCCCTCAGTGGAAACGGGAAGAACAGTATCCGTATTAACCTCCATGGGGCCGGCACTTATTGCATAGCAGTGTTACCGGTCTCACTTTGTGAAGGCTTTACCCTCTTTTGTTACGATAGTGAGGAGAAACTGGTTGGAACGGCAACCGGCAGGAATGCCCTGGCTGTCCACAGAGGCTCCATCATAAGGTTGGGGAGGATAGACTCCCATCTTGTCGATGGGAATGGTATCCATCTCGGCGGTTACGATGACGACCATTCGTGGGACTATTCCGGCAACACGAACGGCGATATCGGTTTGGGCGGTTATCTGGATGATGTGAATTGGGGATCAGCCGGGAACAATCAGGGCTCATTTGGGATTGGTTGGTTCAGTGAGGATTACAATTGGGATGACGGTCAGACTACAAGCGGGGACATTGATCGTCAAGGATACGGCGACGATAATAGTTGGAATTGAAACAAGTATAAATCAGATAGTTATGAGACAGTATCTCAGTGCAGCGGTTAAGATTGCAGCGTTCTTATTAGCCCTCTCGGCCTGCTCGAAAATCGAGAACGAACCGATTGCTGATGAACCTGCGAAAGGAACGTGCAAGATGTTTTTCGAAGGGAGGGTAGCCGGCTATGACAACACTGTCCTCCGTGACGGTATTTCGACTAAGGCGGCGTCTTCTTGGCAGGATGGAGATAAGGTGTACATTGTCTTTTACAAGGGAACGGAAATCGTTGTTGGCGAAGCACAGTACAGTGTAGCTGATGGATGGACGATTACTTTCGACGGAGATCTCTCGGAAGGGAAGTCGTTGAAGTGCGAGGTCCGTTTCTTTGTTAATCCGACTTTTGCAAATGCTTACACCGTGAATCTCAATCCTCATAGCGAAATCTATGAGGATGTCAATGCGGAATATGATTATACCGGAGGCAACCTTCGAGTATCGGCTTCCTTGGTTCCAAAGGTCGGCCGGATTCGTTTTACAGGGAATGATGGTGAGATGATCTTCATTTCCGGTATAGAGACTTATTCGAATTATGCTCCGGCGACGAATTCTTTCTCATCAACCAAGGGCATGTTTCGTGAAACCATTGGAAGCGATGGAAGTACAGTGTATATCTATGGGTTTTGTTCCTATGCTGACCGGAAAGTCGGTGTTGTTGGAAGTGACTGTGCTTATACCAAGTATTTTGCAGAATCCATTTTTAAACAAGGAGAGAGCGGTTATATGGCTATCCCGACCACCAGCGCCCACAACGGTTGGAAGAGTGGCTTTTACGTCACTCTCGGAGATGTAGAATTTAAGATGATTGCTGTCCCAGGGTATGAGGGAGGCTTCTACCTTATTGGAGAGACGGAGGTAACGAATGCTATATACAATATGTCGTCATCAGTCAGTAATCCAATGACTCCGAAATCATTTTCATATAGCTCTGATTGCACGAGCTACATTTCCCGGATTAATTATGCAACGAATTTGAATTTCTATGTCCCTGATTTGTCCGAATGGCAATTTGCAGCAAAAGGAGGAGTGCATTCCCAGGGATATACTTATTCGGGTAGCGATAATCCTAATGACGTTGCCTGGTATTATGGTAATTCAGGGAATGCCCTTCATCCCGTTAAGCAACTGGCGCCTAACGAATTGGGTCTTTATGACATGAGTGGTAATATCTCGGAATGGATCAACGAGAATGGTAATTGGTCTCTCTGTGGCGGTGATTATCGTAGTTATGAAAAAGATATAACTGTAACCAGCAATGGATTCTTTTACCAGTATGGCCTCCGTTTGGCTTTGAAGTGTGAGTAGGCTTTTCTTTGAGGAATAGTTTTAACGGCTTCGTTTTGAACAACTCATTCGGGTTCCGGCCTGAGTTTCATTGTCGGTTATCCTCTGATTATGTGGATCGGCGGCAAACTGGATTCGTGGGTGGATGCACTTCTGTGGGTGGGGGTAGGTCTAATCGTTTCCGTTGTGATGGTTTTTTTCTATGTCCTGGGTTCAAAGATTCCCAAGAAGGATTAGTATTGGATTATGCAGTTTGAAATCCTTTTATTACTGATTAAGATATCGCTTGTTTTGGCCGTTCTTCTGGTCGTCTTCGGTATTATTCTTCTTTTTACCAAAGACGATAGCCGAATTGCCGGGTATAAGTCGGTGGTTAAAATCTGTCTGGGGACGCTTTGCTCAATTCTTTGTATCCTCTGGGTCATCCAATTGTTCTGGGGAGGCGGATGGAGGACGATGCATTTACTGTTTTTTCTCATCAGTACATCGATAGCAATCGGATGCTTTATTTCTCTCCGGCGGAATATAAACAAGTAAGAAATAGATGAGGAATAAAAAAGAACCGCTACCCAAATCTTCCTTCATGTTGGGCCCAAGCGGTTCTTTTTCATTGTACCACCCTTTGGCCATATCCCAGGCTATCTTCGCCTCCGATATGACCACCTACTACTGCCATACCCTCGAAGAAGCCTTGAGACGAGCCAAAGCAGCCGGGAGAAGACCAGGTTATTGGTATGGTGGGATAACGTTGAAGTCCGGAAAGAGGGGGTTCGCCATCTATCGGGATGGGAAAGTGATTGAGCAGTATTCGGTTATTGGGAGATAATCTCTATATTTAGGTCGATAAATTGGAATATGAAATGAAGAATTACGTCATTGAAGCCCTTGTATCCGGGGTGCTTTATTGTATTGGCATCCTCGTTATAGATGCCATTTCCGGATCGTTCAAATCCTTTGGATTCTACCTATTATCCTCCATCATCTTCGGGCTGTTATACTCCTTGGTGATGGGATTGTTCCGTAAGATAACCAGCAAGAAGAAAGTCAAGTAGGTTAAAAAGAACTGCGGCCGGGAGTGCTGCACAGTGCGCTATACGTCCCAAATCTTGGGACGTATAGCGCGTTTCAGGCCTGTTTTTGACATATACGTCCCAGTTTCAGGGACGTATAGCGCACCATGGCTATCGAGAGCAATGGGGGACCATAATGAATAGCGCCCCAGAATGCTTTCTGAGGCGCTTGGAGGGTGCTTGGTGCAAGGCAGAGTTGAACCGCCTGATGCCTTGGATTGAGAAGATATGGGCGTTACGTCGGTACTTCCCAGAACCATCCAATTTATCGAGGATTTCGGTGCCATGTAACGGGCGGGATGATAGTTGAGGCATCTCCCCGGGGAAAGTGTATCTATACCGCCCCCTACCTCCCTATTCTCAATAACTTGCGGAAGTATCTTCCCTCGTTCTATCGGGGTATCCGGTCAGTAAGACCAGCAGGTTTAGGTCTGTTAGGCGTGTTGGATGGAGTCCGGCTCGTGAAATCCGTAATTTCCCTTTACTATTTCTTCCAATCCTACTATTTATAAGAAAATCAAATTCACTATGGAGTATAAAAGACAATATCGAGACCTCCCAGATGAGGTCAAACAGAAAATCAGTGCCTCCACGAAAGGCAGAGCGAAATCCTATGACCACAAGCAGCACATCAGTCAAGGAATGAAGAAATACTGGTCCAGCGTTCCCAGCAGGGACAGGAACCAAAAGAATAATGAAGTCGAACCTTTAACCACAGATGGCAGCATGTAATCTTGAGACAACTATCATTGACTGCCTTGTCATCTGTTTTGTAGCGACTCCGGGGCTTCTTGTATCGTTACGGGAAATCCGGAAGCACTATCGAATTGAAGATTTCTTTTTGATGCGAGCGGAGGGACGGTTCCACAGGCACTATTTCAACATCCAGAACCAATACGGCAAGGAACTCGGCAATCTATATTTCGACCGATACGCCAGTGCTGGAAATGAACTCTACCTCTGGGTGAAGGTCGAGAACTCTGTCCTATATGACGGTTCCTTTCTCGAGATGATAAACCGGCTCTCGGGGCTGCTGGGACTGGAATTTCACGGAATCACTTCGCTGGACCTTGCTCGGGACTTCAACTATGACATCGCATCCCGGATTCGCTCCTTGATGCGACGGGAAGACCTTGCTGTCATTATCAACGGAAAGGAAGTGCGTGACCGGAACACGATGCTGAAAGGAATCGTTCGGTCTTGTGGGATGTCGTTGGCGAAGGACGGGAAGAAAGGACTGACCATCAAGCAAGCGAAAGCAGCGAAGAATAAACATCGGGGTATCACGCTCGACTGCTACGACAAGGCAGCGGAAATCAACAACTCGGGGAAGCGGTACATCCGTGATTTCTATGGTAACAGGAAGCGACTTCATCGGCTGGAATTGCGGATGAACTGCGAACAAATCAGAAGGGCGTTTGATTCAACGTGGCTGACTCCCAGCCTCGAGTATCTCGAGAACCAGAAGGCTCTGGACTACCTTTTCATTTATGCCCTGAAGTCAGTGTTGAGGTTCCGCAAAGGACGCACGGTTCAGCAGTGGGAAGACCTGTTCAAGATGCGGTGTCAGGTAATATAACAACATACCCTGCCACTGCATACTTCCTCACGATAAATCTGTGATTTTCGGGAGGAAGGAGAGTGTCAAAACCTCACTTGTGTCATTTTAAGGTTAAAAACAAGGTGGCACACCGTCGCTGGATGTACCACCTTATCATTTTGTGATAAACTGCTCGATAAATTCGAATTTACTTTGTCAGCATTTCGATTGCTTCTTCCTTGGTAGCAACAAAAAACACACTCTTCCCCTTATTGCTCTCATAGATAAAATCTCTGAGAGGCTTGCTGGTATAGCGAGAGTAATCGCCATAAATTGCAATGCGTCCACCATAGTTGGTGTACTTTTGCAGAATCTCACCAGCAAGC
>JAFPWG010000039.1 GCA_017395045.1 Bacteroidales bacterium
CCAGTTCCACCTGCAAGGCGGAGAGCACCTCCCGGTTGCCGGGAGCCAGGATGCCGTAGTGGCGGATGTGGACGAAGCGGTACGGGAGGACGTGCTGGGCGTAGCGCCGCACGAACTCCACACCTCCAAGGGTCATCTCCTTGACCTTGCCGTCATCACGATAGTCCTTGTATTCGAAGGTGACGCCTCCGTCATCAACGGAGACGATGCGCCCGTCCCCGATGGCCACGCGGTAGGCGTAGCGGGAGAGGTACTCTAGCGTGCTCTCCGCCCCGCTGACCGGGCTCTTGGCATAGACCACCCATGGCTTGGAGAAGCATTTGGCCCGGACAGGGGCCGGGATCTTCTCCACGGCCGTAAGCGAAGCCATGTACTTGGCCCTGAACATGTCGCCGAGGGCCTTTACGGGGAAGAGGAACGGGTCCTTCCCGCCGTCCTTGACCTGCGGAAGCGCCTTCCACTTCCCCGTGGACAGGTTCCTTCCTCCGCCCGGCACGATGCAGTGCAGGTGGGGATGGAACGCCAGGTTGCTGCCCCAGGTGTGCAGCAGGGCCGTCATCCCGAGCCGTACCCCGGCCTTCTGTCCGAAGGCGTCCAGCGTGTCCCATGCGGTGTGGAAGAGGGCCGCATAGGCCTCCTCCTGATGGCTGAAGACGAACGGGTTCAGCACGTCCGGGGCGGTGAACACCACGTGGAAGTAGGTCAGCGGGAGGAGTTCCTCCTTGCGCGAGAGGAGCCACGCCTCCCGCTGTGCGTACTGGCAGCGGGGACAGTGGCGGTCCCGGCAACTGTGGTAGAGCGTGTGCTCCTCGCCACATTCGGTACACACCGTCACGTGGCCGCCGAGGGCCGGCGTGCGGCAGTCGCGGATGTGCTGGAGCACGGTCGCGACATGCGCGGTGGGATGATACCGCGCGGCCCAGTCCGGACCGAACCGGACCAGGGCCTCCGATATGCCGCCCTCCACGGCTACTTCACCGGGAAGATCAGGTCCGTGGGGCCCACCCAGCGGGTGTCATAGTGGGTCTCCGCGATGTTCAGGTAGCCGGCCGTGGTCTGGAGCCGCTTGTGCCCCAACCACTTCTGGATGTGGCGGATATCCATCCCAAACTCCAGCATGTGGGTGGCGTATGTATGGCGTAGCACATGGCAGTTCACGTGCTTGACGATGCCGGTGCGCTCAATGGCGGATGAGAGTACCTTCGAAGGCCACGACTCTCCCATTGGCTTCCGCTTCTCCCGTTCAAACACATACTCCACAGGGCGGTATGCCTTCAGGTAGACCAGCATCACCTTGCGCATGTTTACGGAGAACGGAACATAGCGGTCCTTGTGACCTTTTCCATCCCTGATGTGGATGACTCCCCGGTCAAAGTCAAGGTCGCACAGGCACAGGGACAGCAGTTCGCTTTTGCGCATGCCCGTGTCGTACCCAAGGCCAATAAGAGCCTTCTCCTTGATATCCGGCAAGGCTCGAAGCAGTTCCGCTATCTCACGCTGGGACAGTACCACCGGCAAAGACTTCGTGGCAGGGATGCTGGGATTGGCGGCAAGCGGGCAGGGCAAGCCAAACAACTTGAAGTACTTGCGAACGGCATACACCGCATGCTTCATGTGAGACCCCGAGGACTTCTTCTTCAGGAGGACATTGTAGTACTCGGCATACTCCTCGGACGTGATTTCTTCCGGCAAACGGCCATGCGCAAGGCAAATCAGCGCCAGATTGTAGCCATAATTGCTGATTGTTGATAAACTTGCAGACTCATTTTCGAGTCTTTTCACAAAAAGTTCGTACCTTGCGGAAAATGACGGTACGCGCTCCTTCGCGGAGTCGATTGATGACTGTTGTTTCATGCTGATATTGTTTAAAAAGTGAATTGCGAGTTCCTTTTATCACAATATCAGCATTTTTTTTCAATCTACCGCATCAACACACCGGCAGCCTCAGCTGACGCTCCCCGGCAGGGGTTCGTACAACC
>JAFPWG010000015.1 GCA_017395045.1 Bacteroidales bacterium
CCGGCAAGGACCCGTCCAAGGTGGACCGCAGTGCGGCTTATGCGGCGCGGTACATCGCGAAGAACCTCGTGGCGGCCGGCGTGGCGGACGAGTGTCTCGTCCAGCTCGCCTACGCCATCGGCGTGGCCCGGCCCGTGAGCGTTTTCGTGGACACGTACGGGACTGCGAAGAATGGTCTGCAGGACGGTGAAATCGCGAAGAAAGTGGGCGAAATCTTCGATCTCCGCCCGGCGAGAATCATCGGGAAATTTGGTCTCAAGAACCCGATCTACGCCCCTACCGCAGCCTATGGCCATATGGGCAGAACGCCTTATACAAAGGCGGTTACCGTCCAGGGTAAGCGGAAAATCGTCCAGTTTTTCGGCTGGGAGCTCCTGGATAGTGTGCCCCGGGTCAGGGAAGCCTTTAAACTGTAAGGGGAAGGTCTTTTCTTTTTCCGAAAATAATAGTACCTTTGCGCTCGGTTAAGCGTAAAGGTATTTTTATTCTATATTCTCAACTTATGAAAAAAGCTTTTAAAAGCATGCTGCTCGCCGTCGTTTCGATGATCGCGGGCACCGTCGCCTATGCCCAGGTGACGACCGCCTCCCTGGGCGGCCGCATCGTGGACACCAAGGGCGAGACCATCATCGGCGCCGCCGTCGTGGCGACCCACACCCCTTCCGGTACGACCTACGGGGCCGTTACCAACAGCGAAGGCCTCTATGCCATCCAGGGCATGCGTACCGGCGGTCCTTATATCGTCGAGGTCTCCTGCCTGGGCTATCAGACCGTCCGGTTCACGGACATCAAGCTCGCCCTCGGTGAGAACTACGTCCTGGACGGTTACATGAATGACGACGTGGAATCCCTCTCCGAGGCCGTCGTCGTGGCCACTCCGGCTTCCCGCTTCGCCGCGACCAAGACCGGTGCCTCCACCAACGTCTCCAACGAGGAAATGATGAACCTGCCGAACTCCGGCCGCAGCCTGAGCGCCCTCACCAAGCTGAGCCCGTATGCCAGCGGCATGAGTTTCGCCGGTTCCGACGGACGTTCCACGAACTTCACCGTGGACGGTGCGAACCTGAACAACAACTTCGGCCTCTCCGCCAACCTCCCCGGCGGCGGCACCCCGATCTCCCTCGACGCCATCGAGGAGGTCCAGCTCGTGGTGGCCCCCTATGACGTGCGCCAGTCCAACTTCGTGGGCGGCGGCATCAACGCCATCACCAAGTCCGGTACCAATACCCTCAAGGGAACGGCCTACACCTACTATTACAACCAGCATCTCCGCGGTAACAAACTGATGGGTGAGGAACTGCCCCTGAATGAGGACGGTGTCCGCGACAAGGAATCCAACGCCGTTTACGGTTTCACCCTGGGCGGCCCCATCGTGAAGAACAAGCTCTTCTTCTTTGTGAACTTCGAGATGCAGAACACCTACAGCAAGCCCATCCAGGACCAGGCCGACGCCGCCAAGCAGCAGGTGCTCCAGAAGATTTACGACAAGCTCAAGAATGAATACGATTATGACGCCGGTTCCTTTACGGACTATCCCGGCGGCATCACGAACCGCAAGCTCCTGACCCGTCTGGACTGGAACATCTCCGACGCCCACAAGCTGAGCCTCCGTTACAACAATACGGTTAATTCCGATTGGAAGGCTCCGAACGGCAACTCCTGCGACGACAGCTACCGCAACAAGAGCTACAACCGCGCCAGCAAGGCTTCCCAGCCGTTCTCCAACAATATGTACAGCGAGAACAGCAACATCTGGTCCGTGGCCGCCGAACTCAACAGCCGCTTCTCCAACACGGTGTCGAATCGCTTTCTGGCTACCTATTCCAACATCCTGGACCGCCGCGGATCCAACTCCGCCGCCTTCCCGCAGATCGACATCATGACCGACTGGGATTATTCTTCGGGCAACTTTATCCCTTACACCTCCCTCGGTTACGAGCTCTTCACCTATAACAACAGCGTGAAGAACACCATCCTGAACGTCCAGGACAACCTGACTTTCTATCTGGGTTCCCATACCGTTACCGCCGGTGCTTCCTACGAGCATCAGATGGCGCGCAACTCTTACATGCGTAACGGTACCGGTTACTACCGGTTCGCCAGCGCCGACGATTTCCTCCAGGGAAAACTCCCTCTGAGTTTCGTCTTTACCTATGGCAACAACGGTGACACCAATCCTGCCGGTTATATCAACTACGACCAGTATGGCGCCTATGTGCAGGACGAGTGGAAAGTCACCCGGAACTTCAAGTTCTCTTACGGCGTCCGTGCCGACATGATCGCCTTTGACAACAAGGACCTGGTGACCAACAACGCCATCAAGGCCATCGACTTCGGCGGCAAGCACATCGATACCGGCATGTGGCCCAAGACCCGCGTCCAGGTGTCCCCGCGCATCGGCTTCAACTGGGATGTCTATGGCGACAAGAGCATCGTCATCCGCGGTGGTTCCGGCCTGTTCCAGGGCCGTCTCCCGCTGGTGTTCTTCACCAACATGCCGCAGAATGCCGGCATCATCCAGACGACGGTCAAGTATTCTTCCTCCTTCTCCAAGGATGACAATGACGTCATCCAGGATGTCAGCTACTCGGAAGATGTCCGCAATGCCCTCACCATCCTCAATGGCGGCAAGACCGAAGGCGGCCACCTGATTACCGACAACGATGCGTATATCAAGGCCTTGGGCCTGAACACCACCGTGACCGAAGAGACCGGCCAGCTGGGCAAGAGCGCGGACATCAACTCCGTCGATCCCGATTTCCACATGCCGCAGATCTGGAAGAGCTCCCTCGCCCTCGACCTGCAGTTCCCGACCTCCTTCCCGTTCAGCATGACCGTGGAGGGAATGTTCAACAAGACCATCTGGGGCACCCGTCTCATGAACTGGAACATCGACGAGAGCAAGCTGACCAACCGCTTCAAGGGCGCAGACAACCGCTACATCTACCCGACCCACCAGTCCGGTACCGACAAGAAGGGCAACCCCATTTATGAGAATGACTTCGTCTATGGGAAAAATAATGCCTATGTCCTAACGAACACCCGCGAGGGCTGGGGCTACATCTTCAGCTATACCGTGAAGGCCGAGCCCATCCGTGACCTCAAGCTCATGTTCTCCTACACCCATACGGAGTCCAAGGAGATTTCCGGCATGCCGGGTTCCGCCGCTTCCTCCGCTTACCAGGGTCTTGCTTCCGTGAACGGCCCGAACTTCCTGACGCTCCAGCGCAGCCAGTATGTCGTTCCGGACAAGGTCGCCGCGAACGTTTCCTACTACATCGACCTGATCGGCGGTCTCCAGCTGGACCTCTACTACACCGGCTATTCCGCCTACGGCAACAGCTTCACCTACAGCAATGACATGAATAACGATGGCCTGAGCTACGACCTGATGTACATCCCGGCCACCAAGGAAGAACTCGCTTTCACCAGCGACGCCGACCGCGATGCTTTCTGGGCTTTCGTCGAGCAGGACAAGTATCTGTCCAAGCACAAGGGTGAGTATGCCGAGGCGAATGCCGCCCGCGCTCCGTTCGTGCACCGCTTCGACCTTCGCGTCGCGAAGGACATCAAGTTCCGTATCGGTTCCACCAGCCACAAGCTGCAGTTGAGCGCTTCCATCGACAACATCGGCAACATGTTCAACAGCAACTGGGGCGTCCGGATGCTGGACTGCTACAACAAGAACAACTTCACCGGCTACATCAGCCCGCTCAAGTACGCAGGCAACGAGGGTGGCGTTCCGAAGTTCTCCTTCAACAAGGTGGGCGGCGAGTATCCGACCAAGACCTACACGACCTGCTACAAGAACACCGCCGAGTGCTGGCAGGTTCTCTTCGGCCTGAAGTACTTCTTCAACTAGTCCGCAGAGATGCTTTCAAGGCGGGGCCCCTAAAGGGCCCCGTTTTTTTGTGCGTTTCCGAAAATATCGTTATATTCGCAAGACATAGAATAACACATAATTAACGATATCCTTATGAGAAACGCCTTCAAAAGCCTTGTGCTCGCGGCCATTGCCATGTTCGCGGGCATTGCTGCCTTTGCCCAGGTGACGACTTCATCCCTGGGCGGACGCGTGGTGGACCAGAACGGTGACCCGGTGATCGGCGCCGCCGTGGTGGCCATCCACGAGCCCTCCGGCACATCCTATGGCTCCATTACCAATTCGGACGGCCTGTATACCATCCAGGGTATGCGTACCGGCGGTCCCTACCGGGTCGAGGTCTCCTGCCTGGGTTACCAGCAGACCAACTACACGGAGATCACCCTCTCCCTGGCTGAAACCTACAATCTGAACGCTCAGATCAAGGAGTCTTCTGAGTTCCTGTCCGAAGCCATCGTCGTCGCCGCCCCCACCTCCAAGTTCGCGGCGGTGGAGAAGACGGGCGCTTCCACCAACATCTCCCAGAGCGAGATGCTGTCCATGCCGACGGTCTCCCGCAGCATCACGGACATCGCCAAGATCTCTCCTTACGGCGGTAACGGCATGAGTTTCTCCGGTGCCGACGGCCGTAACGTGAACTTCACGGTGGACGGTGCGAACTTCAACAACAATTTCGGCCTTTCGTCCTCCCTGCCGGGCGGCGGCAGCCCGATCTCCATCGACGCCATCGAGGAGATGCAGGTGGTGATTTCCCCGTTCGACGTCCGCCAGACGAACTTTATCGGCGGCGGCGTGAACGCGGTCACCAAGTCCGGTACCAACAAGTTCAGGGGAACGGCCTACGTGTACCACCAGAACGAGAACATGCACGGAAACCGGGTGTACGAGGAGGAACTCGCCGCCCGGGAAATCGACCGGAAGACCACCTACGGCTTCACCCTGGGAGGCCCGATCGTCAAGAACAAGCTGTTCTTCTTCGCCAATTTCGAGTACATCGACTCTCCGTATGCCGCCATCCGCTGGCGGGCTACGGAGGACGGTGAGGCGAATCCGGACCTGTTCCTTTCCCGCGTGACCACGGAGGATCTCCAGGCCGTGAAGGACAAGCTCATGAACGACTACAATTACGACACCGGTTCGTTCACGGATTTCCCTGCCCGCTCCACGAACGTCAAGGGTCTCGGACGCATCGACTGGAACATCTCCAACCGCCATCATCTGGCGCTGCGGTACAACTATACTTCCAACACGGGCTGGAGCGCCCCGAACCGTTCCTCCTCCAATGCGACCCAGCAGCCGGGCGAGGACCGCGTCTCCCAGTATGGAATGTCGTTCGCGAATTCGATGTATTCCACCTCCAACAAGGTGATGACCTGGTCCGTGGACCTGAACAGCCGCCTCACCGACAGGGTCTCCAACCAGTTCCTCGCGACCTATTCCCGGATTGCCGATGTCCGCGGCTCCAATTCGAGCAAGTTCCCGTTCATCGACATCCTGGGCAACGACTACAAGCGGAACGGATCCATGGACCGGATGCTCCCGTACATCAGTGCCGGTTATGAGCTCTTCACGTGGACCAATGCGGTGAACAACAACACCCTTACCGTGAAGGATGACCTCACCTGGTACGCCAGCGCCCACAAGGTGACCGCCGGTGTCAGCTTCGAGTACCAGATGGCGGACAACCACTATATGCGTAACGGTACCGGTTATTACCGGTATTCCTCCCTGGACGATTTCCTGAAGGAGCGCACTCCCGAGACGGTTGCCGTGACCTACGGCTATGACGGGGAGGAGAATCCCGCCGCCCGGGTCCGTTTCTACCAGGCCGGCCTTTACCTCCAGGATGAATGGAGCGTTTCCGACCGCCTCAAGGTGAACTACGGCGTCCGTCTGGACGACCTGATGTTCAACAATGCCGATGTCGCGACGAACGTCCAGATCCTGGACATCGACTATGGCGGCAAGCATCTGGACACCGGCAAGTGGCCGAAGTCCAGCATCCAGTTCTCCCCGCGCGTGGGCTTTACCTGGGACGTCTTCGGCGACAAGAGCCTGAAGGTACGCGGCGGTACCGGCCTGTTCTCCGGCCGTATCCCGCTCGTGTTCTTCACCAATATGCCTACGAACTCCGGCATGGTCCAGAACGTGGTGGCGATTTCGACCAAATACGACGGCGGCTTCGCTTCCCCGGATCCGCTGCTCTCCAACTTTGCCGGCAAGATGATCACCGATCCGGTGGAGCTGGCCAAGAAATTCAACGGCCTGGATCCGGAAAAGTACCCGCTGTCCCGCCCGGACGAAACGGGCGTGAAGCCGTCCACCGTGAACGGTGTGGACCCGAACTTCAAGATGCCGCAGGTGTGGAAATCCTCCCTGGCCTTCGACTATTCCGCTCCGACGGAGTTCCCGCTGACCTTCACGGGTGAGTTCACCTTCTCCAAGACGGTCAATGCCGTGACCATGAAGAACTGGAACATCCGGGACAACGAGGGCTGGTCCTTCTTCACGGGTCCGGACAACCGTCACATCTATCCTGCCGGCAAGGATGAGGACGGCGCAGCGAATTTCAAATATACCAAGACGGACGCCTACGTCCTTTCCAATACGGACAAGGGCTATGGCTGGATGGCCATGTTCTCCGTGAACGCCGAGCCGGTCCGCGGCCTGAGATTGTCCGCCTCCTATACGCACACCGTGTCCAAGGAACTCACCGGCCTGCCGGGTTCCAACGCGGCCTCCACGATGAACTACGTTCCTTCCGTGGAAGGAGCGAACTTCCTGTCGCTCCATACTTCCCAGTATGTGAACCCGGACCGCGTCATCGCCTCCGTGAGCTACAGCGACAAGTCCAACAACCACTACAGCCTGTTCTATGAAGGAATCCGCTACGGTGGCTACAGCTACATCTACGGCAACGACATCAACGGCGACAGCAACAGCTACGACGCCCTGTACATCCCCGCGAACAAGAACGAGCTCCGTTTCGTCTCCGACGAGGACCGCGACCTTTTCTGGGCTTTCGTCCAGCAGGATAAATACCTGATGAAGCATCTGGGCGAGTATGCCGAGGCCTACGACCTCGCCACCCCGATGCGCCATTCGTTCGACGTCCGCTACATGCACGACTTCAAAGTCCGGCTGGGCTCCACGACGAACACCCTCCAGCTCAGCGTCGACTTCCAGAACGTCGGAAACCTGTTCAACTCCAAGTGGGGTGTTTCCAGCCGCCTGTGGACGAACAACTCCTACGCCTCTCCGCTCCGCCTGGACCACATGGATCCGGACGGCGTTCCCGTGTACGGCACTTCCGTGAAAGCAGACACCGCCACCTGGGTCCCTTCCAAGACCTATGGGAACTGCTGGTACATGCAGATCGGTATCAAGTATATGTTCAACTAACCTGTAAGCGCGAATCGATATGAAACTCAGATATTTATTCCTTTCCATCCTCGCCGGTGCGGCCCTTGCCGCCGGTTGCGCGCAGGAGCAGGTCATTTCTTCCCTCGCCGAGTTCAAGCCGGAGGCCTCCTGCATCGGCCTTCCGTATGAAGGCGGCATTTCTTCCACGGCCTTCACGGCAACAGCCAGCTGGTCCGTGGACGGGGAGTCCGTTCCGGAATGGCTTACGGTCTCTCCGATGTCCGGCGGTTCCGGTTCCGACCATCTCGTCTTTGCGACGGATCCGAATCCGGGTGTCGCCTCCCGTTCCGCCGATATCCTCGTGAATGTCGCCGGACGCCAGCAGCGCCTTCTCGTGACGCAGGCGGGCGCCGGTCCCATCGAGGCTCCGATCTCCACGGTCAAGCAGGTGGAAGAAGGTTCCGACGGTGAAGTCTTCCGCGTCAGGGGAACCGTAACGAGCGTCGCCAGTACGTATTATGGCAACATGTATGTCAAGGATGCGACGGGTACGATTTATCTCTACGGCATCCAGAACGAGATGGGCCAGGACCCGAGGGCCGCGGAAAACGGTTGGGAGTCCTTCGGCATCGAGGCCGGAGACGTCATCACCGTCCAGGGCCCGCGCCAGCTGTACAATGGGACCCTCGAACTGTACTATGCGACCCTGATCGAAGTGGAGAAGGCGCAGATCCTGATGGACGAGACCGAATTCAAGGTCGAGAGCGATGCCGGTTCCCTGGACATCTACGCCGTCGTGAAGGCGAAGGGCGTGCTGGTCCAGCCGGTCGATCCCTGGATCCGGGTGACGGACATCCGTGCCGGAAACAAGGACGAGGTAATCTATTCAGTTGAATATGATGCGAATACGACTCCCAAGGAGCGGAAGGGCGTCATCGAGTTCAAGGCCCCGGGCTATGTCATGGAGGTCTCCATCATCCAGCAGGGCATTCCGCCGACCGGCCAGTCCGTGACGGAGATCCTCTCCATCGACGACGGGTCGCTCGTAGAAACCCTTCCGTCCGTCGTCGTGGCGAAATCCGCGGTGGGATTCGTCATTTCCGACGGTACGTCCGCCCTGTACGTCTATGACAAGGAAAAGAAGTTCGTCAATGATGTCGCCATCGGCGATAACGTGAAGGTCTTCGCCACCAAGAAGACCTATGGAGGCATTCCGGAACTCGATCCCGTGACGTCTGTCGAGAAGGATGGCACCGCGCCGGTGAACCATCCTACCGTGAAGGACATCACGAGCGAGGCGCTCACTTACGAGGCGTCCACCAGCGAATACATCCAGTTCACCGGGACCCTGAAGGTGAGCGGCTCGTATTACAATGTCGAAATCAACGGCGTGGATGCTTCGGTCAGGCAGGGTAGCATCGCTTCCCCCATGGAAGAACTGAACGCCGCTTCCTATAATGGGAAGGTCGTTATGGTCACCGGCTATTTCAGCGGTCTGTCGGGCGGAGGGAAATACCTCAATATCGTCGCCACGAAGATTACCGAGGCCAACGCCAAGGGTACGGTGGGCAATCCTTACACGCCTTCCGAAGCGGCTGCGGCCGTGAAGGACCTCAAATGGACCAGCAACACCGAATACGAAGCCACGGATGAGGTGTATGTCGCCGGCAAGATCTGCAGGATTGCCAACCAGGGTACCTATACCGAGGGTGGCACTTACGGCAACGCCTCCTTCTACCTTTCTGCCGATGGCACGGGTGAAGGCGAGTTCTACGTGTTCCGCGCCCTGTACCTCGGGAACGTGAAGTTCTCGGAGGGCAAGACGGATATCAAGGTGGGCGACGACGTGGTCATCTACGGCAAGCTGATGAATTACAATAACGACACGCCCGAAACCGTCTCCGGCAAGGCCTACCTGTATTCCCTGAACGGTAAAACAGAATAACCAACATATCACGATATGAAATTCAGAACACGCTTCCTTCTCCTCCTCGCTGCCGGGGCCGCCGCACTGACGGGCTGCCGGCACGAAGAGGCCGACTATGACCTCCCGTCCATCCAGATCGCCGGGCAGTTCACGGTCGACAGCGAAACCAAGAAAGCCTCCGTCGCGGCGGACAAGGACCTGACGGTCCTCAACCTGTCCGTTACCGCCACGCGCGACTGGTCGGCCGAAATCGACTGGGATGCGGACGAAGTCCCGTGGATCGCCGTGACGCCTGAAAAGGGTCTGGCGTCCGACGCTCCGCAGTCCGTCAAGGTCACCATCCTGGACAACGCGGGTTACAACCGCGCCAAGCAGGTCAAATTCTCCATCAACTACGACTATAAGACGCTCAGCATCAGCCAGTCCGGCGAAAAGGGCGAAGAAATCGTGGGTACGCTGGAGAACCCGTTCACCGTCGCCGGCGTCAACAAGTTTGTCCGGAACCTCGGTTCCGACGTACAGAGTGAGAACGTCGTGTATGTGAAGGGCATCGTGTCCCAGGTCACGGACCCGTTCGCCACGAACACCTTCGGCAACGGTACGTTCTATATCTCCGACGACGGCTCCACGAACAACGAGTTCTACTGCTACCGCATCATGTACCTTGGCAACAAGAAGTACACCGCCGGCCAGCCCGACGTGAAGGTGGGCGATGAGGTGATTATCTGCGGCAAGGTCGTCAACTACAAGGGCAATACCCCGGAGACCGTCCAGAACACGGCGTTCCTCTATGAGCTGAACGGCGAGAACGAGGGCGGCGAGGTGACTCCTCCGGCCGACGCTACCGGCACCGGCACCGTGGACGACCCGTACAATGTGGCCGCTTCCCTGGCCGCGGTGAAGAACCTCACCTGGACCAGTAATGACAATTACCAGAAGACAGGCGTCGTGTATGTCAAGGGTAAGATCTCCCGGATCGCCGACAACGGCACGTTCGGCCAGAGCGGTACCTTCGGCAACGCTTCCTTCTACATCTCCGATGACGGCTCCGCGAGCAACGAACTCTACGCCTACCGTATCCTGTATCTCGGGAACAAGAAGTACACCTCCGGCACCGACATTAAGGTGGGTGACGAGGTGATTGTCTGCGGTGAGCTGATGAATTATCGCAACAACACGCCCGAAACGGTGGCCAACTCGGCCTACCTGTACTCGCTGAACGGCGATACGGGCGGCGGCGTGACGCCTCCTCCGGGCCCTGGCGGCGATCCTGCCGGCACCGGCACGCAGGCCGACCCGTACAACGTGGCTGCCGCCCGGAACGCGGTCAAGGATTTCACCTGGACCAGCAACGACAATTACCAAAAGACCGGCGTGGTGTACGTGAAGGGTAAGATCTCCCGGATCGCCGACAACGGCGCGTTCGGACAGAGCGGTACCTACGGCAACGCCTCCTTCTATATCTCCGATGACGGTGCTGCGAGCAACGAACTCTACGCCTACCGTATCCTGTATCTCGGCAATGTGAAGTACACCTCCGGCACCGACATCAAGGTGGGTGACGAGGTGGTCATCTGCGGCGAGCTGATGAACTACCGCGGCAATACCCCCGAAACCGTGGCCAATTCCGCCTACCTGTACTCCCTGAACGGGTCCGGCGGTGGCGGTGACACGCCTCCTACGCCTTCCGAGGTGAAGGCGGTGACCATCGCCGAGTTCAATGCGGCGGCCGAGTCCGACTCGCAGGTGTATGAGCTTGTGGGTACGATCGGCGGCAGCATCAATGCGACCTACGGCAACTTCGACCTGACGGACAACACCGGCACCGTGTATGTGTACGGCCTGACCGCGACGGAGCTGGGCTACGGCTCGAAGAACGACAAGAGCTATGCTTCCCTAAACCTGAACGAGGGTGACAAGATCAAGATCCGCGGCTATCGCGGCTCCTTTAACGACAAGATCGAGGTGATGTACGCCTGGTTCATCGAGAAGGTGGGCGGCGACACGCCTCCTACGCCTTCCGAGGTGAAGGCGGTGACCATCGCCGAGTTCAATGCGGCGGCCGAATCCGACTCGCAGGTGTATGAACTTGTGGGTACGATCGGCGGCAGCATCAATACGACCTACGGCAACTTCGACCTGACAGACAACACCGGCACCGTGTATGTGTACGGCCTGACCGCGACGGAGCTGGGCTACGGCGCGAAGAATGACAAGAGTTATGCTTCGCTGGGCCTGAACGAAGGTGACAAGATCAAGATCCGCGGCTACCGCGGCTCCTTTAACGACAAGATCGAGGTGATGTATGCCTGGTTCATCGAGAAGGTGGGCGGTGACACGCCTCCTACGCCTTCCGGCGGCAGCGGTACGCTGTCGGATCCTTATACTGCTGCCGGTGCAATCGACGCCGTGAAGGACCTTACCTGGGAAAGCAACACCATCTACGACAAGACGGACAAGGTGTATGTGAAAGGTAAGATCTCCCGGATCGCCAACAACGGCACGTATGTGGGTGGCGGCACCTTTGGCAACGCCACCTACTGGATTTCCGCCGACGGTACCGAGAAGGATGAGTTCCAGATATTCCGCAGCCTGTATTTCAACGGCGAGAAGTACACCTCCGGCACCGACATCAAGGTCGGTGACGAAGTAATCGTGTACGGCGCCCTGATGAACTACAAGGGCAACACGCCGGAGACGGTGGCGAACGAGAACTGGCTGTACTCGCTGAACGGCAAGACCGACGGCGGTTCCGGCGGCGGTGGCACGCCGGGCGGCGGTTCGGTCTCCTTTGCGACGAATGCAAGCGCCCAGAGCTGGGCAGCGGCGACGGACGGCACCTATGGCGGCGGCTTTTCCGCCACGACCCAGGGCTTGAAGCTGGGCTATTACAAGCACACGTCCACCTCCACGCTGAACGCTCCGAACGAAAACCATGTCCGCGTCTATAAGAACTCCGTCTTCTGTGTCGAGTCGACTGAAGGGAAGAAGATCAAGAAGATCGTCATCGGTTGTGCTCCGAACGTGGGATCCTCGTCCTACTGTTTCGACATGGCGGGCCTGGAAGGCGGCGCTTCGGCGACGGCCGACAAGGAAGGCCTGACCGTGACTTGGAGCGGATCCGCCTCCAAGGTGGTTCTCCACGCGAACAACGGTCAGATCCGGATGGAGAAATTGACCGTTGAATTCGAATAAACCAATCCAGCCACCATCATTTTGAAGGCATTCAGAACCATAACCCGCATCCTGGGGACGGCGCTCCTGACAGCGCTGTCCCTCGGGATGGTCTCCTGCGAGAAGGAGGAACCCGTGACCCCCGCGCCCGTCCTGAGACTGGCGCAGGACCAGGTTCCCAGCGGGAAGGGAAGCCAGTTCCTCAGCGTGAACGCAACGGGGGCGTGGACCCTTACGCCGTCGGCGGAATGGGTACACTTCAACCCGTCGTCGGGGACCGGCGACAATTCCGCCATTTCCCTCTCGTGGGATGCGAATACCGGCGACAAGGCCCGTTCCGTGGTCATCACCCTGTCCTGCGGCGGGAAATCGGCATCCGCAACGCTTCGGCAGAACGCGAAGTCTGACGATCCGGTGCCGGAAGGACCGAGCGGAGGATTCACCAAGCGTCCCTGGATGGAGCTCCCTGCGACCCAGGATGGGGACGGACTTTACTTCTACACGCACGACATGAACGTCGCGGGGAAGACGGTCCGGAACTATTCTTTCTACTGGGACAACCTGCACCGGGTTGCACGCTGGGTGGCCTATCCGCTGAACCGGGGACTCATCGGCAGCGGAAAGCGGACGGATTTGTGGGGCAAGGACCCGCTCCTTTCCTCCTCGTCGCAGCCCACGGTCACCAGCACCTTCCGGGGCGGCTGGACCCGCGGACACCAGATCCCCTCGGCCGACCGGCTGAACAGGGAAGCCAACATCGCTACGTTCTACGGCACGAACATGACACCGCAGGACTACGATTTCAACGGCGAGATCTGGGCCCGGCTGGAGAGTACGGTCCGTTCCTGGTCCAACAAGTGCGACACCTTGTACGTGGTTACCGGCTGCGTGGTCGAGGGCAGTACTGAAAAGGCGTACGACGTCGACAACAAGGCGATTACGGTTCCCTTGGCCTACTACAAGGCGGTTCTGAGTTACAACAAGTCCTCTTCGACCATGGGCGGCTACCGGGGCTGCGCCGTGTATCTGGAGCATACGCATCGCCCCAGCGACACGGTGAGCAAGGGCCATGATGCCATCATGTCCGTCCGCGACCTGGAGAACAAGCTGGGAATCGACCTGTTCGTGAACCTTCCCGCGGCAGTGGGAAAGGAAACCGCCGAGCAGATCGAGACCGAGAACCCGAAAAACCTTTCCTGGTGGTGGTAAAATAACATACGATTATGAAAAGATTGATTTATACCCTTCTGCTTCTCCTGATGATCCTGCCGGCTTCGGCCCAGCAGGGAAACCGGCGGTATGTCATCGGTTTCTACAATCTGGAGAACCTCTTCGACACGTATCACGACGAGGGTAAGAACGACTATGAGTACCTTCCCGACGGCGCGAATGAATGGACCGAGGTCAAATACGCGAAGAAGCTTTCCAACATGGCCCGGGTCATCCGGGCGATGCGGGACGAGAACAACGCCTATCACGCCGTCCTGGGCGTGTCCGAGATCGAAAACCGTCACGTCCTGGAGGACCTGGTCGTCGAGCCCGCGATCGCCGATGCACACTACCAGATCGTCCATTATGACGGTCCGGACCGCCGCGGTGTGGACGTGGGCCTGCTGTACCGTCCGGAGCTGTTCACGGTCCTGGAATCCAAGTCCATCCCGTTCTCCTTCGAGGGGAGCTCCATCAAGTTCTCGATGACGCAGGAGGAGATGGACGCTTTCCGCACCCGTGACATCCTGATGGTCCGCGGTCTGCTGGCCGGCGAGATGTTCGCCTTCTTCGTGGCGCACCTTCCGTCCCGTCTGGGCGAGAAGAGCAACGACCTCCGCTCCCGGGGCGGCGAGATTATGTACCAGGAGAGCCTTCGCCTGATGCGGGAGTTTCCCGGCATCAAGATCGTGGCGATGGGCGACATGAACGACAATCCCACCGACGACAGCATGTTCGTGTACATGCACGGCCGCGAGAAGGCGGAGCAGGTGGGGCCGGAGGATTTCTTCTCCCCGTTCGTGTCCATGCTCAAGGCCGGGTACAGCTCCCTGTACTACCGGGGCGAGAACAACATCTACGACATCATCGTGGTGAGCGAATCGCTGCTGAATGCACGCCGGGGCACCCTGAGGATCCAGCCGATCGTGAAGAGAAAGTACTACGCGCGCATTTTCCAGCAGCCGTTCATGACCCAGCAGGAAGGCCAGTACGCCGGCCAGCCGTTCCGCACGTTCTCCAACGGAGCGTTCGTGGGTGGCTACAGCGACCACTATCCGACCTATATCATCGTAAGTAACAAGTAGCAGATATGACCAAGAAACTAACCATTGCGCTTGCCGCCCTTCTCTGCGCCCTGGGCCTCTCCGCCCAGACGTATACGGGCGGGGTCAAGGGAACGGTCGTGGGCCGTTCCGACCGGCTGCCCGTCCCGGGTGCGGTCCTCGAGCTGTACCAGGGTACGACGCTCGTGGTGACCACCTCGTCCGACGGGACCGGCGGGTTCCTCATCGAGGACCTGGACAACGGGATGTACGAGCTCGTCATCCGCGCACAGGATTTCCTGGAGAACCGGATCAACTTCACCGTGAACGACGGCTATGTCAAGAACCTGTTCAACCTGTCCCTCACGCGGGGGACGGTGGTCAGCGACGTGGACATCGACAATCTCGTGGAGTTCGACATGGACGACACCGGCTACAATGACAGCCCGACCGTCCTTTTCGGGCAGAACGACGTGTTCAACAACATAGCCGGTTACAACTTCAGTTCCGTCCGGTACCGGGTGAGGGGTTATTCCTCCGAATCCCAGGACGTGTACCTCGCGGGCGTGAAGATGAACGACGCCATCACCGGTTATTCTCCGTTCTCGCTGTGGAGCGGCCTCAACGAGGCTACGCGTACCAAGTACACCGTAAACGGCGCCGAGATTTCGGACTACGGTATCGGTGGCTACAACGGCCTTACGAACATTCCGGCCAATTCCTTGTCCGTCCGCAAGGGATGGCGGGGGAGCGTCCTCACCAACAGCCAGCTGTACCGGCTGCGCCTGATGATGACGTACGCCTCCGGTCCGCGTGACGACGGCTGGTCCTATGCGTTCAACGTGTCGGCCCGCCTGGGCGGCAACGACTGGATCCAGGGTGTGTACTACCGTTCGTTCGCCTATTATTTCGCCGTGGAGAAGCAGTTTAACGACGCCCACAAGCTTGGTGCCGTAATCATGGGCACTCCGGGCGAGCGCGGCGCACAGAACGCCTCCACCCAGGAGGTCTATGACCTGATGGGCGACAATATGTACAACTCCAACTGGGGCTACCAGAACGGAAAGGTTCGCAACTCCCGCGTCCGCAGGACGCATGAACCCATCGCCATCCTCCGGTACGACTTCACCCCGTCCCAGGATTTCCAGGCCGGGGCCACGGTGCTGTACCGTTTCGGCAAGAACGGCTACACCGCCCTCGACTGGTACGACGCCCAGGACCCGCGGCCGGACTACTACCGCAACCTGCCCAGCTACTTCTATCTGGAAGACTCCGACTATGGCCGCAACAACCCGATGAAGGCGGCCTGGGCGGCCGAGGCCTGGCAGAAGAACCTGGACGATTATGCCCACGTGAACTGGGAGCGCCTGTACAACGTGAACAAGCTCAACTTCGAGGACGGCGAGCGCCGTTCCAAGTACGCCGTACAGGAGCGCCGCACCGACCAGCGCGACCTGAACTTCGCGATGAACTTCAAGTGGCGCCCCGCCCGCTGGCTCACCTTCACCGGCGGTGCCGATGCGAAGGTCAACCGGACGGAGTACTACCAGAAGATGGACGACCTCCTCGGCGGCGACTACTTCTATAACATGGATTCCTTCGCCGAACGCGACTACGCCGCCTATCCGTACATGACGCAGAACGACCTTGCCTACTATATGGCACACGGGAAGGCGCAGAAGATCCGGGTCGGTGACAAGTACGGATATGACTACTACGCCCAAGTCCGCAAGGTCAACGGCTGGCTCGCCGGAAAACTGAACCTCGGCTCCTTCGAGTTCGCCGCCGCGGGAAGCGTGGGACGTACCTCCTTCTGGCGCCACGGATTGAACCGCAAGGGTCTCTTCCCGGGTGTCAACGACGATGGAACCCCGTACATGGTCAACGGCGTGGCCGTAACCACCTACGACGAGAACGGCGATCCCATCACCTCGTACGGCAAGTCCAAGGCCCCGAGTTTCCTGACCTATTCCGGAAAGGTGAACATGAACTACGTCCTCCCCGGCGGCCATCGGTTCTATGCCAATGCGGGCTATTTCAATGACGCCCCGAACTTCAACCAGGCCTTCATGTCCCCCCGTACGCGCAACACCCTGGCACCTGACCTGACGACCGTGAAGACGTTCACCGGCGACGTCAACTACCAGGTGTCCTCCAACGGCTACAACTTCCGCATCACGGGTTACTACACCGACATCATGGACCAGAGCAAGGTGATGAGCTTCTACGACGATTCGCAGAACTCCTTCACGAACTTCGCCCTGACCGGGATCGACGAGCGCCACGTGGGCATGGAGATGGGCTTCAAGATTCCCACCGACTTCCCGAATGTCGCCCTCCAAGGCGTGATCGGATACGGTGAGTACTACTACACCTCCAACCCGAAGATGTACCAGACCATCGACAACAACGCCAGCATCGTGGAGGAGACCTACGGGGTCGTCATCCCGTACTGGAAGAGTCATCCCACGGCCGACGGACACATCGTCCGCCACTATGTGGAGTCCACTCCGCAGCTGGCCGTGAGCCTGGGCCTCGCCTGGAACTGGAACTACTGGTTCGTGGATGCGGACCTGGACTATTTCGCCCACTCCTACCTGTCCATGAACCCGCTCTACCGCACCGACTATGCGACCGCGGGTCCCGACCGGGAAGTGACGCCCCGGGAGGTTGAATACATGGCTTCCCAGGAGAAGTTCGCCCCCGCATGGCTCCTGAACTTCTCTATCGGCAAGTCCTGGTACATCCAGCGGACCTACCAGCTGGGCTTCTCCCTGAACGCCAAGAACCTCCTGAACAACAAGGACGTGAAGACCGGCGGTTACGAACAGACGCGCATCGTGGAGAACACCGTGGCGAAGGAGCGGTTCTACCGCTTCGACTCCCGTTACTTCTACTACAGCGGCTTCAATTACATGTTGAACATCTATTTCCGTTTCTAAGGCCATGAGAAAGACAATCTACATTATTGCGGCGGCAGCGCTCGCCCTCGTTTCCTGCGAGGAATGGGAACCGGTGTTCACCCGTTCCTATGGTGACGTCTATGTGACCGAGGCCCAGGAACTGGAAGTGACGGCCACCATCGCCCAGCTCAAGGCCCTGTATGCGGCCCACGGCGCCCTCAAGATCGAGGACGACGACATGGTCATCGCCGGCAAGGTGATTTCCGACGACCATTCCGGCAACATCTACCGGGAACTGTATATCCAGGACGAAACCGGCGTGATCAGCGTCAAGGTGGGCCTTTCCTCCCTGTACAGCGACTACAAGCTGGGACAGACCGTGTATGTCCGCTGCGGCGGCCTTACCATCGGCCAGTACAACGGCATGCCGCAGCTGGGCGTGGAAGACCCTACCGGCGAGTACGAGACGGCCTACCTGGACAACCGTTACCTGATCGATGCCCATATCGTCAAGGGCGCCTGGGGCGATCCCGTCAATCCGCGCTACGTCACGGAGGCCGAGTTGAACGAAGCGCTCAAGGAGGGATACACCCATAAGCTCTGGGGGCAGCTCGTCACCATCGAGAATCTCCAGTACGGAGCCAAGGGCACCTATGCCTCCGACCACTTCAAGCGCATTTTCATCCTCCTGTACGTGGATCCCTACAAGGATAAGAAGGCTTCGACCAACCGCGTGTTCTGCTCGTCCGAAACCTACGGGGTAACCACTTGGGCGATGTCCAAGAACAAGTTCCTGGAGTACCTGGACGGCGGAAACTTCGACAAGTGCGGTACCTCTGACAAGGGCATGAACGACGTGTTCGACGAAATGACCGGCATGACCGTGAAGCAGAGCATCCGGGCGAATGCCACGGCGGTCACGACCAGCCAGTACTTCCATCTTCCGGAGGGCCTGGCGGTCCAGATCCGCACCAGCGGCTTCGCGAAGTTCGCCGACACGGAGATCGACCCGGCCATCATCGGAGACCCGTCTGCCCAGGACGGCGCCCTGTGCACCGCGACCGGCATCATTACCGTATACAATGGAGCGGTCCAGCTCGCCCTCGTGAACGAGGACAGCGTCAAGACCCAGCAGTAAACCGACTATGAGACAGCATATTTTCCTATTTGCAGCCATGGCTCTGACAATGACAGCCTGCGGCCCCAAGGCCGGAAAGATTTTCAACGAAGAGTGGAACACGCCTTACGGAACGGCTCCGTTCAGCCAGATCACCGAGGCGGACTTTGTGCCCGCCATCAAGGCCGGCATCGAGGCCCAGAAGGCCGAGGTCCGGGCGATCGTGAACAATCCGGACGCTCCCACGTTCGAGAACACGATCGCGGCCTATGAACTCTCCGGCGAGCTTCTCGCAAGGGCTTCCGGCGTGTTCTTCAATCTGTCCGAGTCCGATTCCACCCCCGAAATGCAGAAGATCGAAGAGGAGATCACCCCGCTGGTAACCGCGGCCTCCGACGAGATCTTCATGGACGACGCCTTCTTCGCCCGTGTGAAAGCCGTGTATGACAATATGGACGGCCTGGACCGTGAGCAGCAGATGGTCGTGAAGAAGCTTTATGACCGCTTCGTCCGCAACGGTGTGGCCCTGGACGAGGCCGGAAAGGCCCGTTTCGCGGAGATCAACAGCCGCCTGGCAACCCTCAGCCAGAAGTTCGGCCAGAACCTCCTGGCGGAGAACAATGCCTTCAAGGAGGCCATCGGCGTGACCGTGTCCGCATATCCCGACTTCATGACCACCTGCGAGGACCGCTCTCTCCGCGAGAAGGCTTTCAAGGCCTACTCCAGCCGTTGCAACAACGGGGGAGAGCACGACAACAACGCCATCGTCCTGGAGATCATGAAACTCCGGACGGAGAAGGCCAACCTGCTGGGTTACAAGACTTCCGCCGAGTATCTCCTTGCCGACAAGATGGCCGGCGACCCGGCCACGGTGGATGCCTTCCTGCAGCCCATCATGGACGCGTCCATGCGCAAGGCCAAGGAAGAGATCGCCGACATGGAGGCCGTCGCAGGTCACAAGATCGAGCCTTGGGACTGGTTCTACTATGCCGAGAAGGTCCGTGCTTTGAAGTACGACCTGGACGAGTCCCTCACCAAGCCGTATTTTACGGCTGACAGCGTATCCAAGGGCGTATTCTACGCGGCTGAGAAGGTATATGGCATCCATGTCGAGCCTGCGCCCGAGGTGGAGGTGTACAACCCGGTGGCCAAGGCCTACAAACTCACCGATGCCGACGGCTCCCTCCTGGGCATCTTCTACCAGGACTGGTTCACCCGCGATACCAAGCGCGGAGGGGCCTGGATGAACAACTTCCGCGACCAGTACGTGAAGGACGGCGTAGACATCCGTCCGGTCATCGTGAACGTGTGCAACTTCCCTCCGGCCACGGAGGAGGCTCCGTCCATGCTGTCCATCGACAATGTGCAAACGGCCTTCCACGAGTTCGGCCACGCCCTGCACGGCTTCCTGACGAAGTGCCGCTACGCCGAAGTGAGCGGAACCGGGGTCACCCGCGATTTCGTGGAGATGTTCTCCCAGTTCAACGAGAACTTCGCCTTCGAGCCGGAGATCCTGGCCGTCTATGCCAAGGATTACCGTACCGGTGAAACCATCCCGGCGGAACTGGTGGAGAAAATCGGCAAGTCCCTGAAATTCAACCAGGGATTCACCACGGGAGAGCTTTGCGCCGCCTCCATCCTGGACATGAAGTGGCACGAGCTTACGGCCGAGGATCTGGAGAAATTCACGGACGCCCAGTCCATCCGCGATTTCGAGACGAAGGTCTGCGGGGAGATGGGTCTCATCGACGAGATCATCCCTCGTTACCGCACGACCTATTTCAACCACATCTTCAACAGCGGCTACAGCGCCGGTTATTACAGCTACCTGTGGTCCGAGGTGCTGGATGTGGATGCGTGGGAGAAATTCAAGGCTGACGGCGTATTCAATCCCGCCACGGCCAAGGCGTTCCGGGAAACCTTCCTGGAGCGGGGCGGCAGTGAAGAACCCATGACGCTCTTCCGTTCCTTCCGCGGTGCCGATCCCGATCCGGCGGCCCTCCTCCGCGCCCGCGGACTGGAGTAAAACGCCGGCTACCGGGCCAGGAAACAGATCCGGTGGGCCTCCCGGGTGACGGAAAGCGGCACGGCCGTGGGATGTCCGGTGCGGAGGGAGTCGATGAAATCCTCTATGAGGAAGCGGTCGGCCCCTGCGTGAAGCGGAAGGTCCAGCAAGGAGGAATAATCCTCCACCCTGCCATTGACTTCGAGCGTTGTCCCCAGCGCTCGAAGTTTTCCTTTTGACCCCTGGATGATGGTCCGGCGTCCCTCGTCCAGGGATACGCCGTCCAGCCGCATCGTCAGGCGGATTCCATTGTCCAGGAGGACCCGGACTTCCTGGATGTCGTTCACGTCGTTGTCGCAGTGGTAGACACAACGGCCGTATCGGCCTGCTACCAGTTCTTCTTCAATGACGTCGTCCAGCGTTTTTCCTTCCGGGACATCGAAACCGGCCACCCAGGCATGCTGGTCGCGGTACAGTCTGACGGCGGAATAGGGACAGTCCACGGAACAGTCCAGGCATCGTCTGGCCGCCTGCGGGGGAGCACAGTCCGGGCGGAATCTGGTCAATCCGCCTTCCGACGTCACTTCCAGGGCCTTCCCCCCTGTCAGCCAGAGCAGGAAATCGGTGTCGTGGCTGCATTTGGACAGGAAGATGGGACCGGAGAGGTCCTTCCGGGACCATAGGCCGCGGACGAATGTATGTCCCATCCGGTCCGGGCCGATGGCTTCCGTATGGTCGATGGACAGGACCTGCCCGATCTCCCCGCTGTCCACGATTTCCTTGATCCTTCGGAAATACGGGTGATACCGCATGACCAGGCACACGGATACCGGGATGCCCGTCTGCTTCGAAGCCTCCAGCATGCTGTCCAGTTCCTCCTGCGTCGATGCGGCCGGCTTTTCAACCAGCACGGGATATCCCGCCCGGATGGCGGACAAGGTCTCGGAGAAGTGCAGCTGGTCCGGGGTCGCGATGATGATGCCGTCCACGGCCCTCTTCTCAGAGAAGAAGGACGCCGTATCGGAGAAGCAGGCGCTCTGCGGAACCCGGTACCGTTCTGCGGCCTGGGTGAGCCGGATCGGGTCCGAATCGACCAGGAAGGCGACCCTGGCATCCTGCGGCAGGCAGGACAGGTACTTCCCGGCCCGGTTTCCAATCCCTATGACGGCGATGTTGACCATGGAGACTTCGGTCTGCGTTAGCGGATATAGCTTGTGAGGACTTTCATTCCTCCTTCGGCCGGCGAAAGGGCGATGCCGACGGAAGAGGCGGGGATCAGGACAGTTTCGCCCTGTCTGAGGGTCGTGCGGTGGCCCTTGGTGGGCCCGCGTCGGCCTTCTTCGTCAAAGACGGGTTCGGAATCCGTCAGCGTTCCGGAGCCGGAGATGCACATCACGATGAGGAACGAGTCGATGCACGAAAGGTCCTTCGTGACCTTTTTGTCCAGGTCGTAGAGGCTGGTAGTGAAGTACTTGCAGGAGACAAGCACATTCTCTTCGTCCTTGACGGGTGAATACTGCGTCCGATAGTCCGGGTAAACCTTATAGTCGATGGCCTCTTTGGCGAGCTCCGTGTGAAGCTCGCGCGGCTTGCCGTCCAGCCCCACACGGCCGTAGTCGTAGATGCGGTAGGTGAGGTCGGAGGTTTGCTGGATTTCGGAGATGAAGCAGCCGCTGCAGATGGCGTGGATGCGCCCGGCAGGCAGGAAGAACACGTCGCCGGGATGCACTTCGTGGCGGGCCAGCACGTCGATGATGGTATCGTCGGCGATGCGCCTTTCATACTCTTCCGGCGTGATTTCCCGGGACAGGCCCGAATACAGGCAGGCACCCGGTTCCGCATCCACCACGTACCACATCTCTGTCTTGCCGTTGGGCTCCCCGTGCCTGCGCCGGGCCATGGCGTCGTCGGGATGGACCTGGATGGACAGGTCGTCCCGGGCGTCGATGAACTTGACGAGGAGGGGGAACTCGTCTCCCATGCGGGCATACACGTGCTCTCCCACGAGCCGGCCCTTATACTGCCGGACAAGGTCCGTGAGGTTCCGGCCCCTCAGGGCGCCGTTCGTGACTACGGATTCGTGTCCGGGGACGTCGGACACTTCCCAGCTTTCGCCGATCAGGTCATGTTCGCCGGCCAGGCCCTTGTACCGGCCGATCTTGTTTCCGCCCCAGACCATCGTCCGGAGGAAAGGCTTGAATTTCAGCGGATACATGGGCTATGCGTCCAATTGCGCCAGGGCGAAGTCGTAGGCGCCCACGGAGATGGCCTTGGAGGCGCCGATCTTGGAAATCATCACGCCGATGCGTTTCTGCGGGTCATAGGTGACGGTCCTGTCGGAGCCGTACACCTGCAGCTCGCGGGCGCTGCCTTTGGCGAAGGCGGCGAATTCGGCCTCGTCGTCCAGGTTGTACACCTTCATCTGCACCTTGGCGAGCGTATCGCCGGACAGGGTGCGCACCGTACCGCGGAGAGCGTCCAACAGGCTGGGCATGAAGTACTTCTTGGAGGCGGTAATGCCGCCGCCGATGACGATGAGTCCGTCCATCAGCTGTGCGGCGACGGCCATTGCGTCGCCCGCGACGGTGCCCATCTCCGCGAAGGCGGCCCGGGCGGCGTCCGGATTGCCCGGCCGCGTCCCTTCCGCGATGTCGAAGATGTCCTTCGGAGTCAGCAGCGGATCGTTGTCTCCCGACCGCTCGCCATAGACGCGCTTGACGGCCCGGATGGCCACACCGTCCTCCACGATGACGTCGCGGATGCGGCTGTGCGGCAGGCAGTAGGTCTCCACGCAGGAGTTGTCGCCCCGGTTCAGCCGGCCGTTTATGACGCAGCCGATACCGAAGCCCGTCCCGAACGTATATCCGATGAGGTTCCGGTACCGCTTGGCGCTGCCGAGGGCCTTCAGCCGCTCGTTGATTTCCGGCAGGGCTCCGCCGAGGGCTTCGCCGAAGGCGTACAGGTCGCCGTCGTTGTTGATGAACACGGGAATGCCGAACTTTTCCTGGAGGAACGGACCCAGCGCCACGCCGTCGCGGAAGGACGGGAAGTTCGGGAGGTATCCGCCGATGATGCCGTTCGGATAGTCGGCCGGCCCCGGGAAGGCGAAGCTGATGGCGACCGGTTTTTCTCCGCCGAGGGTGTTCATGACGGACTCGAACCCGAGGACCATGGTCTTCAGGCACAGGTCCAGGTCGTTGGCGTTGGACGGGAGCGTGATCGGCTCTCCGACATATTGCTCCCCGCGCATCGCGCCGAACACCATGTTGGTACCGCCGGCGTCCAGGGTGAGGACGATTCTGGAATCGTTGGAATAATTGCCCATAAATTGTATTATTTGCCCATCGTGAACTCCAGCTTGCCGCCGGCGACGATGTCTTTGTATTCGATATAGGGAAGGTCATATGGCTTGCCGTTCAGTTTTACGCCGCGGATGTAGGGTTTCTCTTCGGAAAGGCCCCTGGCCGTAACGGTGAACGTGCCGCCGGCGACCTTCACGACCGCTTTCGGGAGGTTCGGGGCGCCGAACCAGAAGCGGGGGCAGGCAGGCTCCACCTGATAGAACCCGAGGGAGGAGAGCACGTACCAGGCACTCATCTGGCCTACGTCCTCATTGCCCGCAAGGCCTTCTACGTCGTTGAAATACATCTCCTTGTACACCTGGCGCAGGCGGTCAGCCGCCTTTTCGGGCTCTCCGAGCATGGAGTACAGGTAGATGGTATGGTGCCCCGGCTCGTTCCCGTGGGCATACTGGCCGATGAGGCCGGAGATGTCGGGGGACGCATTCTCGCCCTCCACGTGGTCCGGAGCTTCGAACAGGCCGTCAAGCTTGGCGAGGGTAGCTTCACGCGATCCGAACAGCTCCACCAGTCCATCCACGTCGTGAGGGACCAGCCAGATGTACTGCCAGCCGGTTCCCTCGGTGTAGTCGGACGTCTCGTGGCGGGAATAGATCGGGTCGAAGGGCTCGGTGAAGGAACCATCGACCTTGCGGCCGCGCATGAACTGCAGCTCCGGGTCCCAGAAATGGCGGTAGGAGCGGCTCCGGTCGCGATAGACGGCCGCCACGGCGTCGTTGCCCAGGAATGCGGCGGCATTGGACAGGGCCCCGTCGGCGATGGCGTATTCCATGTCGTTGGCGACGGATTCCCGGTACAGGTCGGCCGGGATGAAACCGTATTCCATCCGGAGGTCCTGGCCGCGGTCGGGCCGGGTGGCGGTCATCGTCATCGCATTGATTATCTGTTCCTTCGTGAGCCCGGCATCGAAGCCCTTGACGATGTTGTCGGCAAAGGCGATGAGGCCCGGATTGCCTACCATGCAGTCGGTCTCGTTGCCCATCAGGTGCCAGACCGGCAGGTCGCCCTGCTGCTCGTAGATGTGGTAGAACGTGGCCGTGACGTCGTTGCAGCGCTCCGGATGGATCACCGTCATCAGCGGCATCGCGGCACGGTAGGTGTCCCACAGGGAGAAGGTCGTATAGTTCTGGAAGTCGCCCGGACGGACGACATCGTCGGCTCCGCGGTACTGTCCGTCCACGTCATTGAAAACGGAGGGAGCTATCATCGTGTGGTACAGGGCGGTGTAGAAAACGGTTCTGGCGTCGGCGTCGAGGCCGGAGACGGCCACCTTGCCCAGTTCCTTGTTCCAGGCTGCGCGGGCATCGGCCTTCACGGCTTCGAAGTCCCAGCCGGGGAGTTCCGCGGCCATGTTGGCCCTGGCCCCCTCGATGGAGACGGGGGAGAGGGCGACCTTTACGAGAACCTGCTCGTTCTCAACGGTTTCGCCCAGGGTGTAATAACCATAAACGGGCTTGCGGACTCGTCCGCGTTCGCTGTCGTTGTTCGGATTCTCCGCGACGGAGAACTGGGTGGAAGGCCGGGAGAATTCGGCCCAGAAGAACACTTTCTGGTTCCGGGCCCATCCCGTCGAGAAGCGATAGCCGCCGATGGCCTTCACGTGTCCGTCCGCGTTCTTTACGACCTCGAATCCGGCGTCGGTCACATCGTCCCAGCATCCGCCGTTCTCCAGGTCGAAGACGAGGTTCGCGTTGTCCGAAGCCGGGAACGTATATCGATGGAAGCCCACGCGGGCGGTGGCGGTCATTTCCGCCGTGATGCCGTATCGTTCCAGGGGAACGCTGTAGTAACCGGGTTCGCAGACCTCTTTCGTGCGGTCCGCATAGGACCAGGCACCGGAACCGGGGCGGTCTTCGGAACCGCGTTCCGGCGTCGTGGGGCCGGTCGTGGGCATCACCGTCACATCGAACAGGTCGCCGATGCCGGTTCCGCTCAGGTGCGTGTGGCTGAAGCCGATGACGGTGCGGTCGCTGTCATGGTAGCCGGAGCACCAGTCCCAGCTTTGCGGGATGCTGGTCGGGCCCAGCTGGACGAAGCCGAAAGGCACGTTCGCGCCCACGAAAACGTGGCCGTGGCCACCGGCCCCGATCTTCGGGTTCACGAATGCGGCGTAGTCTTCGACCGGGGTGGTTGAATGGCATGCTGCCAGGATGGCTGACGCTAGGGCGAGAATGAGAGGGCGGGGTTTCATACGGTTTCGGTTCATCTTGTAAAAATACAAAGAATCCTGTTCTTTTACAAAAGCAAATCTGCTACAGGATGTTCGTCCGTTTCGTGAACTCCACAATTTCAGGAATATAGCCGAAGGCAAGGCCGGTAACGGTGTCGGCGCAGCCATAGTAGACGGCGATGCGGCCGGTCTTCGGATCGTGGAGGGCGGCGCAAGGGAAGGTAACGCTGGGTACGTCACCCACGAGCTCGTAGTACTCGCGCGGGCTGATGAGGTACTGGCCGCTGCGGGCGAGGACCTTCCAGGGCTTTTCGAGATCCAGCAGGGCGCTGCCGAACGCATAGACATAGCCGTTGCAGGAGCGAAGGACGCCATGATAGAGGAGGAGCCAGCCTTCGGAGGTCTCGATGGGCACGGGACCCGCGCCGATCTTCATGCACTGCCAGGCGCTCACCTCGAAGGGTGCCGGAGCCATTACGTGCCGATGGTGTCCCCAGAACTCCAGGTCCGGGGATTCGCTGTAAAAGATGTCGCCGAAGGCCGTATGGCCCGTGTCGGAAGGTCGCGAGAGCATCGCAAACCGGCCGTCGATCTTCTTCGGAAACAGCACACCGTTGCGGTTGTACGGCAGGAAGGCATTCTCCACCTGGTGGAAGGTCTCGAAATCGTCGGTCCAGGCCACGCCGATGGTGGGCCCGTGATATCCGTTGCACCAGGTTACATAGTAGCGGCCGTCGATCTCCACGACGCGCGGGTCATACCCATAGACCCACTCCGCGACCTCGGGGATGTCGCAGGAGAACTTGATTGTCTCCGGCTTGATGTCCCACCGGATGCCGTCCTTGGAGAAACCCACGTGCAGGGTCATCCTGCGGTTCTTGTCATCGCAGCGGAACACCCCGGCAAACCCGCCCTTGAACGGGACCACCGCACTGTTGAAAATACTGTTGCTGTCCGGGAGCAAGTCTCTCGGAATCACGGGGTTCTTGCTATAACGCCACAGGACGTCCATGCATCCTGCCGGCCTTTCTTCCCAGGGCATGCCCGGGAGGGGATTTCCGTAAATATCCATAGTGGACTCCATTTTTGTTGATGGTATCAGATTATTATGTAAAGATAACGAAATCCTTCGATTATTAAACCGAACAAGCAAGAATCCACGTTCCCAGTGTGTAGCAACTTGCGTGAAATCAATTGGCCTGAAGGCGTGACAAGCATTGAGAGGTCGACATTCCTTTATTGTAAGAATCTGACGTCGTTTGATTTTCCGGATGGCCTGGAAAACATTGGGGCGGAGGCCTTCGAAGGCACTCCGGACCGTTTCAGGGTTTATATCCCGGCAGATTTGGTCGATTCTTACAAGGAAAACTGGGCGTGGGAAACCTATGCCGACCGGATCGAAGCCATCCCTGCCGAACCGTAGTTCATTCCTGACTGAACGAATAGGGCTTGTCTTCAGGAGCGGAACCTTGCTGCAGGGCAGGTTCCGCTCCCATGTTGAAGCGCAGCCGGGCGCCTTGGACCAGGTCGTCGTGCTCCAGATAATGATGCGTCCAGTTCCTGCCGTTGAGCTTCATGGACCGCACGTAGAAGGCCTCGGCACTGTTTTCAGGGGCCTCGACGGTGAACTTCGTCCCGTCCGGCCGGGTCACGACCGCCTTCTTGAACAGCGGTGTTCCCAGGGCGTATTGGGTGCTGGCGGGGCAGACGGGATAGAAGCCCAGGGCGGAGAAGACGTACCAGGCCGATGTCTGCCCGTTGTCCTCGTCGCCGCAGTAGCCGTCGGGCGTGGCGCGATACAGGCGGTCCATCGTCTCGCGGATGCGCCGCTGGCCCTTCCAGGGCTGGGAAGTCCAGTCGTACAGGTACAGCATGTGCTGGGCGGGCTGGTTGCCGTGGGCGTAATTGCCCATGTCGGCCACCTGCATCTCGGTGATTTCGTGGATGCGGAAGCCGTAGTAGCTGTCGTCATAAACGGGCGGGACCACGAATACGGAGTCCAGCATTTCCACGAAGGCTTCTTCGCAGCCCATCATGTCCTGGAGGCCTTCGATGTCGTGGAAAACGGACCACGTGTAGTGCCAGGCATTCCCCTCCGTGAAGGAACCGCCCCACTGGTAGGGACTGAAGGGTTCCTGGAAGGATCCGTCGGCTTTCCGGCCGCGCATGAGGAAGGATTCGTCGTCAAAGACGTTCCGCCAGTTGCCGGCCCGGGCGGTCCATTTGTCGATTTCCTCCTGCGGGCGGCCCAACGCCTTGGCGATTTGGAGGATGCACCAGTCGTCGTAGGCATACTCCAGCGTACGCGCAACGCTCTCATGGATGCCCACGTCACAAGGAATATAGCCTAGCGTGTTGTAGTACTCGTGACCCAACCGGCCGGAGGAACTGACGGTCGGATGGACGCTTTCCGTGCCCAGGACGATGCTGTCGTAGAGGAGTTTCAGGTCCTTGTCGTTCACGCCTTTGACGATGGCGTCGGCCACGACGGAGGCGGAGTTGTTCCCCACCATGCAGTTCCGGTGACCCGGAGACGCCCACTCGGGCAGGAGTCCGCTTTCGCGGGCGATGTTCGCCAGTCCGGCCTGGATCTCCGCATTGACATCGGGATACACGAGGTTCAACAGGGGGAACAGGGCGCGGAAGGTATCCCAGAAGCCGGTGTCGGTGTACAGGAATCCTTTCTCGACCTTTCCGTTGTACGGGCTGTAATGGATGGGGTTCCCGTCGGCGTCGATTTCATATAACTTCCTGGGAAACAGCACGCTGCGGTACAGACAGGAATAGAAGGTCCGGTACTGGTCCACGGTGCCGCCCCCGATGGCGATCCGCCCCAGGACCTCGTTCCAGCGGGTCTTCGCCTGGGCGCAGACCTCCTCGAAGGTGGCACCTTCCACCTCGAGGAGGTTGCGGTTGGCCTGCTCCAGGGAGATGAAGGAAGAAGCCACGCGGGCGTTGACCTGCTCGCCGCGCCGGGTCGCGAACTTCACGACGGCCATCGAGTGCTCACGGGGTCGGTCCTCGGGATACTCACAGGCATCCCCGTTGTAAATGTCGAAGGACTCGATATCCTTGTCGAAGACCACGGTAAACCAGTTCTTGAAGTCACCTTCGACGCCTCCGTGGTTGTTGGTGCAGTAGCCGATGACCGTCCGTCGGTCATTCATGACCTTCACGTAGGAACCGCCGTCATACGCGTCGATGACCACACCGGAAGTCTCGCTGTCCGGGAAGGTGAAGCGCAGGATGGCCGCCCGTTCGGTGGGGGTGATTTCGGCGAGGATGTCGTGATCGGCCAGGTAAACGCAGTAGTAATGGGGCTTCGCGGTCTCGCTCTGATGCGAAAAGACGCTGGCGCGCTCTTCTTCGCCGGGTTTGGAAATGTCCCGGACCGGCATCAGCGAGAAGGCACCGTAGTCGTTGATCCAGGGTGAAGGCTGGTGTGTCTGCTTGAACCCCCGGATCGTGTGGGCGCCGTAGGTATAGGCCCATCCGTCCCCGTTCCTGCCCGTCTGCGGCGTCCAGAAGTTCATGCCCCAGGGAAGGGCGGTCGCCGGATAGGTATTGCCCGTGGACAGGGTGAAATCGGACTGGGTGCCCACCAGGGTGGAGACATAGTCGACAGGGTCGGTGATGAGTCCCTCGTGGCCTTGATTTGTGCATGCGGCTACCAGGAAGACAGTGATTATCAGTAACTTTTTCATTCGGGCAGGCTGTTGAGGAGTTCGAGTTTCCCGTCGTTCACGAGTTTGACGATCAGTTCGCCGAAGAGGGTGTTCGCCCAGGCGAACCAGGGGCGGGTGAAGTTATTGGCATCGTCCTTATGGAAGGACTCATGCATGAAGCCGGTGCCGCCGTCGGTGTTGATCAGTTGGTAGATGCATCCGAGGATTTCTCCGTCGCTCTCCGCCGTGAAGGCTTTCATCATGATGGACATGGGCCAGACGTAATCCGTGCCTATGTGCGGTCCGCCGATCCCCTGTCCGGCCTTTCCGTCCCAGAAATAAGGGTTACTTTTACTCCAGACCATCCGGCGGGTGTTCCGGTAGATGGGGTCGTCGAGCATCGCCGGGTCCAGATAGCCCAGAGAAAGGAGGGAGGGGACATTGGCATCGTCCATGACTTGATAGGAGCCGAAGCCGTCCACTTCATACGCGTAGAACGGGCCGGAGCACTGGACCTGGGTGATGGCATACTGATGCAGGGCCTGGTCCACTTCCTCGGCGAGGCGGGTGCATTCTTCGGCGAGTTCCGTTTCGTCATTGACAGTCGCCAGAATCTCTGCCATCTTCCGTAACGTCATGACGGCCATGAAGTTGGAGGGGATGAGGAACTCGAAGGTGGTGGCATCGTCGGACGGGCGGAACGCCGATGCGATGAGGCCGACGGGATTCACCGGATTGCCACGGCCGTTCACGCACTTGGTGTCCAATTGACGGTCGGTCACGCGCAAGAACGTGTAACTGCCGTGACCTTCCTTCCGCTGCTGTTCTTTGAATGTGGCAAGGATGGTTTTCGCCACCTGCAGCCAGCGTTCGCCGAAGACGGAGGTATCACCGGTTTTCTTCCAGTAAGCATATGCGAGCCGCACGGGGTAGCAGTGCGAGTCAATCTCCCATTTACGCTCCCATACATACGGGCCGGGCTGGGGACGGTCGCTCTTGTTGGCCGGGCCGATGGGTTCCACGTTGAAAGCATTGGCGTACGGGTCGATGAGGATGCATTTGAACTGGCGGTTGATGACGCCTGCAATCATCTTGCGGAGGCTTTCGTCCTTATCGGCATAATCCACGTAGGGCCAGACCTGGGCGCCGGAATCGCGCAGCCACATCGCCGGGATGTCGCCGGTATAGACATAGGTGTCGGGCTGGCCGTCTTCGTCCTCAGAGTAATGGACGGTGGTGTCCAGGGTATTCGGGAAGCATTTCCGGAACATCTCCGCGAGCTTGGGATGGGTGATCTTCGCCGCGATGGCCTCCGTCACGGAGTCGATGGCCGGGGAGACGAAAGTGCGTTCCTCCACGGGAGGACGGTCGGTGTACAGTTCCAGGGCTTTTTCCTGCTGCGGCTTGGGCGCGCAGGCGGCCAGCGCGAGGAAGGACAGGATCAGTGCTTTCGGTGGTCTCATATCGTTTGTCGTATCATTCCCATTCGACCCGGGTCCGGTCCAGTCGGATGCGTTTCGGCATCCCGGCCTTCCCGGTGAGGGTGTAGGCGTGCAGTTTTTCCGGCGGAAAGTACTTCGAGAGGGCCGCCGCCAGGTTCGCGGCCTTCTCGTGGATGGAATTGTCGCGCGGAGCGACGAGGCGGTCGATGCTCGCTTCGATGTCCGGTCCGCTGGGCCGCCGGGTAATGCCCCGGTACAGGTCCAGGAGCTCGTTCCGATAGTCCTTGAGGTCTCCGAACCGGATGCCCTCCGGATGGCGGAGGAAGAGCAGGAACACCGTCTTCACGAGTGGCCGGAGGCGGATTTCCGTGTCGAAGCGGTCCGGAAGGAGGATTCGGTAGTCCTTCGTGACGCGGATCCTTTCCCCGTCGTCCATCCCTTCGAGTACGTCGATTTCGGCAAGCCGTTTCCGGATCAGCCCCAGGGCTTCCAGCAGGGCGGCCGCGTCCATCTCGTCCACCTTTTCCGCCAGATAATCCACGGCCGGGTCCTCAAGGACCCCGCCTTCCAGGCAATGCCGGAGCCAGAGATGTGCCTCCATGCCAATCATCATACGAATATACGCATTTTTCGCCACCCAGCCTTAAATAGTCTGCAAGCCTTGCGAGAAATCCGACATTGCAAGCCTTGCAATCATACCGTCCTTTCCTCTTGCGTTCCCGAACTTTGCGGAAACGAAAAAACGACCATGTTACAATTCAAACCTTATCCTTCCATCGGGAGCCATACGGACACGGGATGGATGGCTCTTGTCCGGGCGGCCGAGCCGGCCGAAACGCTTTTCGCCGTGCAGGAGAAAGTGGACGGGGCGAACGTCTCCTTCCTCTGTGACGATCTGGAGGTCCGGATGGCCCGGCGGACGGCCATCCTGGATCCGCTGGAACCTTTCTTCGGCTTTCAGCAGGTCCTCGAGCGTTACTCGGGGCACGTCTATCATATCTACAACCGGCTGCGGCTGTCTTATCCGGAAATGACCTCCATCGCGGTCTATGGGGAACTGTTCGGAGGGCATTACCCGCATCCGGGCGTCGCGCCGGAACCGCAGGACTGGCCCGTGCAAAAGGGCATCTGGTATATCCCCGGGCACGATTTCTATGCCTTCGATATCTATGTCTTCACGAAGGACGGTGGCTTTTTTCTGCCTGTTCGGGAGGCGATCGACCTGTTTGCAGCCGCCGGATTCCATTATGCGCACAACCTCTTTACCGGCACGTTGGATGAATGTCTGGCTTACCCTTGCGATTTCCCGACCACGATCCCTCCGGAATATGGTCTTCCTTCCCTGGAGAACAACCTGTGCGAGGGCATCGTTATCAAGCCGTTGCGCCCCCTCGTCCTCCCGGATGGCTCCCGCATTGCGGTGAAGGTCAAAAACCCTGCATTTTTATCAGGGAACAATAAAAGTTGCAATATCTGATAACTTTTGTTACATTTGCCATGGCAGACAGAAGGATTGTGACATTCGGCGGCTATTTCGAAGCGTTCATTGCTACATTGCCGGAGCGGGTAATTCAAAAGATTGATTATGGATTGGTCCTGCTGAAAACCATGGATCGTTTACCCGCCAAACATATGAAGTATATTGAAGACGGGATCTTCGAGTTGAGGACGGAGTTTGAAGGGAATATTTACCGGACCTTCTTCATCTTTGAAGGAAATCAAATTGTCGTACTATTCAATGGATTCCAGAAGAAGGGGCAGCGGACACCGAAAAAAGAGATAGAAAAGGCTAAACGGATCAAGAGGGAATATGATGGAAGAACACGTCAATAACGATAAGCTGCGCAGTTATGATGCTGTGCTGGATGCGAAATATGGCCATCCGGGTTCGCCGGAACGGATCCGGTTTGAAGAAGAAGCCTATTCATTCTATTTCGGACAGGCACTCAGGGATACCCGGAAAGAGGCCAAGGTTACGCAACTGGAATTGGCCCGTAGAGTAGGGACCTCCAAAAGCTACATTTCCAAGGTGGAACACGGTAACATACTCCCGAGCATCGGGGCCTACTGCAGGCTGCTGAATGCACTCGGAAGAGATATCGAGATTGTCAAATTCTCCAGAACTTGATTACTGCCACTTGATGATTCCGGCGTTCATGAGGGCATCGTGGGAGATCCGGTAGCTGGAGACCTTGCGGTTGCCGAGGCGGGCTGTGGTACCCTTTGCCGGCCTGGACTTGGCCGCTTTCGTCACCGTCAGGGCCTTTCCGCCGGGCAGGTCGATGTCCACGCGGTCGAAGACCGGCAGCGTGAGCGTGTAGGACGGATCGCCCGGGCAGTCGGGGTAGAAGCCCATCATCGAGAACACGGCCCAAGCCGACATCGTACCGGTGTCGTCGTTGCCGGGGATGCCGTTCGGGGCGTTGTGGTAGTGCTTGGCCAGAAGGTCGTGCACCGTGCTCCAGGTACGCCACTGCTCGCCTTTCACGCGGCTGTACAGGTACGGATAAGCGATGTCCGGCTCGTTGGCGGGGTCGTACAGGCCTTCGTTGAATACCTTGTTCAGAGCCTTCACAAAGGCTTTGGAGCCGCCCGTGAGCTGGATAAGGCCGTCCACGTCGTGAGGTACATAGAACGTGTAGTTCCAGGCGCTTCCTTCGTGGAAGCCCGGCACGGGCTCGAAGTTCTCGCCCTGGCGCGGGTTGAAAGGCGTGAGGAAGGTACCATCCTTCTGACGGGGTCGCAGGCAGCCAAATTCGGGGGACCAATATTGCTTGTAGCCCAGAGAACGCTGGCGGTACTTGTCGGCATCGTCGGGATGACCAAGGACTGTCGCCAGGCGGGCGAGGGCGGCATCGGCCATATAGTATTCCAGAGCGTGGGACACGGAATTGTCCCCCGAAAAGTCCTGGGCGAACCAGCCCAGCGGGATATACCCCCGCTGGATGTACGGATCGATGTCCGGCCGCATCCGGTTCTGCCCGCCCGGAGTGTCTGCGCTCTTGAGAAAGGCCTCGTAAGCGGTCCGTATGTCAAAGTCAGTCAGCCCTTTCAGGTACGTGTCCGCGATTACCGGGATGGCCGGGTCGCCTTCCATCGTAAAGGTCTCTCGCCCGTACAGTTCCCATTTGGGCATCCAGCCCCACTCCCGGTACATGGACACCATGGACCGCACCATGTCGATCTGCTTTTCGGGATAGACGAGAGTCAGGAGCTGGTGCAGGTTCCGGCAGGTGTCCCAGAGGGAGAAGACCGTATAGCGGTGCTGGCCTTCGGGGACGCGGCCTACTCCGCGTGCGCGCATCTTCAGCTGCGCCTGCCCGTTGCGGCCGGTCGCAATCCTGTTACTGTTCACGGCGGCCGGATTTCCGAACTCCATCAGGGGATACTCCCCGTTCACGTCGTCCAGGATATTGGGATGGATGAGGGTATGGTACAGGGCCGTGTAGAAGACGGTTTTCTGCTCCTCGGTGCCGCCGGTCACCCGGATACGGCCCAGCTGCTCCTGCCAGGAACGCTGTGCCGCAGCGGCGACCTTGTCAAATTCGAACCCTGCCTGCTCCGCCTCCAGGTTCATCCGGGCATTGTCGATGCTCACGAAAGATACGCCCACCTGTACGAGGACCTGTTCGCCTTCGGCCAGGTTCTCGAAGCGGAACCAATAGCCGATGTCGTCGCCGGACAGATCCCGGGAATAAGCCTCGTACAGCTTGTATCGGCCTGCATCGGCGTCCCAGGCGGCCTCGGCCGACATAGGACGCTGCTTCTTCCAGTAGCCGCTGCGGTCGGGAGCCTTGCTGACGCGCAGGACGAAGTACATCGGGAACACGGCGTTCCGGTTGTAGCAGAACGTGCCCATCAGTTTGGATCCCTCGATTTCCGTGTAGGAAACGCGGCGTACGGTGGCCCCGGACTCGTTGGTCAGGCCCTCTCCCAGATTCACGAGGATATTTCCCGCACCGCCCGGGAAGGTGTAGCGCTCCAGCGAGGTCCGGGTGGTGGCGGTAGCCTCCGTCAGGATGCCGCTTGCCAGCCGGTTGGAATAGTAGCCGGGATGTGCCTGTTCCTCCTCATACTCAACACCATACGCATGATAATCGACCTCCAGCGGGCCCGCCGTGGGCATCGTCAGGACAGATCCCAGTTCCGGGCAGCCCACCCCGGACAGGTTCACGTGGGCGTAGCCGGTGAAATAGCTGTTCTCTTCCACGTACGGCGTGGACCACCAGCGGCTGTCCTTGTCCCACGTGTTCAGGCTGGAGCCCATCACGTTGAAGGGACTGACGCTCATCAGCCCGTTCGGCGTCACGGCGCCCGGGTTGCAGGCCCCGAAGTTCGTCGTGCCGATGAACGGGTTCACGTATTCGGTCTGGGCGGAAAGGGATAGAGCCAGGAGCGCCGCGCTCACGAAGGTCAGGAGTCTACGCATGGAGTCTAGTGTTATCATCATTCAAAAATACGAAAAACCCGGATAATAACAAAGCAGGAAGCCCCGGAGGGCCTCCTGCCTTGAAAGAATGGTCTTTAGAAGCTATTCGCCAGCCGGAAGCTCGCAAATATTACCGTCAAAGTCCACGCGGGCAGCCTTGAAGGCGTCGCCCAGGGCACGGACCTGGCGGACGGAGGAACCGTCCATCTGGCTCATGGAATCCCAGTCGATGTCGTTGTTGCCGGCGCGGTCGATCATGTAGCTGTTGTCCGGCTCATCGGTGAAGCGCCAGTAGCTGAACAGGCCTTCGGAGTCGCTCGGAACGTCGCACAGACCGGCCACGATCTCGGACTGGCTGCGGGCCACGGTCCACACGCGGACGTAATCGATGAAGCCGTCGAAGAGCTGGCTGGTGCAATAGCCCGTGTCATCCCAGCGCTCGTCCCAGGACATACCCCACTCGAGACGCTCGAAGTTGAAGGACTGATGGGAATTCATCGCATAGGAGTTGATGAATTCACCGTTGTCGTAGATGCTGATGTTGGTACCGTCCATCACGGCGGAGAGGGTGTGCCACATGCCGGCCTCGAAGATGTACGGCGTGCTCTCGCCCTGCTTGGTGACCTGCGGCTCGCTGCCGATCAGGTAGGAAGCGGAGAGGTGGAGCTGACCCTTGCCGGCGTTGCTGCCGTTGGAGAAACGGAGCATCACGCCGTGCTCGCTGCGGTCCTCGACCGCACCGAGGCGGTTGGGCATACCGGGCTCGTGCCAGCTGTTGGCGTAGAAGTGCCATTCGATGGTGGCGTTGGTCAGCTCGGTCGGGTTTTCGAGCAGCCAGTTCTCGGAGAGTTCCGGGGTAATCTTGAACACCTTGCCGGTGAGTGTCTCACCGCCGGGCTGAGGACCGGGACCGGGCTGGTCGCCGCTACCCTTCTCGCGGTAGCAGATGCCTTCCATACCGGCGTCAGCCAGGGTCTTCCAGGCAGCCGCAGCGGCATCGCCGTTGTCCTTGCGGTTGCCATTGCCGTCCCAGCAGTCGGTGAAATCAAGGCTCTGGGCCTCGTTCACCGTATTGGCGACATACTTGTCCTCGGCACCGTTGAAGACCCAGTTGGCAGCGAGACCTTCGGCCTTGCCGGCGGGCACTTCGCACAGGGTGGCGGTGATGTCCTCCACGCTCAGGGCACGGTTCCAGACACGGGCGAAGCCGATGTAGCCGTTGAACGCCTGGGCGAGCGGCCAGTTGCTGCCGTCATCCCAAGTCATGGAGATGTCGAAGCGGTTCAGATCCCAGCTGTCAGCCGGGCGGGCATTGTAGGAGGCGATGAGTTCATCGTCGTCATAGACGTGGACCTGGGTTCCGTCGCTGACGATAGTCATGACAACCCACTCGTTGAGGGGCCATACGTACGGGGCGTCGCCCTTGCGGACCTGCTCCTGGTTCACACCGAAGACACCGGCGTTGAGGCACAGCTGACCGTCGGCGTCACCATCGTTGGAGAAGCGGAACAGGACGGACTTGCTTTCGTCGGCATTGGCGAACTCGCCGAGACGGTTGCTGTACAGGGTACGGCCCTGGGCATCCTTCTCGTTGAACTTGTGGTCGTTCCAGTGCTTGGAGAAGAACTTCACCTGCAGCGTGACATTGCCGGGATTCACGGAAATCGGGGTGTCCCAGATGAAGGTGGAATTCACCTTATAGTCGGAGATGTCGAACACCTTGTCCCAGCCGGCCGGGGTGTAGGGCTCCATCTCGGGCTTGGGCTCGGCCTCACCGGCCTTCTGGGCGATGGTGATGGTCTGGAGGACCTCCTCGGTGCCGGCGCGGACGATCTTCACTTCACCGGTACGGATTTCCTCGGTGGGGTTGTCGTCGACCTTGAGGACGATGGTGTAGTTCTGGGCGCGGGTCTCCACGAAGTGGATCCAGTCCACCTGCGGCTTCACCTCGAAAGCGAGGTTGGAGACGGCATGGGCTTCCACGACGGCGTCCTTCGCCTCGGCGATGTACTCGATGCTCTCGTCCGTGATCTCGAAGGTGTCGGGCTCGGCTTCACCGCCGAAGGTGAGCTTGACGATGGAGGTCAGGCCGACCTGGGAGTCGGCATAGGCCAGGGCGGAACCCTTGACGACGGCGAGCGGGGTGACGGTGATCTTTTCGGCGTCGACCGTAGCGTCATAGTTGGCGTCGGTGAACACGTCCACGACGGTATTCGCGGTCTTGTTCTCCACGGTGTAGGGAATCTCGAACGGATTGGTGCTGGTCACGGCATACTGGGTCTTCGCGATGACGAGCTTGAAGGCCTTCGCGAAGGGAATCTCGATGGTACTGTTGTCGTCCAGGGTGAGGACCACAGCCTTGTCGGTGACCTTGATATCCTTGAAGATGGCATCGCCGAGGCCGCCGCCCATGGCGCCGACATCGGTCTTCTTGCCATCCACGGTGACGAACAGGTGACCGTTCTCCACGGAGAAGGACGGGGTCTGGCCCACAGGGAGATCCTTGCCGTCGACCTGGATGATCTGGCCGTTCAGCGCCCAGCAGAGAACGCCGGCGGAGTTGCGGACGACGGAGAGGTTGGTCTCGGCGCCGGCACCGGCGATTTCGAAGGTCACGACCTGGCCGGTCGTGTAGGTGACGGTCACACCGACGACCTTTCCGTCCTTGGTGAGTTCCTCGACCTTCTGGACGAACATGCCGTCGTTGGTCGCGCTCTGGATGGCCTTCATGTTGGCCTCCAGGTTGCCCACCTTGGTCTCGAGCGTGGTGACCCGGTTGCGCAGCTCGGAGTCGTCATACTCCCGGGCGCACCCCACGAGGAGGAGCCCCAGTGCGAAAGCAGTAAATAACTTTTTCATGGAATTATCAGTTTTGTTCATTTATTGTGCACACTTGTTCTTTTCGTCCTTGACCCAGACGATGGAGGCCCCGGCTTCGGGGGTGGTTACGTAGTCGGATTCGTTCTTCTGGCGCTCGGACTTGTCCCAGTCCATGTCGTTGCCGGCGACGGAATCGTGGAAGATGTGGCCTTCGCCTTCGTTCATCTTCCAGTAGCCGACGAGGCCCTCGGACTTGGGATCCACCGAACACTGCGTGGAGGCGATGTCGCTGGCGCTGCGGGCAATGTTCCAGATGCGCATCTCGGCCATGCGGCCGGTGTAGCTCTGGGAAGAACCGTAGCCACCCCAGGACATGCCGATCTCGAAGCGGTTCAGGTTGAAAGCCTGGTTGCCGGAGACGGAATTCTCGGTGGGGGTGTCCTTCTCGCCGTTGATGTAGACGCTCATGTTGGAGCCGTCCCAGACGATGGAGATCATGTACCACTGGTTCTGCTCGAAGGAGCCGGTGGCCGGGTCGCCGGTGGAACCGGTGACGTAACGGCCGGAGGGCGCCACGATGTCCAGGGTCTTCCAAGGCTTGCCGTTCTCGTTGAAGCGGAGCAGCACCTGGCCGCCGCCGTCTTCGTTCCAGCAGCAGAACCGGCACAGCTGGTCGTTGCCGCGGGACTTCATGTTGTACGGATGGGCCTTGATCTCGAGGGTCCAGGTGTTCAGGCTGTAACCGGCGCCGAGGCTGTGCGTGGAGTATACGCCGATGCCCGGGATGTCCAGGGAGAAGGTCTCCATGGTCTTTCCGATCTTGATGAACAGGTTCTTGGAGGCGTCCAGGATATCGGCCTTGCCACCGTCCATATAGGCGACGGCGAGCGGAATCACGTAGTTGACGCCTTCCTGGATGAACGAGTTGTCACGCAGGGTGACGGAGGTCATCGGGGAGGTCGCGGTTCCCTTCTTGATGGTGACGAATTCGTCGTTGATCACGAAGGTGTTGCGCGGGACGGCGGCGTAGTTCGTCTTGTTCACGGCGTTGTAACGGACGACGGCCAGGCTGTCATAGGCGATATGGACCTGGACGTCCTCTTGGGCGACGCCCGTCAGGGAGACGGAGAAGTTGTAGGAGATCGGAATCTCGTCCGCCAGGATCTGGTCCTTGGAAATCGGCGAGGCGTCGGTTCCGGTGATGATGGCGATCTCCTGGCCATAGTCGAAATGGTCGGCCTTCTGGGTGCACGCGGCGAGGCAAAGGGCCGCGGCGGAAAGGAGTAAAATATACTTTTTCATAAGGCGCGTCTTACTTGGCAGGGTTCACGATCTGGATGGCGCGGCGAAGGAAGGCGTAATTCTGGTAGTTGCCGGAATAGCCCTTCTTCTGGAGCGCGTCCACGCCGTTGTCATAGTCGTTGTCGATGTAGTAGGCACCAAAGCCGCCTTCACCGTTGCTGGCTTCGTTGGCATAGCGGGCATAGTGCTCCAGGGTGTACATCTTCGCGCCGCCCTCGGTGGTCATCGAGGTAGGGTAGCCGCCGTTGAGGTAGTTCGGGCCGTCCCCGGAGGACTGCTCGTACTGCTCGCAGTAGACCATCTTGGATTCGGGGCACCAGCCGGGGCCGCCGACACCGGAACCCTGCATGGAGTAGGCCTGTTTCACGAGATAGTCGATGTAGGGCTCGACATTGGCGTCGGGATAGCCGCCGAAGTAGTCGATGATCAGGAGCTTGGAAGGGTCGGAACCCTTCGGGCCGAAATACTTGCCCACTTCGTCGATGACCCAGAAAATCTGCTGGGAACCCCAGCCTTCATAGTCGAAGTCCACGCCGTCCAGGCCATGGGTGTTCACGATGTCCACCACGAGACGGCCGTAAGCGCGGATGCTTTCCTCGTTGCCGCCCTCCACCTTCCAGTACTTGCCGTCCAGTTCGAACTCCTGGCCATAGTGGGAGGCGTCGGCGTGCATCACGAAACGGGTACCCTTCACTTTCTGGCAGTACTCAAGGTCCGCATAGGCGTTCGGGGAATAATCATAGGTGTGCATCGGGGCGCGCTCGATCTCGCCGGTTTCGGGGTTCTTCACGTTGCCGTAGAAGCAGGCGTCGGTGTACTCCTCCTTCATGGGCGTGCCCATCCAGAGGTTCACGATGTCCAGCGAATCCGGCAGGGCCATCAGGCGCGGGCGCATCGTCTTGTATTCGATGAAGAGGCTGGTCGCGCCTTCCGGCGGGGCCCAGCGGGCAAAGTACACGTAGGAGATGGTGTGCTTGGACTCCTTCCACGCGCGGAGATCCTGGTAGTAGGGATCCTGCGCGTCCTTTTCGAGGTCGTACGTGTTGAAATGCTGGATTTCAAGCTTCTCCACCTTGGTGTCGCAGCTCTGGACCGCAAGAAGGGCCAGGGCGACAGGGATTATGCTCAGTATCTTTTTCATTTTCACGCGTCATTAATTGTTGAACGGCTTGGCATCCCACCACAGGCGCACGCCTGCGTTGTCCACACCACCGAGGGCCTCGACGCCGGAGGCATAGCCTTCGGGGTTGTCGGTCTGCTCGGAGACGGGGTAGGGGACGCGGCGGATGCCCTGGTCGGTATTCACGATTCCGTTGGAGAAGTTGTTCGCCGGGGCGATCAGGACCGGGTAATGGAGGCGGCGGTATTCCGCCCAGGCCTCGGCGCTGTTCGGGAACAGGGCGATCCATTTCTGGGTGGCGATCTTCTCAAGCTTCTGCTCGTCGGAATCACCGTTGTTCCAGGCGATCGTGACGGTGGAAGGAGCGTTGGCATGGGCACGGGCAACGTTGTCGCGGAAAGCGGCCGGCTGGGCCGTCTTGTTCGCGATGTAGTTGGCGGCGCCGTCGGCGCCCCACTCTTCGAAGGAGAGCTTGATGCCCTGCTCATAGAACTCCTGGGCAGTACCGCCCATGTTCCAGCCCTTCAGGGCGCCCTCGGCGCGGAGGAAGGCCACTTCGGCGGCGTTCAGCCAGCAGATCTTGTAGTTCCCGGCGTTCGGGGCGGAGACCTTCGCGGCGGTGTTCTTGTAGTTGGTCCAACTGGACGGGGAGATGCCCGGACGCACGCCGTGGAGCTTGCCGTCACCGGCGGGTTTGGCAATCAGGAACATGCGGGGATCGTTGAAGCCGTTCAGGTAGGCGTCCATGGAAGCGCCCATCTGGGTGTCGGCATCGTTGAAATCCACGTTGATGGCATAGATCGGATGGCGGACGCCGCTCTCGGAGATGACGGCGTTGCCGCTGTTGCTCTCGATGACGCCGAAGGGGCTGGCGAGGGATTTCTCGGCCTCCTCACGGGCGAGGGAAGGGTCGGCGTAACTCACGCGGAGGGCGAGGCGAAGACGCAGCGAATTGGCGAACTGGACCCATTTGACGGCGTCGCCGCCATAGACGAGGTCGTAGTCCTCGAGGAGCTTGGCTCCGGAGGCCGCCACTTTCTCAAGGATGTCGATGGACTCGTCGAGTTCGTCGAAGAACTGGAGGTAGACCTGGTCGAGCGGATCGTAGAGGTTGGAGAGGTCGCCTGTGTGGGAGTAGGCGATAGGGCCGTAATAGTCGGCCACCTGGTGCATCGAGGCCACTTTCAGGACCTTGGCGAGCGCCAGTTCATTCTCCATCCCGTATTCAAGGGCGGACTTCTCGAAGTTGGTGTAACCGCCCATAGCGTACTGGTACTTGACGGTGAACATGCGGCGATGCCAGCCGTCGTTCACGTCCCAGCCGGCGTTGTGGCCGTCCCAGCCGGTAGGGGCCAGGTAGCCGCACCAGGTCTCGGCGCACAGGTTGTACATGATCTGGTAGTCGGAGTCCAGGTAAGTACCGTGCCGGTAGATGATGACGGAACGTTCGAGCTGCTGGAGCATGCCGCCGAGGGCGAGACCGTCCTGGGCCATCTGCTCGTCGCTGACGCCGAACTGATTCTTGCTGATTTCCTCGAAATGCTTGGTGCAGCCTGCCAGGACGGCAATCGTCGCGGCCGCTGCAGTAAAGAGCTTAAAGATATTCTTCATTTTCATACGGCTTTGACTTATTTGACGATACAGACTGCGACACGGTTGGATTCAGGGCTCTGGGAAGCATCGCGGTCTCCGGCGACGGAGGCACGGGAGATGCGGTCCCGAGAGATGCCGGCATTCACGAGCATTTCCACGACCTTGAGGGCGCGCTGCTCGGAGAGTTCACGGTTGATCTCGTCGGTGCCGGTGCCGCTGTCGGCATAACCGGTGACGGTGATCTTCGCATCCGGGTTCTCGACGAGGACCTGGCAGATGCGGCCCAGCTTGAAGGCCTCTTCCGGACGGATTTCAGCCTTGCCGATCAGGAAGAAGAGATCGTCCTCGTAGGAATCGACCGGCGATCCCGTGGGGACTTTGACTTCCTTCACGACTTCCTTGACCACTTCCTTCTCCACGACTTTCTCCACGACCTTCTCGACCACCTTGGGTTCGGAAGGAATGTAGACGGGAGCGCTTGCGGTCGGAGCGGCCTTGGAGGCGGTGCTGCCTCCGAAGTGGAGCTTCACGGCAAAGCCGAGGCTCCGGGTGGAAGGCTGCATGAAGTAGTCGACACCCTGGTTATAGGTGCCCACGTTGGAAGTCATCTCAGGATCGAACGGAGCCTTGAGGTACAGCATGGCGAGGTTGTTGCCCACCACGGAGAGGGTGATTCCCTTGACCCAGGAACCGAGTTTCTTGACCGGGAGGTCATAGTTGAGGGAGAGTTCGGCGAGACGGGCGTTCGTGGCGGAATAGACATACTGGCTCATGATGCCGTGGCGGATGCCGAGGGTCTGGTAGTACCCCTGGACGTCGGAAGTCTTCATTCCGTTGAATTCGAAATACCCCTTCTCGCGGGCGTCGGCGGTATCCTGGGACACACCGTAGTAGTCGAGGATAGCCTGCGTCTTGGAGATGGCGATACCGCCCAGTCGGGCCGTGAACAACCAGTTCAGGGTGAGGCCGTTCCAGCCGAGGTGACCGCCCCAGGAGAGACGGTGCTTGGCATCGGTGGTGCCGGCGTAGATCATGTCTTTCTCGTCATAGTCGGCGATGATCATGCCGTCGGCGTTGAGGCGGTAGAAGCCGTGTTCGTCGGTGGCGATGGTGGTCACATAGACATCACCCAGGGTGCCGCCTTCGTACAGGAAGTTGTTCAGGCCGCCGAACCCGCCCATGGGCATTCCGTTGGCGCTGCTGGTCGTTCCTTTCTCCGGATCCGTGAACTTGAGGTCCACGATCCTGTTCTTGTTCCAGGTCCAGGTAAGGTAGGTGCCGTAGTTCCACTTGCCGCGGTTGTCGTCGAAGCGGAGGGACATCTCGATACCGGTGTTGTCCACGCGGCCGCCGTTCAGGTACATGTCCGTGTTGAGGGAAGTGGTGGTAATACGGGGATCGAAGAACTGGTTGAAGGTCTTCGCGTAGTAGTAAGTCGCATCGATCTGCAGCTTGCTGTCGAAGAAATGGATGTTCGTACCCAGTTCCCAGGACTTCGTGCGTTCGGGGACGAGCTTAGTATTGCGGCGGCGGGCGCTGGTCGCAACGTTGCCGCTCACCTGCTCGTGGCGGGGATCCAGCAGGAACAGGGCCGGATCCGGGGCGTTACCCACCTCGGAGTAGGAGCCGCGGATCTTCCAGTAGGGGAAGAAGGAGCTCTTAAGACCCGGGAGGAGTTCGGTGACGATGCCGGAAAGGCCGATGGTCGGATAGGTGATGCCGCCGGCCGTCCAAAGGGCGGAATTCCAGTCCACCCGGTAGGTCATGTCCAGATAGACCTTGCTGCGATAGCCCAACTGGGCGTTCGCGAACACGGACTGGTTCTGGTAGCGGTAACCTGCCGAGGAAAGCAGCGTAGGGGAACTGTTCTGGTCGATGTTGGTGTAGTCGAACTTGTTGTTGACGCTCTTCAGCGGACCGGAGACGTTGTCGGTCCGGAAGGTGATGTCGTCGATGTTGGCACCCATCACGCCGGTGAGGTTGAACACGTTGTCGCCGAAGTACTTGTTGAAGGTGGCGAGGACTTCGCCGAACTTCTGCTCGGTGTACTGGTTCACACGGCCGTAGAAGCCGTGCTTGGAACCTTCGGTGAAGAGGGTGTTGGTGGAAGCGTCGAACTTGCGCTCCTGGACTTCATCCGTGCGGTCGTACTTGGCGCGGGCGCTCAGGGTCAGCCACTTGACAGGCTTGTAGGAGAGCTGTCCGGAACCCATCAGGCGGTTCTTCTGGTTCTGCCACTTCTGGTGCTCGGTGATCCAGTAGGGATTCTGCATCGAGTGCTCGAAGTCGTAGGGCCAGTACTGGGTCTTGATGTTGCGGCCGGCGTCATAACGCTCGTACACGCCCACCTTGGAGAAGTCGTCTCCCGCCGGGAACAGATACACCGGGACGATCGGGTTGCCGTATTCGCCCTGGGCGATCATGTTCTGCTCGTTCACGCGGCCGTAGGTCATGTTCACATCCATCGTGAGGACGTCCTTCACCAGGTCGGTGGTGTTGCGGAAGGAGAGGTTGTAGCGGCCCACGTTGTTGTTGTGGACGATACCGCGGGCATTCGCGACGGCGGCGGAGACATAGGTCTGGCTGCGTTCCGTACCCGTGGACAGGGAGAGGGAGTTCACCTCGTTCACACCCGTCTGGAAGAAATCGCGCGGGTTGTAGGTGGACGGGGTGTCCAGCTTCGCGCCCCAGCTGTAGTAGGAACCGGGGGAGGAAGGACCGTAGGTGTTCTGGAACTGCGGCATCACGTACGCACGGGAGAAGGTGGTGGAGTTCGAGTAGTCGATGTCCAGCCGGTCCTTGCCGCCCTTCTTGGTGGTGATGATGATGACACCGTTCGCTGCATTGGCGCCGTACAGGGCCGCCGCGGACGGACCGGAGAGGACGGAGATCGACTCGATGTCGTCCTGGTTCAGGGAACCGAGCACGTCACCGGTCTGGCCGGCGCCGGCATAGACGCCCTCGGGCTGGGCGCCGCGCAGGGACTGCATCGGGATACCGTCGATCACATACAACGCATTGTTGTTGTTGGAGATGGACTTGGAACCGCGCATCACGATACGGGATGCGCCGCCCGCGCCCGTGGAGGATTGGCTGATGGAGACACCCGCCACCTTGCCGTTCAGGCCGTTGACGAAGGAACCCACCGGGCTGACCGTCTCCACTTTGGCCTGCTGGACATTGTAGGAGAGGGATTTTTCCTCCTTGCGGATACCCATGGCCGTGACGACGGTCGCGTTGAGCGCGATGTTGTCCGACGCCAGGGTGACATCGATGACCGAACGGCCTCCGATCTGTTCAACGGCGTCTTTCTGGCCGATGTAGGAGAAGCGCAGGGCCTGTGCCGATGCCGGGACGGTAATGCTGTAGCGACCGTCCAGGTCGGTGATGGCACCTGTCGAGCTGTCCCCCTCCACGACGACGCTGGCGCCGATGAGCGGTTCACCGTAGTCATCCGTGACGGTACCCGTGATGGTCCGGTTCTGGGCCAGGGCGGGGCCGCCTGCGATGAACAGTCCCAGTAAGGCCATGACGGCCCATTCCAGGACTTTCTTAAGTTGAAAACTCATAGGGTTTTGTTAGTTGGTTGATTATGTGTTGGTTAAGAGTTTTCGTAGTCTCTGTTTCAAAAAAGTTGTCAAAAATACACTTTTTTTGTCAAATACCGAAGGAAACGGCCTTCTTTTTTTGGGCCCTGATCCGGAGGACTTCCTCTGTCGGCTTTCCGTTCACGCGGGGTTGCAGGACGAATTCCACCGAATCCAGGCCCTCCGGCATCGTGAATTTCACGTGGAGGGTATCCCGCTCGTCCGCTTTCATCTTTCCGGGCTGCCGCATCCGGACGTACGGCTTCCAGTCGTCGGGGATGTCGAAGGTGACGACGGCCTTCCGGCCGTTACCGTTGCCGTGCCGGAAGAAGAAATCGCCGGTCTCTCCAGGACGTAATGCTCCGTAACTCAGGACCTTGTGGCTCAGGTACAGACCTTCCCCGAAAGCGTAGGGGCGGTCTTCCTCGATGGGGTGGTTGAAGCCGATGACCTGTCCCTTGATGGCGAAGGTACGTACCTTCACCGGGGAATCCTGATACCGGACCTGGATCTCTTCCCGCATCGGACCGGGCCGGTAGGCGGGATTGTAGGTGACTTCCAGGACCTCGTCTTCACCCGGGGCCACCGGTTTCCGGTCGAAACGGGCCTGCGTGCATCCGCAGGGCGTATAAAGCTGGACGGGATATAGCGTGTCGGCGTATTCGTTCCGGACCACGAGCCGGATGGTCACCGGTCCTTCGATCTCTTTGATCTTGCCGAGGTCTGCCTCCTGTCCTTCCGCGGTCCGGATGGCCCGCATTCCGTCTTTCGGGGTACATGCTGCTGTCAGGAGCAGCATCAGAAGCAATGCTTTTTTCATCACAATCCGCTTACCGTATCATTATATAGTCCGAATCCGTTCAGGACGGGGCAGGCGAGGGACGATTTGACAGAAATCCGTACTGCATCGGCCGTTACGCGGTTCCCGAGGACGATGCGCTTGTGACCGATCGTGGATTTGGTGCCGTCTCCCCAGGATTTCCAGGTCCCGTTCACGCGTACCAGGATATCGAAGCTCTCCACGCGCTGGCCCAGGGGAATGTACTCCTGAAGCATCACGCGGTTGAAGGTCTTTCCGCCGGCGAGTTCGAATTCGATGTCCACGGCCTTGACCGCATCGTCCGTGGCGAAATAGGTGTCGTAGTTCCCGTCCAGCATCCTGGCGGGGCCGTATTTGTCCGGGTTGTCGCCGCGGACGGAGGTGGCCGTGGCGGTGGCGCCGTCGGCAAGGTTGGCAGCGAACACCGCTTCCCGCATCTTCGTGAACTCCTGGATGACCTTCACCTCCCTGGCATCGATGACGCCTTTGTCGGACGGGGGTACGTTCATCAGGAACACGGAGTTCCGGCCGACGCTCTTATAATAGAGGTCCATCAATTCCCTGGCTGTTTTCCGGCTGTCGTTGGCGCCGTAGAACCATCCGTTGTGGTCGCCGATCTGCTGGATGGAGAAATCGCTTTCGGCAGGGCACCAGGAAGCGGCGCCCTTGTCACCCGAACCCAGATAGGCTTCATAGTTTCCGGACAGGTTGCTCGGGGAGAGCCCCCGGCCCTGGATGTCCAGGGTCGCCCAGTCGGTCTCTCCGGCGACCCCGGCCTCGTTGCCCACCCAGCGGCAGCCGGGTCCGCCGTTGGAGAAGATGACGCATTCGGGATTGACGTCGAAAACGACCTGGTTGACCGCCGGCCAGTCGAAGTTCCCGGCGTGGTTGCCGTCGAACCACATCTCCACGACGGGCGCGTACCGGGTCATGAGGTCCTTGAGGGCGCTCTTGTACATTCTCTCGTATTCGGCCGTGCTCTTTTCGGAGACTTCGATCATGCGGTCCCAGGGAGAGAGGTAGATGCCCAGGTTCACACCGTATTTGTCGCAGGCGTCGCGGAGGGCCTTCACTACGTCCGTGTGGTTTGAACAGCCCGCATTGGCCACGTCCGTCGTACTTTCCGGATTGTCCCAGAGGCAGAACCCGTCATGGTGTTTGGCGGTGATGATGACTTCGCCGAAGCCGTTGTCCCGGGCGGTCTTCACCCACTGGTCCGCGTCGATGGTACCGGGCTTGTAGTTCTGGAGCAGGAGGTTTTCGGACCAGGTTTTTCCGTTGCAGGTGGGGTTTTCACCGTCCCAGCCGGAGAAGGTGGCCTGACCATAGTGGTAGAACATGAGCAGCTCCTGGCGCTGCCAGGCCAGCTGGCCGGAGGTGGGCACGGCGCCGAAAGCCGCAGGCGTGCCGGGATCCGTGGGATCCGGCGGCGGGGGCGTATCTCCGCCCTTCACGGTGACGGGACAGGTATCGGTGAAGCCGCCGTCCACCGTCGTGACGGTGATGACGGCTTTGCCTTCCGCGATCGCCTTCACCTGGCCGTCGTCCCGGCCGACGGTAGCGACCGCTTCGTTGTCGGATGACCAGGTAACCTGCGGATTGGTGGCGTTTTTCGGGCTGATACGGGCACCCAGGCGGAAACCTTCTCCCGCCTTCAACTCCAGGCCCGTCCTCGTGACGTTCACTGCGGTGACGGGAACGGTATCGTCCTCCGGTCCGGAAGGTCCCGGATCCGGTTTCGAAGTACAGGTACAGGCCGTGGCAAAGGTGACGGCTGCCAAAAGGAATTGACGGAATTTAATCATCGTATGGAGTTTGGTAAGTATATCTGGCGGCCTTGCTTACCTTCATGGCCTTGGCGGGCACGAGGGTGAAGCCGAAGTCCAGGTTATCGGTGGACCAGACGGTCCGGACAGGTTCGGGACGGGCGCCCCAACTGTCATAACCGCCCACGCCGGAAGCGGCACCGTCGATGCAGATCTCCGTGAAATCCCGCTCAGGGACATCGCACAGGTGAGTCTGGCGGCGTCTGTGGTACTTCTGTGCCTCCTCCTCGTCATGGACGGGCGGCGTGTCGAAGTTGTTCCACTGGAAAGGCTGTCCGGATTCCTCGCTGTCCAGGTCCTCCACGCTGTGCCGGAGGGCGTTGAATTCAAAGAGGCTGTCGGCGACTACGGCCAGGGCTTTCGTGGCGAGCCATTCGGTCTCCGTATGGTGACCGGTCTCCTGCGGACGTACATACGGATAGAATTCGCGGGAGGCGGTCGTCGTGAAGAGGGACTTGAAGGTTCCGCTGTTGCGGTCGCAGTAGTTCTCCACCGGGCCGCGTCCGAAATACTGGAAGTCGTTGTCCTTCACCCGGAAACGGAAGCCGATGCGCGGGATGTCCACGGGTTTGTTCCCTGCACCCTGGAAGGAGGCCGTTACCTTGAGAAGGCCGCCGGAGAGGAGGGCGTAGTCCACCGTCATCGAGCATCCGCCCGGAAGGGCGTAGATGGCCCGGACGGCTCCGTTTTCCACCGAAACATTTGCCTGGAAGGCCTGAGAGGCCTCTTTCCAGGAGTAGGCCCGGTAGGGCTGGTTGTTGCCGTAGTCATTGTCGGTCGGGCCGCGCCAGAAGTTCGGACGCAGGCCGAACTCCGGGTCGAACAGGTCGTGCCCCTTGTACGTATAGCTCCGGACGATGCCGCGGGCCTTGTCGAAGACCAGTTCGCCCTTGCCGGACTCGAGGCGGATCTCCGTTTCGCTTTCCGACACCTCCGCCATCCTGCGGGACTTGTAGGATTTCCGGATGCCGGTGTCTTTCAGAAGGATCTCATCTTCTGCGACGATGGTGCCCTTGGTGAGAAGGGGTAGTGCGCGGGCGGTCTCGGTCTCAAAGATGATCCGGTACTCCCCGCGGGGACGGAGCTTCCGTTTCGGAATCTTCAGGGTGAACTCCTCAGAGCCCTGGGCCGGGGTGGAGAATGACAGTTTCCCCTTCTTCACGGGTTTTCCGTCCCGTTCTACCCTCCATCGGACCACATAGTCGCTCAAGTCCTTGAAGTAGAATCGATTCTGGATGCTGAACCGGCCTTCCTCCGGGGCTATTCCGGTGATGGCGATATCCTGATAGACATGTTTTACTTCATAGAATCCGGGATGCGGGTCGCGGTCGGGATTGACGAGACCGTTGCACAGGAAGTTCGCATCGGACGGGGTATCCACCCCATAGTCGCCGCCGTAGGTCCATCCCTTCTCCGGATCGTACAGCCCCTGGTCCACCCAGTCCCAGATGAAACCGCCCTGCAGGTGCGTGTGGGCGTAGATCTGGTCCCACTGGAGGTCCAGCGAGCCGGTGGAATTGCCCATCGCGTGGGCGTACTCCGAAGGGACGACCGGCCTGCCGCTTTCCTTTTCTCCCATCCGCTGGAACCAGTCGGCATCGGGATACTGCGGGACAAGCATGTCGGTATTCCATTCCCGTTCGGCCCTCTCATAACAGACAGGACGGTTCTGGCCGTCCTTTTCCAGGGCCTTGAGGACCCGGTAGCCCTCGTAGAAATTCACGCCGTTGCCGGCCTCGTTGCCCAGGGAGAGGATGGTCACGCACGGATAGTTGGCCGTCCGGTGGTACATGTTCAGGATCCGGTCGATGTGCGCCGGCTGCCAGTCGGCATTGTTTCCCAGGGTCCGGTCCAGTTTGTAGCCCATGCCGTGGGATTCGATATTGGCCTCGTCGTAGACATAGAACCCCAGGCTGTCGCAAAGTTCGTAGAACTCGCGCGGCTGGGGGTAGTGGCAGGTACGGATGGCGTTGATGTTCGCCATCTTCATGAGTTTGAGGTCCTCCAGGATGTTTTCCCGGGTGAGATAATGACCGGTGTAGGGGTTGTGTTCGTGCAGGTTTACGCCCTTGAACTTGACGGGCTGCCCGTTCACGAGCAGGGCCTTCACGTCGCGTTCCCCGTCCTTGACGGTCTCGATCCCGATGCGGCGGAAGCCTACGTGGAAGCGGGTGAATTCTCCGTTTACCCGGAGCAGGAGCGTATAGAGCTCCGGCGTTTCGGCGCTCCATTTCCGAACGTCCGGGATGGTGTCGGCCACCGTCTCCTGTTCGCCGGTGAACTCATAGATGGCATCGGCCACAGCCTCTCCGTTGCGGTCCAGCAGCTCATAAAACACCTCGACGGGTTCCTCCGAGCGCATCTTCAGCCAAAAAACGCCCTTGGTGAGTCCGGGGTCCAGGGTGGACACCACGCTGAAGTCGAACCGGGCCGGCGTTTTCTCGCTGGATAGGTACACGTCGCGTTCGATGCCGCTGATGCGCCAGAAATCCTGGCATTCCAGATAGGAACCCGTAGAATAGCGGTATACTTTGAGGGTCAGGTCGTTATCGCCACTTTTCAAGGCTTTCGTAATGTCGAACCGGGCAAGGCTCTTGGAGTCTTCGGAATAGCCGATCTCCCGTCCGTTCACCCAGACGTACGTGCCGGATTTGATGCCCGCCAGGTTCAGGAAAACCGTCCTGCCCGCCCAGCCTTCCGGAACGGTGAACGTCCGGTGGTAAATGGCTGCGGGAAACGCCTCGGGCAGGGTAGGAGGCTGCGGATCCCTTGGACAGAAGTCGTACGGATGGTTCACATAGATGGGTATACCGTGCCCCTGGACCTCCCAGTTCCCCGGCACCCGGATCCGGTCCCACTCCTGGCCTCCGTAGCGCTCCATGTCATGCCAGTCGTCAAAGTACTTGAAATCCCAGATTCCGTTCAGGTCCACGTAGTTCTCGCTTTCGCGGAATCCTTTGCGAAGCGCATCGGCGCGGTCGGCGAACCAGACGGATTCCGTCCGCTGCGTCTCGGCATTCACGGACAAAACGTTCATGTCCTGCCAGTACGGCAGGCTCTGGGCCGCGGCAGCGGCCGGGAGGACGAGCGCAAGAAGGATCGGTAAATTTTTCATGATTAATAGGTTATCGTTTCGGTTAAACGGATGTCTTCGGAGGATGCACCCACTTGGAGGATGAAGTCGCCCCGTTCGGTGACGGTGGCGCCCGCCGCGTCGACGAGGGAGAAGGCGTCGGGCCCAAGGTGCAGGGTGACCGGCTGCGTCTCTCCGGCTTTCACGAAAATGCGGGCGAAGGCCCGCAGTTGCTTGCGCGGACGGACGGTGGAGGCGAGGGGGTCGATGACATACAGCTGGACCACCTCGTCGCCGTCCCGGCTGCCCGTATTCTTGACCTGGACCGTGACGTCCACTTCCGGAACGCGGCCCGAAACGGTCAGGTCGGAATATTCGAAAGTCGTGTAACTGAGGCCGAAGCCGAAGGGATAGAGGGGAGCGGCGGGCATTTCCACGTAGTCATGGCCGACCGGATTCTTCTTGTTGTAATAGACCGGGAGCTGGCCCGCGTCGCGGGGAACGCTGACGGGCAGGCGGCCGGCGGGGTTGTAATCACCGAAGAGGACGTCGGCCAGCGCCGTGCCGCCCTCGCTGCCGGGGTACCACATCGTCAGGAGGGCGTCGGCCTTCTCCGAGGCCCACTTCTTGTCCAGCGGGCGGCCTTCGACATAGACCACCACCACTGGTCTGCCGACGGACCTGACGGCCTTCAGCAGGTCGTTCTGCAGTCCGAGGAGGTCCAGCGACGCGCGGTCGAAGCCTTCGCCGGCTTCCATGTCGGAGACGGACTCCCCGTCCACGACGGCGGCCCCGGTGTCGATGTATCTGGTCCGGAAATCCCGGGCGGAGGATCCGCCGACCACGACCACGGCGACATCGGACAGCATCGTAGCGATCAGCGCCTGGGCGATGGAGGAGTGTTCCTCGTCGCGGATGGCGCAGCCTTTGACATAATGGACGTTGATGCCCTTAGCTTCAAGCCCTTCCCGCATCGTGACCACATGGTCTTCCGCCTGCGGGGCGGTGTAGTCGCCGAGCTGGTTGTACTGGTTGTCAGCGTTCGGGCCGATAAGGGCGACGGTCATCCCCTTCGTGAGGGGCAGGACACCGTCATTCTTCAGGAGGACCACGCTTTCCCGGGCGGCCTGCGCCGCCGCTTCCACGTGTTCCGGCGTGCGGACGAGGCCGGCGGCGGCCGATTCATCCACATAGGGGTTGTCGAACAGGCCCGCTTCGAACTTGCGGACGAGGACGCGCTTCACGGCCCGGTCCAGGACGGATTTGCTCACCCGTCCCTTTTCCACGGATTCCTTCAGGAGCGCGAAGCAGTTCGCCCCCAGGTCCACATCCACGCCGGCATTCAGCGACAGCTCGCCGGCTTCCTGGTTGGACGCGGCGACCTTGTGGTCCCTGGCGAGGCCGTCGATGCTCTCCAAATCGCTGACTACAAAACCATTGAAGCCCCATTCGTTTCGCAGGACGCCGGTCAGCAGGTCCTTGTTGCAGGTGGTCGGAATACCGTCCAGGGAATTGTAGGAGGTCATGACGGAGAGGGCGCCTGCGTCGATGGCGGACTTGAAGGTGGGCAGGACGTTCTCCTGGAGGTCGCGCATCCCGATGATGGACGGATTGCCGTTGTGGCCGCCTTCCGGGACGCCGTACGCCACGAAATGCTTCAAGGTGGAGATCACCCCCTTGGATGAGGTGCCCCGCACCATCGCGGAGGCCATCTGCGAGGTCAGGTAAACGTCTTCACCGTAGGTTTCCTCCACGCGGGACCAGCGCGGCTCGCGGGCCAGGTCGATGACCGGGCCGTAGCCGATGGTCGCTCCCTGCGCCTGCAGTTCCGTACCGATGATCCTGCCGACTTCCTCGACGAGTCCGGGGTCCCAGGTGGATGCCAGGCCGATGCTGGTGGGGAACACCGTCGTACCGATGGCCATGTGCCCGTGCGGAGCCTCCTCGGCCAGGATGATGGGGATCCCCAGCCGGGTGCTGTCCATCGCATAGCGCTGCAGGGCGTTGTACGCTTTCGCCGCCAGGGTGGGATCCAGACCGGTCTCCAGCGTTTTCCTGGTCCACGGATCGGCGCGGAAAACGGCCCACAGCATGCCTCCGTGCGCGTTTTGGATAAAATCCCGGTAGGCATCGGAAATGGTCACGCTGTCGGCCGACACCTTGTCGTACATCGGCCATCCCAGCGGACACAGGAGCTGCCCCAGCTTTTCGTCGACGGTCATCCGTTTCAGCAGGTCGTCGGCACGTTCTTCCGCCGGCCGGTCCGCCTCTTTATACAAGGGAGTTCCACCATGGCATCCGGCCAGGATCAGGGCGAGCGCAAAGGAATACAGGAACCGCTTCATCGTGTCATTCTTAAACATACAAAGATAATGAAAAATACCGGCATTCCCGGCCTTCCTCCCGGGTTTTTGCCGTCGAATGGAAGGGTGTGCATTCCAATAGTTTTTCGTATCTTTGTACAGTTAATCCATTGAATCATGCCGAAAAGAAGAAAGGACCATGGTGGAAGGGCTGCCATGGGGAGGTCGAGAAAGCAGAAGAAAACCAGAATCATTCCCGAATACGAAGGGACGGCCATGATGTCCCGGGAAGGATTCGTGTTCGTCCGTATCGAAGGACAGGATGAAGACGTTTATGTGAAGGCTTCGAAGACCCGGGGTGCACTGCACGGGGACACCGTCCGCGTAGCGGTGACCCAGGAGAAGGAGGGGCCGGCGAAGCGTCGCAGCGGCGAGATCATCGCCATCGTCGAACGTTCGAAGAAACCCTTCGTGGGCATCCTCCACATCGTCGGGAAGCAGGCCTGGGTGCTGATGTCTTCCAAGACGATGCCCTATGACATTTCCGTTCCCATCCCGGAAGGCGGCAAGCGCGGCATGAAGGTCGCGGCTGTCGTGGACGAATGGCCGCGGGGCGAGACCGGGCCCGTCGGTCATGTCGTGGACATCCTGGGCATGCCCGGCGAGAACGACACCGAGATGCATGCCATCCTGGCGGAGTTCGGCCTTCCTTACCGGTTCGAAAAGGCGGTGGAGAACGCTGCCGACGAGATATCCGACGTCATTACGGACAAGGACCGCGCTGGCCGTAAGGACTTCCGCAAGGTCCTTACTTTCACCATCGACCCGGCCGATGCCAAGGACTACGACGACGCCCTGTCGTTCCGGAAGCTGGACAACGGCAACTACGAGGTGGGCATCCACATCGCCGACGTATCCTATTACGTGAAACCCGGGACTCCGGTGGATGCCGAGGCGCAGGCCCGCGGCACCTCCGTGTACCTCGTGGACCGTACCGTGCCCATGCTGCCGGAGAAACTCTCCAACAAGCTCTGTTCCCTTCGTCCGAATGAAGAGAAACTTACCTTCTCCGCCGTGTTCGAGGTCACTCCGCTGGCCAAGGTCATCCATCCCTGGTTCGGCCGGACGGAAATCATCTCCGACTACCGGTTCTCCTATGAACTGGCCCAGGAAATCATCGACGCCGGGGACGAGGCGATGGCCGGGCAGTTCGGGGAAGGGTCCGAATGCGGCATCGTTCCGGACGAGGTGAAGGAAGCCGTCCTCACGCTGAACAAACTGGCCCTGAAGCTGCGCAAGAAGCGTTTCGCCGCCGGTGCGGTGAGCTTCGACCGGCCCGAGATGAAGGTGGATATCGACGAAAACGGCAAGCCGGTCGGCGTGCACCAGAAGTTCTCCAAGGAAGCCAACTGGCTCATCGAGGAGTTCATGCTCCTGGCGAACAAGTCCGTGGCGGAATTCGTCGCCTCGGACGGAAAGATGGGCGGGAAGGCGGTCAAGAACCCGAAGACGTTCGTCTATCGTGTCCACGACGAACCCAACCTGGAGAAAGTTACGGGCCTCCGCGAATTCGCCGGCAACCTGGGTTACAAGATGGGGCCGATCGGAAGCGGAAAGGACATCGCCCTGTCGCTGAACAACCTCCTGGCGGACGTCAAGGAAAAACCCGAGCTCGGCGCCATCCAGATCCTCGCCCTGAGGTCCATGGCCAAGGCCTGCTACAGCACCGACAATATCGGCCATTACGGCCTGGCTTTCAGGTTCTATACGCACTTTACGTCCCCGATCCGGCGCTACCCGGACCTGATGGTCCACCGCCTCCTCGCCCTGTATCTGAAGGGTGCCGAATCCCAGTCCCTGGATTACTACACCGCCCAGTGCAAGCATGCCTCCGAGAGGGAGGTCATCGCGGCCGAAGCCGAGCGTGAAAGCATCAAATACAAGCTGGTTGAATTCATGGAAGACAAGGTGGGCCAGGAATTCGACGGCCACGTGTCCGGCGTCACCCAGTGGGGTATCTACGTGGAGATCGAGCCCACCAAGATCGAGGGCATGATTCCGTACCGGACCATCAAGTCCGAATTCTACGACTTCGACGAAGACCACTACCGCGCCGTTGGCCGCCGTCACCATTCCTTCATCAAGCTCGGCGATCCGCTCCGCATCCGCGTAAAGGGCACGAACCTGGAGCAGAAACTCCTGGACTATGAACTGGTGGAGCCGGAAATGGAGAATGCGCCGGAACTGTCTGAAAGCGACTATCTCGAATCCCTCACCGACGCTCCGGTGCCCAACCGTCCCCGCAAACCCGCCAGGGCACCCCGGAAGGGAGCCCTGAAGGCCGAACGGGAACGGATGAAAAAAGGCCGTCGTTCCTAAGCGGATCGGAACCGTCGAACGGAAATGATTGAATCTTAATACTTTATTGATTATTGCCTAGTCTAAAACGACTAGGCAATAATGTTTAATCTGCTGATTTAAAGGCGTTTCCATTTTGCGCTCAAAACGGATGCCCTAGCGGCTTTTCAAGGTCATGTGCAGAAATTTGGCTATTTGTTCCGGCGGGGCATCGATCGAGTGCTGAAGGAAGAGGAACAGTTCGACTTCCTCATCGATGGAGAGGGTGAGAAGGTCATGGATGTCCTTCAGCTTTCCTTCCCGAAGCAGAAGGGTTGTCATCTGGTTATAGCACGCGTCAGACTTGCCGACAAAGTTTTCTTTCAAGTCGTACTCGCTACCGGTAGTCGAATGCATCGCCGTCAGGAGTTTCTCATAGCTTCCGAAACAATTGATGGTGGCCTGATAATCAATCACATTGTAGGTCGTGATGATGAAATCGGTCAGTTGGAGCCTTTCTTTGCGGTCCAGGGGCTGGAACAACCGTTCCAATTGAGGATACCCCATCGGCTTTCCCGCCTTGAATTGAGCCTTTACTTCCTTGATTGCCTTCTGAAGCGGCCAGCGGGCATTCCGGATGACCAGTTTCTCGGAGAAGGGATGATTGGATTCAGCATAAGCCAGGTAGTTCCAGCGGTATTCCTCCGCTACTTTGGCCAGTTTGCGCTCGACAGGATTATTCCCCACGTAGATGATATTGGAACGCGCCTTCTTCTCCTCGAACTTGGGCGCCCGTCCATAGGGACCTTCGAAAACGGCTCCCTTCCGATGGAAACGCTCGTTATACTTTCGAGAAAAGGAAGCGTTGGTTTCGCACTTGAACCGTTCCAGGCTTTCCTTTCGGTCGGCCATGATGGCATCATGGACATGGTCAGGCATCTGGCACATCGCAAGCACCTTGATATGGTGTTTCCGTGCCATTGTACAATAATGCGTAAAATAGACGAGGTGGTCGCTGTAGGTATAGAACAGGACACCGTTGTCATCGGTCCTCTGGTAACAATGGGTCAATGTATTCTTGTAAAACTTCCGACGCTTCATGCCTCTCGACTGCTTTTTGGATCAGAAGGGATCCTTGTCGCGAATATCGGCATGTTTGAAGGAAAATGCAAGGGAAGAAGGAATGAAATCGAACTTTTTTGCAGGTCAATTGAGGGATGGTTGATTGACCTGCAGAGAATGCTCGTAAAATGGAAGTGCTTGATTATCTGCTATTTATGCAATATTGCCTAGTCAAAAAAGACCAGGCAATAATCTTTAATCATTTGATTTTCAATCAGTTCCGTTCGACGGAGGCGGGGCGAACGGGGCGAGTTCCGGGCTTACTTGAACGCGTTCTCGCTGAGACCGGAGCCGGCGAGGCCTAGGTCGGCGAAGAAGGCGGGGACGGGACGTCCGAGGAGGGTGTCCACGTACAGCTTGGCGATATACTGCGACAGCATGAAACCGTGGCCGCGCATGCCGACGAACAGGCCGGCGGCCGGGTCGATGATGTAGCGCGGTTCCGTGTAGTAGCCGCACCAGGTGGCCTGGAGGCTCATCCCCTTCAGCTGCGGAATCCATTCCGTGAATACTTCGGTGGCGATTTCCAGGAAGGCCTGCGTATTGACCTTCAGGTTCTTGCCGGCCTCGGCCGCATCGGTGGCGGGGGAGGCGCAGCCGATGATCTGGCCGGTCGCGGCGAGCTGCTGGCCGTACACGGCGGAGAAGCCCTTGTAGTGGCGCCGGTCGATGAGCATGTCCAGCGAATCGCCATCCTTGCCGATGAGCGGAAGGCGCTTGGTGATAAAGGCCTGGTGGCGGACCGGGAAGAGTCCGCTGTCGATGCCCAGCATCCGGGCGAACTTCTCGGCGCCGGCGCCGAGGGCGTTCACGAAGACGGCCGTCTTGAACTTGCGGTACCGGCCGTCCGCGGTCTTGACTGTTATTAGATAGGTCTTGCCTGTCTTGGCCACATCCACCAGTTCCGTGTCTTCCATCACCTGTCCGCCCAGGCCGATACCGATCTGGCGCACCGTGTCGATGGTCTTGCCGGGGCTGGCCTGCCAGCAGTCGTTGGAGATGAGGGCGTGGGAGTAGATATCCAGGTCGGGGTTGATGTACGGGGAGATCTCGCGGGCGAAATCCTTCTTCTCGATCATGTAGGCGTCGGACCAGGCGCGGGAGGCGTCCAGGCTCTTGTAGGTAGCTTCGTCGTGGACGAAGTTCACGTACCGCGTCATCTTGAAGTCAATGTCGTGCTGCTTCTGCAGTTCCCTGAATATCTGCAGGTTCCCGTTCGCGATTTCCGCGAGGGCGGGGACGGAGAAAGCCGGGCGGCCTCCGGCGATGCAGCGCCAGGAACTTCCGTGCTCCTTGTTCACGAGGACCGGCTTCAGGCCGGCTTCGGCGAGGTAGCGGAACAGGGCGGTGCCGGCCATGCCGCCGCCGGCGACGAAGGCGCCCACTTCCACGGCCTGCCCATCGGAGAACTGCGGGGAGGTGACGAGGGTATGGGCCCCGGTGAGGTTGCAGACATTGCCGATCTCCACGAGGTTCGCCATCGGTCCGCGGGGCGTGAATTCTCCCGTGACCTCGATGCCGTGCGCCCGCAGGACCTGCTTGGCGCGCGGGAGGCAACGGGAGCCGCGGCACGGGCCCATGCCCAGACGGGTGACGTGCTTGAGCTCCTGGGCCGTGATGCTCTTGCGGCCTTTCAGCGTTTCGAGCAGCTCCTTGAGACTTACGTCCTCACAGTGGCAGACGTAGGTTTCAGAACCGTCGGCGTCGCAAGGGACCATCCGCAGCGGTTCGGGGTAGTTCTCCTTGAGGATGAACCCGCGTGCATCGGTGATGTCTCCGTCCAGGCGGGTCGCTTTCACGGCGGCGATGTTCGTCTTGTTGGGCTTCCGCATCACGCGCTCGATCTCGCCTTCGCCCACCTTGGCGCCGTTGTCGTCCACGAGGAAGACCTCCTTGGCGCCCTCGGGCAGGTTGAATTCCAAAGGCAGGAACAATTGGTTCCGGTCCTGGCGGTAGCCGAAAATGGCAAGACCGGGGCACTGCGCCACGCACTCCATGCAGCCGATGCACTTGTCATAGTCGATGACCGGCGTAACGGAAGTGGAGCTCTTGGTGATGGCGCCCTGCTTGCAGGAGAACGAGCACGGATTGCAGGCGAAGCCATACAGGCAGTCGGCGATGACGAAGCCCTTGGCCGCCCTCCGCTCGGCGGAGGGTTTCCGGGGCTCGTCCAGCAGGCGTACCGGCCGCTGCTGGGAGTCGATATAGTCCTTGGAGACGGTCAGGTAGGCGTTGTAGTCGATACGCTTTCCCAGGTCCATCATCACTTCGTAGGCGCACTGACGGCCGCGGAGAACGGCGGAGGTTCCTTCGCCGATCCGCACCGCGTCCCCCACGCCGTGGCAGGAGCGGCCGAACACTTCGGCGCCTTTCCTCAACAGCTGGTTGTCGGGCAGCAGGCCCGTGCAGATGTTGATGCAGTCGATCCCGTCGATACGGACTTCGGTCCCGGGGATGGGCTTGAAATTCTCGCACTTGGCGATGACGGCGCCCACGATGCCGGTGCGGTCCGCGTTGGGGATGGCCTCCACGAGGGTATAGGAGGTCAGGATGGGGATGCCGAGCCGGCGGACGCGGTTCGCCTGGACGGGGAAGCCACCCTCATGGGGCATCGCCTCGATGATGGCCTTGACCCTGGCCCCGGCCTGCATCGCCTGGTAGGAGGTGAGATAGCCGATGTTGCCGGCGCCCACGGTGAGGATGTTCCTGCCGAGGAGGGTGAACTCCGTATTCATCATCCGCTGCACGACGGCGGCGGTGTACACCCCGGGCAGGTCGTCGTTCTTGAAAGCCGGCATGAACGGAAGCGCACCGGCCGCCACGACAAGCTGGTCGGCATCGACATAGAAGATTTCCTGAGTGGCTACATTCTTGACTGCCAGGCGTTTCCCTTCCAGGATATCCCAGACCACGCTGTCCAGCAGGATCCCTTCGCGGGAATCTCCCGCGAGGGTTTCGGCGATGTCGAAACCGCGCATGCCGCCGAACTTCTTCTCCTTTTCGAAGAAGAAGAACTGGTGCGTCTGCATCCGGAACTGGCCGCCGATGGCGTGGTTGTTGTCGATCACGAGGTTGTCCACCCCGGCCTTCCGGAGTTCCTCGCGGACGGCGAGGCCGGCGGGACCCGCACCGATGATGGCGACGGTGGTCTTGTATACCTTCTTGGGAGCGTCGTCCGTTGCAGTCCGGACCTCGGAGAAGCTCTCGGTCCCGGCGCGGTGGACTTCCTTCACGCCGTCCACCTTGGTGATGCAGATCCGGCGGATGTGCCCGTCCACGACCATCTCGCAGGCACCGCATTTGCCGATGCCGCATTCCATCGTACGGTTGCGGTCTTTCAGGCTGTGGTGATGGACCGGGAATCCGGCCTGGTGCAGGGCCGCGGCGATGGTCTGACCTTTCTGTCCCGTGACGGGTTGCCCTTCAAAAAGAAAAGGATGCAGGTCTTCCTGCGGGATGTCCAGAATGGGGTGCTCTGAAATCTTGTACATCTCAGTGTGCTTATGCGGTTAGTCGTTTTCGGGGTATAAAGATAACAAATCCCAATGAAAAACCGCAAAAAGTTTCCGATTTTTAACGAAACTAGCCGAAGACCTCCCGCAGCACGGCGAGCGACCGGACCTGGATGGAGGACTCGGTGTGATATTCGAGATAGCGGAGCAGGTCTTCGCACAGGGCGTTCCGGTCCTCGCCTTTCAGGGGGATGAGCATCGACTCGGAGAAGGACGATGTCAGGAAGGGCCGGAGATGGTGGAGATGCTTTTCGGCGAAAGGGGCGATGTCGTCGAAGGAAGGGCTGAAGCCCAGCGCTCCGGCGAGTTCCAGCAGGAACCGGACGTGGAAATTGGCGAAATCGGTATCCAGGCCGTCCAGGGTGAGGACGCTGCGCACGCACCAGGGGAAGAGGCCGTCTTCCGTCTGCCCGTCCTTCACCGTCCGGAGGAGCACCTCCGACAGGAACAGGCTCATCGTGTTCTTGTACAGGTTCCCCCGGATGCCGTTCAGGGGATCTTTCGCCACAAGGTTCCGGGCCGACCACAGGGCGGATTTCGGGTTCGGGACGACATCCATCTCCAGGATGTTCATGGGCAGCAGCAGCGTCATGCCGGCCTTTTTGCCCACATGGACGAGGAAACCCCGCCGCCCGTACGCTTCCGACAGCGTATGCACCACGACCGAGTTCTCCCCGAACTTCGTATGTCCCAGCACGATGGCCTCGATGTTCTCCGTCATCCCAGGTTCTTCAGGTAGTCCGCCATGGCGCGGAGAGCCTTGCCGCGGTGGGAGATGGCGTTTTTCTGCTCCTCCGTGATCTCGGCCGCGGTCACGTCGTAACCGTCGGGAATGAAGACGGGGTCGTAGCCGAAACCGCCCTTCCCGGCCTTCTCCCGGGCGATGCGGCCTTCCATGATGCCGTCGAAAAAGTGCTTCTCCCCGTTCAGGATGAGGGTGACGGACGTACGGAAGCGGGCCTTGCGGGTGGCGTGGGGCGTATTGAGGCCCAGTCCGCGGGCGCAGGACGCCTCCTCCTCCCGCCGGGCCATCTCGGAAAGGAGCTTGGCGATGTTGGCGGCCGGGTCCTTCTGCGGTCCGCCGTAGCGGGCGGTGTGGACGCCGGGGGCGCCGCCCAGGATCTCCACCTCCAGGCCCGTGTCGTCGGCAAAGCAGTCCAGGCCGGTCTTTTCATAGATATACTGCGCCTTCTCCAGGGAATTGGCCCGGAGGGTGTCGCCGGTTTCGGGAATGTCTTCGGGGATGCCGGCTTCGGCGGGGGTGACCAGTTCGAAACCTTCGCCCAGGATCTCCTGCGCCTCGCGCAGTTTTCCGGGATTGCCCGTAGCAAAAACGATCTTCATCTCGTGCACGCTAATCTTCACAAAGATAGGCAAACTTTTCGTAACTTTGTCCCATGGCACGCCCTTTGTGCGTACCCGTCTCCGGAATATGAAAAGAAAAAGATACATCCTTGCGGCGCTGGCCGCGCTCATCGTCGCCACGTCCGCATCCGCCCAGTCCAAGAGTTTCTCCCTGGGCAAATGGGTCGAACTCCATAACGCCATCCTGAAGGAACTGAACCGCTCCTATGTGGACTCCCTGGAAGTGGGCCGCATCGAGCGGGAGGGGGTGGACGCCATGCTGGAAGCCCTGGACCCGTACACCGTGTATGTCCCTGAGGAAGAGCAGGAAGACTTCCGGATGATGCTTTCCAACACCTATGGAGGCATCGGCGCCGTCATCTACAAGTCCGATGTGAACGGCAACGTCCTCATCAACGAGCCCTACGCCGGTTCGCCCGCCGCCAAGGCAGGCCTGGTGTGCGGCGACGAGATCGAGGCCATCGACGGAGAAACCACCCATGGACTCACCAGCAGCGAGTGCTCCGACAAGATGCGCGGCAAGCCCGGCACGCAGGTGCATTTCCGGGTGAAGAAACTTCGCGACGGCTCCGCGTGGAAGGCCGGCGAAACCATCGACGTGACCGTTACCCGGGAGCGCATCGCCCTTCCTTCCATCGAGTATGTAGGCATGCTCAACGAAAGTGACGGCTATATCCTCATGTCCAAGTTCACCGACGGGGTGGGTCAGGGCATCCGCGACGGATATCATACGCTGAAGAAGCAGGGGATGAAACGGCTGGTGCTGGATCTTCGCAGCAACGGCGGCGGCCTGATGAACGAGGCTGTGAATATTGTCTCACTTTTCGTCCCGAAGGGTTCCGTGGTCGTGACGTCCAAGGGCCGCGCAGCCGGTTCCGAACAGGTGTACAAGACCATGACGGACCCTGTAGACCTGGAGATTCCGATCGTGGTGCTGGTGGATTCCGGATCGGCATCGGCCTCCGAAATCGTTTCCGGCGCCCTGCAGGACCTGGACCGCGCGACCATCATCGGCACCCGCACCTACGGGAAAGGCCTGGTGCAGAGCATCCGTCCGCTGCCCTATGACGGCCAGCTGAAAGTGACCACGGCGAAGTATTACACGCCTTCCGGCCGCTGCGTACAGGCCATCGACTACAGCCATCGCAACGAAGACGGCAGCGTGGGCCACATTCCCGACTCCCTGACGCACGAATTCAAGACCGCCCACGGACGCACGGTCCGGGACGGTGGCGGCATCACCCCGGACCACGTAGTCAAGGGTCACAAGTATTCCCGTCTGACCTACTCCCTGGTCCTGAACGGGATCGTGGACCAGTATGCGATGAAGTATGTCTGTGAGCATGAGCCGCTTCCGAGGGTGGAGGACTTCCATTTCGCGGAGTATGACGACTTTGTCGCCTTTGCGAAGGACAAGGAGTTCGACTACCGTTCCTCCGCCCGCGCGCTTTTCGATGAAATGAAAAAGACCCTCGCGGAAGACGGACTTGCCGAAGCGATGGCCCCGGAAATCGCCGCCCTGGAGAAGTCCCTGGACATGGACAAGGAAACCTTCCTGCGCCTGCAGAAGGACGAGATCGTTCCGTTTATCGAAGAAGAGATTGCGGTGCGTTACTGGTTCCAGCAGGCCGGAATCAAAGTCCGGATCCGCTATGACGAGCAGTTGAAGGAAGCCCTGACGAAGCCGGCGATCAGCTGGTAGGGTTGTCCACCCACTTGAACACTTTGTCCCCGCGACGGGGGTGGATACGTTCGTCCGCCTCTTTCGCGGGGCTCTCGTTGATGTGGTCCACGGGCTGGTCCGCCACCGGGACGGCGACGGAGCAGAAAACGCCCTTGGGGGCCTCGGAAACGGGCTGGAGGTCCACGCGCATGTCATCGACAATCATCTCCACGCAGCCGGTGGTCCTGCCGATGAAGGCGATTTCGTCGCCGACGCGGATGGAGCCGGTCTCCACGCGGATTTCGGCGACGCCGATGCGGTTGAACCAGTTGGTGACCTTGCCCACGTATTCCCGGCGCCGGGTGGCCTGGCTGCCGTAAACGGCACTCCATTCACCCAGGCGGGCGCCCTGGTAGTAGCCGTCCCAGAAACCGCGGTTGAAGACTCCGGACAGCTCGTCCTTCAGGGACTTTGCCAGCTCCGGCGTGTAGGTACCGGCGCAGACGGCGTCCGCGGCGCGGCGGTAGCAGGAGGAAACGCGTTTCACGTAGTCTGCGGCCCGGGCCCGGCCTTCGATCTTGAACACCTTCACGCCCGCGTCGATGATCTTGTCCATGAACTCGATGGTACACAGGTCCTTGGGGGACATGATGTATTTGTTGTCCACCACCAGGTCGAACCCCGTTTCCTCGTCGGTGACGTGGTAGCCCCGGCGGCACACCTGCATGCAGGCGCCGCGGTTGGCGCTTTCCCCATACGCCGCGAGGGACAGGTAGCATTTGCCGGAAACGGCCATGCAGAAGGCTCCGTGGGCAAACATCTCGATGCGGACAGGCTTGCCGGAAGGACCGGTGATGTTCTCTTTCAGGATGGTTTCGTGGATGGCCTTCACCTGGCCCAGGTTGAGTTCCCGGGCGAGGACGACGACGTCGGCATACTGCGCGTAGAAACGGAGCGCCTCCACGTTGGAAATGCTCAGCTGGGTGGAGATATGGACTTCCAGGCCGATGCTGCGGGCATACAGGATGCAGGCCATGTCGGAGGCGATGACGGCGTCCACGCCGTTCTCTTTCGCGAGGTCCAGGACCCGGCGCGCTTCGTCCAGTTCCTCCCCGTACAGGGTGATGTTCAGGGTAAGATAGGCCTTGAGCCCGTAAGCGCGGCAGATGCGCATCACCTCCGGAAGGTCCTCCGCCTTGAAATTGTTGGCGGAGTGGGAGCGCATGTTCAGGTGGCCGATGCCGAAATAAACCGAATCGGCTCCTCCTTCGACGGCGGCGGCGAGACTTTCGAAACTGCCCGCCGGGGCCATGATTTCCAGTTCCTCCGGCCTCATTTCACGCGGTCCACGAGGTCGTCGGCGAACTGTCTGAGCACCGCATAACCGCCGATGCCGGTGACCTTGGAAGCGGCGCGGAGGGCCTTTTCGTGGAAGGCGGCGACCGTCTCGCGGGCATCCTCGGCCACGTGGACCGAATCGTAGAGGTCCATCACGGTGGCAATCTTCTCCGCCGGGGACAGGTCGGCCTCGAGGGCCTCGGCGAGCCCCTTGGCGCCCTTTTCCATCGCGCGGACGGTGAGCCAGGACTTCTTCCCGTTCACGATGTCCCCGCCGATGGGCTTGCCGAACACCTTTTCGTCACCGTAGGCGTCCAGGTAGTCGTCGGCCACCTGGAAGGCGAGCCCCAGGTTGTAGCCGTATTCGTACAGTCCGTCGCAGATTTCTGCCGGGGCGTGGGCGATGAGTGCGCCCATCTTTGCCGAGCAGGCGATGAGGACGGCGGTCTTGAGGCCGATCATCTTCAGGTATTCGCGCATCGTCACGGCCTTCACGTGTTCGAAGTCCATGTCGTACTGCTGCCCGTCGCAAACCTGCGCCGCGGTGGTGGAAAACAGGTCCAGGACCGCGCTCAGGGTGTTCTCCGGCGCCTGCGCAATCCGTTTGTACGCATCGATGCACATCACGTCGCCGGAGAGGATCGCCGTGTCGGACGACCATTTTTTCCACACGGTCTCCTTTCCGCGCCGCAGCGGGGAACGGTCCATGATGTCGTCATGGATGAGGGTGAAAGTATGGAAAACCTCCAATCCTGCGGCCGGCCCCAGGATCTCCGGGCCGAACGAATCGTTGAACAGGCTGTAAACCGTCAGGCACAGCTTTGGCCGGAGCCGCTTGCCGCCGATGGCGACCATATACCGGAGCGGGTCGTACAGTCCCTCCGGCTCCCGGGTGAATTCAATCGTGGAGAACAGCCGCCGGACGGCTTCGTCGATGGTTTCTTGCGCAATCATGCTGCAAAATTAGGAAAAATCCTAAAACTGCAGTGCGCTGCCGCGGTAAAAGTCCAGCAGTTTCGACTGGAAGAGGTATTCGTAGGTGGCCTGGACGCGGTCGGACTGCGTCTTGAGCAGCTGGTTGCGGGATTCGTTGAATTCCGTGATGGTCGCTTTCCCGTTCTCGTATTTCGCCTGGGTGAGGCGGAAGGCGTCCTCGGCGGCCGTCGAGGCTTCCGCGGAGGAACGGTACTTTGCTTCCGCCGCCACGGCATTGCTCCAGGCCTGCTGGATTTCCTTGTACAGGTTCTGCTTGGCCTTGTCCAGTTGGATCTGCTGGAGTTCCTGGTTGAGCCGGGCGCTGCGGATGTTGTTCCGCGTCTGGAATTTCGTGAAGATCGGGACGCTCATAGAGACGCCGATGTACGGGCTGAAGTTGTGGGACAGCTGGTCGAAGAACTTGTCCTGCGGATAGGCGGCGTTGCTGGTGGTGTAGTAGTTGGAGCCCACGCCGCCGCTCAGGTTCAGATTCGGATATTGGGCCGCCTGGGCGATTTTCAGGGACCTTTCCGTCCCCTTCAGGCGGATTTCCTCGGCGAGGATGGCCGGCCGGACGTCCACCGCATCGGCATAGATGCGCTCAGGCATGTCCAGGAGGATTCCTTCGACATTCACCTCAGGACGTTCGACGGAAAAGCCTTCGCTGGAGGTGAATTCCAGCAGCTGCCCGAGGTCCAGCAGGGCGAGCCGGAGGTTGTTTTCGGCCTGGACCAGCGTGACGCCGCTCTGGGCGCGGGAGGCCTTCTGTTGCGACACTTCGGCCTGTGCGGCCTTGCCGGTCGCCGCCAGGGCCTCCAGGCGGGCGACCTGGGCGTCGTCCAGCTCGATCTGCTTGCGGGCGACGTCCACGATCTCGTAATCGTAAAGCACTTGTACATAGGCCCTTGCAACGGCGACGCGGATGTCGTCCCGGGCCCGTTCCAGGTCGGCGGTGGCGGCCTCCAGGTTCAGGCGTGCGAGGGCGATGTTGTTCGGGGTGGCGAGCCCGTCGAAAAGGTTCATGCCCGCACCGATGGAGAAACCCGTGGAGGTGGTGTTTGCGGAGGTGTAGGTGTTGTCCGCCGTGAGGCCGCGGCCGAAGCTGAGGCTTTCGTTCACCGAACCGCTGACATTGGGCAGCCAGCTGTTCTCGGCGGTGTTCGCCTGGATTTCACGCTGGGCGACGTTGAGTTCGCTCTGCTTGACGGTCAGGTTGTGCTCCAGGGCCCAGTCCAGGCATTCCTGCAGGGTCCAGGGATGGCGCAGGTCCTGGCCGGGGGAGAGCACGGGCGCGAGGAGCGCCAGGAGGAGGAGGGTTTTCTTCATGGCGCGTTATTTCTTGTCGTTGCCCAGGATCTGGTTTCCGCGGACCTTCTCTCCGGGAGAGAGGCCTTCCTTGATTTCGATCTTCACGCCGTCGGAGATGCCGGTCACTACGTCGCGGCGCTCATAGTTGCCGTCTCCCTGGATCACATAGACGAAGGTCTTCTCGCCCTCGAACTGGATGGCGCTCTCCGGAAGGGTGAGCACGTTCTCCACCCGCTGGAGTTCGATTTCGGCGTTGGCACTGTAACCGGAGCGGATGGTGACGTCTTCCGGGACCTTGACGGTCGCCTTGATCTCGAAGAGGTTGGTTCCGTTCGATTCGGTCGCCTTGGGGGAGATGTACTCCAGCGCCGCGTCGAAGCTGACGTCCTGGAGGGCACCCACGGTGATGAGGACCGGCAGGCCGAGATGCAGTCGTCCTACCTCCGTCTCGTCGATGTTGCCGTCGAAGATGAGGTCGTCCATGTCGGCCACCGTGGCGATGGTGGTACCGTCGTTGAAGGTATTGGAGTTGATGACGGTGTTGCCCACCTTGACCGGGATGTCCAGGATCAGGCCGGATACCGATGAACGGACCAGCGTGGAGCTGCCCGACTTGTTGGTGGACGAGACGCCGTCCCGGATGATTTCCAGGGATTCCTTGGACGCGGCGTACTCTTCCTGGGCCTGTTTGAGGGCCTGGGCCACCTGCTCGAAGGCCTCGGCGCTCACGAGCTGCTGGTCGAAAAGCTTCTTTTCGCGGTCGTAGTTGGTCTGGGCCTGCTTCAGGTTCACCTCGGACAAGCGGACCCGGCTCTGGGCGGAGCTGAGCTGGCTCATCTCGGGGATGACCTTGAGCTTGGCGATGACTTCGTTCTGCTGGACCATCTGGCCGGCCTCCTTGTACAGTTCGGCCACGATGCCGCTGATCTGGGCCTTTACGTTCACCTCGTCCCGGGGCTGGATCTTGCCCGTGACGACGGTCGACTTGGAGATGGTGCCCATCTCGGGCGTCAGCTCTTCGTACTGGATCTCCTTCGGGCGCGAACGCTGGAACAGGTACGCGAAGGTGCCGATGAATACGGCAGCCACGAGGAGGATGGTCAGGATTCTACCGAATTTTTTCATATGATGTTTGTTTTATTATTCGTCACGCATGGCGTCCACGGGTTTGATCTGCATGGCGCGGAGGGCGGGCATCAAGCCCGCGAGCACGCCGAGGACGGTGAGGAGGAGGGCGGCGAGTACGGCCGTTCCGAAGGGCACCTGGAAGGCTGCCTTCAGGACACCGTCCGTAGTCATGGCCAGTTCCACGCCGGCCAGGATGACCACGCTGAACACGATTCCGGCCATGCCGGCGACCAGGGTCAGGACGATGCTCTCGGAGATGATCTGTCCCAGGACCTGGCGCGGAGTGGCGCCGATGGCCCGGCGGATGCCGATCTCCGTAGTGCGCTCCTTCACGCTCACCATCATGATGTTGGACACGCCGATCACGCCGGCCAGGAGGGTCCCCAGGCCGATGAGCCAGATCAGGAAGTTGATGCCCTTGAACAGGTTGTCCACGATGCCGAAGATGAGCTGCGTGTTCAGCAGGAACATCGCCTGCTCGTCGTCGGGGGCGATGAAGTGCTTCCGGGCGATGATCTCCCGTACGCGCGGGGTGATGTCGCTCATCGTGATACCTTCCTTCGCCGTGAAGCAGAGGAGGTGGACGGTATTTCCGAGGTTGTATGCCCGGCGGGCCTGGTTGATGGGGATGGTAACCGCATCGGAGGCGCGGCCGTTGATGCTGATGCCGCCGCTGTCCTTCCAGTCTACGCCGATGACGGTGTAATAGCTTCCGTCGATGCTGATCCGCTGGCCGAGCGGACTGCCGCCTTCGGGGAACAGTTCCTCATAGACCCGCTTCCCGATGACGCAGACTTTCCGCTCCTGCAGGTTATCGGCGTCGTTGATCCAGCGGCCGTACTTGATCTCGGGGGTCTCGATGTTGGCGTAGTCGGCCCGGGCGCCTTTCACCACGGCGCGGGAGGAGGTGTTCTCGTCCCGGGTGACGGACTTGCCCCACAGGCTCACGGACGGGGAGACCGTTTCCAGTTCGGGCACCATCGCCTTGAGCCGGTCCACGTCGGAATACTCGAGATTCCAGGTGCGGCCCTTCTTGAAGCCTTTGTAGGGCTTGGTGGTGGTGCTGGTGGCGACGATGCAGGTATTCTGGGCGAAGCCTTCGAAATTCTGCACCAGCAGGTCCTTCAGACCCTGGCCGCCGCCGGTGAGAAGCATCAGCATGAACACGCCCCAGAACACACCGAAACCGGTGAGCAGGCTCCGGCTGCGGTTGCGGAGGATGCTGTCCAGGATTTCCCGGAAGGTATCGGTATCGAACAGGGGCTTCATTCCGCACGCAGGGCTTCAATGGGTTTCACACGAGCAGCCTTCCAGGCAGGGACGGCCCCCGCGATGGTTCCGGCCACGATCAGCAGGATGGTGGCCTCCAGGGCCACATCCAGGCCCACGGTCGGGTTCACGAGCATCCGGATCTCTTCCATGCCGATGTTCACGGACCGCTGTCCCACGGTCTTGTCCATGATCTGGCAGGCGATCATTCCGAGGAACATGCCGATGTAGCCGAAGATGGCCGTGATCGTGACGCTTTCGGCGATGATGAGTTTCAGGATCTCGGCGGGAGTGGCCCCGATGGCCTTCCGGATGCCGAACTCGTGGGTGCGCTCCTTCACGGCGATGAGCATGATGTTCGACACGCCCACGATGCCGCTCACGAGGGTGAGCAGACCCAGGATCCAGAGGGCGGTGCGGATGATCCGCTGCGCCTCGTTCATCTCCATGTTGTCCGTGTAGCCGTTCCGGATCCAAATGCCCCGGCGGTCGTCGGGCGCTACCTCGTGCCGGAGCCGGAGGGCTCCGCCGTAATCCTTCTCGAAGGCCTCGTAGTCCTCCTTGGTCTTCGGACCGTCGACGGTGAAGGTGATGCTTTCGATCTTGTCGCTTCTGTCGTAGATGACCTTGTAGGTAGGATAGGGGATGGGACAGATGCGGTACATGTTCGATTCGTCGGTATGGTAGATGCCCACGACGCGGAAGGAGACGGTCCCGGTATTGACCCATCGGCCTACGAGGGCGTCCGGGTTCCGGGGAGAAAGCTCCTTGGCCTGGGCCAGGCTCAGGACGATGACCTTCCGGCGTTCCTTCAGGTCGTCCGGGTTCAGGAAGCGTCCGGCGTACATCTTGAGTTTGTTCTGCTCCAGATAATCCGCCATCACGCCGGAAACCTGACCTGCGACGGTGTTGCCGTCCAGGCTGAAGGTGACGCCGGTGCTGCCGGTCTGGCGGGTCACATTCCCCACTGCCGGGGACCAGCGGGGCCCTTCGGTGAAGGTGACGTCCGCTTCATCCAGCTGGATATAGCGTCCTTCCTGGTATCCGGCATAGGGCTTGGAAGTCCGCCAGCCCTCGACGGTGATGGTCTGGGAGATGAAGTCCTCCATGTTACCCAGGAACGAGTTCATCAGGCCGTTTCCCGCGCCCAGGAGGCAGATCAACAGGAAGATACCCCAACTCACCGCAAAGCCCGTGAGGGCCGTGCGGAGCTTGTTGTTCCGGAGGTTGCTGGTTATTTCGTGGAAGAGTTCCCGCATTACTTGATGATGTTGGCATCCCAGGCCGTGTGGGCCTTGTTCTCTTCAATCTCTCCGATGATGCCGTCCTTGATGTGGATGATCTTGTCGGTCTCGTTGGCGACGCCGCTTTCGTGGGTGACCACGATGATAGTGATGCCTTCCTCCTGGTTCAGGCGTTTGAGGAGCTGCATCACCTCCACGCTGGTCTTGGAGTCCAGCGCACCCGTGGGCTCATCGGCCAGGATGATCTGCGGGCGGGTGATCAGGGCGCGGGCGATGGCGACGCGCTGTTTCTGGCCGCCGGACATCTCGTTGGGGAAGTGGGACGCCCACGCGGTGAGCCCCAGCTTTTCCAGGTATTCCATGGCCATCTCATGCCGTTTCCTGCGGGGAACTCCCTGATAGTAAAGGGGAAGCTCCACGTTCTCCACCGCGGTTTTGAAACTGATGAGGTTGAAGCTCTGGAACACGAAGCCGATCATCCGGTTGCGGTAGTCCGCCGCCGTTTTCTCGCTCAGGTCCCTGATCAGTTTCCTATCCAGCCAGTACTCTCCCGTATCGTAGTTGTCCAGGATACCCAGGATGTTGAGCAGGGTGGACTTGCCGGAGCCGGACGCACCCATGATGGACACGAATTCCCCGCGCTCGATGGAGAGGTCGATGCCCTTGAGCACGTGCAGTGGCTGGCCGTTATTGTAAGTCTTGTTGACGTCTTTCAGTTCGATTAGCATTTCTTGTGTATTAGTATGCTATTACACTGCAAAGATAAACGGAAAAAATGAACCGGCCAAATCTTTTTGCAAAAATTTAGCCGAAAACTTGTAAGACGTACAAAAACAGGGGAGTTTTGAACAAGGTCTCCCTTTATGCCCTAGACCTTGATCAGAAGAAATCCCTCCTGATTACCTAGGAGACCGAGTGCGCGAACAAGGTCCCCTGCCTAAATGGAGACCTCGCTCAAAAAAGGCCAACGAAAGCCGATTACGAATGGTCGATGGTGCCCAGAGAACCTTTCCGGACGATCAAATGATCGTTTTCAAATGGCGTCGACTCGCTCAGGCCTTTGGTGCGGAAGGTCTGGTATTTGATGCCCAGCAAGTTACGGATGGCAGGATCTTCGAACATCGCAGCCATGCTTCCGTAATACCGGTGTTCACGTGTTGCCTTAACCTCCACGTGAATGATGGTCCTTTTATATGTAAGCATAGGGTTTCATGACAAATCTCGCATTTTTCAACGATTTTTCATAATTTGTTGTGTAATACTTGGACGTAATCAACAAATAAAATATATTTGTATCCGAGTAGAAAGATATGTGCTATGAAGAAAATTCTTGAAGTGGTCCGTTTCGGAGAAAACGATATCCGTTTCCGTACGGATATGGATCCGGCAAAAGATCCCGAAATCATCAACAAAACCATCACCGAACTGGCCATGGCTATGATGACCACCCTGTGGGGAGGAAACGAGCAGGCCGTTCTCGCCATGATTCGTGCTTTGGCCATCGAAGACCTTGGTGTCAGTGTGAACCGCAGGCAGATGGTCCATTTCTTGAGCGAGGCTTCCGCCATGCTGGAGGAATCGCTCCGGTCAGCTCGGAAAGCCTTCGAACAGGCCGGCGATAAAATGACTGTCTTCGGTCCCGGCATCTCTCCTGGCAAGGCCAAGAACTGACATGGAACGCATTGTCATGCGGGAGCTTCCGGATGGGAGCATCCGCTACGTCCAGCCCTTTCACATTACGTTGGAGGGGATGGAAACGGCAGTTCTGTGCCGTGATAACGAGGATTATGACGCCTTTGTCAAGATTATCTGCGTGTGCGCAAGAAGGAAGAATGTCCTCGTAATCATTTATGCCGTCGTGTCCAATCACTCCCATGTCGCCGTGCTGGCACTCCGCCAGAAGGATGCCGACGAATATGGAGAAGAAATCAAGCGAGTTGCTTCGATGTGGCTTTCACGCCGATACGGAGAACGTGGACTATTGAAAGGGATGGACGTAAAGGCCCTTACCTTGGACTCGGAATGGTATCTCAGAAATGCCCTGGCCTATATTCCCCGGAACGCTTTGGACAATGGATGCAACGTCAATGACTACCAGTGGTCTGGATACCGGGCGATGTTCCGGAAGACATCCCTTCCGCCCGGTCCTTTGCGAAAGGTGTCCGAAATGACTCAGCGGGAGCGGCGAGCCGTGATGCATACGGGAGATTCGTTGGCCGGTGTCCCTTGGCTGGTCGATGCCTCCGGGATGCTAGTCCCTGAGAGCTTCTGCGATACTGCCTATCTGGAACAAGTATTCAATCATGACCAGGTCTATTTCATCAGGACGATCGGAAACCAAAACAGCGCGGAGATGAAACAAAAGCTGGTCGATGGTCCACGGACCATGATGAAGGATACCGATTTCTACAAGGAAGTCGATGCGACCGCCATGCGCTGGTTCAAGGTCGGTCTTTCTGCGCTAACCCTGGAGCAGAAAATCCGACTGATTCCCTATCTGAAACGGATCCGGAAAACGACCGTACCCCAGCTGGCCCGGATTTTCGGCCTGGAAAGAAGCAAAATCGAATCTATTCTGAAAGTGCGGTGATCAAGGTCTCCTTTAATGCCCGGGACCTTGATCAGAGGAAATGCTTCCTGATTATCTAGGAGACCGAATACGTGAACAAGGCCCCCCATGGCAAAGGGAGACCTTGTTCAAAAGGGCATGGAAAAGAGTATCTCTATTTCAGCGCTTCGAGATTGCGCGGATTCTTGATGTCCTTTCCTTCAGCTGTGTAGAGGTAGTCCAGCAGGTTGGCGTAATGCTCTTCCACCTTTCCGCGGACGATCTTCATCGTGGAGTTCATCATCTTGTTGGCGATGGTGAATTCCTCGTCGCAGATGCCGATGGAGGTCGGAAGCCAGCGCTCGGGGAACATCCCTTCGTGCTTCCCGCCCTTCTTGTAGGAGTCCACCTCGGCCTGGATGAGGTCCAGCATCGCTTTGCGGCCCTCTTCGGAAGCGGCATCGAGTCCCTTCTTTTCCACGGCTTCCTTCAGCGCGGCCTTGTCGGGAACGACGAGGGCGACGCAGAAGGGTTTCTGGTTATTGTGGAGCACGCAGGCGTTCACGTACGGGGAGGCTTCGGTGAGGTTGTCCTCGAAACCTTCCGGGGAGTACTTTTCACCGTCGGAGGAAATGAGCAGGCTCTTGAAACGGCCTACGACATACAGGAATTCCGGATCCTCCGGGCAGATGTAGCCCATGTCGCCGGTATGGAGCCAGCCGTCGATGACGGTGTCGGCCGTGGCCTTGGCGTTCTTCCAGTAGCCGGCCATCACGTTCTCGCCGCGGATGACGATCTCGCCGCGGGTGCCGTGCGGGACTTCCTTCCCTTCGGCGTCCAGGATGACGCAGTCCATCGGTTTCACGAGCCGGCCGGACGAGCCGAAGCGGGCGTGGCCGGCGGCGTTGGCGCAGATGATCGGCGTGGCCTCGGTCAGGCCGTAGCCCTGGAACATGGGCATGCCCACGGCGCAGAAGAAGCGCTGGAGCTCGATGTCCAGCAGGGCACCGCCGCCTACGAAGAACTGCATCCGGCCGCCGAAGCTTTCGCGGACCTTCTTGAACAGGATCTTGTCGAACAGGGCCACGAGGGGCTTGCGCCAGAAGGTGCCGCCCGTTCCGCGGTTATAGTACTCCTTGTTGTACTTGATGGCGTTCTGCAGGGCGAAGTTGAAGAGTTTCTCCACCTTCGGTCCCTGTTTCTTGATGCCGGTCTCGATGTTCTTCTTGAAATTGCGGGCGAGGGCCGGGACGGAGAGCATTACATGGGGGCGCGTTTCTGCAATGGCCGTAGGGACGTTCCGCAGGGTGGCCAGGGCGTTCTTGCCGATGGGCACGAAGGCAATGGAGCCGCCGTAGTACATCATCGTGTACATGCCTGCCACGTGGGCGAAGCAATGGTCTAGCGGGAGGATGATGAGCATGGTCGCGTTCTCGCCGACGGAGATCACGGAGTTGCCCTGCTCGACGTTGGCCGTATAGTTGCGGTGTGTGAGGAGGATGCCCTTCGGGTCCGCGGTGGTGCCGGAGGTGTAGGAGATGTTGGCGTAGTCGTCCGGGCCGATACTCTTGTAGCGGGCCGTGAACTCGTCCATATGGGCCTTTAGGAATCCGTCGCCCATCTTCTGGATTTCGGACATCCGGATCTCCTTCTCGCCGAGTTTGTCGTAGTCGAAGGCGGTGTCGTCGAACACGATGACCTTCTCCACGTTCGGGCACTCCGGCAGGATGGCGCGGATCTTGGGCAGGTGGTTCCCGGAAACGAGGATCCACTTGGAGTCGGAGTGGTTGATGCGGAACACGAGGTCCTTCCCTTCGCCGAGGTTCACGGAAAGGGGGACGTCGGTGGCGCCGGCGTACATGGCGCCGAGTTCCGCCAGGATCCACATGGCGCGGCTTTCGGAAAGGAGGGCGATCTTGTCACCCTTCTGAAGGCCGAGGGAAATGAGTCCGGCGCCGATGCGGTAGGCTTCGTTGCGCGTCTGCTCCTGGGTAATCTCCAGCCACTGGCCGTTCACTTTCTCGCGGAGGTACACGTGGTCGGGATACTTACGGGTGTACTTCTCCACGAAGTCGATGATCGTAGGTCTTTCAGTCATAAGTCTTTATTTAAATGAAATCCCCGCCGGCTACTCGGCAGGGAACAGGCCGAACAGTTCGGCGTCGATTTTGTCGGTGATGGTCTGGAAGTCCTCCGGACGGTTTTCGAACTTGATGGTGTCCACGTCGATGATCAGCAGACGGGACTTGTAGTCCTTGATCCAGTCCTCGTAGCGCTGGTTCAGGCCGGTGATGTAGTCGATGCGGATGGAACGCTCATACTCGCGGCCGCGCTTCTGGATCTGGGCGATGAGGTTCGGGATGGAACTGCGGAGGTAGATCAGGAGGTCCGGCGGGTTCACCAGGGACATCATCAGGTCGAAGAGGTCGGAGTAGTTCTCGAAGTCGCGGGTGGACATCAGGCCCATCGCGTGGAGGTTCGGCGCGAAGATGCGGGCGTCCTCGTAGATGGTCCGGTCCTGGATGATGATGTCCTTCTGCTTGGAGATCTCCACCACGTCCTGGAAACGCTTGTTCAGGAAGTAGATCTGGAGGTTGAAGGACCACCGCTCCATGTCCTCGTAGAAGTCGGCGAGGTAGGGGTTGAAGTCGACGGACTCGAACTTGGGGGTCCACCCGTAGTGGGCGGCGAGCATCTTGGTCAGCGTGGTCTTTCCGCTGCCGATATTTCCGGCGATGGCGATATGCATAACTCAGTATATTTTCACAAAATTAGCAATTATTTCAGAACAATCCATACAGTTCGGCGTCGATCCGGTCGGTGATGACGGCGAAGTCCTCCGGCCGGTTCAGGAAGTCCATGTCGTCCACGTCGATGGTGATGAGCCGGCCGGTGTAGCTGCCGATCCACTGCTCGTAACGCTCGTTCAGACCGGCGAGATACTCGATGGAGATGCTCTGTTCGTAGTCCCGGCCGCGCTTGTGGATCTGCGCTACGAGGTGCTCGATGGAACTCTTCAGGTAGATCAGGAGGTCCGGCTGCTTGACCACGGACATCATCACGTTGTAGGAGTCCATGAACGTGTTGTAGTCGCGCTCTGAGAGGTTCCCCTGCGCATAGTTGTTCGCCACGAAGATATGGACGCCTTCGAACAGGGTGCGGTCCTGGATGACCACCTCGTCGGACTTGCCGATTTCGATGACGTCGCGGAGCCGCTTCGCCAGGAAGTACATCTCCAGGGCGAAGGACCAGCGCTTGATGTCGGCATAGTAGTCGGCCAGATAGGGATTGTAGGTCACCGACTCGAATTTGGGCGTCCAGCCGTAGTGCCGGGCCAGAAGCGTCGTGAGGGTGGTCTTCCCACTGCCGATGTTGCCTGCGATTCCGATGTGCATAGGGAGGGTGTGTTATCCTTACAAAGTTGGGAATAATTCCGTAAATTTGCAATCTAATCGTCACATCCGAATGCTGCAGATCAAGATTTTTCCGGTGAATCCCATTACCACCAACTGCGTCCTCCTCCGGGAAGACACGGGGAAGGCCTGCGCCATCGTCGACCCCGGCCTGTTCGATGCCCGGGAAGAGTCTATGCTCCTTTCTTTCCTGAAAGAGAACGGTCTTACCCCGGACGCCATCCTCCTGACACACGGCCATTTCGACCATTGCTGGGGCGTCGCATCCCTGGTGCGCCGCTACGGCTGCCCGGTGTACATGGATCCTGCGGACGAGCCCATCCTGCATATGAAATCCACCCTTCTGGAGCGCTTGATGCCCGGAGCGGAGGTGGAACCGTTTGATTTCCTGCCGCTTTCGGACGGAATGACTCTCCAGGCCGGCGGGGCTTCGTGGCAAGTGATCTCCACCCCGGGCCACACGCCCGGCGGGGTTTGCTTTTACTGCCAGGATTCCAATGTCCTCCTTTCCGGCGACACCCTGTTCGCCGGCAGCATCGGCCGGACCGACCTGATGGGGGGTGACTATGACGCCCTCATCAAGTCCATCATGGACAAGCTGATGGGCCTTCCCGGCGACACCGACGTGATCCCCGGGCACGGCCATCCCACCACGATCGCCCGCGAAGCGTCCACGAATCCCTTCCTCATCCCCTTCAACGAACCCGAGACCGACTGGTGGAACCAGGACGGGATCGGACTGGAAGGAATCTGAGCCTTTTTTGCCCGAAATCTTTTTGTTTTTCCGCCTGAAAATTGCTAATTTTGTACAACTATGGGCATTTCGGAGCGGAAATGGACCGTCCGGGACTCCGGGGATCCGGAGAAAGTGGGACGGCTGGCGACGGAACTCGGCGTGGACCGGGTTCTGGCGGAACTGCTTGTCCAGCGCGGGGTGGAAACGTTCGAAGAGGCGCGGAGTTTTTTCCGCCCCAGCCTTCAGGACCTGCACGACCCCTTCCTGATGACGGACATGGACAAAGCCGTGGAACGGCTCCATGAGGCCATCGACAAGGGCCAGAAGGTCCTGGTCTATGGCGACTACGACGTGGACGGCACGACGGCCGTTGCCCTGGTCTACTCCTTCGTCAAGCGATTCACCAACCGGGTGGAATACTACATCCCCGACCGGTATGACGAAGGTTACGGTCTCTCCTTCAAGGGTTTGGACTGGGCATCCGACAATGGCGTGGACCTCGTGATCACCCTGGACTGCGGCATCAAGGCCATCGAGAAGGTGGAGTATGCGCGCAGCAAGGGCATCGACGTGATTATTTGCGACCACCACCTGCCGGAGAACGAGCTCCCGGGCGCGGTGGCGGTGCTGGACCCCAAGCGGGAGGACTGCCATTATCCTTTCGACGACCTCTGCGGCTGCGGCGTGGGCTTCAAGTTCGTCCAGGGCTATTGCCTCAAATACAACATCGACCCGGAAATCCTCGAACCCCTCCTGGACCTGCAGGTCGTGTCCATCGCTTCCGACCTGGTGTCGATGGTGGGGGAGAACCGCGTCCTCGCGCATTTCGGCCTCAAGCGCCTGAACGAGAATCCCCGGAAGGGCCTCCTCGCGATGATCAACCTCGCCAAGCTGGAGCCCGGTCACGTGACCATCGACGACATCGTGTTCAAGATCGGGCCGCGCATCAACGCCGCGGGCCGGATGGAATCCGGCCGCCTGGCGGTGGAGCTCCTGACCGCCACGGACGACCGCACGGCCTTCCAGATCGGCGAGAAGATCAACGACAACAACAACGAGCGCAAGAACATCGACCGGGAAATCACCCAGGAAGCCCTGGAGATGGTGGCGAACGGAACCGCCCTGGAGACGGAGAACGTGACCATCGTCTATAACCCGACCTGGAACAAGGGCGTCGTGGGCATCGTCGCCTCCCGCCTGGTGGAGGCCTATTACAAGCCCACGGTCGTGCTCACCAAGTCCAACGGACTCGTGACCGGTTCAGCCCGCAGCGTCGCGGGATTCGACCTGTACGCCTCCATCGAGAGCTGTGCGGACCTGCTGGAGAACTTCGGCGGCCACGTGTATGCGGCCGGCCTCACGATGAAGGAAGAGCATCTGGAGGAATTCTGCCGCCGGATGAACCGCTTCGTCTCGGGCAACATCACCAAGCAGGAGCTCACCCCGGTCATCGAGATCGACGCCCGGCTGGATTTTTCCCAGATCACCCCGAAATTCTTCCGCATCCTCAAGCAGTTCCAGCCCTTCGGCCCCGGCAACGCGAATCCGGTGTTCCTGACGGAAGACGTGTATGATGCGGGCAACGGCCGAAAGGTGGGCGCCGGCGGCATCCACCTCAAACTGGACCTCATGCAGGAATCCCAGCCGTACCGCCAGATCGCGGCCATCGGCTTCAACATGGCCGACTTCTACGACCACATCAAGGGCGGCAACCCCATCGACGTGTGCTACTCCATCGTCGAGAACTTCTACCGCGGCTCCTCCACCCTTCAGCTTCGCCTGAAGGACATGCGGGAGCGGGATGAACTCATCTAGAAATTATTGCGCAATGAACGCGTACGTGATCGTTCCTAGCTGACGGGCGGGAGCGGTGGTGGAGGCGTTGAATTTACTCAGGCGGGCGGCGCGGGTAGCAAAGCTGCGGAGGCAGCCGTCCTTGGAGGAGGCGCCGTCGTCGATCTTGGCGTCCACGACCGTCCCCTGGTTGTTGACCGTGATGATGACGGTCACTTCGCCGGCGCCGATGCAGCGGTAGGCGGGGATGGGGAGATGGGTGGCCCTGCGGCCGTCCAGGGACCAGGAGAGGACGGAGGGACCGCTGTAGGCCTGTTTCTTGGGCTCCGGCTTGGAGGGTTTCTCGATCGGATCCTGGACAAAGTCCTCGGGATCTTCGATGCGGCGGTTCTGGCCGTCCCGGAGGTCCTGGGCCAGCCGTTCCGCGTCGCGGTACAGCTGGTCGGCGTCGGTGTTGCGGTCGTCCTTGAGTTGGGAGCGGTTCACCGTGACATTGCGGACGGGTTGCGTCCGGGCGGCGGCGATGAGGTTTTCGAGCTGCTCCAGGGCACTGCGGTGTAGTTCTTCCTGGGCCTTTTCCTTTTCCTTTTCTTCCTGCTTGGTGAAGTCCAGCACGAAGGTGTTCTCCCGCTGGACGGAATAGCCGATCCCGAAAAGCAGCAAAACGACAATCACCGCGAGATGGACGATCGCGGTGATCAGGATGCCTGCTTTCTGGTCGGGAGTCAGTTTCACTTGCGGCGACGGCTGCGTTTTTCAAGCGCCTCTTCCACCGTGGTGGTGAGTACGTCGATCGCCACCCTGTTGTGGCCGCCCTGGGGGACGATGATGTCGGCGTAGCGCTTGGAGGGTTCGATGAACTGGAGATGCATCGGCTTCACCGTATTGCAGTAGTGCTCGATGGCGGTGTCGATGGTGCGGCCGCGCTCGGCGACGTCGCGGACGATGATGCGGAGCACGCGGTCATCGTCGTCGGCGTCCACGAAGATCTTGATGTTCAGCTGGTCGCGGAGCTCCTTGCAGGTGAAGATGAGGATGCCCTCCACGATGATAACCTCGGCCGGTTCCACGGTTACGGTTTCCGTCGTGGAGCGGGAGCAGGTGATGTAGGAGTACACCGGCTGCTGGATGGTATGGCCCTGCTTGAGTTCCCGGATCTGCTGGCACATGAGTTTCCAGTCGATGGCGTCGGGATGGTCGAAGTTGATGTTCTTCCGCTCCTCCACGGGAACGTGGCTGGAGTCTTTGTAATAAGAATCCTGCGGAATGACGACCACCCGGCCTTGCAACTGTTCCGTGATGGCCTTGACGACCGTTGTCTTGCCTGAGCCGGATCCTCCGGCGATACCGATGACGAGCATATGTGTTTAAAATTCAGCGTTTTTCGGGGTGCGGGGGAACGGGATGACGTCGCGGATGTTCGCCATGCCGGTGACGAACAGGAGCAGACGCTCGAAGCCGAGGCCGAAGCCGCTGTGCGGCACGGTGCCGTAGCGGCGGGTGTCGATGTACCACTCGAGGTTCTTCCGGGACATGCCCAGTTCGTCGATGCGCCGCTCGAGTTTCTCCAGGGAGGCCTCACGCTCGGAGCCGCCGATGATCTCGCCGATCTTCGGGAAGAGGACGTCCATGCCGCGCACGGTCCGGCCGTCTTCGTTCTGCTTCATGTAGAAGGCCTTGATGTCCTTGGGGAAGTCGATGAGGATGACCGGCTTGCCGAAGTGCTGCTCCACGAGGTAGCGCTCGTGCTCGCTCTGGAAGTCGGTGCCCCAGTGGACGGGGTACTCGAACTGCTTGCCGTTCGCGACGGCCTTTTCGAGGATGTCCACCGCCTGCGTGTAGGTGACGCGCTCGAAGGCGATGCCCAGCACGCTGCGCAGCCGCTCGATGAGCCCGTCGTCATATTTGTCGTTCAGGAACCGGAGGTCGTCCATGCAGTTGTCCAGGGCGTACTGCACGAGGTATTTCACGAACTCCTCGGCCAGTTCCATGTCGTCGTTGATGTCGTAGAAGGCCATTTCCGGCTCGATCATCCAGAACTCCGCGAGGTGGCGCGGGGTATTGGAGTTCTCCGCCCGGAAGGTGGGGCCGAAGGTGTAGATTTCGCCCACGGCGGTGGCGCCGAGCTCGCCCTCGAGCTGGCCGCTCACGGTGAGACTGGTCTTCTTGCCGAAGAAGTCCTTGGAGAAGTCCACGTTGCCCTTCTTGTCCAGCGGGATGTTCTTGAGGTCCATCGTGGTCACCTGGAACATGTCGCCGG
>JAFPWG010000016.1 GCA_017395045.1 Bacteroidales bacterium
GTCCAGGGTCTCGGTCAGGGAACCGATCTGGTTCACCTTGATGAGGATGGAGTTGCCGGCGCCCATTTCGATACCCTTCTGGAGGTACTTCACGTTGGTCACGAAGAGGTCGTCACCCACGAGCTGGCAGCGGTCGCCGATAGCCTTGGTGAGCTTCACCCAGCCTTCCCAGTCTTCCTCGGAGAGGCCGTCCTCGATGGAGTCGATCGGATACTTGGTGATGAGCTGCTCGAGATAGGCGATCTGCTCGTCGGTGGTGAGCTTCTTGCCGTTCGGATCCTTCTGCTTGCCGTCCTTCAGCTGCTTGTAGTCGTAGTAGAAGGAACCGTCCTCGTTCTTGAAGCAGAACTCGGAAGCGGCGCAGTCCATGGCGATCTTCACGTCCTTGCCGGGCTCGTAGCCGGCCTTCTTGATGGCTTCGATGATGCAGTCGAGGGCATCGTCGATACCGTTGAGCTTCGGGGCGAAACCACCCTCGTCACCCACGGCGGTGCTGAGGCCACGGCCTTTCAGGACCTTCTGCAGGGCGTGGAAGACCTCGGCGCCGATGCGCACGGCCTCGGCCTCGCAGGGAGCGCCGACGGGACGGATCATGAACTCCTGGAAAGCGATGGGGGCGTCGGAGTGGGCGCCGCCGTTGATGATGTTCATCATCGGGACCGGGAGGACATAGGCGTTGGTGCCGCCGATATAGCGGTAGAGCGGCAGGCCGAGCTCGAGGGCGGCAGCCTTCGCGACGGCGAGGGAAACGCCCAGGATGGCGTTGGCGCCGAGCTTGGACTTGGTCGGGGTGCCGTCCAGTTCGATCATGGTCTTGTCGATGGCGCGCTGCTGGGTGGCGTCCATGCCGACAATCGCGGGGGCGATGACCTCGTTGACGTTCTTCACAGCCTGGAGAACGCCCTTGCCGCAATAGCGGGAACCGCCGTCGCGGAGCTCGAGGGCCTCGTTCTCACCGGTGGAGGCGCCGGACGGAACGGCAGCAACGCCGACAACGCCGGAATCCAGGGTAACTTCAACTTCGATGGTAGGATTGCCACGGGAATCGAGGATCTCGCGACCGAAAACTTCAATGATCTGCATAGTTCTATAGAATTAAAGTGTTTTTGCTTAACGAAAGCGCCGCAAATTTACAAAATAATTTGCACATTATCAATGGACGCGGTACACCTGGATGCCGGTTACCGCCTTCCGGCCTGTCACATATTCTTCCAGCGTCTTTGGCTCTTCGATCACCTTCATGGCGACGCTGGAAGCGTGGATGAGCCGGACCGGTTTCCCGGGGTCCACCTTGGCGATGGCGCAATGGGAAACGTCCAGGCCGTCCACCTTCGTGGTGAAGAGGATGATATCGCCGCTCTGAATGCCTGAAAGGGCCTTTTTCAAGGCCGACTTGGGTATGTAGGAGGAAGGAACCGCGTTGATCTGCTGCTCGATGGCGGCGATGGCATCGACATCCGTCATCCGCATGTAAGAGTCCGGATGCTGGGACATGTAGTGGACCGGATGGTCGAAATCAACTCCGCCCAGCGCGCCCGTCATCTCCTGCAAGACACCCCGTTTCACGCCCTGCCGGGCCCATTCAGTCGTGTAGTGCAGCCGGTCTTCATAGCGGCCGCATACGCCGTCCCGATACCGGCTTTCGCGCAGTTCCCGGGCCAGGGTTTCGAAGGAACCGTCCTGCCCGGCAGCGCGGGTAAGGCCCAGGCACGTTTCCACGAAGAGGATGCAGTCCGTCCGCGTAAGATAGATGCACAGGGTTTCCTGCTCCGGGACTTCCAGCGTCCCCGCCACGTACGGCTGTCCGAGCAGCGCCTTTGCCGCCCGGACCATGCGGTCGCCTGCGGGCTCATCGGCATACCCCTTCAGGTCTGCCATTACTTGAACGGCCAGCGCCTGGTCTTCGGGCGTGGTCAGGTACTTTTCGGCCGTCGTCTGTCCCTGACAGGCCATCAGGGAGAGGAAAAGGGCCAGTATGGTCATCCATCGTCTCATATCCACAAAGATACGTATTTTTCGTATCTTTGCAGCCGGAATGGACAAGTCGAAGGCATTGGAATCGGAGTTCCGGACGTATTACCGTCCGCTGTGCCTGTATGCCCTTCACTATCTGGATGATACGGATGCGGCGGAAGATGTCGTCCAGGAGAGCTTTACGGCGCTTTGGCAGCAGGAAAAAGCGATTCAGAGCGTGAAGGCGTGGCTGTATGCGGCCGTCCGGAACCGTTGTATCGACGTGCTCCGACGGGCCGGGAAGACGGAACCGCTGCCCGTGGACCTGGACGGGCCTATTCCAGATGACGAAGCGATGGAGCGCTCCACCCTGGAAGCCCGCCTTTGGACCGCCGTGGATTCCCTCCCCGAAATGCGCCGGAAATGCCTCCTTCTGGCCAAGCGTGACGGCTTGTCCTACAAGGAGATAGCCGAGGAGTTGAACCTTTCCGAGCATACCGTGCGCAATCACATTTCCCGGGCGCTGGAAACCCTCCGCGAAGGCCGTCCGGAAATCCTCGACTTCATTTTTTTCTTTTTCTGATGGTACTTTTTGCGGGGATTTGCGTCTTGGGGATGTATGGATCATTTTGACGAAAAGCATCTTTCCTTTGTCCTCCGACATTATCGGACGGGGACCTTCGACACGCAGGCCGCGTGGGAGAAACTCTCCGGTGCCCGTCGGCGCCGTCCGGTGTGGATCCTGTGGGCCCTGCCCGTCGCGGCGGCTTTGGCCATCGGCGTATTCTTCTCCTGGCGGAACGCATGGACCGAATACCGCAGCTACGACCTGGCGCAGGCCTTTACCCTGGCCGACGGTACCCGTGCCACCCTCGCCCCGGGGGCAACGCTCCGCTACCAGCCGCACAAGGCCTCCCGGCAGGTGTCGATGACCGGTAAGGTCCTCTATGAGGTCGTCCATGACGAGGCGCACCCCTTCACCGTCACGGCTCCGTCGGCCACGGTTACGGTCCTTGGAACCGTCTTCCAGGTCGCTGCCGATGGCATGGACACGCGGGTCGATGTCACCGAGGGCCGCGTGCGCTTTACGGGAGCCCAGGGTGAAGGCCTCATCCTCACGGCCGGGCAGTCCGCCTCGCTCCGGGATGCCGTCCCCGTCCTGGAAGAAACTCCGCTCCCGAATCCATCGGCCTGGGCCACCGGAGAGTTCCGCTACGAGGCCACCCCGCTGGAAACCGTCCTCCAGGAACTGTCGGCCTTTTACGGCGTCTCCCTATCCACTGATGCCCCCTCCCGGCTCCTCACCGGCACCTTCTCCACGGCCGACCTGGACGAAACCCTCTCCCTCATCGAAGCGGCCCTGGACGTCACCATCGGACGTGAATAATCTTTTCGTCAGGCGATCGCTTGAAAAAGACAGCGTTATGAAAGAAATGAAGAAAAGGATCATTATGCTCTTTGCGACCGGGCTTTGCCTGCTTTCGTCCCTCTCCGCCCAGGAGATCAGGAAACTCGAAATCGGTGCCGATGCAACCTACGGCATCAGCCTCAAGAAGTCGGAGGCCAACCGCTACGGGTTCGACCTGTTCGGAGGATATAAGGTCAATGACCGTTTCTCGGCCGGGGCGGGCGTGAATTATACCAGTTATATGAGCCGGCTGCTTCCCAGCGGAATTGAAAACGTCATTGTGCAGACGAAACCGTATCATGCCGTCCGTCCCTTTGTGTATGCCCGGTACGATTTCCTTCCGGACCGGAAATGGACACCTTTTGTCGGAGCGCGGCTGGGGTACGCCTTTTTCAGCGATTCCAGCTTGAACTATGGCGTTCTGTATGGCGGTGACGGGACGATCGATGCCTCTGACTATGAGTACCTGAGAGATCTGGACCATACCCTTGACGTGAAGGGCGGCATCTTCGGCTCCATCGACCTGGGGGTTTCCCGGTATATCGGCACGAAAGGTGGAAAGATTTCCTTCGGTGTGTCCCTGGACTACCAGCCCGTCACGTTCAACTATTACCAGCACTCGGAAAAACGGACCAATCTCACCGTGGGGCCGAAGATCGGGCTTATCTACTAGAGGAAACGTCTGAAAATGAATATGATAAGAAAAACGCTGCCGACGGTCGTCCTCCTGCTGGTCGCGACGGGCCTCTGGGCGCAGACGACGCTGCGCGAGCGGATGGCTGTCCTGGAGCAAAAGTTTGGCGTCCATTTCGTGTATGACGCCGCCCTGCCGCTGGAGAAGAAGGCGGGGCAGGCCGACGGGACCACGCTCGAGCAGGTGCTGGAAAGCCTATTCGAGGGGACGGACATCCGCTATGAGATCAAGGGAAACCATGTGGTTCTCAGGAAGGTACGGAAAGTGACGATCAGCGGTCTGATCACGGACGCTGCCACGGGCGAGACGCTCATTGGGGCTGGAGCGACCGTCGGCAGGGACGGGGCAGTCACCAATAACTTCGGATTCTATTCCCTGACGATTCCGGAAAAGGAAGAGGTCAAAGTCACCTATTCCTATGTGGGTTACGCGACGCAGACGGTCACCATCCACGCCCGGAGCAACCGGACTGTCCACGTGCAACTGGTTCCCGGCGCCTCGCTGGAAGAGGCCGTCGTCACTGCGCAGAAGGAATCCGGCATCGCCTCGACCAAGATGAGCGCCATCGAGGTTCCGCTGCAGGTCGTCAAGTCGGCCCCGGCCCTTTTCGGCGAGGCCGACGTCATCAAGACCCTCCAGTTCCTGCCCGGTGTCCAGGGCGGGACGGAGGGCTTCTCCGGCATCTATGTCCGGGGCGGCGGACCGGACGAGAACCTGCTCCTGCTGGACGGGATCCCCATCTACAATGCGGAACATATGCTGGGCATCTTCTCCATCTTCCAGCCGGACGCCATCAAGAAAATGACCTTGTACAAAGGTTCTTTCCCGGCCCGCTACGGCGGCCGTATCTCCAGCATCATCGATGTCCGTACCAACGACGGCAACCTGTATGAAACGCACGGGAGTTTCGGCGTGAGCATGATTAGCGACAAACTGCACCTGGAAGGGCCCATCTGGAAAGGAAAGACCTCCTATTCCATCAGTGCGCGGGGCATGCATACGTTCTTCCTCACCCCGATCGTCAAACTTGCCGGGTTCGACGGAACGTATTATTTCTATGACCTGGATGCCAAGTTCACGCACCGCTTCAGCGAGCGGGACCGGTTGTTTTTCAACGTTTACAACGGGCTGGACAACTTCCACTACCGGTACGACGACCAGACCGTCAAAGCCAGTACGGGCAGTTCCAGCATAGACAACTCATACCTGGGTCTCCGCTGGGGGAATACGGTGGCGGCCCTCCGTTGGAACCATGTCATGGGCCCGAAACTCTTTGCCAATACGACGGTGGCCTACAATCGTTACCGGATGAAGGTGGCCTCGGACTTGGTGTCCAAGGAAACTGCCCTGGACGGAACCGTCGACAACAGCCGGTACCAACTGGATTACCGTTCCGGGATGCGGGACTGGGTGGCGAAGGCCGACTTCGACTATATGCCTTCCTCTTCCCAACAGGTCAAGTTCGGCGCCCAGTACACATTCCACACCTTCATCCCGGAAACCGTGTCCACCTATGCCCAGGAGATATCGGACGGGGTGGTTCAGATCGACACGACGCTCAACCTGAGAAGCAATAACACGCAGGTGGGCCATGAGGCCAGCCTGTATGTGGAGGACGACATCCGTCTCGGAGACCGCCTGACGCTGAATCCCGGCCTTCATGCCTCCCTGTTCAACACCCAGGGAAAAACCTATTGGTCCCTGGAACCGCGCATGAGCGCGAAAGTGAACTTCACCGACGACTGGGCGGCCAAGGCGTCCTATTCCCGGATGTCGCAGTATGTCCACCTGCTGTCTTCCTCGCAGATCACCCTTCCCCTGGACCTATGGGTCCCTATCACCAAGGACATCCGTCCCGAAACGTCGGACCAGTTCTCGCTGGGCCTGTACTATAACGGCATTCCCGGCTGGGAATTCTCGCTGGAGGGGTATTACAAATCCATTCAGAATGTCCTGGAGTACAAGGAAGGCGTGGCGTTCCTGTTCGATTCCAGCGGATGGGAGAACAAGGTGGAAGTGGGCTCCGGTCGGGCGATGGGCCTGGAACTCTTCGTCGAGAAGACGATGGGGAAGACCACCGGCTGGCTGGGCTATACGCTCGCGAAAAGCGACCGTCTGTTCCCGACCATCAACCGGGGCGAACGCTTCCCGTACCGCTACGACCGGCGGCACAACGTGAACCTTGTGGTGAACCACAGGTTCAATGAGCGGTTCGATCTCAGCGCCACCTGGCACTTCGCTTCGGGCGGCGTGACCACCCTTCCGGAGCGGAGGATCGTCATGGCTTCACCCGCCGGCGACCTGCGCTTCGAGGACTTTGTCACTTCCCGGAACAACTACCGCCTTCCTTCCAGCCACAACCTGAATCTGGGCTTCAACTTCCACCGGAAGCATCGACGCGGGGAAGGAATCTGGAACCTGAGCGTGTACAACGTCTATAATCACAAGAATCCGAGTCTGGTACTCAAGGAGAACAAGGAAACATCCACGGCCAGTTCCAATCCGGACGGGACATGGGAATGGGTGCAGGTCCATTCGGTCCGGCTCAAGAAGATCACCCTCCTTCCATTCTTCCCTTCCGTCGGTTACACCAGGACATTCTAAGCCATGAAAAGAATCTTCATTCCATTGACAGCGCTCATTGTCGGGGCCTGTACGAGTACCATCGATTACGATTTCAGCCGGGTGGAACCCCGGCTCATGGCCGTCGGCTGGCTGGAGCAGGCGTCCGATGTCCAGACCGTCTGTATTTCCCTGAGCGAAGGGGGCCTTGTGAAAGCCGTGGAAGACGCCCGGGTCATCTGCACCGTGAACGGAAAGGAGGTGGCCGACGTCAGCATGAATGCAGCGGATTTGCCGGAAAGGCAGTATATGGGAATTATGACCGGGATGCTTATCTACGATCCCTCCCGCTATCGGCAGCTTCCGGTTTCATTCCCTGCTTCCCTCCGCCCCGGGGACAAGGTCCGTCTGGCCTTCGAGGCGAATCACGGTGCTTATAAAGCCGCAACGGCCGAAATGACCGTTCCGGAACCGGTATCCATCACGAAAGTGGATACGGCCCGGGTCACCGTCCGGCATATCGACTGGACGGACCGTTACCTCCAGGTCCGGGCTGACGTTCCTGACCGGAAAGGTGAGGAGAACTGGTACTCCATTTCCCTTCGGGACATTTCCGAGGGGTGGTATTCTTTCCTGGATGGAGGCCCCGACCTCTTCGCTTCCGTGGATAACATCCTGTATATACATGATTTGGACGACCCGGTCCTGTTGGACGGAAACATGGGAACGGACGACCTGACTTTTTTCGATTTTTCCGGAAACGGGGCCTTCGCCTGCTTCTCCGACCAGATGTTCCGGGATGGGACGGCGCACCTCAGGATGAATGTGTTCTCTTCCTGGAACGATGAGGGGCCGAATTTCATGAGTCTTGGAGCAGAAGTCCTCCGGCGTTACGGATATATGGAGACCCAGGAGCGCGGCTTTGACCGTTGCCGGGCTACGCATCGCCTGGAAATCCGCCTCAGCCACTGCTCCCGGGACGCCTATTTCTATCTCCGTGCCCTTCGGACCATTTCCTCGTACGGATACGAACCCGCCATCGTGGAGCCTGTCACCGTTCCCACCAACATCGAAGGCGGCAGCGGTTTCGTGGGAATCGTCAACACGTCCGTCGCACGCATCGACCTTCCTTCGGAAGAAGAGTATTACGGAAACTGGCGGTTCCCTTATCTGTGACGTCGCCCGTCAGAACCTTAGAAATACTTCTTCTCCTGTCGATAGAGGGCCACAAAGATGAAGATCAGGATCGTGAAGGCCCAGAGGGAGGATCCGCCGTAGCTGAGCAGGGGCAGCGGGATGCCGATGACCGGCATCAGGCCTACGGTCATGCCGATGTTGATGAACAGGTGCATGAAGATACAGGAGGCTACGCAGTAGCCGTAGATGCGCGTAAAGCTTTCCCGGCACCGTTCCGCATCCAGGATCAGGCGCGTAATCAGGAATACGTACAGGAGGACGACGACGAGGCATCCCAGGAAGCCCCACTCTTCGCCCACGGTGCAGAAAATGAAGTCCGTGGACTGCTCCGGAACGAAGCCGAAAGCGGTCTGGGTGCCCTGCAGGAAACCTTTTCCGGTGAGTCCGCCGGAGCCGATGGCGATCTTGGACTGGTTCACGTTGTAACCCACGCCCGCGAGGTCTTCCTTCATCCCGAGGAGTACCTCGATGCGGGAACGCTGGTGGTCCTGCAGGACGTTCTGGAAGATGAAGTCCGTGGAAAATACCAGGGCGACGCCGATGATGAAAGCCATGATGGACAGGCCCAGGAAACCGTCCTTGCGGCGGAAGGCCCGGACGCCGAGGATGGGCAGGAGCAGGAAGGACAGCGCAAGCAGGACATACATCGGCTTGATCTTCAGGAGGAAGGACCACCGGTAACCGGAGCTCTCCCCGGCCTTCGGAACCCAAGCGACGCGTGTCATCCAGTCCAGATGGCCCTGCACGTTCTCCTGCAGCAGGCCCCAAAGCCAGGGCAGCAGGGCCATCACGGTCACGAAGCCGGCCCCGATGCCGATTCGTTTCCAGAACTCTTTCCGCGGGCCCATGAAGGCATTGCACACGGTGAGGATGCCGATAAGGATGAGGATGGAGGTGTACGGACTGATCGTGAGCGTCGTGATGAACAGCAGGATCACCAGACCGATGAGCGCCAGCCACCAGCCCGAGAAGCCTTCGCGGTACAGGACAAAGATGAAGCCGGCGTACACGAGGGCCGACCCGGTTTCGCTCTCCGCGACGATGATGAGCATGGGCACGCCGATGATGGCGGCGACGAGCAGGAAGTCCTTGAACTGCGAGAGCTTGAAGTTCTGCCGGCTCATCACGTTGGCCAGCAGGAGGGAGGTCGTGATCTTCGATATTTCAGCCGGTTGGAATTTCACGGGCCCCAGTTCGAACCACGAATGGGAACCCTTGACATCCTTCGACAGGAAAATGACCGCAACCAGCAGGAAACACACGAACAGGTACAGGGGAATGGACGTTCCCTCCCATAGGCGCGGGGGAATCACGAACAGGATCAGGCCAGCCAGTCCGAAGGATGTGAGCATCCAGACGAACTGCTTGCCGCTACGGACGCTCCAGTCGAAGATGGTGGCGGGATTATCGGAATGGACGGATGCGTAGATGTTGACCCAGCCGATGAGCACCAGCAGGATATAAACCCCGATGAGTTTCCAGTCGACGGACTGCTTCAGGCCCCGTTTATGCGTGTTTTCGCCGATCATCGTCCTAATCCTTTTTCACGCGGGACATCAGGTTCGCTTCCTTCATCCGCTTTTCCAGGTCCTCCCGCTTGACTTCGCCCTTGAGGTACTTCTCCACCATCAGGGATGCCATCGGGGCGGCGTAGGTGGCGCCGAAGCCGCCGTTCTCCACATAGGCGGCGATGGCGATCTTCGGATGGTCCATCGGGGCAAAGCAGATGAAGCAGGAATTGTCGGCGCCGCGCGGGTTTTGTGCGGTTCCGGTCTTGCCGCAGATGTCCAGTCCGTCCACGTGGGCGATCCAGGCGGTTCCACCCATGCCCGCGCCGGAGTTCACCGCCCGCCACATGCCTTTGATCACTTTCGGGAAATGCTCCAGGGACACCTTGGTATACTGCTTCTCGTAGTATTTCGGATCGATCTCCACGCCCTCGGACGCCTTGACAATGTGCGGGATGTAGTAGTGGCCGCGGTTCGCGACGATGGCGCAGAAATTCGCCAGGTGCATGGGCGTGGCCAGGATTTCACCCTGGCCGATGGACAGGGAGATAACCGTTGTGGAATTCCATCGGCCCTTGCCGTAGGCGCGGTTGTAGGTCTTGGCCGTCGGGATGCTGCCGCTCAGTTCAGCGGGGAAGTCGCTTCCCAGCTTGGTCCCGAAACCGAAGCTCGTGACCATGTCGTGCCAGTGGTCCATCGCTTCGCCGTAGTCCCCGTCGAACTTCCTGTTGTCCAGGATGTTCTTGAGCACGTAGCAGTAATACGCGTTACAGGACATCATGATGGACTCCTCCATGTTCAGGGGAGACTTGTGGCCGTGGCAGCCCAGCTTGTGTCCGGCACCGAAGTGGTAGCCGTGGCTGCAGGGGTACATCATTTCCGGACGCAGGACGCCTTCCTCCAGGCCCACGAGCCCGTTCACGAGCTTGAACACCGATCCCGGGGGATAGGAAGCCTGCACGGCGCGGTTGTACATGGGTCGGTACGGGTTCTTGGAAATCTCCTCATAGTACTTGCCGATGTCGGCAAGCTGGGACACGTCGATACCGGGGGAAGAAACCAGCGCCAGGATTTCCCCGGTCTCCGGTTCGATGGCGACGATGGCGCCGACCTTGTTCTGCATCAGTTCCTGACCGTATTGCTGGAGCTCTGCATCAATGGTGGTGACAATGTCGTGACCCGGGACGGCTTCCTTGTCGAAAGCGCCGTCCTTGTAGGGCTGCTCGATCTGGTTGTGGGAGTTGCGCAGGTACATGTGGTACCCTTTCTCGCCGCGGAGGTCCTTCTCCCGCGCCGCCTCGATGCCGGTCATTCCGGCGTAGTCGCCGCTCCGGTATTCGCCCGGATGCTTGTCGATGTAGGCCTGGTTCACTTCCGACACGTAGCCCAGGAGGTTTCCGCCGGCGTTGATGGGGTAGTCGCGGATGCCGCGTACCTGGCCCCGGAAACCCGGGAACCGGTACTGGACCTCAGCGAATCGGTTGTAGGTTTCGGCCGGGACCTGCTTGAGCATCGTCACGCTCTGGAAGCCGATCTTGCGCCGGTTGCGGTGATACTCGTCCATCTTCCCCCGGATGAAATCCGGCGTCACGTCCAGCACCGTGGCGAGGGCCAGGGTGTCGAACTCTTCCACCTCCCGCGGATTCACGAGGATGTCATAAGCCACCTTGTTTCCCACCAGGATCCGGCCGTTGCGGTCATAGATGACCCCGCGCGTGGGAAGGATCATCTCCCGCACGGTGGAATTGATCTCCGCATCGGCCTTGTAATGGTCGTCCAGGACCTGGATGGAGAACAGTTTCGCCAGGAGGATGGCCGCCGCCACCCCCAGGCCGATGAGCAGCCGGGTGTGCCTGTGGTCGGTGGTCATTTGCGCGTGTCGGGGGCCAGGATATCGACGATCAGCAGGGAAACGGCCCATCCGGCCAGGAGGGAAACGCCGAAGCGGATGGCGTTGAAGGAGAGGGGACGGGTGCCGGCGCTGTCGGCCCAGACGTAGATGAGGAGGAACAGGGCCTGCACGATGAAGATGGCCAGAGCCACTTTCCCGAATCCGTTCTTCCGGATGGAGAAGTCCTCCTTCCGGGCGAAAAGTTCATCTCCGAAGATCAGGCGGATGATCCCTTTCCGGGCATAGGCGACCGGAACCAGCGCGAGCGTGTTGAGTCCGAGCATCCCTTCCGCGAGGAGGTCCACCAGGAAACCCGTCACGAAGGCGATGATCATCGCCCCCGTCGTCCCCACCCGGAGCGGAAGGCACAGCACCATGACCGGAAGGATGGACAGCATCAGGTATGCCGACAGGTGGAAGTAATTGCAGATGAGCATCTGGACGATGGTCAGCACCACGAATACCAGATAGAATTGGGCCTTTCTCATAGCAGGAACTCCTCCACTTCGTCAAAGGCCGTGTTATGGACGACGGTCACATACCGGATGGCCGTGAAATCCTGGAACAGGTCCACCTTGATTTCGTTGGTGGCTCCGTTGATGACCTTGGCCTCCCCGGCGATGCCGAGGGGGATGTCTGGCGGGAACATCAGGGAGTGGCCGCTGGTGTACACGGTATCTCCGATCTCATACTTGTACTGCAGGGGTACCTCCTGGAGGATGGCGCCGTGGGAACTCACCCCGTCCCAGACGAGCAGGCCCGTCGCCCCTTCGTCGCGCAGGCGGCCGCTGATGGAGCTGGTGCTGTTCTGGAAGGACACCGCATAGGCGTGGTGGGCGCTGACCGCGTCCACGATGCCTACGACGCCGTTCCGGGTGATGACGCCGGACTTCTCCTGGATCCCGTCCTCGAATCCCTTGTTCAGGATCATGTAGTTGTGCTGCTTGTTGCGGCTGATCTTGATGACTTCGGCCGGGATGTAGTCGAAGCCGCGGATGCGGCCGCGGGCCACGCCCAGGGAGTCCACCCGCAGCACGTGGGCCTCCGACCGGTAGGAATCCAGTTCCTCGCGGAGTTCGAAGTTCTCCTTGACGAGTTCTTCGTTGATGCGGCGGAGGTTGAAGTAGTTCGCAATGGACTGTGTACTGCCCCAGACGGTGCCCATCACCCCGTGTGCCGCCCGTGCGATCCAGATGCGCTGGAGTTCGGCGTTGCGGGTGAGTAGTTGCAACGCAGCAACCTCCATGAGAATGAAGATTGCTGCATTGATGATCCGGGGCAGGATGGTCCGCTCTTTCGGCATACTAGCGCATCAGGAAGGAATAGTTGTCCGTGTTCTTGAGGGCGATGCAGGTGCCGCGCGCCACGGCGCGAAGCGGGTCTTCGGCCACGTGGAACGGGATGTTGACCTTCTCGGTGAGCCGCTTGTCCAGGCCGCGGAGCAGGGCGCCGCCGCCGCTGAGGAAGATGCCGTTCTCCACGATGTCGGAGTAGAGCTCCGGGGGAGTCTGTTCCAGGACCTGCTGGATGGAGGTCTCGAGGCGGGCGATGGACTTGTCCAGGCAGTGGGCGATTTCCTGATAGGGAATGAGGGCCTCCACCGGGTGTCCGGTCATGAGGTTCGGTCCGCGTACGAGGAACGGTTCGGGCTCCGCGTCCAGTTCGGGGAGGACGGATCCCACGGCGATCTTGATTTTTTCAGCGGTGGTCTCACCTACGCGGATGACGTGCTGCTGACGCAGGTAGTTCTGGATGTCGGCGGTGAAAACGTCGCCGGCCACACGGATGGAGTCCTGCTGGACGATGCCGCCGAGGGAGATCACGGCAATTTCGGTGGTGCCGCCTCCGATGTCCACGACCATGTTGCCTTTCGGCGCCTCCACGTCCAAGCCGATACCGAGGGCGGCGGCCATGGGTTCGAAGATGAGGTAGACGTCGCGGCCGCCGGCGTGCTCGGAGGAGTCGCGGACGGCGCGGATCTCAACTTCCGTGGAGCCGCAGGGAATGCCCACGACCAGCTTCAGGTTCGGGGCGAAGAGGCTGCGGTGCTTGGCGTTGACCTGGCGGATGAATCCGCGGATCATCATTTCGGCCGCGTTGAAGTCCGCGATCACGCCGTCCCGGAGCGGCCGGACGGTCCGGATGCCCGGATTGGTCTTCTCGTGCATCAGCTTGGCCTTCTGGCCCAGGGCGATGCACTTGTTGGATGTATTGTCGATGGCGACAATCGAAGGCTCGTCGAGCACGATCTGGTCATTCTGGAAAATGACCGTATTCGCCGTGCCCAGGTCGATGGCGAGCTCTTGGTTGAGGAATCGGAATGCCATTATCTTTTTCTTTTTTGATCGTGATTGAATAAGTGTTCAAAATTAAGAAAAAAAACTTACATTCGCATAAAGAATCTGTCCTTATGACCAGAAAAAAGTTTCTCGTCGTCACGGCCGGCGGATCCGGTACGCGGATGGGATCCGCGCTCCCCAAACAGTTCCTTTCCCTGGGGGGAAGGACGGTCCTGCAGCGCACCATCGAGCGCTTCCTGGAGGCGTGTCCGGACATCCGCGTGATCACGGTCCTGCCCGAGGCGCACATCGCCTGGTGGCGGCGTTACTGCCAGGAAAAGGGTTTCAACTGCCCCCAGCGCCTGGTCAAGGGGGGATTCACCCGTTTCCATTCCGTGAAGAACGCCCTGGACTGCGTTCCCGACGGAGCCGTCGTAGCCGTTCATGACGGTGTCCGGCCGCTGGTGAGCGCCGCGCTCCTCAAGGAGATGTTCGACCGGATGGAAACGGTCCGCGCCCTCATCCCCGTGATCCCGATGGTGGACACGCTCACGGTGCTGGACACCACACCGGACGGCGCCCTGCAGGACGCCGGGGAAACGGTGGACCGGTCGCGGATCTTCGGCGCCCAGACGCCCCAGATATTCCGTTCGGAGGACCTCAAGGCCGCCTATTCCCAGGGGTACGACCTGTCCTTCACCGACGACGCTTCCGTCGCCCGGAGATACGGAATACCGCTCTCCTACATCGCAGGGGAGCGGTTCAATCTGAAGCTGACGACGCCGGAGGACCTGGCGCTCGCCGAGGCTATTCTTCGTTTCTCCGACTGAGGCCGGTATAGGTCGTGCTCTTGAAATCCTTCACCCAGACCTGGCGCTCGATGGGCTCGTCCAGGGAAATCATCGTGTCGGTGGACTGGATGTACGGGATCTTCTGGATGGTGTTCAGCAGAACCTCCATCAGGTGGTCGTTGTCCAGGCAATAGACCTTGGCCAGGATGGCATAGCGGCCGGTGATAAAATGGCATTCGACGATCTCCGGAATCTTCTTCAGGTGGGCGATCACTTCTGGATAGCGGGTGGATTCCGAAAGGGAGATGCTGATGAAGGCGCATACGTTGAGACCGAGGGCCTGCGGCTTGACGAGCAGGCGGGAACCGGTGATGACGCCATTGGCCTCCAAACGCTTGACTCTCTGGTGGATGGCTGCTCCGGAAACGCCGCATTCACGGGCGATCTCCAAGAAGGGCATGCGCGCGTTCTTGACGAGGAAGGAAAGGATTTTCTGGTCGATCTGGTCGATGTGGTAGGTTGCCATGGGTTCTAAGTTGATTACTGTTTATAACTAACCACCACAAATTTAAAAAACTTTTTTAATTGTCGTTCATTTTTGTGCGGAAAAACTACCAAATATCAAAAAAAAGACGGTAGAAACCGCCTTTTTTTTACTGAATCCGGATTGAGAATGCCCCTTCACTTTATTTTTTGAAGCGTCTCCTTCCCTTTGCAGTGGGTTCGGAGCGGGCGATAATGGCCTGACAGTCAGCTTCGGTCAAGGCGGACACGTTGGTCCCCTTCGGGATCCGGTAATTGTTGTCCCCAGCTTTCAGATACGGACCGTAACGACCGTTGACGATCTTGAGGTCTCCCCACTCGGCGATGACCGGGTTTTCGGCAGGAGCCGGGGCGGCGTCCGCCTCGATGAGGGCGATGCACTGCTCGAGGGTGGCCTTGAGCGGATCCACGTTCCGGGGAAGCTTGATGTTCCTGTCGCCATACCGGAGATAAGGTCCGAAACGACCCTTGGTGGCGATGATGGGAATCCCGGCGTGCTCGCCAACCGTACGGGGCAGTTCGAAGAGTTTCAGGGCTTCTTCCAGGGTAATGGTTTCGATGAGTTGTCCCTTTCCCAGGGAGGCGTACTGGCGGTTTTCTCCTTCGCCCTTCTGCACGTAAGCGCCGAACTTTCCGAAGGCCGCGATGATTTTCGAGCCGTCGGGGGCCGTACCCAGTTCGCGGCTCACATGGCTGTATTCCCGATTGGAAAGGACGCTTTCCACCTGCTTGTGGAACGGGGAATAGAATTCGGCGATGGTCTTGTTCCAAACGCGCTTCCCTTCGGCAATTTTGTCGAAATCCTTCTCCACCGTGGCGGTGAAGTCGTAGTCCATGATCTCCCCGAAGTTCTTCACCAGATAGTCGGCGACGATCAGGCCGATTTCCTGGGGAAGCAGCTTGCCACGCTCGGCGCCCACCAGTTCGGTCCGGTTCTTCTCCGTGATGGTCCCGTCCTTGAGGACCAGGTCCTTCACGGGAATCTTCGTCCCCTCCTTGTCACCTTTGGCGACATAGCCGCGGGCCGTGGTGAGGGTGCTGATGATGGTCGCATAGGTGGAAGGACGGCCGATTTCCAGCTCTTCCAGTTTCTTGACCAGGGTGGCCTCGGAGTAACGGGGCGGGGCGGCGGTGTACTTGCACTGGGCCGATACGCCCTTCTCCAGCATCCGGTCACCTTCGTGAAGTTCGGGGAGGACGACTTCGCCCTCCACGGGCTCGTCGTCGTCCCGGCCTTCCAGGTACACCTTCATGAAGCCGTCGAACAGCATTTCGGCCGCCTGGACGCCATAGTGTTCACTCCGCTTGTCCGATGCGATCCGGATGGCGGTGTTCATCACCCGGGATTCGCTCATCTGCGAGGCGACGGTCCGTTTCCAGATGAGCTCGTAGAGCTTCTTCTCCTGGGCGGTTCCCTCGATGGAAGTCTGGTCGATATAGGTGGGACGGATGGCTTCGTGCGCTTCCTGGGCGCCCTTGGCCTTGGTCCTGTATTGGCGGGTGTGGGAATACTCCTTTCCGAAGTTCTCCACGATGAACGCCTTGGCGGTACCCAGGGCCAGGGACGAAAGATTCGTGGAGTCGGTACGCATGTACGTGATCAGACCTCTTTCATAAAGGGACTGGGCGACGCGCATGGTGGTCGCAACCGGGAACCGGAGCTTGCGGGAGGCCTCCTGCTGGAGCGTGGAGGTCGTGAACGGGGCGGCCGGGACGCGGACCCCTTCCTTCTTGTCGATGGAGTCGATCGTATAAGTGGCTCCGATGCTGTCTTCCAGGAACTTCCGGGCTTCTTCCAGGGAAGCGAACCGGGTGTCCAGGGCGGCGTTGACCTTGACGGAGGCGGGGGCTCCTTCCGGACGGAAGACGGCTTCTACCTTATAATATGGTTCGCTGCGGAAGGCCATGATTTCCTTCTCGCGGTCCACGACCAGGCGCAGGGCGACGCTCTGCACGCGGCCGGCGGACAGCTTCGGCTGGATCTTGCGCCACAGGATGGGGGAAAGCTCGAAACCGACGAGCCGGTCCAGTACGCGGCGGGCCTGCTGGGCGTCCACCAGGTTCCGGTCGATGTCGCGGGGATGCTCGATGGCTTCCAGGATCGCACTCTTCGTGATTTCATGGAAGACGATGCGGCGGGTTTTCGCGGGGTCCAGGCCCAGGGTTTCGGACAGGTGCCAGGAAATGGCCTCTCCCTCGCGGTCCTCATCGGAGGCAAGCCACACGGTGGCGGCGGCGTCCGCGAGTTTCTTCAGTTCCGATACGACCTTCTTCTTGTCGGCCGGGACGACATATTCGGGTTGGAAGCCATGTGCCACGTCCACGCTCAGTTTCTTTTCCTGCAGGTCCCGGATGTGGCCGATGCTGGCCTTGACGAGATAATCTTTTCCCAAGAACTTCTGGATGGTGTTCACCTTTCCGGGAGACTCCACGATCACTAAGTTTTTTCCCTCCATAATCTTCTGCTTTTACCTATTTCTTCTGCAAAGTAAGCGAGATTTCTCTCAATTTTCCAAATTTTCTGATTACTTTTGTAATTCAGTATCTGAGCAAGACCTATGGTCTTGTGACGCACTAAAAAAAATTGGAATGACTGACACCGCACGCAAGAAGATAACCCGCTGGTTCTGGATCCTCCTGGTCACCCCGATCGTCGGAGTGCTGATCCTGCTCGGCATCGTCTGGGCCTTCGCCGAAATCCCGACCATCGAGGAACTGGAACATCCTGACAGCAAGCTGGCTACCCAGGTCATCGCCGAGGAAGGCGAGATCCTGACTACGTACCATATCGAGAACCGTACCTTCGTCGGATACGACGAACTCCCCCTCCACCTGGTCCAGGCGACGGTCGCCACCGAAGACGCCCGGTTCTACCGGCACTCCGGCATCGACATCCCCAGCCTGTTCCGCGTCCTGTTCAAGACCCTTCTCTCCCGCGATTCCAGCCAGGGCGGCGGCTCCACCATCACCCAGCAGCTGGCCAAGACGCTCTATCCCCGTAAGGAGAATGCCTCCAAGCTGGACATGATCTGGATCAAGCTCCGCGAATGGATCACCGCCGTGAAGCTCGAGCGCAATTACACGAAGGAGGAAATCGTGGACATGTACTTGAACGCCGTGTTCTTCGGTTCCAATTCCTACGGCATCCAGTCGGCCTCCCAGCAGTTCTTCGGCAAGAACCCCATCGACCTGACGGTGGAGGAAAGCGCCGTCCTCGTGGGCATGGTGAACAAACCCACCCGCTACAATCCCGCCATCAACCCGGACAAGGCGCTGGAGCGCCGGAACCTGGTCCTCGGCCGCATGGAAGACCAGGGCTACCTGAAGAAGGCGGAACTGGATTCGCTGCGCGCCCTTCCCATCGAGCTCCATTCCCGGGGCGTGGACCGAACCACCGGCGTGGGCCCGTATTTCCGGGACATGCTCCGCCGGACGATGGAAGCGGAACGGCCCAAGCGCAAGTCCTACCCGAACGTGGAGGAATTCCGCGCGGACTCCCTCCAGTGGATGGACGACCCGCTGTATGGCTGGCTGAACAAGCATTTCAAGAACGACGGAACCCCGTACGACCTGGACAAGGACGGCCTCCGCATCTATACGACCATCAACTACAAGATGCAGAAATATGCCGAGGAGGCGATTGCCGAACATCTGGGCAAGGACCTGCAGAAAGCCTTCTTCCGCGAACTCAAGAACCGGAAGAACCCTCCTTTCGCGAACGGAACCGAGCAGAAGGTGGTGGACATCGCGATGAGCCAGGCCCGCCGCTGGAGCGACCGCAACCGGATGATGAAGGCTTCCGGCTACTCCGATTCGGAAATCGCGAAGAGTTTCACCGAGAAGGTGCCGATGCGGGTGTTCACCTGGGAGAAGCCCGGCTACCGCGACACCGTGATGACCCCGGACGATTCCATCCGTTATTACAAGTCTTTCTTCCGGGCGGCCTTCATGGCCATCGAACCTTACACGGGCCACGTGCGTGCCTATGTGGGCGGGCCGGAGTACAGGCATTTCAAGTATGACAACGTACGCCAGGGCAAGCGGCAGGTGGGCTCCACCGTGAAGCCGTTCCTGTACACCCTCGCGATGGAATCCGGCATGACACCCTGTGACCAGGTCCTCAATGTCCCGCAGGTGCTCGTCACCTACGGCGACCAGACCTGGACCCCGCAGGACCCGCACACGAACGGTGCGGTGGTGGACCTGCGCTGGGGCCTTGCCCAGAGTTCCAACTCCGTCGCGGCCTACCTGATGAAGCAGCTGGGTCCGGAGGCGATGGTGTCCATGATGCACAAGATGGGCATCAGCGGCCGCATCGACCCGGTGGTTTCCCTTTGCGTGGGCTCGGCCGACCTGTCCGTCTATGAGATGGTCACCGCTTACAATACCTTCCCCTCCGGGGGCGTCTATACCTATCCGCTCTTCGTGACGCGCATCGAGGACAGCGACGGCAACGTGCTCGCGCAGTTCTCCGACCGCAGGCACGAGGCCATTTCCGAGCGCGCCGCGTACGCAATGGTGCAGATGATGCGGGGCGTGGTGGACGGCGGTACCGGCTCGCGCCTGCGTTTCCGCTACGGCCTGAGCGGGGCCATCGCCGGCAAGACCGGAACGACCAACGACAACTCCGACGGCTGGTTCATCGGCTACACCCCCACCATCACCGCCGGCGTGTGGGTGGGCGCGGAGGACCGCTATGTCCACTTCAATTCCACCGCCCTGGGCCAGGGCGCCAACATGGCGCTTCCCATCTGGGGCCTCTGGATGAAGAAGGTCCTCGCCGACGGGACCCTGGGAATATCGTCCAACGACGCATTCCCCGAGGCCGTGAACGCTTCCTATTGCGACGGGGCCAGCAGCCTGTCGTCCAGCAAGGACGACCTGGAAGAGTACTACTTCGAATAACTGATTCATTATGTCCAAATACCAGTCCGTTGCCGTGATCTACGGCAGTGATTCCTCCGAATGGGAAGTGGCATGCCGGAGCGGCGAATTCACCGCCTCCCGGATCGACGAATTCCAATACGACGTCTATGAGATCTTCGCCCGTTTCGGCCAATGGCGCCTCGTGGCGATGCGGAAGGCCAATTCCATGCGGATCCCTTTCCCGGAGGGCGCGCAGCCCGAGGTGGACAAGACCGACTTCTCGGTACGGGTTCTGGGGGAAAAGGTGAAATTCGACTTCGTGTACATCATGCAGCACGGCGCTCCGGGCGAGACCGGCCAGCTGCAGGGTTATTTCGAGATGCTGGGCATCCCTTTCTCCTCCTGCAGCGCGTTCGTGACCACGGTGGCCTTCGACAAATACTCCTGCAAGAGCTACCTTCGGGGCCTGGATTACGTGAAGCTTGCCCCCGACGCCTTCATCCGCAAGGGTGACGACGTGGATGCCTTCGCAAAGAAGACCGTGGACCGGCTGGGCCTGCCCCTGTTCGTCAAGCCCACCAACGGCGGTTCCAGCTTCGGCATCACGAAGGTGACCCGGGCCGAGGACCTTCCCGCGGCGGTCCGCTATGCGTTCTCTGAGGGGGAGACCGTAATTGTGGAGAAGGGGATCGTCACCGAACACGAACTCACGTGCGCTGTCTATTCGGACGGAGAGGGCCCCAAGGCCCTTCCGGTGATCGAGATCATCTCCGAGACCGGCTGGTTCGACTACGATGCCAAGTACAACGGTCGCAGCCAGGAAGTGTGCCCGGCGGAGATTCCGGACACCCTGGCTCAGCAGGTCCAGGACATCTCCCGCCGGCTGTACAGTCATCTCGGGTGCAAGGGCCTGGTCCGGATGGACTACATCGCCGCCCCCGACGGCATCTATTTCCTGGAGGTGAACATCATCCCCGGCATGACCAACGCGTCGCTGGTGCCGAAGATGGTCCGCGCCGCCGGGATGAATTTCACGGATTTCCTGACGACCATCATCGAAAACGCCTAGGCCTATGCTCCTTTCCGAATTCCTGAAAGACGGCGTCGCCTCGCTGGAGAGCCTGTATCCTACGGCCGAAGCGAAGGCGATCGTGCTGCAGCTTTGCGCGGAGATCCTGGGAACCAAGAGTTACACCCACATCATCGAGCCGCAGTACCAGATCGACAAGAAAAAGGTGCAGCCCCTGGCCGAAGCCATGGTCCGGCTCCAGGCCGGCGAGCCCATCCAGTACGTGGTGGGGAAAACCGAGTTCTGCGGTCACACTTTCAAGGTGGACAAGAACGTCCTGGTACCGCGTCCGGAGACGGAACTGCTTGTGCGTGAGGCCATCAAGCTGGCCGCCCGCATCAAGCAGCGTCGCATTCCCTATGGCCGCAGCGCGGAGCCGGTCCGCGTTCTGGACCTTTGCACCGGATCCGGCAACATCGCCTGGATCGTGGCGCTGTCCGTTCCCGGCGCCCGCGTCGTGGGTGTGGACAACTCCGAAGGGGCCCTCTCCGTGGCCCGGAGCCAGAATTTCTCGTCGGAGATGAAGGCTTCCGGCGCGCAAGCACCCACCTTCGTCAATGCGGATGTGCTGGATACCGAGCAGGAATTCAATTTCGGGGAATTCGACCTGATCCTCTCCAACCCGCCCTATGTAATGGAGTCCGAGAAGCAGCTGATCCGGAAGAACGTCCTGGACTACGAGCCGTCGTCGGCCCTTTTCGTCCCGGACGAGGATCCCCTGAAATTCTATCAGGCCATCGCCCGCTGGTCCAACCGTTTCCTGGCGGCCGAGGGAAAGGGCCTGACGGAGATCAACGAAGTGCTGGGCAAGGAAACGGAGGCCGTGTTCCGTGAGGCGGGTTTTGCGCAGACCGACATCGTCAAGGACTTCTACGACAAGAACCGGTTCATCTTCTATACCAAATAGCGGGCTATGCGGGCCCTCGAACTCCTGGCGCCGGCACGTACGGCGGAGGTCGGCATCGCAGCCGTGGACTGCGGGGCCGATGCCGTGTACATCGCCGGCCCGGCTTTCGGCGCGCGCCAGGCGGCGGGGAATCCGGTCGGGGACATCCGGCGCCTTTGCACTTACGCACATCGGTTCGGCGTGCGGATCTACGTGACTTTCAACACGTTGATCTATGAGGAAGAGCTTCCCCAGGCCAGGCGGCTCCTGCAGGAGTTGCAGGATGTGGGAGTGGACGCCCTGATCGTCCAGGATCCCGCCGTTACCCGGCTCGCCCCGGAGGGAATGATCCTGCACGCGTCCACCCAGTGCGCCATCCGGACGCCGGAACAGGCGCGGTTTACCGAAAGCCTGGGCTATGGACGCCTCGTTCTGGAGCGGGAACTTTCCCTGGAACAGATCCGCGCCATCCGAGATAACGTGGACGCCGAGTTGGAAGTCTTCGTCCATGGTGCCTTGTGCGTGTGTTACAGCGGCCAGTGTTATCTGTCGGAACACCTCGCGGGCCGGAGCGCCAACCGCGGCGCCTGCATCCAGGCCTGCCGCTCCTTGTACGACCTGGAAGATGCGGACGGGACGGTCCTGATGCGGAACAAGGCGCTGCTCTCGTTGAAAGACCTGAACCTGATCCATCGCCTGGAAGACCTCGCAGACGCGGGCGCCGATTCGTTCAAAATCGAGGGACGGCTGAAAAGTGCCTCCTATGTCCGGAATGTCGTTCGGGCCTATTCCGAGGCCCTGGACGCCCTGGTCCGGCGCTATCCGGACCGCTACCGCCGCGCTTCCTTCGGTACGCTCCGCGGCGGATTCACCCCTGACCTTCGCAAGACCTATAACCGGGATTATACGGAGCTCTTCCTGGACGGAACCCGGGGACCCTGGTCTTCGATGGACGCCCCCAAGTCGATGGGCGAGCCGGTCGGCACCGTCCGGCAGGTCCGCCCGGGCGGCCTGACCATCGACCCGGAGGGCAGGGGACTGGAACTCCACAACGGCGACGGCTTCGCGTTCGTCGGCTCCGACGGCTCCATCATCGGTTTCCGGGGAGATGTGTGCGAGGGCTTCACCATCCGCTGCAAGGCGGTAGATGGCCTGAAACCCGGCATCCGGCTGTACCGGAATATCGATGCGGCCTTCGAACGGAGGCTGGACGCCGACCGTCCGAGCCGGGAAATGGCTGTTGCGCTGGAAGTTCGTCTCGACGGTGGCCGGCTCTCGGCTATGGCCCGTTCAGAGGACGGCCGGGAGACCGCCCTGGCCGTGGACCTTCCTTCCGACCCGGCGCGGGATCCGGATCGGATGCTGGAAACCATCCGCACACAGCTTGCCAAGCGCACGGAGCCCTATTCCTTTACCGTGAAAGACGTGGCCGTGGAAGGCCCGGTCCCATTCCTCCCCGCTTCTTTCCTGAACGGCATCCGCCGCGACCTGGCGGCCGCCCTGGACGCACAGCGCGTGCGGTCCCTTCCCTTGCGGAAGGGCGTGGTCCGTCCCGATCCCGCACCCGCTGCGCTTACCTATAAAGATAATGTGGCGAATTCCCTTTCGCGGGAAATCTACGGTGAACGCGGCGCTGCGTCCATCGAACCGGCCTACGAACTTTCCCATCGCGACGGCGTGGAGTACATGCGGACGAAGTATTGTCTCCGCCACGAACTGGGCATCTGCCCGAAACTCCGTCCGGGCACCCGTCCGGACCCCCTTTTCCTCGTCAACAACGGTCGCCGTCTCCGCCTCGGTTTCGACTGCGCCGTCTGCGAGATGACCGTCCGTTAGATCAGCTCCAGCACCAGGTCCACGTCGCCGAAATGGCCGAGGTAACCGTTGTTCCGTTCGATATAGGTACGGGTCAGCGCTCCGCGCCAGATGATGTCGTCCCGGGCGTGAAGGGGAATCTCGATCTCGAAACCGTAGCTCTTGGAGTTGTACCGGACCATGGCGGAGCACTTCCAGGTGGTCTGGGTGCCGCCGTCGTCTTCCACCATCATGAAGGCACAGTTGTCCAGCATGCCGGTCCATTCCGACACGAGCACGGCGTTGAAGGGAATCTTCGTGCCCTTCTGGTTGCGCCGGATGACAATGAGGAAGTCGGTGACGGAGGGACTGTATAGCCGCAGTTCCGCTTCCGTAGTGGCCGTGAAATCCTCGATCGCTCCGCATTTGACCCAGATTTCGCTTCCCCCGCAGAACCAGGTGTCGAACTGCCGGTTGGACTGGAAGGAGCTGAGGACCAGGGTCTTGAAATCATCTTTCTTGGAAGCGCGGGTGCCAACGAGGATATCTCCGCCGCCCTGTCCCCAGTTCGGGTCTTCCCGCCGGAGCATCTCCAGGGATTTGTATTCGGCATCGGTGTTCCGGTTGACGACCCAGACGGGCCGGTTCTGCGCCGTTTCTTCGTCCACAATCAGTTCCTCCAGGCTCCCGTCCTCTTTCCGCAGATAGCCGATGTTCCGGACGGAATTGTCGCCCGGGTCAAAGGTGATGACGGGCTGCCCGGCCGCTTCGAACTCTTCCGCGAACGGCCAGTAGATCTGGACGTCCGACGATGACAGGGCGTTCAGGAACTCGTCGGCGTCCCGGCTCCGCGTCCCGTACTGGCGCCGAACTTCGGCCGCCAGCAGGTCCCGGAGGGGCTCCGGATAGGCTTCCACCCGCGTCTCCGGTTCCGAACCGACGCCGGCGCCCGGTGTCTCGAACAGGTCCTTCATCGTGTATTCCGAATCGTATCCGTTGACGGACGAGGCCGACACGGCGTCGCGTACTTCTCCCAGCTGGGCCTCCCCGAGCGGGACGGCGGACAGGAGGCGGGCTACCTCCTCCAGGGTAAACGGGGATCCGCCCTCCTGTACGTGGAGGGACCGGTCGTTGTCCAGCCGCTCGCAGGCGGCCGGAAGAAGGGTGCAGCAGAGGCACCCCAGCAGCATCATTCTCTTCATTTCTTTCTAAGCCGGGTTTGCAGTCCGGTTCCTTGGTGCAAAGTACCGAAAACCTATCCGCGTTCGCAAAATGAAAACGGATAAAGTCGAAAATCGGCCATTCAAGACGCTGCGAGGGCGATTTTGCTTTCATTTTTCATGCATGTTTTCGGCTTTTTCCCGAAAAATGGCTATCTTTACCCAAATTGAACCAGAATGAAAAACAGATTCCTTCCTTTGTTCCTTCTGCTGGCCTGCTCCTGTTTCCTCGGAGCGGCGAAGGACGAGCCCTGGCAGAATCCATACGTGTTCCAGGAAAACCGGATGCCCATGCATGCCACTTTCGTCACGGACCAGCAGCAGACGCTGTCCCTGAACGGCCTGTGGAAGTTCCATTTCAATCCCACGGTGCAAGGCCGCCTGCGGGGCTTCCAGGCTGTGGATTTCGACGACAGTTCCTGGGACGAGATTCCCGTCCCCGGCCTGTGGGACCTGAACGGCTACTGCGATCCGATGTATTTGAACGTCGGCTATCCCTGGCGGGACCACTACAAGAACAATCCGCCCTATCCGGCGCTGGAGCACAACTATGTGGGCCAGTACCGCCGGACCTTCACCATCGACCCTTCCTGGGACGGGAAGCAGATCTGCCTGAACATCGGTTCTGCGACCTCCAACGTCCGGGTCTGGGTCAACGGCCGGATGGTGGGATACAGCCAGGACAGCAAGTTGGAAGCCCGTTTCGACCTGACGAAGTATGTCCAGGTGGGACAGAACACCATCGCCCTGGAAATCTTCCGCTGGTGTGACGGCACTTACCTGGAGGACCAGGACTTCTGGCGTTTCGCGGGTATCGCCCGCGGGGTGGAGGTATATACCCGGGAGAAGGAGCGCCTGGAAGACGTCCACGTCACGGGCTGGGCCGACGGCCGGTTGAAAGTGGAGCTGGAAGTGAGCCGGGGCATCGCATCGGCCGACCTGACCGTCCTGGACGCGGAGGGGAAGACCGTCCATTTCGTCCGGGGCCTCCAGCCGGCCAGAGGGGGCATCATCCGGTATGACGCCTTTGTCGGAAAACCGGCCGTCTGGAGCGCTGAAACCCCCAATCTGTACAGGCTGAAGGTAAGCGTCTCCAACCGCAAGGAAATGGTCGAAAGCACGACGGTCGAGTTCGGATTCCGCACCGTGGAAGTCGTCGGGAACCAGCTGAAGGTGAACGGGAAACCGATCCTGATCAAGGGCGTGGACCGTCACGAGATCAGCCCGACGGGCGGGTATATCGTCACCGAGGCGGAGATGATCCGCGACATCCGGATCATGAAGGAACTGAACATCAATGCGGTGCGCACCTGCCACTATCCCGACGATCCGCGCTGGCTCGCCCTGTGCGACAAGTACGGCCTGTATGTCGTGGATGAAGGAAACATCGAATCCCACGGCATGGGTTATGGTGCGGAGACGCTGGCGGCCAACCCGCTGTTCCGGCCGGCGCACCTGGACCGCGACAGCCGGATGGTCCGCCGCGACTTCAACCATCCTTCGGTCATCGTCTGGAGCATGGGCAATGAAGCCGGCTCCGGTCCCAATTTCGAACTCTGCTACGACTGGATCAAGACCTATGACCTTTCCCGGCCGGTCCAATATGAACGGGCGATCCTTGCGGATGGCAAGAGTCACCGCTATACGGACATCTACTGCCCGATGTACTTTTCCCCGGACCGGGTCAAGGCTTATCTGAAGGTCGGGGACAAGCCTTTCATCCAGTGCGAATATGCGCACGCGATGGGTAATTCGATGGGCAATTTCAAGGAGTACTGGGACATCGCCCGCAGCGAACCCGGCTGCCAGGGCGGTTTCATCTGGGATTTCGCGGACCAGGCGCTCCGCTGGCCCTCCGACGCTCCGGGGACGGACCATGTCTTCATCTTCGGCGGCGACCTGAACGACTATGACCCGTCCGACGGCTCGTTCAACTGCAACGGCGTTATCGCGGCGGACCGCACCCTGCATCCGCACGCCTATGAGGTCCGGTACCAGTACCGCAACATCCTCACGACGGCCGGGGAGAATCCGGGTGTCGTGGAGGTTTACAATGAGAACTTCTTCACCGACCTGTCGCGCTACCGTCTCCTGTGGACCCTGGAGGCCGACGGCGAGCCGGTGCGTTCCGGCGTCGTGGAAGAACTGGAAGTATCCCCGCAGTCCCGCCGGACCCTGAACCTGGGTATCGGCGCGCTCCCGGAGGGAAAGGTGGTTACCCTGACGGTCCGCTATCAATTGAAGGTTGCCGACGGCCTGCTTCCGGCCGGCCACGAGGCCGCTTATGACCAGTTCGTCCTCCGGGACGGCGCCTCCGACATACGCCTGGGAATGAAGAATCCGGAAGCGGGCCTGACGCAGGGGCTGATCCTCGCTTCCGAGACCGGCGAAATCTGCCGGATTTCCGGTAATCTGACCCGCAAGGGAACGCTCAGTGACCGCTTCTCCAAATGGAGCGTCATCATTGACAGGAAACAGGGCGCTCTTTCGTCCTATGTCCTTGATGGGAAGGAACTTCTGTCCGCTCCGCTGCTTCCTTGCTTCGACCGTGCCCTGGTGGAGAACGATCTCGGAGCCGGCTTTGACAAACGCTTTGCCCTCTGGCGCGGCATTGCCTGGAAGCCGGAGAGCGTGAAGATGGACCGGACGGAGAAGAACCTCGTGCGCGTGGACGTAGTCTTCGCCCCGGTCGGGGAAGCCGCCCGGGTGAAGGTTACCTATATGATTGATGCGGAGGGCCGCGTGGCGGTCTTCGAATCCATGGAGAATGCCGGGAAACTGACTGCTGCCCCGCTGATGTTCCGCTTCGGGATGCGCTTCGCGATGCCCGGGCAGTACTCCAACCTGGATTTCTTCGGACTGGGCCCGTGGGAAAACTATGCCGACCGCTCCAGTTCCGCCCTGCTGGGCCGCTACTGCCAGCGGGTGGAGGACCAGTATCACTACGGCTACGTCCGTTCGCAGGAGTCCGGTACCCACACCGGAATGCGCTGGATGCGTATCCTGGACGAGGCGGACCGCGGCCTGGAAGTCGCCGCTCCCGCTCCCTTCTCGGCATCCGCCCTCCCGTTCAGTCTGGAGGACCTGGACACCCACGTCCACTCCCTGGAACTCAAGGCCAAGGCGCACGAGAACGACCGCTCCCGCGGTACGACCTACGTACACCTCGACTTGGTCCAAATGGGTGTCGGAGGCGTAACCTCCTGGGGAACCTGGCCGTTGACAGACTACCTCCTCCCGGCCACGGAACGGTCCTTCGTCTTCCTCCTGACTCCCGTCCCGGGATATTGATACAAGAAAAGCCGACCTTCGGGCCGGCTTTTCTGTTTTAAAAATATAAAGAGCTTACTTCTGCAGGGCGCCGAGCTGCTGGGCAGCCTGGGCGGCGTACTTGGCGTTGGAAGAGAGCTTCTTGTAGTACTCGATGGCGGTAGCCTTGTCACCGGCCTTCTGGGCGGTGGCGGCGATGGTGAACATCACGTCGGCGGCATCCTTCGCGTTGGGATCGATGTCCAGGTACTTCTTGTAAGCCTCGATGGCGGCCTTGCTCTTGCCGAGCTTGGTGTTGGCGCTGGCGATGAGCTTGTAGGCGTTGCTGGACTCCACATAGCCGTTGGACTTCTCGAGGGCCTCGATGGCTTCGGCGCTCTTGCCGGCCTTCACGAGGGCCATGCCTTCCTTGAGGAACACGTTGGAGAGGAGCTTGTTGGCCTGCTCATCCTTGCCGGCGGCGGCAGCGGCCTCGAGGGCGGCGATGGCGGCGGTGTTGTCACCGGCCTGCATCAGGGACTGTCCGAGGAGAAGCTGGCTCTGGCCGTCTTCGGGATTGAGGGCCACGACCTCCTTGAAAGCGGCGGCGGCAGCGACGAAGTCCTTGGCCTTCAGCAGGGCGGCACCCTTGCGGGAGAAAGCGTTGGGAATGAGTTCCTTGGCGTCGGCAGCCACTTCTTCGATTCCATAGCCTTCGGCGACGGCGGCAGCCTCCTTGAGGGTGGCGACGGCCTCGTCATATTCGGCGTTATTGATCTGCTCCTTGGCGATGGAGAGAATGGTCTGGGGGATGATCTTCTTGCACTGGGCGACCATTTCGGCGGCCTCAGCCTCTTCGCAGGCCTCGAACTGGGCGAGGGCGCTCTTGAACTGGGTCAGGGCCTCGGCCTTGTTGGTCTCGAGGGTCTGTGCACCCATGTTGAAGGCTTCCACGGCGGCGTTGTAGTCCTGGGCGGAAGCGATTCCAGCGGCGAGTGCGAACGCCGCGACGGCGACAAATAATCTTTTCATTTCGTTACGGTTTATTGATTATACTTACTTGTCTTGTCCTGTCCGTTGCACGGATTTTGCAAAATTAGCAATTTTTATTGTTATTTTTGTATTCTCAATCTGTTAAATCCATGTCGCCACGACTTCTTCATATCATTTTAAGCCTGGCTGTTCTCACTTTTTCAAGAACTGTGCCAGCGCAGACCCTTCCTTCCCTGCCGATGGACAGCAAGATCCAGAAGGGCACCCTGCGCTGCGGCATCGCTTATTATTTGGTAAAGAACGACGAAGTCAAGGGTTTTGCCGATTTCGCCGTGGTGCGGCGCGGCGAGACTCCGGTTGCGGCGGCTCCGGAGAGCCTGGAGACGGGTTGGCTTTCCAGGCACGGAATCGGCCCGCGTCCGGGTGGATACTTTCAGGACGTGGACGGCTCCACGGTCCTGCATCTGGACAAAGTCCCCGTCTATGACGCCAACGTGCTGGATTCCACCCTCCTTGTCGCCTTCGGCCAGGCGGCGCTGTCCCGCGCCGACGAAGCCGTAATCGTGAGCGGCGACATCGACCCGGTGGAACTGAAGAAGAAGATGGATATCTTCTCGATGCTGGTCCCGCAGCATTTCGTGGAGAGCAGCCGGGCTCCGGATTATGTGTGGGAACCGTCGGTGATGCCTTCCATCGTGTTCACCCGCACGTGTTCGGGTGAACGCGGACTGGTCCGGGTGGCTTACGCTTCACCGCGTACTCCATATGATCAGATGAACACCGCCCAGGCCATCGTGATGGGCATTTTCAGCCGGGAGTTCCAAACCCTCGCTCTCCGACGGATCGAGCGGAACCTGCGGGAAGCGGGCATTCCGTACGGGAAGCTGGAGATGAATTACCTGAACAGTACGGAGACGGGCGGCGATGAAGAATTCGCCGTGGAGGTGCAGACCGACCGGGCACACCTGGAGGCGGCGATGAAGACCGTGTCCCAGACCCTGGCCGGGATGGACGGCTTCGGCGTCTCGGAAAGGGAGTTCACGGATGCCAAGAAAGTGATGATGGCCGACATGGTCCGGCGCGGGAGCAGTCCGTTGTCAAACCGGAAATACGTGAGTCGCTGTGTCGCCCATTTCCTGTACGGGGCGAACCTTGCGCCTTATGGCGAGGAAACCCGTCTGTTCGCCCGGAAGAGTGTCGCGGATTCAACGGAGACGCGCCTGTTCAACCAATTCGCGACTTCCGTGCTGAGCCAGTTGTCGAACCTTACCCTCGAATATCGGGCGGATCTCGACTCCCTGGACGAAGACGAGGCCCTGTTCCAGTACAACCTGGCCTATCTGTACGGATCCACCTTCCGGGAATCCCGGGATTACTCCTGGCAGCGGGACACCGGCAGCCTGGAGGTGGCCTGTCCCCGGGTGAAAATCAAGGAGACCAAGCCCGAGCCGGTTTCCGGCGGCACATTGTGGACCTTCTCCAACGGTGTGCGGGTGGTATATAAGCGGGTTCCCGGCCTGGGGTCCTTTGACTATGCGCTCCTGCTGGGCGGCGGCCTGTCCGGGGTGACCGGCCTGATGGAAGGGGAGGGCGGTTATTTCGGCGACATGCTGTCCCTGTACGACGCCGGCGGCCTTTCCGCCTCGGATTTCCGTGACCATCTGGCCGTGAACGGCATCACGATGGGCACGCAGGTGGCGCTCACGTTCACGTCCATCGGCGGCAGCGCCCCTTCCACGAAACTGCCTACGCTCCTGAAAGCGTTGCTGGCTCTCGCCAACAGCCGGACGGTGAACCGGGGCGAATTCGACATCTACCTGCGCAATGCGGCCTGGGCCCGGCCATCCATGGAGGACCGGCTTTATTCGATGATGTATCCTGGATTCAGCCATTCGACCCGGAAGAATCCGGCTGCCTTGAACTCCGCGACGCAGGCGAAGGCAGCCCAGTTCTACGAGGGCCGTTTTTCCCGGGTGAACGACGGGATGCTCGTGCTGGTTGGAGACCTGGATGAAGCGACGGTCCGTCGGACGCTGCTCCGGTATATGGGCGGATTCCGAACCCAGAAGAACAGCGTTCCCCGGAATACGGTCCATTACCGGCCGGCTCCGGGGACAGTCTCCCGTACGGAAGCCGATGGTCCGAAAGGCGTGTTCGTGCGTCTGGATACGGAATATCCCCTGTCAGGGGTCAATTATGTCCTTGCGGAAGCCGCCGCCGAGGTGCTCCGCCGCCACATCGTGGCCGCCTTGGACGGGACCGGCCTTTCCGTTTCCGTTCAAGCCGGATTCCATTCTTATCCGCAGGAACGCCTCTGGATGTACGTCGCCTGTGAGGGAGCGGATGCCGGGAAGGCGCTTCCGGCCGTCCGGAAGGGCATCCGGAACGCAGGTGCATCGACCGTGTCGAAAAAGGACTTGGACGCCTTCAAGGCAATGGCCATGGCGGAGACGGCGAAAGAACTCACCTTGCCGGAGACGATGGTAACGGCGGTCGTTGCCCGATACGGTATCGGCAAGGATCTGGTTTCCCATTATAAGGAAAGCGTGAACGGTATCACGGCCGCACGCCTTTCCGACATGCTTTCGTGCCTTGCGGCCGGTTCGGCTGCCGAAATCGTGGTGGAATAATGGGACACAGGAACAAGTTCGGAACGATTGTCCAGATCGGGGACATCCTGGTTTCGGAAGATGTCATCCTGGAGTTTTTTGCCTGTGACTATCCGGTGTGCAAGGGGAAGTGCTGCATCGTCGGTGACAGCGGCGCCCCCCTGAAGGAGGAGGAACTGGACCCCATCGAGGCCAATTACGACGTCTTCTCGCCCCTGATGCGTGCCGAGGGGCGTCAGGCCGTGGAAGAGAAGGGTTTTTTCGAAATCGACCGGGACGGCGACCTCGTGACGCCGCTGGTGCCCGGCAGCGAGGAGTGCGCCTTCTGCCTTTTCGAGGGAGAGAACTGTTTCTGCTCCATCGAGCGGCAGTTCTTCGCCGGGAAGTCATCCTTCCGCAAACCCATCTCCTGCCAGTTGTATCCGGTGCGCGTGGTGGAGCTCGGCGGGGGCCGGATCGGCCTGAATCTCCACCGCTGGGACATCTGCGCCTGCGCTTTCGAAAAGGGGAAACGGGAGGGAGTCCGGGCGTACCAGTTCCTGAAGGATCCTCTGACAGCGGCCTTTGGGGCCGATTTCTACGCGGCGCTGTGTGCGGCGGCGGAACGGGTGATCCGGAACGCATAATCCCTATTAAAAGGTATAAGAAAACCGCCGCGTGTTTCCCAACAAGCGGCGGTCGCAATTCTAACCTAAAACTTAACCTATGAAAAAACTATTCGACTCTTTTTATAGCGAAATCCGTGCCAAACAGGAATTTCATAGGAAGAATTTCAGGATTATTCGTTGATTCTGGTTACGACATGTCCCCGTTTGGTCGTTCGGGTGGTGGCACCCTTGAGTTTGGCCACCGAATCGGCCTTCGCTTTCTGCTCGTCTGACAGATTCACTTTGGCCGGAGCCTCGTTGATGGGCCGTCCGCCCTGCTCGAGGGCCTGCAGGTTGATCTTTCCGTTGGGGACGACGCGCTGGATGACGACGGGCTTCAGCGGCCGGTCGAACCGGTCGGTCTTCACCCGGGCAATCCGGTCGATGACGTTGAGCCCGGAAATGGTCTCGCCGAAGACGGTGTAGGCTCCGTCGAGATGCTTGCAGTTTCCGGAGTTCTGTACCAGGTAGAACTGCGAACCCGAAGATTCCTTCAGGGGGTTCGCCAGGTCTCCGCGCCGGGCGGCGGCCAGGGCTCCTTTCTTATGCGTATGCTCCGGGATGAATTCGGCCGGGATTTCATAGCCGGGGCCGCCTTCACCCCATTCTTCCACGCGGGACGTGTCCCGGGTGAAGGGGTCTCCGCCCTGGATCATGAAATCGTTGATGACCCGGTGGAACAGCATTCCGTCAAAATAATGGGACAGGGCGAGCCGGGCGAAATTGTTCCGGTGCTTGGGGGTGTCGTTGTACAGCTTGACCCGGATGGTGCCCATGCTGGTGACGATGTCGAAGACGGGCTCTTCCGGCAGTTCGCCGACCATTTTGTCGGTGGCCGCCGAATCGGCCGGCGGAACGGACGGCGCCTTCACTTCTTCCGTCGCGGTTTCGTCTTCCACAGCTTCGGCTTCCTTCTGGTTCCGGCCTCCACAGGAGGCGAGCAGGAGAAGGGCGGCCAGCGGGACAAGGTATTCCAGGTGTTTCATGTTACCAGTTGGTTTTGTTCTCTTTCAAGTATTGCTCCAGTTCCTCGGGGGTGCGTGCGGGCTGCTCGTGGCCGGGCAGGCCGATGAGGCCGCGCACGTGCTTGGCATAGGTGTAACCCATCACGTCCAGCATCTTGAAGGTATGGTCCAGGGCGCTGTCGAACCGGGCGTAGTCCTTGTGGTCGGCATTGCACCACTGGACTTCCGAGAGGGCGCACAGGCGCGGGAGCAGCATGTACTCCAGGAACTCGTTCGAGGTGACGTATTCGGTCCAGAGGTTCGCCTGGACACCCAGGATATGGTCCTCGGTCCCGGGGGCCATTCCGTCGAAGGGCTCGTAGGAGTAGAGTTTCTGCACGGTCACGAGTCCGCCGATGCACAGAGGCTCCTTGTCGCGCTCCTGGCTCTGATAATAGTCAAGGTACAAGTGCCCGTTCGGAGTCATGATGACGTCGAATCCGCGGCTGGCCGCCTCGATGCCGCCCTCAGGGCCGCGCCAGGACATCACGGTGGCACCCTCGGCGAGCTGGCCTTCCAGGATTTCGTCCCAGCCGATGATCTTCCGGCCGTGCTCGTTCAGGAATTTCTGGATGCGGGCGGTCACATAGCACTGGAGTTCCTGCTCCGCGGAGATGTTGCCATGGGGTTTGAGTCCCAGTTCCTTGATGCGAGCCTGGCAGAGCGGGCAGTTCTGCCAGCGGACCTTCGGGCACTCGTCGCCGCCGATGTGGATGTACTCGGACGGGAAGATGTCCATCATCTCCGTCAGGACGTCCTCCAGGAAGGTGAAGGTTTCCTCCTTGCCCACGCACAGGACGTCTTCGGAAACGCCCCAGCGGGTCCAGACCTCATACGGACCACCGGTGCAGCCCAGTTCCGGGTAAGCGGCGAGGGCGGCGACCATATGGCCGGGAAGGTCGATTTCCGGGATGACGGTGATGTTGCGCTCGGCGGCGTAGGCCACGATCTCGCGCATCTCATCCTGGGTGTAGAAACCTCCGTAGCGGATGCCGTCGCTGGAGTCGAAGTCCTTGCCGATGCAGGTGCCGCTGCGCCAGGCGCCCACTTCGGTGAGTTTCGGGTACTTCTTGATCTCCATGCGCCAGCCCTGGTCCTCGGTGAGGTGCCAGTGGAGGCGGTTCAGCTTATAGGTGGCCGCGATGTCGATATACCGCTTGGTCTCGTCCAGGGACCAGAAGTGGCGGCACGGATCCATATGGATGCCGCGATAGTCGAAGCGCGGGGCGTCCAGGATGCTCACGTAGGGGAGTACCCAGCCGGCATTGGCCTTCTTGGTACCGTAGATTTCGGCCGGAAGCATCTGCTTCAGGGTCTGGATGGCGTAGAAGAACCCGCCGAAGGCCGATGCCTCCACGGTAAGTCCCTTGTCATTGACATTCAGGGCGTATTCCTCAGCCCCCAGGTTCGGGTTGGCAAGGAAGCGGACCTTCTGCCCGTGATCGTCGGCACTGAAGGTGGATTTCTTGCCGGAAACCTTGAACAGCTGATCCCAGAAATCGGCGATGGCTTTGTGAGTGGCCTGGTCCAGGGAGGCGTCGACATAGAAGTCCTGTCCGGCGAGGGTGAAGGAACCCTCGGAGAGCGTGACGTCGTTCGGCATGGGAATGACGCTGAACGGCTGCGGTTGCTTGGGATTGTTGCACGCTGCGATGACCAGCGTCAGGAGGGAGAGGATGATCGTGTTTCTCATTATCGGATAATTATGTTTTACAAAGATAATCAATAAATCAACAGTCCAAGCACGGCACCGCCCAGAATGACCAGGATCGGGTTGACTTTCCCCCAGTACGACGCCGCGAAAGCCGCCGCCAGCAGGCACCAGCTCTTCCAGTCGGGGAAATTCTCCCGGACGACGGCGAAGGAGGGCGTGCCCTGGAACCAGGTGGTCTTGACGATGAGGATGACCGCCGCCGCACCGATGAGGCCGACGACCGTGGGCCTGAGCCAAGCCATCACCCCTTCGAACAGGGCGCTGTTGCGGAACTGCGTATAGAAGCGGACGATGAGGAGCACCAGGATGAAGGAGGGGAGAACGAGGGCGAGGGTGGCCGTGGCGGACCCGGCGATGCCCATCAGGTGGCTGCCGGTGGCCTGGGAAACTACGTCATAGCCCACGTAGGTGGCCGTATTGATACCGATGGGCCCCGGTGTCATCTGGGAGATGGCCACGATATCGGTGAAGGTGCTTTCGGAGATCCAGTGATGGACCGAAACCACCTGGCCCTGGATCAGGGACAGCATCGCATAGCCTCCGCCGATGGTGAAGGCTCCGATGACGAAGAACTCCTTGAACAGTTGGAGGAAGAGGATCAGCGTGTCCATTTTTCTCTCAGGTAAGTGCAGCCGAAGCCGGCAATCAGGACACACAGGATGATATAGACGGGCGATACGTTCAGGAACGCCACCAGGACGAGGGCGAGGATGGCCAGCAGCCAGGCCCACCAGGCCTTGCAGCACTTCTTCGCCATGTTCAGCATGGGCACCGCAATGAGGGCGATCACCACCGGGCGGATGCCCTTGAAGGCCCGCTCCACCCAGGGATTGTCCTTGAAGGCGGTGAACAGCATCGCAATGGCGAGGATGATGCAGAAGGAGGGGGTGATGGAGCCCAGGGTCGCGGCGATGCTGCCCTTGACGCCCCGCAGCCGGTAGCCGGCGAAGATGGAAATGTTCACGGCCAGCACGCCGGGGGCCGACTGGGACAAGGCTACGATGTCGGGCAGTTCGTCGTCGGAAATCCAGCCGCGGCGGGACATTTCGTCCTGGATGATGGGAATCATCGCGTAGCCACCGCCGATGGTGAACGCCCCGATCTTGGCGAACACGGCGAAAATCTGCCAGAGGGAAACTTGCTTCTTTTCCATATCTCTACAAAGATACGATTTTCTTCAAAAAAATTTTGGCGGTTCGGAAAAAGTTTCTACCTTTGCAGTCCCGTTTGAAACGAGCGGGATTTTTTAGGCTCTTTGAAAATACTGAAAGACTAAAAGTACAAGCAAGTACCGAATATTGTAACGATACAATATACTTTAAACGAGCGTCGATTCCTTGAAAGGAATTGAGGAAGTGCCGAGGACAAGCTTAGAATTTTATGAATATACAATGAAGAGTTTGATCCTGGCTCCGGA
>JAFPWG010000017.1 GCA_017395045.1 Bacteroidales bacterium
ATATCCTGCATCTCCGACATATCAGCTTCTCCCAACTTGTGCGACTTGCCGGTATCGTGGTCCATCCAGTCCCATACGATGTGGGCGTGATAATTCGGCTTCCAGGTCTTCTTTCGCTCATTATCCTCATAGTGTCCCTCGTCCCGATGGATGTGTATCTGGACGGCTTTTATGCCCCACCTCTTTTCTACGGCGTTGGTGAATCTCTTTAGATCCCCCATCGTCGTGTTATCCATAATGATTGCCACGCCTTCGCGGAGGGGGCTGCTTCCTTTACGGACACGGGTCCTGCCATTCTTGTCCGCATACTTGACATCCTTTTCCTGCATCGCCCTGCCGGTCTTCGCCTTCACCATTGCCTTAAGCGAATCATAGTATTCCTGGAGACTTGTCCCCTTCATATCGGATGGGACATAGGTCGAGTTTTGGCAGGTCAGGTCTTTGCGTATATAGATATTGGCGGGGTTAAGGGCCATAAGGTATTGCTCGTCCCGCCTGTTGTGTTCTTCGCTCTGGGCGATGTTGCACGGTTTTATATGGATGGATGCTGTTGCGTTTGTATTCATGATGATTGTGTTTTACTTGTTAAACTTGTTGAAGACGGGCGACGGGGTATCGGGGCGGCGCCCTGATCGGAGGGTGCAGGGAGAGGGTCACTCCCTGCCCGGGGATTCAAGGGGCGGCGGTCCCTTGCCCTACCCCTCGGGAGAGCCCACAACTACGGAAGCGGAGCGAGTAGTTATAGTGGGCTATAACAGGGCGAGCCCTGCTGATAAACCTGCCACCCTTCGGACTGGTTTCGCTTCTTTCTTCTTTCCCTTAAATTAAGGCTTCATTATGAGTTCAATCTAGGATATAAGGGAAGAAGAAAGTGCGTGAACCGGGGCTATCCTTGCTGCCGGTTACTGCCGCCGGAGGGTCTCCGCCTCCCGTGTCCACTTTCCCGTCGGTTTGGGAATAAAGGGAATGAGAAAAGACGCGGGGATAAACCTACTGTGCCCCACCTGGATTCGTCGGATTTGCGCAGTCTGATTTATCGGTTTCGACAGCAATTTCAGGTGGGACACGTTTCGTGGTCCGGGACGGTTTCACAATCGGCTTGACCACGGGTTTACTGTCAAAGAAACTGCTCTTTATCATCCCATAACCGGTGAACCAGACAGACAGGCAAATCAGCGTATGAATGGTGGTCCGGTTGGACGATTCCGACCGGAGGATGCCAATCTGGTTGAACTCCTGAACGATGCGGGTTGCCGTCTTCCGGTCGCAGCCCCATAGCCCAGCAAGTTCGACTTTGGAAGCCATAAATTGCCCGGGTTGTAGGACAGCTGAAAAGGTCTTTCCGGAGACCTTGGTTTCCTTCAGGACAGCCATCCGGATGAAGGTCTTCAGGCACTTCATCCGGAGGATGTCCTGCTGCTCGTCCGATAAATAATCGAGCTGAGCATCATTGAGGGTGATGCTGTATCTGATGTTCGTGTATTGCATAAGGCCGACTATCGCTGCTGGTACTGCGTAGCCTGTTCTCGCGCCTTGTCGACATCGAACACGATACGGCGTCCGATTCGGGAGACAATGGCTGGCTTAAGAATCCCACCGCCTTCAGAGGATCCATCCTCCTCACGTGGTGTGCGCATGAGCCCATAAACCGTGGAATTAGAACAGCCGAGTTCAACGGCCAAGGCATGAATTCCTAAAGCTTTCTGTCCGATTGGAGCCTGGGAGGATCCCGCGTTCGGAGTAAGGGAGAGGGCGTAATGAGTGAGCTGGCAGTATTCCTCTCCGGTCATCTGCCAAAGGGGCTTTTCAAGGAGTCCTTCAATCTTGTTTTTTGTTTCCATATATTTGAAGTTTTGTGTTAATCAACTTTGGCTTCATTCTCTTTCTGATCGGCATGTTTTTGTGTGATTCTGCCAACCTCGGAAGAAAAATCGACCGAAAACCTGGGAATTATGGGTCACTTCCCAGGCTCAAGTTATGGATTAGGTCTATCTTCTAGGCTTCTCCAAGCACCCTTTTGCGATTTCCCCTAAAAAAAAGAGGTTTCGAGTATACTTTTGCTCAAAAAATGGTACTCAGAATTTGAGATCCGTCAAAAAAGAGCAGACACAGTCATAGAAAAATCTCTCCCGGGTGTGGGAGAGATTATCTGTGAATCTGCCAGAGAAAGGCTGATTATTTGCTCTTGTTTTGATTTTTGATAACCAGCCAGCGTCCGCCTCTATCCGGTCCAAAATGCTTTATCCAGCCGGTCTTGACAAGTACTTTCAACTCTCGTTTGACCGTACTATCTGAGATGCCGAGTTTCTGAGCCAGAGAGCTCATCGTTTCTGGGTCATTATCTAGGTCACCACCATGACCCTGAACGGCTAGTATTTTTACTATAGATGCCTGTCTATCAGTGAGTTTTTCTATGCCATGATCTGGGTCATGATCTAGGTCATCACGTTTGTTTATCACAGAGCCGCCATGTTGGATGGCTTGGAATAATTCACGCTTGATGATGGCTGTCACACCGCCGAATTCCTCTTTAAAGGTGGGAACAGCAAGTCCGTCCTTGGTGAACTCCTCCGTGATAATCTCGAAACCGCGGCCCCAGGCCTCAATCAAACCTGCATAGTAGAAGGCATTGGCAATTAGTTTATTACGGGGCATCGATCTGTGCGGCATGAACATCTGCTCAAAGGTATATCCTTCGGGCAGTTTGCCGAAATTCCAAAGATCGATCCTGTCATCATATACGCGCATTTGGATATCCGGGCCGTCGTACTGTTTGTGGATAATCGAATTGCAGATAATCTCTCTCAGCCCCTTTTCAGGGATTTCCAATGGCTCTACCCTACGTAATCCCTTGTAATGAATAGGCCTTACCAGATATTTTGCATCCAGAATGTCCAACACACGATCCGGCATCCGTATCAAATCCCCATCGACCAAATCTTGGATGATAAGATTCGCTGCACCAGCACCGAAGCGACCTATCTTGAACCTTGCATCAATGCAGTACCGTTGGGGATTCTTTCCGAACAAAAGCAGTGCAGCCATCGTTAGTTTGTCGTCTTCCGTCATCAAGTTCAAGGACTTGAGCACCTTTTCGACGCTGTCCTTGGCGCTTTCCTTAGACAAACGGCCCTTTCTGATACCGGATTCTTTTAGATATTCCACCGCATCCGGATCAATCTCATCCAACTTGGCATCAGGGATAATTCTGGCATCCCAAGCACCGCTGGGCCTGCTAAGATAGAACTCTTGAAGAGCAGTTCCTTTCAGAATCTGATTTGTCGCGCCTACCCGTTTATAGACAACGCCATCAAGTGAAACGGCGGCTATGCTGGGCGCAACTTCAATCTCAATAACATCCTTTCCATCTTTCTCAATCTGGCGGACGTCGGGATAGATAGACATCTTACTAATAATCTTATTCGGGATGTCCTCCATCAGTTTCTTTGCGTTCGATACGCCCAAAACCTCGCCATCATCCTTGATGCCGATATAGATGACGCCGCCGTCTGCATTGGCCATTCCGCAGATCCACTCCAGCCACTCATCTTTCCAGAGCCTCTTATACTCTATGATATGCTTTTCTCCCATAGCCAAACTTACTTTCTACAAATATAGCATTTTCGGCCGTCTTAACTCTTATATCAGCCCATTAAACTTTGTCATTGAAGTGGCCTTGATGGAGTCCACGATGTCGATGTAAGGTTTCATAGCCTTATAATCAGAGTGGCCGGTCCATTTCATTACTACATTGGGCGGGATACCAAGCGAAAGTGCATTGACAACAAAGGAGCGTCGGCCGGTATGTGTTCCCACCAGTTCCCATTTAGGGTGGATTTCGTCAATACGGACATTGCCCTTGTAGGATGTGATGCGGATAGGATCATTGATTTCGGCCAATTTGCACAGTTCCTTGAGATCCCGATTCATCGCTTGATTGGTGTAGTTAGGCAAGGCCTTATTATCCTTGAAAGGGATGTCCTTGTACTTATCGAGAATAGCCTTGGTAATGTCGTTCAACTCAATGGAAATGCTATCCGCCGTTTTGACGGTTGTAATCTCGATATGGTCCCCCTTGACATCACTTCGACGAAGGTTGTTGACATCAGAGTGTCTGAGACCTGAGAAGCAGCAAAAGAGGAAGATGTCCCGGATAGGGTCCAGATACGCCAGTTCTCCAGGAAGTTCTAGTTTGCGGATACGTGCCATTTCCTCCTTGGTAAGGTATATGACCTTCTTCTGGGTCATCTTCAAGGTCGGTTTGAAGGTCTTGTACGTAAGATTAGTATTGTATCCCCGTTCAGTCGCCCAGTTCAAATACCAACGAAGGTATCTAAGCTTTTTCTCGATGGTGGCATTCTTCAAACCGGTGATGTCATCGTGATCGTACTTTTCCCTGTCGCCTTTCTTCTTTCGAGGGGTGCGCAGCGTTTTATTGTCTCGCAAATAGGCGACGAACTCAGTCAGGGTTGATTCCATCAGATCCGAGAACTTGACGTTTTTCTTGAATGCCTGCAAGTCACGTTTTAACGACGCCCATTTCTCAAAAGTACCTTCCGTCCAAGCGTTTTTCTCACCACCTTCCTTTACGAATAGATCAAAAGTACTGAAGAAATCCGGAGCCTTTGGTTTACGTTCCTTCTTTGTCTCCGGTTCCGGCCTCTTGGGGACTGTGCCCCGCAGCCTCTCTTGATACTTGTCCGCCACTTGTTTTTTTGTCGGATTGATGTCGTTCGCCTCGAAATACTTGAAGGCGGTTACCATCTGCTCCCGACAATTACGAAGCGTATTGTTGATCGAAATGGCGGTCTCACCCTTCGGGCCTTTATAATCGCCCTTGACGCACTGATTATCCGTATCCCAGGCGTTTATATCATGCAGCTGACATCCAGTCGATGTAATCAAACGCTGGGCATTGAAAGTTGCATGCTGCTGGATTTGGAACAAGTTGTTGTCCTTTCCATAGGGGCGGAGTTTGAAAGCGATCTGGTATTTGAGCGTCATTTTGTCACACGTTTTAGTTGTTTCGTGTTACAAAAATGTGACAATTTTCCGAGAATTCCAATACCTGCATCTGCAATATATCAACGTAGAATAATGTTTTCTACAGCTCTCTGCGGCATGTTGTTGTAGATTTTCGAGCCCCGTCCGCACCGCAGAAACGGAGTTTAGGTCCTTGGACCTGGACTCCGTTTCTTGTTTTGCGGACCTGCTTGAACGAGTGGCACCCACTTCCCCCTCCCACACACAATTATAAATAATAAACGAAAAATTATCATATTTAGTTGCATAGTTAAAAAGTTTAGCTATATTTGCAAAAAAGAATCACGGCATATGAAACGACTGACCAAGAAAGAAGAAATCATCATGGAGCACTTCTGGGAAAAGGGGCCCTTGTTTGTCAGGGAGTTACGGGAGCTGTACCCCGAACCCAGGCCGCATTTCTCCACCCTGTCCACGCAGGTCCGGACGCTCCAGGAAGAAGGATTCATCGACCACAAGGCCTATGGGCCGACCTATCAGTATTTCGCCAAGGTTACCAAGGAGGAATACAAACAGCGGTCGCTGATAGGACTTATCGACAAATACTTCGACAACTCCTACCTGAGCGCGGTTTCAGCCCTGGTGAAAGAGGAGAAGATTACCGTGGAAGAACTGAAAGAACTCATCGACCTGGTCGAGAAAGGGCAGCAGAAATGACCGACTTCCTTTTATATGATGCCAAGGTGGCGGCGGCACTGTTGGTCTTTTATCTGTTCTACCGGTTCCTGCTGAAGAAGGAGACGTTCCACAGGTTCAACCGGATTGTGCTGGTAGGGACGGCCGTCCTGGCGTTCCTCCTGCCGTTATGCATCATCACCATCCATAAGCCGGTCGAATTGGCTGCCGTGGCAGAGGATCCGGCACCCGTGATGCAGGACCTGCCCTCGGAAAACCTGGTCCCTGCGATTGAAACGTCGGCACCCTGGTGGCCGACCGCGCTCGCCATCCTTTTCTGGGCAGGATGCGCCTTCGTGCTGCTGAGGGTGGTCGTTTCCATCCTATCCATCGCCAGGATCGTCAGAAGCGGCGAAACCGTGATGGAAGAAGACGGCTGCAAGGTCATCGTGACGGAGCGGAACATCGACCCGTTCAGTTGGATGAAATACATCGTTTTGTCCCGGGAGGACTGGGAAGGAGAGCATGCTCCCATCCTCGCCCACGAGAAGGCGCACATCCGCCTGGGCCATTCCGTCGAAGTGCTCCTGGTGGACGTCCTTTCGGCCCTCCAATGGTTCAATCCGGCCATCTGGATGCTCCGCTCCGATCTTCAGGAACTCCATGAATATGAGGCCGACGACGCCGTCCTCCGCGCCGGAACCGATCTCCGGGAATACCAGTATCTGCTAATAAGAAAGGCTGTCAGCAAGAGCGGCTACTCAGTTGCCAACAGCCTGAATCACAGTATCCTTAAAAACCGAATTACTATGATGTCAAAATCCAGATCGCCTCTTTCAAGAGGCCTGCGGGTGCTATGGCTGCTCCCGCTCGTGTGCCTGGCCATCGGCCTGCAGGCAAGGACCGTCTATGTCCCTGTGGACAAAGATAGTGAAAAAAACGCAGCGTCACAAGATACCCTTCAGAGTCGGGTCAAGGCGAAAACCACGCTGAAGGAAGTGACGGTCGTAAAATATGCCAATCCCCAGGAGGAGGAAGCCCTTGAGTTCTTCCTGGTCGACCCGGAAACGATGCCTTCCTTCCAGGGCGGCGATGCCAACCGGTTCGCAGACTGGGTGAACCAGAGACTCATCTACCCCAGGAACTGCACCCACTCCGGCACGATGGAAGTACGCTTCGCCGTCTCCGCCGACGGCTCCGTCAGGGATGTCGTGGTGCGCAAAAGCGTCTGCCCGGAACTGGACGCCGCCGTCATCACCCTGATTTCCAAATCGCCCAAATGGACCCCGGCGACCGACAAGGGGAAACCCGTTCCCTACGGCTTTACCATTCCCTTCAACTTTATCCGCAAGGAATCCTCGTCCGCCGGCAATCCGACGGCCCTTTTGCTGAACGTCCGGACAGACGGCACCGTCGAAACCAACGGAAAAACCATTCCCGTCAAGGAAATCGCGGCTTATATCCGCTCCCTGGAACTGTCCGGTCCCGGCACCTCCGTCCTGATCAATGCCGATGCCGGCACGCCGATGAGCGTCATCGGCGACGTGAAGGACGAACTCCGCGAAGCGAGGGCCCTGAAGGTTTTCTATGCCAAGCCGGGGGGAGAATCGACAGTCACCCGTCGTCTTCCGCCGTCGCCGAAGGAACCGGGTGTGCTTTCGAATGACGAGGCCTTCGCCAGGTTGGACAGGAAAAACGCCTGCGTCGTCAGGATCAACGCCAATGACAGGATCTTCTTCAAGGACGGGGCGTATGACAAGGAGGAAGACCTCCTGCGCATCGGCAAGGCATTCCTGAGGGAGCACGGCGTGAAAACCTGCTTCGTTTTCACCTGCTACCGGGGCACCAGTTACGGCGCTTACCAGAACCTGCAGAGACTTTTCTCGCAGATATACAACGACGTCCGGGATGAAAAGGCCCGGGAGGTTTATGGCAAGTCCCTGTCCGACCTCTCCCCGGAAGAACTCTCGGACATTCAGAAGCGCGTGCCGATGAACGTCTTCGAGACCGACATGAAAGGCTAACGGTTCAGGAGGATCCGTCTCACGTGGTCCTTCAGGATGTGGACGGCGGGATCGGCCATGCTGCTGTGGTCGTAACCCTGGATTTCGTAGATGGTCGCATCGGGGTGGCCGGCAAGTCGCAGCATGCGCCAGAAATAGGCGGTTTCCTCGTAACGGCCGTATAGTTCGGTGTTTCGGTCGCCGGAGATGATGACGATGGGCGGGGCATCCGGACGGATGTGGTACAACGGGGCGTACTCGTCGATGATCGGCTGAAGCTCACCGATTCCAAGCGTTTTCCGATAAGAATAGTGGCTGACGACCTGACCGCTGAACGGGATGAGTCCCGCGATGCGGTCAGCGTCGATGCCATGGGCCGCCAGATAGTGCTTGTCCAGGCCCACCAGGTCGGTCAGGTATCCCCCGGCGGAATGGCCGGAGACAAAGATCTTGTCCACCGAGCCGCCATATTCCCCGGCGTGCTCGAAGGCCCACGCCACCGCGGCGGCGGCATCTTCGACGCACTCCCGGACATGGACCTTGGGAATCAGCCGGTAGTTCGCCCGGATCACCACGAAACTGCCGTCCAGCAGGTCGGCCGGAGTCCAGACTTTGTCGCCGCCGGTAAGCCCGCCGCCGTGGAACCAGACCACGACGGGAAGGTCTTTGGCCCCTTCAGGCCAGAACACGTCCAGCAGGCAGCGTTCCTGCGCATAAGCGTCCTGGGAAGTGGTGTAACGGATGTTCTCCACCCGGCGGAGTTCCTGGGCGGAAAGGACGGCTGCCGCAAGGGCGAGCGCAAGGACGAGAAGGGATTTCCGGAACATAATCATGGTTATTTTCCCCAAACATACGAAAAACCCGGGGATTTTTCGTAGTTTTGCCCATAACCAATCCATAATCCGATGAAAAACCGCGCTACAAAGACCGTTTTCCTCCTTTTAGCCTGCATAACCCTTGCCGCCTGCGGCCCCAAATGGCATGAAGCCGGACAGGACGGCTTCAAACTCATCACCCAAAAAGGCGGGGCGACGCTCGGTTATAACTCCGCCCCCCTGCTCACGGTGGACGGATATGCCTTCAAGGACCTGAACCGGAACGGCAAGCTGGATCCGTACGAGGACTGGCGGCTGCCGGCGGAAGAGCGCGCCAAAGATCTGGCCGCACAACTGTCCATCGAGGAAATCGCCGGTCTGATGCTCTATAGCGCCCATCAGGCGGTGCCCGACACCAACCTTACCGACCAGCAGGTCAAGTTCCTCACGGAAGACAATCTCCGGGCCGTACTCGTGACCACCGTGGAAAGCCCCGAGGTCGCCGCCCGATGGAACAACAAGGTCCAGACGCTCGTGGAGGGCATGGGGCACGGCATTCCCGCCAACAACTCCTCCGACCCGCGCAATGAAACCGCGGCAACGGCCGAATTCAACCTGGGCGCCGGCGGCAGGATTTCCCTCTGGCCCACTCCCCTGGGCCTCGCCGCTACCTTCGACCCGGCCCTCGTGAAGCGGTTCGGACAGATTGCCTCCGAAGAATACCGGGCGCTGGGCATCGCAACGGCCCTGAGTCCGCAGATCGACCTGGCCACGGAACCCCGCTGGAGCCGCTTCAACGGCACTTTCGGCGAGGATCCCGACCTGGATACCGAGATGGCACGCGCCTATGTGGACGGCTTCCAGACCACTCCGGGCACGAAGGACGGCTGGGGTGCGCAGAGCGTGAACGCGATGGTCAAGCACTGGCCTTCCGGCGGTCCGGAAGAAGGCGGGCGCGATGGGCACTTCAACTACGGGAAATATGCCGTGTACCCGGGCGGTGCCTTTGAAACGCACCTGAAAGCCTTCACTGAAGGCGCCTTCCAGTTGGAAGGCGGCACCGGGAAGGCCGCAGCCGTCATGCCGTACTATACCATCTCCTCCGGCATCGACCCGTCCGGGGACAATGTGGGCAACAACTTCAGCAAGTACGTCATCACGGACCTGCTCCGGGAGAAATACGGTTATGACGGGGTCGTCTGCACCGACTGGGGCGTCACCAACGACAACCGCGCCATCGAAGCCTTCGACGGCAAGTGCTGGGGTGTCGAAGGCCTCTCCGTGGCCGAGCGCCACTATGAAGTGATCAAGGCCGGCGGGGACCAGTTCGGCGGAAACAACGACAAGGGACCCGTCCTGGCCGCATACAGGATGTGGGTGAAGGAATTCGGCGAAGAATCGGCCCGGGCACGATTTGAAGCCTCGGCGGTACGGTTGCTGCTCAACTCCTTCCGTACCGGACTGTTCGAGAATCCGTATGTGAATCCGGCCGTCTCCGCCGAAGTCGTGGGCAAGCCGGAATTCATGCAGGCCGGCTATGAGGCGCAGCTCAAGTCCATAGTGATGGTCAAGAACCACGGCGGAGCCTTGCCGCGTACCAGATCGAAGGTATTCGTCCCCCAGCGCTATTATCCCCAGACGCCGGGCATGTTCGGGCTGTGGATGGGAGCACCCGCGCATTGGGACTATCCCGTGAACCGGGAGCTCGTGGAGAAGCACTTCGATTGGTGCAATTCGCCGGACGAGGCCGATTTCGCCCTTGTGATGATCCAAGAGCCGTATCCCGGCACCGGATATGACGTGAAGGACCGGGAGAAGGGCGGCAACGGCTACGTGCCCATCAGCCTCCAGTATCGACCCTACAAAGCGGTCTATGCACGGAGCGAATCCATTGCGGGAGGTGACCCGAAGGAGGATTTCACGAACCGCTCCTATAAAGGGAAGACCGTCACGACCTACAACGAGGCCGACCTGGACCTGGTCATCCGGACGAAGAAACAGATGGGGGACAAGCCGGTGATCGTAGTCGTGAACCTTTCCCGCCCGGCAGTCCTGTCCGAACTGGAGCCTTACGCCGACGCCGTCCTCGTCACCTTCGGTGTCCAGAATCAGGTCGTGCTGGACATCGTGAGCGGTTCCGCCGAGCCCTCCGGCCTCCTGCCGATGCAGCTGCCCGCCGACATGCGCACGGTGGAAGAGCAGCAGGAAGACGTCCCGCACGACATGCGCCCGCTCGTGGACGCCGACGGTTACGCCTGGGACTTCGCCTACGGCCTGGACTGGGCCGGCGTGATTGACGACGCCCGTACCGCGAAATACCGCAAACCTTGACAATCCGGAAAGAAAACGCTACCTTTGCCAAGTCAACAAACGTGACTGAATAAGATGAAAAGACTGACTAAAACCCTTCTTGCAATCGCCTGCATTGCGGTTTCCGCCGTTTCCTGCTACAAGGACGGTCCCGGAAAAGGGGATGAACCCGGTTCCATCTGCGGCACCTGGGTCCTGGACACCAAGACCGTCCTGATTGAAACCTCGTTCGGCGGGAATGACAATCAGAACAAGACGGAAATCGACTTTAAGGGCCTGGACTGCCGCCTGTCCCTGGAATATGACCAGCTCGCCCACGCCGCATTCGGATACGAACTGGAAGTTACTACTTATTCCTACGATGCGGAAAGCCAGCGTCTGGATTTCTCCCGGCAGCTTTCCGTTTCGAGCAGCGGGAGAACGATGACCCTGGTCGGCCAGTATGATGTGACGCAGCTCACCCAGGAGAAGCTTGTCCTTACCCAGAAAAGCGGCGTTACCATCGGCTCCAGTTCCGCATACGAGGTCACTACCTACGAGTTCCACCGGAAACCGGACGACAACTCCGACGAAACGATCAAGGAGAAACAATACTGAAAAAGAGGGAAAAGCCCGCGGGCCTTTCCCTCTTTTCTTTATATCCAATCCGACTAATAATCAAATAGATATTCGTTCGTAAGCCGGGTTCCTTCGGTAAAGACCAGCCGGACGGCGCGCCCCTCGGCGTCATAGGATGCCTCCACGGAGGTAATCCCCCGGGAAACGGGTTTCCTGGGTGTCAGAGTATAGGTCTTGACGCCTTTCTCCTCCTTCACGGATACTTCGGCATCCATCTCCTTGGCGAGTTCCTCGCAGCGTCCGGTGTAGCCGCACACGAGGGCGTTGCGGAAAGCGCGGGCGCGAAGGTCCTTCTCCGTGTTGATGTCACGCGCCTGGCCGGCGAAACGGGAACGCAGCATGATCTCGTCCACGATCAGGTAGTCGCCCTTCGGATGCAGGTAGTTCAGCCGCAGCAGATCGGGCTCGGCGAAGAAGAGGATCCCGTCCTGGAAGACGGTTACCCCCCTGCGGGTCGTATTCTGGACAAAGTGGCAGCCGGTCTCCTGGGCGGAAAGGCCGAGGGCGAACAGCGACAGGGTAAGGAGCGTCAGTAACTTTTTCATCGTCTCGTGGTTTATTCTTGGCAAATATAGAAATAATTTCACACATTTTATATCTTTGCAAAGATAAAGCCATTGTCCTCTTTTCCATGAAAAAGACTGAACAGCAACTCTTCCGATATGCCCTGGACAAGGGCCGGCGCGTCAAGAACTCCCTCTGGATCGCAGGATGCTTCCTGCTCATCGGGGTGAACGTATGTTTCTTCCTGTTCTTCCCGCACCTGCTTTCCACCCTGTCCATCGTCCTTTCCAACGTCATCACCCTCATCCTCACCTTCCTGGCCTTCAAGCCGCTGAACAGCTGGCTGCAGGACAGCCTGATGGAACGCCAGCAGGCCCTCATCGAGAAAATGGAGAAGGACCGCGAACTGGAACGGAAGGTCCAGGTCCTGGAGCAGGAGAACCGCACCCTGTCCGACAAGTTGGACACCCGCGTGCAGACCGGCGCCCTTCCCATCCACATCGACTATACCTTCAAGGTGGAGCAGATGGAATATGCGAAGCAGGGCTACGTGGTCAAGGAAGAAGAGGTGGATGCCCTGGACCGGACCAGGTTCGAGATTCCGGACCGCCGGTTCTTCGAAACCATCCTGGAGGACAGCATGCTCAAGGAAGCGAGCATCCGCCGCATCCTGTACATCCACAAGTTCTATTATAAAGTTTCCCTGGGCATCGACTTCAGCAAGATGATGTATGCCGTGGACGGCAACGTCCTCCTGTTCTACGGCGTCCGGTTCCAGAAACTCCACGACATCTCCAGCGAGATGGAGCCGGAGAACGGCGACATCGACCGCTGCGAAATCCTGAAGATCAGCGGCGACAAGACGGAAATCACCTCCGACAAGAAGTACGAGGGTTTCAAGGCCCAGTACCGCGACGCCCAGGCGGCCGAAGTGAAGGCCGGCATGGAGGAAGAGGTGGGAGCGCTGTGCAACCAGTACACCGCCGCCCTGCAGGAAAGCATCCGCAACCGTTTCGGCGACCGGGTCGGCTTCGTCGATTCCATCGAAGACCACCGCGACAAGAACTGGTACGCCCTCAAGGCGAGTACCGACCCGATGGTCCACGAGATCGCCGGCACCCTCCTGATGCTCACCGCCGTGATGAACAAGACGCAGGCCATCGGCGAGCATGCGGGAGCCCGCCTTCTGGAAGAAGCCTAAAGGTTGAACATCCCACAAAACATTTGGACATAGGGAAAGCAGTTTTCAGGACAGAAGCCGTATCTTTGTCCCGAACAGACTATTGATATGAAACGCTTTCTGATCCTCCTTACAGCCGTTTGCTGCACCCTGCCGATGGCCGCCCAGTGGGGCCGCCGGCCCACCCCCAACGACACCCTCCAAAGCACGCGCGTCCTGCCGGACGGGAAGGTCCTTTTCCAGATCTATGCACCGGAAGCCAAGACGGTTTCCGTTTCCGGCGACCTGCCGTGGGACAAGCAGGTCCGCTTCGAAAAGGCCGGGAACGGCGTCTGGAAGGGCGTGTGCGAAGGCCTGGACCGCGGCGTTTTCCGCTATAACTTCACCGTGGACGGCGTGCGGGTGCAGGACCCGAAGGCTCCCCTCTCCGCCGAGCAGTCCTCCCTCCTGACCGTGGGCGAAAGTTATATAAAGGATGTTCCGCACGGAGCGGTTGCGCAGCGCTTCTATTATTCCAAGCCCCTCGGGACGATGCGCAGGATGCACGTATGGACCCCGGCCGGATATGAGAAAACGAAAGCCAAGCTGCCGGTGCTGTATCTCATCCACGGTGGCGGAGACAACGACGCCTCCTGGCCCGGCGTAGGGGCCGCAGGCTGGATCCTGGACAACCTCCTCGCCCAGGGCAAGATGGTCCCCATGATCGTCGTGATGCCCAACGGCACCATCGACACGCCGGACATGATGGGCGAAGTGCCCGTCTTCGGAGAGGACATGGTCACCTCCATCATCCCCTTCATTGAAGCCAACTACCGGGTGAAGGCCGACCGGAAGCACCGTGCCATGGCGGGCCTGTCGATGGGCGGCATGGAAACAATGGAGACCGCGTTCCTGCATCCGGAACTCTTCAGTTACGTCTGGGTGCTCAGTTCCAGTTTCTCCCCCGGCAACCAGAAGCCGTACATCGAGCGGATCAAGCTCCATGAAATCGCCCCTGCCTTGAACAAGAATTTCAAGGCCCTCGTATTCACCCAGGGCGGCCCGACCGACATCGCCTACAACAACTGCAAGGAAACGCTCGGCTATCTGGATGCGGCCGGCATCAAGTACGACTACATGGAGAACGCCCAGGCCGGCCACAGCTGGACCACCTGGCGCGCCGACCTGGAAACCCTGGCGCCGACGCTCTTCCGGTAGTTGCATATCTAACTGGAAATAACTATCTTACGCCATCAAAACACAATTCTTATGAATAGATCCCTGATGGCGAGGATAGTTCTTGCTGCAACCGTTTTCCTCCTTCTCCAGGTCCAGGCCGGAGCGACGAAGTTCAAGGGCCTCCAGGCGGTGGACAAGGAAACCCTCCTGGTCCGCTTCCAGGATGGAGACATCCGCTACCGGGACAGTGGAACCGGCCGGAGCGCCTATCTCGGACACTCCTTTGCAGCGGGAGACGATACGCTCCTGACATTCCTTCCCCGGCTGAATCCGGATGCTGCGGGATGGACTGTCAGCTCCTCCGACGACGCCTCCTTCGGCAGCGTAGGCGTGAAGGTTTCCCGCAAGTCCAAGCCGATGTACGTGGACCATACCCTGACGGCCGAACTGGAGCACTGGATCTTCCTCCACCTGTCCCGGCCGATGAAGCAGGGCTGCACCTATATGGTCCGGATCCCGGCCGGAACCGGTTCCGACACCTCGGAAGCCAGCATCCGGTACGACGTCTGGAACTGTTTCTCAGAGGCTGTCCACGTGAACATCCTGGGGTACTCGCCGCAGGAAGAGCACAAATCGGCCGACCTGTACCTCTGGCTCGGCGATGGCGGGGCCAGGGACTACAGTGCTTTCGAAGGGAAGAAAGTCTGGTTACTCAATGTGGAAACAGGAGCCAGCGCGGAGGCCGGAACCGTCCGCTTCTGGAAACCCGCATCCGACAGCCGGAACGAATCCGGACGCAAGGACCTGACGGGGTCTCCCGTCTGGCGCATCGACTTCATCGGTCCGGCCCCGGGGCGCTACCGCCTGGTCGTGGAAGATGTCGGATGCAGCATGGACTTCTACATCCGGGACGATGTCTATTTCCAGCCCTACCGCTATTCCGTGCGCGGATACTATTACATGCGGCTCGGAGAGCCCATCCTTCCGGACGTTTCCCCGGCTCCCCGGCAGCCCCGGTTCGTGCCCGGTGAAGATCCGAAGGGCTTCACCGTGTACAAGACCGACCTGCACCCCTGGCACCCCGACTGGCGGAAACTCCGCGGCGACGTGTGGGATGAACCCCATTTCAAGCCCCGGGAAGCATCAGCCTTCTGGGCGCACCGGCTTGAAGGGAATCCCATCAACCCTGAAGTCCGCGGCGGTCATTCCGACGCCTTCGACTGGGACCGTCACCTGGCCCATGTGAGCAACATCTACGACATGCTCCTCCCCTACATCCTCACCGGCGGACGGCTCTCCGAGGACGACCTGGGCATCCGGGAGAGCGGGAACGGGATTCCCGACCTCATCGACGAAGCCCGGAACGAGGTGGACTTCTTCCTGTCCATCCGCGACGGAGAGGCTTACTCGCAGGGCGTGACCAATCCCGACAAGGACTGGACCGTGATGTTCCAGGCAGGCTGCACCACCATCGCCGCCTGGGCCAATGCGGCCAACTGTGCGATGCTGGGCGAGGCCTTCCGGATCGGCGGCAACGCCGGACTGCAGAAGTTCTATACCGACGAAGCGGAAAAAGCTTTCCGGTTCGCATCAAAGCAGGAGGACGGCATGCTGGACGTACCGCAGGGCATCGGAGACGGGGCCATGCGGGGGCGCGATTTCCGCCAGATGGCTGCCGCATTCCTGTACAACCTGACCGGAGACACCGCCTGGGAGGACATCCTGGCAGAGGAAAGCGTGGTCAAGGGGCCGGACTCCCGGATCATCAACACCGGCCGGATCGGCTGGTGGCAGGTCTGGGGCACGGCCGCCTATCTGCTGTGTCCGCATGAGCGGCATTATCCGGACCTGTACCTGAACATGTTCAAGAGCGTCCTTGCGCAGGCATGCGGAAAGAATGTCCTTCCCCGCTACGGCCGTCCGTCCCGACGCAGTGCAGACGACCCGAGGTGGCAGGTTTCCGAAAACCTCCAGCTCGTGATGCTGGCCCATGCCGTCTCGGAGAATGCCGACCTTCGGAAGGAGCTGGAACAGGCGATGTACGATGAAGCCGGCTGGGGACTGGGCCGCAACCCTGCCAACACCGTGGAGATGACCGGTCTGGGACAGCGCCACATCACCGATTGCTATACTACCGGCCGCAACGACGGCGTGCCCGGCTCCCATCCGGGACAGACGCCGTTCAACGGCACCGAGACCTGGTCGGCCGGCGACGGCGGCGACGCCCGCATCCTCCTGAACAGGTGCTACCCTTCCTGGTACGACGGCGGCTGGCCCCGCCAGGAATCCTTCTTCAACCAGCGCTACATGTGGGTGAACGGAGAGTTTACCCCGCGTGAAACGATGCGCGGCAAGATGGCCCTCCTCGGGTATCTGTACGGCATACGGCCGTAACATTCGGCAACATAGCGGATTACTTGTTCAGAGGTGCACTTCCCGGTGCACCTCTTTTATTATATCATGCTGTATATCAGCAACTTAAATAAAACATGCGAGAAAAAGTGAACAATGCGGAAAGAAATTGAACACACTCCGCCCCAAGGAGAAAAACAATTGAACATGTCGCATAAAGGCTATGCTTTGCATCGGTTACTTTTGCATTGGTAAAAAACCGCAGACAAGCAAACACCAAAACAACCAAGTTATATGAAGCACTTTTTCACCTCTCTCGCCCTCGGCCTGGCCCTCGCCGGTGCCCTGCAGGCCCAGGAACTGGCCAACTTCAATTTCGGAGGCCGCCAGCGTCCCATCATCTCCCCGGAGATCCAGAACGACAGCGTCACTTTCCGTCTGAAGGCCGACTACGCTACCGTCGTGAAGCTCAGCGGCTCCTGGATGCCCAACCCCTGGGGCGGCACCATCGACATGCAGCGCGGTGAGAACAACGTCTGGGAAGTGAAAATCCCCCTCCCGGAGCCGGAAATCTACACGTACAACTTCGTCGTGGACGGCGTCGCGGTCAATGACCCCCAGAACGTGTACGTCCAGCGTGACGGCACCCGTTTCCTCCCGATGTTCACCGTCCCCGGTGAGCGCACCGAAAACTACGGCGAAGCTACCAAGCACGGCACCGTGAGCCATCCCTGGTATCACAGCAACGTCCTCGGCATGGACCGTCGCCTGACCGTCTATACCCCCTACGGTTACGAGGCCAATCCCAAGAAGAAGTATCCCGTCCTCTACCTCCTGCACGGAGCCGGTGGCGACGAGGAAGCCTGGACCTCCATGGGCCGCGCCGCCCAGATCCTGGACAACCTCATCGAGAAGGGTCTCGCCGAGCCCATGATCGTCGTCATGCCGAACGGCAACGCGAACCAGCAGGCCGCCCGTACCCTCGGTATTCCCGAGAAGCCGATGCCGATGCGCTGGGACCGTGAAGCCCTCGCCCAGATGCCCGAGGCCGAGCGCAACAAGCTTATGAACGGTTACGTAATCAGCCTCTGCGAAGAGATCGTCCCGTTCATCGAGAAGACCTTCCGCGCCATCCCGAAGCCGGCTTCCCGCGCCATCGCCGGTCTGTCCATGGGCGGCGGCCACACCATTTCCGCCTCCAACCTCTATCCGGAGATGTTCGACTACATCTGCCCGCTTTCCGCTGCCGGACAGGCCTCGCCTGAGCAGGTTGCGACCCTCAAGAAGGCCGGTGTGAAGCTCTACTTCCTCGCCTGCGGCAACACCGACTTCCTCTTCGAAGGTTCCAAGACCCTGGACAAGACGCTCACCGAGCAGGGCCTCGACCACGAGTTCTTCGTCTCCGAGGGCGGTCACGTCTGGGCCAACTGGCGCCTGTACCTGAACACCTTCGCCCAGAAGCTCTTCAAGTAAACCGTTGATTACCAATTCCAACCATATCAACAACCAATTACTAACCTCCCTTTTATGAAAAGTTCACACCTGCTCAAGCGCGTGGCAACGGTTTTTGCCGGAATCCTTTTCGGCATGACGCTGCTCAGCGCCCAGAACATCACGGTGACCGGTACGGTCACGGATGCGCAGAAGGAGCCGATCATCGGGGCATCCGTCCTGCAGCAAGGAACGACTGTGGGCACGGCCACCGATGTGGACGGCAACTTTACCCTCGTCGTGCCCGAAGGCGCAGTCCTCGAGTTCTCCTCCATCGGTTTCGAGACCCGCGTCCTCAAGGCTGCCCCGACCATGAATGTGATCCTCGTCGAGGATTCCGAACTCCTCAACGAGACCGTGGTCGTCGGTTACGGCGTCCAGAAACGTGAATCCCTCACCGGCTCCATCACCCAGATCCGCTCCGAGGACATCGCCGCCACCAAGACGGCCGACGGTGTCGCCGCCCTCCAGGGTAAGATTCCGGGCCTCCTGATCACCCAGAACAGCGGCAAGCCGGGTGCTTTCGCTTCCGAAATCAACCTCCGTGGATTCGGTACCCCGATGATCGTCGTGGACGGCGTCGTCCGCAGCACCACCCGTACCCGTAAGTCCACCTCCTACAACACCAATCCCAATGCGCTGGAGTCCTATACGGACCTCTCTGTCCTCCAGGAACTGAACCCGGACGACATCGAGAGCATCTCCGTCCTGAAGGACGCTTCCGCGACCATCTACGGTCTCGGAGCACAGAACGGTGTCATCCTCATCACCACCAAGAAAGGACAGGTAAGGAAACCGTCCGTGAACTTCTCCGCCAACGTGAGCCTGGCCTCCCCGGTCGTACCCCGTGACGTAGAAAGCTGGACCTCTTTCATGAAATGGGAGAACGCCATGTCCGACGTGGCCAAGATGGACCACCGGTTCTCCGATGAGACCATCGCCGCATACGAGCGTGGTGACAAGGACCTGGTCTACACCGACTGGTACAACGAGGTTTACCGGAAATTCGCCGTCAACCAGCAGTACAACGTTTCCCTCACAGGCGGCACCGAGACCATCAACTACTATTTCGGAGCCAACTACGCCGACGATAACCCCATCCTGAAGGGCGACGCCTACGGATACAAGCGTTACGGCTTCAATGGAAACGTCTCCGTCAAGCTTACCCCGGAACTCACGATGCGCTACACCACGAATGTCCGCCAGAGTTCAAATCTGGGTATGGGCGACTTCGACATGGACTGGAACATCTTCTATTATATTTACCAGTCCAATCCGATGGTGGGCGTCCACACGAAGGACAATCCCAACCACTATTCCGACGTGGAAGAGCACACCAATCCGGTTGCCCTCCTGGACACGGAAGCTTCCGGTTTCACCAAGACCGACCGCAAGGACTTCAGCAACACCGTCGACTTCACCTTCGACGCACCCTTCCTCAAGGGACTGCAGTTCCAGGCGACCGGCGCCTATGACTTCGGCCGCATGAAGCAGCGCACCCTCGTCAAGAAGATGAAGCTCTACAACTACCTGACCGACATCTCCGAACAGGGCATGGAGACCCGCCAGGAGACCCAGTACGCCGAG
>JAFPWG010000040.1 GCA_017395045.1 Bacteroidales bacterium
CATGGTGATTAATTTCATTCTCAATCCGCCGCGCCATTATTGGATTTCCTTCCGCCCTTGACAAAAGAAGCGATTTTTGAGATGATATGCTCGTCCAATTCTGGAGCGTGAACATCTCATGAACGGAAAAATCAAGATTCGACACATCTACAAGGCGGAGGAACTCAAACGATTCGCCAAGCTCGAAGGCAAGTACCACCACATGGGCGAGACCCATTCCGGGGGCGACACCATGCGCATCGTCTTCGAGGACGGAAACGGGAAATGGCTGGCGCTGATGGTCTGGGGCTCAGCCTGCTACCACCTCCGGCCGAGAGACGAATACATCGGCTGGAACATGGCGCTGCGACGGGCGCGGCAGAAGCTCGTCGTCAACAACAGGCGCTTCACTATACTCGCAAAGCCAGGGGAACACCCGAACCTCGCCTCGCAGTGCCTCGGCCTTGCAGTGCGCGAGCTGCCGCGGATGTGGCTGAAGAAGTTCCACTACCGCCCCCTGTTCGCCGAGACGTTCTGCGACATCAACCATTCGTCCGGGACGTGCTACAGGGCCGCGAACTGGATTCCGCTCGGCATGACGAAGGGCTTCTCGCGCGTCAACCGGCAGGAATGCGACTTCTACGTCCCGAACGACAATCCCAAGACGATCTGGGTAGTACCCTTCGTCCGCGACGCCATCGAGCTGCTGAACTCCCCGAACCTCCCCGACGAATGCATGGAGGGTGCGCACTGCGACGCCGACGGAGTCCTCCCCGTCTCGCCGAAGCAGGCGGAATCGCTGTACGAGGCCATGCGCAAGGTCAAGGACTGGCGCGACGACAACAAGTCCATCCCCGCAGCCTCCATGCTGTCGATCGTCGTCATGGCGATGATGAGCGGAGCGAACTCGGTCAAGGCCGTCTGGAGGTTCGGGGAGCGGCTCACGATGGCCCAGCGCAGGGAACTCTGCCTGAGGCACGACAAGGACAAGTTCGGAACTCCCCTGAAGGCGTACTTCAAGGTCCCCTCGTACGTCACGTTCTACAAGTTCCTGAAGAAGCTCGACCTCGTCGACTTCGGCGAGAAGCTCAGCGCCTGGCTACAGTCGCAGGAGGGAACCCTGCCCCGCAGGCTCGCGCTCGACGGGAAGTTCGTCAAGGAGGTGATGGGCGTTGTCTCGATGGTCGACTGCGAGACGGGGGCACCCGTGGCGGTCGCGTCGTCCCGGCGGAAGGAGGGGACGGTCGGCGAGTGCGAGCTTCCGAAGGGCCAGAAGCTCATCCGCGACCAGGACCTCACCAACGCCCTCGTCTGCGCGGACGCGCTCCACGGACAGCAGGAGACCGCCCGCGCCATCCTCGACGCAAACGGGGACTACCTGTTGCAGATCAAGGAGAACCAGGCGACGATCCTGAGGAACGCGGAGAACGTCGCCAAGGCCAGGAATCCGAACGGCATTAAAAAAAAGTAGAGCCGAACCGCAGCCGGATCGAGACGCGCGTCACCCGAATCTACGCGCTCGACGACCCTGTCCAGCTCGGACTGTTCGGCGCACACACGCTCGTCAGGACATGGCGGAAGACCGAGCACCTGGCGGGGAAGCTCAAGGGCACGACGAGCAAGGAAGTGTCCTATCACGCCTCGTCGGTCCGCATCGACGATCGGCACGACGCGAGGTTCTTCGCAGACTTGGTGCGCGGAGAATGGAGCGTGGAGAAGTACCATGCGCGAAGGGACGGAACCTATTGCGAGGACATCCGCACCCGTCGCTGCAGCGAGAACGTAACGGGTGCGCTGTTGCTCGCGAGGACCATCGCGCTCTACTTCTTCGCGAAAAGCGGCATGTCCAACTGCCAGGCTTTCAAGGAGAAAATGCAGGCGAATCCGGACATGGCATTCGACCTCGTCATGAGAAAGGATGCCTAAAGTAAATCACCATG
>JAFPWG010000018.1 GCA_017395045.1 Bacteroidales bacterium
TCTCCATGATTCAGGCAGATCAAACGGAACCTCTTCGCTAATATCCAGCGTTTTACCATTTAGATTCTCATAGTACTTGTTATCCTCTCCTTTAAAGATGACGGAATCCACGATGTCCTTCCTCTTTATCTTCCCTTCTTTCAGTAGTTTCTGTTTCTCAATGCGGATACGACGAAGGAGAACTGAAGCTGGCTCTTCATCTGATTCTTGAGTGACAAGTCTGCCCTGAATAGCTTCTTGAAGAATTGATTTTCTTAATGCATAGCGGATGCTTACATTAAGTTCATTTAGCCGTGTCTCTTTCTCGTTAAAAGCTTCTATCTCAGGAGTCAGTTTATCAATAGTATTTATAATACGACATTGCTCTTCAATAGGTGGAACAGGAATAAAGACTTTGATTATATTCGAAACCGCAAGGCCAGGCTGCGCTGTCGCTGTCGCATATTGATTGAGGTTTAGCGCCATTAATGTGTAATATGCCCATCTTACCTTAACACTTGCAAAACAATCAACGACGACAGCATGTTCAGTAGCGAAGAAATGTCCATAAGACATATTCAGGTTCCCGCATAAAGCCCCCTGCCGTCCTATCAATGGTTTTTCTCCTTCATTGTTGAAATAACCGACGTACCCTCTCAATCCATTTCCGCCAAAACACGGATATGGGTGTGTTTCAGTTTGTTCGACTGAAATCTCAGATGCTTTTATATTCTTCCCGGCTTGGAGAGAAAAAACGTGAAAGATTCTAGCCCATACCCAGCCTTGCGGTATCTCAAACGGGATTTCTTCATCGATACATTTGACTGTCCCATCCGGAAACTTCTCATAATGAGAATTCGCAACACTGCCAGATACATTTACATTATCTAGATGACAACCCCATCGATTCACATTTAATGACAGAATTATGGTAGAAATAGACAATTTTGAAATGTTTCTCCGACAAGATAATATGTCGGAGAACACTGTCTCGGCATACTGTTTTGCCGTAACAGATTTCTTCAATCGAAAAAAGGAGCTCACGAAAAAGAATCTCCTAATGTACAAGACCTATCTGATGGAGACATTTAAACCAAAGACAGTGAATCTCAGGATACAAGGGATAAATAAGTATTTGGAATACGCAAAGCATCCTCGATTAAGGCTCAAGTCGGTCAAAGTGCAGCAGAAGTCCTATTTGGAAAATGTTATCAGCAACGAGGATTATGTGTTCTTCAAGAACAAATTGAAAAAGGAGAATAATCTTGAATGGTATTTCGTCGTTCGCTATTTAGCTGCGACAGGAGCTAGAGTAAGTGAACTTATTCAAATTAAGATTGAACACGTGAAGGTCGGTCATATCGATATTTACGGAAAGGGAGGGAAATACCGAAGAATCTTTATACCAAAGAAGCTGAGAGAAGAAACAAATACCTGGCTGCTTGAAAGTGGACGAACTGAAGGATATCTTTTCCTCAATAGATTTGAGGAACGCATCACAGCTAGGGGAATCTCGCAACAACTGAAGAACTATGCGGAAAAATACGGGCTTAACACCAAAGTCGTATACCCTCATTCCTTCAGGCATCGTTTCGCGAAGAACTTTCTGGAAAAGTACAACGACATAGCTCTTCTTGCTGACCTAATGGGACACGAGAGTATAGAAACCACGCGAATATATCTTAGAAAAAGTAGCATGGAACAGCAATCCATCGTGGATAAGGTTGTAACATGGTAATAGAAAACGGGGTTGTCATAGCAATAATGGGCCATCTTTCAACAACTGGAAGACGGCCCTAATGGTTATTATAGTCTTGCATTATGTCTGATTCTCCGACATTTGCGATGAAGTATTAACCATTCTCATTATGCTTATCTCTATCAAACAAGACAACCTCACCGTAGCGGTGGAGTTGGAGGAAGACGGCTTCGAAAAGACCGTCACATGCGAGGAAGTAATGCTCGCAGCGTATGACATCATCGCCCGTATCTATTCGGATAAAGCGGTGGTGAAAGCCTATTTCAGAACAGATCCTGACAGGATGACGGAAAGAGGCGACGATGACCCGGTCCTGAAGATGAGCCCGTATTAAAACCAAAGCCCCTGTGAAGGGGCTCATTCGTTAGTTCAGATCTTTACTCTGGTAAATGTGAATCGGAAAAGACTGTGGAATAGACGGAACTGCACGTGACGGGTAGACTCGTTACGGAAACTCAGCAGCATCTTTGCTTTCTTCTCTGGCAGCCTGCCGGCGCGGAGAAGGTCATTGACCCGATGTGCAAAACGGATTTGTCTTTTATCGGACCAACTCCGGACAAAAACATCCACGGGCTTGTTGCTTTTAGCGTTGTTGCAATCATGGCAGGAAAGGACGTAATTTTCCAACGTTGATTTTCCTCCACGCGATTTCGGGAAAAGATGGTCGTATGTCATTTCATGTTGGGCAAGAGGCACCCCGCAATAAATGCATGTCCCACAGGTCTCTTCCATCAGCAAGTTCAAATACGTAGTGGTGCCTTTCCTGACAGCGGTGTCCGTATTCCTTCTGAGCAGAGAGAACTCCCTCTGGAGAAGATTCTTCTTCTCCGGAGAAATATGCCCGCTCATATATCCAGTCTGGACACGCCACCAATACCCGAACCTGTCTGCAAATGGACGTGAACTGGCAAATAGGGGAATGGATGCTCTTCCTTTTTGAACCACGCAGTCATGGCAGATGATCGTACGGCCATCTAGTTGGACGTATCTCGGTTTCTTTTCCGGAATTATCTGGACCATTGACCATTCGTCATTGTCCGACCTTGGCTTTCCGCAAATCATGCAACAACCACCGGTTTCCTTGAACAGCAAATCACGTTTTTCCTGTTTATCCAAATCATTTGCCGCACCCCAGAGTGGTTCTCCCTGGGTAGTCGTATTCATCTCCTCGTTCATTCCCGAACAATAAAGCGTTAAACAACAGGACAAGCAGAACGCCCGTCCCCAAATCACATGTAGCAGAAACAAATTTACGCAATCTGCCTGGAAGAATCATTCAGATTCAGATGAAAACTTCTCTACTGATACGAATTCCAGACCCAGCGCACGGATAAGGGCCTTGACGTCCTTCCTGTTCTTGGGAGAAATGAACGCCAAGGCTCCTTTGTCCTTTTTCCGCTTCTTGCCCACTTTTGTCTTCCCTTATCTCGACCGGCCGTGATGGTGGACTTCCTCCTCGACCGGTTCAGCCTCCTTAGCCGCCTGGACTTGGGACTCCTGCGCCGGCTGCTGGGCACTCATGTTTTCCGGACGAAATCGGCTGTAGTCCGCCTCCTCGCCCTTGTTCATCTCCTGCTGGATGGATTCGAGGCGCTGGGTGATCATACCGGTGCTTCGCCTGACGTCTCCGAGGACACTTTTCAGGTACTCAGGTCCCTGCTGGAGAGATCCGAGCCAAGACTTCAGGTACTGGGCGCTGTCGCTCTTGATGTGCTTGCTCATCCCGTACTGGCTGGAGATAACGGCCGCGGACAGCTCCGCGATCAGTTCCTCCCGCGCGTATTCCGGAGAACCGAACGGATGGCCGCCCAGATGACGGCTCAGCCGGGAGTCGGCTCCGGTCGCATGGGCGCATTCGTGGAGCGTATTGGTGGCGAAGGCCTCACCGTCGACGAATTGCTCTCGCTTCGGGACGACGATGTGGTCGCTGGAAGGGGAGTAATAGGCCTTGTCGCCCTTGACCTGGTTGATAGGGCAGAAGAAAAGATTCTCGTCGATCATTAGGTCGATGGCCGGATGGCTCTTGAGGTCGCCCTGCTGCTGCACTTGACCGGCCGCCTGTGCTTTGAGTTTCTCGTACATATCCGGACGTGCCAGTTCGAGGTTCGTCTGGGCCGCGACGTTGAACACGTTGAAGACCTGGAGTTTCGGATAAACTTTGTACTTGGCCTGGTCCTCCTTGGACAGGTTCCGGTAGTCGTCGTAAGGGATGCGTTCCTTTGTCTCCGGATTCACGACGGTGAAGGTCGTGAGGAAGACCGGGAAGGACTTCTCGCCCTTGTTGACGGTCACCATGAGAAGCTTGTTCCCATGCTTGTCACGGGCCTGGAACACGTTACCGTTCTTGTCCTTGACGTAGTTCAGGTTCGTGATGCGGTCGAAGGTTCCCCATACGGGGATGTCGTACCCCATCTTCTCAGCCTGGAGCATCAGCATGAGGGAGTTGCCGCCGTTGTAGTGGCGCCCGGACAGGTTCTGGGGAGGCTGGGTCGCGCCCGGCGTGAACCAGGGCTTCTTCCAGTCTCCCTGAAGCGTCTGGATCTTCTCGATCATCAGCTCCGTGAACCGTTCGAGGGCCTTGTCGGCCGCCGACGGACCGTCGTTGTTGTTTTTTTTGTCCGCCATGGCTACTACTGTTTGGATTCGTCCTTAACCCATTTGGAGAGATCATCGACACGGCAGTTGATGCTGACCCTGTCCTTGAAGACCTGAAGTTCCAACTCACCCTCGGCCTTGATCCGGGTCTTCGGCTTCAGCCAGACACGCTGGTCATCCCCAAAGTCCACGAAATGCACCCAGATGTAGGAGAACTGTTCATCGCCGACCTTCTCCGCGCTGTACGCGTCGAAGTGGCGGAAAGCGCCTTTCTTGCCCTGGTGCTGGATCACGCCCTTGGCGCCGAGCGTCCCACGGAACTGGAGCGTTCCGCTGATGGAGTCGTCTTCGCCATCCCCGGCTTTCCGGACCTTCTCGGCGGAGAGGTTGTAATAGGTCGTGTCGCCCATCTTCTTGAAGGTCATCACGCCCTGTACCTTGACGCGGTCGCCCTTGTTGGTAAACAGGACGTCCTCGTCCTCGCCGTCGTAGGCCACGCTGATGTCGATTTCCGCGGATTCCTCGCCGTCCTCCAGACGGACTCTCATCCCGAAGGTGATGAACGGCTGGCCGTCGCGGCCGTTCTTGATGTCAGCGGAACGGGTCACGTTTCCGATGACGGTTACTTTGCTCTTAATCATGATCTTGTACGTTTTATTGGATTGTTGTTCATGGAATTCATCGCATTCTCGAAGTTCTGCGACGCGAGGGTGTTCGCAGCTGACACGGAGGCCTGCTGGGCAGGCGCCTCCTGCTGTACCTGCTGGACGTTACCCATATTGTCGATCTGGATGGCCATAGCCATCAGGGAGGCGAAGAGGGTGCTGGCAATCTCGACGATGGGATCGGCGACAGGGTGGCCGCCGCCCGCACCGAGCAGCCCGAAGAAGTTCTTCCACGGGTCGCCATCCTGCTCTCCGGAGACGATGGTATTGAAGTAGTCCCTGTCTTTGGGCACCTCCTGTTTCGCCACATCCTGTTGCTCGGCGGGTTTCTCCTCAGCAGGAGCAGCGGTGACGGGCTGTTCGCCCAGGACGGCCTTGGAATTGGCAGCCAGATCGACAGTGGTGGTGGCAGGGGAGAGCGTGCTCTGCCAGCCCTTCTCCTGCATCACCTGGCGGTCGTATTTGTCCAGTCCGTGCTGACGGATGAGACTCTGGAGGCTCGATGCATACTGCTGGCTGGAGGCATAGCCATCCGCCTGCAGTCCGCGCGTCCAGCCGACGTAGTCGTCCGGAGAAAGCTCGAAGAGGTTCGCATAACGCTTGTTGCCCCTGAGGAACAACGAATGGTGCTCATAGCTATCCGCTACGGACGCGTACTGGCAGAACTTCTCGTTCGGCTTGTCGTCCGTATACACGAGGTATCGGCCGCCGTTGTCCACCCAGGACTTGGTAGCCTTAATCCCGAAATGGTTATTTCCTTTCCTGGACAGTTCGCTCTGCCCGCTTGCGCTCTCCAGTATGCCCTGGGCGAGCGTGACGGAAGCAGGGATGCCGTACTTTCGCATCTGCTCCATCGCCGCCTCGGCGTACCTGTCCACATAGTCACTTGCCTTGCTCATCGTTCTCTGTATCGGTATCCTATTCAGTTTCGGGGCCGGGTGGTCGTTCCCGGCCTGTAGGGAACTGACGGCCAATACCATGGCAGCCAGTCCCGTGAGGAGGAGCCTAGCGATGGAAACCACGGCTGCGTTCCTCCTCTTGCTGGTCCTGGGCGATGCCGCCCGCGATGACTGCGGCGACAACGCCCGTTTCGGCTTTCGTAAGCGCCTCCTTGGCCTTCTCCTCTCGTTCCTCCTTCGCCTTCTGCTCCGGGGAGTTCTGGCGTTTCTCCTCCTCCTGCTCCTTCTGTTCCTGCTTCTCCTCGGTCTCCTTCTTTTGCCTCAAAATGTCGGCGAAGAGGGTGGCCGCGAGGTTTCGCTTGTACGCCTCCTTGTCCTCGGCCAGCCACAGGCGCTGGTACTGGGAAGGCGTTATTTCGCGGGACTGGGGCTTGTCCATCCCGTCGACCTCAAGGAAGATCTTGATCTTTCTCTTCTCGTCAGTGCCCGGCTCGCCCTTGTTCTGGATGATGCTCACGCGCCTGATGGCGGAGAGGTCCACGTCCTTCTCACGGGTCGTGAAGAGGTCCGCCTTCATCTCAGGATGGGCGGCCGCCATGGCATAGTATTTCTGTACAAGCTCCTGACGCACCTTCCCGTCCTTGTCACCGCCGTTGCGCATAGCGTTGAAGAAACGGCCGAGATCGGCCTTGCCAGGGTACATGGCGAAGCCCTTCTCGCCCTCGGGCCTGATGAACATCGCCCACCTGCCCTCGTCGTCCTGGACCATCGAGAGCTTCGCGCTCACGGTCTCGGAGGGTTTCTCCTCACGAACCTCGATAGGACGGAGCTCGACCTTCTCGCCGCGTTCCGCCTTATAGATCATCGACACGGCTCTGTTCACATCCGCTTCAATGCCGTCCATGAAACGTGGGTTTTCTTCCAAGGATTTCTTCCAGCCGTCCACCAGTTTAGTGCTCTCCGGAGATAGCCTGGCCGGTAATCCGAGCTGATTCATCTTCACCGCCGATGCGAGCTCCACGACCAGCCGTTCGCGGTCGCGGTGCACTTCGGCGGGGTTGCGGAGCCCGTCCACGGCCGTCCCGGGGCGGTCCATGCGGCCGGGATGTCCCGTCGCCGTCACGACCTGCCTGAAGGCGTCCTGCACATAGGAGGCGTAATCCGGATAGTGCTTCTGCGCCGGGAGGTGGATGACATCCTTGCCCGAGTCGTAGTGCGCCATGCCGGTCCCGTCCTTGCGAATCGGGACAAGGTTCTCGCTGAGTTTGTCCAGCAGGAGGTTCACGTCGATCCTCGTCCGCTTGTCATCCTTCACGCCACGGTCCTGTGCCGTTCCATGTTCCTTCACAGCCTTCTCGAAGGCCTCCCTGTCGGAGAGCGGGAGCGTCGTCTGCTCGATGTTGAAGAGCGTCCGGACCTGACGGTCGCGGACAGGGGAGTAGTCAGCCTTCTGCTCCGAAGAGAGAGCGTCGTACTCGTTCTTCGTGATGGTCCGGCTTTCGTCGGATTTGCTGCGGTACTCGTTCCAGCGGTACCAGATGAAGGGGACTCCCTTTTCACCGGTCTGCACGCTGTCGCCGTTCTGCTTCGCCTTGGGGTAAGGCGTGTACAGGTTCGTCCGGTAGCGGCCACGGTCGCTGTGGAGCGCAAGGATGAGGGCGTTGAAGGCCGATACTCCCGTGTCGCGGGGATACAGCCTCGGAGCCGTCTTGCCTGCTTGGTTGAGAAGGAACCCGCCTTCCTCGCGGGCCCGTCCGAGGGCTTCAGCCAGTAATTCTTTCTGGCGCTGAGCCGCATGCTGTTCTGATTGATTCTTGTCTGCCATATCGTAGTCTTGTTGTGGTTGTCTTTCATCGCTGCGTAATGCCTCTGGTTTCGGTACGTGATTCCTGTTCGAAGCGCTCCTGCGCCTCGCTCATCTGCTGAAGGCGGTCGCACTTCTCGAGGACCGCATTGGCGAGCCTCCCCATGGGGAGCGCCCCCTGGTTATATGCGTCGATCACCTTCTCCGGAAGGGCTATCGTGACGGGAATGCCGTCAAGGGTCGCAATGAGCGCGTTCCCGCGGACCTGCGCGTCACGGATGCGCGGATCCATCTGCTCATCCTCATACTGGAGGTAGCGAACCTGCGGGACGGTCTGCAGCTGCACGACTTCCTGTTTTGCCAACTGCTCGTGACCGGCCTTATTGAGAAGATTCGCCCCGCCGAGGCCGATGAGGGTCATCTTCAGCAGCGGGTTCTTCACGAAGAGGCCTGCCATGATGCTGGCTATCGGTACCAGGTTGTCCCTGATTCCGAGGCTCTGCGTCTTGCCGGTGAACATCCCGAGGAGCATATCCGGTAGCATGGCAAGGATATACCCCGCGTTGCGTCCGATGTCACCCAGACCGTTGAGACCGAGTCCTGTGAGGATGCCCTGCCAGCCTCCGGTGTTCGTCCGCCGCGGAGCGGCCTGCTGCTGCGGTTCAGTTGATCCCGGGGCAACTTCTTTCCCTTGGGCAGATTCCTCATTTTTCCCTTGGGGATCGACTGTTTTTTGCCCCTCTTTTCCCTTTTCTTCCCCTTGTTCTTTCCCCTCCGTATCAGGTTCCTGGACGGGCTTTGTTTCGAGTGCCTCACTGACCACAGGGGTTTCCTGCTTCGGTGTGTTCGCATCGATCCATTCCTGCTCGTGGCCGGGCGCGATGACCTTCGGTACATCCTTTCTCTGCTGGGCGTCCACCGTGTCTATGACCGCATTGAGAGCGAGGTCGGCGCCGACGAACTTCAGTCCGCTGGCCACACCGCCGCCCATTCCTCCGAACGCCATGAAATCCGCTGCGGCTCCCAGGCCCCAGCCGATTCCCTTTTCCACTTTGGAAGGGTTGTACATCTCTTCCGCCCGCTCCTCGATCTCCCTCTGGAGGGGAGTCTTCCGGGCCTCTTCCGGAAGCCCGAAAATGGAGTTGCCGGCAGCCTTGCGGAGGATGTAATCTATCGATGACTGGGGAACCTGCTCCCGTGCCATCTTGTCGATCATCATCTCTTCGAGCTGAGGGGTGACGGTAATCCCTTCCTTCCGGAGTTCCCCCTTCACCATCTCGACATAGTCCTCCACGGTCTTGGAGTTCCATTCACCCGTGACCTTGAGCGAATCCAAGGCTATGGCCTGGGATGCCATTCCTCCATCAGGACCGGATATCCCGGACAGGATATAGGCAGGGGAGCGCATGAAGCGCCTGACCTCCTCTGCCTGTCGGCTCCGGAGATCCTGCATCACCCTGTCCATGATGGGTTCGACCTTCGTCGAGAACTGTTCCCTGTCTGTCATGTTCGTTCGTTCCTTTTATATGTTGACCTGCTGCAGCAGTTGCTTTCTCGTCTCCTCTATTGCGTTGTGGTAGACCTCCATCTGTGCGGGAAAGTGCTCCTCCAGCCACTCGTCCTTCTCCACCTGGTTCCGGATGAAGAGGATGGCGCTCTGCCGTGAGATCTCCACGCTCGCTTCACCGTCCTTCCGGTTGTTGAACCAGGCCTTCGTCCACCATCGGATCCCCGCCTGGTCTGGATAGACGCTCACGGTCCTCGGGATGTCGAAGCTCTGGACGACGATGTCCAGGTCCTCCAGCGGGTCCACGAGGCCGCTGTCCGCTACGGCCTCCCCGTAGGCTTTTTTTTTAATCCCTCATCCCATGTGCTGAGGTAGGTACCGTGCACGAGCGCGAGGTAGCCCAAGAAGTCCTCCAACAGGAGGTTCTGGACCTTCGCCGCCATCGGGATGCTCCTGCGCCCCAGCCCCATCGGGTTCTCCATACTCGGGATCATCTCGAAGAAGTAGTTCCTTGCAGAAGCCATCATCAGCATGTTCCGAAGGCTCTGCTCTGTCCTCTGCGGAAGACGGTAGGCACCGCTTCCAAGGTCCTTTAGGTAGGCAGGGAAGAATCGGAGCATCAGCTCCTCGATCTCGTCCGCGTCCTTGTCATACTTCGTCCGGAATCCCTCCCGTGCCGCGCCGAAGTCCTCCTTCCCGAAGGGCTGCTTCTGCCGCTCCAGGCTCTTGATGTTCCCGTATATCATCGTGAGGAACTCGATCGGATCGAACTCCTCGCCCTTGTATTTCGTCTCCATATGCAGGATGTCGTCGCTGACTGCGACGGTGTCGCCCGCCCGGACCTCGTCCCCATAGACGGCGAGGATGTTCGAGAGGTGGGCGTATTTCACCTCGTAGTCCCCGTAGCGGATGACCTGGTAGAGTCCGCGCTCATGGTCGTTCCCGAGGCCGGACACGATGCCACTGGCCACAGCCGAAAGAAGGTAATGGGGCGCGTTGAAGTCCACGCCATGGTGGAAGAACTCCGCTCCGGTCTTGGGGTTGACCTGCTTGCCGTAACCGAGAGTCATATCGACCTCCTTGTCACGCTCCTCGAACGGCATGCAGTAGCCGGAGGGCGACTTGAGAATCATTTCCTGTGAGTATTTCATATCCCTTATCCTTTTTTCCGTTATCTGTGGCGGTGGATCTGCTCCACTTCCAGCGGCTGTTCCTCCTGCCTTACATTCCCCGTGTTCATCGCCTGCGCAGTCCGGACGGCATCAGCCGGCTGGACCGCAGGGGAGAGCACACGCTGCGAGTTGTTCCCGATGGTCATCATCGCGAGCATCGCACCGGCGAGCTTGGCCATCCAGCCGAAGCGGCCGAAGACCAGGAAAGCCGACAGTACCAGTCCCATCACGCCCATACCGGAGACGTTCCCGTGGGTGAGGTTCTGGAGGAACCCGCCGAGCATCTGGCCACCGTTGCCGGAGGAGACGTCGGAGAGGAAGCTGCTGATGCCGTTGAGCTTCCCGTCCACATTCTCAGCCGCGCCGGACACCTTCTCGGTCATAGCCCCGAAGGACTCCTTCAGGTCACGGACGCCTTCCACGGCCCCGTGAACAGTGTCGCTGACCTTCTGCGTGGCCTTTTCGCCAATGATTGCGTCGCTGACGATACCGACGACGCTCTCATCCGTTGTGATCTTCTTCCAGCCTACGTAGCCGAGGCCTCCGCCGACGGCGGCGGTCTTCAACGCGGTTCCCGCACCCTTGAGCGTCTGCTGCGGATGCAGGATGGCTTTGCCTCCTGTCTCGAGGATCCTTCCGGCGCCCCTTCCAGCCCATTTGGCGGCCTTTCCGCCCGCCTTGAGTAGTGATGCCCAACTCATATCTCTGCTTGTGTATTATGCCAGGTTTAACAATTCTTCTGTTCGGTATGGTGAGTGGCCTTACGGCCGTACTGTCTTGCCTATGGTCCTCCAGCGCTGGAAGGACTCCTTCGAGATGTCCTCGATGTCCGCCTTGTCGGGCTGGTTGCCGGATATCTCGTTCCAGACGTCCGTAAGGGAGGTGTACTTCACCGCCCGGACCAGGCGCTGGAGCGTCTTGTTCATCTCCTTGAGCTTCGGACGCACGCCGAAGAAGACTTCGGTGCGCTCCTTCTCGGTCATCTTCACGTCGCTCAGGCACACCATCCGGATGTCGTTCACGATCTCGACGCTCTGGAGGATGACCTGCCGGTAGACCTTGTTCCGGTTCGCGGAGAGCGCCACGGCCACAGCGTTCGCCGGGCTCTTAGCTATCTGGTCAGCCAGGTTGCTGAGGTTGTTTATCATTTTTTCGGTCTCGTGGTAAAAACCGTAGATCTGCGCGGCATACACGATGATCCCGTGGAAGGTGTCCAGGTAGTCGTTGAACTCCTTCTGGATATCCGCGGTTGCCTCCACCTCCTCCTTGATCCACACGTGGCCGGTGGACTCCAGGAGCATCGCCTCCTCCTGCGACTGGAGCGTGCTCTCGGCCTTCTCCGTATACAGCACGATCATCGCCGCCAGCGTGGGGTCGATGGACTGCGCACGCAGGGCGTTTGTTATCAAGAGCAGCAGAAACACTGCGAGGAGAGTGAAGGTCTTTCTTGTCATTTCTTCCGTTTGATTGATGCGTTGTCTAGTATGTCCTGGAAGCCCGCTGCCAGCGGGATTGCGCCTGACGGGCAATCTCGCCGTTGTCACGGTCGAGGATGCCTTCGGTGGCGTTCCACCAGACATCCTGGAGGGTATAGTATCTGAGGGAAAGGGAAAGCTGGGAGAGCTTGTGGTTGAAGTTCTTCAGACTGTCCTCGATCATCCAGAGCGTCTTCGAGCGCTCGGCCCCGGTGAGCATATTGCCCTCGCCTCCGGTGGCCACGGCGTCCCTCAATGTAGTGTAGACGGTGACGAGCTCGGTAGCCGTCTCCGCATAGAGGTTGTTCATGCTGAAGGTGGCCGCCAAGCCTTGGGGGTTGTTCGTGATAGCTTTGCTGATGTCGCAGAGGTTGATGAAGAGCCGCACCCCGTCGTTGTACAGATGGGTGGCGGCCTTTAGGGAGGAAGCGTAGCCGTCCACGCTCTTGAGGTAGGCGTTGTACTTGTTCTCCCAGTTCTTGATCTGCGTGAACTCCGCGGCGATGGTACCCTGGAGGACGGCCGTCTGCGTCTGCCCCTCGATCTCGCTCTTGATCTGGCCGTCGATGAGCTCGTTCCCTTCCACGAGGACGGCCAACTCCAGGGGATTGGCGACGACGATCTGGGCACGGGCAACGCCGGACCCCATCATCATGAGGACCGGCAGCACCAGCGCGAGAAGCGACCGGTGAAGTCTATCTGTAGTTCGCGAATTCATGGATGTTCATTCTCTTTCTGTTGTAGGAGACCCGCTCCCGGAGGCAGCCGACGACGTCCGCCTTCTCGCGGATGCCGATGATCTTCAGTTTCGGCATGGTCCTGTCCCCGGAATGCACGACGATGGTCTTCAGGCCCAGCAGCAGCTGGAGGAAACTGCGCTTCTCGTCGAAGTCCACGACCCTGTAGAGCTCGATGTAATCACGGCTGCGGGTGAAGACCCCGTGCTCGTAGACGAGCTGCTCCCCGGTGATGGTGTAGACCATCTTCCTCAGGAAGACCAGGGAGTAACAGACCTTGAGCGCGAGCAGCAGACCCAGCCCAAGCAGGGCCGACCGGTAAGGGACGGCGTCCAGCCCGCCGGCGACGAGAAGAGCTAGAGACCCCAATATGGATATCCCTTCGTCGATCAACAACTGCCGCAAGCTCGGGCGGAGGCAGACGTCCCTGTAAGCATTCCCCTCAGCCATCGTCATCTGTGGTATCTGTGACGCTCCTCATGGGATTCCTCGGTCTCGACCGCCCCGTCACCGTCCAGGTCACAGCCAACGGCCTTCCGTTCGGTCATCTCCCTGCCGAGGAGCTCGTCGTTGAAGTCCTTGTATCTTTCGCCCGGGAGCTCGCGCTCCACGTGGACGATGCAGGCGTCAACCATCTCGTTGAAGACCCGCCAGCACTGGGCGATCTGCGCCTTGAGCTCGTCCTTGTCCTCCTGGCAGAGATAACCCTCCCGGAGGTCCTCCCGCAGCTCCTCGACCTTGAAGTACTGCTCCTTCACCTCCTCGGGGAGCTTGAAGAAGGCGCTTTCCTTCTCGTGGTCGGTCTCGATGAAGCCCGGAGTGTCCTTGTACGCCCGGGCTACGTCGCTGTACGGCTTCATCTCCTTCGCGACCGTCATGAAGTTCGCGGTGAACTGCCTTCCTGCCTCATCGTTGTCGAAGCACAGGTGGAACGCCGCCCCCGGCGCCGTGCGGATGAGACCCTGCATCTGGCCGCGGGTGGGATTGCCTCCCGTAGAGACGAAGACAGCCTTCCTGAGTTCCCTGTCAGAGCTACGGTGAAGCTGCCAATAGGCCATCGCGTCGTAAGCGCTCTCGAAGAGGAGAACCCTGCCAGCATCCTTCAACGAAGTGCCGGAAGGGGAGGCCATCCACAGGCCGAGGCTGCCGTTGCTCCCGGCGGCCTTGCCCTTGTACGTCTTTCCGTCGCGTCCCGGCCGGCCCCTCTCCTCGAATCCCACGACGGTACCGTCCCCTCCGGGAACGGTGAGCGGGAAGGAGAGGTTGCGGATCATCGAACCCTTCCGGCCGGGCACATCCCGGTCGGCCAGGACGAAGAAATCGCTGAAGGCGTACTGGGTATTCAGGTCCAGCCCACGGTGCCTGAAGAAAGGATAGAAGGGCTTGGCGGATTCCCGGTCCCCGGATACGAGGACGTGAATCTTGTAGTCCTTCACATCGAAGGGTTTCAGTTCGGGCTGCGGTTCCTTCACCGCCGCTTCCTTCTCCTCGTAGGGAGTATTCAGCAGCCGGTGGCAGACCTTGTTGACGAGCCTGTCGAGGTTCATCCCGACCTCGTACTCGGGGAAGAGATGAGGATGCTCCTTGATGAGCGAGATGACGTTGTAGTTCTTCTGTACCGGAGGATGGAAGCAGAACTGCCCGTCCCGGGTGACGATGAACTTGTCACCGCGGATCCGCTGCCCGTGCTCGTCCAGACGGACGAACGAAGGGTAACGCATCCCGTCCTTCCGGTTGCGGACATAGCCCGCATCTCGGAGGACGTCCATCACGGAGAGCCGCTGCATATAGTCTTGATAAGTGAGTTCCATATTTCGAATCGATGTTATCGTCCGAGTCCGACGCCGTGCTCGGCGGCATTAAGCCCCGCCTCGAAGGCGCGGCTGGCAATGTCCTGCGGGGAATCCGCGCCGGGCTTCATGTAGACATGGCCTCCGGCATGGCGTTCCATATAGAGATCCGGGGCCATGCGCGGCCCGCGTGCCATCTCTCCGGCGACGGTGAGCGCCGCAAGGATGGCCGCCCCGATGTGTGCGCCCCCTTCACGCTGCTCGCGCGGGAGCTGCTTCATGTCCACTTCATTGAAGACCTTCGAGAAGAGCCTCATGCGGTGGTAGTCGTCCACGGCCATGAACTTGTCATACTGGCGGCGGGTGATCTCGTGGGAGATCTCCTCACCGTTGATGACGGCCGTCATGCGGTATTTCATGTCACGGCCGGTCTCCTGCGCCTCATCCCGGACGGGCTCCACACGGATGTCGCCGACGCTGACCTCGCGCCCGTGAGCGCCTTCACGGAACCAGCCCTCCCGCGACTGCATGTCGTAGAGGGACTCGCCCCAGACCCTTCCGATGCCGCGGCGCTCGTCCTCCTGCTCCTGGAGGACCGCCTGCTGCATCACCAGGTACGACATGTCCTCGGCGATGACCGGCTGCGGATGGAGGCTGCGCTCCTGCTGCCGGATCTCCTCCAGGGCGGAAGGGGAGAGCGCGAGGCCTACCGGCTCCCTGCTCTCCAGCATCTCCATCGTGACCTTTCCCTGCCAGTCCTTGCCGATGACACCGTTGATGACGTCGAGCCTCGCGGCGACGGGGATGTCCTTGAGGGATTCGGCGGAGAGGACCGCCATTTCATCCTCCCTCAAGTCATAGACAAGGTCGCGGTTGATGGAAGTGGACTTCACCGTAAGCGTACCGGCCCGCTCGTCCACGACGATGCCGTGGCTGGAGAGGACCTCGTTCCATTTCTCCCTGGAGAAGTAGACGTCGGAGGTGATGAGCTCGGAGTAGGGCTTTGCCTTCTCGCCGGAGGCCGGACGCGCCTGGATCTCGGGGACGACGGTCCTGAGTTCCGTCAGCACATCCTCTCCGGAACGGTCTGCGGCCTGCGCCTGCGTAGCCTGGTTTCCCTTATAGTAGAAACCGTAGCCACCGTTCTGGAGTTCGCCCGGCTTCATCCTTCCGTCGGGACGGTCAGGGACAAGGGGAGCCCCACCGTAGCGGAGTTCCCCGCCCACGCGGCGCAGGTGGAAGCCTTCCTGGCTGCGCGGTGTCCAGCCGAGCATGCTTCGGCGGGCCCAAAGGTCCATGAACGGACTTGCTACCCGGCCGTATTCGCCCTCACCGATCCGGTAGCCGTGAAGGCCCATCACGACGCGCCCGTTGGCGTTGCGTGCATGGACATAGTCCTTCGGCATGTCGAAATCCTTCCCCACGACGGCCGCGAAGGCATCGTAGGCCTTGCGATTCGTGGAGTTCGTGCCCCCGTCCGTAAGGGCAGACAGGTGCTCACGCGAAAGGGGATAGGTGAGAAGAGGGGAGTCGTGGCCCTGTACGGCGAGCAGCACGCCGTCGCCGCTCTGGACGAGACGTGCCTGCATGCCGTTGCGCCGGAGTGTGTCCTGCAGCTCCGGAGCGAGGCCGGGATAGCGGCCCAGTGCAGTGGATCGGGTAGGCATCGGATAGTCTGTTAATGGTTAGGCGTCGCCGCGCTGGATCCCTTCCTCCAGGAGCGAAGCCCTGTAGTCGAGGAAGGCCCTGGCGGCATCTTCATCCTCGATCCTCCCGGTAGCGCCGCAGAAGGACGAGAAGTCCTCCTGCAGCTCAGTATCCGGATGCATCTGGATGAAATCGAGTTCTGTGATCACCCCGCCCTGGCGCAGCTGCACCAGTTCATCGTGGGTGTATGTGAGTTGTTTCGTCTTCATGGCGCCCTATCGTTTGAGGCCGCTGTTGCGGGCGATGGCTTTCTTCATCTCGTCCCAGAATCTCTCGGTGTAGTCCTGTTCGTGGACGTATTCGAGGTTCCCCTCCGGATCCATGAACCAGCAGCCGTAGATGCCGAAGGAGTAGCGTGACATGGTGGGTTCGCCCTTCTCCTTGTGCCACTTCTGGGAGTCGCCGAGGACGAGCCTCAGACCGGACTTCTCCGTGAGGTCGATGCCGATCGAGACCTCCTCGTCCTCATCGTTGATGCAGACGACATCACCGTCCTGGATGGCCTGGATCTCTCCGGAGGAGAGTTCAAAGATGTCCATCAGGTGATTGATGTTCTTGCCGATGACCGGGGTGGGCACGTAGATGACCTGGTTGGTGCCGGAGTCGATCTGGACGAAGCACTTGGCATCCTCGTAAGCGGGCGCGTGGCTGATGATGGCCTTGCCGGAGCGGAGCGCCTCCTGCTCCTCGTAAGTGTAGAGGTTCAGGTCGCAGTGGACCAGGCGCGGGTGGAACACGATGTCGGCTTCGTCATCCGCATCACGGACCAGCTTGAAACGGGCCCGGGCGCTGACTGTGCGTCCTTTCTTGTCCTTGACACTGATGGGAAGGACCGGCGAAAGGCGGCCGTTCAGGATGTCGGTGTAGACATCCGCGGGAAGGTCCTCGATCATCTCCTGGGTGAGCCCGAACTGCTCGAGGATGGCGTACGGGACTTCGTCTTCTTTGAATTTGTAACGTGACATGGTATGATGGTTTTCAATGAATTTCCTACGGCAAATTACCTATTACGCACGAGAGTTTTTGGTATACTATGGTAGAGTTCATGGTATTCCCCATGGTATTTGTCGTTTTTCGCTAAAATGGTACTCTGATGTGGTACTCTGACGCGGAAATTCGGAAGAATAGGGCACGGAAATAACCCGTATCTGGCAGGTTGCTGCAACAGATGGTCCCCAATATTTTGGGTGGTGTATTTTGAGTTATACAATTTTTTACTAATTTTGTATTCCGTAAAATACACTGATATGGAAAAGCTCTTCGCTCTGCATGATTCGTATATGTCCCAGGTCCCCATGGAGTTCACCAGAAGCCTCATGGATCATATCAACTGGAACTCCCGACTCATCGGAATCAAGGGACCAAAGGGAGTCGGGAAGTCAACTCTCATGAAGCAGTATGTCCGCAAGAATTTCAAGGACGGCGACCGTCATGTCCTGTATTGTTCCGCGGACGCCGGTTATTTTGTTGAACACTCGCTCGTCGATACGGCGACCAGGTTTGTCCAGTCCGGAGGTACGCACCTGCTGATCGACGAGATACATAAGTATGACAACTGGAGCCGGGAACTGAAGGAGATCTATGACCTGTTCAGCAATCTGCATGTCGTGGTGAGTGGCTCGTCCTTGATCCAGTTCAACGACGGCCAGGCGGACCTTTCCCGCCGCCTCATAGGGTACGAGATGCCAGGTCTTTCCTTCAGGGAATACCTCTGGTTCGAGACGGGCATCAAGATAGAACCGGTTACGCTCGATCAACTGCTGGCGGATTCCGCAGGATTTTGCCTGGGAGTCATCCAAAAGATTCGGCCCCTGGAGCATTTCGGTAATTATCTGAAAGCAGGTTATTATCCGTTCTATTTCGAAGAGAAGGGCGTGTACCAGCAGAAGGTTCAGGCCGTGGTGAACTACATCATCGAGTCGGAACTGACCGCCTATAGGAACCTGGAGGTCGGGAATACCAGAAAAGTGAAGGCCCTTCTCCAGGTGCTCTCGCAGATAGTACCCTACCAGGTGGACATCGCAAAGATCTCTCGAAACATCGGTATCCAGCGACCGACTACGCTGAAATACATGAAGAATCTTGAGGAGGCGAAACTCATCAGGAGGTTGTTTACCAACTTGTTGACCACAAGTGACCTTCAGAAACCGGACAAGATCCTGCTTGACAATCCGAACCTGATCTATACCCTTTCATCCGTCAGACCGGAGATAGGTACCGTCCGTGAGAGTTACTTCTGCAGCCAGCTCGCCGGTGCAGGCCATAAGGTAGAATACGGAGGTCTGAAAACTGGAGATTTCAAGATTGACGGGAACCAAGTGATCGAAGTAGGCGGACCGGACAAGGGATTCAGCCAGGTAAAGGACGAGAAGGAGGGCTATGTTGCGGCCGATGGCATCGAGAGTGCCGTGTTTCGGAAGATTCCACTCTGGGCATTCGGATTCCTCTATTAGATTAGCTGTCCGGGTCATTTCTTGGCGAACTGCATGATCTCGTTGCACATCTTCTCGACATCCTGGTTGACCTTCACGAAGTTCTCATAGAGGATCCGCTCCTTCTGCTCCTTGGTGCCGAAGGTGTAGAACTTGGGAAGATCGGTGTAGTGCTTTTCCTCCTCACTGATCTCCTTCATGTCGAAGTCCGTCTTGCAGAAGAACTTCGAGGTCTGGAACTCCTCGCTCTTCTGGATGTTCATCGTGCCGCCCTTGCCGGTCTTGGTCTTCACAAAATCCCTCGCGGTCTGGCCGCAGATCCAGCCTGTCGGCATGTCGGATATCTTCGACGCCGGGACCAGGCTGTCCATATTCTCGTTCAGGTTGATCGAAGTGCGGTCGCGGTCGATGGTGACGCCCTTCTTCAGCTGCACGACCTTTCCGAAGATGTCGTTCGAAAGCCACTCCAGCGTCTCCTTGGCGCGGGCGGAGCCGCTGACGACGTTGCCCACGGTCGTGATGACCTTCTGCATGCCCACCTTGCCGTAGTCGCTCTCCAGCTGCGGCAGTTCCTGGAAGCCCAGGGTCACGCTGACCTTGTTGCTTCGGGCCGTGCCGATGAGGCGGTCGATCTTATGGAAATACAGGGTAGGGAGCTCATCCACGATGATGCTCACCGGGACGTTCTTGCCCTGACCGGTGTTCACACGGGTCACCAGACGGTTCAAGATCAACGCGTTTAGGGCGCCGATGATACTCTCCATCTCAGGATCATTGGCGATGAGCAGGTAACTGGGATGCTCCGGGTCGCTGACCTTCAGGTCGAAATCGTCCCCGTTGCGGTGGAAGATCCAGTAGGACTCCTTCGTCGCCAGACGGGACGTGTAGACGCGGAGCGTGCCGATCATACCTTCGAGCTGCTCGAAGGCCTTGTTCTTCAAGGCGGTCTGGAACGGACCCAGCAGAGGCAGTACCTCCGGGTCGGTCTGCAGTACGTCGAAGATGGTCTGGTAGTCCTTGTTCAAGAACGACAGGATATGCGGCATGTCGGAGTACCGGCCCAGCCAGTAGGCGGGCTGCACGACGAGCCCGTCGGAATCCCGGACAATGCCGGTGAGGACCTTCTGCCCGGTCTGGGGATCCGTGACGTACTCCGGGACAAGCGGCTTGCGGTCCTTGTCATAGGGCATCTTGTCCCAGTTGCAGAAAAAGAAGATGCAGGCCGCGAGGAAGTTCACGGCCGAGGTCTGGAAGAACTGGTCGGACCCGCCGCCACCTTCCTTCTTGCCCTTCTGGAGGGAGTCCAGCAGGGTCTCGGCTGTCTCGCTGGCCGCCGCGAGGTTGTTGATGTACTTGAGCTGGATAGGATTGACACGCTTGGAGTACTCGACATCCACGAAGTTGATGACGTTGAAAGAGAAGTTCGCGGGGATCTTCTTCCGCTGGAGGTTGAGCCGGTAATGGTAATAGAGCTTCCTGGCGAGGGTGGGGAACTTGTAGTCGTACACCACCATCGCGAAGCCCTTGGCGCTGTGCTGCCGGATGAACGGCTCGATGATCGAGAAGGTCTTACCGGAGCCCGGCGTACCGACGACCCAGGTACCGCGGAACGGGTTTACGATATTCACCCAGCCCTTTCGGAACTTGCCCTTGTAGTAATAGCGCATCGGCACATTGACGCTGTACTTGTTGTCGATGAGCTCCTCGCACTGTATGAACGACTCGTTCTCGTAGTTGAACCGGTCCTTCATCAAGCCCTCCTTGAGGAACTTCGAGATGTTGTCCAGGGCGATGTGGACGAGGACCGTTCCGATGACGGATGCTGCCATGTAGAGCCACCTGTTCAGCGGAACGGTATAGAGGAGCGGCTTCATCGAATGGCCGAAGAGCCAGACGGACAGGACCACGATGAAAATACCCGACACGAGGGGGTAGAGGACCATCCTGCGGGCATCGAACTCCAGCTGCTTCTTGTTCCTGGTACCGATGCAGGTGATGCAGATCATCAGCAGGGTAGCGACCTTGCTCCATATGAGGTTCCCGTCGGCGTAGATGAACCAGCGCTTCATCCTTCCGTGCAGGTCCACGAGGATGCCGCCCCAGAAATCCAGCACGGCGGGATCGACGGCATAGAGGAAGAACTCCAGGACTAGCGACACGTAGACGAGGCTCCTGAAGATCTTGTATCCGGTGATGAGGTCCTTACTTTCTTCCATGGCGTTCCCTGTATCTCAGGATAAAGGCTATGATGGCCGAGACGATCATCATCTGATCCTCACCGGCATCTTGATTCCGACTCCCGCACCGACCCTGAAAAGGTCGCCCCTCTTCGGGAGCATCACGTCCACTCCGGCTTGCCAGTAGAACTGCCAGCCTCTTCTCAGTGCATAGCTGTGCTGCCATCCGGCATGGATCCCTGCCAGGAAATCAGACGGAGCTGCTCCTAGGCTCACTCCGATACGGGCTGAGCCGTAACGGTTCCGCGCCCGGTAGAGGCAGGGCTTCCAGGCGGCGCCCACACCCCATTGCTTTCCGCTGCTGTCCCAGAGCCATGACACTTGGGACAGATCGTCCGGGAAGAGCACCCTCCCTTCAGCGAAGAACTCCCATGCATTGTGGTAGTGCGTCTCGTGCTCCCAGAATAGGGTAGCGGAAGCAGCGGGACGGTAGAATCCGCCCAGCCCAACACCGATGCGGTTGGAATTGTCCTGAGCCTTGACCAGTACCGTTGAAAGCAGCACGACGGCAATCATCAAAATCCTTCTCATACGCTAGTCCTCCTCCAGAAGTGTTTCACTGAATGAATCCGCATACAGCACGTCTTCGTAGTCAATGGACAGCGTGATGGTGCGCCCGCTGATCTGCTTCTCAGACATCTCGATGGTGAGCACCTTGTCGTTCGGGAAGGTGAGCTTCTTCAGGACGATGACGTTCCTGTAGCCATGCAGGAACGTGCTGGAGTTCTCCAGTATCATGGCAGGCGTAATCTCGATGCTCTGGCAGTTGGCAGCCCTGGTCTGGCGCTTGTCCTCGACCTTCACTCGGATCTGGTCGATGTCGAAGCGGATGTTCGTACGGTTCTGAACGCTGAAGTCGATGAAGAAATACTCACCGGCGCTGTAGATGTTGTTCAGCCGGATGTTCATGTGATGCTTCCTTGCACCTACGTTCCGGTACCTGGCAGGGGAGTCCCAGACCCTTCTGGCGAAGCGGGCCATCTCCTCCGTGGACATGGACACCGCCGGGTTGTTGTACGGCAGGGCCTCCGTCTGGAGGATGGTCTTCTCCGTCACGGCCTCGTTCATCCTGGTCGTGTAAATGAGACCGTACTGGACACGGTAACGCTCGGTGATGACGGTGACGACGGCGAGGACGTCGCCGTCGGCATTGACGTCGGCACCCTCCTTGGGCTTGAGACGGAGCGTGTTCGAGAGGGGCTGGTCACCGGCCACCTTGCCCGTGGAGATGTCCACGAAACGGATGGGCTCCGTCGCCGTGATGACCGTCGTGACCTGGTCGTTGACGGTGAGCAGTTCAAGCCCGGAGGCCGTCTCCTGGGCACAGAGCAGGGAAGCCGAAGCGATGCATAAGAAGAATGCGATTAAAATCTTGATTTTCATTGTGATATTGTTTATTCGTTTCTTGTCTGATTACCGTTCACGAGGTACACGAACGTACCGTACTTGAGGTGTGCGGTGTTCTTCCGGATAACCTTGCCGACAGCGCTCGTAGTCCGCTGATAGGCGTTCTGCACGGCCTGCATGCCCCACTGGGAGAGGGCGTTGGAGGAGCTGCCGTTATTGATGCTCATGGAGCTCCCGACCGCACCGCTGGCCACGTCACGGGCCGTCTCGCGGAACGAGCTCGAAGGGACGTAGAGTCCTTCCAGGCCGTCGGTGTCGTAGAGCGACAGGTTGACCTTGACGATCTCATCATAGAGGAGGATGCTCTTCACCGTTCCCTTCACCCTTTGCGACGAGAAGCCGCTCATGATGGCATAGATGTAGCTGCCCTTGGGCATGAAGAGATTCCCGATCTGGACGTCATCCAGCAGGCGGAGCCGCACGCGGCTGCCGTCCACGGCCTTGAGGTCCTCATCGATGATTGCCTTGATGAGATCCGGCTGCGGGTCGTTCTCCGAAACGGTATGGAAATAGTCCGAGCTCTGCCGGACACGCCTCACTACCATTGCGGGATCGTCCTCCTCCGGAGCACTCACGGCACGCGAAGGTTCGGGGTCGGCCGCAGGGGCGGGGGATCCCGTCACCTGCGCAGCGCTCTGCTCACGCAGCTGTGCGAGGGCGGCTTCGAGTTCCTCCCTCAAGGCCCGCTCCCGCTGCTGGCTCTGGATGAGCCGCTCGCTCTCGGTGAGCGGGAAAGGGTAATCCTCGCCCTGTTGCTGCAGGGCGGCGGCACGGCTGGCACTCTGCCGGAGCTGCTCCTCCATCTCCTTGTCGCGCTCCTGCGCAGCGGCGGCCTTGTCGTCGATGGCCTGGCGCTCATCTTCGGAGTACTTGGATTCGTACTCCTCCTTGTCAGCATCCGTGTCCTCACGGTCGATGATATCGACGGCGGTCAGGTCGTCTATCCTTCCGTAGGAACGGAGCATGTTCTCGTACTTGCCTCCCAGGTCATCCTTCACCTTCGGCTGCGGGAGATAGGGGTTCAGGTACTCCGTCACCTGCATCGAAGGATCCCCCAGGTCGGCCTTCTTCGTATGGAACATATCGATGAAGAAGTAACCCGTGGCCAGCAGGAGCGGGTACAGGATAGCCGGAAGGATGTACTTCGGCTGCTTGAAGTTAATCTTGATCTTTTCCATCTTCATTCTTTTGGATTGGTATCATGGTATGTGCGTTGTCCAGCCCTTCACGGAGCATCCGGGAGGCTTCCTGCGAGGAGACCTTCTGCTCCCGGTGCGCCCTGTACGCCCGCGTGAAATGGTAGATGTTCACGGCGAGGCAGCCCAGGACGATGGCCATGACGATGCCGAGGAACACCCCGCGGTGCTTCTCGGCGAACCTCTGGACATGACCGGCAAGGCGGTCGATGCGGGTCATACGGGCGAACTTGCGCCCGGCTTCTACGTCCTTCTCGTACTTCTCCCTGTACTTGGGGTCATCCTTGTCGGGCATCTTCTCGCCCAGGATGATGTTCTTCCACTTTCCCATATCGTTAGTAGCTTGACTTGTTCTTCTGTTCGATGTCCTTGTTCAGCAGCGTCCGCCAGTTCACAATAAGAAGCCCGTGCGGGTTGTTGTCCGTGCGGGGGACCCGGCGGAGCTGTCCGGCTGTGACGAGCTCGCGCATCAGGATGCTGCTGCGGCGCTCGATGCGCTGCCTGCCGTAGTAGGTGAACTCCATGTTCTTGGTGTCCACCCGGATGGAGTCGCAGTAGATGCTGAAGACTGCGCTCGTACCCATGATGTTCGAGTAGAAACCCTTCTCTTTGAGGGTGTTGTACTGCGCAAGGCCCGTCTCGTCCACGAGATACATGGCCTTCTCCATCGTGTACTTGATGTACTTGTCGTCAGGAGCCAGGGTGAAGAAGTAATGGTGGAACATCTCCACGTGGCTCTTCGCCTCGACCTCCAGCGTCTCGTCCATCGAGCTGCGCTCGACAAGGATCGGGACGTTGCCGTCCAGAACGTACACTTTCTTGTGCGCGTCGGACACCATCCCTCGGGCCGTGAGTATGCTTGCCACGCTGATGATGATGCAGCCGAGCAGGAACAGCCCGCAGATGATGCCGACCAGCCTGATCTTGTTTTCAAGGTTCTTGATTACCATATCGCTAGTTTTATCGTTGTCATATGATGTGTCCGCTGAGCATACCCGTCGCCGTGCTCTTCGCCTGTTGGGCCACGCCCTCGCCGAAGTTTCGGGTGGAGAAGGCCGTGTCGCCCTCCGGAATCATCCAGGCCGCGAGGTCCGGGACGAGATTCAGGCACTTCAGGGCCACGATGCTCGCCGCCATCAGGTAACCGGCGGAGAAGAAGGCGTTCTGCAGGAACGCAGCCATCGTCGCCTCGCTGGCCGTGATGGCCGTGAGGTTCTCCACCTGGATCGTCAGGACGATGTCGAACAGGAGGAGCACGTAGAATCCCACGAAGTATAGGCGTGAGAAACTGAAACTATATCAAAACATATCCAACAAAAGCGAACAAATCAAATTGTATATTAGCGTATTACGTAGATTTACTATTGTTTCACCGTTTTCGGTAGTTCAGCGATTTTCGGTGCATTTTTGTTGCATTTTTGTTACGCAAAACAAAATAAAGTGTTATCTTAGCGGTCGGGACGGGGCGATTGTTTGACCCTGTCTAAACAAATCGAACCAAGTAGAATGGGCAGGAAAAAGAAAGAGCTGAAAGTAAAGGAGCCAGTCCGGATCCGGGAACGGGAATTAAAGGGCGGGAGCATCAGTCTATACCTCGACATCTATATGAACGGGGTCCGGAAGTATGAGTCGCTGGGCCTTTTCCTTGTTCCATCCTCGCAGCCGGATGCCAAAAACGTCAATGCAAGGACCAGGAGTGTCGCAGAAA
>JAFPWG010000019.1 GCA_017395045.1 Bacteroidales bacterium
CCATGACGATGGAAACCATTGACATAAGTTTGATCATGATGTTCAGGGTCGGTCCGGAGGTGTCCTTGAAAGGATCGCCCACGGTGTCGCCCACGACGGTCGCGTGATGGCTGGGGGAATTCTTGCCGCCGAAGTAGCCTTCCTCCACATATTTCTTCGCGTTGTCCCAGGCGCCGCCGGAGTTGGCCAGGAAGATTGCCAGTACGAAACCGGCACCCAGGCCGCCGGCCAGCAGGCCGATCACGCCCGCAGGGCCCAACAGGACACCCACCAGCATCGGCGCTACGATGGCGAGTACGGAAGGGAAAACCATCTCGTGCTGTGCCGCCTTGGTGGAAATGCGCACGCAGGAAGTGTAGTCAGGGCGCTGTTTCCCTTCCAGGATACCCGCAATCTCCCGGAACTGGCGGCGGACCTCCACGACCATCTTCTCGGCCGCACGACCCACGGCGTTCATCGTGAGGCCACAGAACAGGAAGGCCATCATCGCACCGATGAAAACGCCCACGAGCACCTTCGGATTCATCAGGGTAATATCATAATACTCAACGATGTCCGTAATCGTGGCGGACACGGTTGCAACCGCCCGGTCCCCGACCTGCAGCACATCCTTTCCGATATGCCCGAGGCCGATCTTGATCTCTTCGATGTAAGAAGCCAGGAGCGCCAGGGCGGTAAGGGCGGCGGAGCCGATGGCGAAGCCCTTGCCCGTCGCGGCGGTGGTATTGCCCAGGGAGTCCAGGATATCCGTCTTCTCACGGACGGAGGGGTCCAGTTCTGACATCTGCGCGTTGCCGCCGGCATTGTCGGCGATGGGGCCGTAGGCGTCGGTCGCCAGGGTGATGCCCAGGGTGGAGAGCATGCCCACCGCGGCGATGGAGATGCCGTACAGGCCCAGCGAAAGGGTTTCCGTGGAGAAGTGGAAGCCCGTCGCGAATCCGTAGGCGAGCAGAATGGCGCAGGCAATGGTCACGACCGGAACGGCCGTGGAGATCATGCCCAGGCCCACCCCGTTGATGATGACGGTCGCAGGACCGGTCTTCGCGCTCTCCGCCAGCTTCTGCGTGGGTTTGTACGAATGGGAAGTATAGTACTCCGTCACCTTGCCGATAACCACGCCCGCCAGCAGGCCGGAAATGACCGACAGCGAAAGCTGCCACCACTCCGGAAGGCCATTGGCGGATTTGAAGCCCAGGATGTAGAACACGCCGAAGGTCAGGAGGCCGATGAGCACGGCCGACAGGTTCGTCCCCACGCTGAGGGACTTCAGCAGGTCCTTCAGGCCGGCTCCCTCTTTCGTCCGGACGGTGAAGATGCCCAGGATGGACAGGACCACGCCGATGGCCGCGATGAGCATCGGAGCGAAGATGGCGCGGAGCTGCACGTCGGTGCCGGAGGAGAAGAAGGCCGAGGCACCGAGGGCCATCGTCGCCAGGATAGATCCGCAGTAGGACTCGTACAGGTCGGCGCCCATGCCGGCCACGTCGCCCACGTTGTCACCTACGTTGTCGGCGATGGTGGCGGGGTTCCGGGGATCGTCCTCCGGGATGTCCTGTTCCACCTTGCCCACGATGTCGGCGCCCACGTCGGCAGCCTTCGTGTAGATGCCGCCGCCCACACGGGCGAACAGCGCCTGGGTGGAAGCACCCATTCCGAAGGTAAGCATCGTCGTGGTAATCACCACAAGCGTTTGTGCATCAGAAGCTTCGTGCACGAACGCGCGCAGGATCAGCCACCAGATGGAAATGTCCAGCAGGCCCAGGCCCACGACGGTGAGGCCCATCACGGCGCCGCTGCGGAACGCAATCTTCAGGCCGCCGTTCAGCGAACGCATCGTCGCGTTGGCCGTGCGGGCCGATGCATACGTGGCCGTACGCATGCCCACATAACCGGCGAGGCCGGAGAAGAAACCGCCCGTCAGGAACGCGAACGGCACCCAGGGGTTCTGGACGCCGAATCCGTAGGCCAGGACTGCAAACAATGCAGCCAGGACAGCGAATACGATAATAACAACCTTGTACTGTTGTTTCAGGTACGCCATCGCCCCCTCCCGGACGTACTGGGCGATCTCCTTCATCGTTGGAGTTCCCTCACTCTCCTTCTTCATCTGCCGGAAGAAGATCCAGGCAAACAGGAGTGCCACCACGGAGGCGGCGGGAACCAGATAGAAAAGTGCAGTCATAGTTTATGAGTGGTTAGTATAGGTCTTCAATGGTGAAGCCGTCCAGCTGGTTGACGAACTTGCGGAGGGTTTCCACATAGTTCTTCGTCCGCATCCGCAGGGAAAGGTGGACCTTTCCACCGGAAACGGAATACGCCTCCACGTTCAGTTTCTCAGCCTTCAGCTTTTCAAGGATGGCCACCCGGTCCGCTTCCTCCGTGGCGGAAAGCGTCACCTCCACCACCTTTTCGGCGATGTGCCGGTGGAAGAAATGCATCGCTTCCAGGCAAAGGGCCGTCATCAGCGTGGCCGCGCCGGCGACCACGTACATCTCCGCCCCGCAGGCGAGACCGATGGCCGCGGACACCCACAGGCCGGCGGCCGTGGTCACACCGCGGACGACGTTCTTCTGGAAGATGATCACGCCGGCGCCGATGAAGCCGATGCCGGACACCACCTGCGCGGCAACCCGGGACGAATCGAACTTGTCGGAGAAGGCGTATTGCGAGATGATCATGAACAGCGCGCTGCCCAGCGCGACGATAAAGTGCGTCCGGAGACCGGCCTCCTTCGCACGCAATTCCCTTTCGAAACCGATGAGGCCGCCCATCAGGCCGGCCATCACGAGACGGAGAATCAAATTCCAGTCAATTTCCATAAAAAAGCAGGTTAAAACAGTCCGGGCGTGATGTGCAGCCACTTGAGGACGGTCGCCCCGAAGAGGAGGATCAGCACCCAGGAGAAGGTCATCATCGTGATTCCGAACTTGAAGGCGTCGGTCTGGCTGTACTGGTTGGTATTGTACAGGAGGGCCGCCGGTTTGCTGTTGAAGGGCAGGACGTAACAGTGCTCGATGAGCATCGACACCGGGAGGGCGAGACTCATCGGCGGGAAGCCGAAACGCTTCTCCACGCCCAGGGCGATGGGAACGAACACCATCGTTCGGATAGTCTTGCTCTGGAACACCAGGCCGGAGTACATCATCAGGAACGTGAGGATCACATACAGGACCCAGAACGGCGTGTCGGCCGTGATGCCCATCGAATCGAAGGCCGCATTGACCATCGTATTCGGAAGGTCGGTGGCGTTCAGGCCGCTTCCGAGGACATACGCACCGGCAGAGAAGAGCATCAGGTGCCAGGGAATGTCCACATCGTTCCATTTGACCACGCCGATGCCCGGAATCAGGGCCAGGACGGCGCCGATCAGGGCGACGATGGTCTCGTCGATGTTATGGAACGATCCCTTCGTCACCCACAGGAACAGGACGACGAGGAAGATACCCACGGCCTTCCACTCTTCCTTCGACATCTTCCCCATGGTGGCCAGTTCGTCCCGGAGACGGTCGATGCCGCCTTCGATCTGGGGCTTCTGCTCCTCCTTCTTCATCGGGAAGAAGACGTACATGCCCAGCAGAAGGCCTACCACCAGGATGATGATGCTCATGGGGCCCACGGCTACGAGCCATTCCTTGTAACCGAAGTTGCAGGAGCCCACGAAGCCGGCGATCAGGGAGATGGCCAGCAGGTGCGCGCCCGAACCCGTATAGAAGGCGTTCGCGCCGATATTGACCTGGAACAGGTTCTGGATCACGAGGTTGCGGCCAAAGTTGTTGCGGTGGCCGCCGGAGGCCCCGTAGATGGCGCAGATGACCATGAAGATCGGGAGCATGATGGTCGCCTTCACCGTCGTGGCCGAAATGAAGGCCGACAGCACCAGGTTGATCACCAGGAAACTCCACAGTACGCCCTTGGCGCTCTTGCCGAACTTGATGACGAAGGCCAGGGCAAGCCGCTTGGCGAAGCGCGTCTTCACGAGCATGGATGCCAGTACGAAACTCAGGATATTCAGCCACATCACAGGGTGGCCGAGCTGGGCAAGGGCCTCTTTCTGCGTCGTCACGTTGAACAGGACCACGCCCAGGATGAGGATGAGGGAAGTCAGGTAGTTCGGCAGGGCTTCCGTCATCCAGAGAATCAGGCTCGCGACGAAGATGGCCAGCATCGCGTAGTTCGCGCGGATGAAGCCGTCCAGCCCCAGGGCGTCGAGCCGTTTCTGCGCCGATGATGCCAGCAGGCCCGTGTCCAGGTTGTCGATGAAGCCGATGTGGCAGAACCAGCAGATCCAGACGAAGGCGACGATCGCGAGCGGACCGCCCAGCCGGGCCATCCACACCTCGAACTTCGACTTCTGCATCTTGGGCAGTTTCTCAACCTTGTAGTTGTTCATGTCCAGCGGGTCGAACGCCGCCGCCTTCGTCTTGTCCTCTGCCGATTCCATAGGATTACTTCCAGTTCTTGTATGGGTTCTTCATGAGCATGGAGTTGAAGTACTTCGGGTCGCCCGTCACTTCCTCTCCCAGCCACTCGGGCTTGTCGAAGGGCTCGTTCTCGTCGGCGAGCTCCACTTCGGCCACGGTGAGGCCGTCGTTGTCGCCGTAGAACTCATCGACTTCCCAGACATGCTTCCCGTCCGTGTTCCTGACGAGATAGCGGGTCTTGTCGATGACGCCGGGTTCGGCCAGGTCCAGCAGGGCCTTCACGTCCTCGACCGGGATTTCCTTCTCCCACTCGAAACGCGCGGCGCCGGAAGCGTTGCCGATGCCCTTGACGGTGATGAAGCCTTTATCCCCTTTCACGCGGATGCGCACGGTGCGCTCCGGAACGCTGGAGAGGTAGCCCTGGGTGATGCGGGTGGCCTTGAAGGCATCGGCCTTGAAGTCGCCCTTTACCAGAAACTTTTTCTCGATTTCCTGTGCCATGTTACTCGTTCGCTAAGGGTTTGTCGATCATGCCGATCACGCGCTTGATGGCCTGGAGGTAATTGATGTTCTCCACGCCCTCGAGACCGCAGTCCGCGATGGTCTTCTTGATGTCCTCGATCTCCGTGGATTCGGAGTTGATGGTGACCACCTTCGCGCCGTTGATCAGGACGTTGCCCACCTCGCAGATGGTGTTGTTCACCATGTAGCCGAAGCGCTGCTTGTGCACGCGCACCGCGGCGAGGTCCGGGCAGGCCTTGACCATGGCGATGAACTCCTCATACGTGTAGGTGTCCTTGTCCAGCTTGGGCATCTCCACCATGAAGGCCGGGAAGACCTCCTTCTCCAGCACCTCGCGGGAGATCGGGAACTCGCCCTTCATGAGGGGATTCCACTGCTCGAGGCCGTCCACGGTCTGGACATAGGTCTTGATGTCCATCTTGCCGTCGCGGATCTTGGTATTGTTGATGTCGTTCTTGGCGGAGATGATGTAGATTTCGTCGCTCGAGCGCTCCCAGACCTTCTCGGGGACGGGAACGGACAGGCGGGCCATCCGCTTGTGCGCCTGGCAGAAGCACTGGCCGAAACTCCGGAACTCGAAGCGGGGTTTCGACTGTTCACCGATTTTCAGTTCAGCCATTTTATCTTGTCGATTTAGGGTTTATTGTTTCACGTCAGGATCCTCTTCGCCTTCCGTGGAGTTGGCCATGTCGGGGGTGAAGGCGGCAGTCATCATCCACTTGCCGGTTCCGTCGGGGATACGGCTCCAGGAGCCCTTATTGTTGGGGAGAGACGCGCCCCAGGCATCTCCCTTCTCACCGCGCTGGAAGTAGTCGATCTTGTTGCCCTTGGTATCGAACAGTTCGATCAGGACCGCCTTCTTGGCGGAGAAACCGCTGGAGAAGCCTCTCTCGGTCGTTCCCTTGCCGCCGACGATGGCGAAGAAGCCCTTGGCGGGCACTACCTCGCCGTCGATGCCGGTCCAGGTAAGTTCCTCATCCTTGTTAATGGTGACGCCGGTCAGTTTGATGGGATAATCACCGGCGTTGTACAGTTCGAAGAACTTCTCCTCGTCGGCACCGGCGCCGTAGACCTCGTTCAGTTTGAGTTTACTCCAGTCGGTGGCGGGATCGCCCACCTTGTAGGAGAACTTGTCGGAAACCGTCTCGAAACCCGCTTCGTTCTTAACGGTCACGGTGAATTCGACATTCGTGCCGTCGGGCTGGGCGGGAATGGTCGCGGTATAGGAATCGCCGGAACCGGACATCGATACATCCGTGCCGTTATACTTGAGGGTGGCGGAAGTCACCTTCTGGAGGCCGGACACGGTGGCGGTCACGGTCACGTCGGAGATGGAGGTCGGAGCCTCAGGAGTGAAAACCACCTTGTCGATGCTCGAAGGGCCCTTGAACAGTTCGTCCTTCACGCACCCGGTGAAAGCGAGGAACGCCGCCGCGATGAACATTATCTTTTTCATAATCAAGGTCATTTAAGGGTTTAGAAGTCGATTTCGAAACGGAGGGCGAGCATATGGTAGTCCACGCCTGCCTTGCCGGTCTCCGTAGCAACCTTGGTATAGTCGCGAGTCGGCTGCCCAGCCGGATCCAGGCCCACGAAGAGCTTGTCCTTGCCGTTGGCGTAACGGTCGTTGTTGTTGAACTGGTAGTTGAGTTGCATCTTCACGTTGTTGTTCACCCACCAGTTGAGGCCCACGGCGTAGGCTTCGGCGCTGCCGCCGTACACGTTGGCCTTCGGGAAGTTGAGGTCGATGAACTCGTAGCGGAAGCACATTTCCACGTCACCCCACTTCTTGCCGGGCTTGATCCGGGTGTACTTGGCGCCGTTGGCATCGTAGCGCTGCTTGCCGCCGAAGAGGAGGTAGCCCACCTGGGCATACCAGCCACTGAGGTTCACGGGGATGGCGTCTTTGGACTTGAACCGGACATTGTCGGCGACGTAGGCGGCCTCATAGCGGATACCGTCCCAGTGACCGGCGAGTTCCACGGTCCACAGATTGTTGTGGTCGTAATCCTTCAGGTTATTGGTGTCCAGGTATTTCTTGCGGTTGATGCTGGTGGAATTGCGGGAGCTGGCACGGTAGGTGCCCCACTCGCCGGTGGCCATGCTCACCTTCGGGGTGCGGTAGGAATAGGCGGCGCCGATGTGCAGGCTGGCGTTGTCCAGCTTGTAGAGCGGGCGGATGACCAGCTTCGTGGTCAGCGAGTAGCCGGCGTTGCGGCCGAAATCCTTGTTGTTGTCGGCCACGTTGGTCCACTCCTCACTACCGGCGACCTCCTGGGTGAAGGCTCCTGCGCTGAGCCAGAGCCAATCCTTCGCATACTTGGCGTTGATGCCCAGATGACGGGACGGGGTCAGGGCGGAGCACACCATCGGACGCTCCATGAACTGGAGATAGCGGGAAGTGGTGTTGCGCTGGATGGAGAAGTTCTCCTTGAAGTTACCCACCTGGAGTTCCAGGTTCGGGATGCCGGTATAGCGGACGATGGCGTCTTTCAGCTCGACGAGTCCGTTCGCGAGGTCCATGTCGAATTCGCCGTACCAGTTCTCGTCGATCTGGCCCTTCACGGCGAAACGCGCACGGCGGATGCTGGTGCCGTTGCCGATCGGGTCGGCATAATCGGGAGCGCCGAAGAAGACGGCGCCGTCGGCCTGGACCCGGATGTCGAACCAAAGCTTGTAAGCGGAGGTGGGAGAAGCCAGGACCAGGATGCCGTCCTGGGCCTCCGCGTCCAGACGGTCGGACTGCACGGCAACGCCGTACTGGTTGTACTTGACCGCCTGCTGCGCCCATGCCGCCGATGAAGTCAGCAGCACGAGAGCGACCATACAAAAGATTTTACGCATGTTTGTATCGTTTATTGGTGTTTTTGTTTTAACAACCAAATATAAATAAAATCCTTGAAAAACGGATGGGAACGGACAAAAAAACGGCCTTCCGTCTCCGGAAAGCCGTCCACAAAATGCTATCAATGCTATTCCACCGTGATCTCGAGGGTAACGCGTTCGGTGCGTCCGCCGGCAAAGGACAGGCGCGCTTCCACGACATGTCTCCCGGATGTGAGGGTCACGGAATCGGCTCCCGCGGGCTCGTCGTCGAAGTACCAGGCCACCGATTCGGGATGGTTGCCTTCCTCCGGTTCCACCAGCGTGAAAGTGAACCGGTCGCCTGCCCGGTAAGCGCCTTCGTCCGCGATGAAGCAGAAGTCCAGCTCGCCGGTCGGGACATAAGCCGACAGGGTGACCAGGTTGTTCCTGTAGGAAATGTCCTCAAAAGAAATATCACCCTGAACGCCATTCCAGCTTTCGGGAGTATAGGAGGTAGCACCGCCCGGGAACGGCAGATATTCATAATACTCGGACATGAAATAGTATCCGTATCCGGAATAGTACCTCCGCCCGTACCCGAGATTGGTCGGATCCTTCGCGGGGACCACGTAGAAGCACGGATGATTGCCCACGGCGTTCAGGGCGTTGTACCAGCCCCAGTTCTCCCACAGTTCCCGGGCCGTTACGCCCCCATACACGACGCGGGAGGATTTGTCCACATGGTATGCCAGCATGCCGAAAGCCGGCAGGTAGGCATCCCAGCCCACCGGGGAGCGGTTTTCATAGACGAAATACTCCCCGTCCATGTCGGTGAAGGTCCGGTAAGCCACGTTCCCGTCCACCGGGGCGATCGTATAGGTACCGCTCTTCCCGAATTCGGAATACACGCTGTCGTCCAGCCAGCCCAGGATGATCCGCTCTTCGATGTTGAAATAAGGCGGCGTCCGGCTGTTGTTGTTGTAGCATCCGCCGCACATCGTGGAGAAGTCATAGAGACCCTCCGCGCTGCCGTTGTCCTCACCGTCGGTGTCATACATGTCCGGCAGGCCCATCGCGTGCCCGAATTCGTGGCACACCGTGCCGATGCCGCCCATCACGTCACTCGGATTCAGCTCGTTCGAGCAGGCGTACCGGCTGATCGTGACCCCGTCCAGGCTCAAGGACGACCCGGCGCTGCCCAGATCCCACTGGTGCGGCCAGATGGAATCCTCGTCGCTCGAATCCGCTTCGCCGTAGCCGGCGTAGTACATGAAGACCAGGTCCACGGTCCCGTCGCCGTCGTTGTCGTACCGGGAAAAGTCGATGTCGGCGTCCAGTCCCTTGCATCCATCAACGACAGCCTGTTCGGGGCGCAGGTCATAACCGTCGCTGTCGTTGCCGCCATAGTAGGAATACTCGTTGTCCAGCTTCACGGGACCGAAGACATCGAAGACGGGTTCGAAGTCCCCGTGTGAATTGTCATAATAGAAATCCCGGGCCGACCCGGTACCGCCGTTCTCGCCGTAACCGGGCTCGTTGAGCAGCCTGGTGAAGGCTTCCCGGGGATTGTCTTCGGCAAAATCCTTATCCTTGAACGCCACCAGGATCACCAGGAAATGCTTCTGTCCGAAAGCGATGTGCCCTTCGGCCCTCGCAGCCCGCCGTGCATGCAAAGCAGACCTGCGCCGGACGGCCCGCTGGCGGACGGACAGCCCCTCTCCGGCTCCTACGGTCCGGTAGAAACCGTCCGCATCCTTCCGCACCACGTTCCCGTGGACATCCGTCGTCCAGTGCCCGAATTCGTCGCCGTGGCGGAACAGGGCGATCTTCGTTCCGTCCGGCTGGGTGTACAGGATCTGTCCCCGTTTCGCCGGGACCGCGTCCATCATCAGGGAGAATGCCAGCAGCGCAGCCAGCACAAGAACCATCCTTCTCATCGTCCCTACTTTTTGAGGATGAAACCCTGCCCGGAGCCGTCCCCGAGCCATACTTTCGGGCCGTCTTCCCCGACGACCGTAAGATTGTAGGTACCCTTCCGGATGGTCTGCCTGCCTTTCCGGTAATTCAAGGTCACCGTTACGGCGTCACCCTTGACCCGCGAAGGATCGTAGCCGGTGACGACCAGCTGCTCCTTGGCGGAAGGGTTCAGGATGGCGAACACCAGCTTCCCGTCCACATAGGAACGGCTGATCTGGTCGGCGCCCTGCGAATAGGTCCTTTCCGCTCCGGAGACATAGCTGCCGTAGGCATCGGATCCGGTCAGGGGATCCGCTGCCACAGGGCCGGCCGCCTGGGTTTTCCGGTAGATGCGCACGGCGTCCTGTCCGCTTCCATAGCAGCTGAAACGCGGTGCGGAGGGGTTGTAGCGCAGGAGGTTTTTCTGTCCCGCAGACGCCTTGACAAGGGCATCGCCCCCATCGGCAACGGACACCGTCCAACTGGAATAAGCGTCCTTCTCGGAAACCGAACGCAGATAGTTCTTACTGCTGACGAGCGTCGCGGCCAGATAGCCGTCCTTATCCTTGAAAGACCACGTTCCGGATGAAACGCCCGCAGAAACGGTGAAAACACGGACGGCGCTGCCTTCCTGCAGGATCACCCGGGAGTGCTCCAACGAGAAACCGGCCGTTTCCGCACTCCGGTAGTTCTTCTCCTGCGGCCCCATCGCCCGGTCGCGGGAAGCGTTCAGGAAGATTACCTGGTCACCCGGCGCCAGCGTGGCGGAATTCTCCACAAGGACGAAGGCTTCTCCGGTCCCGACGGGTTCGATCCCGGACATGTCCACGGAGAAACGGGCCACCTTTCCGGAGGAGAACTTCCGTCCCTCGGCAAAGGTGATTTCCTTCTCGATGACGCCTTGCGAGGTAAAAACGGAAATCCGGAAACGGGCCCCGGATACGTCCACCGGTGCGCAGGCGAACCACAGGTCGCCGGAAGCATCGGTGTGCAGGGTGATGGTGGAAGAGGCCCCGTTGGATTCGATGGAACCGTCTTCGCGCCAGTACCACTCGCCGACCAGGGGAGTAGAACAGGTCAATTCGACCGACTTTACTTCCGCACTCCCCAGTTCTAAATCCTTCAGGGTGATCCGTCCGTAGGCGGTCAGGTGCGAAAAATGGAGTTCCACCTCATCGGGGAGCACGTTCAGGGCGGCGGTTCTCGCCACGAGCAGCTGTGCCGCCTCGTCCACGGAGTTCCCGAGCGGAGTCTGGTCCGGGGCGATGTTCACGCTCCAGGCGCTGCGGCTCGGGCTGATCGCCCGGGCGGCCGACGCCGGAGACACGGCGTAGAACGTGTAAGGCGCCTTCGCGGAAGAGGCGTCGAAAGTGGCGGAAAAAGAGGCCGTCTCCCCGTCCTCTGACGGCGTGACGGCGGAAATCTCCGCCTTGTCGTAGTTCAGGGAAAGCAGGACGCCTTCATCACGGGCCGTCCAGTAAGTCGGGTAGGCTCCATCCTTCATCTCACCGAAAGCGGTCCTCGTGGCTGTCATCCCGGCCAGGAACCGGACGGTTTTTTCCGACGGTTCGGAGAAGTCCTGCTCCACGTTCCGGCAGGCCGGAAGGCCAAGGACCGACAGGAGGACAGCCAGGAACCCATATCTTGTCAATGCATTCTTCATCTTCTCAACCGGTTCACCATCAATCAATAACCATCCTCCCAGGGATCGTCCGTCCCGGGGTCGATGCCGCCGTTCCCGCCGGAAGCGAGGAACCGGGCCTCGGATTCCAGCCCGACGATCCGGCAGCAGGGCGCCACATATATTTTACTGTTTTCGGACATAGGGGTGCAAAGATAACAAAAACCGCCGGAATTCCCATTCCGACGGTCAATTATTAACTTTACCCGGCTTACTCCACGATGAGCACCTGCTCCAAGATCTTCCTCTTTCCGTTCACCAGGACCATCCGGGCTTCGACCACATGCCTCCCTTCTTCCAGGACGACGCTGTCGCCCGTGACGGGCTCGTCGTCAAAGAACCATTCCACGGAAGACACGGCCCGTTCCTCCGTCTCGTTCAGTTTGAACACAAAGGTTTCCCCGACGGCATAGTAGCCGATCTTCGGATTGTCGATGGTGTTGTACCCCAGGGTCAGGACGGTCTCCGAGTCCGAGAGGGAAACGGCTATCATGTTGTTCCAGCCGGTGGAGTACCAGTAAGACTCCTCCCCTGCAGCATAGTAGCCGACATAACTGTTCCTGATGACTTCGGACTCCGTCTCCAGGGTGATCGGGTAATCATAGGTCGGCCTGACCAGCACATAGCCGATATGGACGTCCGTGTCCTCCGGCATGCAGATATTGTATTCCGAGACATCGGCATGGGTCCAGCCGTTCACCTCGGGCTCCACTTGCAGGAACAGTTTCTGCTCCGTACCGAATTCCACGAGGACATAGGTCTTCGAGGCGACGGTGGTCGCATCCTTTCCGCCATAGGCATAAAAATGGATCGTTTCCAGCTTGCGGCCCGCATACTTCACCATTTCCTCCTCGGTGAAGCCGATGGAGGCCATCACGTCCGACCCGGCACCATCTCCCCACAGGTGGATCTCTTCCGCCTCCAGGTCGCAGTAATGCACCAGCGACTCCTGGATATAATCGATCGGACAGAGCGTTATCCTCAGGGAAGAAGCCAGGTCGTCCACGTGTCCGGTCTTGATGTGGGAGACATAACCGCTCGCGCTGGCACCGACTTCAAATGTACCGTCCCCTTCTCCGGAGAGGTCCAGATAGTAGTTTCCGCCATCGTCGGTGACCGTCGTCAATGCGGACGTGGGCGCCTGCAGGGACCTTCGCACGACGGACGGGGCCCGGTTGCCCTTGGACGAACCATACACCCTGACGGTCGCCCCGGCAATGGGCTTCCCGTCCGGATCGACCACCTGTCCGTAAACGGCCTTGGTCGTATTGATGACCTGGAAAGAAACGGAACCGTCGGCGTTGTATGCGATATCCCGCAGCATCAGCCCGGACTTGTTCCCGTTCCAGTCCACGGGGACGAACTGGTTCGCCCCGGACGCTCCCGGGTAGGGCAGATAGCCTTCGTCTCCATGGTAATAAAGGGACGACGTATTGATGGCCGGGATCACATAATAGCAGGGATGGCTACCGTTCTCGTTGATGGAATTGTAATAAGGGACCGAACCGTCGCTCCAGCGGGTCCACAGGTTGTAGGGCGTTGCAGTCGTACTCCGGGCTCCGCTGTTGTAATAGATGGTAATACTGCGGGAGGTACTCTTGTCCACATGGTAGACCACCATGCCTTTTGCCGGAAGGGCTGCATCCCAGCGTCCGTAGCCACGCGCTTCATAGAGGAAATACTCCCCGTGGGTCGCCGTCTTCATCTGATAAGCGACATCGTTGTCGGAAGCGCCCAGCGTATAGGATCCGGGACCGGATATCTCCACGATGCTGTCGCTGTCCACCCAGCCCAGCATGATCCGCTCTTCCAGGCTGAAATAGGGCGGCGTGCATCCGTCGTTCAGATAAGGACCGGAACACATGGTCGAATAGCTGTACAGGGCGCCGGCCTCCCCGTTGATCTCGTAGTCGGTATCATAGAAATCCGGAAGTCCCAGGCTATGGGCGAATTCGTGGCAGGTCGTGCCGATGCCGCACATGTCTTTCCCCTCATATCCCTTCAGTTCTGAAGTGCAGAAATAGGCGCCCAGTCTCTTTCCGTCATAGGTCGTTATGGAGGAGATGGTGGACCGGTGCGGCCAGATGCCGTCTCCTCCCTCCGCCATGTTATGGCCGGCGTAATACATCAGGATCATGTCCACGGTATTGTCACGGTCATAATCATAATTGGCGAAATTGATCCTGTCGTTCAGGTTCGAGCAGGCGGTCTGGATCAGGGACTGCGCGACGGATCCGTAATTCGACTGCGTGATGCCGTAGGAAGCGAATGACCCCACGGTCACCGGACCGTACACGTCGAAGACGGGATTGTATTTCCCATGCGAATTCTCATAATAGAAGTCATGGACCGACCCGGTTCCGCCGTTGGCCGAATAATCATCCTGGTTCAGCATGTTGAAGAAATCCGAGACGGGGTCGCGCGACGCGAAGGTCGTGTCGGAGAACTGGACCAGAATGACCGGAATATGGACGGTTCCCGTGGTCACGTAGGCGGAGGCCCGCAACATCCCGTTTCCCGGCGCCCGTGCGATCGGTTGACGGTCGTCCCGGACCAGGTCGCTTTCGACGGCCGCTTCCGAGACGGTCCTTCCGGTCGTCACATAGAAACCGGCTTCGTTCATCTCCAGGACGTCCCCGGCCTCATTCGTCACCCAGCTTCGATACTCGTCTCCATGGATCCGGATGACGATCCGGCTTCCGTCCGGCTGGACCTTCACGACCTTTCCCGGCCAGGCCGGGACGGCGAACAGCACTTCCGCGGCGCACAGAAGGATGGCGGCGGCCGCAATTATCTTTTTCATAGGCGTTTACTTCTTGATGATGAAACCGTTCCCCTTGCCGTCGGAAAGCCAGACCTTGCGGCCGGATTCTTTGACGACCATGACCTCAAAGGTCCCGTGTCCGGAGACGATCGCGTCTTCCTGACGGTTGAACGTCAGTGTGAACCGGGCCCCTTTGTACAGAGAAAGGGGAATGCCCTGGAACTCCATGATAGCGCTCTTGAACGGCGAAAGGATGGCAAACGAGAGATCGTCCGCCCCGTACTCCCGGCTCAGAAGGTCGGAAGCGGGGGTATAGATCCATGTGTTTGCAGCCAGATAGGCACCGTATTCCTCGTAGTCCAGGATGGGGTCGCCTTCAAAAGATGCGGGCGTGACCTTACGATAGAGGGAGACTCGGTTGTTGCCGGTACCCGGAGAAGAAGTGGCCACATCGAAGACAGAACTTGAATTGTTGTATTTGAGGTACTTCGTCGTCGTATTGTTCACCTTTGCGGAAATCGAGGCGTTTCCGTTGGAGATGGAAACCGCCCATTGATTGAAGACACTGCTTTGTGTTTTTATACCTGTACGCAAGTACTGCTTCGAATTATTCGTACTGCTTGTCGTATAGAGGTACTGTCCGTCAGAAACCTGCAGATACCATACTCCCGAACCCGCGGATTCCAGCGTAACGATCTGGACGCTCGAGGAGGGCACCAGGATCTTGTTGTCCTCAATGGTCACGGCTGCCCGGCCACGGTTGTTGGAGTTCTGGGTCGTACTGATTGCATAGTTGTATTGCGGGCTGGCAATGATCACTTCATCCCCATCCTGCAGCGTGGATGCATCCGTCACCAGTTCATAGTATTCTTCCGTCGAAGTGGATTCCGGCTCGATTCCCGACATGTCCACCGCGAACAGGGCGACCATCGCCGGTGTCAGTTCGCGGCCTTCCGGGAACGTAACCTTCTTCACATAGTTTCCCGCCGCGGAATGGACCGTCACCGTCATCGGCTGCCCCGAAAGGTCCACCGGGGCACAGGCCACCCACACGGGGCCGGAAGCGTCCGTGGACAGGGTCACCGTGCTGGAAGCGCCATTGTCCGTCAGCACCCCGCCGTCGCAGTCATAGTAGAAATCGCCCACCAGCGGGACCCCCGTCGTCAATTCCACCGACGACACCTCCGTACCGGCGGGAAGTCCCTTCAGCGTGATACTCATATAAGCAGTCACGTGCCTGAAGGACAGATCAAGCTTCTCCGGTGCGGAAGGAAGTTCCGGCGTCTTGGCCGCCATGATCTGCGCTTGCTCGTCACAGCTCGTTGCAAGGGGGGTCTGTTCCGACGGAATCGTCACTTTCCACGATTTCCGGCTCGGGCTCATGCCCGTCGAAGCCGTCGAAGGGCTGAGCGCAAAGAAAGTATAGCTGGCATGCTCGTCGAAGGTGGCGCTGAACAACGCCGTCTTGTAGTCCTGCGAAGGGATTACCTCCGCTTCCTGGGCCGGCTCATTGTTCACCGAGACCAACACTTTCGCATCATTGTCCGTCCATAAGGTCGGGAAACTCATCCCGTCCGGCGTTCCGAACGCCGTACGGGTTTCCACCTCCGTCGCACGGAACTGAACCGTATACGGCCCCGTAGCAGGCGCTTCGCCCAAATCGATCTCCTGGATGGCACATCCGCTCAGGAGGGCCAGGGAGATTATGAATCCTGTTTTTTTCATGGGTCCCCTCCTTTTACTCCATTTCAAACTCATCCAATCCCTGATCCCTGCGACGGGACAGCGTCCCCCAGTCCGAACCGCTTCCGGATTCATTGCTGAGGACATTGTCTTCCATCACGAAGGTCAAAACTTCCGCCTCCGGCGCCACATAAGGCACCCTTGCACACATTTCGTCCATATTTGCAGTTGTATTTTTAAGTTCTCGGTTTGAATCGCACTACTAACTGTAGCAAATAAAGAAAGAATTTTATTAATTCGCAAATCCGCAGGCGCACGCAGATATCTTATATTCAATCACTTACAATGGACGTTCGACAACTGTTTAAAACCGGAAGCAGATATTAGGTTACGGTTTATAAGCGGTATCCGGGTTTTTCCTGACAAAGTGTCGGCACGGATAATGCAGTCATTTTTTTTATATTTGTAATTATGAAGCGATTCTGGATACTCTTCCTGATGCTCCCGCTGCTCGGGGGATGCCACAAGCCCGCCCCTGAAGAAGACCAGCTGGACGAGCAGACCCGCTGGACCCGGTACTATGTCAATCTGTTCGGGTTCAACGAGATGAACACGTATTACCTCTGGAACGATGAAATCTCAGAAGCCCTGAAAGCATGGGCGACGGACGCAGACCCCATCGAAAAAATCAAGGAAATCCGGTACAAGGACGCCACGGGGGCAGACATCGACCGGTGGACCATGATCACGGACGACTACGAGTCGCTCATCGGCAACATCGAGGGCGTGTACAAGACGGTCGGGATGGACTTCGTGCTGTATTATGCCGATTCCTCCCGGAAAAACGTCGTGGGCGTCGTCACCTATACGTATGCCGGATCCCCGGCGGACCAGGCCGGTCTCCGGCGGGGCGACGTGTTCACCCGGGTGAACGGCAGCGAAATGACGGCCGACAACTATTCCGCCATCCTGAAAAGCAGCCTTTACGGGAGTGCACCGTTCCAGCTCACCTTCAGGGATGGTAAATCCGTGACCCTCACGCCCGTAGTGATGGAGGAAGACGCCGTGAACGAAGTACGCGTGCTGGAATCCGGCGGGAAAAAAGTCGGCTACCTGCACTATACGAGCTTTACCCTCCTGTCCCTGAAAGGGCTGATGAACGCTTTTGCGGACTTCAAGGCACAGGGCATAGAAGACCTGGTCCTGGACCTCCGCTACAACGGGGGCGGGTATGTCAAGACTTGTACCATCCTGGGATCGATGATCGCCCCGCTGGACGCGGTGAATGCCGGATCGGTATTCCTCCTTGACGTTTACAACGCCCTCCTGACGGAAGCCTGGGGCGAGGACCCCACCTGCTTCGAGGCCGATTTCGGGGACGTCACCGTGGCGGACGGCGTCAAGGTCAACTGCCCTGCCGCCCTGAACAACAGCGACCTGAAGCGTCTGTACGTGCTCGTCGGCTCCGGCAGCGCATCGGCCTCCGAAGGCCTGATCTGCGGCCTGAGTCCGTATATGGAGGTTACCGTCATCGGCAAGCAGACGCACGGCAAGTACTGCGGCGGGCTGACTTTCGCGGCGAAGGAATGGTATGACAGCGTCAAAACCCAGCTGGAAGAAGGCGTGTACGACGGTGCGCAACCCTACATCGGCAACTGGGGCATCTACGTGATGTTCTCCCGGTATGCCGACTGCAACGGCGTGACCCTTTCCATGCCCGACGGCATCAAGCCGGACGTGGACCTGGACGACGATCCCCTGGACGGTTACCAGCTGGGCGACCCGCGCGAGACGATGCTCGCGGCGGCGCTCGGCCTGATCGGCGGCGCCTCGCCAGACCAGGTCACCGCCACATCGACCCGCACCCGCGCCGCCCTTCCCGATCTGGCGATTCCCATGCCCGACGACCTTCGCCGTCCCGGCTTCGGCATCCTGGTGAACGAACCGCCCCGCTTCTGACGGCGGCAAGAACGGACACAAAAAAAGCACTCCCCGCCATGGGAAGTGCTTTTTTTCGGTGTATCCCGGGATATTACTCGGCAGCGGCAGCCTCTTGGGCGGCGGGAGCGGCCTCGGCCTTCTTGGCACGGCCACGGCGGGTCGCCTTCTTCTCCTTCGGGGCGGCGGCAGCAGCCTCGTTGAAGTCGACGAACTCGAGGAGCACCATCTCGCTGGCGTCACCCTGACGGAAACCGGTGTGGAGGATACGAAGGTATCCACCCGGACGGTCAGCGATCTTCGGAGCAATCGTGCGGAAGAGCTCGGAGGTGGCGTTCTTGTCCTTCAGGTAGCTGAAGACCACGCGGCGGTTGTGGGTGGTGTCTTCCTTGGACTTGGTGATGAGCGGCTCCACGTAGGGCTTCAGGGCCTTGGCCTTGGCCTCGGTGGTTTCGATCCGCTTGTTCATGATCAGGGAAGAAGCCATGTTGGAAAGCATCGCCTTGCGGTGACCGCTCTTGCGCCCGAGATGATTGACTTTTCTATTGTGTCTCATGGTTAAACGATCTTTTTCTTGGGTTCAATATTGTACTTGGTGACATCCATTCCGAAGTTGAGCTTCATCTTCTCGACAAGCAGGTCGATCTCGTTGAGGGACTTGCGGCCGAAGTTGCGGAACTTCATCAGTTCGGCGCGGCTGTAGGACACAAGGTCGGCGAAGGTGTCGATGTCGGCGGCCTTCAGGCAATTGAAGGCGCGGACGGAAAGACCCATGTCGGAGAGCTTGGTCAGCAGCAGGTGACGCATGCGCAGCGACTCCTCGTCCAGTTCCTTGCTGTCGGACTCCACGGCGTTCTCCAGGGAGATCTTCTTGTCGTCCGTGAACAGCTTGAAGTGGTAGATGAGGATGTTGGCGGCGTCCTGCAGGGCCGCCTCCGGGGAGATGGAACCGTCGGTCACGATCTCCAGGAGGAGTTTCTCGTAGTCGGTCTTCTGCTCGACGCGGTAGTTTTCGACCGTCCAGTTGACCTTCTTGATGGGGGTGTAGATCGCGTCCACGGGAATGGTTCCGATGGGCGTGTTCTCGTCCCGCATCTCCTCGGCCGGGACAAAGCCGCGGCCCTTGGTGATGGTCAGGGAGATTTCAATCTTGACGGAAGGCTCGAGGGAGCAGATGTGAAGCTCAGGATTCAACACCTTGAAAGAAGACAATCCCTTGGAAATGTCCTCGGCGGTAAACTCCTGTTTGCCGCTGATCGTGATGTTCGCCGTCTCGGTGTCCACAGTGTCCACCATCCTGCGGAAGCGGACCTGCTTCAGGTTCAGGATGATGTCCTGCATCCCTTCGATCACGCCGGGGATGGTCTGGAACTCCTCGTTCACACCCGCGACCTTGATCTGCGAGATGGCGAAACCTTCCAAAGAGGCGAGCAGGATGCGACGGAGGGCGTTGCCGATGGTCTGTCCGTATCCGGGCTCAAGCGGCCTGAACTCGAAACGACCCACGGTCTCGGTGCCTTCGAGCATGATCACCTTGTCGGGTTTCTGAAATGCTAAGATTGCCATAATTGCTGTTTCTTGGTGTTAAATACAGTTACTTGGAGTAGATATCGACGATCAGCTGCTCGTTGATGTTCTCCGGAATCTCGGTGCGGGCCGGGACGTTGAGGAATTTGCCCACGAGAGTCTTCGGGTCGAACTCCAGCCAGGAATACTTGGTGGCGGAGGCGACGCTGTTCTGAATGACCTCGAGGCTCTTGGAACGCTCGCGGACGGCGACCACCTGGCCGGGCTTCACCTGGCAGGACGGGATGTTGCAGATAGCCCCGTCGAGGGTGATGTGGCGGTGGAGGACGAGCTGGCGGGCGGCGGCACGGGTCGGGGCGATACCCAGACGGTACACGATGTTGTCCAGGCGGGACTCGAGCAGGAACAGGAGGTTCTCACCGGTCTGTCCCTTCATGCGGGCGGCCTTGGCGTAGGTGTTGCGGAACTGACGCTCCAGGACACCGTACATGTACTTGACCTTCTGCTTCTCCTTCAGCTGGGTGCCGTACTCCTTGGCCTTCTTGCGCTTGGAAGCGAGACCGTGCTGTCCCGGAGGGGTATTTCTCTTTTCGAAGACCTTGTCAGGGCCATAGATAGGCTCGCCGAACTTACGGGCGATGCGGGTGGTAGGACCAGTATATCTTGCCATAATGCTGCTTCTTTAAGATGATTAGACTTTACGGCGGCCCTTCGGACGGCAACCGTTGTGCGGCATCGGGGTGACGTCGATGATCTCGGTGACGACGATACCCGCGTTGTTGATGGTACGGATGGCGGACTCACGACCGGCACCCGGGCCCTTCACGTAGCACTTGACCTTGCGCAGGCCCGCGTCGAAAGCGGTCTTGGCAGCGTCCTCGGCAGCCATCTGGGCGGCATACGGGGTATTCTTCTTGGATCCGCGGAAACCGCACTTACCGGCGGAAGACCAGCAGATGACCTGGCCCTGGGCGTTCGTCAGGGCGACGATCACGTTGTTGAAGGTCGAGGAGATATGGGCTTCGCCATACGCTTCCACCTTGACAACTCTCTTCTTAGTTGTTGTAGTTTTCTTTGCCATAATTCACGTCGGTCTTTACTTGGTAGCCTTCTTCTTGTTGGCGACGGTCTTCTTGCGGCCCTTACGGGTACGGGCGTTGTTCTTGGTGCTCTGACCGCGAACGGGAAGTCCGGAACGGTGACGGATGCCGCGATAGCAACCGATGTCCATCAGACGCTTGATGTCCATCTGGACGGAGGAGCGGAGTTCGCCCTCGATCTTGTACTCCTCGTTGATGAGGGCACGGATGGCGGCGACCTGTTCGTCGTTCCAGTCACCGACCTTGATGCTGCGATCGATACCACAGGTGTCCAGGATCTTCCGGGCGGAGCTGCGGCCGATTCCGAAGATATAGGTCAGGCCTATCTCTCCATGTTTGTTGTTGGGTAAATCAACACCGGCTATTCTTGCCATATTCTTGTCTTAAACTATTGGTTACACAATTATTAACCCTGGCGCATCTTGAACTTGGGGTTCTTCTTGCAGATCACGTACAGACGGCCTTTGCGCCGGACGATCTTGCAGTCTTCGCTGCGCTTCTTGATGGAGGTCTTGACTTTCATAGTCTTTATCTTTTTTTATTTGTATCTGAAAGAAATTCTTCCTTTTGTCAAATCATAAGGTGAGATCTCGACTTTGACCCGGTCACCGAGAAGGATATGGATAAAGTTCATCCTCATCTTACCAGAAATGTTACAGAGGAGGATGTGGCCGTTCTCCAACTCCACGCGGAACATCGCGTTGGGGAGGGTTTCAATGACCGTTCCGTCCTGCTCGATTGCTACTTGTTTGGACATTCAAAATTCACTTTAAGTTCAACATCAGTACTATAGGGTTCCTTTCTCGATGAAATCGAAGGTCGAAAGCTGTTCGGCCCGGCCTTTACGGACAACAACCGTAAGCTCGTAGTGAGCCGCGTTCCGGTGGTCGGCGGTATGTACTGCCCAACCATTTCTTGCAAGATACACGCCCCTGCCTCCCGCGCAGATCATCGGCTCGATACAGATCACAAGGCCTTCCGAAAGCCGGGCGCCGTGTCCCTGCCTCCCGTAATTGGGGACGCCGGGGGCCTCGTGCATTTCCTTGCCGAGACCATGGCCTTCCAGCTCGCGGACGACGGAGAATCCGTAACTTTCCGCATACGATTGCACCGCGTGTCCGATATCGCCCGTCCGGTTTCCGGCCACCGCCGCTTCGATGCCCTTGTACAGGGACGCCTTGGTGACGTCCAGGAGTTTCCGGGTCTCCGCGTCCACCTCCCCTACCGGGAAGGTGTACGCAGAATCACCGTTATATCCTTTGTACAGGGTTCCGCAGTCCACGGACACGATGTCGCCCTCCTTGAGGACGTAGTCGGACGGAAAACCGTGCACGACGACATCGTTGACCGAGATACAGAGCGCGGCGGGAAAGCCTTCGAAACCTTTGAAGGAAGGGATTGCACCGTGGTCACGGATAAAGGTCTCGGCCACCTCGTTCAACTTCTCAGTTGTCACACCAGGGGCGACCCACTTACCGACCTCCGCCAGTGTACGGGACACCAGCTCTCCGTTGATCCGCAGGAGTTCAATCTCCTCTTCTGTCTTGGGCCTTACCATTTTCGACGCTGTGATTTCCTTTCAAAGAACTTACATTCCGGAACGCCCGGTCAGGCGTCCGGTCTTCATCAATCCGTCATAGTGACGCATCAGCAGGTAGCTTTCGATCTGCTGGAGCGTATCGAGGACCACGCCCACCGTGATCAGCAGCGAGGTGCCGCCGAAGAAGCTGGCGAACTGGTTGTTGATACCGAAAATGTTCGCAAACGCAGGCATGATGGCGATCAGCGCGAGGGCGATGGAGCCCGGAAGCGTGATGCGGGACATAATGGCGTCGATGTACTCGGCGGTCTTCTTGCCCGGCTTGACGCCCGGGATGAAGCCACCGTTCTTCTTCATGTCTTCGGCCATCATCGTCGGGTTGACGGTAACGGCGGTGTAGAAGTACGTGAAGACGATCACCAGGAAGGCGAACACGATATTGTACCAAACGTTGGTGTAGCTCGAGAAAGCAGCGGCGATACCACGGGTGGCATCCCAGCGGCCGAGCAGCATCGGGAACATCATCAGGGCCTGGGCGAAGATGATCGGCATGACGCCCGCGGCATTGATCTTCAGCGGGAGGTACTGGCGGACACCGCCGTACTGCTTGTTGCCGATCACACGCTTCGCATACTGCACAGGGACCTTGCGGACGGCCTGCACGATGGCGATGGCGGCGATGATGACGAGGAACCAGATGACGAGTTCCACCACGAGGATGAGCGGACCGCCCACGCCGTTGCCCTGGAACTTCTGGCCGATTTCGGCGACGAGGGCATACGGGAGACGGGCCACGATACCGATCATGATGATCATGGAGATACCGTTGCCGATACCGCGGTCGGTGATACGCTCACCGAGCCACATCACGAACATCGTGCCGGCCATCAGGATGATGGTGGACACCAGGTTGAAAGCGAAACTGGACCAACCCACGGCGATGGCGTTGCGGGGGATCATGCCCACCACGTACGCAGGGCCCTGGATGGCAAGGATGGCGATCGTGAGATAACGGGTGATCTGGTTCATCTTCCGGCGGCCGCTCTCACCTTCCATCTGCATCTTGCGGAAGGCAGGGACGAACATGCCCAGAAGCTGGACCACGATGGATGCCGAGATGTACGGCATCACACCAAGAGCGAAGATGGATGCGTTGCCGAACGCACCGCCGGAGAACATGTTCAGCAGGCCCATCAGGCCGGACTGGGTGTCCCCTTTCAGGCCGCTCTTCAGCACCTCCGGATCCAGACCCGGAAGGAGGATGTAGCAGCCCAGGCGATAGACCAGCACCAGCAGGATCGTATAGGCGATCCGCTTGCGCAGCTCCTCGATCTTGTAGATGTTCTTGATTGTCTCTACAAACTTTGCCATTGTGCTTATTCGATTACAGTTGCTTTACCACCGGCAGCTTCAATCTTCGCGACAGCGGACTTGGAGAAGGCGTTGGCCTTGACTTCCACGGCGGCGGAAAGCTCACCGTTGCCGAGGACCTTGACCAGCTCACCCTTGGAGGCGAGGCCGCAGGCGATGAAGGTCTCCACGTCGAACTCCTTGAGACCCTTGCTCTCGCTGAGGGCCTGGAGGGTGGCGACGTTGATACCCTTATACTCGACGCGGGTCGGGTTCTTGAAGCCGAACTTCGGCAGACGGCGCTGGATAGGCATCTGGCCGCCTTCGAAACCGATCTTGTGCTCGTAACCGGCGCGGGCCTGGGCGCCCTTGGTACCACGGGTGGCAGTGCCGCCCTTACCGGAACCCTGACCGCGACCGACGCGCTTGCTGTTGTGTGTTGCGCCCTTGGCGGGCTTCAGATTTTCAAGTTTCATCTCTCTCTCCTCCTTAGTCAATTACTTCAAAAGTTACGAGGTGCTGCACCTTCTCCAGCATGCCGCGGGTGATCGGGGTGTCTTCGACCTCGACGGTCTGATGCATTCTGCGGATGCCGAGAGTGCGGAGGTTCGCGATCTGGCGCTTGGTTTCGCCGTTCTTGCTCCGAACCTGGGTAATTCTAAGCTTTGCCATAGTCTCTCTCTGATTATCCGTTAAACACTTTGCTCATCGGAATGCCGCGGAGACCGGCTACGGTGTAGGCGTCTCTCATCTCGGTGAGGGCCTGGATCGTGGCCTTCACGAGGTTGTGCGGGTTGGACGAGCCCTTGGACTTCGCGAGCACGTTCTGGATGCCGGCGGACTCGAAGACGGCGCGCATGGCACCACCGGCCTTCACACCGGTACCGGGAGCAGCCGGCTTCATGAACACCTCGGCGCCGCCGAAACGGGAAACCTGCTCGTGCGGGATGGTGGTGTTGATGACCGGGATCTTCACCAGGTTCTTCTTGGCGTCCTCGACGCCCTTCGCGATCGCGGAAGTGACTTCATTGGCCTTTCCGAGACCATAGCCCACCACACCGTTCTCGTCGCCGACGACGACGATGGCGGCAAAGCGGAAGTGACGACCACCCTTGGTGACCTTGGTCACGCGGTTGATGGCGACGAGCCTGTCCTTCAGTTCGAGGTCAGACGTCTTGACTCTTTTTACATTCGTATTTGCCATAGTCTCAATGATTAGAAAATGAGGCCGCCTTCACGGGCAGCGTCTGCCAAACTTTTCACTCTGCCATGGAAGAGATAACCTCCACGGTCGAAAGCGACCTTGCTGATGCCGGCGGCGAGGGCGCGCTCGGCGATGGCCTTGCCCACGATGGCGGCAGCCTCGATGCCGTTCTTGCCCTTGGTCTCGGCGGCCAGCGCCTTGTCATTGGAGGCGGCGGCGACGAGGGTCTTGCCCTCGAGGTCGTTGATCACCTGGACGTAGATCTGCTTGTTGGAGCGGAAGACAACCATCCGGGGACGCTCGGCTGTGCCATTGACGTGCTTGCGGATTCTGTAGTGGATCCTTCTTCTTCTTTCAATTCTATTCAATGCCATAACTCTTTCCTCCTAATTATTTAGCGGATGCAGTCTTACCGGCCTTGCGACGCAGGGTCTCGCCGGCGAACTTGATACCCTTGCCCTTATAAGGCTCAGGACGACGGAACGAACGGATCTTGGCCGCGACCTGGCCCACGAGCTGTTTGTCGGCGCTCTTGAGGAGCAGGACGGGGTTCTCACCCTTGCGGACCTGCGGGGTCTCGGCGGTGACTTCCTTCGGAAGCATGATCTGGATGTCGTGGGAATAACCGAGGGACATCGTCAGAAGCTGGCCCTGGGCAGCCACGCGGTAACCCACGCCCACGAACTCCTGCTTGATGGTGAAACCTTCGGACACGCCGACCACCATGTTGTGGACGAGGGCGCGGTAGAGGCCGTGCATGGAGCGGAAACGAGGGAGGTCGCTGGGGCGCTCGAACTTGATTTCATTTCCCTCGATGGTGACCTTGATGTCCGGGTCTACTTTCTGGGACATCTCACCAAGAGGGCCTTTCACCTTCACGATGTTGCCGTCGAGAAGCTCAGCTTTCGTACCGGCCGGAAGGACTACAGGCAATTTACCGATTCTAGACATAGTATTGGTGTTCTCTTATATTAATAAACATAGCAAATCACCTCGCCGCCGACGTTCATGTCCTTGGCTTCCTTGTCGGTGATGACGCCCTTGGACGTGGAGAGGATGGCGATGCCGAGGCCGTTGAGGACGCGCGGCATGCTCTTCACGTCAGCGTATTTGCGAAGACCCGGGGTGGACACGCGGACGATGCTCTTCACGGCAGCGGCCTTGGTCTCGGGGTGATACTTCAACGCGATCTTGATGGTATTGAACGGGGTACCCTCGACCACCTTGTAGCTGAGGATATAACCTTTCTCGCACAGAATCTTGGTGAGAGAGAGCTTCATGTTGGAAGCGGGGATCTCGACGACCTTCTTACCGGCAAGGTAAGCGTTACGGATTCTGGTCAGGAAATCTGCAATAGGATCAGTCATAATTGGTTCTTTCTTTTAAAATTATCACCAGCTGGCCTTCTTGACGCCCGGGATGAGACCGGCAGACGCCATTTCACGGAACTGGATACGGCTGAGACCGAAGTCGCGCATGTATCCCTTCGGACGACCGGTAAGGGAGCAGCGGTTGTGGAGACGGACCGGGCTCGCGTTCTTCGGGAGCTTGTCCAGGGCGGCGTAATCGCCGGCTTCCTTCAAAGCAGCCCGCTTGGCGGCATACTTGGCCACGAGTTTCGCGCGCTTGACCTCGCGTGCTTTCATTGATTCCTTTGCCATTCTTATCTTAGTTATTATGTTTCTTGAACGGAAGACCGAAGGCCTTGAGAAGGGCGTGAGCCTCTTCGTCGGTATTGGCGGTGGTCACGAACGTGATCTCGATACCGTGGATGCGCGGGTTCTTGTCGATCTCGATCTCAGGGAAAATGATCTGCTCCTTGATACCGAGGGTGTAGTTGCCCTGGCCGTCCATCTTCTCGGAGATACCGTTGAAGTCGCGGATACGCGGGAGAGCCACACGCATCAGACGCTCGAGGAACTCGTACATGCGGACATCGCGGAGGGTGACCTTCGCACCGATGGGCATGCCCTTACGGAGCTTGAAGTTGGAGATATCCTTGCGGGAGGAGGTGATGACCGCCTTCTGGCCGGCAATGATGGAGAGCTCCTCGGCGGCCTCTTCGACCAGCTTCTTGTCCTGGGTGGCGTCACCCACACCTTCGTTGAGGGTGATCTTGACCAGGCGGGGAACCTGCATCACGGTGGTGTAGGAGAACTGCTTCATCAGAGCGGGAACGATCTCCTCCTTGTAGACCTTCTTCAGGTCCGGAACATATCCTTTGGGAAGTGCCTGGACTTCCGCGGGTTTGTTAGTCTTCTTAGCCATAGTTACTTGATCTCCTCTCCGGTTGATTTAGCGATGCGGACCTTCTTGCCGTCGACCACCTTGTGCGCGACCTTGGTCGGCTTGCCGGCGGCGTCCATCAGGTTGACGTTGGAAATATGGATCGGGGCTTCCTGCTTCACGATGCCGCCCTGGGGGTTCTTCGGGTTCGGTTTGGCGTGCTTGGACACCATGTTGATCCCTTCCACGAGGACGCGGTCCTTTTCACGGATCACTTCCAGGACCTTTCCGGTCTTGCCCTTGTCGTTACCGGCATTCACATACACGGTATCGCCTTTCTTGATATTGAACTTTTTCATACTCTTCAAAGATTAAAGGACCTCCGGTGCCAGTGAAACGATCTTCATGTAGTTCTCGCGGAGCTCGCGGGCCACGGGGCCGAAGATACGGGTGCCGCGGAGTTCGCCGGCGCCATTGAGGAGGACGCAAGCGTTGTCATCGAAACGGATATAGGAACCGTCGGCACGACGGATTTCCTTCTTGGTGCGGACGACGACGGCCTTGGTGACGGTGCCTTTCTTGATGTCACCGCCGGGGATGGCGCTCTTCACCGTGACGACGATGGTCTCGCCGACGGAGGCGTAGCGGTGGCGGGTACCACCGAGGACGCGGATGCAGAGGACTTCCTTCGCACCGCTGTTGTCAGCCACCGATAAACGTGTTTCCTGCTGTATCATAATTACTTGACTTTTTCAACGATTTCAACTAATCTCCAACGCTTGGTCTTGCTGAGCGGACGGGTTTCCATGATGCGGACGGTATCGCCCTCGGAGC
>JAFPWG010000020.1 GCA_017395045.1 Bacteroidales bacterium
GGAGACATGGATGTAATCGACCTTGACGATGCAGGTGGCCGATTTCCCGTCCGATGAAGCCGTTATAGTTGCTTCGCCTTCCTTGACGGCCGTAACCTTACCGTCATCGACCGTAGCAATCGTTTCATCCGAGGTGGTCCAAGTGATGGGTTCCTTCGGGTCAGCATCGGCCGGAGTGATGGTGGCGGTCAATGTTTCCGTCTCCCCGATGATCAAGTCGAGGCGATTCTTATTGAGAGTGATTCCGGAAACAGGGGCGAGAACCACAATCTTTGCCTCAGCCGTCTTATCACCCGCCTTTGCCATAATCGTTGCCTCACCTTTCTTCACCGCCTTGACTTTGCTGGATTCTACGGACGCTATGGACTTGTCGGAGGAGGTCCAGGTAATCGTTTTGTCCGTTGCATTATCCGGCAGAACAGAGGCGGTCAATGTCTCCTCTTCACCCACATATAGCGTCACCTCCGTCTTCCCCAACTTGACCTCCGACACCGCTACGAAGCCCTTGAATACCGTTACCGTGCATTCTCCCTTCTTTCCATCGGCGGAGGCAGTTATCGTTGTCGTTCCTTCACTGACCGCCGTGACCAGACCAGAAGAGCTTACAGATGCCACGGAAGACTTATTGGAAGACCAGGTGATATCTTTCCTGGTTGCCGTAGAGGGAGAGACCGTGACATTGAGTTGAAGGGTCTGGCCAATTTCTATTTCCGCAGAAGACTGACTTAGAGTTACCGATTCGACTCGCACCTCTTGCACTTCAGGTTCTTTCTGGGTGCATGCGAAAAGAAGCGGTAGGATAAAGAAAAGAAGGAGTTTAGTCAGTCTGTTCATAGTGCGGAAGGTTTGTAGTCGTAATGCAAAGATAGCAATAATAAAAGCAGCCACTCCATTCTGAAGTAGCTGCCGTTGTCAATATCCTATCGAACATGTATCGTCATCGGAATCTCAAGCCTTAGTCCGCCCCACTTATCATCGACGGTAATAATCTGGCCTTCGACTGTCTGTCCCGAAGTATAGCCGTATTTCTTCAAGAGTTCACCGTTGAGTCTCCATTCCAGGTTCATCGGATTCTGGCTTAGGATGACTTCCTTGTTCTTGTTATCAAAGGCAATCCATTCACCATCGATCTTGACTTCGGTGCCTGGAATACTGAAGAGGATGCCTTTGTAGTAGCCCTTGTCGAGATTGACCGTTTCGCCACTCGATATGCTGGTAGGAAGGTTTTGAGGGGTAAGGTATTTCTTGTACAGACCGGCGGGATTGATCAGTTGGAGAGGCTGTGTCTCACCATCCAACCTTATGTAATCAGTCAGGCAGGTGGAGCGGACCATTTCTAGCAACTCGAATACATCCTTGGCTTCCGCGTACATCTGGAAACAGATGGACATCATGGCAGTATTCAAGTAGTTGGGGAAAGAAGTCTGGTAAGCATAATAATCGCCCTTTTCAGCCTCAATTGCTCCAGAATTCAATGAATGGTAAGGGAATGCATGGCCAGAGAAAAGAACTTGATTATGGAAACCAACTGGAAAACGAGCGCTTGAGTAAACATTGCCTGTTTGATCCGCATCTCCTTTGTCATTGGTTCCTGTTGTTACAAGGAGAGCTATATCAGCTTTTGGATCGTCCTTACCATTTGCATTTGATTGTAAAGAATAGTACCCGTGCTCGTCACCATCAACATCACGCTGGTAAGTTTGATTAATAAGGATTCCATTGACTCTTCTTATATTGCCGCCAGCCTTGAAGATGATTACTTGCCCGGTTCTACATAGATTTCTGACAGGCTCATTTTCCGCCCATCTAATGAATCTATCTTTGCTAACATCTGCATATGAAGAACAACCCATAATCACTATGACCGTAGGGTTCTCATTAATGAAAACTTCTAACTTTTCTTGCCACTCCTTGCCAGAAGTATAAACCACCTTCATGTTTGCATGCTGGATCAAGGAATTCAGAATGCTCCATTCTGCATGGGCATGATTATCGCCGATACCTCCATACTGCCCTTCCCCTATAATATCGAAGTTGGCATAGCCCAATGGATACTCTTCCATCATTCCCGTATTCAGCCTTCCCATTAGTTGCTGATACTGTTCTTTTGTGAGGTTGCCAGCCCCATATTCCCACATCATATCCCGTATCCTTGTTGCTTCTGCCAGACGTAGATGCTCAATGTGGTCATAGACTTGCTTATCACCCACTTCCACCTGACCGATTACCGGTAATAAATCAACCGGCCGTAGGTCAGTAATAGCAATCTCCCCGTATTCCATTCCCTTCACGGTGACATTACACTCCGCCTTAAAACCTTCCAGAGAGACAGTTATCGTTGCACTGCCCATACTCACTGCGGTCACCTTTCCGCCATCGACCGTTGCTACCTGGGTATTGGAACTTGACCAGGTTATCTCTCCTGTTAGTGTGGCATCTGACGGAATTACGGTGGCGGTCAATGTCTCAGTTTTCTCAAGGGGCAGTTCCAGCGTAGTCTTATTCAAGCTAATCCCACTGACTGGCCTGAGCACTTCGATATTACAAGACGCCGACTTCCCACCTGCCGAAGCTGTTATCTTTGCAGTCCCTTTTCCGACCGCCTTGACCTTGCCGGATTCCACGGAGACTATCGATTTGTCGGAGGAGGTCCAGGTAATCGTTTTGTCCGTTGCATTTTCCGGCAGAACAGAGGCGGTCAAAGTTTCTTCTTCACCTTCGTAGAGAGTCAGTTCCGTCTTATCTAATTTGATTTCGGATACTGCTATGGCCTTCTTCACCACAGACACCGTACATTCTCCCTTCTTTCCATCGGCGGTAGCAGTTATCGTAGTCGTTCCCTCACTGACCGCAGTAACCAGACCAGATGAACTCACGGACGCCACGGAAGACTTGGAGCTTGACCAGGTGATATCTTTCCTGGATGCCGTAGAGGGAGAGACCGTGGCGTTGAGTTGAAGTGTTGTGCCGATTTCCAATTCCACCGAAGACTGACTTAGTGTTACCGATTCGACTCGCACCTCTTGCACTTCAGGTTCTTTCTGGGTGCATGCGAAAAGAAGCGGTAGGATAAAGAAAAGAAGGAGTTTAGTCAGTCTGTTCATGGTGCGGAAGGTTTGTAGTCCAGATACAAAGATAATGAAAAAGCAGGACTCACTTCATCGTTCGTCCTGCCAAGTTTCTCAGAGTTTAGTTAGTTATTAGTGAAAAGTGTGGAAAATCCCATCGAAAGTGGTCCCCTCTTTTGAAGGGGGTCACTTTCCTTCGGAATTTCCAGGTGAACTCTCAAAAGCTGAAAAAATGAGAATTTGGCCAGATATAAGAAGGAGTTAGACAAACTCCATGATAAGCAAGATGTCCTCCGGATGAGCTCGGATTTGAATATTAGAGAGAAACTGGACTACTCCATGAACATTATCGGGAACCTTACTGAATTCTTTCGTTCAGGGGACCCTGAAGTGAAGATTAAGCTACTAGGTTCGATTTTTCCAGAAAAAATCTATTTTGACGGCAAAAATTATCGAACCTCTCGATTCAACCATATGTTCAGTGCTATCTTCCACGAAACCAAGCACTTACAAAACAACAAAAAAAATGGAATCTCCAGATTTTTCTGAAGATTCCACTTCGTAGCCCCACGAGGAATCGAACCTCGATTTAAAGTTTAGGAAACTTCCGTTCTATCCGTTGAACTATGAGGCCATCACGGCCGGAAGGTTCCGGCGAGAGGTTCTTACTCTGCGCTCTTCACGATGATCTGACGTCCGCGGTAGTAACCGCACTCAGGGCAGACACGGTGATACATCACGGTGGCGCCGCAGTTCGGGCAGACGCTGAGGGTGGGAACGGCAGCGTGGTCGTGCGTTCTTCTCTTGTCTCTTCTCTGCTTGGAGAGTTTATGTTTCGGATGTGCCATAATTTATATTTTTTATTGTTTTATTTTTCATTAAAAAGTCCTTTCAGAGCGGCGAACGGGCTGTTCGTTTCGGCGGCCTCCTCGTTCTCCGGCTCCTGACTCAGAAACTTGACGGTGTCGGGGTTGCACTTCCCCTCGGCATGGACCCGCTGCATGGGCAGCGACAGGCACACATAATCGTAGATGGCCTGACTGAGGTCCAGGTCGGTATCCGAGGCGTCCACAAGCAGGATCTCCCGGGAACCTTCCCGCATCTCCTCCTCCGAAACGGTCTCTTCGCCGAACTTCACACTGAAGGAGGGGTGGGCATCCACGGGCAGGGTCAAGTCCTCGAGGCACCGGTCGCAAGGGACCGTGACGCTTCCCTGCACATCCAGGTCCACGCCGATGTAATGCCCTGACTTGACGGCCTTTGCCACGATCGCGACATCAGCGTCAAGGATTTCTGAATTGTCAAACTTTTGAAAGAACTTGATACCTGCCTGCCAGCGGTATTCCCGCTCGCCGGCGGCCCATCCATTCAGCGGTATGATGTAATCCATCGCTTGAAACAGATTAAGGGATGCAAAGGTACAAATAATTTTGGTAAAATCAATCCTCGAAGCCAGAATTTCTCTTCCGCTGCAGCGGATCGAGGAGAATCTTGCGCATTCTCATGTGGTTCGGAGTGATTTCCACCAGTTCATCCTCCTGGATATACTCCAGTGCTTCCTCCAGGGAAAACTTGATGGCCGGAGGCAGGACCACCTTTTCGTCAGAGCCGGCGGCACGGACGTTCGTGAGCTTCTTGGTCTTGCAGATGTTGATGTTCAGGTCCCGCTCGCGGGTGTGCTCACCGACCACCTGGCCACCGTAAATCTCCTCGCCCGGCTCCACGAAGAAGCGGCCGCGGTCCAGCAGCTTGTTCATCGAATAGGCGACGGACTCGCCGGTCTCCAGGGAGACCAGGGAACCGTTCGTGCGCATTTCGATGTCGCCCTTATAGGGCTGGTAGTCCTTGAAGCGGTGCGCGACGACAGCCTCACCCTGAGTGGCGGTCAGCAGGTTCGACCGGAGGCCCATCAGGCCGCGCGTGGGGATCTCGAACTCCAGCAGCGTCCGGTCGCCACGCGGCTCCATCCGCACGAGGGCCGCCTTGCGGCGGGTGGAAAGTTCGATGGCAGCGCCCACGAACTGCTCAGGGACCTCGATCGAGAGCTCCTCAATAGGCTCGCAGCGCTGTCCGTTGATGGTCTTGTCCAGCACCTTGGGCTGTCCAACTTGCAGTTCGAAGCCTTCCCGGCGCATCGTCTCGATGAGCACCGACAGGTGCAGTACGCCGCGACCGTATACCACGAAGGAGTCGGCATTGACACCGGGCTTGACACGCAGGGCCAGATTCTTCTCCAGTTCCTTGTCCAGACGGTCCTTGATATGGCGGGAAGTAACGTACTTGCCGTCCTTGCCGAAGAACGGGGAATTGTTGATCATGAAGAGCATGGACATCGTCGGCTCGTCCACGGCGATGGGCGGAAGGGCCTCCGGGTTCTCGAAATCCGCGATGGTATCGCCAATCTCGAAGCCTTCGATGCCCACCACGGCGCAGATGTCGCCGCACTGGACCTCGTCCACATTTGCCTTGCCCAGTCCTTCAAAAATCATCAGCTGCTTGATCTTGGACTTCTCCACGATGTCGTAGCGCTTGCACAGAGACACCGGCATGCCGGTTTTCAGGGTGCCGCGGGTAATGCGTCCGACGGCGATCCGGCCCACGTACGGGGAGTATTCCAGGGAAGAAACCAGCATCTGGGGAGTGCCTTCCACCATGGCGGGGGCAGGAATCTCCTCCAGGATGGTGTCGAGCAAGGCGGTGATGTCGCCCGTGGGCTTCCGCCAGTCCGTGGACATCCAGCCCTGCTTGGCGGAACCGTAGATGGTCTTGAACTCCAGCTGGTCCTCGCTCGCGCCCAGGTTGAACATCAGTTCGAAGACCTCCTCCTGCACTTCGTCGGGACGGCAGTTGGGCTTGTCCACCTTGTTGATCACCACGATGGGCTTCTTGCCCATGTCGATGGCCTTGTTCAGCACGAACCGCGTCTGGGGCATGCAGCCTTCGAAGGCGTCCACCAGCAGCAGTACGCCGTCGGCCATGTTGAGCACGCGCTCCACCTCACCGCCGAAATCGCTGTGGCCGGGCGTATCGATGATGTTGATTTTCACGCCCTTGTAGGTGACGGATACGTTCTTTGCCAGGATGGTGATACCGCGTTCCCGCTCCAGGTCGTTGTTGTCCAGGATGAGATTCCCGAGGTCTTCGGGACGGCGGACGAGGTTGGCCTGGTAGATCATCCGGTCCACGAGGGTGGTCTTGCCGTGGTCCACGTGGGCGATGATCGCGATGTTTCTGATGTCCTGCATAATGCCTCCTTCCGTAAAACTTGCTTCTTTATCAAAAAACCCGGAAACTTGCGTTCCCGGGTCCTGTGCGCGAAATCAGAGTCGAACTGACACGTCCTTTCGGACACTACCTCCTGAGAGTAGCGCGTCTACCAATTCCGCCATCCGCGCGCTTTTGTGGATTGCAAAGGTACAAAGTTTTTTCGAAACTGCAAATTTTTTATTGCAGACTTCAAATCCAAACGTCGATTCCCTCCGTTCGCGACCAACAATCCGTGGAAAGGGTGACGCTCGTTACCGAAATGTCCACGTGCAGGGTAAGGTCGGAGAGATCGGGGGCGGACCAGTCATAGCCGGATTCGGCGATGTAGGAGCCCAGGGCGAAGGTTCGGACGATGCGGTCGGAAAAGACGATATGCATCAGGAGCGAGTCGTCCCCCTGGCGGGGAAGGCGGAGGACGGCCCTCCCGTCGTCCCCGGGCAGGAGACGGCGGGAGAAGGAGCCCGGGGCTGGACTGCCGTCCCGCAGCCAGCCATCCACGCTTCCTTCCACCTCCACCTCGAACGGTGGTCCGTACCCGGGCGGTCCGGAAAACGCCAGCTCCAACGTACAGAACTGTTTCCGGAGTACTACCGGAATGGTCACCTGCTCCGCGAGAGTAGGGACAACGGCATAGAAAAGGTATAGCGGCGGGGCTTCTTCCCCGGCGGGAATCCGCACACTCCCCTCCCCGTCCGCCAGCGCCCCGCCCACGGCGGAGACGGCCAGGTCCCCTTTCGGAACCGGAAGGGTCAGGACCGTATCCGCGTGGACGACCTCCGTATGGGCATACCCCTCTCCTGTCACATCCAACACAACTGGAGATACCGGCAAACCGGACAAATCCAGGATCAACGCACAAGGGCAGGCGGAGCGGTCCTCCTTGACGGAGCAGGACACAAGCAGGAGTACCGGCAAGAAATGACGGAGAAGGCGGTCAAAAAACATAGGATAGTGAAAGGAGGATGTCATTGGGTAGCAAGAATGTCTTCTCACCCACCTCCTCCGTCATTCCGCATACCGGACAGGAATAGGTTTTATAACGCTGATAGCCAGCCCAAAGGCCTGCACCGACCGACACATTGAAGTGGGGGTGCAACATATAGGAGAAACCGGCGGAGAGACCCGCCCCGTATCTGTCTCCCTCGTCCGTCTCCGCCGAGCGGATCCCTCCCCGGTTATACTCCTGATACTGTATCTTTCCTCCCAGCCACCAGCCTGAAAACACGTGCCAGGGCCAGAACCGGACACCGGCCGCCACGAGCCGCTGCCGGGCCGACAGCGGTTCCTCGTCGGCATTGAACAGATACGGGTTGTATTTGGCGCCGGCAACCAGGGTGATCCTGCGCCCTACCGCCATATCTCCTTCCACGTTCAGCGTCCCGAAATCGGCATAGTCGGCCAGGTTGGTTCCCACGGAAAACCGTTGGGCGGAGCACACGGCGCCCGTGAGCAGCGCCGCCGCAAGCATGAGCAGGCGTTTCATCGGCTATATCGGTTGAAGACCTGGGTAATCATGGACTCCCGTTCGGGATACAGATTGAGCAGGGCATCCTGCAGGTCATCCCGGGAAGACACCGTGGACTTCAGGGCGCGGAAAATGCCTGAGCAGGTTACGCCCCGTTCATACAAGTACCTGAAAATCTGCGGATAAAACCAGAAGGATGTTCCGAAGGTAGGAAGGTCTCCGCCATACCGGTCCTTGAACAGGACGCTTTCCATGAAGTATCCCCACATCTCCCCGACTTCGCAGTATCCCGCATCCGCACGGGTTCCGGATCCGTATGCCTCCCTTCCTTCCTTCACAAACGACATCAGGATGTAGGTGATGTACTTCCCCCACCAGGCGTTGCCCACCTGCATATAATGGCTGGCATGGGCCAACTCGTGCATCACGGAGGAATAGATGTCGATGAATGAGCCGTCTCCGGCCGCCGCGCCGATGGTGATGTCGGGCAGGAACCGTTTCAACAACGAGGCATATCCACCCAGATACTTCTGTACCAGTTCATTATCCTCGATGAAAGCCCCGTGGTGGAGCATTGCGGCGCTGCTGCAGTCCAGGTTTTTGAAGATCCAGATCCGGAGGTCCTGCGGCGGGGCCTTCAGGTCCAGGTCGGACGGTTCGCAGCGGGCATAATAGTCGTATGCCGCATTGTTCACGGCCGCCCGGCGGAACAGCGCCCCGTCGGAAGACGCGTCGATATGCATGTCCAGCCCTGCCGCCGGGCCCACGCCCAGGGTTGATACCGAAGCCGGGACCAGGACCAGGTTCATGCCGATGGAAAAGCCAGCTACATTCTTGAATACCAGGCGGTAACGCGGAGTAGACGAGAACTTCTTGGACAACTGGTAGTATCCGTCCCGGTCGGTATATCCCGTCGCAAACTTCACGAAACTGTTGCAGCAGACCATCACACCGGCCAGGCCGTACGGCTTTCCGCCGAAAGCTTCCGGGTCCTCCACCGTGATGCGACCCGCCGGGAACACGGGTTCCTCACCGGCCCTGGTGCCTGGATACAGGTCTTCATTCCCCGTCAGCCGGTACGCTTCCGCTTCCACGGCATCCCAGTCCAACCCGCTTTCCGCCCGCGTTGCCGGGTCATTCTCGGAAATATAGCATTCATCCAGCAACTCGTAGCGGATACCGGCGGGGAACTTGAAATCTCTCGGCACTACGGCATACTGCCAGGTAATCGCATCATCGTCCAGCTCCGGATCATGATAATAATCCCCTTCCCGTACGATCCGGTAGTCCATCGGATGGTCCGTCATCCGGACGCCCAGTTCCACAAGAGAGGCATAATCCGCCTCCGAGACCGGCAGGAAGCGGACGTACAGGTCGGTCGTGGAAATGACGATTTCCCCCGCCCGCGTCGGATAGAGGCTCGCCACGGCCTCCCGCATGTTCTCCACGGTATAAGGGTCCTCAAGCTTCTCGCCCAGTTCGATCATCCCGTGGGAAAGGGCCGGCTGGCCGGTTTGCCGGTCATCAGGACCAGCCATCTCTTCTTGCTGACAAGCCACCAGCAGTGTCAGCGGCAATAACAGGTTCCAGCATCTTCGCATAGCACAGATCTATTTCTCGGGAGCAAAGGTGCGAAACGGACCCGTGTTAAAAAAAGTTTAAACGTTTATCTTCAAAAAAGGCTTTCCACGCGCTTCCAAGGCCGAAAATTACCCAAGCGAAGGGAAAGAACAACCCGCTTTTGACGCACTTTTTCCGCATTCTCCTTCCCCGGGAGGCCTCCGGCTGCGTTGCCGGGGCGTTTTTCGGAAATAACCGGAAAACGGATAACAAAAGGGGCTGCCGTCATGGCAGCCCCTTCAGGTTCAGAACCCTCCGGCAGGCAAGACTAGAAGAACGTCACCGTCTTCTTCTCGATCGCGGACAGGAGCTGGTTCGCCAGACGGCTCACGCCGAAACGGAACAGGTCCTTGTTCAGCCAATCCTTGCCCAGCAGGGTGCTGACGATGGAATAGTAGCACACCGCATCCATGGCGGAGGAAATGCCGCCGGCGGCCTTGAAGCCCACCTTGCGGCCGGTCTGCTCATAGAACTTCCGGATGCACTGGCACATCACGTAAGCAGCCATCGGGGTGGCGTTCACCTCCACCTTGCCGGTGGATGTCTTGATGAAATCGGCCCCGTTTTCCATCGCGAGGAAGGAAGCGTCGGCGATCAGCTCGTGGGTGACCAGCAGGCCGGTCTCCAGGATCACCTTCAGGACAACGGGACGGCCCAGTTCGGCGGAGACCCGGTCGATGCACGCACGGCTCTCGCGGATCTCGGCACCGGCCGTCTCATAGTCCCCCGCAAGGAAGGAGTTGAGAGCCAGGACGATGTCGATTTCGTCGGCCCCGGCACGAACGGCCATCTCGATCTCGTGGAGTTTCACTTCCAGGAAACTCTGGGAGGTCGGGAAGCAACCGGCGACGGTGGTCACGTGGAGCTTCGGATTCTTGCGGCGGTCGCGGACGACGGACGCAAAGTTGGGATAGACGCACACCGAAGCCGGCAGCGGGAATCCCGGGTGGCCGACGGCGAAGGCGTTGACCTTCTCCACGAGCCTGGTGACGGAAGCAACCGTGTCCTTGGTGCTGAGGGTAGTAAGGTCCATCATGGAGAAGCAGTCCTTGAGGACATCGTTCGAAACGACCTGCTCCAGGTTGGACGCAATCAGTTCCAGATGACGGGCAATCGCCTCCTTTTCAGGGGCATAGCCATACTTGGTGAAAAGTTCCATATGTGTTATCCTTTGATTTGTAGTTCGAATCCTTCGTCGATGAGAGGCTGCACCAGGGCGCGCATCTCCTCCACCGTATATTTCTTCAGGCCCTTCAGGGGCGTTTCCCGGTCGATGGTATAGACCATCACCTCCCGGGGGCGCAGCCGGCGGACGATCTCCATCCAGTCCTCCACCCAGTCCCCCGTCTCAAAGCCGTCCCCTTTCAGGAACATCGTCTGGAGGACGAATTCCCCTTCAAACCGCTGCAGGCTGCGGACGACGTCCGCCACGTGGTAAGTCCCGACGGGCCTGTTCACGAGCGCAACGGCCTCATCCGTAGGAGCATCGAGTTTGAGGATGGGATTGTCCACCTTCCGGAGCGCCTGGAAGACTTCCTCCCGGTAAGCCCGCGTCGCATTGGACAGGACCGAGACCTTCGCCTTCGGATAGAACCGGTCCCGCAACGCGAGGGTCAGGTCCACAATCTCCGGGAATTCCGGATTCAGGGTAGGTTCTCCATCGCCGCTGAAGGTGATGGAATCGATGGGGATGCCCGACGCATGGCAGGCTTCCAACTTGTCCGTCAATGCTTTCCGGACATCCTCCGCCGTCGGGAGCACGCGGTCCCCCCGGCCGTCTTCGTTCCAGCCGCACTCGCAGTAGATGCAGTCGAAGTTGCACAACTTCCCCTTCTGGGGCAGCAGGTTGATGCCCAGGGAAGAACCGAGCCGCCGCGAAAAGATGGGCCCGAACACCGTCGTTTCCCTCATCATAGGCGTATGGATTTGCTGGAGGCGGTCAGGTGGCCGTCCTCCAGATGGTCGATCAGCACCAGCCCCGGACGCTTGCCCGGCTCCAGGGTGCCGAATTCCGGCTTCCGCAGGAATTCCGCCCCGTTCCGGCAGGCCCAGGTCAACAGTTCTCCCAGCGGCACCTCGGGGAAGTTCCGCTGGAGGCAATACAGCTCGTCCACGATGTTCAAATCGTCGTTGGACGAAAGGGAATCCGTGCCCACGCAGACCTTCAAGCCATTCCGGCGCATCAGGCCGATCGGAGGCAGCGCATTGTGTATGAACAGGTTCGACAGCGGACATACCGCCACGAACGGATGGGTCATCACGGCCTTCACCGCGTCGATGCCCTCCTGGTCCATGCAGCACTCGTGTACCAGCAGGATGTTCTCGCCGAAAGGGGCGGAATGCCCCTGGAGGAGCCGGTCGATGAAATACAACAGGGAGGACTTCCCCGTCACGGGCGGAACGCTCATCCCGGCCTTTACCCGGTTCTCCCACATCTTTCCGGAACCGTTCTTCAGCATTTCCTCCTCTTCCTCCGTTTCCTCGCTATGGAAGGACAGGAATCCGGACCGGAGCCCCTCCGCACTCACGGCGGTCAGGAGTTCAGGGCTCATCGTATAGCAGGCGTGCGGCGTCGGGGCGGCGTCGATGCCGAACCTGTCCGCAACGGCCTTCAGCTTCCGAACACCCTCCATCACGGCATCGCAGTCCTCCGGTTCGGTGCCGAAGACCTCCAGGAAGGTGCGGGTGTACATCGGGTGACGGGCCTTCACGGCAAAGGAGTCGTCGCAGTTGGAGATGTCGGCCATGGCGACGACACCCTGGTTCCAGAGACTGTCCATCGCCTCCGTAAGGTCCCGGACCTTTTCCTCCAGGGACTTGTTGTCGCGGAGTTCATTGATCTGGTCGATGAATCCGGCCATCCCGGTCCCCTTTCGGAACTGCCCCTTCATATAGGAGAGCTCCACGTGGCAGTGGGCATTGACAAAGCCGGGAACGATGGCTCCCTCGCAAAAAACCGTTTCCCGGGAAGGATCTTCGCAAATTCCTGTCCGGACGATGGTTCCATCGTCCTCGAACTCCACGAAGCCGTTTATGAGCGGCTCCGGTGAAGTAAGCGGGAATACGTATTTCGCGGCGATCCTATTCATGCTTCAGGGTATCTGCATTCTGTTTCAGGGTATCGGCCGGAACCGGAACCATCAGCGTGTCCTCCCGGACGGGAACCAGCCGGAACCAGGCCGCGGACGTCGAATCGCGTGCCACCCGGGCAAGGCCCATGAACAGGGAATCCGTGCTGAACGGAGCCAGGATGGAATCCAGGGCAGGACGTCTCATTCCCAGGAACTTCGCTTCCCAGTCCAGGTGGTCGATCTCCCTTTCCAGCAGGTTCGCCTCACGCTCCAGACGCTGTACCACGGTCTGCAAAGTCTTGGCGAACCGCTCCGGATCCCTGAGGTTGTTCTTAACGGTAAACAGGTAATCGTCCGTATTGTATCCGTACTTGTTGAAGATAGCCTCATACACCAGCATCGTGTCGGCCTGACTCCGGAGTCCGGAGGTATGGAGCACCCGCTGGTCGGCCATGAACATTTCCACATAAATGTCCTCCAGCTCATCCTTCGGAATCAGCTTGGGACCCCGGCAGGACATCGCTACGGCCAGGAGCAGGACGATATGAAGGTATTTCCGCATTACCGGAGCACGGCGCCGAATTCGCCCTGGAAACCGGCGAGGATCCGTTCCATCGCCTTCTCCACCTCCGCATCCGTGAGCGTACGCTCCGGATCCTGGAGGACGAAATTAAGGGCATACTGTTTCTTGCCCGCCGGGATGTTATCGCCGCGGTACACGTCGAACAGCGTAACGCTCTTGAGGAGTTTCTTCGCAGAGCGGAAAGCGGACTTGCGGAGGTCGGCATAAGCGACACCCTCGTCCAGCAGGACGGCAAGGTCGCGGCGGACTTCCGGGAACTTGGGCAGTTCGGTGAAGGAGAACTTGTCCCGCTTCACGAGCTTGAACAGTACCGGCCACACGATTTCCGCGGCGAACACCGGCTGCTTGATGCCGAAACGCTTGGCGAGGACAGGGTTTATGGTACCCAGGGTAGCCAGCACCTGCGGCTCCTTGCCGGGCAGGCAGTACACGATGCCCTCGGCATAGATGTCGGACGGGGCGGCGGACGTCATCAGGACGGTCGGGTCGATGCGGAAGCGGCGCAGCAGCAGGTCCACATAACCCTTCAGCTGGAAGAAGTCGCTCTTCGCAGCCGGGGTACGCCAGGCCTTCGCAGGCGTTCCGGTAAGGAAGAGGGCGAAGTTCTGATGCTCCTCATACCCTTCCAGCGTGGTGCCGTCCTTCTCCGGAAGACGCTGATAGACAGATCCATACTCGAAGGTCTTCATGGCGGAGACCTGCCGGTTGATGTTGTAGGCGATGACTTCCAGGCCGTTCAGGACAAGGGTCTGGCGCATCACGTTCAGGTCCTGGCTCAGCGGATTCACGATATGGACGCAGTGGTCCGCCGGGAAGGTGGTGAGCTTCGTATAGTATTCCTCCTTGGTGAGGGAGTTGTTCATCGTTTCGGTGAAGCCGTTGGCCGCCAGGAAGTTGGAGATGCCGTTGCGGATGGCTTCCGGCTCCGGGGACGGTGTGGCGTTCACGCTCATCCGGAGGTTCTGCGGGAACTCGATATTGTCATAGCCGTAGATGCGGAGGATTTCCTCCACCACGTCGCACTCGCGGTACACGTCCACCATATAGGTCGGAGCGGCCACCAGGGCACCGTTCGGGCGCTTCTCCACAAACTCGTAGTTCAGGCCCTTCAGGATCTTCTCGATGGTATCGTGACCGATCTTCTTGCCGATAAATCCTTCCATGCGGTCGTAGTCCAGGTCGATCCGCTTGCGTCCGATAGGCTGCGGATACACCTCCTGAACCTTGCCGACGACCTTGCCGCCGGCCAGTTCTAGGATGAGCAGGGCGGCCCGCTTGGCGGCATACAGGGCGCACTCCGGATCCGCGCCGCGCTCGAAGCGGAACGAGGCGTCGGTGGAGAGCTGCTGGCGCTTGGCGGTCTTGCGGACCGAGGCGGGATCGAAATAGGCACCCTCGATGAAGACGTTCACCGTGGCATCCGTCACGCCGGAATCCTCGCCGCCGAACACGCCGGCAATGCACATCGGACCTTCCGCGTTGCAGATGACCATATCCGTGGCGTCCAGCTTGCGGGTAAGGCCGTCCAGGGTGACGATGGGCTCGTCCTGGGCCGCACGCCGCACGATCACCTTGCCGCCGAGGATCTTGTCCGCGTCGAAGGTATGCAGTGGCTGGCCGGTCTCGAACAGGATGAAGTTGGAGATGTCCACCACGTTGTTGATGGGACGCAGGCCGATCGAGAGGAGCTTCTTCTGCAGCCACTCCGGAGACGGGGCTACTTTCACACCCTTCACGGTGATGCCGCAATAACGCGGAGCACCCTCCGTATCAAGCACTTCCACGGGAATGGCCTCGCCTTCTCCCTCCCGGAAAGCCTCCACGGACGGGAGGTGCAGGGCGCACGGCAGGTCACGGGACTTGAGGTAACCGTACAGGTCGCGGGCCACGCCGATATGGGAGGCCGCATCGATGCGGTTGGCCGTGATTTCGTACTCGATGACGGACTCTTCCTTCAGGTGGAGATACTCCTTGGCGGGCGTTCCCACGACAGCCTCCGCCGGAAGGACCATGATGCCCTCGTGGGACGCGCCGATGCCCAGCTCGTCCTCCGCGCAGATCATGCCGAAGGACTCCACGCCGCGGATCTTGGACTTCTTGATCTTGAAGTCGCCCGGCAGCACGGCGCCGATGCGGGCGAAGAGCACCTTCTGTCCGGCAGCTACGTTGGGTGCGCCGCAGACCACGGTCACGGGCTCGGGCGAACCGTCGTTGACAGTGGTGATATGCAGATGGTCGGAATCCGGATGCGCGACGCAGGTGAGCACTTCGGCCACCACCACGCCGGCGAGCCCGCCGGGGATCTCCTCCTCCATCTCCACACTGTCCACCTCGATACCGATCGAGGTCATTGCCACGGCCACCTGTTCGGCAGTCAGATCACACTCCAGATACTCCTTGAGCCAATTGTACGAAACTTTCATAATATGTTAACTTTCAATATCTTCCTTTCTAAACAGGGATTCCACGTATTCTTTCTTGTCGAACACTTTCAGGTCGTCGATGCCTTCGCCGATTCCCAGGAACTTGATCGGGAACTTGAACTGGTCCACGATGCCCACGACCACGCCGCCCTTGGCACTGCCGTCCAGTTTCGTGACGGCCAGGGCGGTGACGTCGGTCGCCTTGGAGAACTCCTTGGCCTGGACGAAGGCATTCTGGCCGGTAGAGCCGTCCAGCACGAGGAGCACCTCGTGCGGCCCGTCGGGCACCACCCGGCGGATGACGTTGCGGATCTTGGTAAGTTCGTTCATCAGGTCGATGCGGTTGTGCAGCCGTCCGGCCGTGTCGATAAGGACTACGTCGGCCTCCTTCGCGACGGCGGACTTCACCGTGTCGAAGGCTACGGACGCCGGATCGGCGCCCATCGCCTGCTTGACGATGTCCACCCCGGCCCTTTCGGCCCAGATGGTGAGCTGTTCCACGGCCGCGGCACGGAAGGTGTCGGCTGCGCCGATCACTACCTTTTTGCCCTGGGCGGTCAGCATGGACGCAAGCTTGCCGATCGTGGTGGTCTTCCCCACACCGTTCACACCCACGACGAGCATGACATACGGCTTCTTCGAGAAATCAAAGGGCTCGACAGGGGCTTCTTCCCCATTGACATTGAGGAGCTTCCCAATCTCGTCCCGGATCAGGTCCACGAGTTCGTCCATGGACACGTACCTGTCCTTCTCCACCCGGTCCTCCAGGTTCTCGATCACCTTGAGGGTGGTGTCCACACCCATATCTGAGGACAGCAGCGCCTCTTCGAGCGCATCCAGCACGTCGTCGTCCACCTTGGATTTGCCCACGATGGCCCGCCCCAGTTTCTGGAAGAAGTTCAGATTCGTCTTCTTGACCCCCTTGTCGAAAATGCCCATATGCCGTTCTTTTCTTATAGCTTACAAATATAAACAATTTGCAAGTATAAAAAAAGAACTCAGAATCCGACCTCCAATCCGAACATCACCCGTTTGGATGTCGGGAACGATGCCGTCTCGCAGCCGAATCCCGTGGTATGCAGCGCCATCTCCGGGTCGCTGCCCGGGTAGCGGGTGAACAGGAACCAGTTGTCCAGCGAGGCGTACAGCCGCAGGTTCGACCGGAACACATAGTCCAGCCGGATCTGATCGATGCGGAAGAAGGAACCGTCAAACAGCGCTGCCGTGGTACTCATCAGGTAATAGCCACTATCGGGATACGTGTCATTATAGTATTTGCGCAATGCGCTGTCAAAGTTGTTCGCAACAATGCTGTTCCCTCCCATCCCATGGCCGGACACACTGAGGGAGAGCTGCTTCCAGCCCACCATCGCTCGGATGCCGGCCGATACCGTGGGCATAGACCCACCTTCATAGGACGGAGTCTCGTCATAAGGCTGATAGTAGTGGTTCGGATTTTCCTTGGAATAATGGTCCCAATCAAACTGAAACACTCGTTTAACTCCAACCGGATAACCGTCCCAGGCTACCAGGTTTCCCCAGTTAAACCCCTGATATTTTCCTTCCGGTGTCCTGACCCGATTCGAATACAAGGTCAGGTTCCCGCCAACCACATAGTGGAAGTCGCCCGATGTGCCCTTCCAGCCTCCGGCGAATTCCCAGCCACGGTTAAGAATGGAATAAGACTTGACAGGAAAACTGGACGGAAAATACATGCATCCCTCATCGTCATTCCAGAAACGGGTGGCCGACAGGGTAAATTCGCCCTGCTCACCGATCGCACAATCCATCCCGACGTCCCGACGGACAGCATGGACCTTGTCCTCTTTGTACGGCGGCCAGGTTATAACTGTGATCTCTTCGTTATGATCAATTAAACCGTAGAAGTACCGCTGTACACTGCTCATCAGCATCCGGTTTATCTGGCCCCAGGAGCCCCGGAGGGCCCAACCTTTCATCCAGGCAGGAAGGATATCCCGAAGTGTCAAGGCAAGGTTCCATTCTCCATTCACCGACCATCCCTTCAAAGGCTCCTTCCCGGCATCGGCCGGAGCAATGGCCCGGAAATAGGCGCCATTCACCTGGACCAGGTCCTTCCAGGCATAGCCGAGCTGCGCCGACATTTCGCTCCATTTCCATGTCCATACATAAGGAGCCACCCCCTCAAGATGTCCTGTCACCTTCGCACCAGATGAACAGAAACGTTCTATTTCCGGAAGAAGGAACTCCTTGATGAATGCAGGGGCATCGCCCATGGAAACGCCTGACTCTGAAAACGGAACACTGCCGCGTGTGGAAAACAGGTCGTAATCCTCCGTTCGCTGCCGATAGGAGAATCCGACATTCAGCCGATGACCGTCTCCCAGCGTTACGGCGTATCCTGCCTCCGTCTCCCAGTGCCATTTATCCAATGCGTCCTGCCGACCGGTGAAATCATACTTCCCGTCACTTTCATACCATGATAGATGGCCTTCCCTTTCTCCATTCCGGGTGTACCCTCCTCCGGCCCGGATCACCAGCCCCGACAACGGACGCACCTCTACCCCCGCCGAGCCGGTCAGGAATGTGGAATAGTAACGGGTCAAACTCCCTTGGTTTTTTACTGGCGAGCGGTCAACAACAGCTGAACGCAGCAGGGTACTCCAGATATAAGATGCATACGATTTGTCCATAGCCTTGTCCCCCCGGCCATAGTTCCCTGTCGTTTCCACCGTAATCCAATCCGCCGGCGTCCACGACAGCGACCAGCTTCCCGTATAACGGCGATACCCTTCCTGGCCGCGCATCGGACCGTCGTCGTCCAGATACGACAGGCCCGTGTAAGCCTTTACCCGGTCGCCGCCATACTGGAGCGCCAGGTGGTGCTTGTGCGAGAACGATCTCTCCGTCCCGTCGGACACGGTCAGGCAATCATGATTGAGGAGGGGAGATGACCCAAACTTTTCCTGGAAGGCGTTCGCCTCCTCGATGGTAATGCCCTCCGGGTACCAAGCTGGCCACTGGACCAGGCCCTGAACGCCATAGGACGCATGAAAACCTTTCCGATGGGCACGGCGGGTCTTCACCACGATCACACCGTCGGCCGCTTCCGGGCCATACAGGGTCAGGGCCGATGCATCCCGGACCGCCTCCACGCTCTCGATATCATCCGGCGACAGGTTCTCCAGCGAATGCACCCGCACCCCGTCCACGATGTACAGTGGATGGGACGACGAGGTCGCACTGGCCCCGCGGACATACACCGTCGGCGTCATCCCGGGCGAAGCGACCGACGAAATCACCTCCACCCCCGCGACCCTACCCTTCAAAAGCTCCGCCACATCCGTCCCGAACGGTGCCGGGATCTCCAGCGAGTCCGGCTGCGCCTTGCCCTGCGCCCCGGCGGGTGTGGACGCCGCCCACACCGCCAGAGCAAATATAAAGAACAACTTGATTTTCATTATTCCAGTTATAATGCTGCAAACATAGCATTTTTTCCGCTCTCGAACAAGCACAAAAAAACCCGACCTGACGGCCGGGTTTGATTTCAGAGCGTGTGGAAGCGGGATTACTTCGCGTTGAAGAACTCCTTCTCCTTACCTTCCTCGACGAGCTGCTCCACGAAAACGTAGGCGCCGGTCTTGGGGCTCTTCTCCATGCGGATGACCTTGACCATGTGCTTGGCACCGGCCTTGGCGTCGAAGGTTGCAACTGCTTTCTTTGCCATAGCTTAATCTCCTTTCACTTACTTGATTTCACGATGGAGGGTCACTTTCTTGAGGTACGGGTTGTACTTCATGCGCTCGAGACGCTCCGGAGTGTTCTTCTTGTTCTTGGTGGTGATGTAACGAGACATACCAGGTACACCGCTAGCCTTCTGCTCGGTGCACTCCAGGATGACCTGCACCCTGTTTCCTTTGGTCTTCTTTGCCATAGTGCTTACAAATTAAACAAGGTTCACGTATCCTTTCTTCTGGGCTTCCTTCAGGGTGGCGTCGAGACCGTTCTTCTCGATGATACGCATACCCTTGGTGGTCACCTTGAGGGTGATGAAACGCTGCTCGGACTCAGACCAGAACTTCTTGGTCTTGAGATTGAGGGCGAAGTCGCGCTTGGTGCGCAGTTTGGAATGGGCGACGTTGTTGCCGATCATTCTCTTCCTTCCGGTTATCTGACAAACCTTAGACATAATGTTATACTTTTTAATTGTTTTCGTTTCTACGGGGTGACGGGAAGGTCTTGAAGAACCTGCGCCACCGGATGTTTTGCGGGAAACTCCTGTTCCCGTCCGTTGAAAGCCAGATGACGGCCGGCGTGCCCACGATGTGGTCCTCCGGAACGAATCCCCAATAGCGGGAATCCAGGGAGTTATGCCGGTTGTCACCCATCATGAAATAATAATCCTGCTTGAAGGTGTAGTTGTCCGCTTCCTCTCCGTTGACCAGGATGGATCCGTCCCTTTCTTCGAGCGTGTTGTGCTCGTAGTCGCGGATGATGCGCTCGTAAAACGGGAGCGTTTCCGCGTTGAGGGGGACCGTGGCGCCCTTCGAAGGAACCCAGAGGGGTCCGAACTGGTCACGGCTCCAACCGGTCGTTCCCGTGAACGGGAAGATCTCGGTGTCGGCGACCGTGTCGATGTTCGGCGTCACTTCGACCACGTGCGAGAAGGATTTCACCTTTTCGAGCGTCTCCGCGGTGAGCGGCATCCAGGGATAACCCGGTACACGCGCATCGTAGTAGAGTTCCTTCGCATTGAGGCCGAGCTGGTCGATCACACGCTGGCTGAACTTCTCCCCGTCCGTCACGACCCGGTAGGTCAACTGAAGGCCGGGATAGGTTTCCTGCTGGATGCCGTTGACCCAAACGAGACCGTCCTTGACGGCGATGGTGTCACCGGCGACAGCGACGCAGCGCTTGACATAGTGGTCTTTCTTGTCCATCGGGCGCACGATCACCGGACCCAGCCGGTTGATGGTGTATTCCCTTCCGGAACTCCGCACCCACGCGTAGTAATCGTCGGCCGGGGCCTTGGTGAGGACGGTATCCCCGTTGGGGAACCCGAAGACCACGATGTCGCCCCTTTCGACGCTCCTGAATCCCTTGAGCCTGCGGTAGTCGTTCTGGATGAGGGTCGAATAGGACTCTTTTCCGAACGCCACGTTGTGCGTGAACGGGATGGTGAGCGGGGTCTGGGGGACCCTGGGGCCGTAGGTGAGCTTGCTCACGAAGAGATGGTCTCCGGTATAGAGCGTGCTCTCCATGGAAGAGGACGGGATCTTGAAGGCCTGGAAGAAGAAAATGTTGATGAACGTCACGACGACCACCGCGAAGATGATCGCGTCGAGCCAGTCGAGCCAGACATTGTGCTTCTCCCCCTCCTTGTACTCTTTTTTCCAGAAGAGCCATTTCACCTTCCTGGTGATGATGAGGTCGAAGATAATGATGAGGCCGAGCAGCCACCAATAGTTTCCGAGCCAGATCACCCACGCCGTATAGAGCAGGGCCCAGAAGCCCAGCTTGACCCAGCGGTTGCGGATGATGTCCTTCAAGCTCACGGTTCAGGCTACTTTACAGAGTTGACGATCGCCTCGAAAGCCTGCGGATTATTCATGGCAAGGTCTGCCAGAACTTTGCGGTTGAGACCGATGTTCTGCTTCGCGAGACGGCCCATGAACTGGGAATAGGTAAGGCCGTACTGGCGGGAGGCGGCGTTGATGCGCTGGATCCACAGGGAGCGGAATTCGCGCTTCTTCGCTTTTCTGTCACGGTATGCGTAGGTGAGACCCTTTTCGTAGGTGTTCTTCGCAACCGTCCAAACGTTCTTCCTGGACAGGAAGTTGCCGCGAGTCTTGGAGAGAATCTTCTTGCGGCGTGCCCTTGAGGCAACAGAGTTAACTGATCTAGGCATAAATTTTTACTTTTTTGGAGGCAGTGACTCTCCGGGGAGAGTGCTTTCCGACTGCGTTCCAGTTGAACATAGTTTGAAGATTAGAGCACGAGCATCTCTTTGACCCGGTTCACATCCACCTTTTCGATGATCGCGAAGTGGTCGAGGTTCCTCTTCTGCTTCTTGGTCTTCTTGGTGAGGATGTGGCTGTGGTAAGCATGCTTCCTCTTGATCTTTCCCGATCCGGTAAGCGTAAAGCGCTTTTTGGCACCGGAGTTGGTCTTAAGCTTTGCCATTGTTACACAAATTTTGAATTATACATTCCCGCGTCACGCGGTTCATTTCTTTTTCAAAGGAGCAAGCATCATCGTCATCCGCTTTCCTTCCAGGACCGGCATGTTTTCGGCCCGGCCGAACTCCTCCAGTTCCACAGCGAAACGCAGGAGCTGTTTCTCACCCTGCTCGGCGAACATGATGGAACGGCCGCGGAAGAAGATGGAAGCCTTCACCTTGGACCCTTCCTGCAGGAATTCCTGCGCGTGCTTGAGCTTGAACTGGAAGTCGTGTTCGTCGGTGTTGGGGCCGAAACGGATCTCCTTGACGACGATCTTCGCGGCGTTCGCCTTCATCTCCTTGGCACGCTTCCGCTGCTGGTACAGGTACTTCTGGTAGTCCAGGATCTTGCACACGTGCGGATCGGCCTTGTCGGAGATTTCGACGAGATCGAGTTCGAGCTGACGGGCCAGGTCCCTGGCCTTGGCGATCGGGTAGATACCCGGCTCGGGGATGTTCTCCCCCACCAGGCGTACCTGCGTCTCAGTGATCTCATTGTTGATCCTGAGCTCGTTCTCATCTTTTTTCGGACCGCTGGGTTGGTTGCGGTTCGGCTTCGGTCTCGAAGGCTTCGGTCTGTAGGGCGTTGCGATAAAGCGTTCCTCCTATTAAGTTAAAACATTAATACACTGCTTATTGGGCCAATTCCTCCCTGATGGCCTCCTGAATGTACTTCACGAGACCGTCAGTTGTCATCGAGCCCACGTCGGCAGCTCCCCTTCTGACGGAAACGGTACCCTCGGCGGCTTCTTTTTCGCCCACGATCACGAGAACCGGCACCCTTTTGAGGGACGTTTCACGGATGCGTTTTCCGAGCGTTTCGTTCCTGTCGTCTATGGAAGCGCGAATTTCGGAATTATTCAGCAGATTTACAACTTTTTTCGCATAATCTGCGTATTTTTCGCTGACAGGCAGCACTTTGACGGGTTCGGGGTGGACCCACAGCGGCAGGTGTCCGGCGGTGTGCTCGAGGAGCACGGCGACGAAACGCTCCAGGGAACCGAACGGGGCGCGGTGGATCATCACCGGGCGCTTCTTGGTGCCGTCGGAATCGACATATTCCAGTTCGAAACGCTCCGGGAGGTTGTAGTCCACCTGGATGGTTCCCAACTGCCAGCTGCGGCCGATGGCGTCCTTCACCATGAAGTCCAGCTTCGGACCGTAGAAGGCGGCCTCGCCGGTCTCCACGACGAAGGGCAGGCCCTTCTTCTTCGCGGCGTCGATGATGCCGGCCTCGGCCTTCTCCCAGTTCTCGTCGGAACCGATGTACTTCGAAGGGTTCTTCGGGTCGCGCAGGGACACCTGGGCGGTGAACTTGTCGAAGTGCAGGGTCTTGAAGACGTACAGGATCAGGTCGATGACCTTTTCGAACTCCTCCTGGATCTGGTCCTGGCGGCAGAAGAGGTGGGCGTCGTCCTGGGTGAATCCGCGGACGCGCGTAAGTCCGTGCAGCTCACCGCTTTGCTCATAGCGGTACACGGTACCGAACTCCGCATAGCGCAGCGGCAGGTCCTTGTAGGAGTGCGGGGCGCTGCGGTAGATCTCGCAGTGGTGGGGGCAGTTCATGGGCTTGAGCATGAACTCCTCGCCTTCCTGCGGGGTATGGATGGGCTGGAAGGAATCCTTGCCGTACTTGGCATAGTGGCCGGAGGTCACATACAGTTCTTTGCCGCCGATATGCGGGGTAACCACCTGCAGGTAACCGTATTCGGCCTGCTTTTTCCGGAGGAAGTTCTCCAGGGTGTTGCGCAGCGTGGCGCCCTTCGGAAGCCACAGGGGCAGGCCCGGACCCACGCGCTGGGAGAAGGTGAAGAGTTCCATCTCCTTGCCGATCTTGCGGTGGTCGCGTTTCTTGGCCTCTTCCAGCATCACGAGGTACTCGTCCAGCATCGACTTCTTCGGGAAGGTGATGCCGTAGATGCGGGTGAGCTGCTGGCGGGTCTCGTCACCTCTCCAGTAGGCACCGGCGAGGGAGAGCACCTTCACGGCCTTGATGACCTCGGTGTTGCGCAGATGCGGTCCGCGGCAAAGGTCGGTAAACTGGCCGTTCGTATAATATGTGATCGTACCGTCCTCCAGTTCGGAAATCAGTTCCTGCTTGTACTGGTCGCCCTTTTCGGTGAAATAGGCCATGGCGTCGGCCTTGGCGACCTCGATGCGGCGGAAATCCTGTTTCTGCCGGGCGAACTCCAGCATCTTGTCCTCGATGGCCTTGAAATCGGCGTCCGTCAGGGTGCGGCCGTTCATGTCCACGTCGTAGTAGAAGCCGTTTTCGATGGCCGGTCCGATGCCGAACTTGACACCCGGGAACAGGGCCTCGAGGGCTTCGGCCATCAGGTGGGAGGAGGAGTGCCAGAAGACGTGCTTCGCCTCGTCGTCGTCCCATTTGAGGAGACGGATGGCGACGTCCTCTTCGATGGGACGCATCACGTCGATGGTGGTTCCCTTGGAGGTCTCGGGCTCGCCGGGCTTCTTCACTGAAACGGCCAGTACGTCGGCTGCGAGCCGGGGGCTGATGGACATCGCTACGTCGTAGCCGGTCACACCCGCCTCATAGGCGCGGACACTTCCGTCGGGAAAGGTGATGTTGATCATAAAAAACGTTCTTTAAGTTAACTGATGGTGTATTACATACCAAGTCTTTAACCATGTAAGTTAATACTTGCAATCTTGCAAAGGTAAGCAGTTTTTTTGAAAATGACGCATTTTATGTTACCTTTGTGGATATGAAGCCGGACAGCAAGACACTCTGGAACGAAGCGGGCAAAACCGGACTGATTTTCGGCCTGTTCTCCTCGCTGTGCCTCGCCCTCAAGGAGGGGGCGGCCCTCACCGGGTCCATGTTCCTGGTCCAGGCGGCGGCCATCATCCTGTGGGCCGTGGAGTTCTTCGGCTGCATCCTCCTGATGAAGAAATACATGCTGGACCTCCGCGACAAGTACCCGGAGGCAGACCAGCTGGACCTGTATCGCTTCGGCCGCCGCGTCGGCCTCCTGTCCGGTCTCATCCTGGCATCCGTGGACGCATTCCTGATCATGAAGCTTCCCCAGGATACCGTGGCCGACGTGATGAACGAACTCACCTCTTCCGTTTCAGCCCAACTGGGCAGCGGCTATGAGGCCCAGGTGGAGCAGATGGTGGACAAGCTGCCGGTGTACACCTTCTTCTTCCAGTGGCTCTACTGTTTCCTGTACGGCAGCCTCCTTTCCGCCATCCTGTCCCGTTACATCTTCGCGCAGAATTTCTTCCAAAACGGCGGGGATAACGGCGACGGCAACGATCTCGTCGATAACCAATAGCTTGATATGGACATTACTGTCATCGTTCCCCTGTTCAACGAAACCGAGTCCCTGCCGGAGCTCGCCGCCTGGATCCACCGGGTGATGGAAGCCAACGGATATTCCTACGAAGTCCTGATGATTGACGACGGCTCCACGGATGGCTCCTGGGACACCGTCCTTTCGCTTGCAAAGGAATACCCTGCCATCCACGGCATTTCCTTCCGGCGCAACTACGGCAAATCCGCCGCCCTTTACGAAGGTTTCGCAGCTGCCCGGGGAAACGTCGTCATCACGATGGACGCCGACCTGCAGGACTCCCCCGACGAGATCCCCGAACTCTACCGGATGATCGTTGAAGAAGGTTATGACGTGGTTTCAGGCTGGAAGCAGCACCGTCAGGACAACAAGTTCACCAAGAACCTGCCGTCCAAACTGTACAACTGGACGGCCCGCAAGGTCACCGGCATCAAGCTTCACGACATGAACTGCGGCCTGAAGGCCTATAAGAACGAAGTAGTCAAGAGCATCGAGGTATATGGCGAAATGCACCGCTACATCCCCTACCTGGCCAAGAACGCCGGCTACGGGAAGATCGGAGAGAAACCCGTCCATCACCAGAAACGCAAATACGGCGTATCCAAATTCGGCCTCGAGCGTTTCGTGAACGGCTTCCTGGACCTGATGTCCCTGTGGTTCCTGTCCAAGTTCGGCAAGAAACCGATGCACTTCTTCGGCACCAGCGGCATCCTGATGTTCCTCCTGGGTTTCATCATGACCATTTGGATCATCGTCGCCAAACTCGTCCATCAGGCCCAGGGCGTTCGCTACCGCGCCGTCACCGACCAGCCGCTTTTCTACCTGGCCCTCGTCACCCTCATCCTGGGCGCGATGTTCTTCCTTGCCGGCTTCGTCGGAGAAATGATCTCCCGCAGCTCCACCACCCGCAACGACTACAACGTCAAGGAACGGTTCTGATTATTCATCCCGCATCGGATAATCATTGAAGTAGTGCGCTATACGTCCCAAGATGTGGGACGTATATGTCAAAAACACCCCCTGAACGCTCTATACGTCCCACTTCCAGGGACGTATAACCCGATGACCTGCCGTGCATCGGGGCGGGTCCGTGGAGTTCGGGTTCCGGCGACAGCGCGCCGGAGGGAAAGGCCGCGCCCCCTCGGGGATGACGGCGTCTGTCTGACGACGTTACGGGCACGCCCGTATAAGGAGGAGTTCGCCGTCAAGGACTTTCACGACCTGGCTTAGCCGACGGAACACGCACGGAACGGATCCGCCCCGATGCGCGGCCACTGCATATCTTTTCGCTTAATATCGCTTCATCTCGCTTCGTATAAATGAAGAAGCCCGGGCGTCTTTCGACGTCCGGGCTCCCGAAGAACGGCGGCGACCTACTCTCCCAACTGGTGGGTCAGTACCATCGGCGCGGGTGAGCTTAACTGCTCTGTTCGGAATGGGAAGAGGTGGAACCTCACCGCTATAACCACCGCATTATGT
>JAFPWG010000021.1 GCA_017395045.1 Bacteroidales bacterium
TAGCGGTGAGGTTCCACCTCTTCCCATTCCGAACAGAGCAGTTAAGCTCACCCGCGCCGATGGTACTGACCCACCAGTTGGGAGAGTAGGTCGCCGCCGTTCTTCGGGAGCCCGGACGTCGAAAGACGCCCGGGCTTCTTCGTATATATAAGAGTGTGAGTTGTTGTCGTGCGTCGGGGCGGTCTATACGTCCCAAAATGTGGGACGTATAGCGCACTTTCCTGGCAGGAATGGTATTTGCAGGATCAGGGGTATGGCTTCGAGGGTGGAGAAGGTGCTGCTGACGGCAGGTTATGGGAAGGGACTGCTTGTTCTGGGCGGTCTTTTCAATGTTGTATGCGTCACACTACTGGCGGCGTCGTTTTCGTTTGCCGGGGTAGTTTATTCATTCATACTGAAAACAGTATTCACGGCAGTGGTCCTGTACCTGCGGAAACAATTCGAGAAGCGGGACGCCGTGTTCTTCTATATCAATCTGGGTTTGACGCGCCGGGGGATGATGACGGCCGTGTTGGCGGCTGACTTCCTGGCATTGGCGATCCTGCTCGTAATCGTGATGCTGGTGCAATGAAACTGGTTGTCGACAGCGTGACCGTGCGGTTTGGGCAGAAGACCGTCCTGAGCGGGGGATACATCACTTCTCAGACCGGGATGGTTACGGGGCTGCTGGGAAGGAACGGTGCCGGGAAATCGTGCATGTTCCGGGCTCTGATGGGAGGACTGAAGGTGGAATACGTGATTGTGAACATTGACGGAGAACCGATTGACCTGAAACGTATCGGCCGTAGGATCAAGTACTTGCCGCAGGGAAGGATGATCCCGGAGGGTATGACCCTCAAACGGGCGTTCGAGTTGTACCGGGTGGATTTCTGGGAATTCGCCCTGCAGTTTCCGCAATTTACGAGATACGCTTATTCGCGGTTGTGGGAAATGTCCGGCGGTGAGGCACGGTTGGCGGAATTGTATCTTGTCCTGATGACGGACGGGGATTTCTGCATCCTGGACGAGCCGTTCTCCCAGATCGCCCCCTTGCATATCGAAGCGGTCCAACGGATGATCCGGGAAAAGAGCCGTGAGAAGGGAATCATCGTCACCGACCACAACTACGAGGCGATTTCACAAGTGACGGACAATCTGTTCGTCATCGCCGACGGCTACACGTTCCCGGTGGAAAGCCGCGACGACCTGGTCCGGCACGGATACTTGCGACCGGCGTAGGGGACCCTGCAGATAATCGGTGAAAATGATTATCTTTGTATGATAACCAATCACTGATTTCCATGAAAAGGACCGTCTTTTTCTTTTTGGGGCTGATTCTGGCCGTCCTCCCCGCCAAAGCCGATGAGGGAATGTGGCTTCCATCGCTGATTTCCCAGCGGATCGGGGACATGCAGGCCAAGGGATTCAAGCTGAGCGCCGAAGATGTGTACAGCGTGAACCAGGCTTCGCTCAAGGATGCCGTGGTGCTGTTCGGATCGGGCTGCACCGGCGAACTGGTTTCCGATGAAGGCCTTCTCCTGACGAACCACCATTGCGGTTACGGCTATATCCAGAAGCACAGCAGCGTGGAGCACGATTACCTGAAAGACGGATTCTGGGCGCTCAACCGGGGGGAGGAACTGCCGAATCCCGGATTGACCGTCAGCTTCCTGGACCGGATGGACGACGTCACCGCCCTGGTCCTCAAGGGATATGACCCGTCAATGACGGAAGCGCAGCGTGATTCCGTCGTCCGGGCCAATTCCAGCCGGCTCGCCGCCGAGAATGCAGATCCTTCCAAAGGATTGACAGCCAACGTAGAAGCCCTTTTCTACGGCAATCAGTACTTCCTGTTCGTGTTCCGGGTGTTCCGCGATGTCCGGCTGGTAGGCGCTCCGCCGTCTTCCATCGGCAAGTTCGGAGGCGATACCGACAACTGGATGTGGCCGCGCCACACGGGTGATTTCTCGATCTTCCGCGTGTATGCAGGCAAGGACAACGAACCGGCCGATTACAGCCCGGACAATGTACCTTATCATCCGAAGAAATTCTTCAAAATCTCCCGTGCAGGCGTTCAGGAAGGCGATTTTACCTTTGTGTACGGTTGCCCCGGCAGCACGCAGGAATACGTCATGTCCGAGCAGGTTAAATACGTTTCAGAGCTGTCCGATCCCCAGAAGATCGCACTCCGCACCCAGCGGCTGGACATCCAGAAGAAGTATATGTTGCAGGACCAGGCGGTCCGCATCCAGTATTCTTCCAAGAACGCTTCCGTGTCCAATGCGTGGAAAAAGTGGCAGGGCGAGGAGAAAGGCATCAAGAAGATGCATACCGTGGCTACGAAACAGGCTTACGAAGCCCGTTTCAAGGAGTGGGCGAAGGGAACCGAGTATGACGGCCTCGTGGAGCGGCTCGGCGATATCTACGCCCGTCGGAATCCCACCTATCTGGCTTACGAGTATTACAATGAGACCGTCCGTACCATCGAAGTCGTCCAGTTCGCATCGGCCATCGTGGCCCGCCTGCGCTCGGGGAATCCTACGAAAGACCTGATCGACAGCTTCTTCAAGGATTATTACCAGCCTATCGACGAGGAAATCTTTGTGGCGATGATGACTTCCTTCGACGAGAATGTCCCGGATTCGTTCAAGCCGGAATTCTTCAAGGAACTGCTCTCGGAATACGGCAGCGTGGAGTCCTGCAAGGATCTCGTCTTTCGCGGAACCATCTTCACGGATAAGGAGAAGGTCGAAGCCTTGACGCCGGATGACCTGGAAGAAGTTTCCAAGGATCCGGCATATGCGATGTATGCGGCTTTCTACGACTGGTACTCCAACGACCTGGCACCGGTCATCCGTGAAACCGGCGAAGAACTCCGGGTGGCTAACCGTGATTATATGCGGGCCCAGATGGAGTTCGAAAAGGACCGGGATTTCTACCCGGATGCAAACCTGACTTTGCGTGTCGCCTATGGCCACGTGGAAGGCTACAGCCCTTATGACGCCGCTTATTACCATCCGGTATCCACCCTGAAGGGAATCATCGAGAAGGACAACCCGGACATCTTCGATTACAACATCCCCCAGGTCCTTCGCGACATCTATGCCCAGGGCGGGCACGAAGACCAGCCGGTGTGCTTCCTGGCGACGAACCATACCACCGGTGGCAACTCCGGCAGTCCGGTCATCAATGCCGACGGGAACCTGATCGGCATCAACTTCGACCGCGTGTGGGAGGGAACGATGAGCGACATCGTGTTCGATCCGGAATTCTGTCGTAATATCTCTTTGGATATCAGATATTTACTTTTTGTCATCGATGAGATTGGACATGCCTCCTACCTCTTCGATGAAATGGTCTTTGCCGATAGATAAACTATGAAAAATGGATTGAAGTGGGGAGGACTGATCCTCCTCATGCTTTGCGGCCAGATGGTCCTGGCCGCCCCGAAAACCGTAATCCCGGTGGAAACCGGGCATACGCAACTGGTCATGGTTGCGCAGGAGAACGGTGTCTTGCAGACATTGTACTACGGCGCGATGATTGCCGACCCCGAGGCTTTCAAGGCTTTCCGGACCGGCCGTGGAACGGACAACGGGGAGGGGCCGATGGCCTATCCCACGGCCGGGGGGCGCTACCTTGGACAGCCCGCCTTGCACATCCGGTATGCCGATGGCACCCACAATACGGAATTGTTCTACATCGGGCATGACATCCGTTCGAAAGGTGACGTGACAACGACTGAGATATGCCTGCGGGACCAGGTGTCCAGCGTGGAAGTGAAGTTGGTCTTCGACGCCTACCGGAAGGAAGACGTCATCGTCACGCATTCGGAGATCCTCAATGGCGGGAAAAAACCCGTGGAGCTGCTGGACTATGCTTCCGGATCCTTGTATCTGGATGCAAATCAATACCTTCTGACTCATTTTTACGGAGGGTGGGCCAACGAGATGAATATCGACAGCGAGGTCCTCACGCATGATACGAAGGTCATCGAATCCCGCCGCGGCACGCAGGTCACCCAGTGCAGCAATCCGTCCTTCCTGCTCAGCCTGGATGCAGACCGGCTGCAGGAGAACGAAGGGGAGGTGATTGCGGGCGCTTTGGCCTGGAGCGGCAACTTCCGGCTCAGTTTCGAGATGGATGAATCGAACCGGCTGAACGTCCTGGCGGGCATCAGCCCCTTTGCATCGGCCTACAGGCTGGCGGCCGGGAAGACCTTCGTCACCCCGGATTTCCTGTACACGTACTCGCAGAAGGGCGCGGGGCAGGCTTCCCGCAACCTGCATGCATGGGCCCGCAATTACGGCGTCTATGACGGTGGGAAAGTCAATCCTACGCTCCTGAACAGCTGGGAGGGTGCCTACTTCTCCTTCACGACCGAGACCCTCCTTCGGATGATCGACGATGCCGCCTCGATGGGTCTGGAAATGTTCGTCCTGGACGACGGCTGGTTTGCAAAGGACTATCCCCGCAACGGGGACGATGCCGGCTTGGGCGACTGGGAGGTGAATACTGCCAAACTGCCGGAAGGCATTGATTATGTGGCGTCTTACGCACACGCGAAGGGCCTGAGGTTCGGTATCTGGATTGAACCGGAAATGGTCAACCCGCAGAGCAATCTGGCCCGTCGGCATCCCGACTGGATCGTTCAGGCGCCCGGCCGCGAGAAGTATCAGTCGCGCAACCAGTGGGTCCTGGACCTGAGCAATCCGGATGTCCAGGATTTCGTGTACGGCGTATTCGACAATACGATGAAACTGTCGAAGGACATCGATTATATCAAATGGGACTGCAACCGGACCGTAGCCAATTTCGGCAGCGAATACCTGGGTGAGCAGCAGGACCGTTTCTTCGTGGAGTACGTGCAGGGTTTCTACAGCATCATGCGGCGGTTGCGGGAGAAGTATCCCGACACCATCGTCCAGTGCTGCTCTTCCGGCGGCGGCCGCGTGGATTATGGCGCGTTGAAGTATTTCAACGAGATCTGGACCAGCGACAACACCGATGCCTTGAGCCGCGTGTACATCCAGTACGCGACGAACCTGATCTATCCCGCGTGCGTCATGGCATCCCATGTCTCCGCCGTACCGAACCACCAGAGCGGAAACGTGACCCCTTTGAAGTTCCGTTTCGACATGGCCTGTTCAGGCAGGCTGGGCATGGAACTCCAGCCGAAGAACCTCACAGAAAGGGAACGCGCCCTTGCCGACCGCTGCATCCGCTCCTACAGGCAGTATCGTGACCTGGTTTTCTCCGGCGATGTATACCGGCTCGCCTCTCCGTACGACGGCGATTACTATGCGCTGATGTATGTGTCTCAGGATCAGTCCCGTGCAGTGGTGTTTACCTACTGCGTAAAGTACCAGAACCGCGCCGTGGGGGCTCATCCCTTCAGGATGAACGGTCTGGATCCGTCCCGTAAATACCGTGTGACCGAACTGAATACGGACCGGTCCTGCTGGTGGGGGAGCGGCGAGGTCCACGCCGGTGATTTCCTGATGCACGGCGGCTTCAATCCGGTCCTCCAGAAGACCTTCGACAGCGCGGTCTTCTATCTGGAAGCGGAATGAGAAAAGCGGGACTCGCAAGAGCCCCGCTTTCCATTTCAAGCCATCGGGATCAATACCCGAAGATCTGCTCCAGGGTGACCTGCTGGACCGGACCGAGGGTCTTGAGGAAGTCAAGGTCCAGGTCGGCGGGATCGCCGAGGATGGAGTAGACGTAGGTGCGGCCCTTGATCCACTTCTCGTGGGTGGCGCGGATGTCGTCCATCGTCATGGCTCCGACCTTCTCGTACACCTGCTTCTCGCGCGGCTCGGTGAGGCCGAGCTCCTGCGCGGTCAGGTAACTGTACAGGACGGCGGATCCGAAGGTGCGCTGGGTACGCAGGCGGCCCAGGATGGAAGCCTTCGCAATTTCCAGGTTCTCAGGTGCTTCCGGAAGGGTTTCGATAATCTCGTCGAAACCTTCGACGGCCTTCCGGAGTTTGTCGTTCTGGGAGGCGATGGTTGCCCGGAAAGCATAGGTATCGCCCTTGAAGGCGGGACCGGTAAGCCGGGCTCCGGCGCTGTAGGCGAGGGCGCGGGATTCGCGCATCTCCTGGAATACGATGGCGTTCATGCCGCCGCCGTAATATTCGTTGAACAGGTCCACATACGGATCCTGGCCGAGGTCGAGGGTTTCACCCCGGTCGGAAAACTGCATGTAATTGAACTGACGGGACTGGTAGGGGGCCAGGACCACCTTCGAGACGGGAGTGAGCTGTTTGACGGCATGCGTCTTCTCGAGCGGCTGCAGATTCTCGCACGGATGCGCGGCGGAAAGCAGCTCCTTCACTTCTTCGAGGGATGCCGGACCGTAATACAGGATCTTGTGCTGCTTGCCCAGCAGGTCCTGGATGGAGGCCAGGATTTCCCCGGAGGAGAGTCCGGCGACGACGGCGTTCGAAAGCGTACGGGATGCAATGTATTCAGGGCCGTACATCACGTAGTTCTGCAGGGCGCTGTTACAGGCGCGCTGGTTCTTCTTGGCATCCAGGCGGCTGCGCACGAGGTCCATCTTCAACTGGGTGAGGATGTCCTCGTCGGCCACGGCGTTGCGCAGGAGGTCTTCCACCATCGGCAGGGCCTTGGCGATGTTTTCGCTCAGGCCGCTGACGCTGATGTTGGTGGTATTGCCGCCGGTGGAGAGACCGTAGCCGCAGGCCAGGCCGTACATCTCGGAGGCGAAGGCCTCGGCGCTGCGCTCAGGCGTGCCCAGATAGCTGATATAATCGGCAGCCAGGCTCAGTTTCGGGTCGTTGTCGTCGCCGCGGTCATAGCGGAAGGCGAGGGAAGCGATGTCGTTCTTCTCGTTTTTCTTGTACAGCAGGGGAAGTCCGTTCCATTCGGATACGGTCATGTCACGGTCGAAGTCCACGAAAACGGGCTCGATGGGAGCGACCTCAGCGGCGGCGATTTCCGCCAGGAAGGTGCTCTGCTTGTCGCGGTTGGTCACGATCGGGGTGATGCGCGGGGCGTCGATCTTCTTGATGGAGGTGTCCTCGCCCAGGTGCTTGAAGGCGATGGCGTAGTTGTCGGCGCCGAGATATTTGTTCGCCCAGGCCACGACGTCGGCCTTGGTGACCTTCTCGATGCGGTCCAGCCTGCCCACGGCGACCTTCCAGGGAATCCGGTTGATAAAGGCATCCACGAAGCGGCTGGCACGGCTGCGGTTGGACTCCAGGCCGCGCATCTCCTGCAGTTTGTAGTTCGCCTTGGCGGCTTCCACCAGTTCCTCGGAGAATTCCCCGTTCCGGAGCTTGGCGAATTCCGGAAGGAGGATGTCGCGGACTTCTTCCAGGGTCTGTCCTTCCTTAGGCATGGCCTGCAGCAGGAACAGGCCGTGATCGGCCCGGTCATACGGGAAGGCGCCTCCGGCCAGGATGGCCTGGTTCTGCATCACATCCAGGTCGATGAGGCCGGCCTGGCCGTTGTACAGGACGCTGGCCACGATATCAGCGATCTCGCTTTCCTGCGAAGACAGGCCCGGCGTACGCCAGCCCATGAGCAGGAATTCAGCCTCGTTGCCCAGGATCTCCTTCACCTTTGGGGCGGTGATGGGCTCCTCGGGCTTCACGGTGAAGGTCGGAAGGTTCTTGTTCGGCTTCCAGTCGCCGAAGTACTTCTTGATGATCTTCACCATCTCGTCCGGATTGAAGTCGCCGGAGAGACAGATGGCCACGTTGTTCGGGACATAGAAAGTGTCTTTCTGCTTGCGGATGGCCATCAGGGACGGATTCTTGAGGTGGTCCTGCGTGCCGATGACTGTCTGCGTACCATACGGATGATTCGGGAAAAGCAGGGAGTCGATGGCGTCCAGGGCCTTTTCCGTATCGTCGGTCAGACCCATGTTCTTCTCCTCGTACACGGCTTCGAGTTCGGTATGGAAACCGCGGAAGACGCAGTTCTTGAAGCGGTCGGCTTCGATGCGCGCCCAGTTCTCGATCTGGTTCGAGGGAATTTCTTCCACGTAGCAGGTGACGTCGTTGGACGTGTAGGCGTTCGATCCTTCCGAACCGATGATGGACATGAGCTTGTCATACTCGTTCGGGATGGCGATCTTGGACGCCTCGAAGCTGATGGAGTCGATCTGGTGGTAGAGGTCCAGCCTTTCCTGCGGGTCGGTGAGGGTACGATACACTTCGAAGAGGCTGTCGATGGCCGCGAGCATGGGCTTTTCGGCCGCATAGTCCTGCGTGCCGAACTGTTCCGTGCCCTTGAACATCATGTGCTCGAGATAGTGGGCGAGACCGGTGTTGTCGGCCGGGTCGTCCTTGCCGCCCGCGCGGACGGCGATGTAGGTCTGGATACGGGGTTCGTCCTTGTTGACGGTCATGAAGACCTTCAGTCCGTTGTCCAGGGTGTAGATTTTCGCATTGAGCGCGTCTCCTTTGACGGTCTCGTACTTGTTGCCGCAAGCGGCGGCCAGGACGGCCACCGCAGCGAAAATGAGGAATCTCTTCATTTTATTGGGGTTCTTTGATTTCATCGGGAACGTATTCCAGGATGTCTCCCGGCTGACAGTCGAGGGCGCGGCAGATGGATTCCATCGTGGTGATCCGGATGGCCTTGGCCTTGCCGCACTTGAGGATGGACAGGTTGGCGGGCGTGATGCCTACTTTTTCCGCCAGCTCGCCGGAAGACATCTTCCGGCGTGCCAGCATGACGTCGATATTGATGACGATGGACATTACTTCTCCTCCTGAACCTCAGGCTCCTGCTTGGGGGCACCTTTCAGGTAGGACGGCAGTTCCATACCGGCCATCTTGAAGAGGTCCTCCAGCGGGGGAACGCTCTTCATCATACCGGAGATGAAGTTGGAAGTGGCAGTCTTTCCATCGGCGGAATTGCCGGTGTCCCAGACAGTTACCTTGTCAATGTTGATGCCCTTGACGGCTTCGACCTGGGTCTTGACAAGCTCGGGCAGTTTATCGGCGACCATCATGAGGACGGCCTTGGAAGCATCGCCTTCGGCGGCTCCGACGAGCTGCTGGAAACCGGTGGCCTGCTTGGTCAGGATCTCCAGGATACCGCGGGCCTGCGCGTCCATCTTGGCGTAGATGGCGTCGGCCTCACCCTTCGCCTTGCGGCGGATCTGCTCGGCCTCTGCCTCGGCGTCGATGATGGCTTTTTCCTTCTCGATCTGGGCGGGGACCACGATGTTGGCTTTCCGGGTGGCTTCTTCCCGGTCGGCACGGGCAAGTTCCGCATCGCGCTCGGACTTGTAGGCCTCCTCGAGGGCCTTCGCGGCCTGGACCTTTTCGGCGGCGACGGCCACGCGGGCGGCCTCGGCCTCCTTCTCGCGCCGGGCGGCGTCGGAGTTGGCGATGGTGATCTTGGACTGGTTCTCACCCTCGACGGCGATGGCGTTGGCCTCGGCGGTCTTGATACGGGTGTCCCGGGTGGTCTCGGCGATCCGGATGTCCTTGTCCCGGTCGGCCTCGGCCTTACCGATTTCACCGAAGCGGTTCTGCTCGGCCACGGACTTCTTCGCGTCGTTGATGGCCTTTGCGGCGGCTTCCTTACCCAGGGCGTCGATATAGCCGGACTCGTCGCGGATATCGGTGACGTTCACGTTGATGAGCTTCAGGCCGATCTTGCGGAGTTCCGCCTCCACGTTCTGGCTGACGGCGGCGAGGAACTTGTCGCGGTCGGCGTTGATTTCCTCGATATCCATCGTCGCGATCACGAGACGGAGCTGACCGAAGAGGATATCGGTGGCGATGTTCTGGATGCTGTCGATGGAGAGGCCCAGCAGGCGCTCGGCCGCATTGGTCATCACGTCCGGCTCGGTGGAGATACCCACGGTGAAGCGGCAGGGAACGTCCACGCGGATGTTCTGCTTGGACAGGGCGTTGGTGAGGTTGCACTCGATGGAGATGGGCTTGAGGTCCAGGAAGGCATAATCCTGGAACACAGGCCAGATGAAGGCGGCGCCGCCGTGTACGCAGCGGGCGCTGGAGATGGAACCGGAAGCGTTCTTGCCGGTCTTACCGTAGATGACGAGGATCTTGTCGGAAGGGCAGCGGCGATAACGCCTGAGGATGGCGGCCAGGGTCACGAAGAGGACCGCCACGATGATGATAAGAAGGGTAAACTGTTCCATGTGCGGTTATTAGATGATATAAGAATTCAGTTCTTCGACGAGAAGGGTGTTGGCGTTGATGGCCTCGACGACCTTGATGGGCGTGCCGGTCTTGATGGCGTCGCCGTCGGTGACGGCGTTGTATTCGCGTACGGCGCCCTGGATGGTGATCTGCACCTTCCCTTCACCGGCGCGCTCGGCGGGGATGGTGAGGTAACATTTGCCCTGGCAGCCGACGGCGGCCTTGTACACGTTGATGTTGCCGCTCTGCTGCATCGTGCTGAGCCATTTGAACAGGTACATCACCGCGGCGACGAGGCCGACGCCCACGAGGGCGGCGATAACGATGAGGAGGGCGGTGGATTTGACCTGTCCCTCCAGAAGGATGGCGGTCCAGCCGAATCCCAGGAAGAAGTTCACGAAGTTGCGGAAGGTGTACAGGTTGGATCCGCCTTCGATGTTGGAGAGGTCGGCGCCGTCCATCGACGTGTCCACGTCCACGTCGAAGTCGGTGTCCGCATCGGCCCCCAGGAAGGTCATCACGCTCTGGATGATGAAGATAAGCGAGGCGGTCAGGGTAATGCCCCACAGGATTTTCATGATCGGGCTCAGGTCGGCCCACCAGGTAGCAAGCATATCGTCAATAAATAAGGTTTCTGGGACAAAGATAGAAAGAAAATATTGAAAAACAATAAAAATTAACAAATTTTCAACAAATTTTCGTCATTACTCAATTTCGAGTGGACAGGATGCGGGGAGAGGTGCATGGAATGCATGTCTTTGTCAGATGGTTCATGACAAATATACGATGAAAAAGCGTATATTTGCAATACTATGGAACAGGAAAGAAGCATCGACCGGCTCGCCCGGTACCTCATCGGCGCAGGCTTTTTCGCCATCGTGGCGTTCCTCTGCTGGTATTTCAGGAGCGTGCTCATCTACATCATCGCCGCCTTCGTGGTGTCGCTGGTGGGACATCCCGTGATGAACCTGCTCCGGAGAATCCGCGTCAAGGGAAAAAGCGCCCCGGACTGGCTCCTGTCCATCCTGACGATCGTCATCATCCTGGGCCTGGCGCTTTTCGTCATCACCCAGGCGGTTCCGGTGGTCACCCGCATCGTGCGGGACGCCGCCATCCTGAACAATGCGGGGGCGGGGAACCCTCTGGATCAGGTCAATGACTGGATCATCGGCCTGTTCCCGTCGCTCGGCCCGAACTTTGACGTGATCGGCCTCCTGATGGACAAGCTCCGGGATGTGACGAACGTTTCGAACGTCACATCGCTCATCAGTTCAGTCACTTCCGTTGTTACCGGCTTTGCGGTGGGCCTGTTCTCCATTGTCTTCATCTCGTTCTTCTTCATCCGGGACGAGCATCTGTTCGGACGGATTGTCCGTGCCCTGGTCCCGGACCGGATCGAGGAGTCGGTGGGAAAGGCCATCACGGAGATCGAGAACCTGCTGTCGCGCTATTTCGTGGGCCTGCTGATCGAGATGCTGGGCGTCGCCCTGCTGGATTTCCTGGGCCTTTGGCTCATTGCGCGGCTGGGGTTCAACAATGCGGTGGGCATTGCGTTCATCGCAGGCATGCTGAACGTGATTCCATATGTGGGTCCGCTGGCGGGTGAGGTTATCGGGGTAGTACTGGCCGTGATCCTCAAGTATGGCGCCGGAGTGGGTCTGGACGTGAATATCTGGATCTTCGCCCTGATCGTTTTCGCCATCATGATGGCGACGCAGCTGGTGGACAACTTCATTTACCAGCCCGTCATCTATTCCACGAGCATCAAGGCCAGCCCGCTGGAGATCTTCATCGTCCTCCTGGTTGTCGGACACATCGGCGGCGTGCTGGGTATCCTGGTGGCCATCCCGGCCTACACCGTGGTCCGTGTCATCGCCAGCCGGTTCTTCTACCATCTGAAACCGGTAAGAAGACTGATTCCGGACCTCGATGTGAACGAGGCCCGGAATCCACTCCGTAATCGCCGCTGGCGGAAACCTAAAAACGGTCCATCAGCGTAAAGATCCTTTCGCGGACCTCATCGATGGTGCCGATGCCGTCGATTTCGTGATACCGGCCGGATCCCTTGTAAAAGTCCACGAGGGGTTCGGTCTTTTCGTGATAGGTGCGGATGCGGTTTTCCACGACCTCCGGACGGGCGTCGTCGGCCCGGCCCTCGATGGTGGCGCGGTGCGCGATCCGCTCGTGGATCATCCGGTCGGGAATCATGATGGAGACGACCGCGGTCACCGCCTCGCCGTCCTTTTCGAGCATGGCGTCCAGGGCTTCTGCCTGGGCGATCGTGCGCGGAAAACCGTCCAGCAGGAAGCCGTCCACGCCTTCCGTGCCCTTGAAACGGGCTTCGATCATCCCTTCCACGACTTCGTCGGGGACCAGGGAACCGGCCTCGATCAAGGCTTTCGCCTGGAGGCCGAGGGGCGTTCCGGCCGCGATTTCGCTGCGGAGGAGCTCTCCGGTGGAGAGGTGGCAGAGGTTGTGCTTTTCGACCATGGCGTTGGCCTGGGTGCCTTTTCCGGCGCCCGGAGGCCCGAAGAGGATGTAGTATTTCATATTATTGGTCCAAAACGTAGATATCCTTGTAATTGCGTCCGAGGCTGTCGTAATCCAGTCCGTACCCGACGATGAACTCGTTGGGAATGTCCAGGCCCACGTAGTCCAGCTTGATGTCCTTGTTGTACATCTCCGGCTTGAGGAGCAGCGTGCACACCTTGACGGTCGCGGCACCCCGGTCATAGAGGATCTTGACAAGGGCTTCGATGGTTCTGCCCGTGTCCACGATGTCTTCCACGATGATGACGTCCTTGCCGGTGACGTCGCCGGTGAGGCCCATGTCCTGCCGGATCTGGCCGGTGGAGGACGTTCCCTGGTAGGAGGAGAGCTTGATGGACATCAGGTCGATGTCGAAGTCCAGGCGCTTCATCAGTCCGGCCGTGAAGAGGATGGACCCGTTCAGGACGCACAGGAGAACGGGGACCTTCGGGCTGTCGTGAAAGTCGGCGTTGATCTTTTCCGCAACGGCGTCGACGGCCGCTTCGATCCGTTCGTTGGGGATGAACGGTTTGAAAACTTTGTCGTGGAGTTTGAGTTTCTTGTCCATAGGAAGTGCTTTGTCTTACAAAAATAGTAAGAAAAACAAAAAAAATCATCGAAAACATTTATTTTGACGTGAAACAACGGGCCGACGGTTCCGAACCCCGGAAGGAATCCGTATTTTGCCCGCATGAAATGGAGATTCGTGCTGTGGATGATGCTGGCGGCGGTTCCGGCGGCCGCCCAGACGGAAGAGGCTGTACGGGCAGCCCTGTACCTTACGGGAGCCGATTCGCCGGAGGAACTGGACGACCGCCTGCTGGAGGAACTGGAAGCGCTTCAGGGGCGCCCTCTCGCCATTAACCGTGCTTCCCGTGCCCGCCTTTTGGAAAGCGTGCTTCTGACACCTTATCAAGTGGCGGCGCTGGAGGAGTACAGGTCGGTTTCTGGAGACGTACTCTCATTCCCGGAACTGGAACTGGTGGATGGATTTGGAAAGGAGGCGGTCGCCGCGCTCCGGCCATTCCTGTCGCTGGACTCGGCGCATCTGCCCGGAGAAGCCGTACGTGATACGGTCATCTACCGGCATTCAGCCGTGTTTCGGGCCACTCAGAAGGATGTCGGCGGTAAATACCGTCTCTCGGCCGGCCGTTTCGAAGGCGCCGGTGCCTGGAGAGGGGAGTCCGGCACGTTCTACGCCCTTTGGAGGACCCGGCATGGGAAGGTCCTGGCGGGGAATTACAACGTTCGCTACGGCCAGGGACTGGCCTTTTGGAGCGCCTTCCAACTCGCGGGATTATCTACCCTCGAGGCCTTTTCCAAGAGAGGGAATGGCATAACGCCTTCCTGGTCGTTCAGCGATGCCGGAACCTTGCGCGGGGCTTCCTGGGATGCGACTTTCGGTCCGGTGCAGACTGCGCTTTTCTGTGCCGTGGACGGAACCGTGGGGGCGCACGTGGGCTGGTTGGGTCGATATGGGCACGTGGGACTGACTTCTACGAGAGATCGCGTTTCCGTTGAGGGGAAGTACGGAATCCGCAGCGTGGATTTCTTCGGGGAGGCGGCGTGGAAGTACGGGAAAGCCGTTTCCGGTCTGGGCGGGCTTCAGTTCCCGCTGGGCGACCGGTTCCGGGGGGCAGTCCAGGTCCGGGGCATCCCCAGCGCATATTCCGGCCGGAAATACGGCGAGTATGCCGTGGCAGCCGGCCTGCGTTTCCGTTCCGACGACCGGAACCGGACGGTATCCCTGACCGTGGACACGGCCCTGCTTCCCATCCCGCAGCAGGATCCCCGCAGGATGCAGGTGAAGTCGGTAGGGACTGTCTCGTGGACTTTTGCGGAGCGGTGGCTTTGGAATCCCAGGATCCATCTCCGGTGGCGGAACTACGAGGAGGCGAGAACCGATATCCGGTCGGACCTTTCATGGACTTCCGGTTCGTGGACCGTGAAGAACCGGATCAATGCCCTCGTCTCCGGAGGCTGGGGTTGGCTTGCTTATCTGGAAGGGGGATGGAAGCCACCGGGCGGGAGCGCGTGGGTCCGGGCGGTAGCATTCCATACGCCTTCCTGGCAGACACGTATCTACTGCTACGAGCATGATGCCCCGGGAAACTTCACAGTGCCGGCTCTGTACGGAACCGGCATCTCCGTGTCGGCCTGCGGCGGATGGAAGAGACGCTGGAAACGGCTGAATATCAAGCTATACCTTCGCGGTTCGTATCTTTTTAAAATAGATAAGCCCGGACAGGCCGGGCTTAAGGTGCAACTGATGGTGGACCGTTAGCGCCTGCCCACTTTCAAGCGCTGGCCTTCGCGGATCCTGTCGCTCCGGAGGTTGTTCCACTTCTTGAGGTTCGAGATGGTGGTGCGGTTCCGGCTGGCGATCTTTCCGAGGTTGTCGCCCCGGCGAACCTTGTAATAGACCCACTGGCCGTTGCCGGAGCGGGGTGCCGGGGAAGCGGTGGGACGGGAGGCGGCCCGCCCGTCCTCGATGGAACCGGAGAACATCTGGTCCGCCTTGTAGCGGTAGATGGAATCCTGCTGGTCCAGGAAGGCGTTGCTGTAGTTGAACGGAAGGCGGAGCACCTGCTCGCCGGAAGCGCCCGGGACGATGTCCTTGTAGTACTGCGGATTCAGGTCGCGCAGGTCGTCGATCGGGATACCCAGCACTTCGCTGATCTGGCGGAAGTGGACGTTCCGCTTCACCATGAAGGTGTCCACGTGGACGGGAATCTGGACGGGAGTGGCCTCTAGACCATATTCTTTGGCATAGTTGATGGCGTACATCGCACCGACCATCGCGGGAACGTAGCCGCGGGTCTCGCGGGGAAGGTACGGATAGATGGACCAGAAATCGCGCCGTCCGCTGCGCTTGATGGCCTTGTTCACGTTGCCGGAGCCGCAGTTGTAGGAGGAGATGGCGAGGCTCCAGTCGCCGAAAATACGGTAGGCGTCCCGCAGGTAGCGTGCGGCCGCATCGACCGAGGCCACCGGGTCCATCCGCTCATCGACGTAGGAGTCGATCTTGAGGCCGTAGTTCCGGGCCGTGGCGTGCATGAACTGCCACATTCCCGTTGCGCCGACGCGGGACACCGCCACCGGATTCAGGGCCGATTCGATGATGGCCATGTACTTGAGTTCCAGCGGCAGGCCGTACTTGCGGAAGGCCTCCTCGAAGATGGGCATGTAATACTGGGCGAGTCCCAGCATCTGTCCCATCTTGGTGGGCATTTTCTCCGCATAGAGGACCATGTAGTTCTTCACGGTCTCGTTGTAGGGGAGCCGGATGAAGGAATTCATCCGCTCGAGACGCTCGATGAGCACCCTGTCCGGGACTTCGGAAGTGAAATGGACGCTGTCCATGTTGTACTGGTCACCCTGGGGATTGTCCCGGGTCTGGCGGTGCAGGTACCAGATGCTCAGGAGGCTGTCGGTAATCTCGTCGGTATAAAGGCGGGGCTCGAAGGCTTCCTCCTCTTCATAGGCGAATCCATCCCCTTCGCCTTCGCCAGGCGTGTCGAAATAGTCGGCGACCAGGCCAGCCGCCTCCTTGTTCTCATCTTCCCGGTACATCTCCACGAGGGCCTTGCGGAGGCTGTCCCGTTCGTTGATGTCGTTGCGGAGCCATTCGATTTCCTGCTGGAGGGCTTCCAGGCGCTGGCGGAGCTGCTCGTTCTCGTGCTCAAGCTGTTTGCGGTTCTTCAGGGGAAGGCCGGCGCCCGCCTGAAGCGGAAGGATCAGCAGGGCCGCGCCTATGAGGAGTAACTTCTTCATCCTTAATATACACACTGGCTAAAAATTCAAGGTAAGCCCGACGCCCAGGGAAGGGGCTTGGGCATAGTTCGGCGTAATGACCGTGGGTTCCACCCGCAGGGAGATGTCGTCGTCGATCTCGAAGTCCTGCATGTAGGCGAACACGTTCGCGTCCACGATCTGGACCACATAGAAGAGGGCGATCGACAGGATGGAGTAATCCCGGTAGCGGCGGAAGATGTCTCTGTAGTACAGGGCGTTCTCCGCGGACACGGGCGGTTTTTCCACCGTAGGGTCTTCGCTGGTGGCCTGGTCGTATATCCACTTGTAGCGCTCATAGTTGCGCCGGTTGTTCGTGTAGTAATAGACGCCGCCGGCGATGGCCCCCCAGTAGATGGGAATCTTCCAGTACTCACCGTTGTAGATCTGTCCGAGGCCGGGGAACAGGATGGAATAGACCGTCGCCTTGCCCGGGTCGGGATGCCGGTTGGTCTTGAAGCCGGCGGTGCCGTCCACGAGGGAGGCCCACCACATCAGGCCGGCCCCGACGTAGGAAAGGGTGCTGAGTGTCTTGTACTTGTCTTCCCCCGTATCCTTGTACTGCTTCCCGTAGTGAATGCCCAGACCTACGCCTGTACCGATGCCTCCGTACACGATGGGAAGCTTCCAGTACTGGCGGTTGTAGATCTGCATTCCGCCCACGAATATGGTAGAGCCCATGAACAGGTTCTGCACCTGTCCGGGACGCTTGTGGGCGAGACTGCCGAAGTACTGGCGGAAGCTGAATAGCTGCGAACTGTCGGGCGCCTCTGTCTGCGTGCTGTCCGAATAGTTCTGGGAGAAAGCGTCCCGCTTGAACTGGTCGTCCCGGGCCTGGCCGTACAGGACGGCAGGCAGCAGCAGGCAGACGGCGAGGAGGACGGTAAACCGGAACTTCATACGGCTTATCCGCGATTGGGGTCCAGGGCCTGCAGGAAACGCTCCATCTGTTCGTCGGAATCGAACTTGATGGTGATGGAACCTTTCCCGTTGGCATTCCGGCGCAGGGAAATGTTCTCGCCGAAAATGCGTCCTACGTTCTCGAGGAGGCGGTAATACATCTCCGGAAGCTCCTGGGGCTCTTTTTCAGCGGCCGGGAGGGTTTCTCCTTTCTCCAGGGCCTTCACCTTCTCTTCCAGCTGGCGGACCGAAAGGCCGCCGCGGACGATCAGGTCGCACAGGCTTTCCTGCATCTTCGGGTCTTCGACACCCAGGAGGACTTTTGCGTGGCCCACGCTCACCAGGCCCACTTTCAGGTCATGCTGGACCTTGGCGGGAAGCTTCAGGAGACGGAGCTGGTTCGCGACGGAAGCGCGCTTCTTGCCCACGCGGTCTGCCATCTGCTCCTGCGTGAGACGGCATTCCTCCATCAGCCGCTGGTAACTCATCGCGACTTCGATCGGGTCCAGGTTCTCGCGCTGGATGTTCTCCACGATGGCCATTTCCAGCATGCCCTGGTCGTTCGCGTCGCGGATATAGGCGGGAATCATGTCCATGCCCGCGAGCGTGCAGGCACGGTAGCGGCGTTCACCGCTGATTATCTGATACTTGGCTCCACGCTTACGCACGGTTATGGGCTGGATGAGCCCGAAGGTGCGGATGGAATCTGCCAGTTCCTGCAGGGCTTCGGGGTCGAAGCTCATGCGCGGCTGGAAAGGGTTCGGCTCAATCATTTCCACGGGGATGCGGAGGACGTCCGAAGTGTCCTGCTTCTCGGTGGTTCCTACCACTTCCTTGTTGATGTAACCGACCGGTTTGCGGAGTTCCCGGAGGTCGGGGGTGTCGTCGCCGAGGAGGGCGCCGAGGCCTTTGCCGAGGCCGTGTTGCACTTTTGCCATCTAGTTTCCGTTCTTTTCCAGCACTTCCTCCGCGAGGCGCAGATAGTTGGAGGTGCCGTTGTTGGTGACGTCGTACAGGACGATCGGCTTGCCGTGGGAAGGGGCTTCGCTCAGCCGGATGGAGCGTTGGATGATGGTGTTGAACACCAGGTCCTTGAAATGTTCCCGGAGCTGCATCACCACCTGGCTGTGGATCTTCGTCCGTCCGTCGAACATCGTGACCACGAAGCCCTCGATGGTGAGTTCGGGGTTGATGCCGTTCTGGACAAGGCGGATGGTCTGGAGGAGTTTCGCGAGGCCTTCCAGGGCGAAGAACTCCGGCTGGACCGGAATCATCACGGAGTCGGCGGCGGTCAGGCAGTTGACGGTGATGAAACCCAGGGAGGGGGAGCAGTCGATGATGATGAAGTCATAGTCGTCCCGGATGGGGGCGAGGGCCTTCTTCAGGTAGGATTCCCGCTCCGGCCAGTTCTGCATCTCGATTTCCGCGCCCACCAGGTTGATGTGCGAGGGAATCATGTGCAGGTTCTGCAGTTCGGTCTGGATGAGGGCATCCTCCGCGGGGATGTCCCCCCGGATGACTTCGTAAACGGTACGCTTCCGGTCGTCTTCCGGAGAGAAGTTCAGGCCCGAGGTGGTGTTGGCCTGCGGGTCGGCGTCGATGATGAGCACCTTCTTCTCCAGGACGGCCAGCGAAGCCGCGAGGTTGATGGCCGTCGTGGTCTTGCCCACGCCGCCTTTCTGGTTCGCTATGGCGATGATTTTTCCCATTTCCGATGAAATAACTTACAAATATAAGAAAGAATCCCTGCATCCGCAAGGATTGTTCCACAAAGTTCCACGCTTTAGACGGGATCGACATCCACGGTCAGGTGGGCGGCGTATCTGCGCTCTTTTCCGAAAGCGGAAAGGGCTGTGGAGAGCGTTCGTTTCAAGGCGGTGAGGGCCTTGTTCCTGGGGAAAGTGACACGGATCTGGCGGATGGTTTCCCCGGCGATGCGGTCCACGTTGGGGGCGTAGGGACCCACGACGGCAGGAGGCGTGTCCGTGTCGGCGAACGCGGAGAGCAGGGTATTCCGAAGTTCCCTGGACAGGAAGTCCAGGCGTTTCTCGTTGCTATCCTTCAAGATGACATGCACTAGGCGAGTATAGGGGGGGTAACCGAATAACTTCCTCTCTGCGAGGAGGTTGTCGTCGGAGCCTCCTTCCAGGCGCGCATATACCGGATGCTCCGGCTCCCGGGTCTGGATGACCAGGCGGCCGGGCTGGCCCCGGCGCCCGCTCCGGCCCCGGAACTGCTCCAGCAGCTGGAACGCCCGTTCGTCGGCGCGGAAATCCTGCTGGCCCACCAGGCTGTCGGCCTGGAGGACGGCCACGAGATCCAACCCGTCAAAGTCGAATCCCTTCGTAATGATCTGGGTGCCGACGAGGATGTCGATCTCTCCCGCTGCGAATTCCCGGATAATACCGGCTTCACGGGTGTCGGGCGTGTCGCTGTCCAGACGTGCGATGCGGGCCTTCGGAAACAGGGCCTGCAGTTCTTCCTCCACTTTCTGCGTGCCCGCTCCCAGGGGTTGGAGAGAGCCGCCGCAGACGGGACAGACGCCCGTCCAGGGCTCCGTGTGACCACAGTAATGGCACACCAGGCGGTCCGGCTGCTTGTGCAGGCTCAGGGGTACGTGGCAGTGGGAACATTTGGGAATATGGCCGCACTCAGTGCATTGCACGGAGGGGGCATAAGAACGGCGTGCTCGGAGGACGAGTACCTGACCGCCGGCGTCCAGGGAGGTCTGGATTTCAGCGATGAGCTTGCGGGACAGGCTGCCCACCATGCCGCGTTTCCGCCGCTCCGCCACTGTGTCGATGATGCGGATTTCAGCCTCTTCCCCAGCGTGGAAGCGTTCCTTCAGGTCAACCTTTACAAATCGGCCTGTATCAGCGTTGTACAAGGATTCTAAAGAAGGCGTTGCACTGCCCAGGAGGATGGATGCGCCCTGGATGAGCGCCAGCATGATGGCGGTATCGCGCCCATGGTAACGGGGCGCGGGAGCATCCTGTTTATAGGAGGTATCGTGCTCTTCATCCACGATCACGAGTCCCAGCCCGTGGTGGGGCAGGAAAAGGGCGGACCGGGTGCCGAGCACCATATAGCGGTCGTTTTCACGCACATGCGTCGCGACCTGGCGGCGGCGGGTGGCGGATTCCCCGGAATGGAACACCTGCACATCGGGAATGAATGCGGCGATCCGGTCTTCCAACTGGCGGGAAAGTGCGATTTCCGGGACGAGATACAGGACGCTCTTTCCCCGGGCCAATGCCTCCCGGGCGAACTGGAGATAGATTTCCGTCTTTCCGGAGCCGGTGACCCCGTGCAGCAAGGCGGTTTTCCCTGCTGCAAAGGCCTTCCGGATGGAATCTGCGGCCTTTTGCTGGGCGGGGGAGAGGGTGATGGTACCGGCGGTACCGGCGGCAGGCCGGCCTTGCAGCCGCGCCTGAACGGCCTCGATTTCCGCCTGATACCTCTCCCGCGTCTCCTCTTTCCGGGCCTTTCCCAGTTTTTCCTTCAGGCGTTCCAGGCGGGTCTCCAGCCGCTCCCGGCCACGGGCTTCCACCTCCTCCTGTCCGATTTTCAGGGCGGGGTAGGCGGCCTTATAGACTTCGCCCACGGAACACAGGTAGTATTCGCTTACTGCCTTCCAGAGGCGGATCTCCTCCGGACGTACTTCGGGCAGTCCTTCAGCGATGCCCAGGACGGGCAGGATCCGGCTTTCGTCCACTTCCGGCGTCACATCCACCGCGCTTACCGCACCTACATATTCCTGCCCGGCGAAACGCACGCGGACCCGGCTTCCGACCTTTGCCCGGATGCCTTCCGGAAGGGCATAGCAAGGCTCCCACTCCAACCGGAGCGGGAGGATCACCTGTATGAAGGCCTTCCCCGGCATAGGATTTACAAAGTAACGAATTTTTATTAAATTTGTCCATCGGCCGAAACCGAATCCAATGAAAAAGTACGTCTGTAGATGGAGCATCCGCTGGAGTTGGATATGTACATGACGGCGGGAGTGGGGATCGTAGCCCTGTTCCTGGGGATGCTGTTCACCCGCACGGTACCGCTGCTCAAGCGGCTGTGCATTCCCGTCCCCGTTTCCGGCGGACTGGCGGTCTCCCTGGTCACCCTGGCCTGTCACGGCCTTCTCGGCGTGGATTTCAGCTTTGACGGAACCCTGAAGGATCTGTGCATGATGCTGTTCTTCACGGCGGTGGGCTTCCAGTCCAATCTCCGGGTGCTCCGGCAGGGCGGCAAGCCGCTGCTGGTGATGGTGGGCCTGGTTGCCCTTCTGATCGTTGCGCAGAACCTGCTTTCCCTGGGCATTGCCCGGTGGATGGGCGTGGACCCGCTGGTGGGCATGGCCACGGGGTCCATCCCGATGAGCGGGGGACACGGCACCTCCGGCGGATTCGCTCCGGTTCTGGAGCAGATGGGCCTTTCCGGTGCCTCCTCCCTGACGATGGCGGCCGCGACCTTCGGACTCGTGGCCGGATCGCTGATCGGCGGCCCCCTGGGCGGCTTTCTGATCCGGAAAAGGCATCTTGCGGAAGAAGGAATCTCGGACGATACGGTACGGAGCATCGAAGCCGGGGAAGCCGCCGAACAGAAGCGGAAAAAGAGTCCCGTTTCGGCCGAGAAATCTTTTCGGCGCTATATGCAGGCTGCCTGCCAGCTCTTTCTGGCGATGGCCGTCGGCATGGGCATCAGCCGCCTGCTGGCCTTGACCGGCATTACGTTTCCGACCTACTTCGGGGCGCTGGTCGCCGCGGCCCTCATCCGCAATGTCTTCGGGCCTTCCGAGGGAGGCGGAGCGCTGTGCGTGGACGAGATCGTGGGCATCGGGGACATCTGCCTGTCCCTGTTCCTCGGAATGGCGATGGCGACGTTGAAACTGTGGGAACTCTCCGGGCTGATGCTGCCGCTGCTGGTCATCCTGCTGTCGCAGGCGGTGTTCATCGTCCTGTATGCCGCCTTCGTGGCATACCCGGCGCTGGGGAAGGATTACGATGCCGCGGTGCTTGTGAGCGGCCTGTGCGGATTCGGCCTGGGAGCCACGCCCAATGCCATGGCCAACATGTCGGCCGTATGCTTCAAGTACCATTACAGCGTGAAGCCCTTCATCATCGTCCCCATCATCGGGGCGATGTTCGTGGATATCATCAATACCGGCGTCATCACGCTGTTCCTGAATTTGTTATGACGATGAAAAGAATCGAGGTCGTAGCCGCCGTCATCCGGAATGGGGACCGTATCTTCGCCACGGAGCGGGGGTACGGCGACTGGAAGGACTGGTGGGAATTCCCGGGCGGGAAGATGGAGGCGGGGGAGACGCCGGAAGATGCCCTTGTCCGTGAGATCCGGGAAGAACTGTCGGCGGAAATCACCGTCGACAAGTTCCTGCATACCGTGGAGTGGGATTATCCGGCCTTCCACCTGACGCTGCACTGCTTCCTGTGCTCGCTGCGGTCGGAAGCGCTGCACCTGAACGAGCACGAGGCGGCACGCTGGCTGGCCATGGACGAACTGGAGTCCGTCCAGTGGCTGCCGGCCGACTATGACCTTCTTCCGATTATCCGGAGGGAAATCCTACAGGCTGGCGGTCAGGATGGCCGCGATATCCTTCTCAAATAGCGGAACCCAAGCCTCTTCCAGGCCTTCGGTTTCGGCGATGTGGCGGGCCATTTCGCCGATGCGGCTGTCGTCGATCCCGACCTCGCGGAGGGTCATCGGAATACCCATGGAGGCGAAGAATGCGGCGGTGGCGTCGATCGCCTCGCGGGCGATTTCCCACTTGTCCAGCGACGCATCGATTCCGAACACGTTCACACCATATTTTACGAACCGGTCCAGCGTCTTTTCGCTCAGGATATACCGCATCCAGTGCGGGGTGATGATGGCGAGGCCCACACCGTGAGTGATGTCGTAGTAACCGCTGAGAGCGTGCTCGATGCCGTGGCAAGGCCAGCCGGAACGGCTGTTTCCCTGGGCGACGATGCCGTTGCAGGCCAGGGTGCAGCAGAACATCATCTCGGCCCGGGCGGTGTAGTCTTCGGGATTCTCCAAGCACTTGGGACCGTTGACCATCAGGCTCTTGAGGATGGATTCGCAGAAGCCGTCGTTCATCAGGGTGGTCTCGCCGGTGAAATACTGTTCCATGATGTGGTTCATCGCATCGGCACAGCCGGCGGCGGTCTGCCACTTGGATACCGTAAAGGTATAGGTGGGATCCAGGAAGGAGCAGACGGGGTACAGGAGCTTGTGGCCGTAGCCGATTTTGTCGTTCGTGTCGGTGCGGGAGATGACCCCATAGGTGTCGTATTCGCTGCCGGTGGCGGCGAGTGTGAGGATGTCCACCATCGGGAGGGCCTTAACCGTCTGGACCTTGCCGGTGATCAGGTCCCAGGGGTCGCCGTCGTAACAGGCACCTGCGGCTATGGCCTTGGAGCAGTCCAGTACGCTGCCGCCCCCCACGGCCAGGATCACTTCCACCCCGTTCTCCTTGCAGAGGCGTACACCATCCAGCACGCTGGGGTCGTACTTCGGATTGGGCTGGATGCCGGACAGTTCCACAATCTCGAAGTCCTTGAGCAGTTCCTTCACCTTCTGGTACAGGCCCATCTTCTTGATGCTGCCTCCGCCATAGGTGAGCAGGACTTTCCTGCCGAGAGGTGCCAGTACTTCCGGGAGTTTCGATACGACTCCTTTCCCGAAGAGGAGTCTGGTAGGGGTGCAATAATCAAAGTTCTGCATATGATTTATTTATTTGTTGATGAATCTGTTAAACCTGGCCGTTTCCTCCCGGAGCCCTTCTTCGTCGAGGGAAGCGTCCGGACGGAAGATTTCCACGGCCACCCGGCCTGAAGAGTAATTCCAGTTGCCCACCACTTCGCCGTCCTGGAGGACCACAGGCCAGAAGATGCCACTGTTGTTGTGGGCTCGGTGGCTGTGGTCGGGGTGGAGGGAAACGTGCCGGCTTTTGTAGCCGATGAGGTATTCATCGTACGGAGGGAGCAGATGTACGCGGCCGCTGCGGAATCCGCGGGTGCGGCAATCCCGGTGAAGGAACAGGTCGATGCCTTTCCACCGTTCCCGGACCAGTTCCGGGCCGAGGGAAGCCATGCCCTGCCGGCAATCGTTGATTCCGAGGCCGCTCCACCAGGCGAAGTCTTCCAGGGTGGCGGGGCCGTGGCTGCGGAAATACTTCCGGGCCAGCAGTGCAAGGGCTTCTTCCCGCGGAAGATGCCGTGTATGGGGAAGCTTGTCTGAAACCAGCGCGTAGCTGGCCTTGAGCGGGAAAAGGTCCCCGCTGCAGAGTAGCCCCGCGTATTCCGCGAGTCGGATATGGTAGGAGAGCCGCTGGTCGGTCATCGTGATGCTCCGGTCGGCCACGGCGTGAGCGAGGTCGACCTTAAGGGCGGTCCGGTTTCCTGAGAGCGTGTCGGTGAAGATCTGCCGGATGGTTTCCTGCTCTTTCAGGGGGATACTGACCTGGTTGGTCTTCATCCAGCTGTTGAGGCCCCGCATGGCCGGTTCCCGGCACAGTTCCAGCATCCAGCCCAGGTCCTCGCCGGCCACCAGCTGCCAGGTCGTACGGAACAGGTGGGTACGGATGATCCTCCCTTCGTTGAAGTCCTTTTCGAACGCCCTGGCCGACGGCTTCCGGGTGCGCATCGCAACGGCCCAGCGCATCATCCTGTAGTCCTGCGCCTGCATCGCCCCCATCCACTCCACCACGTCGGAGGGCGAAGTGAACGGCGGGCAAATCAACTGCTGCCCGAGGAGTCTGGTGGAAACGGGATTCATGTTTCACAAATATAACCATTTACGGATATAATTCCATATGAAATGGAGTGAAATGGTTTGTTACCGAAGGTATTTGATATTATTAAGCGATTTTATTAATTTTATCGGTCAAATCGATAGCGATGAAAAGATCCATTTTCTTTCTGTGCCTGGCGATGCTTCTCCCGGCACTGTCCGCCCGGGCGGGTAAAGTGGTCACGGACAGCCTTCAGAGCAGGATTCTGAGCGCCCCGGTTAAGTTTAACGTCTATCTCCCCGACAGCTTCGGAAAGTCTGACAAGCAGTATCCGGTCGTGTATCTCCTTCATGGACTCAGCGACGATTATGAGTCGTGGGCGACGAAGGGGAATATGCAGATTGTCGTGGACGAGCTCATTGGAACGGGGGAGGCCTGCGAGATGGTTATCGTGATGCCCAATGCGGGAGGCCCCGATATCCATCATACCTGGAACGGCTACTTCAATATGCCGGGCTGGAGCTATGAGGATTTCTTCTTCCAGGAGTTCCTTCCGGCTGTGGAGGCCAAGTACCGCATCGTCGGGGACAAGGGCCATCGGGCCGTCATGGGCCTGTCCATGGGCGGCGGAGGCAGTACGGTGTACGCTCAGCGCCATCCGGACCTGTTTTCCAGTTGCTATGCGATGAGCGCCTGGCTGGATAATGGCCGGGACGAGGTCTGGCCCCTGGATTCGCCGAAGGACTGCCTGTATTACGTTGCCAAGTCGGTCCGGGACCATTCAGCCCTGGACTTCGTGGACAAGGCCGACGACGAGACGCTGGCACGCCTCCGCACCGTCGCCTGGTTCATCGACTGCGGCGATGACGACTTCCTGCTGGACCTGAGCGTTGCCTTCCACCAGAAAATGCGCGACCACGGAGTCAAAAGTGAACTGCGCGTCCGCAACGGTGTCCACAATTGGGAATACTGGCATCTGGCTTTGCGCATGTCTCTTCCTTTTGCTACCCGTAACTTCCTGAAATAGCCAATAAACTAACTATGAAAAAGATTCAGGCTTTCTTTCTGGCCTTTTTGGCGTTTTCGTCGGCCATTGCTCTCAGCTGCAGCAAACCCGCTCCAGCTCCCGAGCCCGAACCGGAACCGGTGGACCTGGTGGACTTCAAGTTGTCCGTCCCGGTGACGGAGAACTGGGTTTTCACCGACAAACCCTCCATCACCATCCACGTGGAAAATCCCAATGAGGTGGCTGTAAAGGCCGAGGCGAAGATGCGTATCAGCACCGACTTGAAGGAGGCGGTGACCACTGTCGAAAAGACCGTGGACGTGCCTGCAAAGGGATCCGTGGACATTCCCTTCACAACCGACAGCAACCTGGATCCGGGCTTCTACAGGGCCCTCTGTTCGGTAAACGGCCGGATTGCCCGCAACTTTTTCTTCGGTATCAATCCCACCGAGATCGTTTCGGCGCCGGACAAGCAGCCGGATTTCGATGCGTTCTGGGATGCAGCCAAGGCACAGTTGGAAAGCATCGAACTGACGGCCAACCTCATAGAGATTCCCAAGAAGAGTTCCGATAAATGCAAGGTCTATTTCGTGGAGATTCCCTCGGTCCCGGACGGTCCCGAAGGAGACCCCGTCATCGTTCGCGGATACTATCTGGAGCCGCAGGACGGGAATCCCCATCCGGTGATCATGCATTTCCTGGGCTACGATACGATCGGGAACTTCGTCAGCTGCCCGTCGGCCAACGGCGGCAATTATGCCGAGTTCTATCTTTCGCACCGGGGCCAATACATCAACCGTGCTCCAGCCAATAAGCGGGGCGACGGCCTGGATATGGATTTCACCAATGAATACGGGGACTGGTTCGCCTTCCAATTCGGCAACCGGGACGGCTACTACTATCGCGGCGCCTACATGGACTGCGTGCAGGCCGTCCGTTTCATGGCCACCCGTCCCACGAGCGACATGGGCAATCTGTTCGCTGAAGGCTCCAGCCAGGGCGGCGCCCTGACCTATGCCGCGGCGGCCCTGAGCGATTATCCTTTCGCCGCCATCGCCCCCTGCGTCGCTTTCCTGGGTGATTTCCCGGATTATTTCCGGATCGTTTCCTGGCCTGGCGACGTCGCCAAAAAGAACAAGGGATCGATGTCCGACGAGGAGATGTACGCTTTCCTCTCGTACTTCGACACGAAGAACCTGGCGACGCGCATTACCTGCCCCGTCATTGCCAGCGTGTGCCTGCAGGACGGCACCTGCCCGCCGCATACCAACATCGCCCCTTACAACAACCTGACGGTTACCGACAAGCAGGTCTGGTTCTATCCCGAGCTCCAGCATGAGATTCCCAGCAACTGGCCGGGCAAATATACGGCTTTCTTCAAGGAACATATGAAATGACAATCCATTAACCAATAAAAAGCACAATGAAAAAACTCTATTCTCTCATCCTGCTGAGCCTGCTCACGGTGGCTGCATTTGCGCAGAATACCGTCACAGGTTCGGTGAAGGACGCCGCAACGGGTGAGCCCCTTGTGGGCGTCGGAGTGATTGTGTCCACCGGTGGCGGCACCACCACGGACCTGGACGGTAACTTTTCCGTCAGGGTCGGGAAAGATGCCACCATCACCTTCAGCCTTCTCGGCTATTCGGACGTCGTGGAGGTCGTGAACGGCAGGAACAAGCTCGAAGTCTTCCTGAATGAAGACGTAAACTTCCTGGACGAGGTGGTTGTCATGGGATACACCACCCAGAAGAAGAACGAACTCTCCAGTTCGGTCGTATCACTCCGCAGTGAGGAGCTCCTGGACAATTCCACCCCTGACCTGGGGAACATGATCCAGGGTAAGGCCGCCGGCGTCGTAGTCATGAACGCCAGCGGCATGCCCGGTGAATCCGCCCAGATCCGCATCCGTGGTACCGGTTCCATTTCCGCCAGCGCGGATCCGCTGTATGTCGTGGACGGCATCGCAGGCGGTACTTTCAACCCGAACGACGTGGAGAGCGTCACTATCCTGAAGGACGCCTCGGCAACCGCCCTTTACGGTGCATCCGCAGCCGGCGGCGTCATCGTGGTTACGACGAAGAGCGCCAAGGACCGCAACCGGACGGAGGTGAACTTCAAGGCCAGTGCCGGTGTCAAGCAGGCCCTCTCCGGACGCTATCATCCGATGAACAGCCAGGAACTTTATGAGACCCAGCGCATGATGATGAGCAAGAGCATCTTCAATTCGCAGCGTCCTGAAAGCCTCCTGGAGCAGGATTACGACTGGTACGGCAATATCTTCAAGAAAGGTATCGTACAGGATTACTATGCATCTGTCTCCGGCATTTCCGGACGTGTGAATTACTTTGCCAGCCTGGACCATTACGACGAGCAGGGTTCCCTCATCGGTACCTCCTACGACCGCAATTCGGCCCGCGTGAACCTTTCCTCCCCGATTGGAGAGAAGGTTACGCTGAACCTGCGCCTGGGCTACAACCGTACCCACAGCAATTCCTACTCCGACTGGAAGGATATCGCCACCGCCTACAACGGAATGCCTTGGGACATCCCGTTCGACGAGGAAGGCAAGCCCCTGGCAATCGGCATGCCCGAAGGGGAAGGGGCCGTCTGGTACGGTAAGGAGAAGTACAACCCTTTCCACACCCTGCAGTACAATAACAGCCAGAGCTGGGGCGAAGACATCGTAGCCGATGTCCAGATGATCTGGAACATCACTGACTGGCTGACCTTCACCAGCAACAACCGCCTGGGCTCCTCCAACTGGAACAGCAAGACCTACCAGGACGGACGCACCAATACATCCGCCAAGAACATCGGCAGCCTGTACCAGGGTGCCGGCCGTGGCTGGAGCGTCGGCCTGACCGAACTGCTGAAGTTCCACAAGAACTTTGATGCACACGCCATCAGCAGCATCGTCGGATACGAAGTGGGCTGGGGCTATACGGAAAGCATCGGTGCTTCCGGTATCGACATGCCTACCGGAATGCAGGCCCTCAACAGCGTGAGCGCCACGGGTGTGGGCGTCTCCGGCAGCGATTACCGCTCTGCCGCCTGGGCCGTGCTGGCACAGGCACAGTACTCCTATATGGAGAAATACGTCGCCACGGCTTCCATCCGCTACGACCGTACCTACAAGTTCGCCCCGCTGGCACGCGGCGGTTTCTTCCCGGGCGTTTCGGCTGCCTGGATCATCAGCAAGGAACCTTTCATGGCGGGTGCCAAGGCATTCGACCTGCTCAAGCTCCGTGCGGGATACGGTGTGACCGGCAACTCCGACATCAGTCCTTTCCTGTACCAGGATTCCTTCGCCACCAGCAATACCTATAACGACAAGGTGGTCGCCGTGGCTGAAAGGATGGCAAACGACCACTTGGGCTGGGAGTCGGCCCATATGGCCAGCGTCGGTCTGGACATGCGCCTGCTGGACCGCATCAACGTGACCGTTGACCTGTACAGCACGAACAACAAGAACCTTCTGCTGGACGTGCCGCAGGCTCCGTCCACCGGCTTCACCAAGTTCACCACCAATATCGGTACCGTCAACAACAAGGGTGTCGAGTTCGCGGTGGACGCCGACATCCTGAAGGGCAAGGACCTGAGTTGGAACGTGGGCGTGAACTTCGGCCTGAACCGCAATACCGTGAAGTATCTGCCTAACGGTGCCTTCCGCCGTGGTTACGGTACGCCCATGGTGGAACAGATCGTGGCTGAAGGATATGACATCTACACCTGGTACATGCCCGAATGGGCGGGCGTCGATCCCGAGAACGGCGACCCGCAGTGGTGGGTGTACGAAAAGGAGACCGACGCCAGCGGATCTCCGCTTTACTATGTGCTGGACGAGCGCGGGAATCCCACTTCGGAAAAATCCACCGACGTGACGGCCTGGCCGGTCTTTACCGGAAACCGCAGCAAGACCAACGTGTACTCCGAAGCGGATTACCGGATGGTGGGTTCGGCCACCCCGAAGTTCACCGGCGGCCTTACTTCCGGCTTCACCTGGAGGAACTGGAGCCTCGGAGCCAACCTGCACTTCGTCTATGGCAATAAGGTGTACAACGGGGCCCGCGGCACCATCGACGCCGATGGTTCTTACACCGACTACAACATGATGAGCATCCATAACGGGCTCGGTTGGGTCCGCTGGGATCCGGAGGATGAAAGCACGCACGAAATCGCCACCCATCCCCGTCCCAAGCAGAACGGCAACAAGAAGAGCAACGCCGTATCCTCCCGTTACCTGGAGAACGGAAGTTTCGTCCGCCTGAAGAACGTCACCCTGGCTTACAATATCAACAAGCCCCTGTTCAAGGGCTTCATCCAGGGCGGCCGTATCTACTTCACCGCCGACAACGTGTTCACCCTCACCAGGTTCTCCGGAGCGGATCCCGAGGTGCGCCTCGAAGGCACATCCTGGTCGCTCGCCGGTATGTTCGACAACAATTATCCCGTGCCCAGATCCTTCATCTTCGGCATCGACCTTAAATTCTAATCCGCTGAAGCCATGAAAAAGATACTCTCCATGATATTCCTTCCCCTGCTTCTTGCAGGATGTGTGAATCTTGACTTCGTTGAGTCCGACTCCCTGACCAGTTCCGCGCTTGCAACCAATCCGGGTGCTGCCGTCTATACGACGGACGGTATCTATGCCATGATGAAGGATATGGCGGAATTCCGCGGCGGAATCAGCCAGAACAACACCTTCATCCGTCAGTATTTCCTGCTGAACGAGCTGAAGGGCGACAATATCTGCTTCTCCAACACCAGTACCGACCCCTTCTGGCTCGCGGCCACCTACATGGACGGTGCAGACTCTGCCAATTCCGCTTACATGTGGGTCATCTGCTACAAGCTGATCTACGCGGCCAACGCCAATATCGGCGGTCTGGACGAGGAAAGCGACCTGAAGAAGCAGCTTCTGGGCGAGAACTATTTCCTCCGCGCTTTCTTCCATTTCACCCTGTGCAACATGTTCGCCAAGCCGTACAGCTTCGGTGCGGACAATCCCGGTGTGATCCTCCGGATCGGCAATGACTTTACCGAGACCAAACGTGCCACCGTGGGCGAATGCTATGAGGCCATCGAAAAGGATCTTCTGGAAGCCATCCGCCTGATGAGTCCGGAGACCAAGCGCGGCGACAACGGCTACGCCGGCAAGGAGGCCGCACAGGCTCTCCTGGGCCGGCTCTACCTGTACAAGGGGGAATGGGAGAAATGCATCCAGGTCTGCGACGAGATCCTCGGATCCGATCCCGGCAGCCACCTGGAGGCGGAAGTGACCGACCTCTACTCCAAGGTTCCTTCTTCCAAGGAGGTCCTCTGGTGCGTGGACATCACCAACAGCGACATCACCAACATGCCGCCGAAGGGCAACCTGGCCAGCATGTACGATTCTCCTGACGGCACCCAGGGTACCGGTTGGGGAGAGCTCTATGTGGCCGATCCGCTGCTGGACCTGATGGGACGCTTCCCGCAGGACAAGCGCTTCAAGGACCTTGTGCGGCTGCATAACTCGAAACCCGGCCTGATGGTCAACTGGGGCGTCCTGGACGATGTGAACAACTGCCTGACCCAGGCGATTGCCCTTCCGAATGTGGACGTGGCAACGGGTAACATCACTTCCAGCATCACCGACAACGGAGACGGCACGTATTCGTTCACTTATCAGGGGAAGGCCATGAAGGCGATCCCGGACAATACTTCCACCAGGATTTCCGAGGAATTCCCAGGCTATATCCTGAACGATGGCTCCAGGACGCGCTGCTATGTCCGTCAGGTGATGCCGACTCCGGTCATTACCAGCACCGGAAGCGTGATCTGGACCACCACCAACTGCAGTATCCGCGAGGGCGGCTATCCGACCTGGTTCTGCGAAAAGTTCAGCCACCAGACGGATCTGACTTTCCCGATCTCCTCTTCCATGATCATGCTTCGTTACGGAGAGGTGGTCCTGAACCGGGCCGAGGCCTATGCCCATCTGGGCAAGGATGCACAGGCACTCGCCGACATCAATGTCGTCCGTACCCGTGCCGGCCTTACCGGGAATGCGCAGATGACTTCCGCCAATCTTTCCAAGCGAGGTTACGCCGACATCCTGGACGCCGTCCTGGACGAGCGCCGGATGGAACTCTATTATGAAGGTTTCCGCGTGTTGGACCTCGTGCGCAACAAGAAGGACATCGACCGCCGTTTCCCGAGCCGTACGGTCTCCGAGGTGATTCGTTATGACGATCCCCGGATCCAATATCAGATTCCGATCGATGAAACAAGCGTAAGCGGGATTCCAACGAACGAGCGCTAATGACGAAAAACAGGCTGACCAACCGGTCAGCCTGTTTTTTTGTGGTGCTGGGAAGAATCGAACTGCCGACACATGGATTTTCAGTCCATTGCTCTACCATCTGAGCTACAGCACCATCGTTTGGGAATGCAAAGATAGGGATTATTTTCGAGTTTGCAAATATTTTTTACCGCTTTTGTCAGAGCAGGTTCCGCAGGCGCTGGATCTGCTCCGGGGTGGTAGCCCAGCTGGTTGCGAAGCGTACGACGGTATGCGTCGCGTCGTAAGGCTGCCAGATGTCGAATCCGACTTCCTTCGAGAGGCGGTCCATATAACCGTTCTCCAGGATTACGAACTGTTGGTTGGTCGGGGATTCCAGGAAGAAGGGTATGCCTTTCTCCTTGAGGACGGCGATCATTTCCTGCGCACGGTCGATGGCATTGGCGGCAATGCGGCCATAGAGATTGTCCGTGAAAAGCGTGTCGAACTGGACGCCCAGGAGCCGGCCTTTGGCCAGGAGGGCACCGTGCTGCTTGATGGTAGTGAAGAAACGCCGGGGACCACCGTGCGGGAAAACGACAGCCTCGCCGCACAGGGCGCCGACCTTGGTGCCTCCAATGTAGAAGACGTCGCAAAGCTTGGCCAGGTCCGCGAGCCCGTAATCACACGCAGGACTCGCCAGGGCGTAGCCCAAACGGGCGCCGTCGATGAAGAGCGGCAATCCGTATTTGTGTGCAATTGCCTGCAGCTCAGCTAATTCAGATTTAGAGTAGAGGGTTCCGTATTCCGTGGACAGAGAAATGTAAACCAACCCCGGCCACACCATATGGTCTTTGTTCGGGTCCGCATCGGAGGCGGCGAGGAAGGCCTCGAGTTTCGCAGGATCCATCTTTCCGAGATGTTGGGGAAGCGTCAGGACTTTATGCCCTGTGTATTCCACGGCGCCGGCCTCATGGACCCCGATATGCCCCGTCTCGACGGCCACGGCGCCTTCGTAATCGGCCAAGAGGGCGGCGATGACCGTGGCATTCGTCTGGGTCCCGCCTACGAGGAGATGGACCTCTCCCTCCGGGCAGCCGCAGGCTTCCAGGATCTTCTGTTTGGCACTCTTGGTGTACGGGTCGTTGCCGTAGCCGTCCAACTGCTCGAAGTTGGTCTCGGTGAGCCGCTTGAGTATCTCCGGATGGGCTCCTTCCGCATAATCGCATCTGAACAGGATCATAACTTTCTGGATTTGAATATCAAAGATATGGAATTCCCCTAAATCCTGCAAGGGCTACCGGTGCCGCAGTGCCAGCTCGCGCTCGATATCCTCTATGGTGCAGCCCATGGCTTCCAGGAGCACCAGCAGGTGGTAGGCCAGGTCCGAGGCCTCGTAGATGAAGCGGCTGCGGTTGCCGTCCACGGCCTCGATGACCATCTCCGTAGTCTCTTCGCCCACTTTCTTGGCGATGGCCTTGGGCCCCTTAATGAAGAGCTTCGTGGTATAGGAACCGTCCGGCATCTCGGCGTGACGACCCTGGATGAGCCTGGAAAGCGAACGGATGAATCCTTCCTCTTCCGGAGAGTCGAAGCAGGCCGTCGTCCCCCGGTGGCAGGTGGGACCGGCGGGATGGGCCTGGATCAACAGCGTATCCCCGTCACAGTCCGCATACATCTTTTTGACGGTCAGGAAGTTGCCGCTGGTCTCTCCCTTGGTCCAAAGCGCTTGCCGGGTGCGGGAGAAGAACGTGACACGGCCTTCCGCGACCGTCTTCTCGAAGGCGGCGCGGTCCATATAGCCGAGCATCAGGACCTTCAGGGTGGTCGCATCCTGGATGATGACGGGGAGAAGCCCGTCTGCAGTCTTGCTTAAGTTAAAATCGTCGAATGTCATAAACATCAATCGTTTAAATCCGTACAGGAATACCTTTTCCAGCCAGTTGCCGCTTGACCTCGGCCACCGTATACTGTCCATAATGGAAGATGCTGGCGGCAAGCGCGGCATCGGCCTTTCCTTCGGTGAGGACGGCGGCGATGTCGTCCACGCTGCCTGCTCCGCCGGAGGCGATGACAGGGATGCCCAGGCTGTCGGAGAGGGTGGCATATACCGGGCAGGGATACCCGTTGCGAGTGCCGTCATGGTCCATGGAGGTGAACAGGATTTCGCCGGCACCGCGCTCTTCTGCCTCCCGGGCCCAGGAGAAAAGTTCCTTGTCCGAAGGGCGGCTGCCACCGTGCGTCGTGGCCCTCCAAAGGCCGTCTGGGCAGGATTTCGCGTCGATGGCCACGACGACGAACTGGCGTCCGTACTTGGAGGCGATCTCGCCGATGAGGTCCGGGCGGGCGATGGCGGCGCTGTTCAGCGTGATCTTGTCGGCACCTGCGTCCAAAAGGCGGGAAGCATCTTCCAGGCTCCGGATGCCGCCGCCAACCGTGAAGGGAATGTTGACGGCTCCCGCGACCTTGGAGACCAGTTCCGCAAAGGTCTTCCGGCCTTCCAGCGTAGCGCTGATGTCCAGGTAAACCAGTTCGTCGGCCCCTTCCAGGGCATAGCGCCGGCCCAGCTCTACGGCATCGCCCACGTCCTGCAGGCCCACGAAGTGGATGCCTTTCACCACGCGACCGTCTTTGACATCTAGGCAGGGAATGATCCGTTTTGCAAGCATAAGGAAATGTCTTTCAAGGTGATACGGTTCTCATAGATGGCTTTGCCCACGATGATTCCGGGGAGGCCCAGGGCATCGGCTTTCCGGATGTCTTCCAGGGAAGACACCCCGCCGCTGACGATGGTCGTCAAGGCCGGATAGCGCTCTTTCAGCCCTTGGTACAGGTCGAAGGAAGGCCCCTGCAGCATTCCGTCGCGGGCGATGTCCGTGACGATGGTGCGCTCCAGTCCGGCGGGCAGAAACCGGTCCAGGATCTCTTCCAGGCCCATTCCGCCGTCCTCCAGCCAGCCGCTTACGGCCACTCTGCCGTCCCGTACATCGGCCCCGAGGATGATCCTATCCCCGTAAGTGCGCAGCCAGCGGAGCATCCGTTCCGGTTCCTTGGCGGCGATGCTGCCGATGATGGCTTGGTCGGCGCCCGCATTCCATACGGCCTTCAGGGCATCGTCGTCCTTGATACCGCCGCCCCATTCGACCGTGAGGAGGTCTAGGGAAGCGATGGCTTCCAAGGTACGGAGATTCTTCGGGGCCGCCGACCTGGCGCCCTCCAAATCGACGAGATGCAGGCGAGTGACGCCGCAGTCCGCAAAGGCGCGGGCCCATTCGGCGGGATCACCGCCATAGTTCTTCTGCGTTGCATAGTCGCCCTGCGAGAGCCGCGTGCATTTGCCGTCGATAATGTCGATGGCGGGAATGATCTCGATCATAAGGCCAGGAAGTTATGGAGGATTCTTTCGCCGATACCGCCGCTTTTCTCCGGGTGGAACTGTGTACCGTAGAAGTTCTCATACCGGAGGGCAGCGCTGAACAGGACGTCCCCGTACCGGCAGGTCGCCACCGTGTCGGGGCACAGTCCGGCATAGTACGAGTGGACGAAATAGACATAGGAACGGGACGCGATGTCCTTGAGGAGTTTGCCCTCCAGGTTCCCCAGTTCGTTCCAGCCCATGTGGGGAACCTTGCAGCCCGGAGCAGGGGAGAAACGCCGGACGTGGGCGTCGAAAACGCCCAGACAGGGCTTCCCGGGGGCTTCTTCGCTGTCCCGGCAAAGCACCTGCATCCCTACGCAGATGCCCAGCACAGGCTGGCGCAAGGACCGGATCACGTCCGGAAGTCCCCGCTCCACCAGGTTGTCCATCGCAAGGCCGGCGTGCCCGACCCCCGGAAGGATGACGCGGTCGGCGCTGCGGATGGCGCCCGGCTCGGCTGTCACCTGATAGGCCGCTCCGAGCCGGTCCAGGGCGTTCTCCAGCGACCGGAGATTGCCCATGTCATAATCGATGATGGCAATCATAGCGTTCCTTTCGATGAAGGGAGGGAACCGTCGAATACATTGCGCCGGACGGCTTGACGCAGGGCTCTGGCAAAGGCCTTGAAGACGGATTCGGCGAGGTGGTGGTTGTTCTCGCCCTCGGCCTCTATGCGGAGGTTGCAGCGGGCTGCCGAGCAAAGTGACTTGAAGAAGTGCGGGAACATTTCCGTGGGGGTGTCTCCAATGAATTCCCGGGTGAAATCCACTTTCCAGACAAAATCAGACCGCCCACCAAAGTCAATCAGTACCAGTGCTTTGCATTCATCCATCGGAAGTGCGAATCCATATCGTTCCAGTCCTCGTTTGTCTCCGAGTGCCTGACCGATCGCCTCTCCCAGGACGATGCCCGCGTCTTCCATCGTGTGGTGCTCGTCCACTTCCAGGTCGCCCTTGCAGTCGAGTGCCAGGCTCACTCCGCCGTGATGGGGAATCTGCTCCAGCATGTGGTCGAAAAAGTGCAAGCCCGTGCTGATGCCGGACGGTCCTTTGCCGTCCAGGTCCAGCGTGAGGGAAATGTCAGTCTCGCGGGTTTTCCGCGTGACGGTCACCTGCCTGGCGCTGCTTCGGACCGCTTCGGCGATCTGGGCCCAGGACATCGGCCCTACCTGCAGCGCCTTCGCGCCCAGGTTTGCGGCCAGTTGCATGTCCGATTCCCGGTCGCCGATGACATAGCTGGCGGCAAGGTCGTAAGAGCCGTCCATATAGGCCGTGAGCATCCCTGTCCCCGGCTTGCGGGTAGGGGCGTTGTCATGCGGGAAAGTCTTGTCGATCAGGATGTTGTCAAAGACGATTCCTTCTCCGGCAAGGGTGTTCAGCATCAGTGTCTGGCAGGGCCAGAAGGTCTCGGTCGGGAAAAAGGGAGTGCCCAACCCGTCCTGGTTGGAGACGAGGACGAGTTCGTAGCCCAGTCCTGTGAGGGCTTTCAGCCCGGAGATGGCCCCGGGAACGAAGGCGAATTTGTCCAGGGAGTCGATCTGCTCGTCCGCGGGCTCCACGAGGATGGTCCCGTCGCGGTCGATGAAGAGTGCTTTTTTCAGATTGCTCATAAGGCGTAGTTTTCAAGTGCGTTCAACAGGGCCTCGTTTTCGGCAGGCAGGCCTACGGTCAGGCGGAGGCATCCTTCGCAGCCGGGAACCCTGGTGCGGTTTCGGACGATGATGCTTTCTTTCAGGAGATAATCATAGAGGGCGTCGGCATCGTCCACGCGGACTAGGATGAAGTTCGCGTCGCTGGGGAATACCTTACGGACAAAAGGGAAACAGGGAAGGATTTCACTTAATCTTTTCCTCTCATTGATAATTGTATATACCTGATTATCAATTTTATTTTCGATTAGTATCAGGGCTTTTTCCATCGCTGCCCGGCTCAGGTTGTAGGGGTATTTCACCTGGGACATCAGTTGGATGGTCTCCACGCTCGAGATGGCCATTCCGACGCGGAGCCCGGCCATCGCCCGGGCCTTGGACAGGGTCTGGAGGACCACCAGGTTCTCCCGGGCGACGGCCTCGGCCGCGAGGCTTCCTTGCTCAGAGAAATCGACATAGGCTTCGTCGATGACCACGATGCCCGGAAAACGGTCGCAGATGTCCAGGAGTTGTTCCTTCGGGAAGGCGTTTCCGGAAGGATTGTTCGGTGAACAGAGGAAGATCACTTTCGTCCAGTCGTCGCAGGCATCGGCCAGCTTTCGGGAGTCCAATGAAAAATCGGCCTCCAACCGGACGCTGTGCACGGCGACGTCATTGATGGCAGCAGCCACGCCGTACATTCCGTAGCTGGGGGAAATGATAACGGCGTTATCCTTTCCGGGCTTACAGAATATCCTGAATATCAAGTCGATGGCCTCGTCGCTCCCGTTTCCGAGGAAGAGGTTCTCCACCGGAATCCCTTTCAGCGGGGCGATCTTCGCCTTGAGTGCCGCCTGGTGCGGGTCGGGGTAGCGGTTGAAGCCGTTCTCATACGGACTTTCGTTGGCATCCAGGAAGATGCCGATGGGCCCGTCATACTCGTCCCGCGCGGTCGAGTATGGGGCCAAGGCCGCAATGTTGGGCCTGACAAGGGGAGTGATCCGGCTCATAATCCTTTGATTCTGATGGTTACGGCGCGTGCGTGGGCAGCCAGCCCTTCCGCCTGTGCCATGATGGCGATGGTGGGGGTCAAGGCTGCAAGTCCGTCGCGTGTGAGTTCCTGGAGGGTCATCTTCCGGAAGAAACTGTCCATGTTGACGCCGCTGCAGGAACGGGCCCATCCGCTCGTGGGCAGGGTGTGGTTCGTTCCGGAGGCATAGTCTCCGGCGCTTTCCGGGCTCCATCGCCCGATGAAGACGCTGCCCGCTGCGGAGATGTCCCGGGCTACTTCCGCGGCATCTTCCAAAGCGATGATGAGGTGTTCCGGAGCATAGGCCTCCGCAAAGTCGATGACGGTCTGTAGGTCCGGCAGTACGACGGCGAAGCTGTGCTCCAAGGCACCGTCTATCTGGGAATTCCTTGGAAGCATTTTCTTCTGTCTTTCAACTTCTTCCAAGACCCTTTCTGCATAATCGCTTTCGGTACAGACGAGCACAGCCGTACTGTCTTTCCCGTGTTCTGCCTGGGAGAGGAGGTCGGCGGCGACGAAGGTGGGAGGGGTACTTCTCCGGTCGGCCAGGACCATCACTTCCGACGGACCTGCCGGCATGTCGATGGCCGTGTTCCGACCGCTGACGAGCTGTTTGGCCAGCGTGACATACGGGTTGCCCGGTCCGAAGATCTTGTCCACCTTCGGGACGGTTTCCGTCCCGAAGGCCATTGCGGCCACGGCCTGGGCTCCGCCGATGCGGAAGATCCGGGTTACGCCGCATTCCCGGGCGGTAAAAAGCACTTCGGGGACGACGGAACCGTCTTTCCGGCAGGGGGTGCAGAGGATGCGCTCCCGGCAGCCGGCCAGGGCGGCCGGGACGGCGAGCATCAGTACGGTGGAGAACAGGGGAGCGGAGCCCCCGGGAATGTACAGGCCCACGCGCCGGATGGGGACCGGCCGCTGGGTGCATACGACGCCGGGAGCCGTTTCCACACGGATCTCGCGGGGCATCTGCGCCTGGTGGAAAGTTTCGATGTTCTTCTTGGCGCTCCGGATAGCTTCCGCGACGACCCGGGAGATGGATTGACAAGCCGTATTGATTTCTTCTTCAGTTACTTCCAAAGGCGCATCGACCTGATCGATCTCACGCATCAAACGCTGGAGGGCGGCGTCGCCTTCCTTTTCCACGGCGTCCAGGATGGCCTGTACGCGGGGCCGGATCCCTTCGTAATCGACGCCTTGCCGCCGGGTCAGGGCATCCCACTCCGACCGGGCCGGGTTCTCGATGATTCTCATAGGATGATCTTGTCTACTTCCATGACCAGGATTCCTTCGGCGCCGATGGCCTTCAGCTGTCGGACCTTGGTCCACAGGTCGGCCGCGTCGATGACGGAGTGCAGGGAGCACCAGTCTTCGGTGGCAAGAGGCATCACGGTCGGACTTCGCATGGCCGGAAGGATCTTGATCGCTTCATCCAGGGAGGCTTTGGGAAGGTTCATCAGGAGGTACTTCTTCCCGCGGCTGACGGTTTCGGAGTCGATCCGGAACAGGAGGTCGTCGATCAAGGCCTGCTGACCGTCTTCCAGGGTCTTGCTGGCGATGAGGACGGCTTCGGATTCGAAGATGGTCTCCACTTCCTTCAAACCGTTGGCTATCAGGGTGCTACCGGAGGAGACGATGTCGAAGATGGCATCGGAAATCCCGACGGCCGGGGCAATTTCGACGGAGCCGGTAATGACTTCCACCTTGGCATCGATCCCTCGCTGGATGAGATACTTGCGAAGGATATTGGGATAGGAGGTGGCAATGCGCCGCCCGCTGAACCATTCGATTCCGTCATAGTCCACGCTTTTCGGGATGGCCAGGCTCAGTCGGCAGGCGCCGAAGCCGAGGCGCGCCAGGACGCTGACGTCGGCGCCGCGCTCCTCCACTTCGTTCATGCCCACGATACCGAGGGTAGCCGTCCCGCCGGCAACGACGTGGGGGATGTCGTCGTCGCGGAGGTACAGGGCTTCGATGGGGAAGGTCTGCGACTTGGAAAGCAGCTTCCGTTTCGGGGCATCCACTTCGATGCCGATGCTTTGGAGGAGGGAAAGGCTCTCTTCGTTGAGCCGCCCCTTGGACTGGATGGCGATTCTGAGCATATTATTATGAAAACTAACCTTAAAACAAAAAAGGCCCGCCTTCAGGGCAGGTCTTCATCCGTGTGAACCGGTTGCAGAATGCACAACATAGTACCGCCCTATCTGGTAAAGACAAGGTGATGATGGTGCTTGTTGTTGATTCTCAGGTTCATCTCTATCGCAAAGGTAGCAATTAATCCGGTCAATGCAAGGGTTTTCGTAAATATTTTTAAAATTATTCCGTATCTTTGTGTAGCAAGACCTTCTATGATATGACGAACGTTCCCGAAGTGGAATACCACCCTTTCGAACCCTTCCTCCCGGAGGGGGCCGTTGTCCTGTTCCTGGGGAGTTTCCCGCCTCAGCCCAAGCGCTGGTGCATGGAGTTCTATTATCCGAACTGGCTGAATGATTTCTGGCGCGTTTGCGGGCTGGTCTTTTACGGAGACCGGGACCATTTCGTCGTGGCGGGGGAGAAGCGTTTCGACCTTCCCCGGATCCGGGTTTTCTGTACCGGGAAGGGGATCGCCCTGTTCGATACGGCCACGGCCGTCCGGCGGTTGAAGGACAATGCTTCCGACAAGTTCCTGGAGGTTGTGGAACCTACGGACATCACGGCTTTGCTGGGCCGGATTCCTTCCTGTTCGGCCGTCGTTACGACGGGGCAGAAAGCTACGGATGTCCTGACGGACCGGTACGGATGCGAGGCTCCGGCTGTCGGGGAATCGGTCGCGATCCGCATCGGCGGAAAGGAGCTCCGCTTCTTCCGGATGCCTTCAACTTCCCGCGCCTATCCTTTGTCGCTGGAGAAGAAGGCTGCTGCCTATCGAAGGCTTTTCGTGGCTCTTAGGCTGGTTGATTAATATCGTATTTCGATATTAACAAATATGTTATAACATTAAACATATTTGTTTTTCTTTCTGTTAACTAGCGAATTACTGCTAAAAATGCGATCTTGGGCGGATTCTGATCAATCTTGAAGAATCCACTGCTTTTTCTGTAAAGATTGAAAGGGAATTCGGGGAAAATGATTATATTTGAAAGATGAATGGGGACTTGAGCATAGTCGATTTCAGCGGCGTGTATGAAGCCGAAGGATTCCTGCCCGCATTACAGGCGCGAGGCCTTCCGTTCCGGCTCGTCCGGCTGGATGACATCGAGGGGACGAACTGCTACTGCGACCCCGAGTCGGAAGCGGAGATCGGCAGGCGTCTCGCCCCCGTCCGGAAGTGCGGCATCCGGTGGATCGACAGTGGGGACTATCACTATGTGTCGAAGATCCTCGCCGGAGGAGAGACGGCCCCATTTACGCTCGTCCTGGTGGACAACCATCCGGACGACCAGGAACCTGCCTTCGGCGGCGTGCTCAGCTGCGGCAGCTGGATCCGGGACATGAAGGAGAAGAACCCGATGCTGGAAGCGGTCTGGACCCTGGGTCCCGACCACCGCATCCGGAACGACCGGGGAACGGTGGACCGGGAGCTGGAGGGAGGGATCGACGACCTCCTCGCGGCGTTGGATGGGAAGCGGGTGTACCTGTCGGTGGACAAGGATGTCCTGGACCGGAGTTCCGCCCGCACGGACTGGAGCCAGGGAACCTATCCGCTGGACGTCCTGAAGGGATGGATCGGAGAGATCCTGAAGAAGGACGTCATAGCAATCGATCTGTGCGGGGAAATGACGCCCGCGAAGGGAGCTACGCCGGAGGATCTCCGGATTAATTGTGAGACTAACATTGAATTACAGGAATTTATCCTGGATTGCTTAAAGTGATGAAGAAGATAATAGAATGGGGTTCAGCCCTGCTGCTGGCCGTCTCCTGCGCCGGCGGTCCCGGGGTTGGTACGGCGGACCTTTCGTCTTTCCGGGGGGATGACGGATCCTACACGTTTACCGTGAAGGGAGAGTCTTTCCAGTTAGCCGCAATGCCTGCCGGAACCTTTGCCATGGGTGAAACCCTGGACCAGGGACGTTACCGTACTCCGTCCATCCACCAGGTGATCCTGGACGGTTATGCCATCGGTACCGCCGAAGTGACACAGGCGCTCTGGAAGGCGGTGATGGGGAACAACCCCAGCCCGAAAGACATGCCGGCGGCACCCGTGAGCGGCGTATCCTGGAACGATGCGCAGAAGTTCCTGAAAAAGCTTTCCAAGGCGACGGGCATCCCGTTCCGCCTTCCGACCGAGGCCGAGTGGGAATATGCCGCGCGCCGGCGGGAAGGGATGACGGGCGGGGCCTGGGAATGGTGCTCCGACCATTGGACCGAAGATCTGGGCAATTCCTTGACGGTCAATCCCCTCGGTCCGGAAGAAGGGGAGGAACGCGCTCTCCGGGGCGGCAGTGCCCTGGAGAAGAACAACAAGCCCATCACCCGCAAGGGAATGATCCCTTCCGCCAAGGCGGGAGACGTCGGCCTCCGGGTGGCGGTCTCGATGGACGCTCCTTGCGACCAGGCGGTCTATGACGTGCTGGTGTCCAATAAAGTGCCTCGCGAGCGTTTCAAGTCTACCGAAGTGAAGTCCGAAACCTTCGAGGTGAACGGCACCAGGTTCGAAATGGTGGCCGTGCAGGGCGGTACATTTACGATGGGAGGCCGGAAGAACAATTCCGGCACCATCCGCGAGGATGAGCTTCCGCAGCACGAAGTGACCCTGGACAACTTCAAGGTGGGCAAGACGGAAGTCACCCAGGCGCTTTGGGAGGCGGTCATGGGCAGTGTCCCCTATGGGAACCAGGGACCTGATTATCCCATCGGAAATGTTTCCTGGTACGATGTACAGGAGTTTATCTCCCGGCTGAACGCATTGACAGGGAGAAAGTTCCGTCTTCCTACGGAGGCGGAGTGGGAATATGCCGCCCGGGGCGGACTGAAGAGCCGCGGGACCGATTTTGCCGGTTCCCCGTATCCCCAGGGTGTGGCGCAATACGGATACGAAGACATGCGTACCCGTCCGGTTGCCCGCTATTCGCCCAACGAACTCGGGCTGTACGACATGAGCGGCAACGCCTGGGAGTGGGTCCAGGACCGTCCCGGCCCCTATAACTCCACGGCCCAGCGCGACCCCACGGGACCTGTGGAGTCGGTGCTCGGAGATTTCCGCGTGATGCGGGGCGGCAGCGTGGCCACGACGGCGGACAAGTGCCGGGTGAGCAACCGGAATGAATTTGAAGCCAGCCGTTTCCGGTCCACCATCGGATTCCGTCTGGCCTTGTAAGAAAACACTGATAACCAAATACTTCATTATGTCTGAAAACCTGAACAATGCGGAGCTCCTCAAAACCTGCCTGTACGACAGGCACGTGGCGCTCCAGGCCAAGATGAGCCCCTTCGCGGGCTTCATGATGCCCATCCAGTACGACTCCATCACGGTGGAGCACAACGCCGTCCGGCAGAAGGTGGGAATGTTCGATGTCTCCCACATGGGCGAGATCTTCGTGGAAGGCCCCGAGGCCGAAAAGTTCGTGAACTGGATCTTCACCAATGAGATCCGTGGTTTCGAACCCGGAAAGGTCTTGTACGGGATGATGTGCTATCCCGAGGGCGGTGTCGTGGACGATCTCCTCGTGTATCGCGAGTTCGCTCCGGAGCATTTCCTGCTGGTGGTCAACGCCGCCAACATCGACAAGGACTTCGCCTGGATCGAGGAACACGCCAAGGGCTTCGACTGCGTGGTCCGCAACGAATCCCCGGTTTGGGGACAGATCGCCGTCCAGGGCCCCGAGGCCGAGAAGACGGTGGTCGGAGTGCTGGGCCTGAAGGAGGCCGAGAACTTGGGCTTCTACACTTTCTATGATGCCGAATACAAGGGGAAGCGCCTGATTGTCAGCCGTACCGGTTATACGGGCGAGGACGGTTTCGAACTGTACACCTCGCTTGAAGGTACCGTGGACCTGTGGGACCGCCTCATTGCCGCCGGTGTCCAGCCTTGCGGCCTGGGCTGCCGCGACACCCTCCGTTTCGAGGCCGGCCTGCCGCTGTACGGCGATGAACTCAGCCCCGAAATCAGCCCTGTGATGGCCGGACTGGGGATGTTCTGCAAATACGAGAAAGACTTCATCGGCAAGGAAGCCTTGCTTGCCCAGAAGGGCGGCGAGATCGTCCGCAAACTCGTCGGAATCGAGATCGAGGACAAGGCCATTCCGCGCGCCGGCTATCCGGTCGAGACCCCGGAAGGGGAGGAAGTGGGCATCGTTACCACGGGTTATCACTCCATCTCCCTGGACAAGAGCGTCTGCTTCGCCCTCGTGGACAAGGCATATGCCGCCCTGGATACTCCGCTGAGCATCCGCATCCGCAAGAAAGTGTTCCCCGGAAAGGTCGTGAAAAAGCGCTTCTATCAAACGAACTATAAAAAATAAACACATTAAAACACATTGATTATGAGCAAGATTATCGAAGGACTCAAGTATTCCGAATCCCACGAGTGGGTAAAGGTCGAAGGCGGCGTCGCCGTGGTCGGCGTCACGGACTTCGCACAGAAGGAAATGGGCGACATCACCTATGTGGACATGCCCGACGTGGATGACGAAGTGACTGCCGGCGAGGAGTTCGGCGCCCTGGAGAGCGTGAAGGCCGCCAGCGACCTGATCAGCCCGGTCTCCGGCAAGGTGGTCGAGGTGAACGAGGCGCTCGACGACACCCCCGAGCTCGTGAACGAGGATGCTTTCGAGAACTGGATCATCAAGGTGGAGATGTCCGACCCGTCCGAACTGGACGCCCTCATGGACGCCGCCGCCTATAAGGAGCACATCGGAGAGTAGGAGATGGCAGGGTTCACCTATTTCCCGCATACCGACGCAGACATCCGGGCCATGTTGGACCGGATCGGCGCCGGCAAGGTCGAAGACCTGTATGCGGACGTTCCCAAGGAATTCCTGAAGAAGGGCCCTTACGCCCTTCCGGATGCGATGTCCGAGGGGGAAGTCCGCGAATGGCTGGGCGCCCTGGCCGACATGAACCCCAGGATGAAGGTGTTCGTGGGGGCCGGAGCTTATGACCATTACACCCCGTCGGTGATTCCTTACATCACCTCCCGTTCCGAGTTCCTGACCGCTTATACGCCGTACCAGTGCGAGATTTCGCAGGGTACGCTCCGGTACATCTTCGAGTACCAGAGCATGGTCTGCGAACTGACCGGCATGGACATTTCCAACGCCTCGCTGTACGACGGACCTACCGCCGCTGCCGAAGCCATGAAGATGGCTGTTGCCTGTACGAAGAAAAAGACGCGCGTACTCCTTTCCAAGGGCCTGCTGCCCCATGTGATCGCCGTCGTCGAGACCTATGCCAAGTTCCACGGCGTGGAGATCGGCTGCGTGCCGATGGTGGATGGCCAGACTTCCTTGGACGCCCTGAAGTCCGAATTGGCCAAGGGCGACGTAGCTGGTGCCATCGTCCCGGAAATCAACCGTTTCGGCATCGTGGAGGACCATGCCGGCTTCGCCGATGCGCTCCACGAGGCCAAGGCGCTCCTGGTCGAATACTGCGACCCTTCCACCCTTGCCGTGATCAAGTCTCCGGCGGAATGGGGAGCCGACATCGCCGTAGGTGACGGCCAGTCCCTGGGCATTCCACTCTGCTATGGCGGTCCTTACGTGGGCTTCATGGGCGTGAAGAAGGATTATATGCGCAAGATGCCGGGCCGTATCGTAGGCCAGACTACGGACAAGGACGGCAAGCGTGCCTTTGTTCTCACCCTGCAGGCCCGTGAACAGCATATCAAGCGTGAGAAAGCCACCTCCAACATCTGCTCCAACGAGTCCCTGATGGCGCTCTGGGTGACGGTGTATTTGTCGCTCATGGGTCCCGAGGGGTTGAAGGAGGTGAACCGCATCAGCTGCGACGGCGCCCATTACCTGAAAGACGAACTCCTGAAGACCGGCCAGTTCGAGGATCCGTTCCCGGGCAAGCCGTTCCTGAAGGAATTCGTCCTGAAGCCCAAGAAATTCCCCGGCCTGCTGCAGCGCGACCTGGAGAAGGCGGGCTTCTTTGCGGCGCTCGAGACGGAGGAGGGCTATGTGTCCTTCTGCGTGACCGAGAAACGAACCAAGGCGGAAATCGACGAACTCGTCAAAATCGTGAAGGAGGGCTAGGCCATGAAGTACTACGACAAATTAGTTTTCGAGCTTTCGCAGAAAGGACGCGTTGGCTACTCACTGCCTGTCAATCGTTTCCCGGCCGCACCTGAACTTCCGAATGAACTGAAGCGCGAGGTGTCCCCGGATCTTCCCGAGATCAGCGAACCCGATGTGGTCCGTCACTACACGAACCTTTCCCAGATGAACTTCGGCGTGGACACCGGCTTCTATCCGCTCGGTTCCTGCACGATGAAATATAATCCCAAGGTCAATGAGGAAGTGGCCGCCCTGCCCGGTTTCACGGGTCTTCATCCTTTGATGCACGCCGGTCTGACGAAGGGTGCGCTGAAGGTGTACCAGGAGATGGACAAGGCCCTTGCCGCCATCACCGGCATGGCCGCTTTCACCTTCGATCCGTGCGCGGGTGCCCACGGCGAGCTTACCGGCCTGATGGTCATGCGCCAGTACCATATGAACCGTGGCGACCTGGCCCGCACCAAGGTCATCGTCCCGGACAGCGCGCACGGCACGAATCCCGCTTCCGCGGCCGTCTGCGGCCTGGAAATCGTGGAGGTGAAGTCGCTGGAGAACGGCCGTGTGGATGTGGAGGCCCTGAAGCCCCTGCTGGACGGGACCATCGCCGGAATGATGATGACGAACCCGAATACCCTGGGCCTGTTCGAAACGCAGATCAAGGAGATTACGGAACTCGTCCACGCCGCCGGCGGCCTGATGTACTATGACGGTGCCAACATGAATCCGCTGATGGGCGTGGTCCGTCCCGGCGATATGGGCTTCGACATCATGCACCTGAACCTGCACAAAACCTTCTCCACGCCGCACGGCGGCGGAGGTCCTGGCTCCGGTCCGGTGGGTGTCGCCGCTCATCTGGTGGATTGCCTGCCCGATCTCCGGGTGTCCGGTTTCCACGGCAACTTCGGCGTGATCCTGCGTGCCTACGCATACATCCTGATGCTGGGCAAGCAGAACCTGAAGAAGGTGGGCCAGTACTCAGTGCTGAGCGCGAACTACATCAAGGAGTGCCTGAAAGATGCCTACAAGCTTCCGATCGAAGGTGTGTGCAAGCACGAGTTTGTCTTCGACGGCCTCATCAACGACGGGGCCCACGACGAAGTGCACGGCGCTACCACCCTGGATGTGGCGAAACGGCTGCTGGACTTCGGTTTCCATGCTCCGACCATCTATTTCCCGCTCCTGTTCCACCAGGCGCTGATGATCGAGCCCACGGAGACCGAGTCAAAAGAGACTATTGATGCGTTCATCGACGTGATGCACAAGATCGCCGCCGAGGCTGCCGAGGATCCCCGGATCCTGCAGGACGCCCCCCACGGGGCCCCCATCAAACGGCCCGACGAGACCGCCGCGGCCAGGAACCCCATCCTCAAGTTCAAGGACGCGAGATGACCTTCCCGGAACCCCGGCAACCCGCCGGGGTTTTCTTTTGAAAAAAGTATGGCCGACTGATGCAAGATACTGCGAATTCGGGATTTATACGATGTATGAAAAAAGCGATGATACATTTGTTCAGGATCCTTCTGCCACTCGCTGCGTTGTTGGTGGCGGGTTGCAGCAAGATGGTACCTGATATGAAGGACGATGAGCGTTCTGATGACTCCCCAGATCAGCAAAAAGGTTATTACGCTGACCAGGAAGACCTGCTGGCTGTTGCTACCCTTCATATCCGGGAGGGAATCCGTTATCTCCAGCTCGATTCCCGCAGCGTCGGTTATATCGTAAACCAGGACGATGTGGCGGACATCCCGGACAAGACCCGCGTTTTCGTGCAGTACAAGACGGTCCAGTTGGATCGCCCTGACTTTTGCACCGAATCGATTTTGGTGGACTGGGCGACATTCCTGGACGTCGGCAGTATCTCCATCCTCTCTTTCGAGGAGTCGTATTCGGACCAGTCATTCCGTTCCTCCGCCCCTGTGGACATCATCCTGGACTGGATCACATCCCTGGAGGACGGATTCCTGACGCTTCACTATATGATTCCGGCCTCGGGAGGCAACAAGCATACGTTTACCCTGTACAGGAGCTGGGAAGGGACTGGCTGCCATTTTTACCTTGTGCACGAAGCGCAAGGGGATACGGAGGGCTCGATGACCGACGGCATCGTCTGCTTCCCGGTGGAAAGCCTGCTCCCGGATACGGGAGGGGAGACCGTGACCCTTTCCTTGACATATTTAAACCTGAAGAATACACCGACGACACTGACCGTTGACTATCGGACACCGAAATAGCGGGATAGAGGAGGACCTGGTCCGACGGGTCCGGCAGCAGGACAAGACCGCGATGAAGATGCTCTACGATACGTACGCAGGGTATCTGACGGCTCTTTGCGCCCGCTATGTCCGGGATGACGCCGAGGTAAAGGACATCCTGCAAGAAGCGTTCATCAAGATTTTCAAGCAGATGGAACGGTTCGAGTACCGGGGGAAAGGGTCGCTGAAGGCATGGATGTCCCGGATCGTGGTGAACGATTCGCTCAAGGCCCTCAGGAAGAAGCGGACGGTTCCGCTTCCGGAAACACTCACTGAAAGCCTGGCGGACGAAGAACCGGCCTTCGAGTCGGTTCCGGTCCCGGTGATCCAGGGAATGATCCGGAACCTGCCGGACGGCTACCGGACCGTCTTCAACCTGTTCGTATTCGAGGACAAGTCGCACAAGGAGATCGCATCGCTCCTGGGCATCAAGGAAAACAGTTCCGCCAGCCAGTTGCATCACGCGAAAGCGCTGCTGGCTAGATGGATCAAGGATTATATCAAAATACACGACAATGGATAACGCGTGGAAAGACAAACTGCGGGAACGCTTCTCGGACTATTCCGTCCCGGAGCCGGAAGGGCTTTGGGAAGGGATAGAGCAGGGGATTGCCGGGAAGGAGCGCAGGAAAGCAATCCCCGTCTGGTGGCTTACGGGCGGGCTCGCCGCTGCGGCGGCGGTCGCCCTGGCAGTGTTGCTCCCTCCCTTGAAGGAACAGCCTGTGAATGAACCGGTTTCGGTCCTGGCCGATGCCGGAAAGACGGAGGCGGCCGTTCCTGAGGCGGTCCCCGAAGTGCTTCCTGAACAGGAGACGCTTCCAGTGGTTCGCCCGGAAAAGGGAATTCCCGCCGTGCGTGAAGTCCGTCCTGTCGTCCCTGTCGACACCCGCCGTTCCCTGCTGGCGGAGAATGTGTCCGAAACCGTTGTCCCTGAACCGGAAACGGCCCTCGTCGAACCGGTTGCGGTTCCAGACGACCCGGAGGAAACCATCCCCGATACCATTGAAGAGGCCGTCGAGACCTCTGTCCCTGAGGTTGTCCCGGAGATTGTCAGTGAGGTCGAAAAGACCGGAAGCGCCTTCTCTGTCGGCATCTATCGTGAAGGCGGACAGGAGGCCGGAGAAGCGTCAAAAGGATATGGACTGGTCAATACGGGCGATCTCCTGACCCGGACCACGAATGACGTAAAACCGGGAGGCGGCGGCCTGGTCCGGATGCTGTCGGCCAACCGGGCGTCGAAATTCGAGGCGCACCATCGGGCTCCGGTGAGGCTTGGCGTGACGGTATCCTGGTCCTTCCTGCCCTGGCTCAGCCTGTCCAGCGGAGTGAACTGGACGGCGCTTTCGAGTGAACTGGAAGAGTCCACGGCGGGTGTCCGTACGGTCACCCAGCAGGATCTCGGGTATCTGGGCATTCCGCTTCGCCTGGAAGCCGGCTGGCATCCCTGGAAGGCCCTTCGGCTCTATGCGGGCGCAGGTCCCATGGTGGAAACCTGCCTCCTGGCAAAATCCAGTACGGATTCGTATATAGGTGACCACTGGGAGGGAACGACCGGCTCGAAACCGGATACCGGCGGGTTGCTCTGGTCCTTGGGAGCATCGGCAGGTGCTGAGTATCAGTTCAGTCCGCACGTGGGCGTTTATTTCGCCCCCGGCCTGGAGTATCATTTCGACAACGGATCCACGGTCCGGTCGGCCTATACGGAGAAACCGCTGCACTGGAACGTGAACCTGGGTGTCCGTTTCCATTTCGGGAATTAGTTGTATCTTTGTCACGACTTAAGTTGTGACAATGGCTTCCAAGATCGGAAAAATACTGGTCGTAGACGACAACCTGGGTATCCGCCGGGCGCTGGAAATCCTGCTCCCGGTCCATTTCGCCGAGGTGAAGACGATTCCGTCGCCCGCGACGCTCGTCTCGTCACTGGAGCAGTTCCGCCCGGACGTCGTCCTGCTGGACATGAATTTCAATACCAGCATCAACACCGGGAATGAAGGGCTGTTCTGGGCGGGAGAAATCAAGAAACAGGCCCCGGACGTCGAGGTCGTCCTCTTCACCGCTTATGCCGATATCGCCCTGGCGGTGGAAGGGATGAAGCGCGGTGCCTTCGACTTCATCGTCAAGCCGTGGGACAATGACAAACTCGTCGAGGTGCTGACCGCCGCCCGGGACAAGGCCCGGAAGGCGAAAGGCAACGTCCGTCCCGAATCGGCCGGTAATCCCATGTTCTGGGGAGCATCCAGGCCCATGTCCGCCATCCGGAAAACCCTGGACAAGATCGCTCCTACCGATGCAACGGTCCTGATTACCGGTGAAAACGGAACCGGAAAGGACGTGCTGGCGCGGGAGATTCACGCACACAGCCTCCGGAGCGGAAAGCCCATGGTGGCGGTGGATGCCGGCGCCATCACGGAAACGCTGTTCGAGAGCGAACTGTTCGGTCATGTGAAGGGCGCCTTTACCGATGCCCATGCCGATCACGCAGGCAAGTTCGAGCTGGCCGATGGCGGCACGCTCTTCCTGGATGAAATCGGCAACATCCCGCTGCATCTCCAGGCCAAACTGCTCCGTGCCATCCAGAACCGGAGCGTCGTCCGGGTGGGCGGTTCGCAGTCCATTCCCGTGGACATACGCCTTATCTGTGCGACGAACATGGATTTGGAAACGCTTGTGCATGAGGGACGTTTTCGTGAAGACCTGTACTATCGCATCAACACGGTCCATCTCGCCCTGCCCGCGCTGAGAGACCGTCAAGAAGACATCGTCCCGCTGGCAGAACTGTTCCTGCAACGCTTCGCCGGGAAGTATCATCGCCCTTTGACAGGGATTGCCCCGGAAGCGGCCGACCTGCTGAAAGGGCAGCGCTGGAGCGGGAACATCCGGGAACTGCAGAACTGTATAGAAAAGGCGGTCATCCTGTCGGAGGGGAGTGTCCTGACGGAGAAAGACCTGCAGTTGGAGGCTGCGGCCGTCGACTCCGTAAAGAAGGACAGCCTTTCTGAGCGAAGCGAGGAATCGCTCGTCCGCGAGGCGATGGAACGCGCCCGCGGCAATATTTCCGCAGCGGCGAAGATGCTGGGCGTGAGCCGTCCGACGCTCTATGCGAAATTGAAGAAATACGGCTTGTAATGCCTGTCTGGGCCATCATATTGACTGTTGTGGCAGCCGCGTTGATTGCGTGGGTGCTGGCATCAGTCCATATGCGCAGGAAAGATATCAAGAAGGTGGCCTACATGATGGACGCGCTGGAGGACGGTGAGTTGAACTTCCGCTTCAAGGACAGCAACCGGTTCAACCGCACCCTGAACCGCATCCGGACCATCTTCGAGAAGCAGCGGCAGGCTCATGAGCAGGATTCCTGGACCAAACTCATCCGGGTGCTCACGCACGAGATTATGAATACGGTCTCTCCGATCGCATCCCTTTCCGAGGCGATGGCCCGTTCCGTCGATGAGAGCGGCCGCAGCGAACTGGACATAAAAGCCGGGTTGGAGACGATTTCCGATTCCTCGAAGAACCTGATCGATTTCGTGCAGACTTACCGGCAGCTTTCCGGGGTGGCGAAGCCTGTCCGAAAGGCGCTGGAACTCCGGGAACTGATGGACGGGGTCATCGGCCTGAACCGGGAATTCATCGCCTCCGGCGGTGCAGAATGCGTCTATCGGCCCGAAGAACCGGACCTGATGATCTATGCGGACGAGGGCCAGATTTCGCAGATTCTGATCAATCTTATCAAGAACGCCGTCCAAGCGGGCGCGAAGCACATCGAAATCAGTGCGAAGATGGACAAGGACGACGAAACGGTCATCCGCGTGGGCAACGACGGCGAGCCGATCCCGGCATCGGCCCAGGAGCAGATTTTCATTCCTTTCTATACCACGAAGAAGGAGGGTTCGGGCATCGGCCTGAGCATTTCCCGGCAGATCATGCGGAACCACAACGGCAGTATCGAACTGCTCCGCAGCGACCGGTCCGGAACGGTCTTCGAACTCCGGTTCCGGTAGCTCTCCGAAGGAGAAAAGTGTAAAGTGTAAAACCGAAAGTGTAAAGAGTTGTAAAGACCTTTACACTTTTTTGCGTCTTAATAAAATCGTTTCTTATTGTCAATCAATATGTTAACCGCTTTGGCACGGCCTGTGCGAGTGGGAATGGCGGTTAAACATTGAAGACATGAAAAACCTTTTCATCAAGAGTGTAGTTCTGGTTCTAGCGTCCGCCGCGACGGTGCACGCCAGTGCCCAGACTGCGTTGACCCTGCACGATTGCATGGAGTACGCGATTTCCAATTCCACGAAGATACGGATCCAGCAGGCGGCGATGGGAGATGCCCAGATCGACCGCCGCGATGCGGCCCTGGCGCTGTTCACCCCGCAGATCAGTGCGCAGACCTACGCCTACTACAACTTCGGCCGCAGCATCGACCCGCAGACGAATACCTATTTCAATACGACCTCGTTCCACAACAACTACGGCGTGAGCGCCGGGTATGATTTGTTCGACGGATTCAAGGCGGTGAACAACTACAGGATCTCGAAGACCGGGATGCTGATCGCCGGTTCGCAGGAAAAGCAGGTGGAGGCCGATATCTGCCTGGCGGTGATGGAGGCCTACTATAACGTCGTGTATTACAAGCGTTTGGCCGATGTGTACGAGGAGCAGGTCTCCGTGGCCGAACAGGCGCTCGTCAAGGCCCGCCGCCAGGAAGAACTGGGCCAGAAGGGCCACGCCGACGTCATCCAGATGGAAGCCGACCTGGCCGACCGCCAGTACGACCTGATCAACACCCGCAACCAGTACGAGAGCCAGAAAATGACCCTCGCCGACCTGATGTTCTGGCCGGTGGGGGAGGAACTGGTGATAGACACCTCGATACCTGTCTGGCAACAGGAGCAGGTCGCCTCGGAATCGGTCGTGGATTTTGCCCTGGAGCACAATCCCGCCGTCCAGATCGCTTCCTGGCAGCAGCTCAACGCCCAGCGTGAACTCAGTACCGCCAAGTGGCAGACGTTGCCTTCCGTGGGCCTGTATGCGGGTTGGAGCACGAGTTACTATACGTATCAGGGCTCGACGACCGCCGCTTTCCAGGACCAGTTCCGCAACAACGGCGGCGAATATGTGGAGCTCTCCGTGTCCATCCCGCTGTGGAACCGCCTGAACAAGCAGTCGACCATTTCCCGCAAGCGCCACGCGCTGGAAAAGGCATCGGCCGAACTGGACCAGAAGCGTCGCGATGTGGAAAGCGAGGTGCGCCGGGCCATCCAGGACCGCGACGGCGCTGCGACGGCCTATGAACAGGCCTGCCGCAAGGCCGAAGTGCAGTCCGAGGCTTACACGCTCAATCTCAAGAAGTTGGAGCAGGGCCTCATCTCCCCACTGGAGTTCCAGACGGCGACGGGCAACTACCTCAAGGCCCAGGCCGACGAGATGAACAGCCTGTTCAAGTATCTCATCAAGCACGCGGTAGTGCGGTATTACAACGGTGTTGAATATGTAAATCAATAAATCATGGATAAGATTATCGAAAAGAAAACCGGATGGCGCGTCGCGTTTACGAAAAAGGCCCTGCCCTGGTGGCTGGGAGCGTTGCTGCTGGCGTTTATCGTGTATTTGATTGCACGGCCGAATAACAAGACGCTGCGGGTGGACAAGGACACATTGACCGTCGCCAGCGCCGTGAGAGGGGAGTTCAACGACTATATCCGCATCAGCGGTCGGGTGCAGCCGATGACGACCATCCAGCTGAGTCCGCAGGAAGGCGGCATCGTGGATAAAATCCTCATCGAAGAAGGCTCGCCGGTGAAGGCGGGGGACGCGATTCTCATCCTCAACAACGACAACCTGGACCTGCAGATTCTGAACTCCGAGGCGGAGCTGGCCGAAAAGGAGAACATCCTCCGCAACACCCAAATCCAGATGGAGCAGCAGAAGTTGGACGTGCGACAGAACGTACTGGAGTACGGCACCCAGGTGGACCGCCTCAAGCGCGCCTACGAGCAGCAGAAGGCCCTTTATGAGGACAAACTCATCGCCAGGGAAGATTACCTGAAGGCCGAGGAAGACTACAAGCTCGCCCTCCAGAAGTACGATCTCATCCGCGAGCGTTCCAAGCAGGACAGCCTCTACCGTGGCACCCAGATCGACCGGATGGAAGAATCCCTGGAGAACATGCTCCTGAACATGTCGATGATCCGCAAGCGCAAGGGCAACCTGATTGTGAAGGCGCCCATCGACGGGGAACTGGGCCTGCTGGATGTGGTCCTGGGACAGTCGATCGCTGCCGGAACCAAGATTGGACAGATCAATTCCGTGGGAACGTATAAGGTTGAGGCTCAGATAGATGAGCACTATATCGACCGCGTCATCGCGGGCCTGGAAGCCACTTTCGAGCGCCAGGGCGAGACCTATTCCACCGTGATCCGGAAAGTCTATCCGGAGGTCCGCGACGGCAAATTCAAGGCCGATTTCAAGTTCGACGGCGAGCAGCCGGACAACATCCGCGCCGGCCAGACCTACTACCTGAACCTCCAATTGGGCCAGCCGGAAGAAGCCGTCATCGTCCCGCGCGGCACTTTCTATCAGAAAACGGGCGGAAAGTGGATATACGTTGTTAACAAAGAGGGCACCAAAGCCGTCAAAAGAGAGATACGCATCGGTCGCCAGAATCCGCAGTACTATGAAGTCCTGGAAGGCTTGGAGCCCGGTGAGAAGGTGATTACCTCCGGGTATGAAACGTATGGTGATAGTGACGTATTAGTGTTTTAAGCGATGAAGAGTTTTTGGAACTTCCTTAAGAAGAATAAGTTATACGGGGCGATCAACCTCGTGGGACTGACGGTGTCGATGGCGTTCGTGCTGCTGCTGGCAGCGTATGTCCAGCGACAGCTCTCTACGGATTCCTTCCAGAAGAATGCGGACCGGATCTATGTGATTGCCAATGAAGAGTCTGTCGATATGGGCTATTGGCTGGACAAGCACTTAAAGACTCAATTCCCTGAGATAGAAAAGGGTTGCTGTGTGGCATACTTTGCGGGAGCAGCACCTTATACGATTGACGGCGAAATGGTCTATGGGAGCGCCATGACCGCTGACAGTACGTTCTTCGATATATTCAGCTATGATTTGGTGGCCGGTAATAAATCCGACTGGAACGTTTCCTGGGACCGTTGTATGGTGAGTCAGGAGTTTGCCAATGCTCATTTCGGAGATAAAGATCCTGTAGGACAAGTAATTATCTTCAACTGGGACCAGGAGATTCCCCTCACCGTCTGCGGCGTCTATAAGGATTTCGGCAACTCCATCCTGAAAACGCCGGATGTGCTGATGCGGGGCGAAATGATGCCGAAAACGAACACGGCCCACAATGAGTATATGAGTAACGCCGGAGGCGGCATCTGCTTCTTGATGACCTATCCCGGGGCGGACCTCCTGGCAAAAAAGGGTGAGATGCTTGACTGGATGGAGGAGAACTTCTGGATCTATAAGTACAGGTACGACAAAGTCCGGATCATTCCGCTGAAGGATATATACTTCCTGGAAAACGGGAACCAGGATTGGACAGAGACCATTCAGTTTGGGAACCGCAGTTTCGTGAATCTCCTGCTGGCGATGTGCCTGCTGCTGCTGGCGTTCGCCGTGCTCAACTACATCAATATGACCACAGCCCTCACGGGCTTCCGGGCCAAGGAAATGGCCACCCGGCGCCTGGTGGGTGCCGACAAGCGCAGCATCTTCCTGAAGGTTATCTCGGAAAGTACCCTGATCTGCGGGATCTCAATGCTGCTGGCCATCCTGCTGGCCGAGGCTCTGTCTCCGCTTGCCTCGCAAATCCTGGATTATCAGGTGTCCATTTTCAAGGCCATCACTCCTGTGAATGTCTTATTAGTACTGGGATTCATCGTCATTCTCGGTGTCCTTTCCGGCATCGTTCCAGCCCTCTTGATCCAGCAAGCTCAGCCCATTGAAATTGTTCGGGGTACGCTCCGGCTTAAAACCAAAACCGTCTATAGTAAGGTCATTATTGCCGTGCAGAATGTGGTCACCGTGGTGATGCTGGTGAGCGCCTTGACCATGGGGCTGCAGATCCGTCATTTGGTTACAGCCGACTTGGGTTATAACACCAAGGATGTACTGGTGGTTGCCAACGCCTATGGAAACGTATCGCAACTTCGTCCGCTACTGGACCGTCTCCGTGCAGAACCCTGTGTAGAAGAAGTGGGGATGGGTAACGGAACTCCGCTGGCAGGTACCAACAATGAAACCGTTGAAATAGCGGATGATCATTGGGTATCTTTCCAACAAATCCAGGGAGATGACGCCTATTTCAACATCCTGGGTCTCAGGCAAAAGCAGGATAATCACAGTAAAGGCTGGTGGCTGAACGAATATGCATTCAAGCAGATTGGTATTGATGAGTCTGCCCAGGAATTTACGGCGATTCATCACGAAGGAGCCATTGTCATCGGCGGTGTTTACTATGATTTCAAGATTCGGCCGCTGGAAGCCACACAGAGCGCTGCACTGATTATGAATTGGGGAGAAGCGCCTGAGGATCAATACCCTTGGACATTATTGGTAAAGACGACTGGCCATCAGGGAGACGCTCGCAAAAGAGTTGAGGCTATTGCCGCAGAGATCTTCCCGGACCGGCTCTTCGAAGCCGAGTATATCGAGGAAATGATTGCAGACGGCTTTGCCGATGAGAGCCGGGTGCTCAAGATCGTCCTCATCTTCACGCTGCTGTCCATCCTGGTGAGTGCCCTGGGCCTCTTTGCCATGAGTTCCTACTATATGCAGCAGGAGATTCGCAGCGTGTCGGTGAAAAAGGTCTTCGGGGCCGAGTATTCCGGCGTCCTGAAGGAACTGGTGCTGTCGTTTATGAAGATGGTGGGAATCGCCTTCGTCATCGGCGTGCCCATTGCCTGGTTCATCATGAACCGCTGGCTCTCCGGGTACGGACACCGCATTGACCTCCATTGGTGGATATTCGTCCTCGCCGGACTGGCGGTTGCCTTTATTGCAGCAATCAGTGTGCTCTACCAAAGCATCAAGACCGCCCGGACGAATCCGGCCGAGGCGTTGAAGAAAGAATAGAATAAATAATTAAATAACAACTCATTATGATTAAAGTTTCCAACCTTTCCAAAGTCTTCCGCACGGAAGAGATTGAGACCACGGCTCTCAATGGTGTTTCCTTTGAAATCAAGGACGGCGAGTTCGTCGCCATCATGGGCCCTTCGGGCTGCGGCAAGTCCACGCTGCTCAACATCCTGGGCCTGCTGGACAATCCCACCAGCGGCTCCTATGAACTCCTCGGAACCGAGGTGGGCGGTCTGAAGGAGAAGGAGCGCACCAAGTTCCGCAAAGGCAACATCGGCTTCGTGTTCCAGAGCTTCAACCTGATTGATGAACTCAATGTCTATGAAAACATCGAGCTGCCGTTGCGCTACCTGAACATCAGCGCCAGCGAGCGCAAGGCCAAAGTGACGGAAATCATGAAACGCATGGCCATCAGCCACCGGGCCAACCACTTCCCGCAGCAGCTCTCCGGCGGTCAGCAGCAGCGCGTAGCCATCGCCCGCGCCGTCGTCGCCGGTCCGAAGCTGATCCTGGCCGATGAGCCTACCGGTAACCTGGACTCCAAGAACGGTAAAGAAGTGATGGACCTGCTGAAGGAACTGAACCAGGAGGGCACCACCATCGTGATGGTGACCCACTCCCAGAAAGACGCCGCTCAGGCACAGAGGACAATTGACCTCTTCGACGGCCAGATTGTCTCCGACGTCAAGAACGAGCTTTAATGAGACGCCATTCGGATATTCTGATAAAAGTCCTTTCCCTGGGCATCGGGTTGGCGGTGGGCATCGTGCTCATTGCCAAGGTGTTCTTTGAACTGAGCTACGACAGCTTTTACAAGGAGATCGATCGGATATATACCATCAATACCTGGTACTCTCACCAAGGGGACGAAAAGGATTATGGGCAGGTAAGCGGTGCTGTAGCCATAGGTTTCATGGAAGAGGTCCCGGGTGTCGAAGCGGGCACACGTACGACGTTTGTGTTCAATGGCGATACCTACCTGGATGAAGACGGCAATAAGTTGAAAGCAACGCTCGTCTGCGCCGATACCTGCTTCTTCAAGGTATTCGACCGGCCGATTCTTGCCGGTGATCCCGTGAAGATCCTGGGGAAGTGGGGCGGTGTGATGGTGAGCCGGAGTTTCGCGGAGAAGCTGGGAGGCGTGCAGGAGGCCATCGGCAAGCAGGTCTGCAACGAAGACATGTCGGGCTTGAAGTTGCCCATCGAAGGTGTGTTCGAGGATTTCCCGAAGAACGGCAGCCTGGATTATGACATCCTGCTCTCGATGGATACCTACGGCAAACAGAGCACGGACAACTGGCTTGGCAACGACCGGTACAAGGGCTATGTGAAGCTCATGCCCGGCGTGGACCCGAATACGCTCACGGATGCCATCCGGAAGATGCAGGAAGCGCACCAGCCGCTGGAGCGGATTGAGGCACAGGGAACCAGCCTGAGATACTTCCTGAAGCCGTTCAGCACCCTGCACACCTCCGATCCTGATGTAAAGTCGCAGGTGATTCTGCTCTCGATTGTGGCAACGCTGCTGATTCTGATTTCCCTACTAAACTACATCCTCATTGTGATTTCCTCCCTGGTGAAGCGTTCCAAGGAAGTGGGCGTTCGGAAGTGCTACGGCGCTGAGGGAAAGCACATTTACGGCATGCTGACGAAGGAAGCGCTGCTGCATATCGTACTTTCGCTGGCCCTGGCTGCCATTATCATCTTTGCAGGCCGAGGCATTGTGGAGAACCTGCTGGGCGTGCCGTTCCAAACGCTGCTGGTGCCGCAAAGTACCATGGCCATAGCAGCTGTGATCATCTTCGTGCTGGTCATCTCGATTGTGGTTCCGGCCGAACTGTACCAGCGAGTTCCGGTATATGCGGCGCTGAAGAACTACACGGAGAACTCCCGCAACTGGAAGCTCGGCCTGCTGGGTGTCCAGGTGCTCATCAACGTGTTCCTGGTGGTGATGATGCTCATCATCGGCCGACAGTATCAGAAGGTGTCCCATGCCGATACAGGCTATGATTATGACAATCTGTACTATATCAGCCTTTTCGATGGGGACAGACAAGCCATTGTCCGTGCAGTCAATACGCTGAAGAGCCTGCCGGAAGTGAGCGGCGTGGCAACCGCCTACAATCTGCCGTTCCAAGGCTCCAGCGGAGACAATGTTTGTTTGCCGGGTGATGACCGGGAACTGTTCAATATTGCCGACCAGTATGATTGTTCCGACGGTTTCTACGATCTGATGGGTATCCGGTTCCAGGAAGGCCGTGCGCCTCGGGACTCCTCAGAAATTGCTGTGGATGAGAAGTTTGTAGCCAGGATGGCCGACTTTGCGGACTGGAGCGACGGTGCCGTGGGCAAACAGGTGTTCATCACCGGTCATGACCGTTCACGTGATTCTCAGCGGAGTTATTTCACCATTTCGGGCGTATACAAGAGCTACATAATCGGCAACCTTACCGGTGTGGACCAGCGCCCCAGCGCCTTGTTCTATGGGGAGATCGGTTCAATGTCTTCCTGGATGCCGCACGTACTGTTCAAGATACAGTCTGAGTCTCTGGCCAAGGTCAAAGAAACCCTCGAATCAGCCCTGGAAGGGCGTGAAATCAACATCATGTCTTACGAGGAGCAGATGCGTGTCGCCTATGCCGACAGCAAAAAGATGCGCAATACGATGGCCATCGGCGCCGTGTTTTCGCTGCTGATAGCCCTGCTGGGACTCATCGGCTTCATCAAGGATGAGAGCTTGCGTAGAAGCAAGGAGATGGCTGTCCGCAAAATCAATGGCGCTACCACGCGGGACATCCTGAGCGTATTCGCCAAGGATATCATGATACTGTCCGCCGTGATGGCCGTAATCGCATGCATAGCCGCCTTCTTCGTGGCCCGGAGGTGGCTGGAGCAGTTTGCCGAAAAGGTGTCGCTGAATCCGTTGTATTTCCTTGGTGGATCCATCCTGGTGTTGCTGATCGTGCTGGGCGTGGTGGTCCTGAACTGCCTGCGCATCGCGAGGGCGAATCCGGTGGAATCGTTAAAGAACGAGTAGCATGAAAAGTTACCTCAAATTCCTCTCCCGCAACAAACTGTACACCGCCATCGAGGCGGTGGGGCTCGTTGTGAGCCTGGCTTTCGTGATCATCATTGCCTGCTACACGTGGCAGCAGTTTGCCGTAACCCGGGAAGCGAAAGACTACAAACGTCTTTATGTGCTGTCCGGCGGGCAGGAATGGGTTTCCGCCTGGCCCGGCGAGTTGGCGGCGGTGGAGGACCGCGTCCCGGACGTCGAGGCTGCGGGAAGGATCAATAGCTACGGTACGGCGGTCTGGTTCAATGGTGGACAGGTGCAGGGGAATCCCAGTGTGTACGAGATTGATCCGGAGATCTTCGAGTTCGTGCCCCAGACCTTCGTTTCTGGGGATGAAAGTGTTCTACGGGATAGGAATCAGGTGATTCTGAGCGAGAAGTTCGCCAGGAAGATATCTCCGGATATGGATCCGGTTGGGAAAACCATCATTGTCCGAAGTGACACCTGCATTGTCGGGGGCATCATCCGGGGAAATGAAAGGTCGATTCTGAAAGAAGGCGACATCTATCGCGCTTTCAAAGAGCCCGATGCATCGTCCTCCGCGTCCGGTTTTATCATTCCGGTGGACCTGGTCCTGGTCCGGTTCCGGGAAGGAGCGGATCATCAGGAGGTAAGAACGCTCATCGACACGGTCGTCACTCGGGAATTCTCACAGATGTACTCCCTCAACAAACCGGAGCGTTCGATGACCATGCCGTTCAAGGACCTCTATTTCTTTAAGTCGGGGAATGTCACGAAACAGGGCAATTCCACTCTGGTCTATGCCTTGATCGCCGTCGGTATCCTGCTCCTGGCTTCCGCCCTGTTCAATTACATCAACCTCAGCGTGGCCCTGGCTGGCAAGCGGGCCAAGGAAATGGCCATCCGTTCCACCCTGGGAGAGTCCGGAAGCCGGATCCGCTGGAGGTATGTCTCGGAGTCCGTCCTTTTCGTCGCCGTGTGCCTGGCCCTGGCCTTCCTGCTGGCCAGGGCGTTGGAGCCTGTTTTCAACCGATATATGGCCGGTGATATCGGCCTCGAGGTGTCCGCTTCGCCGTTTTATGTGGGCGTTTATGCCTTGCTGGCCGTCCTGATCGGCCTGATCTCCGGACTGGTCCCCGCGTGGATGACTTCCCGCTTCAAGGCTATGGAGGTCATCAAAGGGGAGCAGCGCCGGCAGACCAAGACAGTCTTGTCCCGGGTCTTCATCATCATCCAGAATGTAATAACCGTAGCCCTGATCTCCCTCGCCCTGGTGATGGAACTCCAATACAATCATATGGTCAATATGCCCCTGGGGGCCGATGTGGAGGGGTTGTACTATATTTCCAGCGGTACGGTGGGGAAAGACGTCCTGGCGCAAAAACCTTATGTCGACAGGATCGGCACCAGCAACGGCTTCCCGGGCAAAGGTCATATGTCGATGTTCACAAACGTAGATGGGCAGAAAATTTCCGTCCAAATACTTCAATGCGACGAAGCGGCTTTCGACATGTTCGGTTTCGGAATGGTGAAGGATTTCGGAACCCCGAGGATGAATTCTTTGTGGTTCACGGAATCGGCTGCCAGGATTTATTCGCTGGATGAGGAGAACCCCGTCCTGCCGGAGGGTTTCAGTTTCTTTATGGGTGATGATGCACATATCGGAGGAATCATTCAGGACTATGCCGTCAAAGGGCCGTCCGAGGTGCAAGGCAACGAGATTGGCGTCGTGTCCATAGAGGGATTGGAGGGCAACTCGACGGTCGTCCTGAAACTGAACCGTTTCGATGCCGAAGTCCGCGCCGACCTGAAAGAGATCGGGCGTAGCGAGAGCCTCCGGCTGACGGGGGAGGAAGACTATGGGGACAAGTATTTCGGTTATATTCCGGAACTGATCGGGAAGAGTATGGAATCGACGCGTAATTTCATCAGCCTGATCGAACTCTTCATGCTCCTGGCAACCCTCATCTCCTTGCTGGGCCTGGTCGCGATGAGTGCCTATTATACCGGCATGCAGACCCGGAACATCGCCATCCGCAAGGTCTTCGGCGGCACCGTCACCTCGGAAACGGGACGTTCGGTACGCGAATACATGATCTTGGTCGGAATTGCCGTCCTTATCGGCATTCCTATTGCGATCTTCCTGTCTGAACGGTATTTACGCCAGTTCTGGTATCGGATCGATGGCTACGGCTGGGTATTTGTCGTCGGAGCCCTCATCGCCCTGGCCATCTCCTTCCTCGCCGTCCTCTGGCAGACCTTGAAGGCCGCGAAGACGAATCCGGCGGTGGAACTGAAGAAAGAATAGACATGAAAAGTTACTTCAAATTCCTCTCCCGCAACAAGTTGTACACCGCCATCGAGTTCATCGGGCTGGCGGTGAGCCTGGCGTTCGTGATCATCATCGGCTCCTATGTGTGGCAGCAATATGCAGTGACGAGGGAGAACCCGGATCGGGAACGGATCTATGTGCCTGGATTACCGATGTTTCCGGCACTTACCTATGGTTTCCCGGATGCCATCGGGGACATTCCGGAAATCGAGTCCGTCTCCAGGATGTGCAATGTCGTAGTTCATCCTGTCGTAGGGGGAGAGCAGATCGAAGCGGAAAGTGCCGGCGTAGAACCTGCGTTTTTTGAGATATGCCCGGAGTTCCGCTTTGTGGAAGGCGCAGCAGATGTCCTTTCCGCTCCTTCCCATGTGATTCTTACCGCCTCCTTTGCGGGCAAGCATGGTCTCTCGGTAGGTGAGACCCTTGAAATCAGCGGGGACAGTTATGTTGTCGGTGCCATTCTGGAGGACCTGAAGGGCACGGTCATCAAGCCGTACGACCTATTCATGAACGCAGCCGTCTACAAGGATAATTGGCAGCCCTTCGACAACTATGGCAGTACGGTTACGCTGGTCAAGGTCCGGCCCGCAACTGACAGGAAAGAGCTGTTTGATAAACTTGAGCGTGTTTGCAAGGACGTTTATTCAAGTATCTATGGGCAATCTTTCTTTGAACATCTGGAACTCACGCGTTTTGATGAATTGTTTTTCAAGGAAACGGAGGAATTTTTCCGACACGGAGACAAAGCGACACTCAGGATTCTGGCGCTGGTTGGGCTTCTGCTCCTTCTTTCGGCCATTCTGAACTACATCAACCTGTCTGTCGCACTCACTGGAAAGAGGGCGAAGGAAATGGCCGTAAGGCAGCTCTCCGGGGCGTCAAGGGGCGGCATCATCTGGAAGTACGTGGTCGAATCCATCGCGTTTACCGCAGTGTGCTTTGCTGCCGGCCTGTTGCTGGCGGAAGCCTTCTGCCCGGCCATGAATGCGCTCTTGAACAATCCGGATATCCCGATAAAAGTCATCTGGTCTCCGGGGTATGTATTGGCATACATCGTCATCATTCTGCTTGTAGGAGCGCTCTGCGGCATCTTCCCGGCAACGATGGCTGGTCGCTACAAACCTGTGGACGTGATGAAAGGCGGATACCGGCGCAAGAGCAAGATGGTATTCAGCAAGGTATTCATCGTGCTGCAAAATGCGCTGGCGGTCATCCTGATAGCGCTGGCCATCACGATGGAGGCGCAGATGCGAAAGACACAGGAGCGGCCGATGAACTGCAACATCGAGAACATCTTCTTCCTCAAGGATTTTTCCGGTGAAAAAGATGCCCCTTTGAAAGATGCCCTTGAGACTCTCCCGTGCGTAAAACGGATCGGAAGAAGTTCTGGGGTGCCAGGCAGTATCAATATGGGCCAATACAGCACTACCCGGGATGGACAGGACATCCTTTACAAACTGATCAGGATGGACAGTACTGCATTTTCGATGTTCGGATTTGAGATTCTGGAGGATTTCCATGTACCACAATTCAATAGCGTCTGGTTCTCGGACAAAAGTTTTACCGCCACCGGTTTCGACTCGGACTATCATGACATCAGCGGCACGCTGGGCAAACGGACGCAGGGATGCGAGCAGGTTGCTGGCGTTTTCAAATCTTTCCCGACCAACAGCGCCAATATGGGAGAAGAAGACTATGCCATTGTTTCGCTGATGCGTTCTGAAGACATTCCTTTCGTCGGATGGGTCATAGAAACCACTCCGGACCGGAAAGCGGCGAAAGCGCAGATCATGGAAACATATGAAAACTACATCAAGGGCAAGCAGATTTACGGTAGCTTAGCCTTCTGGATTGACGAGAATATCGCCGAGGCCTGGAAACCGGCCCGTAACAATATGAGGCTGGTGGAGATTTTTATGCTCCTTTCCATCCTCATCGCTCTTCTGGGGCTTGTGGCCATGAGCACCTATTATGCCGATGAGAAGTCCCGCGACATTGCCGTCCGGAAGGTGTTTGGAGGAACGATAGAAACGGAAGCGGGTCGCACGATCCGTGAATACATGATTTTGGTGGGGATTGCTTGCATCATCGGCATTCCAATTGCCGTCTATGCTGCCCAGGAATACCTCAAGGACTTCATTTACCGGCTCGAGGGTTACTGGTGGATCTTTGTCGTGGCCGTGCTGCTCTCCGTTGCCATCGCCTTCGTTTCCGTTCTTTGGCAAACCCTCAAGGCCGCCCGGACCAATCCGGCCATTGAACTGAAAAAAGAGTAGTTACTTGCCTATGTTCTGCTGGAAACCAATCTTGGGCCTGGGTTCATTCTTCTTCTCTTCAAGACGGGAAGAAAGCTCCGCTATGGCCAGATACAGGTTGTCTATGTCCTTTCGGACATCTTCTGAAAGGTCGTTGACGGCCCCAATGTTCGCCTGTATGGCTGTTTCGCTTTTCAGGACGGAGGATAGCATGGCCACCCCAAGTTCTGTGAAAACAAATGGCTTATATTTGACATTGGAGCCCCTGCTTTTCTTGTCCAAGGTCACAATTTGTGATCTTGAACAGGCCATCATGGCA
>JAFPWG010000022.1 GCA_017395045.1 Bacteroidales bacterium
GCCGTTGGCGTCGATGTCGAAGGTGACTTCGATCTGCGGGATGCCACGCGGGGCCGGGGCGATGCCGTCCAGGTGGAACACGCCGATCTGCTTGTTGTCGCGGGCCATCGAACGCTCGCCCTGCAGGACGCGGATTTCCACGGAGGGCTGGTTGTCGGCTGCGGTGGAGAACACCTGGGACTTCTTGGCCGGGATGGTGGTGTTCGCGTCGATGAGCTTGGTCATCACGCCGCCGAGGGTCTCGATACCTAGGGACAGCGGAGTGACATCCAGCAGAAGGACATCCTTCACGTCGCCCGCGAGGACACCGCCCTGGATGGAGGCGCCGATGGCGACCACCTCGTCCGGGTTCACGCTCTTGTTGGGCTCCTTGCCGAAGAAATTCTTCACGAGCTCCTGCACGTAAGGAATACGGGTGGAACCGCCCACGAGGAGGACCTCATCGATGTCGGAGGGGTTCAGGTGCGCATCGGCCAGCGCCTTGCGGCAAGGGGCGATGGAACGCTGGAACAGATTGTCCGACAGCTGTTCGAACTTCGCACGGGTCAGGGTCTTCACCAAGTGCTTGGGGATGCCGTCCACCGGCATGATGTACGGGAGGTTGATCTCCGTGGAAGTCTGGCTGGAGAGCTCGATCTTCGCCTTCTCGGCCGCTTCCTTCAGACGCTGGAGGGCCATCGGGTCCTTCTTCAGGTCGATGCCGCCGTTCTCCGCGGCGAACTCGCCGGCGAGCCAGTCGATGATCACCTGGTCGAAGTCGTCGCCGCCCAGATGCGTGTCACCGTTGGTGGAAAGCACCTCGAAAACGCCGTCGCCGAGCTGAAGGATGGAGATATCGAAAGTACCGCCGCCCAGGTCATAGACCGCGACCTTCATGTCCTTGTCCTTCTTGTCCAGGCCATAGGCGAGAGCCGCGGCGGTAGGCTCGTTGATGATACGCTTCACATCCAGGCCCGCGATGCGGCCGGCCTCCTTGGTGGCCTGGCGCTGGGAGTCGGAGAAGTAAGCAGGCACCGTGATGACGGCCTCGGTCACCTCCTGGCGGAGGTACTCCTCGGCGGTCTTCTTCATCTTCTGGAGAATCATCGCGGAGATTTCCTGCGGGGTGTACAGCTTGCCGTTGATGTCCACGCGCGGGGTGTTGTTCTCGCCACGGACCACCTTGTAGGGGACCCGCTGGACTTCCGTCGTCACCTGGTCATAGGTCTCGCCCATGAAACGCTTGATGGAGAAAACGGTGTTGTTCGGATTGGTGATGGCCTGGCGCTTGGCCGGGTTGCCGATCTTGCGCTCGCCGCCGTCCGTGAATGCCACCACGGACGGAGTGGTGCGCTGACCCTCGTTGTTGATGATGACGGTAGGCTGGTTGCCCTCCATCACGGCCACGCACGAGTTCGTGGTTCCAAGGTCGATACCGATAATCTTTCCCATAATATTGTTCAGTTTTATTGTTTCTGTCAACACCGCCCACCTCGGGCGGCGCTTCCTTTTCAACGAACATTGTGCCAACGGAACAATTCTGCCAAATTGTCACTATCTTTGCGGAAAACCATGACAGCGATGATCTACCGGCAACTCGACGACAAGGAATTCCATGACATCCAGGACCGCATCCTCTACGAGGACAACCACCTGCTCATCTTCAACAAGCGGGCGGGCGAGATCGTCCAGGGCGACAAGACCGGCGACGAGCCGCTGAGCGAAACGCTCAAGGCGTTCGTCGCCCGGCGGGACGGAAAGCCCGGCCAGGTGTTCATGGGGGTCCCCCACCGCCTGGACCGGCCGGTGAGCGGCCTTGTCCTTTTCGCGAAGACCTCCAAGGCCCTGGAGCGCCTGAACGCGATGTTCCGGGACGGAGACGTCCACAAGACCTACTGGGCCCTCTGCTGCGGCAAACCCGAACCCGCATCGGCCCTCCTTACCGACTGGATGACCCGCAACGAGAAACTGAACAAATCCTTCATCGCCAAAGGTCCCGGACACGAAGCCAAGGAGGCGAAGCTCAAGTACACGTACCTGAAAAGCACGGAACGCTACCATCTCGTCGAGGTGGAACTCCTGACCGGACGGCATCACCAGATCCGCTGCCAGCTCGCACACGTCGGCTGCCCCATCAAGGGCGACCTCAAGTACGGCGCTCCCCGGTCCAACCCCGACGGCGGCATCTCCCTCCATGCCCGGTCCATCCGCTTCATCCATCCCGTCAAAAAGACGGAAATCTTCCTGGAAGCGCCCGTACCGGCCTCCTGGAAAGGCATTTAACCGAAAACCCCGGCCTCCTTTCGGGGGTCGGGGTCCGGGCTTCTCCGCACCGGGACGGTTTCACTTCGTGGTTTCCCGGTTTCTCTTCCTCAACCTTGCGCACCAGATGCTCGGAGACTCCTCCATTACGGTCTTGAAAGCCTGGTTGAAGGTTGTCGCCGAATGGAATCCGGACAGGCTTCCGAGTTCCGTCACCTTGAGCGACTTGTTTTTCCGGAACAGCTCCATCGCATACATCACACGATAGTAGTTGACGTAGTTCCTGAAATTCTTTCCGGAAAAATAATTGATGGTCTTCGAAAGATAAACCTTGTTGGTATACAGCACGCGGGCAAGGTCTCCGAGGGAGAAGGACTCCACCAGGAACGGCTTGCGCTCCGCCATATACCGGCAACACCTGTCGTAGAGGAACTGGTCGATCGCCACAGGCCCGTCTGCTTGTGAGGAGGTGTCGTCTTCCTTTTCAGGAACGGGTTTCGACCGCTGCCGCTGCCCGCGGAGGGCTTGGATGCGGCCCAGGAAGTACACGCCGGCCAGGACGGCCAAGGCGGAAAACAGCAACAGGACAAGTCTCATCGGCTGACTGTTTTCGCCCGGCGCGACAGAAGCTAGGTCATTTTCCCTTGATGGTGTCAAATCCGCGCCCGTACACGCCGTTCACCGAAGAAACGGAGAGGAAGGCATCCGGGTCGATGGCCTTGATATATCTCAAGAGAAGGTTTACGTCGGTCTTGCGGGTGATCACCATCAGGACCTCGGTGGGTTCCTGGGTATACCAGCCCTTGCCGTCCAGGACGGTGACGCCCCGGTGCAGGTCGTGGGTGATGGAATCGGCGATCTCCGCGAAATGCTTGGACAGGATGAACAGCTGGACGCTCTGCTGGGAACCGGACAGGTACATGTCGATGACCCGTCCGTTCACCGTGACCAGGATCAGGCCGTAGATGACCGTGGTGACCTTTTCAGCGAAAGGCATCAGGTGCGAGACCGGCTGTCCGTCCGGACCCAGAAGCTGCCTGCCCGTTTCCGGATCCAGGTCCGGAACCACGGAAGGAACGAGCAGCGAGGACAGGATGATGATGAAATCGATGTACAGGATCACCTTGCCCGGCGACACATTGCGGTATTTGGTATAGATCAGGGCGATGATGTCGGTCCCGCCCGTACTGCCGCCGTTGGAGATGGACATCCCGATTCCGATACCGGCCATCAGGCCGCCGCACAGGGTGGACATCAGCTTTCCGTTCTGCAGGGCGAGGGTCTGGATGATTTCGGTCGGGATCAAACCCGGCAGGAACCGCAGGCCCACGGAAGCCAGCAGGATGGCATAGATAGTCTTGGCGCCGAAACCCATTCCGATGACGACTACCGCTGCGATGATCAGGAGGGCATTGATCACGAAATAGGAATAACCCATCTGGATCTTGCCCGCCGTGGCGTACTGGATCATGGAGCTGATACCGGAAACGCCTCCGCCGACCAGGTTGTTCGGCATCAGGAACAGGGCCCATCCCGTCACGTAGATCAGGATGCCGAGGGTAACGAGGGCCCATTCCTTGACAATGGTCCAGGCCGATTTCTTGAGTACAGGCATATCTTATTCTTTTTTCTTTTTCCTCGGAAGGCCCACCTTCATCTCATCGAAGCCTTCACCGAATACGTTATTCGCCGGAACCACGGTGACGAAAGCCTTGGGATCCAGGTCCTTGACGGATTTCACGAGGTCCGGAAGCTCCGTTCTCCGCAGCATGACCATCAGCACCAGGCGGTCTTTCTGCGTGTACCAGCCGATCGCCTTGAGGGCGGTCACGCCCCGCTCCATCTCTTTGGTAATGTAGTTTCCGATCATCTCAATCTTATCCGAGAAGATGATGACCTGCACGGTGGAATCCTTGCCCAGGATGATCAGGTCCAGCACGTACGAACAAACCCCCATGGTGATGTAGCCGTACACCACGTCCGTAAAGCAGTGTCCCGGGACCAGGATCAGCAGGGTGATCACCACGAAGTCCGCATACAGGTAGAAGCGGCCCACGGTGATGGGCCAGAACTTGTTCACGATGAGTGCCAGGATGTCCGTTCCACCCGTGGAGCCGCCGCGCATGATAATCATCGCGAGGCCCACGGCTTCCAGGAGACCGCCGATGACAGGCACCAGGATGGGCTCCTTGACATGGAGCGCATTCCCTTCCAGAGACCACAGCCAGGACATGCTTTCGCTGCCCAGGACCCGGAACAGGGCGGTGGACAGCAGGATGGCGTAGACCGTCTTGATCCCGAATCCACGGCCCAGGATGATCCAGGCCAGGATCAGGAGGAGGACGTTGATCCCGAAGTACCAGATGTCCACGGATATGCCGGTGACCATGGCCAGGAGGGCGGAGGCACCTGTAAGTCCTCCGTCGATCATGTTGTTCGGAAGGAGGAAGCATTGCCAGGCCATCACGAACAAGATGACTCCCAGCGTAATGACGACATAGTCGTAGATGCCGACTATGACTTTGGTTTTTTTCATAGTTTATTTCTTGAGGACGACGTTCACGATGCGGCCGGGGACGACGATGACCTTGGCGATGGTCATGTCACCTACGTACTTCGGCGTCATTTCATGGGCGCGGACGGCCGCCTCCACCTCCGCCGGGGCCGTGCCGGCCGGGACATCGATGAGGAAGCGCGTCTTGCCGTTGAAGGAGACCGGATACTTGACGGTATTTTCAACCGTGAACTCCTTGTGATACTCCGGGAAGGAAGCGAAGGCGATGGACTCCTCGTGTCCCAGCTGGTGCCAGAGTTCCTCCGTGATGTGCGGGGCGAACGGCGACAGCAGGATGAGCAGCGGCTCCAGGACGGCCCGCTTGGAACAGTTGCCCAGTTCGTTCAGGGCGATCATGAACGCCGAAATGGTTGTATTGTAGGAGAAGGTCTCGATGTCTTCCTGCTCCTTGCCGATGAGCTTGTGCAGTGCCTTGAGTTCATCCGCCGTGGGCTTTTCATCGTTCACGAGCCACTGGTCGCGGTCCCAGAACAGGCGCCAGAACTTCTTCAGGAAACGGTGCACGCCGTCGATTCCCTTGGTATCCCAGGGTTTGGACTGCTCCACAGGACCCAGGAACATCTCATAGAGGCGCAGGGTGTCGGCCCCGTAGGTGTCGCACACCTGGTCGGGGTTCACGACGTTGTACATGGACTTGGACATCTTCTCGACCGCCCAGCCGCACACGTACTCCCCGTCCTCGAGGATGAACTCGGCCGTGGCGAATTCGGGACGCCAGGCCTTGAAGGCCTCGATGTCCAGCCGGTCGTTGCGCACGAGGTTGATGTCCACGTGGATCTCCGTCGTCTCATACCGGTCCTTCAGGCCAACCGACACGAACGTATTCGTATTCACGATCCGGTAAACGAAGTTGGAACGGCCCTGGATCATGCCCTGGTTGATGAGCTTCTTGAACGGCTCGTCCTCGCAGACATAGCCCAGGTCGAACAGGAACTTGTTCCAGAAACGGCTGTAAATCAAGTGCCCCGTGGCGTGCTCGGTACCGCCGATGTACAGGTCCACGTTACGCCAGTAATCGTCCGCCTCGCGGGAGACAAGGGCGTTGTCGTTGTGCGGGTCCATATAGCGCAGGTAATAGGCGCTGGAGCCTGCGAATCCCGGCATCGTGCTGGTTTCCAGCGGATAGCCGTCATAAGTCCAGTCCTTGGCACGCGCGAGCGGCGGTTCGCCGGACTCGGTGGGCTTGTACTGGTCGATCTCCGGCAGGGTAAGCGGAAGTTTTTCGAACGGAACGGGCGTCGCAATCCCGTCCTTGAAATAGATCGGGAAAGGTTCGCCCCAGTAGCGCTGACGGGAGAAGATGGCGTCGCGGAGACGGTAATTGATCTTCCGGCGGCCCAGGCCATGGGCCTCGACATAGTCGATGGCGGCGGGGATGGCCTCCTTCACGGTCATCCCGTTCAGGAAACCGCTGTTGCACATGGTGCCTTCCTTGGCATCGACGCTCTCCTCGGACACGTCGGCCCCCTCGATGACGGAGACGATGGGAAGGTCGAACTTCTTCGCGAAGGCGTAGTCGCGGCTGTCGTGGGCAGGGACCGCCATGATGGCGCCCGTACCGTAGCCCGCGAGGACGTACTCGGAAATCCACACGGGGACTCTCTCTCCCGTGAGGGGGTTGGTCGCATAGGCTCCGGAGAACACGCCCGTCACCGCCTTGCCGGCGATGCGTTCGCGCTCGGTCTTCTTCTTGACCTGGTCCAGATAGGCCTGCACGGCCTCTTTCTGCGACGCGGAGGTGAGCTTCTCCACCCACTCGCTCTCGGGGGCAAGCACCATGAAGGTCACGCCGAAGACGGTGTCGGCCCGGGTCGTGAAGATGGTGACGTCGTACGAGGCCCCGTCACATTCCATCCGGAACACCATCTCGGCGCCCTGGGACTTGCCAATCCAGTTGCGCTGCATCTCCTTCAGGGAATCCGTCCAGTCCAGGCGGTCCAGTCCGTCGAGCAGGCGGCCGGCATAGGCCGAAACGCGCAGCTGCCACTGGGTCATTTTCTTCTGGAATACCGGGAAACCGCCGCGCTCGGAGTAGCCGTCCTTCACTTCATCGTTCGCCAGGACGGTACCCAGGGCCGGGCACCAGTTCACGGTGGACTCGCCCTGATACGCAATGCGATAATGCATCAGGATATCGGCTTTCTCCTTGTCGCTGAAAGAGTTCCATTCGGCAGCCGAGAATTCGGGGGCATCATTGTTCGCGGCATCCACGGCAGCGGAACCACCCTCGGCGAAAGCCTTTTCCAACTCGTCGATGGGACGGGCTTTCTGCAGGCGGTTGTCATACCAGGATCCGAACATCTGAAGGAAGGCCCACTGGGTCCACTTGTAGTAGTCCGGGTCGCAGGTACGGAACTCCCGGTCCCAGTCGTAGGAAAAGCCGATGCGGTCCATCTGGCGGCGGTACCGCGCCACGTTTTCGTGCGTGGTCTTCTCCGGGTGCTGGCCGGTCTGGATGGCGTACTGCTCAGCGGGAAGGCCGAAAGCGTCGTAGCCCATCGGGTGCAGGACGTTGAATCCCTTCAGGCGCTTGTAACGGGAGAAGATGTCGCTGGCGATGTATCCCAGCGGATGTCCCACGTGCAGGCCCGCTCCGGAAGGATACGGGAACATGTCCAGGACATAGTATTTCGGTTTTCCGCCGCCGGTTTCGGCCTTGTAGGTCTTGTGCCCGGCCCACCAGGACTGCCACCGTTTCTCGATCTCGATGAAATTGTATTCCATATTGTGTTTCAATTATTTCAGTTTCACACCGTTCAGGCCCACCGACCCCTTTGAGTTCTTCTCCAGGCGGAAGTCCACCGGTACCGTCATCGCCACTTTCACCTTCTTGCCACGATGGCGTCCGGGACGCCATTTCGGCGAAGCCGAGATCACCCGGACCGCCTCTTCATCCAAGGCGGTGTGTGCGCCGCGGGAGACGCGGACATCCTTCACGTTGCCGCTCTCGTCGATGATGAAATCGACATATACGCGGCCCTGGATACCGTTCTCGACGGCATACTTCGGATACTTCAGGTATTGGTACACCCATTTCTCCATGAAGAAGTTCGGATCCGAGGACGTCAGGAACATGGGCTTTACGTCGCAGTCGTTCCAGGAAACCGCACCGCTTTCGGGGGCGGGAGCCTTGGAGGAATCCTGCCGGAACATCGGTTTCTGGCCGTTGCAGAGCGCCAGGGTGTAGGTGTAGATATACTCCAGCTCCTTCTCCATCCCGTCAAAGTCGATGATCCCGTAGGAATCGCGGCCCGTTCCGTGCTCCGGATAACGGCCCGTCGTGAAGAGGATGGAAGGGATCTCCTTGGAGTAAAACGCCCGGTGATCGGAGGAATAGGGCTCATCCGCAATCAGTTGCGCCTGTACGGGAAGAAGTTCCCCCTGCAGGGCACGGACGACCCTGTCCATGTCTTCGTTGGCCGACGTATAGGCATAGAAGCCCCGCTCGGCGGTTCCCAGCATATCCAGGTTCACCATCGCATCGATCCGGTCGGCGTCGGAGAAAGCCCGGTTCAGGAAATACCACGAACCGGCCAGCGTTTCCTGCGAAGCACCGAAGGCGACGAAAAGGACGCTCCTGCGCACCAGGATGCGGTTGGTGGACAAGCGGGACGCCAGTTCCAGCATCATCGCGAGTCCGGAGGCATTGCCGTTCGCCCCATAGTAGATGCGCGGGGTTTCCACTCCGTCCACAAGATAGGTGTCCATCCCAAGGTTATCCAACCGGGCCCCGACGACGATGTATTTGCCATTCAAGGACTTGTCCCACCCCTGGAGGAAGCCCACGACATTGCGGGAAATCAAGGTGTCACCGCTCTCCAGGGCCACGCCGAACTCCTGTCCCGTCACCGGGGAGATCAGGTCGATGCCATATCCTTCCAACACCTTCGCCACATAGTCCGCGGCGAGACGCTCCCCTTCCGAACCGGCCTTGCGGCCTTCCAGTTCGGCGGAAGAAAGATAGGAGACGTGTTCCTTGAACGCGTGGACCGTCTCGGAGTCATACAAATCGTCGAAGGCCGAAGTTCCGTTGCGGAACTGGGCCTGCATCGCAATGGGCAGGGTCAGGAGAGCCGTTGCCAGGAGGAGACGCTTGATCATTCCGTCATTCGTTTACGAGAATCCAGCCGTCCTCCGGGCAAATTCCGTTCCCGCGCAGTTCACGGAGTTTCTTGAGCGTATCGTTCAGGCTGTCCGACGGGCAGACGCCCACGGCCAGGAGGCCGTTCCGGAAGCTGATGATGGTAGCGGTATAGCCCGCCTCGTTGCACTTGGTGAGCTTGCGCTCGGCATAGGAGCGCGTCCGGAAAGCGCCCACCACGATGTAGTAGCGCGCTTCCAGCTTGGTCGTGTACAGGCCGCCCAGCTTGGAAGGATTCAGGAGCGTACCCTTGGTCTGTGACAGGGAGTCCAGCAGATGCGTTTCCAGCGCCGCCAGGGAATCCTCCATGCGCCGGCGGACCTTCTCCAGAGAATCCAGCCGCGCCCGGAGGCGTTCCTCCTCCTGAACGCGCTCGATGGCCACACGTTTTTCCTCCAACTGCTCCGAAGTGGGCCTTCCGGCCAGGGAGCGCAGGAAATCACAGCTGTTCAGCAGCAGGGCGGCAAGCGCCAAGGACAGGATGACAGACCTTTTCATAATCTGCAAAGTTAATGGTTTTTCACTCGCCGTCAAAATCCGCAGCCTTGTTTTCGATTTCATCGAAAGCCTTGACGATTTTCGTCACGAGCGGGTGCCGGACGATGTCCTCGTTGCGGAAGGTGATGGCGGCCACGCCCTTGAGTCCCTGCAGCATCCGGATGCCGGTCAGCAGGCCTGAATCCGACTTGCGGGGAAGGTCGATCTGCGTGGCATCGCCCGTGACGATGAACTTGGCGTTGGTACCCATCCGGGTGAGGAACATCTTCAACTGGACCAGGTTCGTGTTCTGTGCCTCGTCCAGAATGACGCAGGCCCGGTCCAGCGTCCGGCCGCGCATATAGGCGAGCGGGGCGATCTGGATGGTCCCGTCGGCCATGAACTCCTGCAGTTTCCGCGACGGAATCATGTCTTCCAGCGCATCGTAAAGCGGCTGCAGGTACGGGTCCAGCTTGTCCTTGAGGTCGCCCGGCAGGAAGCCCAGCCGCTCCCCCGCTTCCACGGCGGGACGCGTGAGGATGATCCGTTTGATCTCCCGGTTCTTCAGCGCACGGACCGCCAGGGCGATGGCAATGTAGGTCTTTCCCGTTCCGGCAGGACCTACGGCGAAGATGAGGTCGTTGTCGAAATAGGACTTCACCAGCTCCTCCTGCGTCTTGTTGCGGGCCCGGATCGGCTTGCCGTCGGTCCCGTGGACGATGATGGCGTCGCCCGTAAGGCGGAACTTGTCGGCCGATGCGGTCCCGTCGAAAATGTCCTCGACGTCGTACACCGTCAGGTTCATCTTCCGGTGCCGGCGCTCCACGAGTTCGCCGAAGCGGACCTGGAACTCCGCGATGTCGCTCTCGCGGCCCTCCAGGATGAGTTCGTGCCCCCGCGCCACGACCTTCAGGTGCGGAAAATAGGAACAGAACTCCGTGAGGATCTTGTTTCCGGCCCCGTATATCTCGATCGGGTCAATCGCTTCCAGCTGGATGGTTTTCTTCATATATCTTCTTAAAGGTGGCTTGCATGTTCTGATAGTCGGACTTCTCCCGCCACAGGGAGTCCGGCAGGGTAACGGGAACGGCGGAATAGGAATCCTCCACCATCCCGGGTTTCGTGCACCAGAGGTATTCATACCCCGGGGGCAACAGGCGCGGCGCTTTGTCGCGCTCCAGGACGATCCTGAGGGTAACGGCCATTTCCAGACGAGAATTGAGGTCGTTCTGGTTGGAAAGGGCGTTCCCCAGCGAATACAGGACCGGTTTTCCATCGATGTACTGTACGTCCTGGATTACGTGGGGATGGGCGCCCACGACCACGTCGGCCCCGTTCTCGATGAGCCATCGGGCCATCTCCTCCTGCTCCTGGTCATGGTGTAGCCGGTATTCGGTCCCCCAGTGCGGGAACACCATCACCAGGTCGGCCTGACGTGCCCGGACGAGCATCGGGAGGATGTCGGCCTTCCGCATGTAGTTCACCTTGGGCCATTTGTCAAAGGGGCCCGTATTCGTCCCATAGGTGAAATTGACGAGGGCGATCCGGAGCCCGCGGACGTGGACCATCAAAGGGTTCAGCAACGTGTCGGCCTGTGCGTCCGCCGCGATGCCGGTATAAACCAGCCCCTTCCGCTCCAGGACTTCGATGGTGCGGCGGATGCCGGCCGTCCCTTTGTCCAGGATATGGTTGTTCGCCGTAAGGAAGATGTCGAATCCCACGTCCGACAGGTACTGCGCATACGCGTCGGGACCGGAAAACGCCGGGTATCCCGTGTAGGGCTTCCCGGCCAGGGGAAACTCCATGTTGCCGATGGCGAGATCCGCCCTCCCGATCCGGTCCTCGACGTGCCTGAAGAAGGATCCATATCCGTGTTCCTCCGCACTCTTGGACACCGCCCGGTGGCTCATGATATCCCCGACGATGAACAGGGATACCGTGTCCGGCTTCGGCGGCAACAGGTCGAACCGGAGCGGCCAGAGCGCCTCCATATCCGGGATCGGAGACCGCTCAGGCAAACGCTGCGCGGCCGCCGTCACGGCAGCCACGCAGCTGAGGATTATGCATAGCAAGCGCTTCACGCTTGCAAATGATTACTGGTTACTGAGAATGTTGTTATACTTCTCGTAGGCAGCCTGATAATCGGCGCTCTCGTTGCGGAGCATGAAGTAGATCTGCTTCAGGAAAGAGGCGGCAGCCTGCTTCACGTTCGGGTCGGAGGTCTTCGCATAGCAGGCCTCGAACGGGGCGATCGCATTCTTCAGGCACTGGACGCTCTCCGCCATCTTGGCATCGTACTCCTTGTAGGCGGTGACGGGAAGGGCATTGGCATCTTCGATGGCCTGGGCCTGCTTGGCAGCCCACAGGGAACCTTCACCATAGTAACCCCACTCGTAGTTCGGGTCGAGCTCGACGGACTTGCGGTAAGCGGCCAGGGCGCCGTCATAGTCCTTGATACCCGTGAGGATGTTGCCTTCCACATAGTAGAGGGAAGGGTTGTCCGGCATCTGGGCCTTGGCCTCGTCCAGGAGCTCCACGATCTTCTTCGGGTCCTCCTTCATCTGGATGTAGAGGTTGATGAGGTTGGTGAGGATGGAACCGTTGTCCGGATAGAGCTTCAGGCCGTCGGCAAGATACTGCTTCGCGGCAGTGGTGTCCTTGTCGGCCAGGGCGCAGTTGGAGAGGGAGGCGTACACGGAACCCTCAGCGGCATAACCCAGGTCAAGGCACTTGTTGTAGTACTGCTTCGCACGGGCGAAGTTGCCGGAATTGATGGCAGTGAACGCGGTGTTGTACACGGCGTTGGTGTCGATCTTGGAGCAAGGGGCGGTCATCGAAACCTCGGCGGCCTTTCCGAACAGATCGCTGGCTTTCACCAGGTCACCGAAAGAATAGGCGGTGATGGCGTCGTTGTAGTAGTACCCCGCAATTCCCTGGAGGGCGGAATCCACGTCCTTCTCCTTGGCACCGAGCTGGAAGGCCTTGACATAGGCATTCGCGGCCTTGGCAAGGGGATCGCCGGTGACAGAGGGCTTCGTCACCTCCACGATGGCGAGCTGGCCCATCTGGTTGAAGTAGACGTTGGCACGGCTGAGGACCTGCTTCTCGTAAGTCTGGCCGTCCAGGGTGACCGTCTCCACGGCGGTGGGCTTCTCTCCGGCCATCAGGGCGAAGGTCTGCTTGTCGACGCCGGTCTGGATATTCGCCGTCGGATTGGTGTAAGCGGTGACATAGGCCTGGCCGAGCTTCATCCAAGGAGCGGGCTTGGCGCCCTTCTTGGCATCATTGGCCGTGGCTTCCGCCTTGTCGATGGCTTTCTGGATATCGGCGGCGGATTTCACCTGGGCGTTAGCTGCCTGCAGCGAGGCAACGATCGCAAGGGCAAACAAAATCTTTTTCATAAACTACTATAGGTTAATTAGTTATTATTGTTCTTGGTTCTCTGCAGGCTGGGACTCTTCCTCGTCGCTGTGGGCCACGACCGATACGGCGGCGATGGAATCCCCTTCGCGGATGCTCACCAGCTTCACCCCCTGGGTGGCGCGTCCCGCCACGCGGATGGTGCCGACCGGCATCCGGATCGTCATTCCCGACCGGTTGATGATCATCAGGTCGTCTTCGTCGCAGACGTTCTTGATGGCCACCAGGGCTCCGGTCTTCTCCGTGATGTTGAGGGTGCGGACACCCTTCGCGCCACGGGCGGTCTGACGGTACTCCATCGGATCGGAACGCTTGCCGAACCCGTTCTCGGAAACCACGAGGACCTGGCGTTTATCCGCGCCTTCGGCCTCCGGATCCTGGCATACGACACCGATCACATAATCCCCTTCATCAAGATTGATGCCACGCACGCCGGTGGATGTCCGTCCGAGCGGCCGGGCCTCCTGTTCGTTGAAGCGGACGCAGCGTCCGCCGTGGGCCGCGATCATGATGAAGCAGCGGCCGTTGGTGAGGATGGCCTCGAGCAGTTCGTCGTCCTCGCGGATGTTGATGGCGTTCACGCCGTTGGTGCGCGGACGGGAATAAGCCTCCAGGGAGGTCTTCTTCACGATACCGTTCCGGGTGACCATCATGATGTAGTTGTTGTTCACGAACTCTTCGTCCTTGAGGGTCTTCACGTTCACGTAGGCCTTGATCTTGTCGTCCGGGTCGATCATCAGGATATTCTGGATCGCGCGGCCCTTGGAGGCGCGGTTGCCCTCCGGGATCTCGTAAACCTTGAGCCAATGGCAACGGCCCTTCTGCGTGAACAGGAGCAGGGTCGAGTGGTTGTTGGCGATGTAGATGTGCTCGATGAAGTCGGCATCCCGGGTGGCGCTGGCCTTGATGCCCACGCCGCCGCGGTTCTGGGTGCGGAACTCAGTGAGGGCGGTGCGCTTGATGTAGCCGAGGTGGGAGATCGTAATGACCTGGTCCTCGTCGGAATAGAAGTCCTCGGGGTTGAACTCGTCCTCGGAGAGGGTGATTTCGGTGCGGCGCGGATCGCCGTATTTCTCTTTCAGTTCACGGGTTTCGTCCTTGACGACGCCCAGCTGGAGTTCCACGCTGCCCAGGATGGCCTCGCAGTGGGCGATGAACTTCTCCAGTTCCTCGTATTCGTTGCGGAGGCGCTCCCGTTCCAGTCCGGCGAGCTGTCCGAGGGTGAGGGCGACGATGGCGGAAGCCTGCGGCTCGGTGAAGCCGTAGCGCTCCATCAGGATCACCTTCGCGTCGTCGCGGCTCTTGGCCTCGTAGCGGATCACGTGCACGATCTCGTCGATGATGTCCATCGCCTTCAGGAGGCCTTCCAGGATGTGGGCGCGCTTCTGGGCCTTGTCCAGTTCGAACTTCGTGCGGCGCACGACGACCTCGTGGCGGAAGTCCACGAAATTCTGGAGGATTTCCTTCAGGGACAGGGTGCGCGGACGGCCCTTCACGAGGGCCACGTTGTTGAACGAGAAGCTGGACTGCAGCGGGGTGTACTTGAACAGGGTGTTCAGCACGACACCGGAATTCACGCCCTGCTTGAGGCGGATCACCACGCGGATGCCCTCGCGGGAGCTTTCGTCGTTGATATAGGAAATGCCTTCGATCTTCTTGTCTTCGGCCATCTGCGCGATCTTCTCGATCATCTCGCGCTTGTTCACCATGTAGGGGATCTCGGTGACGACGATGGTCTCGTGACCGTGGTCATCGACCTCGATGTCGGTCTTGGAACGTACGACGACGCGGCCGCGGCCGGTCTCGTAGGCTTCCTTGATGCCGCTGCGGCCCATCACGATGCCGCCCGTCGGGAAATCGGGGCCCTTGATGTACTGCATCAGTTCATCCACGGTGATTTCCGGATTGTCGATGTAGGCGCAGATTGCGTCGCAGCACTCGCCCAGGTTGTGCGGAGCCATGTTCGTAGCCATGCCGACCGCGATGCCGGAAGCGCCGTTCAGCAGCAGGAGCGGAGCCTTCGTCGGAAGGACGGTGGGCTCCTGGAGGGTATCGTCGAAGTTCAGGGTCATGTCCACGGTATCCTTCTCCATGTCGGCGAGAACGTCCTCGGACATCTTCTCGAGCTTGGCCTCGGTGTATCGCATGGCCGCCGGGGAATCGCCGTCCATCGAACCGAAGTTGCCCTGTCCCCACACCAGCGGATAGCGCTGGTTCCACCATTGGCCCAGACGGACCATCGCGTCGTACACGCTGGAGTCGCCGTGCGGGTGGTACTTACCCATCACGTCACCCACGATACGGGCCGATTTCTTCGTCTGTCCGTTATATTTGACACCCATCTCGTTCATTCCGTAAAGCACGCGCCGCTGGACGGGCTTGAGGCCGTCACGGGCGTCCGGGAGGGCGCGGGACACGATCACGGACATCGAATAGTCGATGTACGCGGTGCGCATCTCGTGGTCTATCTCCACAGGCTGGATAAACCCCGTCGACTGGGGCTCTTCCACCGGGTTCTTCTCTTCGTTGTTCTCCATTTTTTCGGTAGTATCTATTAACTTGCAAATGTAACGATTTTTATTGACTTTTCAAAGACTGACAAATTGTCCGGAAACCAGTTTCCGCACGATTGTTGATTCGTGGGAATTTGCTAAATTTGTACCCTATGCAAATACAGATATCCGACCAGTTGAACGGCATCATCAAGTATGCCCGCGAAGAGGCGATGCGCACCGGAAGTTACGGCATCGGCCCCGATCACCTGTTCCTCGGCATCATCCGCCACGAGGAGAACAATGCCTTCCAGGTACTCCAGGGACTCGGGATCGTGCCGGCCGACCTGAAGGCTTTCATCGACGGAAGAATCTTCACGAACGAGACCATCCCCTACTCTGAAATCGACCATATCAATTTCTCCCGCCAGGCACAGAACGTCCTGAGCATCACGGTGATGGAGGCTACCCGGCTCAAGAGTACCGAAGCCGCGCCGCACCACCTGCTGCTCGCCCTCTGCCGCACGACCGACAGCTACGGCCAGGCCTATCTCCGGAGTCGGGGCGTGGACTACGGACGGATGCTGGCCTTCATGGAGAAGGAAGGGATGCTCAAGGTCCCCCGCCAGGAGCAGCAGCCGGCGCAGGCCGACGAGGACGAAGACGAAGGGCAGGCCGAAGGACAGAAAAAGGAACTGGACATCGAAGAGTTCGGCTACGACCTGACCAAGGCGGCCCGCGACGGGAAACTGGATCCGGTCGTGGGACGGGACAACGAGATCGCCCGCGTCATCGAAATCCTGGGCCGGCGCAAGAAGAACAATCCGATGCTCATCGGCGAGCCCGGCGTGGGAAAGTCCGCCATCGTGGAGGGAATCGCCCTCCGGATTGCCTCCGGTGACATCTCCGCCGCCCTTGCCAAGAAGCGCATCCTTTCGCTGGACATCGCTTCGGTGGTGGCCGGCACCAAATACCGGGGAGACTTCGAGAAACGCCTCAAGTCCATCATCAAGGAGGCCCAGTCGAACCCCGACCTGATCCTCTTTATCGACGAATTCCACACCATCGTGGGCGCCGGCGGCGCCTCCGGAAGCCTGGATGCGGCCAACATGCTGAAGCCGGCCCTCGCCCGCGGGGAGCTCCAGTGCATCGGCGCGACCACCGTGGATGAATTCACCAAGATCGTGGAGAAGGACGGCGCCCTGGACCGCCGTTTCCAGAAGATCGTCGTGGAACCCACGGACGTGCAGGAATCCATCGAGATCCTCCGCCACCTGAAACCCAGCTACGAGGAATTCCACCACATCACCTATACGGACGAATCGCTGGACGCCGCCGTCCGGCTTACCGACCGTTACCTGACCGACCGTTCCCTGCCGGACAAGGCCATCGACGCCCTGGACGAAGCCGGTTCCATGGTACGCCTGAACCTCGCCCGGAAGAAGGGCGGTGCGTCCACGGTGACCGCCGAGGACGTCGCTTCCGTCGTTTCCAAGATGACCGGGATTCCCGTGAACAAGGTCGCCGAATCCGAGGGCAACCGCATCCTGAAGATGAAACAGCGCCTCCAGGGGCGGATCATCGGCCAGGACGAGGCCATCGACACGGTCGTCCGCGCCATTCAGCGCGGCCGCGCCGGCCTGAAGGACCCGAACCGGCCCATCGGCACCTTCCTGTTCTTCGGCCCTACCGGCGTGGGCAAGACCCAGCTGGCGCGGTCCCTGGCGGAATACCTGTTCGATTCGGAGGAGAACATGGTCCGGATCGACATGAGCGAGTACATGGAAAAGTTCTCCGTCTCGCGGCTCATCGGCGCGCCTCCGGGCTACGTCGGGTACGAGGAGGGCGGCCAGCTCTCGGAACGGGTGCGCCGCAAGCCCTATTGCGTGGTGCTGCTGGACGAAATCGAGAAGGCCCATCCCGACATCTTCAACCTGCTCCTGCAGGTGATGGACGAAGGCCGGCTGACCGACAGCAACGGCCGGAGGGTGGACTTCAAGAACACCATCGTGATCATGACTTCCAACGTGGGCAGCCGCGAAGTGGAGGAATACGGCACCGGCATCGGATTCTCAACGGCCGGAAGGAAGGTGGAGGACGACCGGAAGAACGTGGTCGCCAAGGCGGTGAAGAAGGCGTTCCCGCCGGAATTCATCAACCGGGTGGACGAGCAGGTGTATTTCAACTCCCTGTCCAAGGAAGATATCGAAAAGATCATCGACATCGAACTGAAGGGCCTGAAGAAGCGGGCGCTGGAGGCGGGTTACCGGATTACGGTCACCCCTGCGGCCAAGCACTTCGTGGCCGATGCGGGTTACGACCCCGCGTACGGTGCCCGGCCCCTGAAACGCGCCATTTCGCGCTTCATCGAGGATCCGGTGTCCGAGTTCATCATCGCCGACCGCATCCTGGTATCCCGCAGCAAGGAACTTGCCGACGTCCGGGAGATCAAGGTCGGGCTGAACGCGGAAAAGGAAGGCATCACGGTCTCCCTTAAAGAGAAGTGATCTCCTCGACCTCGAGACCGAGGTCGTCGATGATGTCCTTCAGGGCCTGGAAGGAGGCGTCGGAAGAAAGGAAGGAACCGAGGGCGCTGATGTTGTAATCCGTGTTTCTCATGACTTCGTTCGTTTGGTTTCTGGTGCAAAGGTACGCCCACCTTGTGCCAAACCGAAGCACAATACAAAAAACTTGGTCAATTTCTACTGAAACAAATTACAGATTGATTCCACACGTTCGGTGGCATCTAACCCATTATTAATCAAGTAAATAAAGGTTGCCCCCTGTGTCGAGAAGCACAGGGGGCAACCAGTAAATCAATTATCAGTCAAGACCTTGGGTGCCACCAGGCTACAGCGTGGACATCCTGTCCACTGCAATCTCCGCAAGCCTGCGGATCAACGGTTTGTAGTCCGGATTGGAGCTCTGGAGATAACGGTTTGCGATGGCGCAGCACACGGTGCAGGCGTTGTGGCCCAGGTGGGCGCACAGGCCGGCAAGCGGGGCGCTCTCCATCTCGAAGTTGGTGATGCGGCGCTCCATCCCGTCTGCTTCGAAGCGGAAGGATTCGATGCGCTCCAGCATGTCCGGCATGGCGAGCGGGATGCGGACCACTCGGCCCTGGGGACCGTAGAACCCCGGTGCGGAGATAGTGACGCCCGGAACGGTGACGTCCTTCATCAGGTCGATGATCTTGTCCGACGCCTTTACGAAGTAGGGGGACTGGAGTGACTTTTCCCAGTTCATATGGACCTTGAAAGCCTCCTCGACCTCGGGAATCGTGACTTTCTCGCGGTCCGCATACCAGTTCATCACGCCGTCGAAACCGACGGAGTAGTGCGACAGGATGTAGGATCCGAGGGGAATGTCCGCGTGCAGGGCGCCGGAGGTGCCGATACGGAGGATGTTCAGGGCCTTGTGCTCGGGCTTAACCTCCCGGGTGGCGAAATCCACGTTGGCCAGGGCGTCCAGCTCGGTCATTACGATGTCGATGTTGTCGGGACCGATCCCGTGCGAAAGGACGGTGATGCGCTTTCCGTGGCGTTTGCCCGTGACGGATACGAATTCACGGGAGGCGTGACGGAACTCCAGTTCGTCCAGCAGGTCCGCGATCATGTCCACGCGGCCGGGATCGCCCACGAGGATGACGTTGTCGGCCAGTTCTTCGGGCTTGAGGTGGATGTGGAAGACGGAGCCGTCGCCGTTGATGATGAGTTCGGATTCAGGGATTCTCATGGTCCATCAGTTTTTGCGTTGATTCACAAATATAGGTTTTTCCCGGGACAATTCCTATCTTTGCGGGAAACAATCGCATTATGTGGCAACGGATCCAAACTTTATATCTGGCCATCTCGGCCGTCCTCGTGACCATTCTTTTCTTCAATGACGCCTATACCGTATCCGCCCCGGACGGGATGAGATACGTGACGTACCTTCAGATCCAGAAACCTTATTTCGCCATCCTGCTGGGCATCCTGGCAGCGATGGTCGCCCTGGCGCTCGTGTCGTTCAAGGTGAGGATCCTCCAAATGCGGCTCGCCACCCTGTCCGGCCTGGTGGCCCTGGGGATGCAGGGCTGGCTGGCTTATTACTATTTCACGGCTCCGGAGAACATCACGTTCAAGTGGACGGTCATCTTCCCGCTTGTGATTGCCATCTGCAATTTCCTCGCGGCCCGCGGCTGCTTCCAGGACCAGCTGATGGTCGAGAGCGCCTACCGGATCCGCGAGTCGCGCAAGAGGGACCGGAAGAAGAGATAGGCGCGCTCCAATTTCTATTTCATCTGGACGACCGCGATCGTGACCTTTCCCCGGCAGCAGAGCCGACCGTCCACTTCCAGCCGGACCGAACAGAAGAAGGTGTCGGCTTTCCGGGCGTCGAGGACGCAAGTGATCTCGCACAGGTCGCCGGGACGGACTTTTTCCCTGAATTTCACATCGTCGATGCCCCGATAAACCGGAATACGGCCCGGGAGGGCGTCCAGCATCAAGCCAGAGCAGGTCTGCGCCATGATCTCACAGAGAATCACGCCCGGGACGATGGGATTTCCAGGGAAATGGCCCCGACAGTAAAAAGCGTCCTCGGGAACACGGTATCGGCCGTGGGCCACACCATCGGCATCAACGGCGATTTCGTCCACCAGGAGCATCGGCTCCCGATGGGGAAGGTACTTCTGAATCTCCTCCCGGTCCATTACCCTTCGTAACGGCGGAACGCGACACAGGCGTCATGGCCGCCGAAGCCCAGCGAATCGGAGATACCGATGGTCAGAGGGGTCCGGACGGCGACGTTCGGCGTGTAGTCCAGGTCGCATTCCGGGTCCGGGCAGTCCAGGTTGATGGTCGGCGGAACGACCCCGTCGCGGAGGGCCAGCACCGTGGCGATGGCCTCGGCTGCACCGGCGGCGCCGAACATATGACCCGTCATCGACTTGATGGAGCTGATGTGGGCCTTGTAGGCGTAATCGCCGAGGGCCACCTTGTACGCGACGGTTTCGGCGACATCGTTGAGCTGGGTGCCGGTTCCGTGGGCGTTGATGTACAGATTGTCCTTGGCCGGGTCGAATCCGGCTTCCTCCAGGGCCAGGGTGATGGCCTTGGCCTGGGTGGTGCCGTCCGGACGGGGGGCGGTGGCGTGGTAGGCATCGCAGGTGTTTCCGTAGCCCACCATCTCACCGTAGATGGTCGCACCGCGCGCCAGGGCGTGCTCCAACGACTCGAGGACGAGGACGGCGGCGCCGTCACCCATCACGAAACCCTGCCGGTTCTTGTTGAACGGGAGGGAGGCATATTTCGGATCCTCAGCGCGCGAAAGGGCCTTCGCATTGGCGAAACCGGCCACGCCCAGCGGGATGGACGCATGCTCGGAGCCGCCGGCGATGATGGCGTCGGCATATCCGTGACGGACGGCGCGGAACGCCTCGCCGATGCAGTGCGACGAGGTCGCGCAGGCCGTGACGATATCAAGGCAGGGGCCCATCGCCTGGTGCCGGATGGCCACATGGCCCGCAGCGATGTTGGAAATCATCGTCGGAATGAACAGCGGGGAAATCCATCGGCCGGAGGGATCTTCGATCATCTTGGCCGTCTCGCGGTACTGGATTTCGAAGCCGCCGATACCCGAGCCCACATACACGCCCAGGCGGAAAGGTTCGATGTTCCTGTCCTCTCCTTCAGAACGCAGGCCAGCCGCATCCATGGCCTGCACGGAAGCCGCGATGGCATACTGGGTGAAATTGTCCTGCTTGCGGACGAACGCCTTGTCCATCCCATACTTTTCGGGATCGAAATCCTTCACCTTGCCGGCGATGGTGACGGGCATGTCCTTGAAATCCTCGACGAAGTCGATGCCGCAGACGCCGTTCACCAGATTCTTCCAATACGTGTCGATATCATTCCCAACGGAGGAAATGATGCCCATTCCTGTTACTACTACTCTTTTAGGTTCCATATCACGTCAATAAATCAGGGGCGGAAGCGAGCAGTTTCTCCGCTCCGCCGATGATGTCGTTTACAATTTCGGCCGCGCTCTCGCGGCGTGTGACCATCCCGGCCACTTCTCCGGCCAGGAAACTGCCTCCGGAGAGGTCTCCTTCCTGGACCGCTTTCCGGACCGATCCGGTTCCGAAGGCACGGACATCCTCGTCCGGGACGGCCGGATCGGCCTCCAGCTTCGCGAACTTCTTCGCGAAAGGGGTCTTGAGGCTGCGGACGGCGTCGCCGAGGGACTTGCCCGTAACCATCGTTCCCAAGTCGGAAGCCTTGATCAGGCGTTCCTTGTAGGTGTCGTGCACCCGGCACTCGTCGGCTACGAGGAAGCGGGTGCCCACCTGGACGCCGCAAGCGCCCATCAGGAACATCGCCGCCGCTCCGCGCCCGTCGAAGATGCCGCCGGCCGCAAGGACCGGAATATCCACGGCGTCAACCACTTGCGGCACCAGGGCCATGGTGTGCGTGTCCCCGATGTGTCCACCGGATTCGGCACCTTCAGCAATGACCGCCGTCGCTCCGAGCTCCTGCATTTTAAGCGCATAAGCCACGGATGCGACCACGGGGATCACCCGGATGCCGGCCGCCAGCCATTTTTCCATGTACGGAGCCGGGGAGCCGGCGCCCGTCGTCACAATCTTCACCCCTTCCTCCACCACCAGGTCCGCGATTTCCGCGGCATTCGGGGCCGCCAGCATGACGTTCACCCCGAAAGGCTTGTCCGTCAGCGTCCGGACCTTCCGGATTTCATCGCGGACGGCATCCGAACCGGCATTGATGGACGAGATGATCCCCAGTCCGCCGGCGTTGGAAACCGCCGCGGCCAGGCGCGCATCCGCAATCCAGGCCATGCCGCCCTGGAACACCGGTTTCTCGATTCCGAGAAGGTCGCAGATCGCGCTTTTAATCATAACAGACTGCAAATATACGAATTAATTACCGATTTGCATATCCGGGTCGATTTGTTTATTTTTGTAACCCTGAATCATGGAAGAAGGACAGAAGAAATACATCCCCTCCTATCTGCGGGAACGCTATCAGCTTCTGGGCACGGTGACCTTCGCCGCGTTCTTCTCGGTTGTCTTCCTGCTGGTGAGCATCCCCTTTTCCAACAATGCATGGTTCCGCCTCGGAAACAGCACCTTCTTCGGCTTCACCGCCCTTTTCGCCGCCGGCTGCCTCCTGATCATGATCGTGAGCAAGGTGGTGATGTACAAGACCCGGAACCGCTTCCCGATGACCTATTGGCAGTATGCCGCCTGGAACCTTGCCGAAATCGTCCTCATCAGCGTCCTGTACACCGTCTTCACGGTGACCATCGCCCAGCCTGAGGACCAGAGCCTCCTGGCCATTTTCTTCCATTCACTGGTTTATACCTTCATCTGCCTGGGCGTACCCTGCATCATCGCGGCGATGTTTTTCACCATCGTCGACCAGAACCGGACCATCCGCCTGATGAACATGCAGGACGTCGTTACCGACGACGCCCCCGAAGAGACCGCCACCGTCCAGAAATTCACCCTTTTCGACAATAACGGCGTCCTCAAACTGTCCGTCTCCAGCGCCAACCTCTACTACGTGGAGGCCGACGACAACTACATCAAGGTGTGGTACTCCGACAACAAGGGCGAACTGCAGACCTACATGCTGCGCTGCCGCCTGAAGACGGTGGAGGAGAGCTTCGCCGGTTCCGACCTCATCCGCTGCCACCGGAAGTTCATCGTGAACATGCAGAAGGTCAAGGTCCTGCAGAAAGTCGGGGCCGTCTATGAAATCACCCTGGACAACGAAACCATCGCCCCGATCCCGGTCACGAAGACCTATATCGGGAACGTGCTCGCGCACTTCCAGGAAAAAGCCTGATTATTCGTGGGTGGCGAAACGCTGCCCGGCCAGTTGCTCCCACTTCGTGCCGGGGCGGCCGTAATTCGCGTAAGGATAGATGGAAATGCCCCCGCGCGGGGTAAAGAAACCGGTGACCTCGATATACTTGGGGTCCATCAGTTTCACGAGGTCCTTCAGGATGGTGTTCACGCAATCCTCATGGAAACCGCCGTGGCTGCGGAAACTGAACAGATACAGTTTGAGGCTCTTGGACTCGACCATCCGGACATCGGGGACGTAGCTGATGCGGATTTCCGCGAAGTCGGGCTGGCCCGTGATGGGGCACAGGGTGGTGAATTCCGGGCAGTTGAAACGGACCCAGTAGTCGTTCTCCTGATGCTGGTTCTCAAAGGTTTCCAGAACCGTCGGATCGTAGTGCTGGCTGTAGACGGACTTGCCGCCCAGGGCTTTCAGGCCTTCTTCCTTCCTTTCCATATCATGCTTCCTCCCCCGCTTCTTTCAACCGTTCGGCGTTCTCCGCGATCTGGAGCTGGTCGATGCACTCCTGGATGTCGCCGTCCATGAAGACGGGAAGGTTGTACATGCTCCAGCCGATGCGGTGGTCCGTCACGCGGCCCTGCGGATAATTGTAGGTACGGATCTTGGCCGAGCGGTCGCCGGTGGAGACCATCGTCTTGCGCTTGGCGGCGATGCCGTCCAGGTATTTCTGGTGCTCGAGGTTATACAGGCGGGTGCGGAGTTCCTCCATCGCCCGGTCCAGGTTCTTCAGCTGCGACCGCTCCTCCTGGCACTGTACCACCAGGCCGGAAGGGATATGGGTGAGACGCACGGCGGAATAGGTCGTGTTCACGCCCTGTCCGCCGGGACCGGAGGCACAGAACAGGTCCTTCCGGATATCGGCGGGATTCAGTTCCACATCGAATTCACCGGCCTCCGGGAATACGGCCACGGAAGCGGCGGAGGTCTGGATGCGGCCCTGGGTTTCGGTCTGCGGGACCCGCTGGACGCGGTGGACGCCGGATTCGTACTTCATCACGCCGTACACGCCGTCCTGGCTGGAGGAAAGCTTGAAGACGATCTGCTTGTAGCCACCGGCGGTGCCGGGAGCCTGATCGGTGACCTCCAGCTTCCAGCCCCTGCGCTCGGCAAAGTGCTGGTACATCCGGAACAGGTCGCCGGCGAAGATCGCCGCCTCGTCGCCACCGGTGCCGCCGCGGATTTCCACCATGGCGTTCTTGGAATCGTCCGGATCGGCAGGGATGAGCAGGAGCTTGATATTCTGCTCCATGTCGGGAATCTTCGGCTCGATTTCAGCGACCTCGTCGCGAGCCATCTCCTTCAGGTCCTCATCCTTTTCGTTCATCAGGATGTCCTTCGCCTGGGCGAGTTCGTCCAGCATGCGCTTGTACTCGAGGCCGGCCTGGATGATGGGCTGCAGTTCCTTGTAGTCCTTGTTCAGCTGAACGAATTTCTTCATGTCCGCGATGACGGCCGGGTCGGCGAGCGACTCTTCCAGCTTCCTGTATTTGTCCTGAAGGCTCAGTACCTTCTCCAGCAATGTGTTCTCTGCCATGGGGGCGGGTTTTGAATTAGTCTGCAAAGATACGGAAAAAACTCCGAATTACCATATCAGAGCCCTTTCGCCTTCCCTTCGTCCCAGATGGCGTCCATCTCGGTGAGGGTCATGTCGGCGAGTTTCAGGCCGCGCCGAAGCGTCTCTTCTTCCATATACGAGAAACGGCGGCGGAACTTGTCGCAGGCGCCGTTCAGGGCCGCTTCCGGGTCGATACCATACAGGCGGGAAGCGTTGATAACGGCGAAAAGCAGGTCGCCGAATTCCTCCTGCATATGCTTCGGGTCGTTTTCGGCACAGGCTTCCTCCGCCTCGCCGGCCTCTTCCCGGACCTTGGGCCAGACATCTTCCTTCTGCTCCCAGTCAAAGCCGCAGCCGCGGGCTTTCTCCTGCATGGACAAAGCCTTGAGGATGGCGGGCATGGCATCGGGAATGCCGGACATGACGCGCTTGTTCCCGTCCTTTTCCTTCGCCTTCACGAGTTCCCAGGTATCGGCGATCTCCTTCGCGGTCGTAGGCTTGCCGGCCTCGGGGCCGAAAACATGCGGGTGGCGGAAGACCATCTTGTCGCACACCTTGTTCAGGGAGTCGGCGATGTCGAAGGTTCCCTCCTCCTGCGCGATACGCGCATAAAAGACCATATGGTAGAGCAGGTCGCCGATTTCCTTCGCCGTGCCTTTCCGGTCTCCCTTCAGGATGGTGTCACTGAGTTCGTACACTTCCTCCTCGGTCATCGGACGGATGGTGTCGATGGTCTGCGCCGCATTCCACGGGCATTTTTCCCTCAAGAGGTCCATGATATCCAGCAAACGGCCGAAGGCGGCCACCTTTTCTTCCCTGGTATGCATATTATTCGTTAAAATTTTTACAAATATACAAAGAATCTGCCTATATTTGCACGGTTCGAGCCATGAAGCCCTTGTCTTTCATATCGTCCGACGAAGCCGTCCGCGGCGTCCGGAGCGGGGACCACATCCACCTCTCCAGCATCGCCAGCGTTCCCCATGTCCTCATCGACGCCCTGTGCCGCAGGGCGGGAGAACTGCGGGACCTCCACTTCCACCATTTCCATACGGAGGGGCCCGCCCCCTATGGCTCCAGGGAATATGAAGGCATCTTCTTCGACCAGGGTTTCTTTGTGGGCCCGAACGTCCGGAAAAGCGTCCAGGAAGGGTATGCGGACTATCTCCCCGCGCACCTGTTCGAATCGCAGGCCATGTACCGCAGCGGTGCCCTGCCCTGCGACGTGGCGATGGTCCAGGTCTCGGAGCCGGCGGACGGCGTGGTCTCTTTGGGAACTTCCGTGGACTGTTCCATCGCCGCCCTGGAAGTGGCTCGCCTGAAACTGGCGGTCGTAAACCCGCACGTCCCCTTCTCCTATGGCGAACCCATCCCGGTGGAACGCTTCGACGCCCTGGTCCGGGACGAGACTCCGCTGATCACCAAGGATTACGTACAGCCCTCCGAAACCGACCGGCTGATCGGCCGGAACTGCTCGGAACTGGTCCCCGACGGAGCCTGCCTGCAGATGGGAATCGGCTCCCTGCCCAATGCGGTCTGTTCGGAACTGACCGGGCATCAGCACCTTGGGCTGCACACCGAGATGTTCGCCGACGGCGCCCTGGAACTGATCCGGAAAGGCATCATCGACGGTGCCGCCAAAAAGATCGACACGGGCAAAGTGGTCGCGTCCTTCCTCCTGGGTTCGCAGGACGTGTATGACTTCATCGACCGGAACCCGGCCGTCCTGATGCGGGAAATCGCCTATACGAACGACCCCTGGACCATCGCGAAAAACCCGAACGTGGTATCCATCAACTCCGCCACGGAAATCGACCTCACCGGCCAGGTGTGCGCCGACTCCATCGGTACCCGGATGTACTCCGGCACCGGCGGCCAGCTGGATTTCGTCCGCGGTGCCAAGATGTCCCCCGGCGGCAAGGCCATCATCGCCCTGGCCTCCCGCACCGCCAAGGGCGCTCCGAAGATCGTCCCCACGCTCAAGCCCGGCGCCGGCGTCGTCACGCCCCGCGCCGACGTGCAATGGGTCGTCACAGAATGGGGCGCCGTGAACCTGTACGGCAAGTCCCTGCAGGAAAGGGCCCGCCTCCTCATCTCCATCGCCCACCCCGAAGACAGGGAAGCGCTCGAAAGGGCGGCTTTCGAGCGCTTCGGCATGCATTGGCGGGGATAATCCCTACTTGATCAGGTTCCCGAGGATACTCCGGGTGAGTTCCCTCGTGATGGTGTTGGTGGCCGACTTGGTCGCCTTCTGGACCGCTTTCTTGGTGGTGGAAGTACCGCTCTTCTTCTTGGTGCCGGTGACGGAATCGGCCACGGAAGCGGCCACGACCCCGGTCACGGCGGTAATGACGGACTTCAGCACCTTGGAGGCGATGCTGTTCTTCTTTTTCTTGGCCTTTTCCTTGTCGGCCTTCTCCTGCTCCTTGGCCTCGGCGGCTGCCTGCTTCTCGGCTTCCTTCTGGGCCTCAAGTTCAGCCTTCTGGCGTTCTGCCTCGGCCGTGGCGGCAGTCAGGATCTCATAGGCGCTCTCCCGGTCGATCGCGTTGTCGTAGCGGCCCCACAGGCGGGACTGCTTGATGATGAGGGCGCGCTGGTCCTCGGTGATGGCGCCGATCTGGCTCAGCGGGAAGAGGATCTTCGCCCGTTCGACCATGGACGGAGCGCCTTTTTCGTCCAGGAAGGAGACCAGGGCCTCTCCGGTTTCGAGCTGCAGGATAGCCTCGTAGGTGTCGAACTGCGGATTCGCCCGGAAGGTCTCTGCGGCGACCTTGACCGCCTTCTGGTCCTTGGGCGTGTAGGCGCGGAGGGCATGCTGTACGCGGTTACCCAGCTGGCCCAGGATGTTCTCCGGGATATCGGTCGGACTCTGGGTGATGAAGTAGATACCCACGCCCTTGGAACGGATGAGGCGGATGACCTGCTCGATCTTCGCGGTCAGGGCCTTGGACGTATCCTCGAAGAGCATATGCGCTTCGTCGAAGAAGAAGACAAGTTTCGGAAGCTCCATGTCGCCGACCTCCGGGAGCGTGCTGTACAGTTCGGAAAGCAGCCAGAGGAGGAAGGTGGAATAGAGCTTCGGCTTGAGCATGAGCTTGTCCGCCGCAAGGACGTTCATCACACCCTTGCCACCCTCGCACTGAAGGAGGTCGTAGATGTCGAAGGACGGTTCGCCGAAGAACTTTTCGGCGCCCTGGTTCTCCAGATGGAGCAGGGCACGCTGGATGGCACCGACCGATGCCGTGGACACGTTACCGTACTTGATGGTGAACTCGGAGGCATTCTGGCCCACGAAGTTGAGCATGGCGCGGAGGTCCTTCAGGTCGATGAGCAGCAGTCCGTTTTCGTCGGCGATCCGGAAGACGATGTTCAGGACGCCAGTCTGCGTCTCATTCAGTTCCAGCATGCGAGCCAGCAGATCCGGACCCATGTTGGAGATGGTCGAGCGCATGGGATGTCCCTGTTCGCCATAGACGTCGAAGAAACGCACCGGGCAGCTCTGGAACTGCGGATCCTCGATACCGAATTCCGGCAGGCGCTTCTGGATGAAGCCCGAGAGCTTGCCCACCTGGCTGATGCCGCTCAGGTCGCCCTTCATGTCGGCCATGAAACAAGGCACGCCGGCCTGGCAGAAGGTTTCGGCCAGCACCTGCAGGGTAACGGTCTTACCGGTACCGGTGGCACCGGCGATGAGGCCGTGGCGGTTGGCCATCTTGCCGACCAGGGAGATGGGGCCATTGGCGCAGTGGGCTACATACAGCCCGCGTTCTTTATCAAGCATAGCTATCTGTTTTTACGATATTTCCAAAGATAGAAAAGAATCGTCGAAATCGCAAAAGTTCCCAGGGCGATCCAAGGAATCGTAGAGGCCGGAAGCCCCAGGCCGATCTTGTCCACCAGGATGAACGTCGTACATACGGAAGTCATGAACAGGGCCGGAATCAGGGCGATCAGGTAATAGGCGCCCTTCTTGTTGAGGACCAGATATACGGTCGCGGTCCAGAACATGAACACCGACAGGGTCTGGTTGCTCCAGCCGAAATACCTCCATATGACGTTGAAACCGTTGGAATCGGCGATGTTGTACCATAACAGGAGACCGGAAAGGGCGAAGAGCGGAATGGCGATGTAAAGGCGCTTCCGCATGGGTTTCTGGTCCAGATGCAGGAAATCAGCGATGATGAGCCTCGCGCTGCGGAAAGCCGTGTCACCGCTGGTGATCGGGGCCGCTACGACGCCGAGGACGGCCAGGATGCCGCCCAGAATGCCGAGCCAGCTCTGGGAGACTTTCGTCACCACCGTGGGGGCTGCGGCGGACAGGTCGGAGCCGACCTCGGCCGCGCCGCCGTCGAAGAAAAAGTAGGAAGCGACCGCCGCCCAGATCAGGGCCACCAGTCCTTCCGTGATCATCGCCCCGTAGAAAATGGGACGTCCCAGTTTCTCCGTCGTGATGCAGCGGGCCATCAGCGGACTCTGGGTCGCATGGAAGCCGCTCACCGCGCCGCACGCGATCGTAATGAACAGGCAGGGGAAGATCGGCTGTCCATACATGCCCAGCGACGGACCGCGGTTCTGCAGGCCGTCCCAGAATTCAGGAAGCGTGGGCCATTTGACCAGCAGGCACACCATCAGGGCAACCGCCATGAACAGCAGGGCCACGGCGAAAACCGGGTAGATCCGGCCGATGATCTTGTCAATGGGGAGCAGGGTGGCGATGACGTAATATGCGAAGATGATGAAAACCCACAGCATCATGGACCATTGTCCTCCGTCTCCGACCATTCCGCCCAGGATGACGGCCGGACTGTACACGAAAACGGCCCCCACCATCAGGAGAAGGAGAACGGAGAAAATGAGCATGACCTTCTTGGTCGTCTCCCCGAGATAGCGGCCCACCAGGACGGGATAACCCGCCCCGCCGTGCCGGACGGAGAGCATACCGGACAGGTAATCATGGACGGCACCGGCGAAGATGCAGCCGAACACGATCCACAGGTAGGCCGACGGCCCGAACTTCGCGCCCATGATGGCGCCGAAGATGGGCCCGGTCCCCGCAATGTTCAGGAACTGGATCATGTACACCTTCCACGGAGGCATCGCGATGAAGTCCACGTTGTCGGCCTTGGCGACGGCAGGCGTCACCAGATTCGGATTGGGGCCGAAGACCTTGTCCACGAAGCCCCCATACAGGAGATAGCCCACGACGAGCGCGGCCACGCTGATCAGGAACGAAAACATAGTCTATCCAGGTTGTTCGAAGAACGAAAAATGGACACGGCCGTACACCTTCTCCTTCTTGAAACGGGGATGCTCCGAGAAGGAATGCCCGCTCCCGTGTTCCAGGATGAAATAGGCGCCGGGGTGCAGGATATCCTGCGAGAAAACCCGGTCCGGAAGGGTGTCCAGCCCTTCCAGGGCGTAAGGCGGATCGGCAAAGATGATGTCAAACTTCTCGCGGCAGAGGGGCAGGAAGTCGAACACGTTGTCCCGGACCATCGTCACGTTCGGGAGACCCAGCCGCTCCGCCTCCCGTTTGATGAAGGAAGCGTTCTCGCGGGTCATCTCCACGCAATAAACGCGGGCAGCCCCGCGGGAGGCGAACTCAAAAGAAATGGCGCCGGTGCCTCCGAAGAGGTCCAGCACCTTGAGGTCTTCGAATTCGTATTCGTTGTCCAGGACATTGAAAAGGCCCTCGCGGGCGAAGTCCGTGGTGGGTCGGGCCTTGTAACCCGCCGGAGGCAGGATGGTCTTGCCCTTGAGGCGTCCGCCGATGATCCTCATAGCTGGACGACAGCCTTGAAATACCGGTACAGGGACATTTCCTCCTCCGGGGCAAGCGGCGTCCGGAAGCACACGGTGGACACCTCCGGATTCAACTGTAATTTCTTGAGGACCAGGAAGAGATAGTACTCCGCCGTCGTGAAATCGGCCGCCTGATACACATTGGACAGAAGCAGTGTCCGGCCCTGGGCAACCACCAGGTGCAGCCAGCCGTCCCGCCAGGAGGCCACGACCTTGTTGTAGTCTTCGCACAATGGAAGTGCCTGCAGGAGGTAGTACATCTCGGGAAGGACCGGAGCCTGTGCCCCCGAAGTGTCGAGGACCGTCAGCGAGAGTACCCGGGACAGGGATTCGCCGATGGTATTCGAAAAGACGAGGACGGCTCCCTGCTCGGGAACGCGCACGGACTCCACGGCATCCGCCGCATCCAGGGCGACGACGTCGGACAGGAGCGCACGGGCGGCTTCGGGCCGGAAGAAGGACTCGGGAACCAGCGTACACTTGGGAGTAAGCAGGGCGATGTCCACCTTGTCGTACCGCCGCTGGAATTCCGGCGTAGTGAAGATGCGGTCCGCCCCCAACCACCCGGAGGAACGGATCTCTCCACCCTCCAGCACCTTAAAAGAATATCCACTCAAGGAAACTTGAATGGATATTCCTGTAGTCGATGTGCGCGGACTTTCCATCGGAGCGGCTACTCCCAGTTACCGGCGTTGTTGTTCGGCGCAGTGACGGAACCGACCTGGAGACCCTGGTAGTGACCCAGGTCTTCGCACTCGGCGTCAAGATTGATACGAAGCTGGTTGTCCATGCCCTTGAGGAGGGCCTTCCAAGGCATGCGGGCCTCGAACAGCGGAACCTGGACACCGGAAACGGTCTTCACCAGGGATTCCATCTCCACCTTCTGGCCACCGGAGAACGGGATGAAGGCCAGAGAGTCGATGCAGAAGTTCTCACGACCATGGAAGAGGGTGTCCTTCACGGCGATCGGCGTGCTGATGGAGAAGACGAGCTTCTGTCCCTGCCTGTAGAGTTCCATGAACTTGGCGTTCAGTTCGTCCTTTTTCAGGTTCTTGAAGGCCTTCTTCACCCGGGCGGTGTTCTCCACGGCGAGAGAGTCATCGTTGGAACCGACCTGCATGACGATGTCCATCTTGCCGGTGTTGTAGAAGTTGATCAGGGAGTCGATGTCGCCCGTGAAACGGTTGTTCACGCCCTTGTAGGCGACCTGGAGGGTACGGATGTCCTTCAGGCGCTGGACGGCGACCTCCTGGCGACGCGCCTTCTCCTTGTTGAAGTTCACCGGCTTCATGACGCTGTTGTAGATGGCATACACAAGCCCTACCGCGGCGAGGGCGAGGACAATCTCGAGGATGATCTTGACTGCTTTGTTCATTATTTTAGTGTTTTATAAATTATCAAACTTTCCGACAAAGTTATAAAAATCATTTATGAAAAGCAATATATTTTGTATTTTTGCACCTGCAAAAATGATTACGACGTTTGACTGCATCACTCCGGAAGGCATCCGGACGTTCAACTCCCTGCTGGAAGGCAGCCACACCCTGACCGTGACCACGCACACGCACCCTGACGGGGATGCGCTGGGCAGTGCATCGGCCCTGGTGTGCCACCTCCGTCAAGCCCGGGGCATGGACGCCGTAGCCGTTCTCCCGGACAGTCCTTCCTCCACCGTCCGTCCCATCATCCCGGACGGCGCACCCTTCCTGTTCCTCGATACGGAACCGGAAGCCTGCCTGGAGCGTATCCGCCGGAGCGACCTGGTCATCCTCCTGGACGGCAACGGCTTTTCCCGCACGGAAGGGCTCCAGGCCGCTTTCGAGGCCTCCGGGGCACGGAAAGTCCTGATCGACCATCACCTGAATCCCGAGAAAGACTCTTTCGGACTGGTCTTTTCCACCCCTGACATCTCTTCCGCTTCGGAACTGCTCTTCTTCGTCCTCATGGAGCTTCCGGAGGTCGGCGGGGACGCAGCCCGGCTCCCGGCCGACACCGCCCGCGCCCTGATGACCGGCATGACCACGGACACCAACAATTTCGCCAACTCCGTCTTCCCGTCCACCCTGGAGATGGCCTCCGCCCTGCTCGCAGCGGGTGTGGACCGGGATGCCATCCTTGCAAGCCTGTACAACAACTACCGGGAGAACCGGGTCCGCCTGATGGGCTATCTCCAGTACGAGGACATGCGCATCACCCCGGAAGGGATGGCCTACATGGTCGCCACCCGGGAAATCATGGACCGATTCGGCGCCGAAGAAGGTGAGACGGAGGGACTGGTGAACGTTCCCCTGTCCATCGGCCGCGTAAGGATGAGCATCCTCCTGAAGGAAAGCGACGGCCATTTCCGGGTGTCCATCCGCTCCAAGCGAGGCACTTCCGCCCAGCAGTGCGCCCTGGACTGGTTCCACGGAGGCGGTCACGAGAACGCCGCCGGCGGGAAACTCTTCTGGCCCGGGGACATCCCTGCCCCGGAAGACGCCGCCGCCTATCTTGAAAACGTATCCCGCCAATGCCTGAAATGAACCGTTCCTCCCTGCTTCTGTCCGCCCTCCTGACCCTCGGGCTCGTCTTCGGCTGTACCAAGCAGTCGGTTCAGGCCGTGTATGACAAGCAGGAGACCAACATCTCCTCGTTCGTCGAAGCCCAGGTCAAGAAAGACTCCACCGCCACCGTCACCTACAAGAACGGCACGGTGCGGCTGACCCTGCACGACACCCTGGGCCGGGAAGGCCTCCGGGCCGACTCGCTCTCCGCCGGCGGAATCGTCTCTTTCTATTATGCAGGCTACGTGCTGAAAGGATCCAACGTCAGCCGCGACCAGCTGTTCGCCACCAACCACAAGGCTACGGCCGACGCCGCCGGCTGGAACATTTCCGACACGACCGCTTTCCAGATCGAGACCCTCCCGCTGGACGACAGCCTGCTGCCCGGCCTGTACAACGGGCTGGAAGGTGTCCGGAACCAGGACGAGTGTTTCATCCTGTTTTCCGGGAAATATGCATACGGCTCGCACACCCAAGGCACGATTCCTGCAAGGTCTGCCCTGGTTTACCACATTTGGGTGAGCAGCATTTCCAACGATTAAACAAATGAGAATGAACAATATACTGAAAACCGCCTGCCTGCTGGCCTTTGGAGCCTGCGTGCTCGGCTCCTGCGCCAAGTCGTCCACCGAAGGGACCAACGAGGCCCAACTTCGATACCTGGACGCCTGGCGGGACATCAACTATCCCGGATCGACCCTCAAGGACGGCATCTATATCGTAAAGGATGTCCCGGGAACGGGAACGGCCTGGAACAGCGCCCAGACGGTCAGTTTCGTCACCTACACGATCCGCGACCTGAACGGCGCGGTCACCGCCAACACCGACGAGGAGTGGGCGAAACAGCTGGGCAAATGGGACCAGACCTACTATTACGGGAAGCAGGTGCTCATCACCGGAGACGGCATGAGTTACGCCGGTCTGGACGCCCTTCTGGACGGAATGCGCGTGGGCGGTACCCGGACTGCGGTCATCCCTTCCTGGATGCTGACGCTCGAGCGCTACGACAGCACCGACGAGTATTTCAAGCACGAGACCAAGAACACCAGCGCCGTCTACACCATCACCCTGCTGGGTCAGACGGACAACCTGAACGATTATGAGTACGGCGAACTGAGCCGCTATTCCGCCGGGAAATGGGGCGTAACCGATACCCTTTCCACCGCCGCCGTCTTCTTCAAGTCCCATACGGAATTCGAAGGGGAGGCCCCGGCGATGCCCCACGACACCACCGTGTACATCAATTTCACCGGCCGCCGCATTTCCGACGGACAGGTATTCGACACCACCATCGCCGATACGGCCAAGTTCTACCACATCTACAATCCGTCCAAATCCTACGCCCCTGTCTCCGTCGTCATGGCGGAAGACCTCGCCGACATTTCGCTGGGCGGCAGCAAGACGCTGATCAACGGTTTCAAGTACGGCCTGAAAGCCATGCATCCCGGAGAATCGGCCAGCTTTGCATTCGGCTATGGCCTGGGTTATGGGAGTTCCGGCAGCAGCGATACGCGCATGATCCCGCCGTACACCGCTCTCCGATTCGACGTCGACCTGGTTCCCCAGCCGTAATCCATGGCAGGAAACGTCCCGACCGAACTGGGCGTCAAGCCCATCAACCAGCTGATCCGCCAGTATGCGGTCCCCGGCATCATCGCGATGACCGCGTCCTCGCTGTATAACATGGTGGACCGCATCTTCATCGGTCACATCCCGGACGTGGGTTCGCTCGCCATCTCGGGCCTGGCCGTCACCTTCCCCCTGATGAACATCTCCACGGCGTTCGGCACCCTGGTGGGTGTGGGCGCCGCGACGATGATTTCCGTACTCCTGGGACAGAAGAACTACGCAGTGGCAAACAAGGTCCTCTCCAACGAAGTCACCCTGAACATCATCACCGGCATCGTCTTTACCTTCGTAACCCTGATGTGGATGGATCCGATCCTCCGCTTCTTCGGAGCCAGCGACAGCACGCTTCCCTATGCCCGGGACTATATGATGATCATCGCCGTCGGGAATGCCGTCACGCATCTGTACTTCGGCCTGAACAGCGTCATCCGGTCGTCAGGAAACCCGAAGACCGCCATGGGACTCACCCTGTTTACGGTGACCTCCAACGCCATCCTGGACCCGGTCTTCATTTTCGGACTGAACATGGGTATCCGCGGCGCCGCGGTCGCCACCGTCCTGTGCCAGATGATGGCCCTGGGTTATACCATGTGGTTCTTCCTGGACCAGGACAAGTTCCTCCACCTCCCCCGCAGCCGCAAGATCTTCCAGATCGACTGGCGGATTGCCAAGGATTCCCTCGCCATCGGCATGGGACCGTTCCTGATGAACCTCGCCAGCTGCATCGTCGTCCTGTTCATCAACCAGCAGCTCGTCAAATGGGGCAGTGACCTGGCGCTCGGCGCCTATGGCATCGTGAACAGCATCAGCTTCCTGTTCGTGATGGTGATCATGGGCTTCAACCAGGGCATGCAACCCATCGCGGGATACAACTACGGCGCACGCCAGTACGCCCGCGTCCGGGAGGTTTATGTGAAGACGGCCGGATGGGCGACGCTCGTCTGCATCGTCGGTTTCATCGTCGCAGAGGTGTTCCCCGGCCCCACGGTGAGCATCTTCACGCCGGACCCGGTCATGCACGACCTGGCCGCCAAAGGTTTCCGGATCATGAGCCTGGCCTTCCCCATCATCGGCTTCCAGATGGTCACCACCAACCTGTTCCAATGCCTCGGCATGGTGAACAAATCCATCTTCCTGTCCCTGTCGCGACAGCTGCTGTTCCTCCTCCCCTGCATCTACATCCTGCCGGTCCTCCTCCAGTCGGAAGCCGGCGTCTGGTATAGTTTCCCGATTTCTGACACCATCGCAGCCCTCGTCACCGCCCTGTTCGCCGTGGGCCTGCTGCGCAAACTCGGCCGCCTCAAGGACGGGGACGATCCGGCCATCCTCGGAAGCAAGATATGAACACGATCATCAACGTAGGCAGGCAGTTCGGCAGCGGCGGCGGTTTCGTCGCCCAGGCCGTCGGAAAGAAGCTCGGCATCCCGGTGTACGACAACGAACTCATCTCCAAGGCCGCCGAAGAGAGCGGATACTCGAAGAGCCTCTTCGAGGGCGGCGAACAGCGGAAAAGCCTGTTCTCCATGTCCAGTTTCTTCTCGTCGGGCCGCCTGGGCTTCGGCGAGACCGGCTATGTCAATGACGACTTGCTGTTCAAGATCCAGAGCGAAGTCATCCGGAACATCGCCGGGAAGGGCGACGCCATCATCGTAGGCCGCTGCGCCGACTACATCCTCCGCGACCTGGAATGCCTGGACGTATTCGTGTGCGCCCCGATGGAATACCGTATCAAGCGTCTCGTGGAAAGCGAGGGCCTGGACGCCGACGAGGCGGAGGCCCTGATGCGCCGGAAGGACCGCACCCGCGAGGCCTATTACAACTTCTACACCTTCGGAGCCTGGGGCGTGGCTTCCAACTACGACCTGTGCGTGGACAGTTCCATCCTGGGAATCGACGGCACGGCCGACTTCATCATCGATTTCGGACGCAGGGCCGGGCTGATCAAGTGAAACGTCTCATCCTCATACTGTTCCTTCTCCTCCCCTGCCTTTCTTCCGGGCAGGACAGGGGCCTCAACGACCGCCTGACCAACGACCTGTCCCGGCTTCCCGCGATGGATGCCGCCGTGGACAGTTTCATGAACGTCTGGTCGCTGAAGGGCGTTTCCCTGAGCATCATGCGGAACGATTCGCTCCTGTACGCCCGCGGCTATGGCCGGGCCGACGGAGCCAGGCCCATGGTCCCGGGCACCCTCCTCCGGATGGCATCGGTGTCGAAACTGCTCACCGCCGTAGGCATCATGAAGTTGCAGGAAAGAGGAAAACTGGTCCTGGACACCCCGGTTTTCGGTCCGTTCGGCGTCCTGCCGGAGTATGACAAGTACATTACCGACGACAACTATTATCTGATTACCGTCGAGCACCTGCTGCGGCACCAGGCGGGATTCACCCAGCAAGGCGGAGACCCGATGTTCTCCACCGCCCGGATGATGCAGGAAATCGGGACCTCAAAGGCTCCTACCGCCGAACAGCTTACACGCCATCTGGTTCGGCGTCCCCTCGCCTACCTCCCGGGAACCACGCAGGAGTATTCCAATTTCGGGTACCTCCTGCTGTCGATGATCATCGAGAAAATCACCGGTGAAGACTACGAGGCCTGGATGCAGCGGGAAGTACTGCGGCCCGCCGGGTGCGTGGATTTCCACATCGGCGGGAACTTCTATGCCGACCGCTTTCCCGGCGAAACCCGCTACCACATGCACAAGGAAGCCAAGCCCAGCGACTCCTACGACGGCCGCGGGAAAGTGGAACGCTGCTACGGCGGCAACGACATCCGGGGCCTGTCCGGCGCCGGCGCCTGGATCGGCTCCACCCCGGAACTGGCGCGCCTGGTCGCCTCCATCGACGGCATTCCCGAGCTCGGCGACCAGATTTCAGAATTCAGCGTGTACCAGATGACCCAGCGTCTCTCGGACGAAATCTTCTCCCTGGGCTGGGTGGACTGCAAGGAGGATGGAGAGTGGACTCGTACTGGCTCATTCTCAGGAACTTCCGCCCTCGTCAAAACCTTTCCCGACGGCGAATGCTGGATCCTGATTACCAACACGTCCACCTGGAAAGGCTCCCGTTTCTCCCGCGATACCGGTGCCCTGTGCAAGAACCTGCGGAGCCGCTTCTCGGACCGTTTGCCGGTCAGAAACCTCTTCGACATTGCGGAACAAGACTGATATGATCGACCAAATCCTCGCTTACAACGCCCGTTTCGTGGCGGAGAAAGGCTATGAGCCCTACGTAACGGACAAGTTTCCCGCCAGGAAACTGGCGGTACTCACCTGCATGGACACCCGGCTGACGGAACTGCTTCCGAAAGCCCTGGGACTGCGGAACGGTGACGCCAAGATCATCAAGAATGCCGGCGGACTGGTCCTGTCGGAGACCGATTCTGCCATCCGGTCGCTGCTCGTAGGCATTTACGAACTGGGAGTTCGGGAGGTGATGGTGGTCCACCACTCTACCTGCGGCGCCTGCCACATGAGCTACGGAGAATTCAAACCGCACATGCTGGAGCGCGGCATTCCGGAAGAAGTTCTGGATCAATGGGAATCCAAAGGCATCGACACCTGGCTCGAAGGCTTCCACGACACGGAAGCCTCTGTCCGGAAAACGGTCGCGGCCATCGTGAACCACCCGCTGGTGCCCGGGGACGTCACGGTGAGGGGGTTCATCATCGACTCCGTCACCGGGGCCCTCTCGGAGGTTGTCTGACCTATTTCTCCACCGCTCTCAGGCTGATGGCATCCTCATCCAGGGAGAAGCCGACGATATCCACGGAAGCCAGCTTCTTCTTCAACTGCGGGATGGCGGAAAGATTGATGACCGCGCGGCCATTGGAAAACGAGTCCACGAGGCCTGAAGGAAGGCGCTCCAGGATCATCGGGGCGAAAACGTCGGCGGCGATGTTCATCGCGGTGCCGGAATCAAGCTGAAGGACCAGACGGTTCCCTTTTACTTCCACGACCTTGAAACCCGCAGAGAAGTTCATGTCCTGTTCCCCAAGCATGGGGATATCCACCTTGCCGGAATAGGAAAGGATGATCCGGTCGGGAGCCTGCGCCGTCAGGAGGATGTCCCGGCCGCTCTTTTCGCGGAGCAGCCCGTTGATGTCCCGGACCGGGACCGTCACGACCATCTCCGTGGCCGCAGCGGGCATTTCCTCTTCCGTATTATCTGTTTCCACCTTCCGTTCCCGGACGACGGGAACCGACTCGCCGTCGACTTTCACGTACACGGTGTCACGGACGACCGCAGCGGCGGAACCGGTCTCTTCGGAAGGGGTCGATGCATCCGGCAAGCCGGACCGGCCGGCCGGCTTCCGGTGAAGGAAAAGGCTGGCGGCCACGGCAACGGCGATCGCCGCAACCAGCCACCAGCCCCATTTTCGGCGGTGTGAGCCCATCGGAACTACTTCACGCTCATCACCGCGGATGCGATGGAGTTGAGCTTGACATCCACGGAATCGGCGCGGGAAGCGAGGACGCAAGGGACCTTGGTACCCACGAGGAAGCCGGCCTGGCGGACGCCCAGGGCGAGCTTGGAGTTGGTCTTCCAGAAGACGTTGGCGGACTCGATGTTCGGGAACAGGAGGCAGTCGGCATCGCCGGCGACCGGGCTCACGAGCTTCTTGATCTGCACGGATTCCTCGTCGATGGCGACATCCAGGGCAAGCGGACCGTCACCGATGCAGCCCTTGATCTGGCCGCGGTCGCACATCTTGGCGAGCATGGCGCCCTCGATGCAGGCGGGCATCGAATCGAGCATCTGCTCAGAAGCGGCGATGAAGGCGATCTTCGGCTTCGCGATGCCGAAGGAACGGGCGACGGTGGTCACATAGCCGGCGAGCTTCACCTTCTGGCGGAAGTCCGGGAGCGGAATCACGGCCATGTCGGTGAGGAAGAGCAGCTTGTGGTAGTTCGGGTTCTCGATCACGCCCACGTGGCTCAGGACGCCCTTCGGCGGCAGGAGGCCGGTTTCCTTGTTCAGGATGGCGCGGAGGAACTTGTCGGTGGAGCAGAGGCCCTTCATCAGGACGTCGCCCTGTCCGTCGTGGACCATCTTCACGGCTTCGGCGACCGCCTTCAGTTCGTCCTTGATGTCCACCACCTCGAACTTGGCGAGGTCGATGTTGTTGTCGGCGCAGACCTTCTTGATGAGATCCTCGTCACCCACGAGGGTAACCTTCACGAATCCCATGTCGGTGGCCAGGGAGGCCGCCTCGATCGTGTGCTCATCGACAGCCCAGGCTGCCACCATCTTCTTGCAGATGCCCTTCGCCTTGAGCTCGACGAAGAGGTCGTTGAAATTCTGGATCATAGTTGGTTATGTAGTTTTTAGTCTTGCAGGTCGAGCACGATGTGCATCGTGTCGCGGGCGATCACGAGCTCCTCGTTGGTGCAGATGAGGGCGGCCTTCACCTTGGAGTCCTCCGTGGTGATGATGGCATCCTCGCCGAAGGCGACATTGGCCTCGTAGTCCACCTTCAGGCCCAGGTAGGAGAAGTTCTCCAGCACGCGGCGGCGGAGACGGGAATTGTGCTCGCCGATGCCGCCGGTGAAGACGATCAGGTCCACGCCGTTCATCGCGGCGACATAGGAACCGATGTTCTTGATGATGTCGTAAGTGTACTTCTTGAGGGCGAGTTTCGCCTTGGGATCGCCGTTGTTCGCGCGGTCATTCAGCTCGCGGCAGTCGGAACTGTATTCGGAAACGCCCAGGAAGCCGGACTTGCGGTTCAGGATGGTGGACATCTCGTCCGGGGTGACACCGAGCTTGTTCTCGAGATAGATGACGGCATTCGCGTCAATGTTGCCCACGCGGGTACCCATGATCATGCCTTCCAGCGGGGAGAAGCCCATGGAAGTATCCACGCACTTGCCGTTCTGGATGGCGCAGATGGAGCTGCCGGCGCCCAGATGGCACGTGATGATCTTGGATTCGTTGACGTCCAGGCCGGCCAGTTTCGCACCGACTCCGGCCACGAACTGGTGGCTCGTGCCATGGGCGCCGTAGCGGCGGACGCGGAATTTCTCATAATACTCGTACGGAAGGCCGTACATATAGGCGTAGGCAGGCATCGTCTGATGGAAAGCCGTGTCGAAAGTCACGACCTGCGGGACCGCAGGAAGGACCTCCTGCATCGCGTGGATGCCCAGCAGGTGCGCCGGATTGTGGAGCGGAGCGAAATCGCTGCAGAAGGCGATCTTCTCCAGGACATCGTCGTCCACCAGCACGGAACCGGAGAAGAAGTCGCCGCCCTGGACGATGCGGTGGCCCACCGCCTCGATGTCCTCGAGGGACTTCAGGACGCCGGTCTCCGGGTCGGTCAACGCGGCCAGGATAAGCTGCATGCCCACTTTGTGGTCGGGAATCGGGAGGTCTTTCACGATCTTATCGCGGCCTGCGGGGGCATACTGGAGGATGCCGGCGGGAAGACCGATCTTCTCGGCGATACCTTTGGCGATGACGTCGAAGACATCGTCGTTCTTCATGTCCAGCAACTGGTACTTGATGGAAGAACTTCCACAATTAATGACAAGGATGATCATATCTTGGTTATTGTTAATAATTATCTGCCAATCCTTGCAAAGATAACAAATTATTCAGTATTTTCGCAGTAAACTTGTAGGAAATGGCCGGGGCGGAGAACATAGAGGCGTTGGCAGTCCATTTCACGGCCGGAGCGGCGGCCGGGGCGTTTCTGCTGCACACTTCCGCCGACCCTTATCTCCTCTCCGGCGGACTCTTCCTGGTCCTTGCATCACTCGTCGCTTCGGTCGTCCGGACAGAGCGTGAAGCGCTCCTTTTTCCGGCCTTCCTCCTCTGCGGAATGGTGTGCGTACTCACCGACTCCTTTGCGGGCGGCGGTTCCGAAACGCTGCTGGAGCGCTGGGCCGTCGTCCCGGCTGCGCACCTGCGCGCCTTCATCGACGCCGTTCCCTTCCCTTCCGAAGGAACGGCTCCCCTGCTGAAAGCCTTCCTGACCGGCGACCGGAGCGGACTGTCCCGGGAGACGGTGCAAACCTTTCGCGAGAGCGGCGCTTCGCACCTGCTGGCTCTGTCCGGCCTCCATATGGGAATCCTGTACCTGATGCTCACGAAACTACTATGGCCCGTGGGAAACAGTACCAGAGCCAAGGGGTTCCGGTATGCAGCGGTCCTGTCGGCAGCCGGCTTTTTCACGCTGATGACGGGCGCTTCCCCGTCCATCGTCCGGGCCTTCCTGTTCATCGCGCTGAACGAGACCACGCGTCTTCTCCACCGGCCCCGAAGCCCCCTGCGGGTGCTGTCGGCCGCCCTCCTGATCCAGCTTGTCCTGACCCCGTCGGCCATCCGCTCGGTCGGTTTCCAGCTGTCCTACCTGGCGATGGCGGGCATCTTCCTGCTTTATCCCGTCCTGGAATCCTGGTATCCGGAAGGACTCCGGTTCGACCCGCTGCGCAAGATCTGGCAGGCTGCCGCCCTGTCCGTCTCGTGCCAGCTATTCACCGGTCCCCTTGTCTGGTACCGGTTCCATTCCTTTCCTTCTTATTTCCTGATTACCAATCTTTTGGCGATGCCGCTCACGACCCTGCTGATGGGTACGGCGGCAGGAACGCTCATCCTGCAGGCCATCGGATGCTGTCCCGATATCCTGATCCATGCCACGGATGCGCTTTGCAATGTCCTTTCCTTCGTACTGAGAACGATAGCCAGTCTCTGACTACCTGGCCAGCCGGAAACCCGGCGTGGACCATTCGTCCATCGTCCCGTCTTCCGCCGTAAAGATAAGATAGCCTTCCACGCCCGAGAGGCCGGTCAGGAGCGTTTTCGCCTCCTCCAGGCCGACGACCATGCACCAGGTGGCCAGGGCATCCGCATCCGCCGCGCCGTCCGGGCATACGACCGTGGCGCTGAGGAGGTTATGCTGCACGGGATATCCGCTTCGGGGGTCGATGGAATGGGCGTATTTGCGTCCGTCACGGACATAAAACTTGCGATAGTTGCCGGAGGTGACGATCCCGCACCCGGAACCGTCCGAGGACCAGATTCCGTCGAGTTCGGCCCCCAGTTCGTCCGTTCCGTCATCCGGACGGTCGAACGGACGGTCCACCCCAACGCTCCAGGACTTTCGGCCGGGATTGAGCCCGTCGCACCAGATCTCACCGATGTCCACGAGCATGTCTTTCACGCCGATCGAATAAAGATAGGCCGCCACCAGGTCGCAGGAATAGCCCTGGGCGATGGCGTTGTAATTGAGCACGACCGGCGCATCCGTTCCGTCCAGCCGGAGGTCGCGGACGGAGAGCATCCCGTTTTCATCAGGCGTCATTTCCGGCTTCAACAGGCGCATCCCGCAAGAAGTCCGGATCCGGGCAACCTCTTCATCGGACGGCATTTCCCCGGACTTGAAGCCGAAACCCCAGGCATCGAACACGGGGCCTGCCGCGAAATCGAGCACGCCTCCGGATCGTCCGTACCACCCGTACGCCTCAAGGTACATCTCCAGGAACAGCCCGTTCGGCCGGATGGTTTCCCCGGCGTTGAACCGCGACAGCAAAGACCCTTTGTTGTAACCGGAAAGGGTGGTATCGATGCGCGTCAGGATGGATTCAATGGAATCCCGGACTGTCCCGGGGGCAACGCCGACACCCTTGAGATTCAGCTTTACGGTGTAGGTCCCGCCCTGCGCATAGCCGGAGACCTGGACATAGCGGTCCCGTTCCCCGCACGACGACAGGAGGAGCAGGACGAGGACGAGAAGGGGCGTTTTTTTCATTTCCAGGGCGCTTGCGGCAAGATAGTTGCACAAAATTAAGATAAAATCACGATATTTGCAGATTGAATCACGAAAGAATTCTATGAAAAGAAGCATTTTGCTCTATATGTCCCTCGCCCTGGCTGCCGCCCTCGCCCTTTCCTGCAAGAAAGATGAGGAAAAGACGACGACACTCCCCTATCTGTACGGCGTGGACTTCGACCTGCCCGTTTTCGCCCGTCCCGGCGATTCCTTCACGCTGACTCCTTACGGCGTCTATTATACCGAGGGCGAAGGTGTGGAGAAATACAACTACAAGTGGAAGATCAATACTGACAGTTATTCCGATCCGATGGACACGTTCACCTTCACGGCGAACGAGGTGGGCAATTACACGATCTATTGCCAGGCGTCCGACCCGGACGGAAAATATTACTCTGTCGCCACTTCCAAACTGCTGATCGTCATCGATCCCGCCTTGGGAAAGACGCTCACCGGAACCGGGATCTCCGCTTCGGACGATCATATCGCCGATTCCCGGGACAAAGCCGGGGAAAACGAGTATTTCTATATCCGGAAGGGTAACCTGGACTGGTTCCGCAACAACCTCGCGTGGACCGGTGCCGGCGTAGCCTACGAGAATTCTGACGTCACTTCCTATCCCCTCGGCCGATACTACACCTGGGACGAGGCGATGACCGCCTGCCCGGCCGGATGGAGGCTTCCTACCGACGAAGAATGGGAATCCCTGGGCAACGACGCCGGTGCTTTGTCGGCCGATGCCTACCTGAACAGCCACCGGATGTGGGAGTACTGGCCGGACGTGGCCCGCACGAACGACACGAAGATGTCTGTCATCCCTTCCGGCTACACGCTGGTCGGAAAAGACGCTCCTACCTTCAAGCGCCTGTATGACTACGCCGCCTTCTGGACCGCGACCGAATCGGCTGACGACCCGTCCGTGGCGCGTTACCGCTATATCTATGTGGAAGAGAATGACGTGAAGGCCACGTACGGAGACAAGTCCTCCCTGGCCCTGTCCGTTCGTTGCGTTCGCTAACGGAGGTCGGTAATCACATACGAAGAGGAGAGCGATTTCACGTCCAGCGTGAAGTCGCTTTTTCCTTTCCTGTCCAGGAAACGGATATCCTTCAGGACAAAACGGGCGGAGGTATCTTCATCCAGTTCCAAGGTAACGTCCAGGGAATTCTGAGACGAGGAATTCACCTTGATATGGTCCATGTAGGACCGGTAGGAACTGATGAACAGGGCCGGATTCGTGAACAGGTCCTCCTTCTCCACCTTCTCGATCAGGACCTCTTCGGCCTCCCGGTCGATGCTCCAGCGGGAAACGCCGTCGCTGCGGACTTCCAGGCCGAGGCCCGAAAGCAGGAAGGCATTGTCCTCCACGGTGACTTCGCCGTCGGTGACCTGCGTCATCGGCTTTCCGTCCTTGGAGAGGCTGTAGGTGTAGTGGAACTGCACGCGGTGGCCCGGTACACGGTCCAGGATGGGGATGGTTCCCTGCGCAAAGGCTGCGAGGGAGACGAACAGTGCTGCGAAAACCGTTAAAAACCTTCTCATTGTTCTCCGTTCATAAAGTGGCTCAGGATCTGGTCCAGTTCGTTGAAATCCTTTACCAGGACTTCCCGCGGCTTGGATCCGTTCTGCGGACCCACGACGCCGGCGGCTTCGAGCTGGTCCATCACCCTACCTGCCTTTGCATAACCCATGCCAAGCCGGCGCTGGAGGTCGGAAGTGGAGCCGCGCTGGGACGTCACGATCAGGCGGGCCGCCTCTTCGAAACGCTCGTCCAGCTGCTTCATGTCCACCATGCCGCCGCCGGAGCCTTCATCACCTTCGGCAGAAGGCGGTTCAGGCAGGTAATACGGAGTATTGTAAGATTTCTGATAACCGATCTGGCTTCCCACCGCATCGGTGAGTTCCGCGATTTCGTCATTGCCGATGAGCGCGCACTGGATGCGTTCCATGTCCACCCCGCTGTACAGGAGCATGTCGCCCCGGCCGATGAGCTTGTCGGCGCCCGGCTGGTCCAGGATGGTGGAAGAGTCGATACGGGAGGTCACGCGGAAGGCGATGCGCATCGGGAAGTTCGCCTTGATGAGGCCGGTGATCACGTCCACGGTCGGGCGCTGCGTCGCCAGGATCACGTGCAGGCCGGCGGCACGGCCCTTCTGCGCCAGGCGGATGACCGACGTGGTAATGCTTCGGGCAATGGCCTTGGATTCAGGACCGGCGCCCACGGACATCGTAAGGTCCGCGTACTCATCGATCACGACGACGATGTACGGAAGGAAACGGTGACCTTCGGTAGGAAGGAGGTGGCGGTCGCGGTACTTGTCGTTGTACAGCTTGATATTGTTCACCATCGCCTTGTTCAGGAGGGAGTACCGCTCGTCCATCTCCACGCACAGGGACTGGAGGACGGCCGCGGCGCTCTTGGCGTTCTTGACGATGGCCTGGTCCCGTTCATCCTGATCGTCGGATGCGGTGGGCAGGACGGCCAGGTAGTGGTTCAAAAGCTTGCCGTAGGCGGAGAATTCCACCATCTTCGGGTCGATGAAGACGAACTTCAACTCGGACGGGTGCTTCGAATACAGGAGCGAGGACACGATGACGTTCAGGCCCACGGACTTACCCTGCTTCGTGGCACCGGCCACCAGCAGATGCGGAGCGTCGGCCAGATCGAACACCTTCACCTTCTGGGAGATGGTGTAGCCGATGGCGACGGGCAGTTCGGCCTTGCTGTTGCGGAAGGCGTCGTCGTTCAGGAGCTGCTTCAACGGGACGATGGATGCCGTATCGTTCGCCACCTCGATTCCCACGGAATCGGACAGGGTGACGATACGTACGCCCTTGGCGTTCAGGGAGATGGCGATATCGTCCTGCAGGGTCTTGATGGAGGATATCTTCACGCCCGGGGCGGGATAGACCTTGTACAGGGTGACGGTCGGGCCAACGATGGCGGTGACGTCACGGACCTGGATCTTGTAACTCGCCAGGGTCGCGCGGATCTTGTTGTTATTGCGGTTCAGTTCGTCCTGCGAGACGACGTGCTGCGAACTGGCATAGTCGCTCAGGATATCCAGCGACGGGAACTTGTAGCGGGGCAGTTCATCCCGGTTGTTGATGCGCGGGAGCGGCTTGCGGACCTCCTTCGTGAGGGTGTCGTCCGTTTCCACGGTGAATGTGCCTTCCGGTTCATCCTTCACTTCGGGAACCTCCTCAGGAACAGCGTCTTCCACTTCCTCAGTCTCTTCCGCCACGGGCTCATACACCGGGTCGGGACGGGAGATGGACGGAGTCCGGCGGAACGGTTCCGGAGCGACAACCGGCTCCGGCTCCACGAACGGCTCTTCCGCCAGCGGTTCTTCTTCCTCCGGTTCCTCCTCCACCCGGGCCAGGGAGCGGAAACCTCCGGTCACGAAGTACAGCCAAAGGGCAAGCAGGGCCAGCAGGGCGACGATCGTGACGATCGGACCCACCAGGTTCAGGCAGGAATCCACCAGCGCGCCGCCGGCACGCCCGCCCAGGCCGCCGCCGAAGACGGTGTCCCAGCCGGCCACCTTCCCGAGGAAGGCCAGGATCCACGAACCCAGGAACGTTCCGGTGACACTGGCGACCAGCCATTTACCAAGACGGATCTTGAGCTTGGGCACGGCCCGGCTCAGGGTCCAGGCCACCAGGAAAGCGACCAGCCCGAGGACGGCGAGGCCGAAACTGCGGGTCACGAGGAAGTGCCCCCAGCGGAAGCCCAGTTTGGAGCCGGCATTGCCGGCATCCACGGCCGGATCCATCATCCGGGGATCCGAGAGCAGACTCGCGTCCTGCTTCCAGGTGAAGAAATAGGAGCCCACCGCAATGGCGGTGAACAGGGTGAAGAGTCCCAATAGGACAGCGGCGACGATCCGGTACTCGGACCGCCGCTTCTCGTCCAGGCTCGACCAGTATGCGGAAGGGCTTTGCAGTTTCATTTCTTCTTGCCGTTCTTCTTGTAGTTGACCCAGTTCTTCTTGCCGCCGTTGTTCCCTCCCCGGTTGAATCCGAGATTCATGCCGGGACGGGCGAAGTTGGCACCGGCGTCGATCTTCGTCAGCTCCAGTCCCTCAGGTACTTTCACCCGCCCGCCGGAAAGGCGTTCGATGTCGGCGAAGATGGTCTGGTCGGCCACGGTATCCTTGTTCCAGATCAGGTACTGCTGGCGCATGTAGATGGCCAGGGAGCGGATCATCGCCGTCTTCACCTCCCCTTCCGGTTCGGTGGCGATCAGGTCGATGATGCTCTCGATATTGCGGCCGTAGTGCCGGGCCTTGATGGGCTTCGTGTTCAGCGGAATGGTTTCCGGGCGGCTGTTGATCACTTCCGGCTGCGGCGCGGGATAGGGTGCGTCGATATCCAGGTCATAGCCGGCGATCATATACAGGTGGTCCCACAGCTTCTGCTCGAAGTTCTCCTGCTGGTGAACCTGCGGGTTCAGCGTCTCCATCACCTTGACGATGGCACGCGCCTGTTCCGACCGCTTCGTACGGTCCTCGATGGCTTTCATCTGCTCCACCATCTTCAGGATGTTCCGCCCGTACTCGGGCATCGCCAGTTTCTCGACTTCGGTATTGTAGTACAGCTTGATGGTATTCTCGTTCGCTTCCATTCTTCAAAGACATTTTGTATAGTGTGCAAAGATAATGATTTTTTGCTACACTTCCACGAATTCATCCTCCCCGTTCTCCCGGATATACCACAAGGTGGCGGAAACGGAAGGATGCCCCATCGCCCTATAAAGGGCGGCGTAACGGGCTACCTGATCCCTGTGCTTCCGCTCCGGCTGCCCGAACTTGTAGTCCACCACCGCGACGGACCCGTCGTCCCGGATGACGACGCGGTCCGGACGGAGTTCCCCGCCGTCGGTGTCAATGAGAGAAACCTCGTTCAGGATGTGCGCCCCCTCGACGGTGAACCAGCCCCGCCCGGCCACCGAAGAGACCTCTTCCTCCAGGAAACGGAGCGTATGGTCCCTGTCACCTCTGGGAAGGGCACCGGATGCAACGGCGCGGTCCACGGCCTTCGGAAGGTCCTCCGGGACCGTAACGGCCGCAAGGATGTCGTGCAGGACCAGACCGCGGAGCCGGTTGGAGGCGTCCGGGCCCACGAGGCCGTCGGGGCCGAAATAGTCGGCCGCGTCGCGGCTGAACCGGAGGCGGCCGCGGTCACCGGCCGGGAAGGACGGATACCCCGTCCGGAGCGGCATGGCCGGCCCGGCCTTCCGCTCCAGCGAGCCGAAGTCGTACATCGTCCCCACGTGATGGCTGAGCGTCCCGACAAAGCCGTAGAGGACCTGCGAAAGATTCTTCCAATCGGCGGGGGTTTTGTCCCTGACCGCCTGGAGCACCTTCTGCGGAGGCTCTTTCGCAATGACCTTCAGGCCATATTTCGCCCGAGTCATGGCCACGTAAAAGACGTTGATGTTGTCAATGAACTGGAGCTTCCGCTCGCGATGATAGTCCTCCGCGAACAGCGTACTCTCGCTGGTTCCGCTCAGTTCCACGTGATACACGCCGTCGGCGAAGGCGGCCAGCGGAGTTCCGTCCACGTCCGGACGGCACCAGTAGGACGAACCTTTGTATAAGGATACCTTTTCCGCGAACGGAAAGATCACGTACGGGAACTCCAGTCCCTTGGATTTGTGGACCGTCATTACGCGGACGGCCGATCCGGTCTCGGGCGAGGCGATCTTGGGGTCCGCATCCGCCCACTCGCGGAGGAAAGCGGACAGGTCGTTCCCGCGGGAGGCGGACCAGTCCAGCAGAAAGTCCATGAAAGACTGGATATAAGGCACTTCCGCCTCGAACGTATCCGGATCGGCCGTCCGCAGGTCGCGAAGGAGTGATTCGGCCAGGTCCGTCAGCGAGTGATAATGGTCGGGGATCCGGATGTCCATGGACCGGGCCAGGAAGCCGGCCACGGATGCGTGCCCTTCCGTGTCGGGCGAGTCCACCAGCGACAGCTGGGACACGAGCCGCCGCACGGTCACGGAGGATTTGACGAACAGCGAATCGTCGGACACGACCGGAATCCCTTCGGATACGAGCCGGGCCGCGATTTCGGATCCTTCCTGGTTGCCCCGGACGAGGATGGCGACGTCACCATACTGACCGCCTGCGGCAATTACGCTCCGGACCGAGGCGACGATCTCGTCCATTTCGGCGTCGTAGTCCTCCAGGAAGCGGATGTCGACGGATCCCTCGGCCGGGTCCTTGAAGCAGACCTGCTGGTCCACGTCCCGGTAGATGCGGCTCACGTCATTCCCGCCCAGAAGGGCATCCAGCTGCTCCGCCGCATAAGGGAAGAACGCATTGTTGAACGCCACGATGGCCTTGCAGGTGCGGTAGTTGCCGTCCAGCACCTTCTCGGCTCCCGGTCCCAGGCGGAAATCCGCCCGCACGCCGGAATCCAGCAGGTGCCAGTCGGAGCCGCGCCAGCGGTAGATGGACTGCTTCACGTCGCCCACGACCAGGTTGTCGAACCCGCCGGCCTCGCTGTTCAGCAGCAGCGGACGGAAGTTCTCCCACTGGATCGTGGACGTATCCTGGAACTCGTCCAGGAGGAAATCCTCGAACCGGACGCCCAGCTTCTCGTACACGAACGGGGCGTCTGACCCGTCGATGATGCCTTTCAGGATGGTGTTCGAGTCCTCGATGGACAGGACGTTCCTTTCTTTCTGCACCTCGTCGAAGGCCTTCCGCAGTTCTGCCGCGATGCCCAGCGTATAAGCCTGGCCGCCGATGAGACAGGCGGTCCTGTACTGGCGGAAACGGTCTCCGAACAAAGCGCAGAAAGCGTTCAGCGGCCCCTCCAGGCTGCCTTCCAGTTCCACGCGGTACTTGTCTTTGGATTTTGCGAACCACTTCGAGGGATCGGGCGCCTTGTCCAGGAACGAGTCCGTTGGCAGGCCGACGGCGTCGTGCGGGCCCAAGTCCCGGAAGCCGTACAGGGCTTTCAGGAAGCCGCGGTTGCTGTCGGCCGGGTCCACGCCATGCTTCTCCAGCACGTCCAGGGCCGCCTGCGCGGCGTTCCGGACGTCTTTCACGAACGCATCGGCAAGGGCGGCGCAGCCTTTCCGGATCTCCTTCAGATGATCCTTCGCATAGGCGGCGTCCTCGTCGATGCCGTAACGACGCACGGCTTCCGCATGGTCCATGGACTTGAGGTTTTTGGCCATCTCCTTGAGGGGAGGCTCCAGGTTGAAACGGCTGCCGCTTTCCAGGCCGGCTTTCACGTTGTCGGTCAGCCAGTCCAGGAGAACCCGGTCGTCCTCCGTGAGGCCGTCCAGGATCCGGTCCACGCTTTCCTCCACCAGGGCGGCCTTGTCCAGTTCCACCTGGTAGGAAGCGAACTGTCCGATCTCCCGGGAGAAGGCCCGCAGCGTCTGCTGGAAGAACTTGTCGATGGTGGACACCGCAAAGGAGGAATAGTCGTGGAGAATGCCCCCGAGCTGCCCGGAAGCCCGTTTCTGCAAGGCCTCCGCCGTCGGGAAAAGACTCGGGACGAAGTCCTCGTAATAAGGCGATTCCGCCGGTTTTGACGACAGGACGAACAGCTCGTCCAGAATGCGGTGTTTCATCTCCTCGGTGGCCTTGTTCGTGAAGGTCACGGCGAGGATGTGGCGGTAGGCCTGCGGATCCTTCTTCGAAAGAAGCAGGCGGATGTATTCACGGGCCAGGTTCCAGGTCTTTCCCGAACCGGCCGAAGCTTTGAGAACCCGGATCATCGGCCGCAGATCATTTTGAAATCACAGAATTCACAGGTTTTCCGTTCCTCCGTCCGGCGGAAAGGCACGGACGGATCCGTCATCTCCGCGAGGAGGTCCTTGAGGCGTTCCCGCGTCAGGCGGGCGAATTCGGGACTGGCCGGACGGTCCCGGAGCGGGTCCGTGAACAGGCGGGAAACCGAATAGATGGAATTGACCACGGGGCGGCCCCTGAGTTCCTCCCGTTCCTGCGCCAGGAGGCCGTACAGGAACAGCTGAAGGGCAATCTTCGGCCGGCCGTTGTTCGTGGGACCGAAGAGTTTCCCCACCACCGAAGCCGCATTGTCATCGGTAATGTCGATGTCGTCCTGCTCCACCTTGCCCGTCTTGTAGTCCACGATGCGGGCCTCGCCGCCCAGGTAACTGTCGATGCGGTCCGCATAGCCCTTGATCCGGAAGCCTTCGAACGTTCCGGTCATCTTCGTTTCCAGGAACAGGATCCGGAAACCTTCCGATCCGGACTGTGCGAGGAGGTCCCTGTCGTGCCGGAGCGTCCGGAGGACATATTCGACGATGACCTCTTCCACGACGAGGTCGCGGCCGGAGACATCGACCGTCTGCATCTCCCGGAGGATGAACTCCCGGACGCGGGCCTTGACGGCCTTCCGGTCCTTCAGCATCGCGTCCAAGGCTTCCGCTGTCAGGACCTTGCCCCTGTAGGGCCCGTACAGCGCCTGCATGGTGCTGTGGTACACGGTCCCCAGGGTGCCGGCATCCATCGACTCCAACACCTCGTCTTCGGTACTCAGGCGCTTGATGAAGGAGTAGTAGAACTTGGCCGGGCAGTACAGGTAGTTCTGGAGGGACGAGGCGGAGAGCTCTCCTTCGCGGATGATGTCGATGTCGGCCTGCGACTTGGGAATGGCGTCGGCCTCGGGGGCCAGCTCCATCCGGGACGTGGCGACAAACCGCTCCAGGGGCACCCGGTAATGGTATTCCAACTGTTTCACATACCGGCTCTCCTCCCCGGTCTTGAGACCTTCGGTACGGCTGTCCGATACCAGCCACACATGCTCCGCACGCTGGATCATCCGATAGAAATAATAGGCCCACACACTGTCCTGATATTCGAAGGTAGGCAGTCCGAAGCCCTTGCGGAGTTCCGGAGGGACGAAAGAGGCACTGCTGCTCCGGCGCGGGAAGGTCCCTTCATTCGCGGAAAGAAGGATGACGTTCCGGAAATCCAGGGCGCGCGTTTCCAGCGGGCCCATCACCTGCAAACCTTCCAGCGGCTCGCCCCGGAACGGGACGGCCTCACCGGACAGCAGTTCGTCCAGAAGGCGCAGCCAGGTGGCGGGAAGGACGTCCAGGTCGATGCCGCCGAGCAGGTTCAGCGACTGCAGGCACCGCTTTGCAAAATCCAGTTCCAGAAGCATTTCCTCCACGCCGCGGAGTTTCCAGCCTACATAGCTCACGATGTCGGAGAGGTATTGGACCAGCCGGCGGTTCTGGCCGGCATCCGCCTCCTTTGGATGTGTCACGACAGGCCGGAAGACCAGGTCCAGCAACGGCCCGCCCTGCAGGTCCTCCTGCGGAATGTAATATTTCGCCTGGTTCTTGACTTTCAGGACGGCCTGTTCTTCCGCCGGATCCAGGACGGCGCGGAAGAGGCTGTTGGTGAAGATGGAACGCACCTCGCGGTGATAGAAATACCAGCCGCCCGCCTTCTCCCGCAGACGCAGCTGCAACGCGGAAAGGGAGGACAGGAGGGAATAGACGGCTCCGCCCGTGAGGGGGCAGCCCATCGTCACGTTGATGCTGTCGTACTCCGACGGAATCGAGTTCAGCAGGGGCATCAGGAGGTTCTCGTCGGGCAGGATGAAGGCCGTTTCCACCGGATTGTCCGTGTTGCAGCGCCCGAGGATGGCGGGGGCCAGTTTCGCCTGCCCCACGGAAGAAGGGACGCTCACGACGTGGAAGGAGGGCTCCCGGAGGCCTTCCGGGTCCACCTGGAAGGCATTCGGAAAGTCACGGACATTGTCCCGCATGAAGACTGACGACTTGTTCCGCGGGTCGCGCACGGCCTCGGAGACGTAGTCCCAGCAGAACTCCGCCAGGCCCGCGTCGCGGAGACGCCGGAGGACCGTCTTCTCGCACTCGTTCAGGGCATTCAAGCCCACGAAAACGTACCGGCGCACCTGCGGAAAAACGCCCGACAGGATGTCGGTTACGGACTCGCCTCCCTTCAGGCGCTCGGCCAGGTGGCGGTACACCATCCCCTCATACGCCATCCCCCGGGCATCCAGACGCCTGCGGAAATCCGTATAAAGCGGGTAAAGGATGTTCCAAACCTGGAGAAAGCGGGCTTTCACCGTAGCATCGTCCGTGTCCAGGCGGACGGTCAGGCGGCCGTTGCGGTCGCGGAAATGGTCCACGAAATGCAGGATGGCCTCCCGCTGGACGTCGGACAGGTGGCTGTAGTCGTCCTGGATTCCCTTGAAGTCCGCCACGTCGGTGAACAGGTCCTCCGCGTCCACGAGGAACTTGTCCACATCGCCGAAGTCAGCGAGGATCACCTCCCCCCAGAAGATGAACTCGTCCAGGGGCTCGGCCTTCGGATACACGGCCTTGTAGGACTCGTACAATTCCAGCAGCAGACGGATTCGGTCCGTCGCCTCTCCGCCATACACCTGATAGAAGAAGTCATTGATGGTCAACGACATCGGCGCACGCATCGGTCGAGTGGCCCCGCCTTCCCGCAAGAGGTCGCCCAGATACTTCCGGAAGAAGACGGACGACCGTCGGTTCGGGAAGACGAAGCACGTCTGCCGTATGTCCGTTGCCAGGTAATGGGCGGCAACCTGTCTCAAAAATGGTATCATGCGGTAAAAATACGGAGTTCTTTTGCCAAACTGTGGCACAACCGTCGTTTGTCCCCTACTAAATTAGTCAAACTTTCAAAACATTTCAAGAGGCTGATAGTAAATCCGGCAGAATTGATTATCTTTGTTTTTAGAATAATTCAAAACACACAACATCGAACCGATATGAAGAAAAAATTCCGCTGCCTCGTGTGCGGATACGTCCACGAAGGCGAAAATCCGCCCGCTGAGTGCCCCGTATGCCATGTGAAGTCCGACAAGTTCGTCGAAATCAAGGAAGAGGAAGGCAAGCCCATGTGGGCCTGCGAGCACGAACTCGGCGTCGCCAAGGGCTGCGACCCTGAAATCTGGGCCGGCCTGCAGGAGCACTTCCACGGTGAATGCACGGAAGTGGGCATGTATCTCGCCATGAGCCGCCAGGCGGACCGCGAAGGCTATCCCGAGGCCGCCGACGCCTTCAAGCGCTACGCTTTCGAGGAGGCCGACCACGCCGCCCGCATCGCCGAACTCCTCGGCGAGGTGGTCTGGGATACCAAGACCAACCTCAAGAAGCGTTACGAGGCCGAAGCCGGGGCATGCGAAGGCAAGCTCGCCATCGCCACGAAGGCGAAGAAGCTCGGCTACGACGCCATCCACGACACGATCCACGAAATGGCCCGTGACGAAGCCCGCCACGGCGCCGGTTTCCTGGGTCTTTACAACCGCCTCTTTAAGAAATAAGGCAGGCGCTCCTTCAAACGAAAGGGTCGGCTCGAAAACGAGCCGACCCTTGTTTCATTACACCCGCAGGAAGACCTTGTTCCTGTACATCAGCCAGAGGATGAATAAGAGGATGGACGAATTCGACAGGGCGATCAGGACGGGATACCACGAGAATCCGCTGAAGCCGTGCAAAAGGGATTCGGAAACGGAAGAGAATCGGACCACCATGCCCAACATATAGGCCGTGATGGCGTTCATACCGTACATTTTCAGCCAGTCCGCCCCCCTGTGCCATCCACGCACGTCCACCAGATAATAGGTCAATGCGATGAGAAGGAAGCAGATACCGCCCGAATAGAGGGTCATGCTGCTGCTCCAGATCTTCTTGATGATCGGGAAGACGGGAGACATCGCAAGCCCCGCGGCGATGAGGCCGGCGCCGGCCACGGCCACCAGCGCGGCCCGTTTCGACGGCCGGAAACGCTTGCTCGCAAGCATCTGCCCGGCAAAACTGCCCAACAGTACGGTGACCGCAAAATTGAGGCTGGAAAGAATCCAGGTATATTCGTACCTCGAACTGAATTGCCAACTGCCATCCGGGGCCCAGATGACGCCGCCGCGATGGGACCCCAGGACGGTCTTGTCCACGACCATCGCGACATTGTCCTGCCCGTCCAGGTTCATCCCGGTGCAGGCGAAGGCGATCCAGTATCCGGCGAAGAGCACTACGGTGAAGACGGCCTGCCACTTGAAATCGAAATGGACGAAAAGCAGGGCCGCAATCACATAACCGACGGCAATGGCCTGGAGCGTATTGGCATAAGGGTGGAACGTCTTCCAGTTGAAATCCAGCAGGTTCCCCTGTACGATCCATCCCAGCAGGAACAGCAGGAAGAAGCGCCGGAGGAGTTTCAGATAGAACGGGCCATCCGGTCTGACCCCATTCCTGTAACGGGCCATGGAGAACGGGATGGTCATGCCGGACATGAACAGGAAAAGCGGCATGATGAGGTCCCACAGCACGAATCCCTCCCAAGCGACATGCTCACACTGGTGTAAAAGCCAGGCGGTTCCATCCGGATACACGTCGCACAGGCTGTGGATGACCGGTCCCAGGAACAGCAGCAGGAACAGGTCTGCCCCGCGGAGGATGTCCAGAGAAGCCAGACGCTTCTTCGCCGGTATTTCTCCTTGTCCGGCCATCGCTTACTCCAGGATCTGCCCGGCGGCGTTCTTGGTATCCACCTTTTCGATGATGCGTTCCAGGATTCCGTCCTCGTCGAAGATGAAGGTGCGGCGGAGAGTACCCATGGTGGTCTTGCCGTACATCTTCTTCTCGCCCCAGGCGCCGAAGTCCTGAAGCATCTTCAGGGACGTGTCGGACAGAAGCCGGAACGGGAGTTCATATTTCGCACGGAAGCCGGTATGGGATTTCGCACTGTCCCTGCTCACGCCCACGACATTGTATCCCGCAGCCGTCAGTTCCGCATAGTTGTCGCGGAAGGAACATGCCTCGGCCGTGCAGCCGGAGGTATTGTCCTTGGGATAGAAGTAGACGATGGTCTTGCGGCCCTTGCCGATGAAATCCTCCGATTTCACCGCATTCCCGTCCTGGTCCACGACCTCGAAGGACGGCATCTTGTCTCCGATTTTCAGCATGTTATCAGAATGTATACAGTTCCTTGAATCCTTGATGAAGGTTGTCGATGAGTTCCTGGCTGGAGTACGCTTCAGCCGTACGCTCCTGTGTCAGGATGTCACCGGCGCGACCATGGAGCCATACAGCGAGCGCGGCCGCATCGGCCGGTGCGTAACCGCGTGCCAGAAGACCGCCCAGAAGGCCCGTCAGGACATCACCGCTTCCTCCTTTCGCCAGGCCCGGGTTGCCGGTCGCATTGACCAGGCAATCCCCGGTGGGGATGAAGACCTTCGTATGGAAACCCTTCATTATGAGCGTACAGCCGGTTTCGGCGCAGAGCGCCCGTACCCGGCAATCCCGTTCGTCGTCATCGCTCCAGGACAGCAGGCGACGCAACTCTCCAAGATGCGGTGTCAGGACCGCACCCCCAGGCACACATTCCTGCCAGTCCGGCATTTCCGAGAGGATATTCAGCGCATCGGCATCCATCACCGCCGGGATCTTCCGCTCCCTCACGGCACTCAGCAGCGTGAGCAGCGCCTCTTTTGTCTCCGGGCGCCGTCCGAGTCCCGGTCCCACCGCAACGGCGGAGTACCGGTCCATAGACTCCGGAACCAGGCTGAAACAGTCTCCCGGATCCTCCGACAGCATCGCTGAAGGGTCCCGGACGACCATCGCCTGCAACGCACGCTCCGTGGAGTGCAGCGTCACGAGGCCGCACCCGGACCGGAGCGCGGCCCCGGCAGCCAGCACCGCCGCCCCGGGCATCGTCCGGCATCCTGCCACGACAAGCAGGTGTCCGTAATCGCCCTTGTGGGTTTCATCCGGACGGTGAAACAGCCGCGGACGGAGGTATGCGGGACCGATCGTGATCACGACTGCAGCGCTCCTATTCCACGAAAACCTTTCCGGCGCCCCAGGCCTTGCCCACTACCCCGCCGATGGAGCGGTAGGTCATGGAAGCGGCGTCGAAGACAATGGGTTGGAGCTTCTCCAGATCCACCTTGCCGTCCGTCAGGATGCGTTCGTCGGCGCTCATGTTCACCACCTCACCCACGAGGATGCCGTCGGCCCAGCTCACGACCTTGCATTCCAGCGTGAGGGGATACTCGTTGATGATGGGAGCGTCCACATTCGGGCTGGGCGTGACGGAGAATCCTGCCTTGGCGACCTTGTCCGGAACCTTGTTGCCGCTCACCAGGCCGAAATAGTCGGATTCGGCCACCGTGCGGATGTCGGCGAAACTCACGGTAAAGGCGCCGGTGCGCTCGAGGTTCTCCGTGGTCTTGTGCTTGGACATGCTCACGACGATCTGTTTGTAGTCGTACTGTCCTGCCCAGGCGGCCATCATCACGTCGGGCGTGTGGTCCTTGTCCCAGGTGGCGATCATCACGCACGGCTGGGGCGTCGTCACGAGAGCGTGGTCCGCGCCGAAATTCTTGCGTCCGGCCACCTCTTTGAAAGTTTCTTGGGTGCTCATTTCATTCATGTTTTGGTTGTCAGCGTTTCCGCAGCCGGCCAGGGTCATCATCGCGGCCAGCACTGTGTAAAATACTTTTTTCATATCAATATCCTTGTCTTTTTCCTGTATTCCGAATAGCCCGGCTTGTTCGCCAGCTGGCGCCGTTCCATCATCGGAATGCTGATGAAAAGGAAGAGGGCAGTCATGGCCACGGGCCCCAGGATGAACCAGTCGACCCCATGGGCCGATGCGTACATCACCCAGACGCCCCACCACATCAGGATCTCTCCGAAATAGTTCGGATGCCGCCCATGCTTCCAGAGACCTGCGTTGCACACCTCTCCCGGATGGTCCGTCCGGAACTGATGGATCTGCGTATCCGCGACCAGTTCGATATTGGCAGCGGCCACGCACAGGACGAAGCCTGTCCACAGGATCCATCCGGCAGTGCCGGGCTCTTCGATAAGCCGGAATCCCGGCAGCATGCAGGCGAACACCAGGAGCGTGGGCATCATGTTCAATCCGAAGAAATTCGTGATGTGGAACAGGAATGGGGACAGTTCCCCGCGATAACGGGTATACCGCCAGTCCTCGTGTCCCAGGCCCTTGAACGTATGGACCCAGTTTCCGGTCAGCCGGATACCCCAATACCACACCGCAGCGAGCAGCAGGATGACGGGCAGGGAGAATGAATCCTGGACCAGGGCCCATCCGGTGAACATCACCGGCGGCGCGACGCTCCAGTAGGGGTCATAGACCGACACGTTCTCATACAAAAGGCCGTCGCACCAGATGACGACCGTTGCGACGACATCCGCCAGGAGCAGGGCCCATACGTCCGGCATCACTCCCCGCGCCTTTTGGCAGACCAGGATTCCGACAACCGTCGCGACGGCATACATCGCCGTGACCAGAACCAGGCTGCCACCCTTTCCAAGGTCCCTCCTCATAGATATTTCCGGAAATCGTACTGCTCCCGAAGGGCCGCTTTCGTCTCTTCGTCCTGATGCGTGAAATAACCTTTCCAGCCCGGGCAGAAATTGATGTGCCATCGCCAGATCCGACCCAGGACCGATTTGGGATTCTTGTCGTAATGCGCTCTGAACCTGCAGTTCTCGCAAGGGTATTTATCCATGACAGTAAATGTTTTACGGACACAAAGATAGGAAGAATGGCAGACCTAAGCAAAACTCTCCGGCAGGCAGATGTTCTCCACCTCCCGGGCAGCTGCAAACAAAGGGGCTATCTCTTCATCCCTGAACCCTGCTATCCCGCATCCGATCCTTGTCACAAAGAAGAAACGCTCGGGATGGGACCTGGCATAGTCGATGAACCCGTCCACATAAGGTTTGATCGTCTCCACCCCGCCCTGCATGGTCGGAATGGCATACGACTGCCCCTGAAGGCCGACGCCGCAGCCCCAGACGGCCCCGAACTTCCTGAAGGCCACATGGGCCGCTCCACCCCCGTGCATCCCCGCCAGGTTCGAGCCGAAGACGAAGACTTCATCGGCCTTGAGTTCTGTGATCCGCTCCGGAGTGAAATCGGGACGGGGAATGTCGTTATAGGTTCTCATCGTGGTTTTTACAAAGATAATCATTTTTGGGATAGTATAATGCCGGACGAATTCTTATCTTTGCGTATCAACCAGAATGACAGAATGATGAACGACATTGAGACGATCCTGGCCGAGCTCCGCAAGTTCAACCGGGAACGGGACTGGGACCAGTTCCACAACGGGAAAGACCTTGCTGTCGCCATCTCCATCGAAGCCGGAGAGTTGTTGGAAGCCTTCCTCTGGAAATCCCCGGAAGAAGCCAAGGTCGACAAGGTCCGCGAAGAACTGGCCGACGTCCTTAATTATGCTTTCCAGATGGCAGACCGGTATAACCTGGACATCAAGGAAATCATGCTGGAGAAAATTCGGAGGAACGCAGAAAAGTATCCGGCTGAAAAGGCAAGGGGTTCAGCGAAAAAGTACAATGAAATTTAGGCATATGGCATCTCCGGTTTTCTTTACCACGGCTGAAGACACAGGCTTCCTTCAGGATTTCCAGAACAGGATTCTCCATGATTCCCGGATCAAGCAACCCGAGACCTTCTTGAATTATCCCATCGTCTATATCCACTACTGGCCTTCACAAACCATCTCTTATTTTGATAAGAAGACGGGGTTGGAAAAAACCTCGACAAAATATGACGTCTATGTCGGCGAGAGCAATGACTTGATCGGAAGGACGAACCAGCATTATGATACCGGTAAAAAGGCCGCTTCAGAACAAGAAGCCTGGCAATACAGCCTTGTGAACATCAAGCAGAACAATATCATCCCGTATATCATCGTAATCGGGTGTGAGCATTTCAACAAGTCTTTTACGCTGGATGTCGAGAACAGACTGATAGAATATGTCGTTGCCATGCAGGACAGTGTTCGCTGCTCCCTCAATGGCAGAGGCAATCCCCAAGGAGCCTATTATCCATATGAAGAGTTTGATTCTGTATTCAGTAAAATCTGGACAGGCCTGAGAAAGATCAACCGTAACCTGTTCCTTCCAGAAACCAGGATTAAGGATTCAGCCATTTTCAAGGCCTCCCCGTTAAAAAAGCTTAAGCCTGAACAGATTGAAGCGAAGGAACTGATCATCCGGAAAGTTTGCGACGCATATGAAAGCGGAAAGGAAGGGCAGTTGATTTTCGTTCAAGGTGAAGCCGGAACGGGTAAAACCGTTTTGACCACATCAACCTTCTATGAACTGATCAAAAGAGGTGAAGAAACACCCCTTCCCGGACAACCTCACTTCCCCAAGATGAAATGCCATCTGATGGTCAATCATGACCAGCAGGCGCATGTGTATGAGCAGATGGCCAAAAGATTGAATCTTGGAGAAGATACTGTCAGCAGGCCGACTTCATTTATCAACAGGTTCAGCAAGGACAACAGAGTCGACGTAGCCTTCATCGATGAAGGGCACCTGCTTTGGACACAGAAACACCAGGCTTATTCAAGCGATGCGGCCAATCAGCTGGTCGACATCATGGAAAGGGCCCGCGTTACCGTCATCATGTTTGACGAATACCAGGTCCTTACTACTGAAGAGTATTGGGAACCGGCCCTCCTCGAGAAGTTCAAACAGTTATCCATCTCGCAGGACAATTATATCAGACTCAACCACCAGCTGCGAATGGAGTGCTCTCTTTCGACCATGGTGTGGATCAATGACTTTGTCCTGAATAAAAGGATTACTCCGTTTATCCCTGACAGCAAGTACGAAGTCAAATCCTTCGATTCGCCCAAGCTCCTTCATCAGGCCATCACCAAGCTTGCGTCAAAAGAAGACAGCAAGCTCTCCCGTCTGGTAGCCACATACGACTGGGAGTATAACCAGAAATCGACACCCGCCGAGGGAGGATCCTGGGCAGTCCACATCGGCAACTGGAGCCTGCCTTGGAATTATGAAATCGAGCGGAAGATGACCTTGAAAGAAAAAAGGAGGATCAGATCGCTTGCCTGGGCGGAACAACCTCAGACGATCGACGAAATCGGATCGACCTTCACCGTCCAAGGATTTGACTTATCCTACGTCGGGGTTATCCTCGGACCTTCCGTACAATACCGGGACGGGCACGTTGTCTTTTGTCCCGAGAACAGCAAGAACGCAAAAGCAACCAGAAACAGGACGCTGGCCGACGGATCCAAAGTCCAGTTCGGAGAGACCTTCATCCGCAACGAGGTCAAGGTTCTCCTGACCCGGGGCGTCAAAGGTCTTTTTATCTATGCCTGCGACCCGGCCTTAAGGGAAGCCCTGAAAGAGATAGCGAAAATCTAGCGTCGAATGCAACTGATTGATAAACAATGCTTTATAACATTTACCCCGAGAAAAACGGACCAGGCTGTTCTCATTAACTCGTTGATCCAGAGTAACTTCCACTTTACGTCAAACCGGATAGTCATAGCCATGAACAGAATTATCACCACTTTACTGATCGCCATTACGATGATGAGCTGCGGAAACAACACCAAGAAGGCGGAAGCCACGGCAGATAGGCCGTGGCAGGAAATCGCGCCGACGGAGATTGAGCTCAATCCTCTCCAGATGATTGACAAGGACTGGCTGGAGGTATCGGCCGGAAAAGAAGGGAAGATGAACCTGATGACCATTTCCTGGGGAACCATCGGCGAGCTTTGGAACAAACCCGTCTTTACCGTATTCGTGTCCACGAGCCGATACACGCATCAGTTCATGGAAGAGAACGACTACTTCACGGTCACGCACTTCCCGGAGTCCATGCGGGACAAGCTGGCCTATCTGGGCCGCGCCTCCGGCCGGAATGAAGACAAGGTGGCCGGTGCCGGCCTGACCGTCGAATTCACCGAACTGGGCAACCCCATCTATGCCGAGGCCGACCTGGCCATCGAATGCAGGAAGATCTATAGCCAGCAGTTCGACGCCGACCTGATTCCGGCGGAGCAAAGGGCGTGGTATGAGAAATCAGGCTTGGGCATCCACCACATGTACATCGGCGAAATCGTCCACGTCTGGAAGAAGTAGCCTACAGGTAGTTTTCAGTCACGACCTTGACGTTCGGATTCACTTTCCGGATCTGGGCGACGATCTTTTCGGCATTCTCCCTGGATGTCCGGATATCCATGAATCCCACCCCCGTATCGTGCAGGAAGAGAGAGCGGAATCTCCCCTTCCTGCTCTCCTTGTAGGTAGCCGACTTGATCCGGGATATCTTCAGCGGGTACTTTTTCTGCCGGCTGTCCGTAATCGTGTCCGCTTCCTCGTCGATGGTCAGGGTCAGGAGCTTGTACTGTCCATAGAAAATAGCGCCATAGACCAGCAGGAAGGACGCCACGTACAGGGACAGCAGGATAACTTTGTTCCGGGATAACTCGAGCAGATAAATGACGAATAAGATAATCCCGAGAACGGCGGCTACGATGGATGACCATTTGATGAGCTGGGGATGGCTCGTATTGGAATAGACGGTTTTCATAAAACAATCACATATCCTGATGATTCCAGTACCGCTTTACGTCCTGCCAATGGTAGTAGGGAGCGCAGTCCGTCTCCACGGGAACGGAGGTTTCGTTCTCATTCAGGAGGAACTTGACCAGCACGTCGTCCGACCCTGCCTTGCGGTAGAAAACCAGCTGGATGTTCGCCGCCATGGGGATGAGTTTGTCGATGGAGATGTGCTTGTGCAGGTTCTCCAGGTCCGTCGTTCCGCCCATGGCTTCCTTCAGGCCCATCAGATAGGCCAGCGGGAGCACGGAGCCGTCGTGGCTGAAGCGGAGCGTCAGTGCGGGCTCGCCCGTGCGGATGACCCGGTCGGCAATGCTGACGATGCTGTCGCGCACCTCCATCTGCTGCAGGTATGCAGGAGTGGAACCGGGGATGAGACCGCATTCCAGCAGGATTGCGGCATTGCACGCCTTCCAGGCCCCGAACAGTTCTTCCTTGGTGAACAGGTCCGTGAGGGAAAGGTTCAGCTCTGGCAGGTTCTGAAGGTCCGAGGACACGTTGTAAAGACACTCCAGGAATGAGTCTACATCGATGAACGATCTGGCCCTGGAGACGTCCGTAAACAGGGTTTTCATCAGACGGGAAACATCCACGGCCTTCGAGAAAAGCTTCTCGGCCTGTTTCTCCAGACCGGCCATGGCCGGTGTTTCTTCCGGCCTTACCCTCCGGTTCCCGACCACGAAACGCATGTCGCGGTTGCTGGCGTTCATCCGGATGGACATCGAAGGGTTCAGGCCCTGGAGCTCCTGGCAGAAATAGAACATGCTGATCATGCAGCGTCCTGCGGTCGATGAGCGGGCATCGGCCTTCAGCGGCTGCGAAAGCAGCGACGGGAAACGGTCGTACATCCGCCGGGCGATCTCCTGATGCTGGCGCCCGCCGAGCGCGGTCAGGTCGCCGTCGCGGTTAAAGGCATCGGCATATCCTTTCTGCAGGATTCCGAGGACTTCGGCCCCCTTCGGTTTGAGGATGCCCAGCTGCGCCGCGGTATCCAGGGCCCAGATGGCAAAGGTATAATGGCCGTTGTCTTCCATGTACCGGGAGCCGTGGCGGCCGTAATGGCTGATATAGAAGGGTTCATACCCTTCCGGCGCCGGCGTCAGGGCCTTCTGCGAAGGACCGGGATAGACGAAATAGTTGGCCCCGGTCCGGTTGATGTCCCGGAACATCTCCTTCCGGGTGGTCTGGGCCGCCACTCCCGCGGAGAGAAGGAGCAGCAACGGTATCAGCAGCTTAGTCTTCATCATCTGCAGGGGTTTGATAAGTGAGGTGGGCGGACTCGATCATGTCACGGTAATGGCGTTCCACGTCGGACCAATGATAGAAAGGATAGCAGTCCGTCCTCAAGGGGATGGACGTCTCGTTCTCGTTCATCAGGAACTTGACGAGGATGTCGTCCGAGCCCGTCTTGCGGAAGAAGACCAGCTGGATGTTCCCCGCCATGGGAATCAGGCGGAAGATGGAGAAATGGTGATGCAGGTCCTCCATGTCATCCGTGGCATTCACCGCCTCCCGGAAACCGAAGATGAAGGCGAGCGGCAGCACGACGCTGTCATGGCCGAACCGGAGGCGCAGGCCGCAGCCACCCGAGGCGATCATTTCGTCGGCTTCGTCCAGGAAATTCTGCAGGAGCGGATAAATCCGGTAATAGCTCGGTCTTGCCCCCGGCATCAGACCTTCCCACAGGCACCAGCTGGCATTATAGGCCCGGAACCCGTCAATCATGCCGTCCTCGCCGAACAAGTCGTCGAAGCGGAGTCCCAATTCCGGAAGGCAATACATGTCCGCCGCGACATTGTACAGGTCGTCGGCGAAAGTATACTGGTCGATGAAGGTCTTCGCCCGCTCCGGGTCCGTGAACAGCCTCTCCAACTGCGGTTCCCCGCTGAGCATCTTTTTCTTGAACCGGCTCAATCTGCGGTACAGGCCACTGTCGGTATCGTTGTCGGGGACGACGATGCTCTTGTTGGACTTGATGTAGTAAAGGTCGTGCTCGCTGGCGTCCATCCTGAAGTCCAGCGATGGATTCAGCGACTTGAGTTCCAGGACGAAGTTCGCCATGCTCAGCATCACGCGCCGGGAATTGGATGCGTTCGCAAAGACGGACAGCGGCTGGCCGAGAAGCGAAGGATAGTTGTCATACATCCGGCGGGCAATGGCCCTGTGCTGCCGGGCACCGAGCTCGGTGAGTTCCCCTGCCCGCTCCCTCGCATCGGCCGCAGCGACCCGGATGCGTCGGCGGACATCCTTTCCATACGCGGTCAGGAGGTCCAGGGACCGGGCCGTGTCCAGCTGATGGAGCAGCCGGCGATAATGCCGGTCGCTGGTCATATACCGCGCCCCATGGCGCCCGTAATGACTGATATAGAACGGCTCATATCCTTCCGGCGCCGGCGTCAGGCTGCCGGTGGGGACAGGATAGTTCGCATAATTCCCCGCCGCGAGCTCCATATGGGAAAGGAGTTCCTCGCGCGATGTCTGGGCGCCGGCCGTCCATCCCAGGACGATCAGCCCCAACAAGACCGAATACAAACGTTTCATGGTGTCAAAGCGTTTCCAGGTCCTCGTCAGAGAGTCCGAAATGGGCGGCGACATCGTCCGGGATGTCGTTGAAGTCGATGGCGTCCCAGGCCTGCTCCATCTCCCGGCGGTCCTTCTTCGTAGGCCGGCCGGCGCCGCGTTCGCGCGTGATGAAGAAGGTTTCCACGGGGGCGCGGAGCTTGTCCAGTTCCGCCTGGGGCGTCAGGTTCTCGGCGTAATCGGGAACCAGTTTAGCCCCTACGCGGTGCTCCAGGGCCTTCAGGACCTTATAAGTGAAAACGATGGTTCCTTTCCGGACCTGGATGACGTCGCCGGGCTTGACCTCCTTCGAAGGCTTGGCATTGACCCCGGCGACCTTCACCTTGCCGCCCTTGCAGGCGTCGGTGGCGTCGCTCCGGGTCTTGAAGGCCCGGATGGCCCACAGATATTTGTCGATGCGCGAATCCGCCATGATGTTACAGTTCAGGATCAGGGAGTTCCTCCCCTTCCAGACCGCTGTACTCCTCCCCTTTCAGGAAAGGTTCGGCCTCGGGGTCGATGTACTGGTCTTCTTCTCGCCTGGGCTCCAGCGACGCCTCAAGCAGCAGGGTGCCCGCGGCCTCCGGTGCAAGCAGGAACTGCTTCACCTCGGCCGGGACCAGGACGGCGTCGCCCGCCCGGAACCGAAGCGGCTTCTCCCCTTCCACCTGCACGGAGCCAGCTCCTTTCACGCAGGTATATAGCTGGAAACTGCCCGCATTCCCGGCGTCGATCCGCACCGGATCTTTCAAGCGGATCTCCGTTACCGTGAACTGCGGAGTGACGGCGATCTTTTCCGTCAGGGCCTCCGGATCGCTTTCGGCAGCCGGCATCCGATACGCTTTGAAGTCGATCAGGTCGAAGGCTTCTTCCAGATGGGTTTCGCGGTCCTCAGCGCCCCAGTCGTACAGGCGGAACCACAGCTCCGAACTCTCGGCCACCTCCAGCAGTTTCACGTCGGCGGCGGCATGAACCATGCCCGGAGTGACAAGATAATGCTCCCCTGCTTTGGGGACGACGACGTTCAAAAGCTCTTCCACCGTGCCGTCCAGGCACTTCCGGTAGAATTCCTCCGCCGTGACATCGCGCCTGAAACCCAGGTACAGTTTCGCTTTTGGTCCAGCCTCCGCAACATACCAGAGCGCCGTCTTGCCGAAAGCGTCATACCGCTGTTCGGCCACTTCGTCGTCCGGATTCACATGCAGGGAGGTCCTGCCCCCGACATCCAGCCATTTGACCATCACCGGGAACTGCGTCCCGTAGTATTCGAAGGGAATCTCACCGGCCACCCGCTCCAGGTACGTCTGCATGATGTCGCTGATGGAATTGCCGGAGAGCCAGCCGTCGGAAGCGACGGAATCGAGATAACCCAGGTCGGCCAGGCGGTACTCTACCGAACCCCATTTGCGTTCCACCCGCTCGGGGCGGAAACGCATCGGCGTCAGTTTCTTTTCGTCCATGGACTATCGGATGGTGATGTTGTAGGGCAGGCGGGCGTACACTTTGGAAGGCTCGTTCTCCTTCAGGTCGCGGAGCGTTTTGCCGAAGGCCTCGAACGGCGTACCGGAAAGGATGGACGGGGCCTCCTTCTGGCTGCCGAACATCGTCATCAGCTGTTCCATCGAAGACTGCGGCTTGGGATAGCAAACCACGTGATAATCGCCCTTGGACACATATCCAGCCAGGGAGGCGGCATACTCGACAGCTTCGGAAAGGGTTCCGATCTCATCGACCAGGCCGATGCCGATGGCATCCGTCCCGGCCCAGACGCGGCCCTGGGCGATGTCGTCGACCTGCTGCTTCTCCATGGAGCGTCCCTCCGCTACCAGGTTTACGAAGTTGTCGTAGATATCCTCCACGCCGGCCTGCATATAGGCCAGTTCCTCAGCGTCGAACGGGCGCATCAGGGAGAACATGTCTCCGTGCTTGTTCGAGCTGATGCTGACGAGGTTCACGCCCACCTTGTCCGTAACCTTGGATACTTCCGGGATCATCGAGAACACGCCGATGGAACCGGTCAGGCAGGTCGCGTCGGAGTAGATCTTCTGCGCGCCGGCGGAAATCCAGTAGCCGCCGGAAGCCGCATAATTCGCATAGGACGCCACGACGGGTTTCTCCTCCATCAGGAGTTTCAGGGCGGCGCGGATCTTCTCGGCGGCCGTCACGCTGCCGCCCGGGGAATTCACGCGGAGGACCACCGACTTGACGGTCTTGTCCTTGCGGAGCTTATCGATCTCGGCAACGAAACGGTCGGCGGCGATCTCGGTCTTCTCCTTCCCTTCCACGATCTCGCCGTCGGCGAAGAGGATGGCGACATTCTCCTTGCCGCCCAGGTTCATCACCTTTGCGGCTACATAGTCGGCAAGCGGAACCAGATGGAGTCCTTCCACCTTCTCCACCTGGGCAAGGGTGCAAAGCTTCTCTACAATACCCTCATGGTCAAGGAGTTCGTCCACCAGACCCGCCTTGAGGAAATCCTCCGGATAGACGAGCTTGAGACCGTCGATAAGCGCGTTGAAATCCTCCTCGGAAATGCCGCGGGCCTCCGCCGTCGCGGAGGAGATGGTCTTCCACAGCGAGTTGACCATCACCTGGTACTGCTCCCTGTTTTCGGGAGAAGGTTCGTTCTTGATGAACATCTCGCCGGCCGACTTGTATTTGCCGTGACGGATGAGCTGCACGTTCACGCCCACCTTGTCCAGCAGGTCCTTCAGGAACGTCATCTGGGAAGAAAGGCCCAGCATCTGGTAAGTGCCGCCGTGATAGGAACTCATATAGATCTTGTCGGCTGCCGATGCCAGGTAGTAAGAGCCGTTACCCGGAGACTCCGTCCACGCGACGACGGCCTTCCCGCTCTTCCGGAACTCCGTGAGGGCTGCGCGGAACTCCTCCAGGGAGGCGACGCCTCCGGAGGCCGCATCCGGACGGAGCAGGATGTATTGGATGGAAGGATCGGCCGCAGCCTGGTTGATGGCCTGCACGGCATCCCAGAGGCCGACAGTCGGTGCGGACACGGAAAACCCGCCGAGCGACAGGCTCGGGGAGAAGGTTTCCTCCTGCGTCTGCTCGGCCAGGGTAAACTGCGCCATATCGATGTCCAGCACGCCCTGGCGCGGAAGTACGGTCTTCCCGCTCGAAAGGGACGCGCTGCCCAGCATCAGGAAAAGGAAAAGCAGGCCGAGAAGGCGCATTACGAGGAACGCGGCGATGACGGCCAGCATCGTTTTGACAAACTCTTTCATTTAAGTTGCGATTATTCAGTTATTTTACAAAAATAACAATTTCCGTAAAATTATGTACCTTTGTAATCCTAATTTCGAAGACGACATGGCACAGAAACCGTCCATACCTAAAGGAACCCGAGACTTCGGCCAGTGCGAGATGGCCGAGCGCAACTATATCTTCGACACCGTCCGGAGCGTATTCCGGACCTACGGCTACCAGCAGATCGACACGCCGGCGATGGAGAACCTCTCCACCCTGCTCGGCAAGTATGGCGAAGAGGGCGACAAGCTCCTGTTCCGCATCCAGAACAGCGGTGAGAAGGCCGAATTGCCGCCCGAGAAGGGCCTGCGGTACGACCTGACCGTCCCGTTCGCCCGCTACGTGGTCCAGCACCAGAACGAGATCTCTTTCCCGTTCAAGCGCTACCAGATCCAGCCGGTCTGGCGGGCCGACCGTCCCCAGAAAGGCCGCTACCGCGAGTTCTACCAGTGCGACGTGGATGTCATCGGCTCCAAGTCCCAGGTCAATGAACTGGAGCTGGTCCAGATCGTGGACCGGGTGTTCTCCCTGCTGGGCGTAAACGTCCTTATCAAGATCAACAACCGCAAGGTCCTCACCGGCCTGGCCGAGATCTGCGGCTTCCCCGAGCGGGTGGTGGACATCACCGTCGCCATCGACAAACTGGACAAGATCGGTCTGGAAAGCGTAGAGGCAGAGATGTTGGAGAAGGGCCTTACGCCCGAAGCCATTGCGGTCCTGCGCCCCGTCCTGCTGCTGTCCGGAACCACGGAGGAAAAGATTGCGACCATGCGCAGACTGTTCAACGGCGGTTCCGCCTCCGGCCTCGTTTCCGAAACGGGCATGAAGGGCGTGGATGAACTGAAGGAGCTGTTCGGGTTCATCGGCACGACGGGCGTTTCCCAGCCGGTCGAGATCGACCTGTCCCTCGCGCGCGGCCTCAACTACTACACCGGCGCCATCTTCGAGGTCAAGGCCCTGGACTGGCCCATCGGCAGCATCTGCGGCGGCGGCCGCTACGACAACCTCACCGGCATCTTCGGCCTCCCGGACATGTCCGGCGTAGGCATCTCCTTCGGTGCCGACCGCATCTACGACGTCCTCAAGGGATTGGACAAGTTCCCGAAGGACCTCGGCAGCAGCACGCGGGTCCTTTTCGCCGTCATGGGCTCCGAAGAACTGAGGTACGTGCTTCCCTTGGCGAAGACCCTTCGTGAAGCCGGCGTATCCGTGGAAGTCTATCCCGAAGCCGGCAAGCTCAAGAAGCAGTTCGACTACGCCGCCAAGAAAGCGATCCCGTTCATCTCCATCAACGGATCCTCTGAAATCGAAGCCGGAACGGTCAACCTGAAAAACCTGGAAACCGGCGAGCAGAAGGCCTTCCAGGCCTCTGAAATGGACAAAATCCTGGAATTCCTCAAATAAATTTTGGAATTTCGGAAATAATCCTTACCTTTGCACTCCACATCGCGGAGTAGAGCAGTCGGTAGCTCGTCGGGCTCATAACCCGGAGGTCGTAGGTTCGAGTCCTGCCTCCGCTACACAGCAAGCCAGCCTTTCGGGGCTGGCTTTTTCTGTTTAGCAGCGGAGGCTTCGCCTCTTTCACCCCCGCCGCTACGCGGCTGCCCCCAGGGGCACGGGGGAAAGGATTCCCCCGCAGGGCTCCGCCCTCCCCCTTCTGTCGGCCTGCGGACTCCGAAGTCCGTCAAGTGCTTGTACAGGTCCAAGTCATGGACCCATACAAGCGTTTTGGGCCATTTTTGCTTGTACCGGTCCAAACAATGGACCTGTACGAGCACTACAGTTCAGGGAAATCCCGAAAACAGTTTCGATTCTACATCTTCGGCTTCCGTACAATACGGATGATCAGAGAGATGATATAAACTATTATGCCGTAGGCGGCTGGGATTAGGCCGATGGGGACGGCACCCCAGATGATGTAGGAGTCTACATCGGGGGCGCTCTCCACGATGGCCTTTCCCATGGCCATGAACTCGCAGACCGTCCATAACCACCCGGTAGCCAGTGCCACAAGACCTGTTTCCTTTACCCAGGCCGGCGCTTTCCAGGCGATGAAAAACAGCGCGATCAGAAGCAACGTGATAACGCCGATTCCGAAAGGATCGGCAGACGAGATGAATTTGAAAAAGTTGGAAGCGAGAATCATAATGAATCTTTGAGGAGTTGAACAATCGGGGTAGGAATTCCTTGTTGCAAAGGTACGCACGTTCATGACAGAAATGCAAAGTAGAAACCTCAAAGACCGGTGTAGAATCCCCAAACATGGCTTGGGGCGGCTTTCTATTGCTATGATTTCGAGGAAGAATGCGTATTTTTGTATCAAGAATGAAGAAAGGATTCATCATCGTCGCTTACTGGCTGGCCGCAATCATTTTGACGGCCAGCATCCTTACGAGTCTTGGCTATGATTTGGGACATGCCGTCATCATGAGCCTGTCATTTCTCCCGGCCGCTATGGCTCTGTCCTATTTCCTTCCCAAACTGGAGGATACCATGGACCGGAGGGAACGTGTCCTGGGTACCATCTTTATCATTCTGGGGGTCATGACGATGACCTTTTTCTTCATCTACCTGTTGCAGTTGCTTTTTGCCTTTGTTATCGACCGGGCCAGCAACTCCAGATGGGATATGCCTTCCGTGCTTTTGAATCCGGTTTTCGTAGCTGCTATCCTCGCCATACTTTCATATGGGCATTATCAGCTGGTAAAGTGGTTGGACAAGAAATATCCTACGGATCGTCCAATTACCTTCTATTCCGTCTATAAGAAGATTTCCCTGAAGAAAGAAGAGATTCTCTACATCGAATCCAGAGACTCTGAGGTCTGGATCTATGCCCGTGACGGACAGCAGTATCGCAACAGAACGGGAATCAGCCAATGGGAGGACGTGCTTGGGGCCGGTTTTGTACGGATTCACAGATCCTATCTCGTCAACCGGACCTATGCGAGCGTTTCTTCTCCGGAAAGCGTGTGCATAGCCGGAAAAGAATTGCCCGTTTCCAGGAAATACAAGGATGATGTGCAATTCGCATTCTCTCGAGAAACCCCTAACCTCGGTCACGATTGTCAATAAAAGACTGGAGTAGGATCATTCCTCCGAATAAAGTGAGGTTCGAACGAGGCAGTGACCGTCGAATGTATCAACCTGACTATCAGCCACTTCCATCATCATGTCCGAGCAAATAAGCCCAGTTAATTATTCGTAATCAATTAATATTTCGTGAGTTACATTCGACGCCCTAATGCCTGGAATTTGCATCCAGGGCCTTGGAGACATGGCAGAATATGGCTATAGCTCCTCATCGAATTGTTTTTAGAAATTCGCAGCCATCAACTCCTGTCCCAACTGATGGATATGGGCAAGGATGGCTTTCTCTCGTTCGACCGATGGTTTTTTGAATCCATTGATATAGTTCCGCAGGAGCGTGGCATTCATGCCGATGGAACGGGCGAACTCGGCAATGTTGATCTCTTTGTGGGTCAAGAAGAACTTCTGCATCGGCGTCGGCTGGGCGTCTTCATAAACGAAGCTCTCGAAACTGATGTCTTCATCGATATTACGCCAATGGATGCCGTCGAAACCGAAGGTATACTTCTCTCGCTCCTCGGCACTGGCAGCCCGAAGCCGAGGATACCAAAGGAGAGACTGGCTGTAGATACGCCCGTCTTCGCCGCGACCGAAAATCTGGTCGTCGCTGAACCATATTTCTTTGATCTTAATCATATCCTTTTCCCTTTTACTGGTTAAAGCGCTTGTTCCACTGGGCGATGATGATGTCTGCATTCTCATCAATGACGGCCTTGATCTTCTTGAAGTCACCAGCCTTGATGCCCATCCGCTCCGCAACGACAAACTCTGTCCCGTTCCATTCGAACTTGGCCATCCCTCCATTCCCCTCCACATGGACATGCAAAGGGTCATGCTCCCGACTGTAGAAGAAGAATGAGAATCCGAAGAATCTGAATATTTCTGGCATAATGTCTATTTTATCAATTACTACGGCAAAGATGGGAATTATTTTCAATACCCACAAATAAAAGAATCTGGTTCGAGGAGTTCAATATACGCGCAGATTAGTATTGACCTTGGAGTTCATGAGCAACACGGTTTAGCGCACGAATAGCATCCCAAAAGTTCGATAGTTTTTCATAGTAGTCTACTAAATGAAGGAAAAATCGAATGGTTTTTCCTTTTTTTGTTATGTCCATATCGCCGAGGGCTCTGGAAGGTCGGCGGGGGTTGGCCCCTATCATTTTCTAAGCACCTGATAATCAGGCGGTTGAAAAAGCATTGGTCCCAAGCCTGCCATAAAAGTAGGAGGCTTGGAACCGTCCTTTTTGTAACCTTCTGTATATAAGCAACTTACAAACCGCTAGGTGCCAACCCTATTTTTCCCGGACCACATTCACCGTTTATTTCTGATCCGACTAGTCGTCCTTCTCCAGTTCAAAGATAGATTCGACTGGTTTACCAAAATACCTCGCGATCTTCAGGACCAAAACTCCGGAGGGGATGTAACCACCCGCCTCGATGGAATTGATCGTCTGCCGACTCACTCCTACGGCGGCGGCAAGCTCCTGCTGGGTGATGTCCTTTATCGCCCGCTCAACTTTAACGGTGTTTTTCATTTCCCCTCCCTCCTGATCGCTTTCATCGTTAAGTTAAACTTCAAGATATACACCAGGAAATACAAGTAGATTGCGGCACATGTAAATGTCAGGAAATCGAGCCCCATAATGAACAGGATGCCTAAAGCCAGGATGATGGCCGTAAACCACAAACTCCAGACAAAAGACTGCATTCTGATCTGTCCTGTCATTTCATCTTCATCCTTTTCTCGGGATAAAGCTATAAAGCAGAGTGAAACAAGCAAGCCCAGCATCCCCAGTGTTGAAATCAGATTAGCTTCTCCTTTGTAGAAAATATCGTCTCCAATGGCTACCCAGGGAACTTTAATCTCTGGAAGGTTGACACTAAAGAAAAGGCATACACATAATGCGGCAAATGGCAGAAACATCCACATTCCTACTTTCTTGTAGGAGTAAGGAAGAAGGTAATTACGTGTTTTCATATGGCATTGACAGTATTACATCTGCCACAAATGTAAAAACAATTTTCCGAATTGTCAAATAAACTTTACAAATTGTATGTTCGGTTTAACAATTCAGGATAATCACCTCGGCTGCAGGAAGCAACTGCGCGAATCTTTCCACCTCCCGGAGGTCCTCCAAAAGGTTCGATAATTTATCATAGTAGTCTACTACAGAGGATAAGTCGAAAGATTTGTCCTCTTTTTATTACCTTTGTGAAAAACGCTTGCCATGCAGATTCTTCAACTGGTAAATTTCTTCAACTGGTAAATTCAGGTTTACCGGTGTTAATAGCTACTTCATCAAGAATTCCGTCGGAGTTATTCCCGTCACCTTCTTGAACAGGCGGCTGAAATGGTGCGGATATTCAAATCCAAGCAAATCGGCAACTTCTCCTACGCTGAGCCCTTTCATCAGGAAGGTTTTGGCCTGGTCGATAACGAAGGTGTGGATATAGCCGATGGCGGTTCCGCCAGTAGCTTGGTGAATCATATCGCCAAAATAGCGGGCCGAATAAGCCAGTTCTGATGCGCAGTACGACACCGTTGGAAGGCCCTTTTCTTGCTGAAGACCTTTGGAGAAATAATCTACCAGCAGGCGGTGGAAGCGTTTGAGGATGTCGCTTTCGCCGCTTTCTTTTTGAGTGAGCTGCCGCAGGTAGATACGCTGGCAGTAGTCCAGAATCAGTTTCAAGTAACTGACGAGGATGTTTCTGAGCGAGAGTGAATCCTGGTTTTCCTGCATTTCCTTCCGCATCATCACCAAGAGCAGCGAAATCCGTTCCCATTCCCGGGGCTCCATCCGGAGCCAGTCCATATCAAAATAGGAGAAAAACGGGTTTTCTGGTATATATAGTTCCGGAGACCAGAGCAGCGCCCATCCGTTGATGTACAAGGGCGTGCCGTTGTCTTCTCCGCCGCCAATCTGTCCTGGTGCAACGGCAATGATGGAGCTATCTCCGACCAGAATGGATTTGGTACCATAGGACAGATATTTAGGGAATTGCTGCTGAATGAAAAGGCCGTAAACACCGTAATTGTTCAGGCTGTTGCGGAATGGCGACACCTCGTCATAACTGATGAGCGCCAACTGTGGATGCAGCTTCGGGGCGCCCACATATTTGGCGTAGACATTGGGATCATCGACCTTCAGAATCTTCTTCATAACCTTGCAAAGATAGTAAAATCTGCGAAATTGGTATAAAGTCAGCGAATATTTGTACAAAGACATGGATATCTCGCCGTACCTTTGCACCATGAAACAAAGCATAATGATAGCCCTCACAGCCATCCTGCTGCTCGGCTGCAACCAGAACAAGAATATGAATACCCTGACTCTCACCCAGGAATGGGACAAGACCTTCCCGAAATCCGAATTGGTCCATCACAGCAAAGTCACTTTCCACAATCGTTTTGGCATTGAACTGGCCGCCGACATGTATGTCCCTAAAGAGATTCCCGGTCAAGGCGGGAATGACGCCGTAAAACTGCCCGCCATTGCCGTGAGCGGCCCCTTTGGCGCCGTGAAGGAGCAGACGGCCGGCATCTATGCGCAGCATATGGCCGAGAGAGGGTTCCTCACGATCGCCTTTGATCCCTCCTTTACCGGCGAATCCGGCGGCGAGCCCCGCAGAATGGCGTCACCGGACATCAATACGGAGGACTTCCTGGCGGCCGTGGATTTCCTTTCGACCCACGAAATGGTAGATCCCGAGCGCATCGGTATCATCGGCATCTGCGGCTGGGGCGGCATGGCCATCAATGCGGCGGCGCTGGATCCCCGGATCAAAGCAACGGTTACTTCCACCATGTATGACATGTCCCGCGTGGCGCGTGAAGGCTACTTTGGCAGCACCGATAATGAGGCCGCCCGCGACGCCCAGCGGCAGGCCTGGGCCTCCCAGCGCACCGAAGACTATCGCACCGGTACCTACAAGCGTGCCGGCGGCGTGGTCGATCCACTTCCGGACGATGCTCCCTGGTTCGTCAAGGACTATCACGCCTATTACAAGACGCCCCGTGGCTACCACAAGCGCAGCGGCAACTCCAACGACGGCTGGAATGTCATCGGCACCATGTCCTTCATGAACCAGCCCCTGCTGGACATGGCGGGCGAAATCAAGACCCCCGTGCTCATTATCCACGGCGAGAAGGCCCACAGCCGCTATTTCAGCGAAGGCGCCTTCACTAAACTGAAGGGCGACAACAAGGAACTCATGATCATCCCCGGAGCTGTCCATACAGACCTCTATGATGATGTCGCCGGCGTCATTCCCTACGACAAGATGGAAGCCTTCTTCAAAGAGAACCTGTAGTAATGAAAGCCGCCATCCTTACATTATTATCCTGTTTCATCCTGCCCTTGTCGGCCTGCGAAAAGATTCCGGTTCCACAGGAGCAGGAGGAGCAGCAGAAGAATCAGAAACAGCCCGAGGACAACGGGCAGCAGAACGGAAACGAAAACACGCAGACTATGACCATGGAAATCACTGCCGGAGGCAAGACCATCACGGCCACCCTCTCAGACAACGCCACCGCCAAGGCGCTGGCCGAAAAGTTGAAATCCGGATCCATAACCGTCGAAATGAGGGCCAATGGTTTTGAGCATTACGGACCGCTCGGATTCTCGCTGGAGAGGCACGACGAGCAAGTTGCGGCCGTTTCCGGAGATATCATGCTCTACAACGGCAACAATATCTGCGTTTTCTACGGAAACAACAGCTGGTCCTATACCCCGCTGGGTAAGGTCGATGGAAAGACCGCTGATGAGCTGAAATCATTCTTCGGCACCGGCACAGTTACAGTCACATATTCTCTGAAAAAATAGAAAGAATGAAACGGGTAATAGTTATTTCGACGAGCCTTCGTCATGGTTCGAACAGCGACATGCTCGCTGACCAGTTCGTGGAAGGTGCCCAGAGCGCCGGAAACGACGTTGAAAAGATTTCCCTCATGGGCAAGGATGTCCAGTTCTGCAAGGGCTGCCTTGCCTGCCAGAAGCTGGGTCGCTGCGTCATCAAGGACGACGTGAACGACATCATAGCCAAGGTCTTGGAGGCCGATGTCGTTTGCTGGGCGACGCCCATCTACTACTATGAGATGAGCGGGCAGATGAAGACGCTTATCGACCGCTTGAACGCCATGTATCCGCTGGACTACAAGTTCCGCGACGTATATCTGCTGACCACTGCTGCCGAAGACGGGGAAGAGACGCCTAAACGCGCCGTAGCCGGCCTCACGGGATGGATAGACTGCTTCCCGAAGAGCCGTTTGGCAGGCACACTCTTCTGCGGCGGCGTTAACGACCCTCGCGATATAGTGGGCAACAACAAGCTGCAGGAAGCCTTCGAATTGGGAAAAGCGATTTGTTAAATTCGAATTTATCGGTGTAAAGCCTCTATGAATCGCTGGATTTCCAGCAGCCCTTCGATGCAGCGGAGGTTCGAGATTCGGAGTGTTTGGTCTACACAAAAACGCTAACAGATTGAAAATAAATCGGTTAGCGTTTTTACTATTTATATAAACTAATCCTCGACAAGAATGTAACAGGTGTTCTTGCTCCCCTCTTCTCCTTTCACCAAGATTCCCTTTTCTATCAAATCATTGATGTCTCGAAGGGCGGTGGCCTGGGAGGTCTTGCAGATCTTGGCCCACTTCGTGGTTGTGAGTTTGCCTTCGAATCCGTCCCATAACATGTTCACCACCTTGACTTGGCGTTCATTCATGGCCGCGTCACGGTGATCCTGCCAAAACATGGATTTCTTGACTACGCGACTTACTATGGCAATGCTGCGCTCCATTGCGTCTTTCAGGGTCCGCAGGAACCACTCGAGCCATTTGGTGATGTCGACATCTCTTATTGTTGTACTTTCCAATGCATCGTAGTATCCATTCTTATTCCGGAGGATTTCTGCGGACATACTATAGTAGCGATGAGGCATTCCATCGGCCCGGGCCAGCAGCATATCGGTGATGGTTCTTGTCAACCGGCCATTTCCGTCATCGAACGGATGGATGGCCACGAACCACAGGTGAGCGACCGCTGCTTTCAGGACAGGATCGATATCGTTCTCATTGTTAACCCAATCCAGGAACAGCGTCATTTCCTTGGAGACATCTGCCGATGCCGGGGCTTCGTAGTGAACCTTCTCCTTTCCGAATGCCCCGGAGACAACCTGCATAGGTTCTTCTCCAACTCTCCAACCCGCCACTGTTATAGGATGGATACCGCTGCGGCCTGTGGGAAACAAAGCGGCATGCCAATTGAACAGACGCTGCTCGCTCAACTCATCGGAGTAATTACGGACGGCATCGATCATTACCTGAACAATCCCCTCCGTGTAGTGATCCGGCTCGGGAAGACCTTCGGTGGGAATACCGAGATGCTTTGCTACGGACGAGCGCACCCTGTCTGCATTCAACAGAACCCCTTCTATCTCGTTGGATCGGATGACGTCTTCAGTCATAACGTCCAGAGATGTCTTGGACTGAATACCGAATCCGAGACCGCTCATCATTCCGGCGATGCGTCCTTCCAATAGACGCACTTTGGAAAGAAGGTTCAATAGTCTGTCACTTTCCCAACGGAAATGGGGCCAGTCAGGATATTGCCAGATGTAGTAAGGTCTCATAACTCGCTTATTTTCTTGCAAAAATATACAAATGAAGCGAATCTTACAACCATTCACATCAAATTATGAAGAGAATTGAGCCTACATTCGCATCATAGCAGGTCCAGAATAGTTCGAGGAGACGTATGTTAACCACCTTATAATCTCAACTCTCCGCTTTATCAATCATCAAATTAAGTAAATCATCCTCAACACTTTCCGCGAATCTATCCAACTTTTCAATGTCCTCCAGGAGGTTCGAGTTTTTACCTGTGTAGTCTACTAAATAGGACATTTCTTCGGAAGTGTCCTTTTTTTTGTGTCTAGACCATTGTAGAGTCCCCATTTCAAGTTCGAAATTGATTTTCATTTGAAATCTTGTATCTTTGCTTTATGAAACGACATTGACTACTAATAACTCTTTATGAACGAACTGTACCATTTAGACACTGATGTGTTGCCGAGTATGCCCACTCCTCATGACTGTGTTATAAAGACGATTCTTGTTGACAAAGAAAAGCAGCTCATTTCTTTTGTTTTCGAGGATAATCTTTCGGAATATGATTCTATAGCTCATCAAAGACCAAATGCAAAGTCATTGGTCATTAAATACCATTTCTATAATGCAGTGGAGGACTATGAACTATATCGGTTCATGAAGCCTTCTATATGTCATCGTCACGGCGGTTATAAATGTTTAACCGAGTTTAAGAAAGGAAAACACGATGCATTACTAAAACTCACCAAGCACAATTTAGAGTATCTCCACCACTATGTTGCGTACAAAGACATGATTATTCATCTATGGGCAGAGACGAGCATTGTGCTGCAACTCGATGTGGACACTGTCGAATATGAGTGGAAATACTGACTCTAATATTTGAACTCTAACACCGCCTTGAATCCGTTGATGAATTCGTTCGAAATTTCTAACAGCTGTTCTACTAAACAGGCCAGCCTTTCGGGGCTGGCTTTTTCTGTTTAGTAGCGGAGGCTTCGCCTCTTTCACCCCCGCCGCTACGCGGCTGCAGAAGCCGTCTTCCGGGGCGGGCTTGATCGTCAGCATCATTTACGGCCAAGCCCGGGAATCCAGGCGTGAAATGGAATTGTCTTGTCCTGATATAGGTTTACCGAAACTGTCACCCCGACTAGTATTTGATCTTGAAATAATCAAGCAGCGCCTTGTAATTGTCCTGAGCGGTCAGGCAGGTATCGGTAAGATAGCCGTTGATGTGCCCCCATTCACTGAGACCGCGGTAATAGAACCATTTCAGGTCATCGGTGATGATGAACGGAACCACCCCGTTTGCCAGGCATTCCTTGAACATGACAAGACGCCCCACGCGACCGTTTCCATCCTGGAAGGGATGTATCAACTCGAATCTTTGGTGAAGGTCGATAATATCCTCCAACGTCTTCTCTATCTTGGCGTTGTATTCGGAAAGCAGGGCCTTCATCCGGGTATGTACCTGATCCGGCGTGCAAGTATCTCGACCACCTACCTCGTTGGGCAGTTTCTTGTAATCACCGACGTTGAACCATTCTTTCCTGCTGTCGGACGTACCAGTTTTCAAGATTCGATGCAATTCTTTGACCATGCTCTCCGACAGCCGTTCTTCAGCCCTGTCGATAATAAGGTCGATGCAACGGAAGTGGTTTGTCGTTTCAACGATATCATCGACATTGACAGTCTCATCGGTGATGCCGATTGTATTGGTCTCGAAGATGTAACGGGTCTGGTCGTGGGTCAGGCGACTGCCTTCAATATGGTTTGAATTGTAGGTCAGGTCAATCTGGGTACGGTGATAGATGCCTCCGCTGACCCTCCCCTCCTTCTCTTCCCGGAGCCGTTTCAGAAGCGGCGAGACCTTCGATTTGCTCTTTTTAGGCAGAGGAGCATCGGCAGGGATGTTCCAGGTCTTCCCCGCCAGAAATGCCCCTTGCATTTTCCCCGCATTGCACCAATTCCGGACAGTCCGCTCAGGAAGGCCGTGCATCTCGGCATATTGACTGACAGTAATCAGGTTCATATCTATCGGCAAGTTTTCTTAATCAACTACTACAAATATAACATTTTTTGCCGATATCGGCAAGAATTTCAGGAATCTTGAACACTTTCCGCTAACCCTTCAAGTTTCACGAGATCCTCCAGATAGTTCGAGAAATTATCATAGTTGTCTACTAAACAGGCCAGCCATCAGGCTGGCTTTCTCGTATCTGCCACCATACGCCTAACCCGGGCCGTGGCCGTCGAATGTATCAATCTGATTATCAGCCGCTTCCATCATTTTGCCCGGGCAAATAAGCCTAGCCAATTATTCGTAATCGATTAATCTATCGCGAATTACATTCGACGCTCTGATACCCGGAGTTTGCATCCAGATCATTGGAGACATAGCAGAATGTGGCTATTAAACCTCATTTCTCTGAGATCCTTCAAAAGGGTCGAGTTTTTACCGGTGTAGCCTACACAGAAAAGCGCAAGTGCTTTTTTATTGCAGTTTTCTTTTGGCCATCCTTTGAAATTGACGATTGGAATTGTGGGAAAACACGCTTCCTTTGTGGATACAGTGAAACAAACCATGCTTGATCTTCGAAAAACACTCATTCTTCTCGTCCTTCTGCCGGTCTTTTGCATTCCGGCGCATTCTCAACGGCCGGATTCCTTTTGGGGAAAGATTGTCGACATGATTTCTGCTCCATCCATGGAACTGGACACGAGTGCAGTCTATCAGCCGGCCGCACGTTGGAGCGTCGCGGTGTCAGGCGAACTGCACCAGGCGGGAATCACCCAGGAAAACAACATTGATTGTTCCTTTACGTACATGGAAGAAGAAGGAGGCGGATTCGATAAGGTGGATGCGTTCGCCTCATCCAAGCTCCTGGGCGGCGTGGACAAGGGAATCGGCATCCAGGTCGGGTACGGCAACCTTACTCTGGGTTGGAACCAGCGAATCGGAGGTGACTAGGGGAACACCAACACGACTTTCTCCTTTGACTATCTCGCCCCGGGCTATGCCATTCAATTGCAGTATTTCGACTTCCGCCGGCCTGTTGACTATGAAATGAGAATATCGCTCGGGGACGGGTGGGATATCGAAGGCTCCGGCCAGACCGATAATCCGGGGCGCATGACCACGTTCATCGCCGATGCGTTCTACGCCTTCAACCGGCGCAGTTTCGCCTATTCCGCAGCCTACAAAGGGAATGTGGTCCAGCGGCGTTCCGCCGGGACTTGGATGTTCGGGGTCAAATACCTTCAGGGATCGGTCGAGTATGATCCGGACGAAGACATCGTTTCCGACATGTTGCTCGGGCTGGTCCGGCAAGACACCCGGCAGGTTTCCTTCGGGGGCGGTTTTTCGTACAATCTGGTTCCTTTCCACCGACAGCCCGGACCGGACGGAAAGGGACTCCGTAACCTGACTTTCAACGTGACGGCCATTCCCATGGTCACCCTCTTCAACCAGTTTTCCTCCACCATGATCAACAATTGGGAGGAAGGGGATCCGGTCCCGACCAAGAATGTCATCAACGGCAAGTTGCACGTGAACTATGTGTTCAAGGCTGGGGCCATTTATTCCTGGGACCGGTTTTTTCTCGGCCTCTCGGGCAGTTATGACAGCTACAACTACAAAGGGGCGACCAAGATTCCCGAAGAACTGTCGGATTCCGGAGTTGTTTTCGACAAAATCCACTCTTCCGGCCGTTTCAGCCGTTGGTCCGCAAGCCTGAAGTTTTGTGTGAAGTTTTAGCAGGGCGACACAATCTGTCCCTCTGTTCATTTGAATATCCCCAGCATTTCTCCCGGATACTCAAAAAGGAATTCGGAACAGTTCCGAGTCGATTCTTGCAGAATCAGTTATCAGGACTAACTCTTTGTGCAAATCCTTCAACCTTCTTAAGATCCTCCAGAAGGTTCGAGAATTTACCGGTATAGTCTACGAAACAGGCCAGCCTTAGGGCTGGCTTTCGTTTTCACAGGCCCATCCTCGTCCTCAAAGAAAGCACTATTCGTGGACGAAACAAAGGATCTCCTTTGGAGATGAGGAGAAATGTGGCTATCTTCACAACAATAAACCGATCCATCCTTCCCTATGCAGATAGAACAGTTTTTCCCCGACAATCTCGACCTCGTCGAGAGAATGGTCACGGACGTATGGGGCAGCCCGGACCATCGCCATGGCATTTGTACATTTCGCAGGATATGGTTATTTTTACAACGGACAATCGGATTGAGATGAAACAAGTTCTGGGATACTTTCTGGGTTTTGCCATTTTTATCGCGGGAATTCCGTCTTTGATGTGGGTAGTCTCCAGAATGCCTTCCTGGTCGGATATTCCCGTGACGCGTCTATCTTTATCGGCCTTTATTGCATTAGCGGGATTATCGCTCAGTGTATGGAGTATCGTGTACATGAAACGTGTCGGGAAGGGCAATCCCTTTGACGCGATGGGGCACGAGGTGGCACCAAGAACCAAGCGCTTGATGACAGACGGACCCTATCGATTGTCCCGGAATCCGATGCTGTCCGGGACCTATCTTTACTACATCGGCGTTGTCCTTGCCTTCTGGAACTGGTGGGCGCTGCTGGTTTTTGCGATTGTGGCCGGATTGATGGTGCTGCAAGTCCGATCGGAAGAAAAGCGTCTGGAGGCCGATTTCGGAGAAGAGTACCTGGAATATAAAAAGCGTACGGGGCGATTCATCACTTTCAAGAAATGACCTTCAACACCTATGGCGACAAAGGGAATCCCAGTCTGCTCCTGATTCCCGGGCTTGGAGTATCTTACGAGATATTCCTGCCGCTGATCGATATCCTGAAAGACAGGTTCCACATCGTTGCGGCCGGCATTGACGGCTTCCTGCTGGGGAAGCCATCGGCCTTTACCTCCGTCGATGACCAGGCCTGGCAGATTCTCAGATACGTTCATGAAAAACTGGGCGGCCATTTGGACATAGCCTACGGACTGTCTCTGGGCGGGAAAATCCTCTCCCGGATGATGGAACGCAATGAGATTGTCATTGACCACGCCATCATGGACGCCGCGCCACTGCTTCCGCTTCCCAAGTGGAGCGTGGATCCCTTGCGATACTATCAGAGCCTCAATGTATGGACCTGCTACCACTGGACGGGCTTCTGGCGATGGGTTTTCCATTCCCATTACTTCGATGTCCTGCTTGAAGAATGCAAGAAAGTGTGGCCGTCCGGCAAGGGAAAAGCCGTGCGTGAAGGATACAAGGACGTCTATACCCACAAATTGGAATCCATCCAGGGGGCCGACATCCACTATTGGTATGGAACCAAAGAGGCCTTTGTGGCTAAACCTCAAGCCAGGCACCTGTGTTCCCTGCACCCTGATACCCACGTCGAGATATTCCCGGGGATGAATCACGGACAACTCTTGGTCGACCATCCGGAAGAAGTGGCCAACAGACTGGAAATGCTTCTTATTTCAATCCCCAAACCTGTTGAAGAATGATTGAAATCGGAGTAACCCTTCGAGGAGAGTGCGGTTCGATAGTATATCATTGTAGTCTACAACAATTACCTTTGTGAAAACGCTTGCCATCTGTGGGCTGGACTGCTCCCCAGGCAAAGACAAACCTGAAATCAGATTAGTTTATGGACAAGAATAGACTCTTCCTGCAAGCCGTCGGCAAATTTCTGCTCGGGGTTATCGTCATTGGCCTGCTGCTTTTCCTGCCGGCGGGGTCGCTTCAGTATTGGCAAGCCTGGCTGCTGATGGGCATCCTGTTTGTGCCGATGTTCTTCGCCGGCCTGGTCATGATGGCGAAGAATCCGGAATTGCTTCGCAAGCGGCTGAATGCCAAAGAAGAAGAGAAGGAGCAGCAGACGGTCGTGAAACTCAGCGGCCTCCTGTTTGTCGCCGCGTTTGTCGTGGCGGGCCTTAACTGGCGGTTTGACTGGTGCGTGCTGCCTGACTGGGCCGTTTGGGTATCGGCAGGGCTATTCCTGATCTGCTATCTGCTCTACGCGGAGGTGTTGCGGGAGAACACCTACCTGTCCCGGACCATCGAGGTTCAGGAGAATCAGAAAGTCATCGACACGGGACTCTATGGAGTCGTCCGACATCCGATGTACATGGCCACGACCGTCCTGTTCCTGGCCATGCCGCTGGTACTCGCTTCACCTTTTTCTCTCCTCATTATGTTGCTTTATATTCCGCTGATTGCCAAGCGGATAAAGAATGAGGAAAAGGTCCTGGAAGAAGGGCTGGAGGGTTACAGGGAGTACAAGCAGAAGGTAAAGTACAAAGTGATTCCCTTCATCTGGTAAATACCCCTTGTCGGTTAAGCCCATCGATGAAGGATTGAAGTCCGCCCCAGCGGGCGCCTTCCGGTCGTCGCATCGGCAGCAGGTGAAGTCCTCTTGGTAGATTCTGGCAGAACAGTTATCCATCGATCTGTCGTCAGTTCCATTCGCCCTCCCGGAGACAGGAGTCGGCGTCCCGGGTTATTTGGTCTTTCGCCGGAATGTCGTTATCTTTACAATCGTAAAACACTATTCAAATGGTTCCTGAGAGTTCGCTCATCCTGATGGCCGTCGATGCCGTTTTGGGCATTGTCATTCCCGTCTGCCTGTCCGTCTATCTGGTGCGTAAGCATCATGCCAGGCTGTCTACCATCCTGATCGGTGCCGGTACATTCATCCTGTTCGCCCTGGTTCTGGAAAGCATCCTGCATCAACTGGTCCTGAAGGGACCGCATGGCGCATCCATTCTGGACAATACGCTCCGATATGCCATTTATGGCGGACTGGCCGCCGGAATCTTTGAAGAAACCGGCCGCTTCCTTTCCATGAAGTTCCTGATGAAAAAGGAGCCCTCCGAACCCCTCCCCGGCATTGCCTACGGTATCGGACACGGAGGTGTGGAAATGCTCATCATCTTCGGCATAACGATGATC
>JAFPWG010000023.1 GCA_017395045.1 Bacteroidales bacterium
GATGTTGTCTCCGTGGATGCCGGTGTGGTGAAAGCCCTGACGGTAGGAACGGCGACCATCACGGCTGCTGTGGAAGGCTTCACCGCCGGATGCGTGGTGAGCGTGAGCAAGCCGGCATATACTGCGCCTACCCTGAGTGAGGTGAAGGTGACGGACAAGTTCAAGGCTTATGACGTCAACGGATATACGGATGTGACTTGGTATGACGGCTTCGGTCCAGAAGGAAAGCTATTCATTTATCCGCACATCCTTGTATCCTATGTGGCAAGTGAATGGTACCGGCCGGATAATATGGAGTATATCATCATGGGCGAAGCGCCGGAACAGATACCTTGCGAAAACATTGGCGTGGATGACGTATATTGCGTCTCTTCCCATGCCGACGAAGGATATGGACGTATTAAAAACCTAGTTCCAGATGCCTTAATCATTGCGTGCGGTGGCTCATGGGATTGCCTTCTTGACTACATCATCAAGAATCCTGATATAATGATTATGGCCAGTTGTGCATATGATTGGCTTGGTTGGGAAACTCAAGAAGAAAAGCAGGAAGACCCCTACTATCGCGCACTTCGTGACGTTCTTGAATCTGACAATGTAATTGTTAGCTGCGCAGGAGGAAAGATTACCGGTTCTGTCAAGGTGACATTAGAAGAAAACACGACACTCAACCCGTTCCCTTATATCGGAGCCTATTCGTCAGCGAGTGTCACAAGTTATAAGAACAATAAATACACCGTTTCGGCATATGTTCCTTATCAGGAGAATATATTCTTGGATAATCTTGCAACAAGGCCTTTCGTTGGTTTCGGGAAGGGCAATATGGTCGTTCCCTTTGTTGCTGGCGTATCTCTGGACGGATATGAAGACACTTCCATCCACGCATCCTACCCTACCGCAGCATTCAGTGCCACTCTCGGCAACTTCCTTTCCATCCTCCTGAAAACCCATCCCGGCGTCACCCTCGAAGGAGCCAGTACCATCATGCAGGAGAACTATTTCCGGGCCGAGAAGATGAAGTACAAGGACGATGACGGCGTGGTGAAGGAGGGCGGAGACTGGCATTTCTTCAAGACGGACGAGTTTATTGCCAGTGAAATCCTCCAAAAGAACGCCGTGGATGCCGCCTTCTCATCATCGGCCCGCAACATTGATCTTCCTTCCTCCGGCGGTCTCTGCTATATCGGTCCGGGGATTCAGTTCGAGGTGAATGGAACGGCTTATGAAATGACCGAGACGAACCGCAGCACCTTGACATCGGCATTATCGGCAGGGAAGAATATCAAATGGACGTTCAATCGCGAGCTTGCCGAGAAATACACAACAGGAAACGCCGACATCACCGTCCGCATCCTTGACCACGCCGCCGAACTCATCCCCGATATCAAGAGGACGATGAGCGTGGGAATTTGATGATGTGGCTGAACAGGGGTGATACCATCGATGATAAGTGGGGCGGTTTGAGACTTGAAGTTCCGATGACGATACAAATGAGATAATACAAAATACGATCGAGATTCCTTTTTGTCTTCTCCTTAATACCCAAAGAGGGCAAAAGGAATAATTCTTTGTGTTCTGTTTGTAGGGTAATATTTAATTATTACCTTTGTAGAAAAGATGATATATGAATCAGATATACTTTGAAGCAAAGGGAGAGGCGCTGCTTGAGAAGATAGGAATGAGCAAGAGTGAGTTTGCCAGGCAGATGGGGATTCGGAAGCAGAATGTCAAGGCACTGTTTAGATCCAAGAACCTGGAGACAATTCATAAAGCGGCAACTGTGATGGGGATACCGTTTGAAATGCTGATTGGTTTCGTTGAAGAGCCGGATATCTGCTCGATTCCTATTGCGCCGCGTGAAGTTGGGGAAGAGGTCGTTTCCGAGGAGATTATCCCCAAAGGAGATTCGCCGGAAGAGATAGTTTTGAGAAGAACAATCATTTCCAGATTCTACAGGGAATGGAAAGAACAAAATCCTCTTCAGCGTCGATACAATATGTTTTTGAAAGAGTATATCAACATCCGCTTTGTATCGATAACGGAGACCTGTACGCATGCGTCAAGAACCTTTCTTTCTACCCTGGCCATCCTTCAGTTAGACGCCATTCTTACCGGAGCCAAAACAGTCAATACGGTTCCGGTAAAAAAGAACGGGAACCAGAAAGGATTCGAAAAGATGCTGATCATGCATTACCGATGCCCCGGAATTGGGACTGTGAAGATGACCGTCGGTGTCAAAAGAAGGACGCACGAGAAGATTCAATATTGTATTACGGCATTGGAAGCATAAAACAAGGATGGCCAATTGGCCATCCTTTACTTTTGCCCCAAGACTACGTGGTGGATGTTTACCTTTCGGTGAGGCTCGAGGCGGGGTCTTTGCACTTAGCGAATTACCTCATCCGTGCCACGTTTTATTATCTCGATGCAAAGGTAACACTTTTTCCTTCTTCTGCAAAACACAGTTGTACCCCAAGTGGAAAACACCTCCTGCTTCATGGTGTCATTTTTCATCATCATCCTGTTGCTTCAGGTAATGTAAAAGTGGATTGCAAGGGTCTGGAATCCACTTTCGGAGTGCCCAAATCTTCTCCAGGTCCTCCAGAAAAAGGTTCGACAAAATGTCATTTAGGGCTACGACTGAAGCCAGACGGACAGCCTGGCTTTTTCGTTTATACCCGCACGGCATCCCCATTAATTGCTATTGACGCTTCGGGGGAAAGTGGCTATCTTTGTCATTGGTAATAAATGTAATACAATGAAAACCATCAGAGAAGTCCTTTACGACTGCCAGGCCCGGAAGACGGCCGTGCTGGCGACCAATTTCTATAATTATGAGACGCTGGTGTGCGTGGCGAAGGCCGCTCAGGCCATGGGCGCGCCGGTGATGCTGCAGCTGACGCGTTCCTCCATCGATTATATGGGCCTGCACACGGCTTACAAGATGGGGCGTCAGGTCCTGGCCGACTACGGCTTGCAGGGGTATATCCACCTGGATCATGGCCCCAGCCTGGAACTGGTGCAGAAGTGCCTGGACGAGGGCTTCGACTCCGTGATGATTGACGCTTCCGAGAAGCCTTTCGAGGAGAACGTGGTTACATCGGCCAAGGCCGTGGAGATGGCCAGACCGTACGGGGCGAACGTGGAGGCCGAACTGGGTTATGTGGCCAAGCTCGGCCAGGAGCAGGGGGGTGGTTTTACGACGCCGGAACAGGCCGCGGAGTTCGTGAACCGCACCGGCGTGGATGCCCTGGCCGTTTCCATCGGTTCAGCTCACGGCTTCTACAAGCTTCCGCCGCATCTGGATATCCCGCGCCTGGCCGCCATTCATGCGGCTACGCCCGTTGCCCTGGTACTGCATGGCAGTTCCGGCATTCCGCACGATCAGGTTCGTGAGGCGATCGCCAACGGCATCGTAAAGGTGAACCTGGCTACGGAAATCAAGGACAATTTCATGCGCGCCCTCAAGAAAGTTCTTTCCGAAAGTGACGAGATAGACCTCCGCAAGGTGTTCCCCAAGGCCATGGGCCCGGTGGTGGAACTCCTCAAGGAGAAATACGCCGTCACCGGCGCGAAGGTCGAATAGGGGGAGATAGACCCGCCTACTTCAGTTCGAAGCGGTGGGTGGTTTCGTAATCGTTCCAGTTGCGCAGGGCCAGCGTAAGGTTCTGCTGGTCATAGACATTACTGTACTGCGTGTCTTCCACCTTGCCGCCGGGGATGGGGAGGTCCTTCCAGTGGACCAGGGCCAGGCATTCCTGGACCTGAGGGAAGGTCAGGCAACCGCCGAGGCTGTCCAGATAGGCTTTGGCCGTCTCGTAGCGCCACCAGCTCTTGCTGTTGGGATTGCCCACGGCGATGTCGGGCTCATCGGTGCGGTACTTGGGTGAAAGCAGGTGGTTCGTGACCAGCATCGCATTCTGTTCCGGGTCCTTCCGGAGAATCATCGTCTTCCAGCCGTCTTCCTTGTCGAACTCGACGATGGCGCAGTCGCCATTTGCGTCGGCCACCATGTAGTGATAGCCGGCTCCCACCGAGGCGTCGTGGCGGACATCCACGGTCTCAAGCAGTTCCAGGGCTTCGGATACCGTCGCGCAGCGGTCCAGCCACAGGCGCATGATGATGGTCGTCCCCACATCGTGCCTCTCCGTATCCTGCTGCGAGGCCTGCTTGGGGAGGGCCATGATGGAGGTGCAGAGGCCTTTCTCGTTGATGCCGTCCACGGGGGCGTAGATCGCGGCAAGGCAGTTCAGGCGGGAGAGGAACTTGGTCGGAAGCTTTTCCAGGGAATAGCCGAAGTGGGACATGTCGCTCACGCCGATGGATGCGTACCCTTTCTTGGGATGGGAGAACGTCACCATCGTAGGGTTCTTGAAGTAATCGTAGTTGCGGCCGTACCAGAAACCTTCTCCATCGGCTTTCAAGGCTTGGAAGCTCGTGCAGTTGAAAACATCCATCTCGCCGTTTTCGTCGGCCACCTGGGAGCTCTTCATCTGGATGGGCAATCCTTTACCTACGCGGGAAATGACGTATTCCAGGAGTTCCGGGTTCGTGTCCACATCCTTCTTGATGACGTCGTCCAGGTCATAGCCTGCCCGGTACTGCATCGTGTACAGGTATTCATTTCCAGCGACGGACTTCACGGTCGCCAGGGTGCGGATTTCACGGCCCCAGATGGCCATTACCGTCACTACCAGGGCGATCAGGACGCACAGGACGGTCCACCAGAAGATTTTCCAGCCTTTTTTCATATCCTATAATTTTTACAAAGATAACACAATTCCCCGAATGGCCAAGTTATTGACCATTCGTACGTTGTGCTTCAAAAGGTGCGCTTGCGCGCCGCCTGGGCTAGATTATCGTGAAGCGGACGGTATGGACCGCTCCGTCGTAAGAGACTTTGCCCGAATAGGTGCCAGGGGCCAGGTCCTTGACGGAGAGGGAAATAGGGTGGAAGATATCTCCATCCTTCCCGGTGGAAAGGACCTTGGCTCCGGTGGAGGAGTAAATGTCGATGGTGACGGAAACTTTCTTTTCGGCATCTACGGCGATCCGGATATCGTCGGTGGCGACGGCCGGATATGCATAGGCCGGCCGGGACGGATCCTTGACGGCGAAGGGAATATAGACCGCATTCGACAGAAGACCGTCGGAGAAACTGACCTGGAGCGTGCTGACTCCGGCCTTCAGGGCTTTGACCGTAAGGACTCCGTCTCCACCCATCTCCAGGGACGACAGTTCCGGAGCTTCCAGGGAAGCGTCAAACGCGATCGCATCGCCGTCGGGATCGCTGAACCACTCGTTCAGCGGGAGGGTCTTGCTCTCTCCCGGGCCGTCGATGACGATGCCTGAAGGAATGCTTTCGACCTGCGGCGTGCGGTTCTCGGAAATGGAAACGGTCAGGCTGATGGAAGCCGTTCCCTGGTCTTCGTTGGTTGCGGTAATCTTGAAGGAATGGGTGCCGGTGCCCAGTTCCTGGGCGTCCAGATGGAGGGAATACCCGCTTTCGTCATCACCTTGGATGGAGGCGCCCTCCGCTTCGGGCGAGAGGGTAAGGAATACCCGCATGTTCAGCGGGTCACTGACGGTAAAGGGAACGTCGGTGACCGCCTTGTAGTGCAGTTTGGACGGGGTTTCACCGACCCAGGCCAGGACAGGGTCCTTCACCGGGGTGTCCATGTCGAATGTAAAGGCCCCGTATGCGTCCAGTTTCCGGCCAATGTAGCGGGTTCCGGTAAAGTAATTGGGAACGGCGCCCCGGATGATGCGGGTCCGGCACTCTTCCGCCGTGAAGCCCGGTCCCCCGAAATAGGAGACGATCAGGGCGGCGACGCCGGAAACGTGCGGGCAGGCCATGGACGTTCCCTGCCAGTCGGCTCCGCCGTACCGGTTGTTCGTGAGCGTGCTGTAGATGCCCAGCTTGCCGTCTCCGCCCGGAGCGGCGATGTCCAGCCAGTCACCGTAGTTGGAATAGGAGGCCTTGTTGCCGGTGGCCCCGAATGCGCCGACGGCGATGATGGGCTCATAGGAGACGAGGGGGTCGTAGTCGAAGTTGTCGTTGCCCGATGCAAAGATGGCCACGCCGCCCTTCATGGGCGAGTCGGGGAGCTGGTTCCCGTCGTTGTCGCAGCCTGCGTATTTGATGAAGTAGTCGATGGCCGCCTTGTACTCGGGGAGGTCGTCGATGGTATAGGAGCGGTACAGTTCAATTTCTTCTTCGGTAGTGAAACCGTCTCCGTCCATGTCGGGCGAGAAGCCCCAGCTGCACTGGAGGATGACCGCGCCGTGGTCGGCGCCGTGCTTGATGGCCTGGAACAGGTCGGGCTGGTTGCCGAACAGGTCGAAGATCTGGCAGGACATCACCTTCACGCCCGGGATGCCGGCCGCGGCGTCACCGCCGGCGATGCCGGCGACACCGATTCCGTTGTTGCTGATGGCGGAAATGACGCCCGCCACGTGGGTGCCGTGTCCCTGCGTGGGGACTACCGTAGGCGTATTGTTGTTGAAATTAAAGCTTCCGGAACCGTCTTCCAGGCAGGGAATCAGGTTCGCGTTCAGGTCCTCGTGCTGCATGTACACGCCTTCATCCACTACGGACACGATGACCGTGTTCTTGCCTACGGTGAATTCGTCCCAGACTTTCTGCACGTTGATGTCGGCACCGGTATAGCGCCCGTTCACGAAATGCCACTGGCTGGAGAAATAGGGATCGTTGAATCCGCGCGGACGCACGGGAAGTTGCGGTGACACGGATACGATGCCGGGAATCCCGGCCAGGTCGCCGGCGGCCCGGGTGGCGGGAACTTCTTCGTCATATTCGATATAGTAGAAGCGGTGAAGTCCTTCACGGCGGGTGCGGGGTTCGAACTCGCCGGCATCCGGGAATACTCTCCGGATGGACTTGATACCCATCCCTTCCAAGACGCCGCCGAGTTGTGGTGCCCTCGTCGCAATGGCGTCGCCACCCCGGAGGGATCGCTCGATGAGGTCAGCGGTCTCTTCGTCGAACTGGACGGTGACGATGCCCGGGATGAATGGCGAAAAGTTCGTCTCCGCCTGGGAGGGTTCCTCCGGAATGGGCGGGAGGGAGTCATGGCATCCTGACAGGACCGTCAATGAGAGAAGGAGAGCGGTCGGACATTTAAAATTTTTTGAAAAACGCATGTTATCCTTATGATTTCAGACAAATATACGGTTTTTGTGAAAAAAAATGAATATATTTGAAAGTTATATGTCAAAACAGAACGATATGAAACTTTCTTTCCGTTATTTGTTCATGGCGATTCTCGCCACGGATTTTGTCGCTTCCTGCAATAAGCCAGAACCAGAACCAGAACCGAAGCCACAGCCTGAACCGCCCGGACCAAAGACGGAAACGCCTGTCATCCAAGCGCAAGCGACTACATTTCTGGCAAAGGGAGATACGTATCAGCTTCCTGTGACCATCGTAAATCCCGCCAGCGGAACCACCTTGTCCGCCCGCCTGGTGGAGACGGCCGACTGGATTTCCCTCGGCACGCCCGGCGCGGACGGCGTTCCCGTCATCCTTGCCGACAACCTGTCCGCAAGCCGCACGGCCAAGGTGGAGCTGAGCTATACCGGTGCGGAAAGCGTGACCGTGGACATTACGCAGGGCCAGTGGGAGTATTCCGAATTCGGAATCAGTATCAGCAAGGTCGGCCCCTTCGGTGCGACGTTCGATATCACCCGCAAGACCGGATACCATGGCGGGTATTTCTTCGAGGTCCTGGACAAGGAAGACTTCAACAAATACGTGAAGGACGATAACAACCACGTCGGCGATTTCGCTTTCGGCGAGGCCCTGTACCAGTCTGACCTGGCTTATCTGAACCGGCTTGCCGACCAGCACGGTCATCCTCTTTCCCAATTGTTCTCGATGATTCCCAGTCTGTACAGTAAGGAGGATGCGGTGACCATGCCCTATTCCGGACTGGCCGTGGATTCGGACTATGTGTTCATCGTGTACGGAATGGAAGAGGGGACTGGCGTCCGCAAGACGGCGATGTGCTTCTACGAGTTCCGGACGGGGTATTCATCCGAGTCGGGCCTCACCTTCACGGGTATGGCGCACGACATCACGGAGAACTATGCCACCATCATGATGACCCCCTCCAATACCTCTGAATACTGGTATATGAACTGGGTTTCGGAGATCGACCTGCAGTCTACGACCCCTGAAGCGGTCATGCAGAACAGCATCAACAACGCCAAGACCCTCCTGTCGCGCTACACGGCGGACCAGATTCTCTTCCACGGCGTCGAAACCTACCAGGCGACCGACCTCATGCCCGGAACGAGCTACACGGTCTTCGCCTGGGGCATGGACCTGGACATGGTGGCGACCACCGCCCCGCAGGAAGTGTTCACCTTCCGGACCAAGGACTACGACATCATGGACGACTGCACCTTCCAGATCGACGTTCTGGAAGTGGAGGACATGGATGTAAAGGTGAAAGTGACCCCTTCGAACCTGAATACCCGGTATTATGTCGCCTTCGTGGAGAAGAGTCTGATGGAAGGCTATTCCAAAGAACAGGCCGCCCAGCGCATCATCAACATGGAGTCCCAGCGCATCGAGAACCACTATTACAACATCGAGAACCTCAGCTGGGAGAACCTTCCTGGCCTGGAGGCCGGTGTCCGCGAAATCTGGGGCCGTCGCGACGAAGGTTGGACTTTCAAGCCCGAACACGACTACAACATCTACGTGTTCGGTATCGACAATTACGGCATCCGGTCCACGGTCGTGAATACAATTACCGTCACGACTGCGGAAGGCGGCGTATCGAACAACCACTTTGACCTGACCGTGACCAGCGCCTCCTGGCAGGGCATCGACTTCACTATCACGCCTGAACTGGAGGAATACTGGACTTACTTCGTCATCGAGACTTCGGAACTGGAGCCTTACCGGAACGGAAGTGCCCTGAATGACAAGGCGATCATGCATGAGATCGAGGAGTACTATGAGCACAACGGCGAGAACATCCTCTATTATACTTTCAACAATACCCGGACCCTCCACACCCACGTGACACCGGAAACCCTGTATTCCATCCTGGTATTCGGCTATAGCGGCACCAACTCCACGCCCATGTACGAGTGGCAGGTCTATGCTCCGGCTCCGCCTTTCAATACCAGCCAGGCCGATTACAGCTACACGTATGAACTCTTCCGCGGCGAAGACCTGTCGGCCCTCAACCCGACCCTGTTCCCGCTGGTGGATTTCCAGGGTGACTGCGTCATGGTGATCAACGTCACCCCGAACGAGCACGCGGCGCACTGGTGCCTGGGCGTGTGGCCTCCGAAGGAGAACTTCCGTGAATCCGGCGGCAAGTATCACCTGATGACGCTCGACCTGAATCCGACCAATTCCATGCAGGACATGAAGTACTACCGTACGCGTCCCTGGTGGTATGGTTGCGGTAACGGCAGCGCTACCAAGAAGGAGCCTTGGATGGATGATGAAGGCAACCTGATGGACTACTACCCTTGGACGATTTCCGGCTGGGCCGAGGATGCCGCAGGGAACTATGGCCCCTGGCACTACGAATACTTTATCCCGATCCCCCGTCCGAAGGCGGAAGTGACCGACCCGTACGAAGTGGGCTATACCGAGGCTTATGACTTCTGGTCTTCCCCGGCACAGCTGCCTGGCATGAAGGTTTACCGCGTGAGCACGGGAGAGATCCTGAACTGATTGAAACACAACAAACACTGATAAGAACATGAGAAAACAACTTGCATGGATTGCGGCCGCCACCCTGCTGGTGACGGGTTGCTATGACGATTCCGCCCTGACTACCCGGCTGGACAAGCATGACAGCGACATCGCTGCGCTCCAGTCCGACGTGAAGAAACTCCAGGATGAGGTTTCGAAGATCAACTCCAACATCGAGGGTCTCCAGAAGATCCTGGATGCCTTGAACAAGAATGTGTATGTAAAGAGCGTGTCCGACGTGAAAGACAGCGGCGGCACCATTATCGGCTATACGATTGCCTTTACGGACAACAAGACCATCACCATCTATCATGGCGAGAAGGGTGAGAAGGGCGATCCCGGTGACCCCGGTGATCCCGGCGCCCCCGGTGATCCCGGTAATCCCGGCGAGCCCGGCGAGACGCCTGTCATCGGAGTGAAGGACTACGGCGGTGTCTTGTACTGGACCGTGAACGGGGAGTTCCTCCGTGACGAGAATGGCGGGCTTGTCGCCGCGACCGGTTCCAGCGGTGAACCGGGCGCTCCCGGCCAGGACGGAAAGACGCCGCAGTTGCGGATCAACGAAGGCAACTGGGAGGTTTCCTATGACGGCGAGAACTGGACCGTCGTCGGTCCTGCCACTACGCCGGGCGAAGGCGGTGGCGACAACGTGTTCGCCGGTGTGAAGGAGACCAAGAGCGCCGTCGTGTTCACCCTCGTGGACGGAACGAAGCTCAGCATCGACAAGATGGTGGATTTCTCCATCAAGATCGATGATTCCGAAGCCATCGACGTCGTTCAGGGAAAGACGGCGGAGATCCCTTATACCCTCGTGGGCGTGGGCAGCGGCGAATCCCGCGTGGATGCCCTTGCCAGCGGTGACTGGTGGGCCGAGGCCGTGGCGGCCGACAACGCCTCCGGTGTCGTGAAGGTGACCGCCGGTACGGTCGCCAATGCGAAGGTGATCGTTTATGCCGTGGACGGAAAGGGCCGCGCCGACATGCGCTCTCTCATTTTCAACGGTGGCGTCCTGACCATCACGGCTCCTGTTGAAGAAGCGCCTGCCGAGGGCGGGGAAATCGTTGTCCCTGTCGTCACCAACGTGGATTATACCGTGGCTATCGAGGAGGACGCCCAGTCCTGGATTTCCTATGCCATCACCAAGGCCGGAGAGATCCGCAACGAGAACCTGGTCCTCACGATCGAGAAGAACAACACGCCCGATACCCGCAGCGGCCTCGTGGAAATCAAGGATGCCCGCGGAGCCGTCCTGCAGAGCTTCACGGTGAAGCAGGAAAGCGGTATTTACGAGTATCCCGTGTTCGAGGACAATTCCTTCAAGAACTGGGTCCTTTACAATTCGCCGGCCGCCGACTATAACGAGAACCTCAAGGTGGACGCCTCCGAGGCGGCGAAGCTCACCGAGCTCGTCATCGAAGCCGATAAGGCTTACTCCTCCCTCAAGGGTATCGAGTGCTTCTACAACTTGAAGAAGGTGACCATCAAAAACACCACGAAGCTGGAGTCGATCGACCTGTCCAAGAACAAGAAGCTGGAAGAGATCAAGATCGAGAAGAGCTACGGTGCGACCACCGTCCTCACGACCATCGACCTCAGCGACCTCCACGTCCTGAAGACCATCCAGATCGGCGGCATGACCGCCGTCGAGACCCTCAAGCTTGGAAGCGCTCCTGCCCTTACGGGAATTTATGCCTACAACACGGGGCTGAAGGCCCTGGATGTGACCGGATGCCCTGAACTCGCCAACCTGGCGGTCTATGGCACCAAGATCGAGACGCTGGACCTGAGCAAGAACACCAAGCTTGAATCCGCGAGCCTGGGTGCTGCAACCCTTGCCAGCCTCACGCTTCCTGAACCGTCCGTCCTCAAGACCCTGAACATCGACAACACCGCCATCACGTCGCTGGACCTGAGCAAGCTGGAGAATCTCTCCGAGCTTTCGGCTGCTGCGACAAAACTCGAGACCATCGACCTCAGCGGCAGCGCCAAGCTCCTGAAGCTGTCCGTCGGCTCCCTGGGCGGAAGCGGAAAGTCGACGGCCCTCAAGCTCGTGGATGTCCGTAAGGCAACCGCCCTGTCCAGCGTGAATCTGTATTCCGACGCCCTGGAGGAGGTCATCGTACCCAAGGGCACCAAGACTTCTTCCTGGAACTGGTCCAGCTATCATATGAATCCGGACACCGGGGAATATACCTATGTAAAGGTAACAGAGGTGGATGTCGAAGGCGGCGACCAGCCGGCCATCGACGATTTTGCGGCAGGCATCGCCGAGCCCTTCGTGAAGAAGATCATCCTCGGCAAGTTCGACAAGGACGGCGACGGTGCCATCAATGAAGTGGAAGCCGAAGCCGTGACCGAACTCGACTTCTCCGAGTGCGGTCTCGTGGATGGCGACCTGGCCGGTCTCGAAGTCTTCCCGATCGAAAAGCTGAACCTGGACAAGAACGGTTTCACCGAGATCGACATTCTGGCTTTCCCGAAACTCAAGTGGCTGAGCATCAACAATAACAAGCTCACTGCACTGTCTGTTGGCAAGAACTACACCGACCTCAAGCAGAACCTGCACCTGGAGGCGGCCAACAATCAGATCGCCACCTTCACGGGTCCTTCCTATTATGCTAAGATCGTCTATTTGGACCTCAGCGGGAATAAGCTCACTTCCTTCAGCTGCCCGTATCCGCAGGTTCTGGAATATTGCAACCTGGCCAACAACCAGATCACCAGCATTTCCATGACTGGCGCTACTGCCCTGAAGGAACTGAACGTCAGCGGCAACAAGCTCGCCAGCGTCGCCTTCACGGGCTTCAGTAAGCTGGAGAAGGTGGATGTGTCGGGCAATGCCCTTACGAAGTACGATTTCGGCTCCTCTCAGTATGCCCTTGCCGAGGTTAATCTCGCGAACAACAAGATTACCTCCATCGACATTACCAATATCGCCAAGGCACCCGGGAAGTATGCCCTCAAGACCGTCGACCTGACCGGTAACGAAGGCTTCAACCTTGTGATCGTCGGCGCCGGGAACTCGATGCCTGAGAACCTGGAACTCAAGGGCGTGAGCGACTATGTGGTGCTGAATGCGGCCAATCCGACCGGCTATCAGACGAACCAGTACAATTACATCGTGTCTCTCAATGCCGGTGACAAGGCCGAATACGGCGATATCAAGCTGAACTATTCCCTGGACACCAAGGGCTTCAAGATCGAGGACGGCGGAAACGCCTACATCGTGCCGCAGGCCGGCAAGAAGGTGTTCAATTTCTTCGCCGTGGCCACATCCGGCAATCCTCAGATTACCCTGAGCCGTGATTCCGGACGTACCATCCTCACCAAGGATACCGACTCTTCGCCTTACGGCGCTTCCTACAAGGCTACCGGTTCCAACCCGCTGACCCCGGCTCTCAACGAAAGCGCGGGCAAGAACTGGAAGAGTTTCGTCGTGGATGGCAACGGCGACAAGGTGCTGTATCACTTCAGCCTCTGCGGCAAGAGCGACGGCAACACCGTGGAAGGCGAGAAGATCACTTTCGAAGTCACAGGCGGTACCGTCGTGATCTTCGGTATCAACCTCTCCGGCTATCGTGTTGATGAGCAGTAATATGAGAAGGTTTTTACCGGCGGCGCTGGGCTTGTTCCTTGCAGCGGCTACGTTGCAGGCGCAGGACGCGCTGACCTTCACCCAAATCGACCGGAACCCGGTGACCTCGGCCTTTGCCGGGGCGGGTTCCGCCTCGATGGGGAACACCGCCTGGTCGGCCTTCTCCAATGCTTCCGTCCTGCCGTTCTATGACGGCACCCTGGATGCGTCCGTGTCGTATCAGAACTGGATGCCGGGACTCTCCAAGGCGATGCACGTGAATGCAGGCGTTGCCTATAAAGTGACGTCGGCCCTGGGACTGTCCGTGGGCTATGCCCTGCAGAAGGAAGCGGCGATGGACGGCTTCCGGCCGACGGACCAGGTCATCGCCCTGGGCGTTGCATACGGACTGGGAGAGAAATGGGCCCTGGGCGTGAACGGAAGGTTTGCCTCGCAGCGGCTGACGGAGGAATTCAAGTATTCCGGCTTCAGCGGGGATGCCTTTGTCGCGTTCCAGCCGTCCAAGGCGCTCCGGCTGACTGCGGGAGTTTCCACGCTGGGTACGAAGGTGGATTCCTACTCCGGGTACTCGTTCCGCCAGCCTGCCTCAGCGAAAGTGGCTGCCGATTGGTGCCTGCGGTTCGCGGATGCACTGGGAATTGAGGTGCTGGCCGATGCCGGTTACTTCTTCAGCGGAGAATACGGCGTTTCTGTGGGTGCGCAGTTGGACTGGGACGAAATGGTATTCCTGCGGGGCGGTTATCGGTATGCCTCCGAAGGATGCGCCATTCCCGGCCATGTGGGCCTGGGCGCCGGCATCAAGTTCTTGGGAATCCGGTTGGACGTGAGTTTCCTTGCGGCCTCGCCCGCACTCGGGAATACGCTCTGTGCCGGGCTGGGATACAGTTTCTGACGCGGTAGAATACGAGAATACCCCGGTAGATGACCTACCGGGGTATTCTTTTATGGGCTTGTGTCAAAGGTTTCCCGAAACCAGTTCGCCGATGGCGGGAAACACTTCCTGGGGCGCGTATTTCAGGGAGAACGGCAGGCGTTTCAGATAGCGCCGGGCCGTGTCCGCTTTGCGGCGGAGGACGCTTTTGGTGAAAGCGGCTCCGCGAGTAGGGGCGTAGTGCCCGAAGTTGCCCCCTTCCAGGATGATTTCCAGCAGCGGTTTCGGATCCGGAAGTTCCTCGTACAGAGCATCCGTAAGCAGATACTTGTTCAGGAAGGAGAACAGAAGCTTGTTCCAGCGCTCCAGACCGGCTTCACGGAAGCATTGGCGCAACCGCTCCTGCGGCACCTGCAGGGCCTTGTAGGCCATGGCCATGTCGCAAAGCTGACGGAGGCCGATGCCGGGCCCCATGCAATGCTTGAGGATATGGGCGGAGAGCATGAGCAGCGTGGCCTCAGGGGAGGGGATTTCCGGCAGATGCTTCGTATGCAGGTTGAAATAATGCTTGTGGATGTCGATATTGATTCCGTCTTCCACGAAATGGAAGCTGCCGTCAGGCGTCTTTTCCACCGTGCCGGCTACCTGCAGGGCCTTGTCGATCTCCGATGGGTCGAAATAAAGGTCCAGGTCGCCGCACTCCCGAAGCAGGGGCACTGGATAATACTTGGCCACTTCGGGGCCTTTCATGATGACGGGATGCAGGCCTTCCGCTTTGAAGCGGTCGACCAGGGTGCCCGCCACCTGCAGGATTTTCCGTCCCTGGCTTTCGATGGTATTGGCCTCGGCAACCAGCTGGAGCAGGATTTCCTGCGGCAGGGGATAGTCTTTCGGAAGATGCGTGACGCCCCGCGACAGGATACCGGCCACCGTCTGGCGGCGGGCCATCGCAACGACAGAGTTCCATTGCCTTAGGCTCAGTTCCGGGAATAGCTTCAGATTCCGTTCGTACAGACCTGCACAGGTCAGAATGAATAAGGCTTCTTTCACAACAGACCCTCGAATAGGTTAAGCCATTGATTCATAATCGTCTCCGGTTCCCAGCGGAGGGCATCCTCCCAGGCGGCGGCACCCATCCTGCGGATGGCTTCGGGGTCGTGCATCGTCTCGGCAAGGACACGGGAGAGGGCTTCGATGTCGCCGGTAGGGACCAGTCGCCCATTCACTCCGTCACGGATGACGTCTTTCGGTCCGCATTGGCAGTCGAAGGAAATGCAGGGGATACCGTAGGATTGCGCCTCGAGAAGCACCATCGGAAGGCCTTCATAACGGGAGGAGAGTGCGAGAATGGATGCATTCCGGTACACGGACTCCATGTCTTTCCGGACTCCGGTGAGCTCCACGGTGTCGTACAGGCCCAGATCATTGATGAGAGCGTTCAGCTGCGGGCGGCATTCTCCATCGCCTACCAGCTTCAGTTTCCAGTCTCCGCGGTCTTCGATCCCGGCCCATGCCCGGATGAGGCGGTCCAGCGCCTTCTGGAAGGAGTATCGGCCTACGGCGATGACCGTATGGGCCTTTAGCGGAGCCGGGTCTTTGCGCGGAACGCCGTTGGGGATGACAACCATGTTGGGAAGGTCGCCCCAGTAGCCCTTGTCTTCTTCGGTCAGGACCACAAATCGGTCGAAGGCGCGCACGTATTCGGCATCCCGGTTACTCAGGTATCTGTCGGCCAGGGCCCATATGCCCTTACGCCCGTACTGGAGCCGTTTGAAGCGGGAGAAGTGCACTTCCAGCACTTTTTTGCTGCCGTCCTTGATCTTCGGGAGGAAGCCCACGTCGTTGCAGAACATGGATATGGTGATGTCGGGCTTCTCCGTTTCCAGAAGCGCCGTCAGCCGGTGCTTGTGCCGGAACTGCTTGAACGGGAACAGGACCGCCTTCTTCAGGAACCATGCACCGTTCGTCTCCTCGTAATTGATTCCGAGGTCGATTTGCCGGATGGCCGGATCCATCGCGAAGGCCGGTTGCTGCCCGCGCTGGTCGGTGGTCACGACGACCACCTCATGCCCGTGCGCCACGAACCAGTTCGCCTTGTCCGCCAGCACTTTTTCCATGCCCGCGGCCCGATAGGTTCCGGCGATGAGGTAGAGGAGTTTCAATTCTTATAGATGATAGACGTTCTTTCCCAAGAGATACCGCTCCAATACGTCAGCCATGCCGAGCATTTCCCTGCGCAATATCTTTTGGAAGGAGCTCCGAAGGATGGCAGAGACGAAATCCTTGATTTCATACCTGAATCCATCGCCTACGAAGGGATAAAAGCATTTCTTGTCCAGGTTCCGGTCGTCGTAGCGGATTTCAAAGTAATCGGTTCTCCACCACGGAGCGGGAACCAGGGCATAGCCTTTTGTACCGGAGATGACCATGTTTCCTTCCGATTTGGCACCCGGTCCTACCTTGAAGGTGGCAATTCCCTTGTCGTAGCGCAGGATTCCCTTCGTAAAGATGTCTTTCCCGTCAGCCATCCTCGTGAAGAAAGATACATCCCGGTAATCGGTTCCCAAAAGCTTGAATATCGGGAGCAGTGCGATGCCGGCGTCCTCGCTCATGCTGCCGTTTGGACCCGAAACGCTCACATCCATGATTTCGCCGATGGCACCGGATTTAAGAAGGGAAACCAGATGGCCGAAGGCCGGGCAGTAAGCGGTCTTGTCGGACAGCATCAGGACCAGTTTTTTCCTGTCGGCGATTGCGAACAGTTCTTCGGACTCCTTGGTGGTGAAAGCAATCGGAGTTTCGCAGAGTACGTGCTTGCCTTTCTCCAAAGCCTCTTTTACCTGCTGGTAGTGTAGATCCGCAGGGGATGCGACGAAGAGAGCGTCGCAGGCATCCGGGTCCGATTCGATTTCGATGCTGTTCACGACCCCAGCCTCGCGGATGAAACTGCTTTTGACATCGTCCGGCGCCAAAATCCCAACCTTGACGGAGGGGCGTTCTCCTCTCAGAAGCGTACTTGAAATCCCTTCTGTTCGGGGTAGATAAACCACCTCACAATACTCTTTCAGATAATCGAAGTATCCTTCCCAGTCGGAGCCGATGGCAAAGATGTCCACCCCGTATTTCTGGATATCGTCAATCTTCTGCCCCTTGTATTCTTCGATGACAATCTGGTCGGCGTACCCCGTGGACCTGACGGCTTCGATGCGCTCCATCAGATTGTTGTAGGAGTTCATCTTGCCGCGTTCGATGTCGAACTTGTCGGTCGTAACGCCCACGATGAGCCAGTCGCCCAGGGCCTTCGCCCGCCTGAGCAGATTGATATGTCCCTGGTGCAGGAGGTCAAAGGTCCCGTATGTGATGACTTTTTTCATCGTTGTTCGCTAAATCTTACGGATTGGAAATATCCCATCGGACGGAGTCCCGGATTACCCGGGAAGGATTCCCGACACTGAGGGTTTTTGGAGGTATATCTTTGGTAACCAGGGATCTGAATCCGATAACGGCATCATCTCCGATGGTTACACCTTTCAGGATGGCCACATCCTTGGCTGTCCAGACATGGTTGCCGATGGTAATGGACGCCGGCTTGTTCAAAGGCTCGGAAGAGTCCACATCCGAATAAATGGAGTGGGTGTCGGTCGTCCAGATGTCCAATCCCTCTGCAAAGACACAGTGTTTCCCGATATTCAACTGGATGGACTGGCCGCCATGAATGATGTTACCGCCCCCAAACGACGAACAGGTCCCGATATGGATGCGGTTATTGTTTCCGATAACTTTGATCCTGACATTGAAAAAAACCGTGCCGGGATCAATATCAATGATATGGCCGCTACCCCTGACAATGATGTCAGAATTGAAAAAGGTAGCATGGTCCAGGTTGAGGTGATTATCCTTTCCTTGGATGGAAATGGAGCTGCGGGTAAGCCATGCCCTGCTGCTTTTGATGGTATTCCCGGACGGACACGCTATCTTGCTATGAAATATCCGGGTATTATCCCGCAGCAGATATACGGGATGTCTCAGGAGGGCATAGAGCGTTTTAATATGGTCTTTATTCAGGAACATTCCTATTTGAACAGCCGTTTGTACCAAGGACGTTTCTTCTTTCGTTCCTGCTTGATTCCGGAGACCATTTCGTAGATGTCGCCCCAGTCAGGGAGTCCGCCCAGGTTATGGTCGTCGATATATAAGTCAGCAATCACTTTCTGGGACTTGTCGGATCTGCCCTGAAACAGGTAACCGGCGGGATGATTGCTGTTCACAGCATAGAAATCCAATCCACGCTTGTGGCAGAAATCGACCGCCTCCTGCAGGAGGTTCCCGTCTCGGGCGGTCCAAAGGATCAGGCGATGCCCGTCGCCAGCGAGCGCCTTGAGGGTGTCGATGGCGAAGGGCTTCTCCTTTCCGATGGATGGATATTTATGTTCTACGATGGTGCCGTCAAAGTCGACGGCGATGGTGAGGCCTTTACTTCTTGTCGTCTTCTCCGTATCCATATCCATAACCATATCCGTATCCATAACCGTAACCATATCCATAGCCGTAGGCGCCATAAGCGCGGCGGACGACGGAACCGTTCAGGATGACGGCCATATTCTTGAGTTTGCCACTCTCGTACAGGGTGTCCAGTTCAGGGAGGATGCGCTTGTCGATCTGTCCGCAACGGATGACGAAGAGATTCATATCCACAACGCGGTTGATCACATAAGGATCCGCCACGACATTCACCGGCACGGAGTCCAGGATGATATAGTCGTAAGTCTTCTTGAGTTCGTTGATGAGATTTTCAAAGCGCTTGCGGCCGAGCAGTTCCGTAGGGTTCGGCGGTACGTGGCCGGCAGGGATGAAGTCAACGCCTTCAATGACATTGTTCCGGATGATTGCTCCGATCTCCATCTGGTCGTCATACAGGTAGTTGGACAGACCGGCGGACTTGTGTTTTAGTCCGAACTGACTGGACAGCGTTCGCTTGCGAAGGTCGGTGTCGATGAGAATAACCCTCTTTTGAGCATCCGCAAGGCATGCAGCCAAGTTGGTATCCACAAAGGTCTTACCGGCACTGACACTGAAGGAAGTCGTTGCGATGACGGCGTGGTCCGTACCTTCCGGTTTCATGAATTCAAGGTTGGTGGTCATCAGGCGCATCGCCTCCGTGAAGATTCCTTTGGAGTTTGGATCGTAGTAAACTCCATTCTTAATTTCTTTCTTCTGGCTCTTCTTGAGTTTCCGGAGGGGAATTTCAGCGAGGAATGGTACTGAAATGGCGCTCTCAACATCTTTGCGGGTCTTTACGCGGGTATCGATGAACAGGAGTGAAAGCAAGATAACCGCCGGAATGGCCAAGCCGATGAGGAAGGCCAGCAGAAGCATCTTGTTCCTGTCCGGATAAATGGGAGAGCCGGAGGTGGTCGCGGAATCAATCATCCGGGCGTTGTTATCCACCATGCTCTGGGCCAGGGCGTTTTCCTCACGCTTGTTCAGCAGATACAGATACAGGGACTCCTTGATCTTCTGTTGGCGTTCGATGGAGAGCATCTGGCGCGCCTTTGCCGGCATCTGGGTGAAGTTCTGCATGGACTCGTGCTCCTTCTCAGCCAGGTCTTCCTTGCGCATGTTCAGGCTAAGCATCAGGTTATCGATATAGCCGAGGATGTTCTGGCGGATGGTGTTCAAATTCGCTTCCACCTCCTTGACGGCCGGACTGTCCACGCTGGATTGCTCGACCAGACGGGCGCGACGGTTGATTTGCTCGTTGTATTCGGCGATGCGGTTATCGATTCGAGGATCTTCCAGGCCGGTGTTTACCGGAATCATGTCGTATGAGATGAAAGAGCTGGTCAGGTAGTCCTTCAGATACTCTGCCAATGAGATACGGGTCTCGATCCGGATAATCTCATTGTTGAATTCCCGGCTTTTCGTTAAGTATTCGTTGGCGGCATTGCCGATATTCATTGTTCCCTGTGCGCTCTGGTATCGGGCCAGGTCGGTTTCAACGTCACCCAGTTCAGCCTGGATGATCAGGAGACGTTCGTTGATGAAGGCGGCAGTATTGATGGCACTCTGGTTCTTTTCCCGAATGGCATCTTCGTTGTATTTTTCAATCAGCGTATTCAGGATATCGTTCGCACGTTGGGCGTTGTAATCCTGGACGAAAAGATTCAGGAGCGCACCGCTGCCTTGAGTGACACTGAGCCTGGAGATGAAACCGTTCGCGGCATTCAGGACAGGGATCTTCTTGATTATAATCTCTTTTCCGTAATAATACGGACCATAAGAAGAAGTCGGTTTAAAGATCAACTTGTGGCCATCTACGGTTACCGTATCGCCAAGAGTGATGGTCTGGAAATCGCCGCCGGCAATCGGATTGACTCGGATGGTGCTCTGGTCGATGGGGGTGATTCTGGCTGCGAAAGAGTTGAAGGTCTCATCCTCGCGGGAGAAAAACAGCCGGACCGGTGTCCTTCGGTACAGTTCCACGTCACGCAGACGGTCCCGGAAGGAATAGTTCACGTCCGCATCCAGCGTCTTGACGACTTCGGACATCAGATTCTTGGATTTCAACTGCAGCATTTCGTTGGTCATGTTGACCATGTTGACCATCCGGCTGTAATTAGCCATGGCGGTTCCGCTGACAGAGCTGCTCGGATCCTTGATGATAACCTTAGCGTCGCTCCGGTATATGAACGGCAGCTGAGTGTACTTATAATAAGCATAGCCGCAGGCGATACCGACACATAATACAAACCAATACCAGTTCCTAAGAAGGTAGAGGAACAGGTCAGCGATGTTGATATGGTTGTTCTTTGACGTTTCCATTGTTTGATAGCGGGAGAAAAACAAGTGGATTATTATTTGGCGAGCCTGGTCCAGACCAGAATATTGGCTGCCATATTGGCGAAGGTCATCATCATGGTGATAGACTGCTGAATGGCTTGACCGGTCTGAGAGCGCATCCAGCGGGCGGGCTTTACATACACGATATCATTCTGCTGGAGGTAGAATACTGGAGAGTCAAACATCTCGATAGTCTGGAAATCGACGGAATAGGCTTTTCGGACTCCATTCTCCGTGCGGATAACCTCAACCTCCTTGATTTTTTCTCCATTTGTCGGGGCGACAACCTGAAGCAGGTTTATGCTTCGACCGGCAACTGTCATAGGGGTACTCGTCCCGTACTTGACCAGCGTTACGGTAAAGTTCTGCAGATTCACGCTCACGACAGGTTCACGGATGTATCCGGAGCCGATAATCCGGTTGGCGATATCGCGCTGCACCTCGCGCAAAGTCATTCCTTCCACAGGAATCGTCCCGAGAACAGGGAAGTCGATATTTCCCTGTGAATCTACGAGATAGGTTGCTTCCTGAGTCGTACCTACGCCATCCTGGATGATTGCCCCTACGTTGAAGGGCTTGGCGAGGTCCGGATCACTACTGTATACGCGGATGCTCAAGCGGTCCATTTGCTGGACTTTGAGTTCCGGCGCCGGTTTGGCAGGGTAGTCTTTCCCGTACTCCATATCCTTGATGTAAGTGATCTGGGACGGCGTCACGCACGCGCTGACCGACAGGACCAACGCGAGGAGGGACCATTTAATCGTTCTTTTCATCGTTATAGATTTTTATCGTTTTATCAATCATTCCTTCCAGGGTGAAGAGCCTGTCGAAACGCTCGAGGGCCCCCTTGGAGAACTTTTCGTGAAGGGAGGCGTCCGTACAGATGGTCCGGATAGCCTTGGCGAGAGCCTCTGAGTCCTTGATAGGGACGTTCAGCCCGGATTCGCCGTCGGCGTTGACCCATGAAACGCCGGACTCGGGGACCTTGGTGGCGACGACCGGCTTGCCCAGGGACATCGCCTCGATCTGGACGATCCCAAAGGCCTCGGTCTTCATAATCGAACTGAGGACGAAGACATCGCAGGCGGCAAGGAGGGCGTGCATCTCTTCATCTTCCACGTAACCAAGCAGCTTCACGTTCCCATCGACGCCATTGATGCGGATGTCTTCTTCCAGGTTTTCCCGGACGGGACCGTCGCCCACGATGAGGACCTGGTAGTCCGGGCCGAGATGCTTCGCGGCCGCAACCAGGTAACCATAGCCCTTATAAGGGACCAGGCGGCCGATGGAAACGACCAGTTTCCTGCCAGGATAGCGTTCTTTCCATTCCGCGGCAATCCTTTCATTGAAAGTGACCGGTTTGATGCCGATGGGAAGGGCGACCGTCTTGTCTTGGACATCCTTCAGGTAAGGGGATTCCTTCAGGTAAACGGGAGTGGTCCCTACAATCGTGTCCGCCCGGCGGATGAGCCACCGCTGCAGGGGAGCGTAGAATCGTAACAGCGTCTTCTGCTTGAGGATGTCGCTGTGCCAGTGGAGGATGACGCGACCCTTGTAACCGCTCAGGCGGAGTGCCAGGCAGGCCATCGGATCCGGATGGTGGACGTGTATGATATTGTATTCGCCCTTGTGCTTCCTGAGCCAGGAAACCATTTTGGGTGCAATCATCGTTGCGGCCATCTTGCGCCAGGCCTTCAGGCAGATTACGCGTCCATGCCCGTTCAGATGGATGATTTCATCCTTCTCCAACTCGGCACAGAGCATGTCACAATCGATCCCGCGGGCGGACAGGCCACCCGTGAGGTCCCACATGACTTTTTCCACGCCACCCCGGATGGGGTAGAACTTACCGAGCTGAAGTACTTTCATCTTTCAAAAGCAGCGCAAACAATGCATCCCAGTCCTGGGCGAAGGGGGCTTCGGGAGTCCTGGGCAATATTCTGCCAAAGTTACTGATTTTTCCCGAAATGACCAATTCCATCTGGTGGGCAAGGTCTTGAGCGTCATTGATATCGAAGAAAGAGACGGCGGCTGCACCGGCAGCGCTCTCCCGCGCATAGGGGAGATCGGCGAGCAGCATCGGCTTTCCGGCGGGTTTGAACTCGGAAATGGGAAGCCCCCAAGTCTCCACCCTGGAAGGGAATATGAGGCACGCGGCCTTCCCGTAACAGTCGTACAACTCTTCCCTGGCCATGAAGCCGTGAAAGTCGATGGACGCGACATGCCCCCAGTTCTTGCGGAGCCAAGCCGTATAGCGGTTTTCAGCGCCATTGACGGTCAGGATGACCTTGAATGCGTTGACGCCCAGTTTCTTCTCCAACTTTTCGGAGGCCTTGCACAGAAGCTCGAAGTTTTTATGGCAGTCCGGAGCCGCGGGATAAAGGAAGACGGGGACAGGCTCCTTGGCGGAAGTGTCAACGATTTCAGGCGCTTCGAAGGCCGGCGGGGCCACGATGAAGCGGGACTTGTCCACATGGAGGATCCTGGACAGGCCGTCGCGCAACCATCGCTGCTGGACGATCAGGTAGTCGTTCCGATGGACATTCTTCCTGTAGGCGTACTTAGTGAACATGGCGAAGAGGGGAATCTTCTTGTCCATCCGGAAATCCCGCAGGCGGATCTTCAGAAACGGGAAGGATGTCTGGCAGTAAACCGCCTGCCGCTTTGCCTTCACGTTCGGTGTCGTGTCGTGGAGGGACAGCCAGAGATCCGTTTCGGGGAGCTTTTCCGAGATCCCCTTCATCGTCACGTACTCACATTTCAGTCGTTTTCCCCAACCGTCGATGCTCCAGGGAATCTCGATATAGTCGATTCCCGGATAGTCGCACAGTTCCCGCTTGTGCACCAAAGCGGTGACATGCAGGTCCTTCCGGCCGGACAGGTAGCGCAGGCAGTCCCGGAGGACGGTCAGCGTCCCGCCTCGCCGGATGTTTACGGCGGAGATGACGATGTTGCGGGTCATTTTATGACAGGTTTTGTCCTGCTTTTTTTCCTTTCATCATTCTGCCGTTCCTTGTCTTCTTGTTCTCGAATTAACTCTAAATCTGAGGTCAGGAAGGTATAAGCAGCACAAAGTGATAGAAAAGGGAAGAGGTCCGTGGATACCTTCAGCCAAATGATGAAGTTGCACAGGACGGCCAGCATGAACAGGTGAGCCTGCTTGGGAAATGCCTTGACTGCAATGATACCGGTATAGATCATCACGGCGGAAATGGTAATCAGGCCGATGATGCCGAAATAGAAGATATACCGGCAGTATCCGACATCAGTCCCCATGTAAAACCCACGTTCTGAGAGCTCTCCGATATAGTTGGGATCGTTTCGCTGGTTCTCGAAGTACCCATCTCCGATAATCCATGTATGGAGGTTGTCCGGCCAGATAAACATGGTCTCCAATTTGGCAGTTGAGTCTGTGGACCAATGGCCCTGTTCAACCATGCTGAAGAATCCTTCGAAACCGAAACGGAGCATGTCCTGGAACTGAGGAGAGGTGTTGTAAAAGAGGACGCAGACAGGAATTGTTATGAGCAGGACGACAATCCAACTTCCCAGCGAACTGTGATAATCTTCGTCAAACCGATGCCAACCAAAGTTCCTGAGTTCCATGAGGATCAGGTAGGCTAAGCCGACCAGGACTCCGACCAGCGTAGTCCGTGCAATCATGTTTCCCACCACGGTAATGATGATAAATGCAATGGTTAGGAGGAACTGGGGGATGTTATCCCGGTCCTTTCGGTTTTGTACAAGCAGGAAAGCGATGGCGACAAGGACGACGGCAAATCGGCTTCCACCAACATCCAGGGATGCCCCGATACCGTACATGCGTCCCAGGTCCTTCAACGTATCCTGTCCTTGAGCGACATTCGCATCCACGAAGAGACGTACGGCGGGAATGAATTCTATCAAAAGCGACATTACGCATTGGAACACACAAACCCAGGCAAGGTAATTGACGATTAAGGGTATATCAATCTTCTTGTGTGTCAACCAGATACAGCAACAGACGGCAAAAGCGCCACTGAGCCAGATGATGGCGGACCGGATATAAGTCACGTAAGTCATGTCCGGTGTCTGGTTGATGTTGATGGACAACAGCGATGCAATGGATACGAATACGGAAAGCAGGAGTAGGATCAACAAATCCCGGTGAAAGGAAAACTCCTTCCGCCGGATAAGAACGACCCCCAGGCAAATAATACCAAGGGCTCCCATTAAGTTCTTAGTGTTCGCAATGGGAAGGAACGAGTAGGTGACCGGGAAGTAGAAACAGCTGACCAGGAATCCGGTCAGGAGTATTTTAAGCCACTTGATCATACGCGGAATCTCAGGCGATAATAGACTTTGTTAATAAGGAATTCATACAAGCTTACCATCGGGAACAGGCCCTTGGCGGCAAACCATTGTACCAGCCGGGTGCGGAAAGGAAGGTGACGGTTCTTTTGTACAAAGCGATTCGCTTCGGGGAACCATTTCTTCCAGAGTTTGTATTGCGCCTTGTCCCCGGAGAACAGGAAGGGGAGCTTAATGTTCAGTTTGAACAGGTTGATATACAGATCTTTGTCGATAACGTTCCAGTCCTCAAGTTCTTTCAATGTCCGGTCCGTGTTGAAGCGGATATCGGTCAGATGCCGTTCGGAGAAGGTGTTGGAGAAGGCGTTGGCATTCAGTTTTACATAATGGTAGAGGGCTTCCGGAACACGGATCGTCCGGGTGGCATGTGTCGCGAGCAGGATCATCGTCATGTCCTCTCCCATGCCGTGCCCTTCCGGGAAGCGGATTCCGCTTTCCAGATAGATCTCCCGACGGACCAGCTTGTTCCAGACGTTGTATTTCATGGCGCCCGCCAGAAAACCTTCCTTGATCATTTGCTCCGGGTCGGTATAGTCGGGCGTGGCCATGTACCTGGCGCTCTTTTCGAATTGCATCCAGAAATCGCAGTACACGAAGTCCGCCTGATGGTCCGCGGCGGCTTTGTACAACTTCTCCAGCATATCCGTCTCCACCCAGTCGTCGGAGTCGCAGTGATAGATGAATTCGCCCTGGGCGACGGCCAGGCCGGTATTGCGGGCGGCGGGCAGGCCTTTATTCACTTCGTGGGTGACAATCCGGGCATTCCTTTCCGGGTGGCGGGCGATGACCTTCTCCAGGATGCTTCTGCTGTCATCCGGCGACGCGTCGTCGACGAAGATGAATTCCACTTCCGGAAGGGTCTGTCCCAACAACGATTCGGCACACCGTTCAATAAACGGGGCGACCTTGTAGAAAGGGGATATGACGGAAACTTTCAAAACGGTTTTGGATTACTTGGAACAGGTTCATCGGCCTTGTCCGGCCCGCAGCTGGCGGAACAGGTCCATCCAGCGGCCGGCGATTACTTCCGGGCGGAACCGTTGCGAGGAGAGGAAGGCATTCTCGCCCATTTTCCGGCGAAGCGCTTCGTCGGTAATCAGTCTCCCGATACGGTCAGCCAGGGCTTCCAGGTCGTCTTCTTCCACGATGAAGCCGTTTTCTCCCTCCGTGACAATCTCGTCCGCCCCGTACATGTAATTGAACGTCACGACGGGAAGTCCGGCCGCGAGCGCCTCCAGAAGGACAAGCGGCATCCCTTCGGTCCGGCTGGTGGAAACGATCATGGAAGACTCCGCCATCTTGGAAGAGATCTCCGGGGTCTCTCCTTTCAGGAAAACGCTGTCCTCCAGATGCAGTTCCTTGATCAGTCCTTCGAGAACACCGTGCAGGGGGCCGTTTCCGCCCCAAATGTCCAACGTCCATCCGGGATATCGGTCGGCGACGATTCGCCAGGCCTTGATCAGCGCATCGAAATGCTTTTCCCGGTTCAGCCGTCCGACGGCGATGACTTTCTGGGAGGAGAGGAGGGAACGGACATTCGACGTCACCGTCAGGGGATTCGGCATGCAGATCGCCTTGGGGTTGTCAGACCAGTTCTTTCTCCGGTCTTCTTCCGAAAGGATGATGATCCGGTCGTATTTGTTGATGGATAAGCGGTAATCAAGGAATTCAGACCAGCGCGACAGCATCTTTTCCTTGAATCCTTCCGCGGTCAATCTCCTGTAAGTGCTCATAAGATGGATTTCCCGGATGAAGACAGGATTGGAGGAAACGCGGATGTCCGGCAGGAAATTCCGGTCCTGCAGTCCGGTGGAGACGACGATGTCCGGCCCGATCTTCTCGAGCTCGGCCTGGAGCATCCTTTTGTATTTCCGGTCCCTGGCCGGCTGTTTCAGCACGGATACCCAGTAGTCCTTGATATCCAGGTTGATCAGGTGCACTTTCGGACTGATCTTTCGCGGGGACAAGCCATTGACATGGGGAACGATGATGTAAACCTCGTTCCCTTCGATTTCGGCAAGGGCGTTCGCCTTGGTAATGGTCACCGTCTGGATTCCGCCGTTGCGGGTGACACTTTCCGTGGAATATACGATTTTCATTCTTGTTCTCTTTTATTGTAACCTCCCCTGGTTCACGGAGCCTTTGTTTCTTTTATCATGGATGAATGTGGACAGAGCCTTGACCCCTCTGACCGGCTGGCGGATGAATCCGCGGTAAAACGCCTTCATGAACACGGAAAAGTTCCGTTCTTTCAAGGATTGCACGGTTGCGTTCACGTAACGCTTGGACACCATATCGGAAGTGATGGCCTTGTACGGCTTGAACATGGCCCGGAGTTCTTCCCAGGAGCGTCCGTCCTTGTACATTTTCGCGGCGCTTGCCGAATGAGTCCAGCCTCCTATATGCTTTCCATAGACGCTCATGACATCGGACATCCCGTGAATGCTGCCGAACTGGGATAAAAACATCAGTAGAGGAATGTCACCGAATGCAAGCTGGGGGTGACGTGCACGCAAATCCAGATACTCTTGGATATGTTCGGAGCGGAACAGGAATGAAGCCGTAGGAGAAATCCAGTTCTGGATCAGTCGGCCCCCGGAGAAATCTCCGGTTTCGAAGTTAGCGTAAAGCTCGTCCGGAATCTCTTTGTCGTACCAGTGGACCATAGCATTATGGAAACAGAGGGAGCACCCGGGATGTGCTTCCATATAGTCAACCTGTTTCTGGAGTTTATCCGGATCGGTCCAATAATCGTCCCCTTCACAAAGGGCGATATACTTCCCTTTTGCACGAGGGAACTGGAACGTTCTCCAGATGCCTACCCCTTTGGAATACTGGTTTTCCGTCTGATAAATCGGTTTGAGAAGATTCGGGAATCTGGCCTCGTACTCGCGGATGATGTCCGCAGACCGGTCGGTGGAGGCATCATCATGAATGAGGATTTCAAAAGGGAAGCTGGTCTGCTGCATGACAAAACCATCGAGACACTTCCGGATGAAAGGCTCGTGGTTAAAGGACTCGCAAATGATGCTGACCAGGGGATGTTGTTCCATAAAACGGACAGGATGACGGCCTCCCTAAGAACGTAACAATGATTCGTAGTCCACGGTGTTGTTGTCAGCAAGGACGGCGTCTTTCCCAAGGCCTCGTTTCAAGGCTTCACAGTAGATATAATGGGCAAAATTGATGTCGATGTATGAAAGACCGACGGAATTGAAATAGATGAACTCCTCGTCGTTTTCGCGTCCCTTCTTCGTGCCGGCGACCAGTTCGGAGAGGTTGGCATGAATGTCCGAGTCCGACAGGAGCCCCTCCTTGTACATACGGCAAAGCGTCTGGGAGCGATGCTTGACCACCTCCCATTCGTCACAAACGATTTTGTCGGCTTTTTGGGCGACGCCGTATTCATCTTCCCAACCGCCGACATGGATATACAGACCTCCTTTCGTGATGTCGGCCGCCTTCAGGACGGGGGACTGCGCACTGATAGCCGTCACGATGATGTCTGCACCGGCGGCGCACAAGTGGGAATCGTTGTTACAGGCGACAAAGCGGACTCCCGGAACGAGATCCTTGAATTTTCCGATAAACCCATGCTCGATATCCGTATTCAAAGAGCAGACACGGCATACTTCGATGCCGGGGAACATATGCATCAGCAGCGTGAAATGCATCCGGGCCTCTTCTCCGGCGCCGATGATGCCGATTGTCTTGACACAGGAAGGGGCAAGATATTTCGCTGCGGTGCATCCAACGGCTGCCGTCCGCATCTTCGTGGACAAGGTTCCGTCAATAACGGCGATGGGGAATCCCGTTTCCAATTCAGAAAGAAGTATAACCCCCGTCACATTCTGGACGCCTTTGGACGCATTGGTAGGGAACACGGACACCCATTTCATGCCGCAGATCTTCTCTTCGATCAAAGTGGCGGGCATACAGTTGATCCGATTCTGGGAAACCTCGTCGAAAATCTGGGAAATCTTGTCCGGCATGATGATGTCGCCGGCCAGATACTTCCGGAATGAGTCTTCGATAATTCCGGTAATAGCATCGGTATTGCCTTTAAAAATGGTAGCCACTTCTTCCTGGCTGATGATTTTGATGGAAATGTTACTCATATTCCCGTAATCTACTGATCGTTTTATGTAAGCCTTTCCGTCTGAAACCGGTCGAAACACATACTTTCGCCATCCTCCCCGAGGATTTCGACTTCCCGGTAATACTGATTGATCAACTCTTTCACTTCGGAAAGACTGTGTCCCAGCATATCGATTTCAGCGAAACGTTGATTCACATCACATGTCCAAGCGACTTTGTCCCCTTCGCCATATCGGGTCATGCACGAAATAACCTGCGGCAGGGAGCGATATTCTTCCAGCCCCCGGACAGACCGTATGACGCCGCCTCGCAGGACGGGGAAAAAGACCGCCCCGATACTCCCACCCAGGTTCACCCCTTCTGAAGGAAGTTCCATGCCCTCCGGGAACCGGCCCGTCAGCGAAAAGACGATGAGCAGCTCGGCCAGGTCGATATCCCAGATCCTCTTGTAGATCCGTTCGAATTCGACGCCCGGAAAACGAAGACCGGGATCGAAGAAATAGAATTGACCCTCTTTATAGAATCCTTGCATAAAGATGGGCCCGTTCCGGAAACCGAGATCCTTAATCATCCGGTATACGGATGCGGAACTGTTGGCCAGATACTCATGCGTGTACTTGGATGGCGAGATGGAACAGCTTACCACCTTTTGCAGGTTCTTGCTTTCGTCGCCTCTGTAACTGTCGACCGTCCGTTCCAGATAGATCCTCCCGTCAATGACGAAGTGAGTGATCTGCACTTCGTCACAGTCTCCCATGTACTGCTCGATCAGGATTTCTCCGTTTGAGGAGTTCTCCTTGGCGAACAGGATGGCCTTTTCCATCTCTTCCGGAGTATGACAGACAGTCTGTCCCCGCGAACCGCGGCTGTCCACCGGTTTCACGAAGACAGGATATTCGATATGGTTGGTGTGAAAGTCGTCTTCCGTATAGTCAGGAATGACATTCACTCCGTTTCTCCGGCACAATTCCTTGAAGGATGCCTTGTTGGTGAAACGGTAGAATTGTTCCGGCGTCCCGTAGCACGGCAGTCCGAGTTCCCGGCAAATCAGGGCATACGGAATCTGGCAGGGATCCAGGAAGCCGGACACGATTCCGTCGACGTGATTCGTCTTGCAGTACGAAACGATTCCGCCGATATCGTTGATGTCCAGCATGAGGGGTTCGTCGCAGATCTTCTTGCAGGGAGAATCTGCCAGATAATCCGTGACGATGGTATAGATGCCAAGCCGACGGGCAGCCTCGACGAATTTCAAATGCTGGTTCGCTCCGCCGAGTATCAGGATCTTTTTCCCTTGTAACGACTGTTTTTTCATTTTATGCTTTCGGACGGTATGCTGACAGAGAAGGAGAACAAAGGCCTTCCGGTGAATTGTATCACTGTTTTATGATGAGGGAGATCACTTTGTTCACATCTTCCTCGCTCAACGCGTGGTGCATCGGCAGGCAGATGACGCTGTCGGCCATCCTGTGCGCTTTCGGGAGATTCTCCGGGGTGGCGCTGGGCAGTCCGCGGTAGGTGCTGAAGGTGCTGATGAGGGGGTAGAAGTACCGCCGTCCCAGCACGCCGTTCTCTTTCATCTTGAAGTAGAGTTCGTCCCGCGTCATCCCGTATTTGTCCCCATCGACAAAGATCGGGAAGTAGGAATAGTTGTGGCGGACGCCGGGCATGTCGTCGAAGAAGGTGATGCCCTCGACGTTCCGAAGTGCCTCCCGGTACCGGATGGCGACCTGGTGCCGCGCTTCGATGGCGGCATCGACCTGTTTCAGGTTTAGCAGGCCGTAGGCGGAACGGATCTCGTCCATCTTGCTGTTGATGCCGGGGCCGACGACCTCCACCTCATTGGCAAAGCCGAAGTTCTTCAGGAAATCGATGCGTTTCTTTGTTTCGGCGTCGTGCATGACCATGGCACCGCCCTCGATGGTGTTGAAAACCTTGGTGGCGTGGAAACTCAGGGTGGACATATCGCCGGCGTTGAGGATGCTCTCCCCGTTCACTTCGACGCCGAAAGCGTGGGCGGCGTCATAGATGACCTTCAGGCCGTATTTGTCGGCGATTTCCTGGATTCTCCGGGTATCGCAGGGCTTTCCGTACACATGGACGGGCATAATGGCCGTCGTCTTCGGGGTGATGGCCGCTTCGATACGGTCCGGGTCCATATTCCCCGTCGCCGGGTCGATGTCGACAAATACCGGTTTGCAGCCATTCCACCAGATTGCATGGGTGGTGGCGACGAAACTGTACGGGGTGGTGATGACTTCGCCGGTAATCCGGAGTGCCTGCAAGGCGGTCAGCAGCGGAAGCGTTCCATTGGTAAACAGGCTTACATAGGGGACTTTAAGGTATTCTGCCAGGGCAGTCTCAAGTCTCTTGTGAAAGCTTCCGTTATTGGTAATCCACTTGCTGTCCCAGATCTCCTGGAGCAGGCTGTTGAATTCACCCAGGTCGGGAAGGAGGGGAGATGTGACGGTAATAGGCATCTTTACCAATGTTTGATGATCTCCGACACCCGCTTGTAGTCGCTGTAGGTGTCGATGTCGTAGGCGCGGACCTTGATGCCCTTCATGGGCAGGACGCGCTCGAAGATGTTGAATACGTTGTTCGAGGAATAGGTCAGGTGCTCTTTCCGGATGCAGGCGGGGCCTGTCCATTCGTAATCGCCGTTCTCGCGGGAGAAGGCCAGGACATTGCCTTGCTCGTCGGTCTTGCAATAGACGGCGTCCTCGCTCGTGATATCGGAGTAGCAGATGAACTCTCCGGGAGTCTCCAGAATGGTCTTCACATCGTCCGGGTGGACCAGGAGGTCGCCGTCCCACTCGATGATCTCTTCACCGGCATCCTTGGCGCCCAGGTAGAAACTGGCGCCGGTTTTCGTTTCGAAATACAGGTGGTTGAAGACGAAGACGGCGTCGCTCCGGTATTTGAGCACTTCCTCGATGATGTCGTTGGCCTGGAAGCCGACGACGATCCGGAGGTCCTGCACGTCCTTGAACAAGTCCAATTGCCAGGAGATGAGCGACCGTCCGTTGATCTGGAGCAGGGCCTTGGTCAGTCCCAGACCCAGTCGGGAACCGATTCCGGCGGAACTTATGACAACTGATTTAGGAGTCGGCATAGGGCAGTTTGATTGAAGACCATGTAATCGGTGATGGAATAGAGGCTGCGGGCGGGGTGATGGGTGAGACCGGCGGCGATGGAGATATCAGCGTGGCGCATCGCTTCCATGTCGTTGTTTCCGTCCCCGACGAACACGACCTTTTCGCCCTGGGCCTTGAGTTCGTCCACGACCGTTTCTTTCCGGAGGATGGACTTGATCTTGACCACTTTGTCGTTCTCGACGAGGGCCTCGGAGCAGTAATACCGGCAGCCGATGGCGTTGAAAAGCCCTTCGCACCAGCAGAAAAGGTTGCCCGTGACCACGACACAGTCTTCCCGGTGCTCCTGGATGAAGCGATGAACCTCCTCGTAGAGAGGAACTTCTGCCAGTCGGTCGGAGATTGCCTTCACGGAAATGTCCTTGAGGATGGTCACCCGCTGGATGAAGCTTTCAATGAAAGGCACGTTGCCTTGGATGGTTTCTTTGGTCAGGCCGTCAATCCGGTCGGAAACTCCGCCCAGTCTCGCGATGATGGGGAGCGTTTCCTGCGAAGTGATGGTCCCGTCCAGGTCGAATAGGAATTTCATGGGAGGTCGTTTTATTTCCAATAAGCCTTGCTTTCGTGTACGGAATACCGTTTTTCCGGCGGCGGGGGAGTCATGTAGTTGGGACCGAAGGTCTCGGTAAGGGATTTGTCGGAGTCCTTGGGGCAGCGGAATCTCCGGTCCTCGAAGGGCATCAGGACAAAGGGTTCCAACGACTCTTTCGGGACGAATACCTGATACTTCCAATCCACCAGCGAAGATACGTATGCGCAGGATTCGTAATCATTGGTGGCGATGTATTTGTCTTCGGCCTGGAGGATGCGCTGCAGGGACACGAACGGATGGGCGATCTTCCCCAACAGGGCCATGCAGCTTTTCTTGAACCCCGTACCCCGGCCGATCTTGAACTTCCGGGTGAACCGCTGGTTCGCGGCCATGGACCTGTAGAAGGCGACTTTCTTCATGATCCTGACGCCCTCTTCCGGGGAGTGGATGCCATCCAGGATGAAAATGTCCACGAACACGCCCCAGTGCCCGTCGCCGCCTTCTTCTTCCACGACGGTCCGGATATCGTGGACTTTCGGGAAGTCAAGCGGATAATCCTTGTCGGTCCAGCAGGAAAGCACCTTGTAATAGGGGTGGTCGTATTCCCTGGCAAACCGCTCGTAGTCGGGCCGGGGCATCCAAATGTCGATGTCGTCGTCCCAGGGAATGTAGCCCTTGTGCCGCACTGCGCCCAGCAGCGAACCATAGGACAGATAATACCGCAGCCCCTTCTCGTCGCAGAAGCGCTGCATGTCCTCCAGGATGTCCATCATGTGGACGAGGAACTCGTCGTGGGATATCTCTTTCATTTCTTGAACTTTTTTCTGTCGATGGGATAGCGGAGCACCATCTTCACCCGCTTCAGGAGCGGAAGCCGCTCCAGGAGGGTCATCTGCCCGTCCCAGAAACGCTGGCAGAAGGCCTCGTCGAAGAATTGGCTCCGGCGATAGACGGTCCACCAGATGTCCATGTTCATGCAGGCTCCCTTCCAGGGTTTGACGCCGTTGAAGTGGACGATTCCGTGGTCCAGCGCGTCGTCCAGTTCCTGATGCCCGTAAATGGCATCCATCTCGGCGCGGCGGTTCACAATCAGCGAATACAATTGGACCGACAGGCAAAAAACGGGGCCAAGGGGCAGGAATCGCTGGTTGCAGGCGATGTTGATGATGTCCATGTCCTGCTGGTCATAGGCGTTCTTCCCCAGTTCGCGGAACTTGTCGATCATGTGGTCGCGGCGGATCAGCGCCGAATTGATGACCAGGTTTCCGGAATAATAGTAGTTGTTCCGCCAATCGATTCCCAGGGTCGAGATATAGTCCTGCACGGCGGGACGCAGCCGGGAGCAATTGTCCACGGCGGCGAAGTAATTGTTCCCCAAGTCCAGTTCGTAATACTTGGACAGGTCCTCACGGATGATGACGTCCACGTCAGAGTACAGAAGCTTGTCGTATTGCGAAATCAGTTCGGGGGAGAGGAGCCGGTAGTAGGCCGTTTCCGGAATTCCCCGGACCTCATAGGCCCCGACGAACTCGCCGGACACTTCCCGGACGGTCATCCTGAAGTTGCCGAAACGCTCCTTGAGCACGTCCAGGGCAGAGAAATCGCACCCCGGTCCGTGCAGGATGAAGATGTCGTAGAAGGTGTCGGCGTCGGCGCTTTCCAGCAGGGACGTCAGGCACACGCCGGCCGGCATCAGCAGGCTCTGGTCGAACGTGAAGAGGATCGGAACGGTTTTCACTTCAGGACGATGTCGTGGGTGTGGTACAGGTTGGCGCCCATCTTGAACTTGTACTGCTCGTCACCGCGGCTCAGGTCCAGATGCTCCGTCACTCCTTCTTTCATGTAGTACTGGAGAACTTCCGCGAGAAGGACGCAACCGGGCGTGTAGTAGTTGTATTTTTCGTTGATGGCAAGCCGGGGATAGGAGCAGATGGTCTTGTCGTGGGTCAGGAAACCGCAGCAGAAAGCGATCATGTCATCCCCGTTCCAGAGCACGTAGATGCGGGAGTTCGGAAGCTCCGGGATGGAGAAGGAGTCGTGCTTATGGTAGAACCAGTACTTCTTGAATGTCCGATAGTGGATGTACTTGGCCGCCTGGACGAAGATACCGCCCTTGGTCTCGTCGGAGAAGACACCTCTTTTGTACTTGGCATGGAAGCGGGCGTAATACGTCTTCATCAGGAGCTTCCAGACATCCTCGGGAACGGGCCTATCGCCGCCATACACTTCCAGCCGATGCTCGATTCCGTCGCGGTCCAACCGACGGAACGCGCGGGTCACGTTATGCCGGGAATACCCGGAGAGGGAGCCCAGATACTCGTTCCAGTCCTTGGGGACGGGGATATCGGCATAGCCGACGGATCCGTCCGATTCGATCCGGTCCTTCGGTGCATTCAGATACAGGGGAGACTGCTCCCACAGGCGGCACAGTTCCATCCGCTCCGGGATGGAGGAGTAGAAGAATGCGATGCAGCGGAGTTTCTCTTCCTCGGAAAGGTCCGCTTTGTAAAGGGCGTCGGCGATGTCGCATCCTCCCGTGTCGCCCAGCATCTTGTAGTGGGCTTTCCATCCCTTCATGTACATGAGCGGGACGATCATCAGGACTTCGCCGGTGCCGGCCTCCTTGATGCAGGCGATGCGGATTTCGCGGCAGGGTTTCCGTTTCTCCTCCTGGACGATGTACTTCATGTAGTCGTAGTACATGAAAGGGGAGACCATGCTTGTCTCCATCGCCTTCCAGGTACTCTCCAGGCTTTCGAACGGAATGAATTCAAGTGTATAATCCATAATCAGTTATAATTCGATGTAAGAGTCATAGGCGTGGTGCGACACGCGCTTTTCCACGGGCGGAAGCTGCATGTAGTCGCCGAACAGGGATTTGAGCAGGGTATCGTAGTCCTTCACGGAGAGATACTCTTTCCCCTCGAACGTAACGGTTCCCAATTCGTCGAAAACGGGCTTCGGAAGGAATGCCCGGGTCTTTTCCACCCAATAGTACGGTCCCACGACGGACGCCTGTCCGTAAGGAATTGCTTTCTGGTTCGCGACGACTTTCCTCTTCAGGGACATGAAGGATCCCGGGTAGAAGTAGCGGAGTCGCTTCAGGGCGTATTTCAACATCAGCGGGAAACGTCCCTTCCGCACCGACTTGTAGTAGGGGCAGATCTGGAAAGCCTTCTGTCTCAAGGCGTCCATCGACGCATAGTACGATGCGAAATCTTCTGAGGGAGCACCGTCCACGGGGAAAACGTCCACATTGACCCCCCACAGCTCACGGCCGAAATTCCTGTCAACCTGGATAGTGCCGTCCCGGCACACTTTGACGAAACTTTCCACGCAATCGTCGCGGAGGGAAAGATCGCAGAGGGTAAACCCGTCGGCCTGGAAGGTCTCCCGGAACCGGTCATAGTCGGGCCGGGGCATCGACAGGTCCAGGTCGTCGTCCCAGGGGATGAATCCCTTGTGCCGGATGGCTCCCAGCAGTGTGCCGCCGGTAAGGGAATACTTGATGCCGTTCCGGCGGCAGAATGCATCGATCGCATCCAGGATCTCCACCAGGATAGCTTTGTTTTCGTCGAGAGTAAGCAGCTTTCTCATCTATTGGTTTCTGAATCGGGCGAGCCGTGACTTGACGGCATTGATGATGAATTCCCTTTCGGATTTGTTGCAGCCGATATAGAGGATGGACGGGATGGTCGTAAGGACACACAAAGATCCCGTCAACAGGAAGCGCGGCCATCCGTAAGGGAGAAGGAGGACGGACAGGAGCGGGAGGGTGGTCGAGCAGGCAACGACTTTCAACTCGGGAACGAATATCTCCCTGGAGAGCTCCTTGAAGTCATAGTTCAACGTTTTTTGCACAATGCGGTATGTCGCATAGAAGCAAAGAGTTGATGTGATGAAATTGACGTAATAGAGGCTTTCCGGCTCACATCCCAGTTTCAGGACAATCCATGTCAAAGGGAACAGGAACAGTACGATCACGCTGATCCATAATCTGTAATTCCGAATCTTCCCGGTCGCATTCTGAACGGTTCCGAATCCGGAATACACCAACTCGTAAAGGCAGATGATCAGGGCGAGGCGATTGAAATTCACGGTGTGCTCCGGGACTTCTCCTAGCCATAACGTGAAGACGAAATCGGCCTCCAGCAGGACAGGTAATGAGAAGAGGAACATGATAAAGAAAGAGAATCGTGTCCCTCGATATGTCAGGAATTTGGTATACTCGATGTCCTGGGATGCATATGCCTTCGTAATCTGGGGCGTCAGGGCGATGGTGAAATTATTGACGAACATCTGGATGGAACGCTTCACCGTACCGGATAGTCCCATGGCGGCATTGACTGCCGGACCACAAAATACATTGATGAGCATGTTGATACCTTGCCCGCTCACGGTACCGGATACACTGGAGACGAAGTTCCACCCGGCATAGTTGAACAGTTCCCCGAATAGCTTTTTCTCAAAATAGAGACGGGGTCGGCATTCCTTGAATTTCAGAATCGAATAAGTGATGGCATAAGCCTGGAGCCCTAACGTACAGAGGGTCCAGATGACCGTGTAAAGGATCAGTCTGTCGATGGAATAGGCCCCGAAAACCAGAAACAGCGCAAGGCCCAGCCGTAGGACCGCCTCGATGATGTTGACCAAGGCATAGATGCCCATCTTCTCGTTAGCGATGATGGCGGAGTTGAACGGCGATACGATGAGCCCCGTCATGGTGGTAAGGATAGCGCATCGGAATGCCCACAAGGCGGCGATTTCCCGTCCGTCAGGGATTGTCATCTTGCTCTGGACAAACCACACGCCAACCGTCTCTGCAAGAAGAAGGATGAGGAGCGCAAATCCGATCATCAGGTTCAGTGAGATGGCGAATACATTCTTTTGCCTCTCCAGGTCTCCCGTCCCTTTTTCAAAGGTCAGGAAACGGCTGATAGCTGACGAAAGGGAGCCGGTCACCAGCGTGAACATGGACGCGAAACCCGCCACGGCATTGTTGATGCCGTAGTCGTCCACGCCCAGGCCTTTCAGGATGAGACGGCTGCTATAGAGCGACAGCAGTAAACAGAAGATAGACCGGAAATACAGGTAAAGCGTATTCCTGGCCAGCCTTTTGGTATTCTCTGTCTTGTTTTGTTCCATGAAAGATCAGTCTTCGGACGGAATCTCCTTGATGAATCGGGCGGGATTGCCTCCGTACAGCGTCCTGGGAGGGACGTCTTTCGTGACAACGGACCCGGCGGCGACGACTGCCCCGTCACCGATGGTCACTCCCTTGAGGATGATGCTGCGCATTCCGATCCAGACATCGTTTCCGATCCGGATGGGCGCTTTCTTCACCGTGTCCCAATTCTTGTGGGCGGTACCGCTCCGTCCGTGCTTGAAGTCGTCGTATTCGGCGGCGACGTCGATCCTCCTTTCCCGGAAATCCAGGCTGTGGGAGTCGTGGTCCATGATAATGCATCCGTAACTGACCAGCGTGTTCGAGCCGATGGAGATTTCGGTCGAGCAGATGAAATCGCTGGCCCCGATGTGACAATTCTCGCCGATGGAAATCTTGCCGGAGGTCGATTCGAAGATGAAGTGACCGGCACAGACCGTCCCCTTCCCGACAGAGACAAAGGTCTTTTCGGTCGGATGCTCCAGGCGGAGGGACATCCCTGAGTCATGGATATGCTCCCAGTCAGCGTGGATATACCGGGCGAGGTATGCTTTTCTCTGCTTCTCCCTGCGGGAACGGAGGAATCGTCTGATCATAACAGTGATTTATAAACGTCGGCGTATTGCGCAGCGGTCTTTTTCCAGGAAAACAGCCCTGCCCTTTCGACCCCGGCCCGGATCAGTTCGACCCTCTGTTCCGGGGCCATGGTATAAAGGCGGACCAACTGGTCGGAAAAATCGCTGAAGTCTTCCCGGAGATAGAGGGCGACGTCTCCGCCCACTTCCGGGAGACTGCTCCAGGGCGAAGTGAGCACGGGGCAATGGAAAGAGAACGCTTCCAGGATCGGCATGCCAAAGCCCTCATATTGGGAAGGATATACCAAGGCGATGGCGTGGTGGTACAGTCTCCGGAGATCCTCTTCCGCCACTTGCATGGAAAGGACTTTGTCCTGAAGGGATAAGGATGCGAGCATCGAGCCCTCTGCCGGGGAGAGAGGCCTTCCGGTACATACGATCTTGACTTCGGGATACTTCTGTGAAAAGACGGCGAATGCCTGGACGAATCTGGCGAAATTCTTATACAGCCCCCGGGCTCCGACAAAAAGGAAATAGGGGGCGTTTACCATCGATTCACCGACCGGCCCCTCGCAGGTAGGAGCTCCATGGTAGATGACCGAAATCTTGTCGGCGGGGACCCTGTAGAGATCCACAAGGTCCTTTTTCGTATTGTTTGAAACCGCTACGATGGCCTGTGCTTTGTCCATCAGCGCTTTACGCCCGGAAATCTGGACGTCTCCAGCCTTGAAATACTCCGGGAAACGTTCGGGAATCAGGTCGTGGACAGTCAATACGAAAGGCTTGCCTTTCAGATACTCGAGGAAATACGGATTGAAATACGTAGGATGGAAGACGTCGAAATCTCCCTTCTTCAAGGTCTTGACCGAGCGGCTCTTGTTCAGGGATTCCGCGGTCCTGCAGATCCGGAGGCGGTCCAGCAGGGTGAACCAGTAAGCGCCCAGTTCCTTGGACGAGAAAATGGCAGGGACATCGCCATAGTGTCTCCGGACCGGGGAATAGGTGCCGGCAGGGAGTATCTGAGGGAGGTACAGGTTGTCACTCTGTGCGACGGACAGGTTCCAGTCGACGCCGTTCTCCCTGAGGTAAGGGATGAATTCGCAGAAACTTTTGGAGATGCCTCCGGTCCTCTGCTGTTGGAAGATCTGATGGTCGAAGACGACTTTCATCGATAATCTCTCTTTTGGAGTTTGAGGGGGAAGGACTTTGCGAATTTCGCACTCTTCTTGAACAGGGACAGGACCCGGACCAGGAAAACGTTCAGGGAGTAAAGACGATATCCGTAATGATACTCCCTCAGTTTGAGGTAGAACCGGTCATACTCGGTATCCTGGTATCCACCGCCTTTCGTGAAGCGGAGATAGTCCACCAGGACGCGGGGCGGGAACAACTCTTTGATGACCTTTTCCCGTTCCTGCTTGCAAAGGTCACGGTTCGTCGCACTGATTCCGTGGGTATCGAATTCCGAAACCACGTGGTCCACGATTTTGTAGGAACAGCCTTGCTGGACGATGACCTGGACGAAGAATTTCCAGTCAGAGGTAATCCGAAGGGATTCGTCATAAGGCGTTTCCTCCAAAAGCCTGCGTTTGATGAACGTGGCGTCGTGCGGCAGGGAACTCTGGTACAGATACAACAGGGAGATGGGATCGTCTGCCTGGGAATACCGGTTTTTCCCGCTGTAAAGCATTTTTCCCGTTACGATGTCTTCTCCGCTCTTCAATTCTGGGAGCAGGGTCTTCACGACGTTTTCATCGTACAGGGTATCGCCCGAGTTCAGGAAAAGGAGGTACTCTCCCGTCGACATCCGGACACCTTTGTTCATTGCGTTGTAGATGCCTTTGTCCGGTTCGCTGACCCATCGGTCGATCCGGTCGCCATATCCTTCCAGCGCCTGTGCGCTCCCGTCCGTGGATGCGCCGTCCACGACGATGTATTCCAGCTCCTTCCGTGCCGTCTGGCCCAGAACGGACTCCACCGTCTTACGGAGTCCGGCCTCATCGTTCCAGTTGATGGTGATGATGGAGAGTTTCATTTTCTTTTCAGTTTTTCGAACCGTTCGTCTCCCAACCAGATCCTCAGGTAGTGCTTGGCCTGGATGACAAGATACTCGCGCAGGTTGCGCGCGCGTATGCGAGAAGCCCACACAAAGGAGTCGGGACGATATGCTTCGCTCACCTCCGGCAAGACCAGCGTATGGGGATCGGAGGCGGCGAGGGGCGTGAGGATGGACTGGTCGTGCCTGTGGCCTGCGTATCCGGGATACTGGTCCGCGAGTTCCTCAGGCGAAGGATCCATGACGAGATCCGGATGACTGAATATCAGGTCGTTCCAGGTTTTCAAGACGGTATTGTCCCTGCCTTTCATCAGTAGGACGCCGCCCATGATCTGGCACAGTTCGCCGGCGTCGGGCATTTTAAAGTACTCCCGCACGAAGTCCAGCGTCTTTTTCTTCGTCCAGTGTTTAATCCTGGCCGACCCGGCGCCCCACCGTTTCCACTGCGGCTGCGATTCGGCGTATTGGAAGCAGATGGTATCGTATGTCTGCATCTGCCGGAACAGCTCATCCCATTCCGGACTCTTCCGGAGGGTGCAGCCTGCATCGACATACACGACGATGGTGCCCTCTTCGTATCGTTGAAGGGTTTCCCGGATGAGAGCCGGTTTCCAGCACCAGTAGCCCGCCCCGCGCGCGCACGAAAAAAGGGCGCACTCTTTCACGTACGCGGGCACGTCCGCGGGCGCGTATAAAAGAACCTCGTCGAAGATGCCCAGCTTACGCGCCTGACGGCCAATCCGCTTCAGCGAATAGGCCATGGCTTCGTTGGCGTAGGATATGAAGACTACTTTACTCATTTCACGCCTCTTAGGCGTCTGTATGTCTTGTAACTAAGGTTCGGGAACAGGACTTTGTACAGTGTGACTACGAACACAAAAGGCACGCGCCACGGAAAACAACGGCGGTTGAACAACAAGGTGTTGTGCATGTTGTATCCCCAGGGCGACCAGAAAAGCTTCAGTCGCTGGCGTAGATTCCCCTCTGCGTGCTTTCGGGGCTTCCCCAAATGATCATTCACGCACCCGCCTGAATAGCGGGGGAGGACCAGCACCGGGAATCCGGCCTTATGGGCCAGATAGGTATAGTCGTGATCCGTACCGCCGTGCCAGTACTTTTCGCAGAAAATGCCCTGTTTTTCAACGACTTCCGAGGAAACATAGGTAATGTTCCCATGACCGGCTTCGCAGCTTTGGAAAGTCCCGTCCGGCGGCAGCAACTGGTCCTTGAGGATGAACTTGTCGGTGTAGTTGAACCCTCCGTAGGTGAATTTCCCGGTTTCGAGATTCTTCGTGGACCCGACGTAGATCCCCCGTTTTCCATAGGTTTCGAGGCAGTGGGCGTCGGCCTTCCGGAGGTCTTCCCAAAATTCCGGCAGGATCACGGTATCGTCGTTCAGCCAGATGTAGCCGTCCCAGCCGCCTTCAGCGAGCGCGGCCTTCCAGGAATGGATCATCCCGCCGTTCCAGAACAGGTTCCCGTCTCCTGGGAGGATTTCCAGGTCGAAGGGATAAGCCCGTTCCCGCAGCGCGTCCGCCGTCCCGTCGGTACAGCCGTCATCGGTCAGGAACACCTTCAGGAACACCTGCCCGGCATAGGGGGCCGACGTCTCTTTCAAGGAGTCCATACACCTGAGCGTCAGCTCCTTCCGGTTATGGACGGTAATCAGGACTGCGATTTTCTCCATCGGGTTCGTAGGAGGGCGGTTATGCCCGCAAGAAGGGATGTCAGGCAAAACAGCAAGGCCCCCTTATCCAGGCCGGCCAGCAGAATCAGGAGACCGGCGAAGATCATATGGACCAGGTAGATCGTTTCGCTGCCGTCGCGGAAAGCGCGTGAAAGGCGGTCGGAAACAAAGGGGAGTCGCAGTTCCTTCGCCAGCAGGAAAAAGCCTGCAGCGGCGAGAGGTAAGGCGGGTAGGGGATACCAGTGCATGCCCACCAGACCTGCAACGGCCAAAAGCGCACCGCCCCAGAGGGGAAGGTGCACCTCGTACCGGCGTAAAAGTCCGCCGATGGCAAGATACATGGGCCCGGTAAAGACCAGGTTGGTGCTGTCCTTGAACAGTTTCTTATACAGGGGACTGTCCACGACGCCGGGAATATGCGGTATGGCAAAGAGCAGGATGCCTGCCAGGAGCATACCCCACAGCGGTAGATTTACAGCCCGAAGCAGGTAGAAAAGCACACCGCCCCAGATCATCGACAACAGGTACCACAAGGGCCAACTCAGATAGTTCTGGCCCAGGAAAGCAAGATTCCGGACGAAAACGGCCAGGGCTTGTTTCCAGGTCAATCCGTCCTGCACCCATCCGAAAATCGTAAACGGCAGATAGATGGCCGTCCAGATCAGGTACAGCTTCAGGATCTTCAGCGTCCAGGTGCGTATGACCGCAAGGTCAGCAACCCGCTCCCCGGTCATCTTCCCGAACAGGAAGAAACCGGATACCAGGAAAAAGAAGGGAACGGCGACTTCCCGGATCCCCAGCAGGGGCCACTCGGTCGTATGGATAGACACGACTACGAAGGCCATCAGGACCTTCATCGTGTCTATTCCCTTCAATCTAGCCAAAGATATCGTATTAAAAAAGGTCTTGCCCAATAACTCCTTATCAGACAAGACCTTTATTAAGAGCGAACTATCGCCTTACTTCAGGCGGAATTCGATACGGCGGTTCTGGTGACGGAGCTCGGCGGTGCTGTTGTCAGTGACCGGACGGGTCTTACCGTAACCGATGGGCTCGAGTTTGCAGACGACGCCCTGATCCTTCAGGTAGTTCACAACCGTATTCGCACGGTTCTCGGAGAGCTTCTGGTTGTAAGCCTCGGAACCCACGCTGTCGGTGTGGCCTTCCACGATGATGTCGGCCTTCGGATGCTGCTTGAGGATGGCGGCGACCTGGTTCAGGACCGGGATGGCCTCCTCGGTGAGGTCGTACTTGTCGAAGTCGAAGAGAACGACGTCGCTCAGGATCTTGTTGATGTCGTCGATGGCGTCCTTGATGTAGACGGTGTCCACACGGACCTTCTCCACGACCACGGTGTCGTGCTTGATCACCTCGACCGGCTCGTAAACAACGGTAGGCTCCACGACGGGCTTCTTCTTGCTGCCCAGGTTGATCACGATGCCCAGGGTACCGGACATGGTGCTGCCGATGTTGCGGCGGCCCTCGTTGAAGAGGTCGTGGGTCATGGCCATGGCCTTGATGTCAGGGACGATGGCGATGCGCTTGGTGATCTGGATGGGGGTCATGAGACCGATACCACCCGCGACGCCGCCCTTGTCGATATGGGCATAACCGGCGTGGATGTAGGGAACGAACCAGTTGGCGACGTTGAAGAGGAGGTCGGCGTGACCGTAGTCGAAACGGCTCTGGCCGTAAGCGGTGTACTGGTTGGAGGTGCTGAGGCCCTGGTAACCTACGCGGAAACCGGCGAACTCATTGAACCACTTGCCGATGTACACATCCAGTGCGGTGCCGGCTCCCTTGTGGGAGAACTCGCGGCTCTCGTACTTCTGGCCGTCACGGGAGAAGTTCATGCCACCGCCGATACCGCCGAACCAATAGTTGTTGCCGTCGCCCTGGGCGAAGGCGTTGATGCTTGCAGCGAGCGCGATGCTCAGCGCAACGATTCTCTTGAATTTCATAGGATATCTGATTTTTGTTTTTGTCGATTAGAAACGGAACAGCACGCCGAGTTGGACCGGAGTGCGTAGGTCGAACGGGAAACCGGCGATACCGGTGCCGCGGCCGGCGCCCGGATCGTCCGACACGGGAGGCTCCATGCCGTTGAACCAGTCGGTGTAGGCCTCGAGGCTGCAGTCGAGGAACAGGCCCAGTCCGCTGGTGAAATCATACTCGAGGATGGCGCCGAAACGGAAGGCGAAAGCGTTGTTGGTCTCCTTGATGTGCTGCCAGGGATGGAACTTCTCCTCCGCCTGCCAGGTGTGGTTACGCTCGGTACCGTAACCTTCCGGCTTGGAGAAACCGAAGGAGCGGCCGTAGCCGATACCACCGTAGATCTTGGGGCTGAATGCCCTTTCGATCGCGTTGAGGCCGTTGATGTCGATCACGAGGTCCGCAAAGGCGCTGATGCTCTTGAAATCGTACGGATAGAAGCCGTGGGAGGCAGTCTGCACGGTGTTGCAGGCGCTGCGGTTCAGGCCGTATTCGACAGTGGCGCGGACGCCGTAGATCTCATCGAAGTTGTAACCGACGGAGAGGCCGGCATTGTAGGTAATGAGTTTGGTGCCCAGATGGTTGTACCGATACGAGAACGCGTTCTCATTGGACTGGTACATCGGGCCGCCCTGGACCGAAACATACCAGCGACCGGCCGGATTGTACGGGGAGTACTCCTGGGCGCACAGCACACTTGCCCCGAAAAGCAGGGCTGCGGAAATAGTCAATAACTTTCGCATAGGATATTAAATATTTAGATAACTCGTTGAGGTAGAGGACTTTAACGGCTTCGCCCTTGCCCACCATGGCGGCAGGCACTAAGGAGAATCACGAAATGGGGGTCCATTTCATATCGCAAAAGTAAGATATTTCCGGTGAAAAACCAAATTTTCCTGTCGCTCTTTTCCCGATAAAACAAACGAGGGAGGCCCAGCGCGGGTCTCCCTCGGATGATAAGGGATGATCTCGATGGGCCGGCAGTCTCGTATATACCTGGATGCCGGTGACACGAGGAGTTTAGTCCTCCTGCTCCCAGGCGATATCTAATTCGGTGATATACAACGTCTTGTCATAACTGCACAGGCCTATATACTCCCAGTCGTCCTCGATGTAGAAGTCGGTCATCGGCCAGCCCATGGAAAGGGAGCCCAGAAGCGTACCTTGCATGGAATCGGAATACAGGTCATCGACAGACTTGTAAGGAGTATGGCTGCCGAAGATTTGCAAGACACGTCCGTTCGCCGTGGAGCCGTTCCAGATCGCGGATACCTTCCGGACCTTTCCGCCGGAAGTAGTGGTGACAATCCCGGCGTGATTATCGTCGTTGAGCTGGATGGATGCGTTTCCACTAGCGGTATAGCCGGCGTAAACGGCCTTGCTGGCGGACCCGGGCATATCGTTCCATTTCTTATAGGAGGCGCCGATCAGGGCGGGATTGACCTGGAGCCACTCGATCGTCAGTTCATCCACTTTCAGGGATGCCAGGAGCGCATCCTCTGAACGCTTCGCTGTGCCCAAATCCACGTAGATCGTCCGGGAATGGGAGCGGGCAAAGGTAAGCTCCGGAATTTCCTTCGTATATTCGGCCGCATTCGTCGTCACCGTCAAGGTTCCCTTGAACGTACCGGGAAGGACGACCATCTTGACAGGCTTAGCTTCCTCCCTGGTATAGGCGACATCGACTTTCTCGTCCACGCGGACGGAAGTGAGCGGGGCCTCTTTGGAACCGGTGTCGGTCGCGAGTATGAGCGTCCCCTCATCCCCTTCGGCCACGGCTGTCAGGTCGATGTAACCGGTACCGGCAATGGGCGCCGATGCATCGAGCCGGATGGATTTGACCTTCTCGAGCCGGGGCGAGAATTCGGAGGACCAGACCTTGAAGTTAATGAGGGATCCGAGGTTCAGGAACTGGATCTGCCCGTTACCCTCCGAGCCGATGTCCTCCTTCACCTCGAACGGAACACCGACGAGCGGCATGGCCGAAGACTGGGCGCCGCCCTGGGTATTGTCCAGGGAGATCTGCACCTTATCCGGAGCTTCATTCGCGACTTCGGGGTCGTAAGGGAACCAGGCATAGGCCCTCGTCCCGGCCGGAATCGCCGACCCGCTGTACAGGACGACCGTCTTGGGAGACGTGGACACGTCCACCTTCGCACTGCCCGCGTAACTGCCGACGATCATACCCACCTCGTCGCCTTCCGCCCATTCGACATTCGTGTCGCCGATGACGGCACGGGTTTCATCGTCGATGTTGAAGGAGTACTTGTACCCCCCTTCCCGCGGCTGGTCCGTTTCCATGTCGCGGCAACCGGCCAAAGCAAGCCCGGCCAGGGCGATGACGGCTATAGATTTGAAAGACTTTCTCATAGTTCCAGCCGATTAAAGATCAACCTCCTCATCCTCGATGAACGTCTCGGTGTTTTCCTCCTTGCTGAATCTGTCTAGGGAGGCCAGGTAATTCTCCTCGAAACGGATCTCAAGGAGCTCTGTTTCAGGAGCTGAATAGGTGTTTTTTAACATGTTGACTTTCAGTTGAGTTTATAGAATCGAGGGAGACCATGGCAGGTCTCCCTCGAGATACAGAGTGAATCCGATTAGTTAGCGGGTGCGTAGGTTACCTGGATATTTGTTATTCTGCGACCTTGGTTATTTCCATTATTGCTACTGGTATACGTCACGGAATTCGTTGAGTTAACGGTCCAGGTTACCGTATTTCCGGAGATAGTCCGGGTCCCGGTAGAAACACGAGGATTATTATCAACGTAATTATTTGCATAGGTGATGACAACGGTGGTGATCCTCATCCCGCTGACCGGTGTAATGGTAATCGTACCATAATTACCGTTGTTGGAAGTACGGATATAAGTATTGTTGTTAGCCTTGTAACAATTCGCGAGGTTGACTGTGATATAGCCATCCGTTGACGTCGCCGAAGCGGATCCGTTGATAGTATTACCAAACGCATTGTACGCGAAACTCGCAGGAGAGGCTGAAACGCGGCGCTGGATAATGGTCGTCGATGCCGTAGCTGCAGGGTCGCTCATGGTGGCGGTAACCGTGAACGAGCGCTGGTTGTTTGTCGTATTGGCCGGCAGGGTAACCGTCAGTGCCTGCGTTCCGGTTCCGGAAGTGGCAGACAGAGTAGGATTCGTACCAGTGGGACCAGTAACTGCCGCCGTCCAAGCCCTTCCTTCCTCGGCGTGGATTGTGACTGTCGCCGTAGTCGCACTGCCAATGATCGTTGAATTCTCCGTAGTAACCGAGAACTCAAGCGGGTTATGGACAACCGTCACCGTATGATTCGTTCCATTATACCGGACCGTCGCCGTTCGGGTCACAGAAGCGGTCGTGCTGTTGTTGGCCGGGAAGTTCAGGATAAAGGTTCCGTTGCCCGTGCCGCCGGTAAAGGCAGTACCATCTTCATCCGTAATCGAAGTGATGCCACTGCCAGCAGTGACCGTCCAACTCTTGCCATTCGGCGACGCAAACTCGACCTCGACCTTCACAGACGTCGCATTGAACGGAACCGTGGTCTTGACCGGATTCACGTACATGCCGTCGTTGAGCAGGTTGATGCTCTGGGTCTTGAAGTATTCGTTCGCCACGTAGATTGTCGTCGCACTGGCGGCCTTGTTGGTCTTGAACTCGGTAGTGATGGTATGGTCCGCGAGATATTCGCTTTCGTTGACCGTACGGACGAAGTAGAAGGAGTTCGTTGTCCCGTCCACGATGCTCTTGTCAGTCTTGACCGGCACGATGATTTCGTTCTCGTCACCGTCGAAGCCGGTGGAGTAGAGCGTATGGTTGATATCCTCGATATAGAACTCAAGCGGGAACATGGATGACGGAAGGTTGTCGGGAAGACCGATGCCCAGAACCGTGGAGGCTCCTTGGCCGGAAACCTGCTTGGGAACAAGGCTCAGTTCCATGTTCATCTTTTTCATTACACGGAGCGTGATGTCGCGATAGAGCGTCGACTTGTCATCACCTTCCACGCCGTTGTCAGCCTTGATCTGAAGGACGGATACAAGGTCGGTCGTCTCACTCTGTTCGTTCAGTTCAAACTCATAGACGTAGGCGCCGGTCTGCGTGCTGGTGGGAGCCAGCGTGATTTCCGTTCCCTCCTTAAGGGCCGTTCCCTGCGTCTTGATGCTGATGGAAATCTTGGAATTGTCCACGACACCGGTCGTCACATCGGGAACATAATAGACCCACAGGCTCTTTTTGCCGCCGGAAGTGAAGTTCTTTTCCACATACTCCACATATAGGCGGGAAGTACCATCGGAAATGTCGGTCAACTTCTGTGCTTCCGTGGACAGGGACACATTACCGCCAGAGTCCCGGTTCATGGCCTCGGTCGGAGATTTTGCGCCACGGTTGCCCACTTTGTGAATCCTCACCTGATAGATATAGTTGCGGTAGATCGGGAAATATCCGCCCACGGCTTCGTCCATCAAGTCGATACGATAGTATGTAAAGTAAGAGTCCGGATTAGTTTGTCCTTCCTCAATGTATTGACCTTTAATCAGCAGACAGGTTGCTTTTTGGGAACCAGGATGCGGACGCTCGTAGACAAAAATCGGAGCTGAAACGGCCGTATTGACAGCACTCTCATCAGGGATGGTGAAATCCATTGGGTCGTCTTCAAAGAGGAATCCATCATAAACTTCCGTCCCATTGACCATCTTACCTGTTTCCGGGTCATACTCGTAATCTTTGTAGTCGTCTACAAAACCATTGGCCATCGGAGCGACTGAACCGACGGTCGGCTTGTTGACGAGCGTCCAGGTGACATTCGTCAGATTCTCGACCGTATCATCGATAAGAAGTCTGACTTCTGCAAAGTTGCGGACCAAAACCAGATCCTCGAACAGATGGGCCGTTCCGTCACTCGGGATGTAGTTGCCTTCGTCGTCGGTCTGCATGATGCCGTTGTCATCAAGCTGGGTCAGGATCCCGTCCGGCATGATGATACGGGCCCAGTAAGAACCGACCGGAGACTGGGAACGCATCTCGGCCATGATCGAATCCTCATCCTGGTCCACGAAAGGAATGCTCGCGGGACCATTGGCGATGATATGCACGTGGGCTTCGCCTTCGTACACCGGAAGCAGGACCTTGAAATAATAGGTCTGATCGTTTACAGTCGCGTAGTTTGCAACCGGATTGCCCTCGGCATCCACCGGCTCCGCCAAGGCATAAGCCTGTGGATAACCGGAAGTACCGAACACCGCCACGTGGATGTCCTTGATGCTCGGGGTGTCGGAGAAATCGCCGAGCGCCCGGGTATGGGCCTGGAGCATCGGGATATCAGCCTTCATCGTAATGGCCACAAGACCGGTGGGCTCGACGTCTTTCTTGGTCTCGAGGGCTTCATACTCTGTCTTGGTGCAGGAAACAAGGCCAAGCAGGAGCGATGAAAGAATGTATAGTGTCTTTTTCATATTTCAATCAGTTTTATTGATTAACGCTGCTTGTCACCCCAAGTGAATACACTCTTATCGGAAGCCTTGTCGGACCAGTACCATTCATCGTAAACACATCTGGCAAATGCAGTAGTTGCTGTGGTAGGAGAAACTGTACCGTTACTATTAACCGTTACAGCTTGTTGAGCGCTCCAATAGGTTCCGTCAACATTAAACAATCTTGGAATAAAACCTTTGGCAGAGAGAGTCGTGATGTACTCTAGTTCAGCCTGGGTGGGAAGACGCCAGCGACCTGCGGGATAACCATCTTCTTGGTACGCAGCGCAACGTCTCTGTGCTTGTTCTTTGCTTTTAGCATTACCAAATCTTCCGTAAGATGATACTATTCTATATGAAGGTGCAACAACAGTCCTTCCAGCCGTACTTCCATCAGTAGGATAGTAGTATCTCAAGGTCCTTTCTCCTCCCTCAATTGCTTGAGCAGTAGCAAAAGTGTATTCGAGATTATTGATTTCGACTGTTCTCGGGTCTCCAATCACATATCCTAAAGAAGCATCGATAAGAGATGTGTTGATGACATACATGTTCGGGTTGGCAGATCCTACAGTTCCTCCAGGGTATAAACCTCCGGTGTAATTCCAGTTTGCTGCATTGGTATTCTGTTGATTGTTTACATAAACATATCCTCTATTGGAGTCTCTTTCTGCATTAGTCGTACCCTCCGTATAGTTGGAATTCAATTGGGCGGTGATATACATTGCCGGATATTGGGTAATCGTTACGGTCCGGTCGAAAGAGGTATCATCACCTGCCGCATCCAAGTGTAGTCTAATGACATAAACATAAGGCGCGGCATCGAATCTGGTAATGGGGGTCACGGTAATGTCGTTAATCAGCGCGTGATTGATCTTTACATAGGAAGACTCGTCGGGAATGGTAACCCACTTCTCAATCTGTGCAGCCGTAAATCCTTTCCTGTTCAGCAAAGCCTGGTCCGTTGTGACCTCATTGTTTTGCATGAAATAGTCTTTGGATGAAGTCTCAGCACTATAATTCCATTGATAGATTTCCTCGACAATAGGAGTGACCGTGCCGGAAGAAACGAAAGCGATGTCGATCTCGTCCACATACATGTTATACTCATCCTTCGGGATATCCAGGGAGATGTAACGGCCGGTGGCCACGTTGGAGGAGACAGGGGCCTTCGTGAGCCAGTCCTTCACGACGTATTCCTCACCGATGATCTTGATTTCCTTGTCGGAGCCGATGATATTCACGTTCACGTGGAACTCGTAGATGTAGTTGGGGTCGCAGATGGTCTCGCGCGGAAGGACGATCTTGTAGTAGACTTCCTTCTGCTTGTACATCTGCCAGCTAGGGCTCGTGGGATCGACAGTCGCAGGAGCGGTACCCTCGCCGACCCACTTGTAACCATACCAGGGCAGGACGAGTTTCAGGTAAGGCTGGTTGTCGTCACCCTCCTCCATCTGGATGGGATAGGTGTAATAATGGGCCGTCCTTACTCCGTCGACTTCCGGGATATCATTCATGTAATCATAGGAATACTCGAAGATGTCACGGGTTCCGTCACCGCCCGGCTGGGGCCTCGTGCAGGTCGCCCAGGAATCGGCAACGAGGTCGCGGGTCAGCGGGCCGCCGAGGGTGGTGTGCTCGATGGCGTTGGAGAGATAGACGCGGGTCTCTTCTCCGGAGGGCTGGGGAACCCAGTAGATGTTGCCGCTCGTCTTTTCCTCGACCACGGTTTCATATTCGAAGTCCACCGTTACCTTGGAGGCCAGACGCTTGAGCGGAATCGTAGCATCTACGGCATAGCTTCCCGTGGCTTCGAGTTCGATCTCTTCTTCGCCGGTCATGACGAAGAACAGATCATCCGTGACGGTTTCTTCCACCTCTTCGCCTCCCTCACCCTCGCTCGTGACGGTGTAGGGGCTGGGCTGCATCACGCGGGGCCAGCGGAGTTCATAACCGGGACCGCCGTCCTTGAAGAAGGTCTCGCCGACCTCCAGGGCATGGAGGGCTTCCCAAGTCTTCGCCGTCTCAGGAATCGTCGTGTTGGGACTCTCAACGGCAGCGCCGAACTTGTCCACATAGTTCGCCACGGCGAAAACCACGGCCTTGGTAGCGCCGTCCGGGAAAATCTCGCTGAGGATACCCGGAGCGAACGTCGTCTCGTATTGTCCGGCAAGACCGCCGTCTTCAGGGGTAACAGTCCCCTTGTACACATATTCAGTCGTTCCGACCATGTTACCTTCGTCATCCACATTGTACGGGAAGATGAAGTAGTCGATCTTTTTGATCAGGTTCTCATTGTCCACACCTTCCACAGTAGTAGCACGGGTCATGTCACCGGTGGTGAACCGGATAGTGAGCCCCTCCCCGGAACGGTCGGGCTTGACGGAGTCGAACTCCGCCGTCTTCGCGCAGGACACCGCGGCGAGCGCAGCCGCCGCACAGGCAATATAGATTATCTTTTTCATACTTCTCATCTCCGGTTAGTTGGTTGCAGGAATGACAAGCGCGTAGTTCGCACGGACCTCGGAGTAGGCGCTGATCCACTCGTCGCTGCCATCCGGCTTGAACAGGATATTGATCTGGGCCTTGTGCTGGGCACCGTCCTGTTCCGCAGCGGCGGCGACCCGGAAATAGACCGTGTTGTTGGTGATGGTCTCGCCGTCCGGATCGATGGCCCGGAAACCTACAGGGTGTTGTTCATCCTGGGGAGCTTCAGGGTTCGCTATAGTGTTGTCGTAGATCAGGATATCATAAAACTCGGGCTCCACCGTCGTCTCGCCGTAGGCGGGGATCAGTTCGATCTTGAACAGGCCGGACACCGGGTAGTTCACGGTGAAGTAACCCTGAGCGGGATAGTAGCCATCATACTGGCTCCAGGTTTCAACCTCATCTACAGTCTTGCTGACCCACGGCTTATAGTACATATTCACCGAATAGCTACTGTTATTCACCGTGTTGACAGTAGACGTAGCGCTCTCCGTAAGTTTCACCTTAGTGTTCATCCAGGTAACGTTGGACATATTGATGGAACCGGTCTCGGTGTCGATCTCGCCGGCCTCGCCGCTGTCCCACGGCTGGACGACGAAGACCAGCCGGATGTCGGACGGCAAGATCTGAAGTTCGTAATCGTACTTCTTGCCGGCCACCCAGGTATCGGCGGGAAGGGCGACGGTCTTATCCGTATAGGTCTTACCGTTCAGGGTATAGCTGACCGTGACGGTGACGGCATCCTCGGCGAGGGCCTGGGGCCATACCAGCTGGTAGGCCTTCGCATCGGCGGCGGCCATCTTCAGGACGTCGATGGACTTCTGGGAAGCCAGGGTGGTCGCGGTGCTGATCGGGGTCGCGCTGACGAAGGAGCTGGAGGTGCTCACGGTCGGAGTCGTATACGTGACGTCAGCCGCATTATCGGCGAAGCTCACGGTGGCGCTGCCGGCGTTCGGGATGGCCGGGGCGGTGACCTTGGTCACGGAGGCCTCGAAGTCAGTGCAGTTCTTCAGGGTGATGGACACGGCGGAGAACAGGTGCTTCATGTGCAGGGCCACGGGGGTGTCCACGGTGTGGGCGGCATCGGCCTTCCAGTCGGCCGCCGTGGTGGAGAACACCTCGGAGTAGAGGAGGTCAGTCTGGTCGGCCTCGGCGGTGGTGAGGGTCTTGCTCACGGTGAGCACGTTAGCGGACAGCGTTCCGGCGTTCTGGGTGAAGCCATAGAACTTGTGGGCGCCGGCCTTCCAGGAATAGGTGTTCTCGGAGGCGTAGTTCCAGGCGCCATCGGCATAGGCGATGACATCATCGATGTAGGAAGCGCCGTCCAGCAGATCGTAGACCTGGAAGGTCTGTGCCTGGAGGCCGGCCGCATCCTCGATGAGGGCGCGGGTCTCGACGGAGGCGGGAGCGAAGCGGATGCCGCTCTCTCCGAGGGAAACGCTTTCGGTCTTGTTGCAGGCCGTGGCGGCGAGCAGAAGGACCAGTGCGGAATATGTAAATGCTTTCTTCATAATCTCTTTCCTCCTTCTATTCGACAATCAAAGAGGTCGTACCGAGTTCCTCCCACTGATCGACATCCAGGATGTCGGGGGCGTAGAAGATCTTCCAGGAGCTGCCCGGAGCCTTGAGTCCGTTGATACGGACCTTCTTGCCCGCCTCGAACACGAACGGCTGGCCGTTCTTGGTGAGGCTCACGACGCTGGTCTTGGTTCCGTCACCCTCCTTAGAAGTGAGGCGGAGTTTCAGCGCGGCCGTATTGGCCACCGGGAGAAGCAGCATCGTGAAGGTCGCACCTTCGGTCTTCGTCACTTTCACGCCGTCGCCGGCGGAGAGGGTAACGGTCTTCGAGGCGGAAGCCGTGTTCACCGCAGCAGAGGCGAGGTTGCCCGCAGTCATCGTGAAGGGACCGGCGAGGTAGTCGTTGCTCGTTTCGTCGGCCACCAACTGAATTTCGGTGACGTCAATTTCGTCATCCAGGCTGGAGAGATTGAACTCGACGGCCGTCCACGCGGGTTTGAAGTGCAGCACCACCTGGGGCTTCGCGTCGCTCTCCTTGACACCGGTCACGGCTGCCGTCATGACGGCGGACTTGATGTCCGGCGTATAGACGGAGTAAGTGATGGCCGCATCGCCTTCACCCACGGTCTTCGTGGTAGGAGTGCCGGTCGGCAGGGTCTGGGCGGCTTTGATGAAGTCGGCGCTCACCTGCGCGTACGTGGCGGTCTCCAGGCTGATGGGAGCCGTGGACGGATAGACACTATAGAAGGAGTAGGTCTCCTTGTCCGTCCAGCTGAGGCCGTTGGGATTCGTGTTCACCAAAGCGGCGCTGGTACCGTCGGCCTGCACGGAAACGGATTGGACAGTGTAGTCGGCCCAATGCAGGTTGGAACCGTCTCCGGTCACAGCGGCATCGGGGCTGATGATGCGGACAATGTCGCCGGTCTCCCAATTGATGGACGAATAAAGTTTGTTGTCATTGGGGTTGGTGAAGTCGTCACCGTACTGCGCACGGGTCTGAGCCCCGTTTGCGACGGATCCGAAAGTGATTTCCCCTCCCTTGCCGGCGAGACCGGTCTTGTTGCAACCACCCAGGAGTACGAGAGCTCCGAGGAGGGTGGCGATGAGAATCATTTGTTTCTTCATGGTCTTTTCCTCCTTTTTTACTCCCACTCCCAGTTGTTGTTCCAGTCGAAGTCTTCGCTGGCAGCGTCGACTTCCATGACTTCCTGCCCGTCGGAGACGATCAGCAACGAGTCATCCACGATGGATCCTGCCAGGAAGTCCCGCTCCAGCAGGACGTCCACTTCCTTGAGGACCCTCGGGGTCTGATAGTGTTTGGCTTTAATCATAATTTATAAGTACTTATTTGTATTAATTATTTTTCCTTATTCTTATTTATTTATCGTTTCGTTTCAATCATTTCTCAATCCTCTCGAGCCAGCTTCTGGGGACGCTCGCCCTGGCGAAGAGGCAGTCCAGCAGGCTCACGACGACGTAGTACCTGCCGTGGAACTCGACCACGTGTCCCTCGACGTCGCGGAGGGGCCCCTTGGTCACGCGGACCCGGTCCCCC
>JAFPWG010000041.1 GCA_017395045.1 Bacteroidales bacterium
GACGCCCTTTACTTCAATTTCAGCCTTGAGTTTCAGCTTTCCGCTGTCGGCCGAGATACCCTTCGGAAGGGTGATCATGGCGGAACGGATACCCTTCGGGTGCGGATAGCCCGCATCCAGGCAGCCGCCCACGTTGACAGTACCGTCGTCCGTGAACACGGTGAGCCTCAGCACGCCGGGAACGCCGGCGATGCCGTCGTTCACCATGCCGAAAATCAGGTTCTCGTAGCCGTCCGGATCGGTCGAGCGCCAGATCCAGGAAGGACGGACGCGGAAGCCGATGCTGCGGTCCAAGTCGTTCAGCCAATCCGGGAACCGGCGGTAATAGGCCCACAGGTTGTCTGAATTGATGGCGTGGAAGGTCCAGAGGGAATAGTAGTTGGCTTTCAGGTCCTTCACGTGGGAGATCGTCACGTCGCCGCGCGCGATGCCGTCGGCATCCACCGGGAAATTGGTCCCGTTTCCGGAGCTCATCGCCCCCTCGCAGAAATTGGCCACCCACGCCGGACGGTTGCTCAGCGCATCGATGCACTCGTTCTGCACCAGGATGGAGTCCCGGCGCAGCCAGTTGCCGTCCCGCACGGTTTGTTCGATGACGGAGGAATGGCCCACCCGGTTGTAGTCCGGCTGGACGTTTGTCACCAGCGGGACCTTCGTCCAGGCCTTCTGCTGGATGTCATAGAGCTTCAGGAGGGTCTCCTCCGCAACCTTGCGCGACGGGAAGTTGTGTCCGTCATACGGCCACGCATGGCCCTCGCCCCAGAGTCCGAAATGCTGGACATCCACCATCTCGATCTCCGGACCGCCGTTGTACTGCTCTGCCAGCAGGTTCTGCATCTCCTCGAAATAGCCGAGCAGGTAGTCGTTGTACTCCGGCTGCAGATGCTCGTGCTGATAGCGCACCTGGGACGGATCTCCCGTCCAAGAGCCCTTCAGTTTGTGAAGCGGAACTTTTTTCAGGACATAGTCGGGGAGCGCGTTTTCCAGGATGTCGGGATTGTTCAGCATCACCCGGATGCCCACGCGCTTGCCGTACTGGAGCGATTTCTCCATCGTGATCTTCCAGTAATCATCGAACTCCAGCTTGCCTGCCTGCTTCTGGATGTGACGCCAGTTCGGACGGATGTACACCTTCGTGCCCAGCGGGAACTGGAACAATCCGTCGATGGACTCCTCCAGGGTCTTTCCGGGAACGATGGGTGCCCCGAAGTCACCAGAGATGTAGGTGATCATGCCCATGCCCATGCAGTTGATCTGCTCCTTTCCGGGCTGGGTGGACATGTAGCACCAGCCACCGTAGAAGTTGTCCGGCTCATAGCAGCCGAACGGACCTTGATACAACCGGTCGTGGACCGCCGGTCCCGGACCGAAGTCGTAGCCCGTCCAGTTGTGGACCGGCACCCAGCTCTTCAGGACCGGGGAAAGTCCCACGGCGGCACCGGCCGCCAGGGACGTTTTCAAGAAATCTCTTCGTTGCATAGCGGGGCGTTAAAAACGGTTGTTCTGTTTGATGGTCAGCGATCCGTCCGGATTCAGCGGCTCCGCCACGGCGAAAGGCACCGGATAGCGAACGCCCTTCACCTCGATTTCCGCCTTCAGTTTGAGACGGCCGCAGTTCCAATTGAAGCCCTTCGGAAGGTACATCATGCCGGAGCGGACGCCCTCCACATCGGGATAACCTGCATCCAGACAACCGCTTACGTTCACTTCGCCATCATCCGTGAAGAGGGTCAGGCGCAGTACGCCGGGCACGCCGGCGATACCGTCGTTCTTCATGCCGATGATCATGAAATCCAGGTCTTCCTTGTCCTTGCCATGCCAGATGAAGGAAGGACGGACGCGGTAGCCCACGCAGCTGGCCAGGTCGTCCAGCACTTCCGGATAACGGTTGTAGTAGGCCTCCAGGTTCTCCGCGCAGATGCTGTGGAAGCTCCACAGGGAAATGTAGTTGGCCCCGGTATCCTTGGCATGGAGCAACGCATCGTCCCCTGTCGGGCGGCCGTACGGATCCAGCTGGATGGAAGCGGCTCCGCCGCGCGTCATGGCGGCCTCCACGACAGACGCCGTCCAGGCGGGACGGTTGCACAGCTGCTCGATGCTCTCGCTGTCCACCAGGATGGAGTCGCGGCGCAGCCAGTTGTGGTCCCGGACCGTCCGGTCCACGATCGTGGAATTACTCACGCCGCTGTGGTCCGGCTGCACGTTCGTCACCAGCGGAACCTTCGTCCACGCAGCCTGCTGGATGTCGTAGATCCGCAGGAAGGCTTCCTCCGCGGCTTTCTTGTTCGGGAAGTTGTGCCCTTCGTAAGGCCAGGCGTGGCCCTCACCCCACAGGCCGAACATATTGGTGTCCACGAACTCGATGAGCGGACTTCCATTGTATTTCTCGGCCAGCAGCTGCTGCATCTCCTCGAAATACCCGAACAGATAGTCGTTATAACGCGGCTGCAGATGTTCGTGCTGGTATCTCGGCTGGGAAGGATCGCCCTTCCACTCGCCTTTCAGGCGGTCCATCGGCACTTTCTTTAGCACGTAATCCGGGAGAGCGTTCTCCAGGATGTCCGGATTGTTCAGCATCACTCGGAAACCGACCCGCTTGCCGTATTTCTCCGCCTTTTCCATCGTGATCTTCCAGTAGTCGTCGAACTCCAGCTTGCCTGCCTTTTTCTGGATGTGGCGCCAGTTCGGACGGATGTACACCTTCGTACCCAGCGGGAAACGGAAGAGCTTGTCGATGGTCGTCTCCAGGGACTCACCGGGCACGCGCGGGGCGCCGTAATCACCAGAGATATAAGTAATCAGGCCCATGCCGAAAGCGTTCAGCATCTGCTTTCCGGGCATCGTGTACTGCACCACCTCCGGCTCCTCGCCGAAATAGTCTTCCGGTGCATAGGAAGGGAACGGTCCTTGGTAAAGACGGTCCTTCACGGCCGGTCCCGGGCCGAAGTCATGCTTGTCCCAATTGTGCTGGGGGACCCAGGCCCCGAGGGTCGGGGCGATGCCGACGGCGGCTCCTGCCGCCAGACCGGCTTTGATGAAATCTCTTCTTTCCATTATCCTCTGACGTTTTGGATGATGTTCAGCGACCCGTCGGGATTCACGCCGTGAGCCGCGGCGATCGGCACCGGATACCGGACGCCCTTTACTTCAATTTCAGCCTTGAGTTTCAGCTTTCCGCTGTCGGCCGAGATACCCTTCGGAAGGGTGATCATGGCGGAACGGATACCCTTCGGGTGCGGATAGCCCGCATCCAGGCAGCCGCCCACGTTGACA
>JAFPWG010000024.1 GCA_017395045.1 Bacteroidales bacterium
TAAATCAAACTAAACTCCCAAAAAGCGAAACTAGCCGAAATGTCTCTTTTCAGAGCTCATTTTCAGCTAGTTTTGTCACACAAATTTGAGTTTCAGTTGAGTTATAACTAATTGATTATCAGGTACTTACTTGCCGATGCAATGCTTCCGGAATATGGAATGAAGCACAGCTTCAGGGTCTATAAGATCGGTACCCAGAATCTGATTGAGGGAAGAGATGGCCCGGCGAAGATCCTCAGCGACGAGATCAGCAGGGACTCCTGATGTCAGGGCAAGACGGCCGGCGGAGAGGGCGGAGGCTGTCTCACGGAGGGCTTCGTAGTGACGGACATTCGTCACGAAAGTGGAATCTTCGTTGGAAATCAAGTGGGATTCCAAGGAAATCAGGGCAGAATGGAGGGAGGGGAGGCCGGAACTTGATTTCGCCGAGATTGATACTATATATGCTTTTATATCAGATGATCTAACAAAGTTGTTTATACTTATAACTTTTTTGTTAGCATCCTTTGAGTCCATTAAATCGCACTTATTCAAGGCCAAAACAAGCTTCTGGGAGCTGAAATCCATCTTCGAGATAATCTCCTTCAAACCGCACATGATAGTGCCTTCTTCCGAAGTCCCGTCCAGTACACCGATGACGATTTCGGCCTCGGAAATCTTCCGATAAGTGCGGTCGATGCCCATCTTCTCCACGGTCTCCTCTGTCTCCCGGATACCGGCCGTGTCGATGAAGCGGAACAGAATCCCGCCAAGGTTGATGACTTCTTCGATGGTATCCCGTGTCGTGCCGGCGATGTCGGAAACCAGCGCGCGGTCCTCTCCGACAAGCGCATTGAGCAAAGTGCTCTTGCCGACATTGGTCGCACCGACGATGGCGACGGGAACACCGTTCTTGATCGCATTACCATCCTTGAAGGAATCGGCCAGACGGACGACATGCGAGAGGGTCCTGTCCACCAGTCCAAGCAGCCGGGACCGGTCGGCGAATTCGACATCTTCTTCACTGAAGTCCAGTTCAAGCTCCAGCAGGGAAGTCATCTCCACCAATTCGCCGCGCAATGAGGCCAGTTCAGAAGAATATCTACCACGAAGCTGATTGTACGCCACCCGGTGGGAAGCAGCAGTAGTGGAAGAGATAACGTCTGCAACCGCTTCTGCCTGAGCAAGGTCCATGCGTCCATTCATGAAAGCGCGGCGAGTAAACTCGCCGGGTTCGGCCAGGCGGCACCCGGCGGAAAGCAGACGCCGGATCAATTCTTCCACGATATATCTGGAAGCATGGCAGGAAATCTCCAAGGCGTCTTCACCCGTATAGCTGTGAGGGGCCCTAAAGACAGAAACCAGGACTTCATCCAACCCATCGACCGTTCCGAAATGGATTCTGTAACCTTCGCTTCCTGAAATGGTTCCGGACTTCAACTTAACCACCGCATCAGTAATTCGGAAACTGTCCGGACCACTGATCCTGACAATAGAAATTGCCCCGGTCCCAGGAATGGTGGCCGGAGCAACGATGGTGTCGCCGAAGAGGGGATTATTCATAGCGGCTGAACTTGGACATGTTGTCAATCAGGTCCTTGTTCGTCTTGAACTCGTCCATGTGCTGCTGCATCCAGGTCATCGCTTCGACAGGATTCATGTCCGCCAGGAGCTTGCGGAGGATCCAGATGCGGTTGATCGTGTAAGGATCATACAACAGGTCGTCGCGGCGGGTGGAGGAAAGCACCAGGTTCACGGCCGGGAAAATACGCTTGTTGGACAGGTTGCGGTCCAGCTGGAGTTCCATGTTGCCGGTACCCTTGAATTCCTCGAAGATGACGTCGTCCATCTTGGAACCGGTCTCGGTGAGAGCCGTGGCCAGAATGGTGAGCGAGCCACCGTTTTCGATGTTGCGGGCGGCGCCGAAGAAGCGCTTCGGCTTCTGGAGGGCGTTCGCATCGACACCGCCGGTCAGGACCTTGCCGGAAGCAGGCTGGACAGTGTTGTAGGCACGGGCGAGGCGGGTGATGGAGTCCAGAAGGATCACTACGTCGTGGCCGCACTCGACCAGGCGGCGCGCCTTGTCCAGGACCATGTTCGCGACCTTGACGTGGCGCTCGGCCGGTTCGTCGAAGGTGGAGGCCACGACCTCGGCCTTGACGCTGCGCTGCATGTCAGTGACTTCTTCCGGGCGCTCGTCAATCAGGAGCACAATCTCGTAGACCTCGGGATGGTTCTCCGCAATGGCGTTCGCGATGGACTTGAGGAGCATGGTCTTACCGGTCTTCGGTTGGGCGACGATCAAGCCGCGCTGGCCTTTGCCGATCGGAGTGAACATGTCCACGATCCGGCAGGAAGGATCCCGCTCGAACCCGTGGCCGAGCAGGTTGAACTTCTCGGTCGGGAAGAGGGGAGTGAGGAAGTCGAAGGGAACGCGGTCCCGGACGAATTCCGGGGAACGGCCGTTGATGTACTTGATCTTGACCAGCGGGAAATACTTGTCGCCCTCGCGCGGAGGACGGATTTCGCCCGTCACGGTGTCGCCGTTCTTCAGGGCGTTCTGCTTGATCTGCTGCTGGGAGACATAGATATCGTCCGGGGAATTCAGATAATTATAGTCGGAGGAACGGAGGAAACCGTAGCCGTCCGGCATCACTTCCAGGACGCCCGTCGCCTCCACGGAGCCTTCGAATTCTATGCGCTGGGGTTTCTGCTGCTGTGCCTGCTTCTGCTCCTTCTGGGCATTGCGTTGCTGGCGTTCCCGGGCTTTCTCTTCCTTCTGAGCCTCGTCCTGATTCAATTCGTTGAAAATGTCGTGGATGAACTGCTTGCCGTCCACGGCCGGTTCTTCTGCCGGAGCCGCCGCGACATCCACATTCACCGGTTCGGCCTCTTTCTTGACGCGCTGACGCTTCTGGCGGGACTGCTTCTGCTGAGCGGCCTGCTGGGGCGCCGGGGCCTCTTCCTTGGCCGGTTCCTGAGCCTTGGCATCCTGCTCGACAGGCTTGTCGGTCTCTTCGGCCTTGGGTTTTGCCTTGCGGGTACGCTGTTTCTTGGAGGGGGCAGCCTTCTCCTCGGCGGCAGGGGCGGGTGCAGGAGCGTCAGCCTTCGGCTCTTCCGCGGGCTTGGACTGCTCTTCCTTCTTGGAAGCCTTCTGGCCCTTGGGAGCATCCTCCTTGCGGGGACGGCCGCGCTTCCTGGTCTTGTTCTCTTCGGGTTTCTGCGATTCGATGACCGCTTCTGCATCCAAGATGGCGAATCCTAAATCCTGCAGGTCCATCTTCTTGGCGTTCTTGATGTTCAGGGACTCACCCAGGGACCTGAGCTGCTCCTCCGACATCGCATTCAATTCAAATAGATTATGGGGCATAAAAAATAAAAATAGAATCTTCAGAAAGCTTCTCCGACCGGAAAAGCAGTGCAAAGATAAGGAAAAAAAACAAGAAAGCAAAAACAGGCGACCTACCGGAGCAGGTTGTCCATGTAGCTGGAACTCTTCTTGAAGCGGAGCAGGTCGGAGAGGGCGGAGGCATTGGCCGCAATGCGGAAGCTGTAAGACTTCCACTGTCCGGTCGGGACCCAGGAAACGGCGATATTGAAGCAATGCAGGTCATAGGTGGCACTGACCTGCGTCGTGGTGACCTTCATGGCCATCACGTCGAAACCGGACGTCGCCTGGATGCTCATCCGGGGCGTGAGCTTGATGTTTCCGGACATGTTCAGTGTCTGGGTGAACCTCTTGTTATCGATCAGCCGGTTGTTCGAATACTGGTAGGTTTTCGAATAATGGAAACTATAGCTGAAACTGAGCGACCAGGGCGCGTTCGGATTCATATAATAAACGTACCCGCCGGGGATGTATTCGCCGGTGACCGGATGGGTGTAGATGCGCTGGTAGGAGGTGGCATCCGAACTGCCGCCGGCTTTTTTGCCGTCATTCCCGTTGATCGTGCCTTTTCCGTTCAGGGAGTAGGAGAAGGAAGCGCTGGCATTCGTCAGCCGCAGGGGAACGCCGGTCGCGACCACGTTGAACTTGTTGATCTTGCGTCCGTGATCGTCGATGGCATACGGGTCGAAGCTGAGGCTTCCGCTCACGTTGAATTTTCCGAACAGGGACGTGGACATGCTCACGCTCACGTTGGACATCTTCAGGGAGTCGGCCAGGAAATTGTAGCCCGTGTTGATCGAAAGCTGGTCCAGCAGCTTGACCTTCTTGCTCCCGGTTCCGGTCGTATCGCGCAGGTCACGGACCTTCGCCTCCAGGTTATTGCCGATGGTGATGTTCATGCTGCCGGTCTTCCCGCGTCCGGGAGGGGAGACCGTGTTGTGGTTTCCCTTCAGGGTATAGATGTTATACTGCGACTCCTCATGCCATCTTCCTTTCGCATCGTAATAACCTTCCAGGGTACGCCAGCCATTGAAGGCCGTGCCCTTCTCAGGGCTGAACGACATGGACACCGACGGGGTGATCACGTGGCGGATCGCCTGGATTTTCCGGTGCTTGCCGAAGTTTAGCATACCATAGATACGCGTGCTCATGGACATGCTTCCCGAATAGGTATGCGTAACGCCGAACGTGTTGAAGGCCGTTCCCGGATCGATGGCGACATCCTGCGCCTGGACGAGGTTCCCTTCCTTGTCGTTCACCATCACGGGATTCCCGTCCTTGTCATAGACCGGAGTCAGATACTGCTTGCCCGCGTTGAACATCCAGTTCATGCCATAGTTCACGCTGGGGGTGAAATTCAGGTATTTCAGCAGGGTGAAGTTCGGAAGGCCGATCTGGAAGTTGTGGGCCATACCGTTGGTCAGCCGCTGCAGCATCTTGGTTCCCAGGGAGTCACCCATTTCTTTCTGGCGGTATCCGGTTTCCGGGTCGATGACGTGGCTTCCGTCCGGATTGAGCACGAAGTCCTGGATGTCGCGCAGCTTGAAGTTCACCTTGTTCTGGATGGAGGTGGAATAACCGAACGAGATCTTTTCGTAGGCCTTTTCCTTGCCCACCCGGTTCTTCTGCTTGAAAGGATAGAAGCGCGTCACCGAGAAGGTGATGTTCGGAAGGGTGAACGTATAGCTGGAGTCCCGCGAATTCTGGCTGTGCAGGGCATTCACGGAAACGTTGAACTTGCCGTTCCAGTTATGGGAATAGGAGATGGAGGAGGACACCTGGTTCTGCAGGGCCTCATTGACGGAACGGGAGTTATACTTGCTGTTGGACGGGCTGGAGAAATTCACCGAGGCGCTGAAGGTCGTCCCGGGATGCGCCTTGGGATCCTGCGTATGGGACCATTTCAGGCCGAAGTTCTTGGACTGCCTGAAGTCCGCGCTGCCCTTCTCGCCGGTCTGGTCGTTGGAATAGGTGAGGGAGAATCGGCCGTTGAACTTGTAGTTGACCTTATACCGGGAATTGATATCCACGGCATAGGATCCCAGGGTGAAGTAACTGCCCGTCAGGGACAGGTCGAAATAGTCGCCCAGGACGAAATACATGCCCGCATCCTTGACGAAGAATCCGCGCGCCGCCTCTTCGCCGAAAGTAGGCATCAGGAGACCGGTTGCCCGCGTGGGCTTCTCGGGAACGAACCCGAAAGGCAGGCCGATGGGGATGGGGACATCCGCGATCACGGGATAGGCGGGGCCGAAGACGGTCTTCTGGGAAGGCTTGGTAACCACCTTCGCCATCGTCAGGCGCATGTAGTAATGGGGGTGCTCCAGGTCGCAGACGGTGTACATGCCCTTTTCCAGGTTCACCGACTGGTCCGGCATCATCTTGATCTTCTCACCGTGCAGGAGTCCCTCCGACTCCTGGGTGATCATATTGGTAATGATGGATTTACGGGACTCGAAATTGTACTTGAGCTCCTCCATCTTGTAGGTGGACTTGCCCTGTTTCATCTCCGGCTGCCCGATCCATTCCCCGGTGACGGGGTCCTTCCGGCCGCGGGCGAAGACCGTGTTGGTCTTCATGTCGTACTCGATGTAGTCGGCGGTCAGCTCCATGTCCTGGTAGGTGACCGTTGCACCGCCGTAATAATAGACCTTCCGCTGGCCGTCGGTGAACTCGGTGATGATGGAATCCTTCGCGGTGGAGAAGGCGGGGCGTTCCAAAGAACTCTTGCTGAGCATGTCCAGGGAGTCGCGCCGGGCGATGGAGTCGGCCCGGTGGACCGAATCCCGGAAGGCGAGGACCGAATCCGGCAGGACGGCTGCTGCCGTCGTATCGGCAGGGGGTTGCACACGGTCACGGTTCCGCCGGAAAAGCTGGGCGGAGCAGACAACCTGCCCGACCAGGAAGGCGAGGATGACCAATGTGATATATTTCCGAATTCTATCCAAATTGCTTATATTTGCAATTGACAAAATTACGACAATTTTCATTCAATTCAAAACGGTACGCCCCATGAAGACCTCCGTCCGTTCCGTCCTGATGATCTGGACCGCCCTCCTCGCTGCAAGCATTGTGCCTGCGGCAGCTACGGATTCGGGGCGGCTGAAGCTTTCCAAGGTCGTGATCGATCCCGGCCACGGAGGACACGACTCCGGCTGCGTCAGCCAGGACCGGAAGACCTACGAGAAAAGCCTCACCCTGGACATCTCGCAGCGGCTGGCCGGAAAGATCCGGGAGGCCTATCCCGACGTGAAGGTGATCCTCACCCGGAACGAGGACAAGTACGTGACCCTGAGCGGCCGGGCCGACATCGCCAACAACGCCGGAGCCGACCTGTTCATCTCCATCCACATCAATGCGCAGGACAAGGGAACCTCGGCGAACGGCTATTCCATCCACTGTCTCGGCCAGTCCGCCCAGAAGGGGAACGACCTGTTCGGCAAGAACCTGGAACTGTGCAAGCGGGAAAACTCGGTGATCCTCCTGGAAGACGACTACAAGACCAAATACCAGGGTTTCGACCCTTCCGACCCGCAGTCCTACATCTTCTTCTCCCTGATGCAGAACGCGCATCTGGAGCACAGCCTTATTTTTGCCGAAGACGTCGCCGACGCAATGAAGGGCGGCCCCATCACCCGCAGCCGCGGCGTATCCCAGGATCCGTTCTGGGTGCTCTGGCGAACGACCATGCCTTCCGTGCTGGTGGAAGTGGGCTTCATCTCCAACCCGGCCGACCTGAAGGTGATGCGCTCTCCGGAAGGGCGGGACCGGATCGCCGGCAACCTCCTCAAGGCGTTTTCCGCCTTCAAAGGCCGGTACGACGGTTCTACCGGAATCGACCCGGCCGAAAACGGGGGAGAAGCGGTGAAAGACACTCCGGCGGAAGCGGCCGCCGAACCGGAATCCGTTTCGACCGCAGGATTTGGGGTCCAGGTATTGGCTACTTCCCGGAAGATGAAAGCGGGCGACCCGTTCTTCCGTGGCAATCCTGTCAAGGAAGTCAAGTCCGGCTCCCTGTACAAGTATGTCCTCCGTCCCATGTCTGACGAGGCGGAAGCGCGCAGGTTCTACAAGGAAATTTCCAAGGAATATCCCGGATGTTTCATTGTCCGGATCGATGGGGAAACGCTGGAGCGCATCCGTTGATTTTTCCCCTTCAGAATCATGTATAACCGGACTTTTTCCGCATTTTGTAAATTTTGAATTTTTCAAAATAACAAATATTGCTGGATGTGGGCATAAGCCTTTTCGGCTTTCGTAAAACATTGAAAATCAAATTTCTGGAAATCCGGGGAAGGAACGGTAACGCAACAATAATAAAAGGAAAATAAAATAAAAAAGCAATAGTAAAATTAATTTTTTATCAATTATTTTTCCTCCATCTTTGTACTCCAAACCAATTGAAATCCCATGACCGGACAAGAGAGACATACCACCGTATGGAACAACTGTCTGCAGATCATTGCCAACAACATTGATCCGCAGAAGTTCAATACGTGGTTCAAGCCCATCCGTCCGGTTTCCCTCGTGGATTCCACGCTCACCATCGAAGTTCCCTCGGATTTCTTCCGCGACTACATCGAAGGCGCCTATCTGGATCTCCTGAAGATGACCCTCAAGCGTGCCATCGGTGCCGGCGCCCAGCTCCATTATATGGTGCGCCCCGTGCAGGAAGCGAACCCGATGGTCTATCCCGCCTCCCACGGACTTCCGCCCGTGAACAAGACGGTTCCCATCAACACCTACCAGCCGGCCGGCAATCCGAGTCCGTTCGTTTTCCCCGGCGTCCAGCGCGTGAACATCAACCCCCGCCTGAACCCGGTCTACTGCTTCGAGAACCTGATTGCGGGCGAATGCAACAAGATGGGCATCAACGCCGGCGAGAACATCTCCCTGGCGCCCGGAAAGACCGCTTTCAACCCGCTTTTCATCTTCGGCGGCCCGGGTCTGGGCAAGACGCACCTGCTGCAGGCCATCGGCATCGCCGTCAAGGAGCGTTTCACGGATCCCGTCGTCCTGTACGTTACCGGAAACGAGTTCAAGACCCAGTACATGGACGCGGTCAAGGGAAACCGCCTCGTGGATTTCATGGCGTTCTACATGCGCATCGACGTGCTGCTCGTGGACGATATCCAGGACCTTCTGGGGCAGGGCTCCCAGAACGCGTTCTTCAACGTGTTCAACCATCTGCACCAGAGCGGTAAGCAGTTGGTTTTCACCTCCGACCGCGCGCCCGTGGACCTGCAGAACTTCGAAGAGAGGCTGCTTTCCCGTTTCAAGTGGGGCCTATCCGTGGAACTTTCCCGGCCGGATTACGAAACCCGCCTGGCCATGCTCAAGGCCCGCGCCTTCCGGGAAGGCGTGGCCGTGGGCGACGACGTCCTGGCTTTCCTCGCCTCCCGCATCAAGTCCAACTTCCGGGAACTGGAAGGCACCCTCATCTCCCTGATCGCGAACGCCACCCTGGGTCACCGGGAAATCAACGTCTCCCTGGCCGAAAGCATCACCGGCAAGATCGTAGGGGAGGAACAGACGGACGTTTCCATCGACCTCATCGTGAACACGGTCTGCGAGTACTTCAACATTACCCGGGACATCCTCCTGTCCAAGTCCCGCAAGCGCCAGATCGTCCAGGCCCGCCAGATCGCCATGTACGAGTGCCGGAACATGATCCCGAACTGCTCCCTGTCCACCATCGGTTCGGAGCTGGGCGGCAAGGACCATGCGACCGTCCTTCACGCCTGCACCACCGTGCAGGACCTCATGTCCACCGACAAGACGTTCCGTCAATACGTTACGGATATCGAGAATATGGTGGCCGTTCCGGTGGAGCGATAATATTTCCTTTCCCCGTTTTTTTTCCTTATATTTACGGAAACATTCAGTTCCGTGAATATGAACGCTGCAACCGTACTTGATTTCTTCAAGGAAATCACCCGGATCCCCAGGGAGTCCGGACACGAAGGCCCGATGACGGCCTATCTCCAGGAATTCGCCAAGGCCAGGAAGCTGGAATGCCGAACCGACAAAACCGGCAACGTGGTCATCGTCAAGGAAGCCGCCCCCGGCAAGGAAAGCGTCCCTACGCTCGTCCTCCAGGCCCACCAGGACATGGTCTGCGAGAAACACGCCCATTTCGACTTCGACTTCCTGACGCAGCCGATTCCCTACGAGATTGAGGACGGATGGATGGTGGCCAGAAACACCACCTTGGGAGCCGACGACGGCATCGGCATCGCCGCCTGCCTGGCCCTTCTGGACAGCGATCTTCCCACCGGAAAGCTGGAATGTCTCTTTACCATTTCCGAAGAAACCGGCATGGACGGCGCCTTCGCCCTGGAAAGCGGCTTTTTCGACGGAAAAACCCTCATCAACCTGGATTCCGAGGACGAAGGCCAGCTCTTTGTGGGCTGCGCCGGCGGCCTGGACACCACGGCCACCTTCGAATTCAGGCGGGAAGCCCTCCGCAAGGGTTACAAGACATTGAAAATCAAGATATCGGGTGGAAAGGGCGGCCATAGCGGAGACGACATCAACAAGGAAAGGGCCAACGCCCTCCGCCTCCTCATCCGCTTCCTGTACACCGAGCTCCAGTACGATTTCCAGCTCCTGACCCTCGGCGGCGGCAACAAGCCCAACGCCATCTGCCGCGAGGCCGAAGCCTTCATTGCCGTCCCGGCCGACGAGGTCGAGGAAATGGTCGAAGACGCCAAGGCCTTCGATGCCGTGATCAAGGCGGAATTCGCCTCCAGCGACCCCGGCATCTTCATCACCTGTACCCCCGAAGCCTGCCTCGTCCGCCCGATCGAAGAAGGGGATGCGGCCAATATCATCATGACCCTGCTCGGCTGCCCCCACGGGGTGGAAAAGATGTCCATGGACATCCCCGGCCTGGTAGAGACTTCTACCAACCTTGCCGCCGTCCGCATCGAAGGCGACGTACTCAAAGTGGTCACCAGTCAGCGCAGTTCGGTGGTTTCCGAGCTGCATGCCATGGCAGAAAGGGTGGAAGCCGCCCTCTTCCTGGGTTCCTTTGACGTGGAGCATCACGGTGAGTATCCCGGCTGGAAGCCGAACCTTGATTCCCGCATCCTGAAGGTGTCGGTGGATTCCTACAAGCGCCTGTTCGGCACGGAACCGGAAGTGAAGGCCATCCACGCCGGCCTGGAATGCGGACTGTTCCTGGAGAAATTCCCCGGCCTGGACATGATTTCCTTCGGACCCACCCTCCGGAACGTCCACGCACCGGGCGAGAAACTCGAATTGGCGTCCCTGGACAAGTTCGTCGCCCACCTGACCGATGTCGTCCTTCATTTCGCGTAACATGCTGGTAGCCCCTTCCATCCTCGCCGCCGATTTCCTGCATCTTGCCAAGGATGTGGAAACGGTCAATGAACACGGCGACATCTTCCATCTGGATATCATGGACGGCACCTTCGTGCCGAACATCTCCTTCGGATTCCCCGTGGTGGAAGCCATCGCGCGGGAAGCCCGCCGGCCGATGGACGTCCACCTGATGATCATCCATCCGGAGAAGTATGTGGAACGTTTCGCCAAGGTGGGAGCCGGCATGATCAGCTTCCACTATGAAGCTGCTCTGGATGAATCCGATGCAGTTATCGACCTCATCCACAGCTTCAACGTCAAGGCGGGTATCGTCATCAATCCCGACTGTCCGGTGGAGTCCATCTTCCCGTACCTGGGGAAGGTGGATTACATCCTCCTGATGAGCGTCTTCGCCGGTTTCGGCGGACAGAAATTCATCCAGGAGACCTACGGGCGCATCCGGGCTGTCCGGAAGGAACTGGAGCGCATCGGAAGCGATGCCCTCATCGAGGTGGACGGCGGGGTGTCCGCCGCAAACGCCAGAAAGCTTGAAGAGGCCGGTGCAGGCATCCTCGTGGCCGGCAGCGCCGTCTTCAAGGCCGAAGATCCGGGCGCGGCCATCGCAGCCATCAGAGGATATAGCCCACTTCCTTGAAAGCGTAGGTAAGGAGCATTCCGTCCCGGTCCAGCAGAAGGCGTCCCTCTCTCGTGACGCCTTTTATCGTCCCCGTGAATTCCTCGCCGGATGCCAGGTCGCGGTATCGGCAGGGGAGACCGGACTGGAAAAGGCCGTCACAGTACTCCGCATGCAGCCGGTCCCGCCGGTCGGCCAGGTCCGGGAGCCGTTCCTCGAAAAGACGGCATATTTCCTCCAGGGATTCCTTCAGGTCGTAATCCTTGCCTGTCAGGCGTTTAAGAGAGGTGGGATTCACCAGTTCCCCCGGGAAGAAGGACTGGTTCAGGTTGATGCCGATCCCGATGACCGACCAGGCGACGGACGTGCCTTCCAGACCGTTTTCGACCAGCATCCCGCAGATTTTCCGATGGCCCACATAGATGTCGTTCGGCCATTTCACGATGGCAGCGACGCCTTTGCTGCGCAGCCAGTCGCGGACGACGAGCGTGGAAAGGAAGGTAACGGACATCACGTCCCGGACGGGAAGGTCCGACGGACGCAGGAGCAGGGAGAAAGTGAGGTTCTCCCCGGGGCGGGCCAGCCATCGGTTCCCGCGCTGTCCCCGGCCGGCAAACTGGTCCACGGCAGCCACGACTGACAGATTGTCATAGTCGGAAACATGCCGCAGAAGTTCGTTATTGGTCGAATCCAGGGCATCGAACCACTTTATCCGTATCTTGTTTTCCATTGGTTCGGAATTTGTGTATCTTTGTAATGCAAAAATACTAAATAATCCTATATGATTACACACGACCTTCGGCTCATCGCCGATGCCGCCCTCGACAAGAAGGCCCAGGACGTAGTTTCCCTGGACCTGCGCAAGATGGACGGGGCCATCACCGACTTTTTCGTAGTCTGTGACGGTTCCAACACCACGCAGGTGGGCGCCATCGCCGACAATGTCGCCGAAAAGATGCAGGAAGAAGGACACACCCTGTACAGGTCCCAGGGCGAGGGCAATAACTTCTGGATCATCCAGGACTATGGCAACATCGTCGTACACGTCTTCCTGAAGGAATATCGCGAGTTCTACCGCCTGGAGGACCTCTGGGCCGACGTCCCGCGCAAGGAATACAAAGAACGCAAGAAACCTGCGTCCAAAAAGACGGAATAAATGGCTGACAAGCAAAAGAAAGACCCGAATGGCCGCAAGGGATTCAGCGTCTCCTTCAATTTCTCCTGGTTCTACCTGCTGCTCATCCTGGGCATCGGCTGGCTGCTGTTCAACAACCAGCACTCTTCCGACCCCAAGAAGATCGAGTGGGAGGAAGTGAAAACCATGGCGGAAGCGGGAGACATCGACGAGATCACCTTCATCCGGAACGATTTCCAGGGCGAGGTGAAGGTCCGTCCCGAACGCCTTTCCAAATATGCCGACGAGTTCCCGGGAGGCGTCGCTCCGCGCCGCGCCCCGCACTTCTATTTCCTCGTCTCCACCAAGTTCGACCCGGAAACCAGCTTCTCGGAGCTGAACGAGACCCTGCCCGTGGGCGACAAGTTCAAGGTCGTCATCCAGAACGCCGACCACACGTGGGCCGAATTGGCCCAGTGGATCTTCCCGACCCTGCTGCTGATCCTCTTCTGGGTGTGGATGTTCCGCGGGATGAGAGGCAATGCCTCCGGCGGGGGCGGAATGATGGGCAATCCCTTCAATGCCGGGAAATCCACCGGAAAACTCGCCGACAAGGACGAAGTGAAGGTCACCTTCAAGGATGTCGCCGGCCTGTACGGCGCAAAGGAAGAAGTGATGGAAATCGTCGATTTCCTCAAGAATCCGAAGAAATACACGGCCCTGGGCGGCAAGATTCCCAAGGGCGCCCTCCTCGTCGGCCCTCCGGGAACCGGCAAGACCCTGCTGGCCAAGGCGGTGGCGGGAGAGGCCAACGTCCCGTTCTTCTCCATCTCCGGTTCCGACTTCGTGGAAATGTTCGTCGGCGTCGGTGCGTCCCGCGTCCGCGACCTGTTCCGCCAAGCCAAGGAAAAAGCCCCTTGCATCGTGTTTATCGACGAAATCGACGCCGTGGGTCGCGCCCGGGCCAAGAACGGGGGATTCTCCTCCAATGACGAGCGCGAAAACACGCTGAACCAGTTACTTACGGAAATGGACGGTTTCGGCACCAACTCCGGTGTCATCGTCCTTGCGGCCACCAACCGGGCCGATATCCTGGACCAGGCGCTCATGCGTGCCGGCCGTTTCGACCGCCAGATCCACGTGGAGCTTCCTGAGCTGAAGGAACGCGAGGAAATCTTCCAGGTGCACCTGCGCGGCATCAAGGTGGATCCGGACTTCAACGTGGAGTTCATGGCCAAGCATACGCCCGGATTCTCCGGTGCCGACATCGCGAACGTGTGCAACGAAGCAGCCCTGACGGCGGCCCGCCGCAACCACGAGACCGTCAGCCAGCAGGATTTCCTGGATGCGGTGGATCGCATCATCGGCGGTCTCGAGCGCAAGAACAATACCATCATGTCCCCGGCCGAAAAGCGGACGACCGCATATCACGAGGCGGGCCACGCCCTTGTGGGCTGGCTCCTTCCGTACGCCGATCCGGTGTTCAAGGTGAGCATCATCCCGCGCGGCAACGCACTGGGCCTTACCTGGTACCTGCCGGAAGAACGGAAGAACTGGTCCCGCAGCGTGATGATCGACCGGATGTGCGCCCTGCTGGGCGGCCGCGTCGCAGAGGAAGTCCTGAACGGAGAGCCTTCCACCGGTGCCCTGAACGACCTGGAGCGCATGACCGGGATGGCTTACAGCATGGTCCAGTACTATGGCATGAGCGAGAAGGTGGGGAACCTCTCCTTCTACGACTCGACCGGTGCCCGCGGCTACAACCTCACGAAGCCCTATTCGGAAAAGACCGCCGAACTGATGGATGAAGAGGTGAAACGCATCATTGCCGAAGTCCACGACAAGACCCTCCGCATCATCGAGGAACATCGGGACAGTTTCATGCAGATGGGTGCACTTCTTCTCGAAAAAGAAGTTATCTTTGCGGAAGACATCGAGCGCCTCCTCGGCCCCAAGGTGAAACCTGCCGCGGAGGAACAGCCTGCAGAAACCGCTGATAATGAATAATACAGTCAAAAGGTCCATCTCAGGAGTCTGTTTCCTGGCCATCGTGCTGGGCGGACTCTTGTTGAACAAATACCTGTATGCGGCATTGCTCCTCTTCATGATGGTAACGATGCTGCATGAGTTCTACCGCATGACGATGGGGGACAAATACAAGTTCTCCCGGGTGCTGGCCATCCTGCTGGGATGCTGCGCTTTTGCGATGCTCTTCTGCGTGATGGCTTTCGGGCTTGACATCCGGTTCACCAGCATCAACGCCGTCCTGCTGATCCTGGTCATGATTTCTTCACTCCTGGTCAAGGACAAGACGGACTTCAAGCTGTTCGCCTTCCTGTTCACGGGCATCCTGTATATCGCCGTTCCGCTGATCCTTTCCAATTTCGTCGTCTTCGACGATGCCGGAAACTTCGACGGGAAGATGATGCTAGCCTTCTTCATCATCATCTGGGCCTCCGACGTAGGCGCATACTGCGTCGGAATGCTCCTCGGAAAATACACGAAGCAACTCTTCCCCAGCATTTCTCCGAAGAAGTCCTGGGCGGGTTTCTGGGGTGGTCTGGCCTTTGCCGTCCTGGCAGGCCTCATCCTCGTTTGGACCGGTCTGTGGAAGTATCCGTTCCTGCATGCCGTCATCCTCTCCGTTATCATGAACGTCGCCGGTGTCTATGGCGACCTCTTCGAGTCGCAGTGGAAACGCGTGTGCGGCATCAAGGATTCCGGCAACATCATCCCCGGGCACGGCGGAATGCTGGACCGTTTCGACAGCGCCCTGTTCGCCATTCCCGCGGGAGTCATATACCTTGTAATTGTCGGCCTGTTATGAAACGCCTCATCCACAGCATCCGGATCGACAAGGACTCCTACGACACCATCCTCGTGGCCTGGTGCGTCTGCGCGGTCCTGATCTGGTTGACCGCCCATTTTATCGACAATCCCTGGATTTCCATCCCGGTCTCGGCCGTCCTGGTGGTGTTCATGCTCTTCATCACCTGGTTCTTCCGCGTTCCGGACCGTACGGTTCCGGATTACGAAAACGACCGACTGGTCACCTCCGTCGCCGACGGAAAGGTGGTCATCCTGGAGAAGGTGTTCGAGAAGGAGTACCTGCAACGGGATTGCATCCAGGTATCGGTGTACATGGACTTTTTCGACGTCCACTGCAACTTCTGGCCCATGAACGGGAAAGTCACTTACTACAAGTACCATCCGGGCCGTTACCTCCTGGCCTTCCATCCGAAATCGTCCGAATTGAACGAGCATTCTTCCAGCTGTCTCCAGAACCGCTACGGGGAAGTGTTCTTCAAGCAGATCGCCGGCACCTTCGCCCGCCGCATCGTTTGCTATTCCGAGCCCGGCAACATGGAGAACCGCGGCGACCAGTGCGGCGTAATCAAGTTCGGATCCCGCATCGACATGTTCCTTCCGCTGGATGCAGACATAAAAATCCGCCTCGGCGACAAGGTCAAGGCGGTAGAAAGCGTGATTGCGGAATTACCGGAGCGCTAATAGATATCGTCCAGCGTAACGGACTGGAACACGGGCATTTCCGGATCCTTGAGGGTGCAGTCCACCACCAGGGGTTTCCCGCCCATCACGGATACTTCCAGGAAGCGTTTCTCTTCCGGCCAGTTGGCCAACATGTTCGCGGCCATGTCATGCGAGTGCCCGACATAGCGGTAGATCTGGTACGTATATCCGGCCGGTTCCAGGACTTCCTCTACCAGATAATTGCTGCCGAACATACCCCATCTCGCAAAGCCCATCTTGTTGTATGCGACGGCGCCGTCTTTGGTGCCATGGATCAGCAGATGCGGGCAAGGCGTGCGCTTGTAAGCCGGTTTTCCGGTGTTGGACATGATCGCACCCGCGAAGGACATCACCCCGGCAAAATGGAATCCCTCCGGAAGGATGGCCGCCCGGGACGTCCGGTTGCAGGCCTCCAGTTCGCAAGAGAGGGAAATCATGGCCCCGGCCGAACTGCCGGAAATGACGATATTGTCCATGTCCACGCCCAGTTCCTCCGCATGGTCCGCCAGATAGCGGACCGAAGCGAATACGTCCTCGACGCCCATGTCGACCGCCTCTTTGGTGAGTTCCGCACTCTGGATCAGGTGGAACAGGTCGAAGCGCATCCGTTTTCCCTTGAGGCCCAGCCGATAGTCCACCGAAACGACCCTGTAGCCGTTCTCGTTCAAGAGTTGGAACCAGGGGAGTACCCAGGGGTCGTCCCGCTGCCCGATGATGAAACCGCCGCCGAAGACGAACAGGATCGTAGGCCGGTTCAGCGTGTCGCCGGGGATGACCGCCGGCTCATAGACATCCATATATAGGTCGCAGGTGTCGCGCTGGGCCACCTTGTACGTGGCTTTCTGTGCGAACGAAAGCGTCGTGCAAAGCAGGAGCGCCAGAAGTAGGGTAATACGTTTCATCGGTCAGATTCAATAAGTTCCACAAGTTTATCAACTGCCTCCGTATCGGGGATATGCCGCAATACGGGTTCTTTTCCACGATAGATGGTCACTTTGCCGCCTCCTTCGCCCACATAGCCGTAATCGGCGTCGGCCATTTCTCCGGGCCCGTTCACGATGCAGCCCATCACGGCGATGACGACGTTCTGCAGATGCCCGGTCCGGGCCTTCACGGCCTCGAAGGCTTCCTGCAGGTTGTACATGGTGCGGCCGCAGCCGGGGCAGGCGATATACTCGGGCCGATAGAACTTCCGGCGGCATGCCTGGAGCAGCTCATCGGCCAGATAGGCACCGAATTCCGGCTCCAGGTCCGGAAAACTGACCGTGTCGATGGTACGGTCCAGCAGAGGTTTCCCATAGTCACAGGCAGCCTTGAGGATGGTCAAATCCCTTTCGGACAAGGCTGGCGCGACCGCCCCGGAGTACCGCGCGGCCAGATACCGGGCGACAGGGACCTCGTTCTCCGGAGGTTCCGTGAGGGATACGCGCACGGTATTGCCAATCCCCTCGGACAGGAGGGTAGAGATGGCGACGCAGGACTTGATGCGTCCGGAGTCGCCGTTCCCGGCCTCCGTGACGCCTACGTGCAACGGGAATACGACCCCGCGCTCCTGCATCATCCTGGCAAGCTCCCGATAGGCCTCGATCATGACCACGGTATTGGACGCCTTGAGCGAAACGACCACCTGGTAGAACTCCGCATCCAGGCACATCTCCACCCATTCCATGGCAGCCAGAGCCATCGCCTGCGGCGTATTTCCGTATTTTTCAACGATATACGTCCCCAGCGACCCGTGGTTCAGGCCGATCCGGATGGCCGTCCCATGCTCCTTGCATACCTTCAGGAAGCGGGCGAACTGGCGCCGGGCCTCATCGTGGTCCTTGTGGAAATTGCCCGGATTGATCCGGACCTTCTCCACGACGGGAGCCACGGCGATGGCCGTCTCCGACGAGAAATGGATGTCTGCCACCAGGGGGACGTTGCAACCCGCCGCCCGGAGCCGGGCCTTGATGTCGCGCACGTGCGGGACATCCTGGAGCCCCGGAACGGTAATCCGGACCAACTGCGATCCGGCCGCCGCCAGGCGAAGGCACTGCGCGACCGTCGCATCGACATCATACGTATGGGTATTGCACATCGTCTGTACGACGACCGGGTTCAGCCCTCCGATGAGGACGTCACCCACCTTTACGACTCGGGTTTCCATCGTCATTGTTTCGGTTGCATTTCGGATTCCACCATCTCCCGCGCCATCCTGCGCAATCTCGCCTTGGTATGGCCGCGGCGGGGCGTCAGCTGGTAATACACGCCCAGGGTGACCGCTCCGTCCAGCGGATAGGCGAAACGGTAGTAATAAGGGCTGGCGACATTCGGCTGATAGAACGAAGACCAGCTCCATTTGAACTGGGCCATCAGGTGGATCTCGATGGGATCCAGCATGAAGCCGAAGCCCAGGCCGCCCTGAACACCGTACGACCAGCGGCGGTCCGTATCCAGGAAGTCGTGTTCGATGGAACTCATGACGCGGGGGCCGATGCGGGTAATGTTCATCCGGTAGCCGCCGTACATGCCCGCCTTGATGATGATCTTCGCATACTGGCCCATGTCCATGTGTCCGTGGGTGAGCAGGAACACCTCAGGAACCTCCATATAAGCCTCGTACGCGCCGTCGATGTTCTGGCGGTAGGTATATCCGTCCTGCTCGTGTTCCTTGAAATTATAGCCCTCGTAGTTGTGCTGGAAGCCCAGTTCCATCCCCAGGTTCTGGAACATGTTCATCATCGTGGCATAACGGGTGATGGAGAAACCGTACACCGGCTTGTTCAGATAGAAGTTCACGACCCGGGGCGGATTGAAGAAACCATGTTCGATCGAGACGCCGCCATGAACACCCACGATCCAGTAATCGTTGATCTTCACGCGGGAGGGAAGGGACAGGCTGTCCAGGTAGCCGTCCGTCACCGAATCGGGAAGTTGGAAGAACTCCTTCTCCAGGTCGATACCCTGTTGTGCGTGGAGTAAGGTCCCGGCCAGGAGGGCCAGGGCAAGCAAGACAGACCTTTTCATCGGAACAGTTCCTCCATGTCGATTTGTTGGACATACTCGGTCCGCTCCGGAATCTCGAGGACGGACTTGTCATTGACCTTGAAGAAGATGACCTTCTCCGGCTGGCGATGCTCCAACAGGTTGCCGGTGTCCACCAGTCCGTTCCTGTTACGGTCCTCGGTGATGCGGACACTGTATTTCCCAGCCTTCACATAAGGGAACAGGACCGTCTGGTCGGAATCGACGATGAAACTGCGGATCACCTTGTCGCGCTTTTCACCCAGCAGGTCGATGATGTACTTGTTCTTGACCCCGGTCAGTTCGAAGGAGATGGAACTGAGTTTCTCGTCATTGGGCAAAGTAACCTTGATCTCTGTGCTGTCGTTGTAGAAGCCGTTGATATCCCGGAATTTCCGGTAGGGGAGCTTCAGGAAATAATCGAAACCGGGCTGGAGTTTCTCCTCCGGCATCACCGTGTACCGGCGCAGGTTCGCGGGATCCCGGGTCACCTTGTATTTCCCCACCTGTTCCTGCTGCCGGGGATTCACCGAACGGAAGGTCAGGTCGTTCCAGGCCTCTTCGACCAGGGGATACTTGAACTCGAACTGGAAACCGTACTGCTCGACGGTCGTCGGGTCCACGGTCCCCTTGTACACGGCGATCGTGTCCTCGTGCTTGCGGTCCCGGGTGGAACTCTTCTGGAGCTCCGCCTTCAGGTTCTTGTCCAGGGCGAGTTTCACCTGTTCGTCGGTCGGTTTCAGGATGCCGGTCGTATCGGTCTTGTCGTAATTCACCGTCAGGAACAGGGTGTCCGGCATCTTGCGGGGGTCGTTCACCCAGATTTCCAGGCTGTCCTTCTGCGGATTGAACTGCGTGATGAGCTTCTCCTTCGGCAGGCCCTTCACCGACAGCGAATGGACCTCGGCATTCGGGGCCATGAAAGTCAGGTAGGCCGTCCGGAGTCCCACGCGTTCCTTCTTGACAATAAACTGCTTGGAAGGCTTTTCACGGAAGATGTTCAGTTCCACGTCGGTCTTGCGCGCCTGGCACAGGGCCGTATCCTTCATGTTGAACTTCTTGAGTTCATAGAGGGAATCGTCGTACACGGTCCTGGGCTGGAAACTCTCGTTCAGGAAGGCCACGCTCTCCTGGTCCGGATCGTACATGTTATTGTTGTTGGCATCCTTCAACGCATAGACGCGGTACACCGTATCCTTGATGTTCCGGATGCTGAAGAAGCCCCATTCGTCGGTCTTCGCAGCCGCATCCGGCCGGTGCAGGAAGATGGCGGAATCCGCGTGGTCCTTGTACAGGAGGACCGTCGCTCCCTTGACGGGCATCAGGGTGTTGCAGTCCTGCACGAGGCCTGTCATGCACATCGAATCGATCTGCGGACCGGTGGAGAAGACCAGCGTAAATCCCTCGTACATGTTGCCTTCATTGTTGTCGGCGATGGCCCCGGTAATGTCCAGCGTGTACGTCCTGTTGGTATCCAGGTCGGATTCGAAGGAAACAACCACGCTTTTACCCGAGATCTTGAACTTGGGCTTCTTTTCCAGCGGAGGGGAGAGGAAGATGTTGTTGGCGTCCTTGACCGTCACGTACTCGTTGAAGGTGAACACGATCTGGGTCTTGTGCGCGGGAACGTTGACCGCTCCCGGAAGCGGAGACGTCTTCACGATGCGGGGAGGGATCGTGTCCTTCGGCCCGCCGGAAGGCGGCGTGGTCGTGTTGGCACACCCCTGGGGGAACATCATCACGCCCACCACCAAAAGCGCCGGAATCAGGGGAAGATATTTCGACAATTTCTTCATATTCAATTTATTACAATTCACTCCGCGAGACGGACTCGATGCCGTCGATCCCGGACAGCTTCTTGATCATCTTTTCCAGGACCTCCTTGCTGTTCACGTACAGGTCGATATAGCCTTCAAACAGGCCTTCGTCCGCCGAAAGGACGAGATGCCGCATATTGACGCCCATCACGAGGGAGAGGTAGCGCGAAATCTCGTTCAGCAGGCCGACCCGGTCCAGTCCCTTCAGCGAAATCCGGACCAGGAAAGACTTCTCCATCGTTTCGTCCGGCCACCGGGGGACGACCACCCAGTCCCCGTGCGTGGCGGCGATCTCCTCGGCGACGGAACAGGATTTCTTGTGGACCGTGATCGTGCCGTCCGGGGACTTGAAGCCGACGACCGGATCCCCGGGAATCGGATTGCAGCAGGTGGCGATCACGAACTTGCGGCCGTCGTCCTTGCCGCCGATGACATAAGTCTCCTGCTGGGGTTTCTTAACGGGTTTCTCTTCCCGGCGGAAGAGTTTCCCCAGGAGGGAAATCCGCGTATTGGACTTGAGCACCTCTCCGAGGTCATCCAGCCGGATCTGGCCGATGCCGATCCGGAAAAACAGTTCCTCCCGGTCCTGCTCGCCGTAAGCGGCTTCAATCCGCTGCAGGCGGTCTTCGCTCAACTTGAATCCCAGCGCCTTAGCCTGCTCCTCCAGCGTCGTACGCCCGTATTCGACCATCTGCTTCCGCTCGTTCTTGAAATAGTCCATCACCACCGTACGCGCCCGGCGGGTCTTGAGGAACTGGAGCCACTCCCGCTTGGGGCGTTCATCCTCGGCCGTGATGATTTCGATCTGGTCGCCCGTCTTGATGACGTGGCTCAAAGACACCAGGCGCTGGTTCACCTTGGCGGCGATGGCCTTGTTGCCGATCTCCGTATGGATCAGGTAGGCGAAATCCAGCACCGTCGCCCCTTTCTGGATGGCCCGCTGTTCGCCCTTCGGGGTGAACACGTAGATTTCCGTGCTGGTCAGGTCGTTATGGATGATGTCCAGCAGTTCCAGGGCGTTGACGTCCGGGTTCACGAGGATTTCCTTGATCTGCTCCAGCCACAGGTCCATCTCGCTGTCGTTTTCGCTGATGTACCCGTTCTGCTTGTACGTCCAGTGCGCGGCGATGCCCTTTTCGGCGATATCGTCCATCCGCCGGGTACGGATCTGGACTTCCACCCAGATGCCGGCCGGGCTCAGCAGGGTGCAGTGCAGGGCCTCGTATCCGTTGGACTTGGGATGCTTCACCCAATCGCGCAGGCGTTCGGGCATATAGCGATAGATGCCGGTGATGATGGAGAAGACGTGATAGCACTGGTCGCGCTCCGTCTCACCGGAGTTCGGAGCCGCATCGAAGATGATCCGGATGGCATAGAGGTCATACACCTGTTCGAACGAGATGTTCTTCACCTGCATCTTGTTCCAGGCGGAATAAGGGGTCTTCACCCGTTTCTTGATCTCGAACTTGAAGCCGGCCTTCCGGAGAGCCTCATCGATGGGTTCGACGAAGGATTCGATCTCCTTCTGGCGCTCGCGGATGTTCTTGTTGATCTTGTCGTTGATTTCCCGATACGCATCCGGCTCCTTGTACCGCAGCCAGATGTTCTCCAGTTCTGATTTGACTCCGTACAGGCCCAGCCGGTGGGCGAGGGGGATGAAGATGAACATCGTCTCGCTCAGGATCTTGTCGCGCTTGTGCTCGGGCATGTACTCGATGGTCCGGCAGTTGTGCAGCCGGTCGGCCAGCTTGATCAGGACCACGCGGGGGTCATCGTTCAACGTAAGCAGGATTCGCTTGAAGTTTTCCGCCTGGAGACTCCGGGAAGCGAGGTCGCTCTGCTTGTTCTTGTCCTCATAGTCCAGGACGTTCTTGATCTTCGTCAGGCCTTCCACGAGCGTGGCGATCTTGTCGCCGAAACGTTCCCGAAGGTCTTCCACCGTGTAATCCGTATCCTCCACGACATCGTGCAGGAGGGCGGCGGAGATGGACTTGTATCCGAGTCCGATGTCGTCCACGACGATCTGTGCCACGGCGATGGGGTGGAGCATGTAAGGCTCCCCGCTGCGGCGGCGGATGTTCTTGTGCGCCTCGTTGGCGAACTCGAATGCCTGACGGACGACTTCCAGTTCCCGTTCGTCGGCACACCGGCGCTGAGCGGAAGCGTACAGCACGTTCCAGTCCCGGGCAATCACCTCGTAATCTTTCTCTGTAAACTCGGAATAACTCATAGTATCTCTTTCAAGTTCAGGTGGTTCACGTTTTGGAAGGAATAGGAAAGCTCGGCCCCGTACAGGACGATGGTCCAACCGATGTTCAGCCAGATCATGAACAGGGGCAGGGCGGCAAGCACACCGTAAATGGCATTCTGCTTCGCCACCAATACCTGCGTTTCCAGGTACAGATACTGCACCGCCGTGAAGCCGATACCGGCAATCACCGCCGCTTTAAAGGCGTTGTGCGTGCGTACTTTCGTCGCAGGAATATATTTGTACATGGCCGTCAGGATCAGGACCGCACCCGCGGCGAACAGGACCCACGAAAGGAATGATTTCAAGTGTTCGGAAAAGAACAGTCCGTCCGGGACGATATAATCCAGCACCGTTGAATAAACGACCGATCCGGAAAAGAACAGGACGATGACGAAGGGGGACAGGATGATGATGCCCAGGCCGATGCCCAGCACGCGGAAGAAGCTGCGTTTCTCCCTGGCCTTCCACACATTGTTGAAGACGCGGCGTACGGACATCATCAGCCAGATCACGATCCAGAAGAAGGAAAACATGCTGATGAAGCCGAACAGGCCTGATTCCGCCGTGGCGACGATCCGGTCGGAAGCCGACAGGATGGCGTTGATCAAACGCTCGTTGCTCACGTTCGCGTACAGGAAGGCGCTGAACTGGTCGGAAATGCCGATACCGCCCGTCAGATACAGGCCGATGGCGATGAACGGCACCACCGACATCATCGACTGATAAGCGAGAGCCGTACACTGGAAACCGATCTTCTGGTCGGCAAATACCTTGAGCATCAGGAAGATGACCTTGATCTCGCGGACAGCACGGGCCTTCCAGCGGGACAGGTCGTCCAGGTTCAGGTACCACATGTCGTGCGTCACGAACCGGATTACCCGCTTGACAAGGATGCTTGCCCAGCGGATACGGACTTTCGTCCAATGCGCGATTCGTGAGAAGACGTTCATCAGAATAGGGTAGGTTCGGATTCTTCGGTTACGGTTGCGGAAGCGGTCCCTTCCGGAATCAGTTTCCGGAAGGCATCCTCGTCCAGCACGGGAATGCCCAGGGATTCCGCCTTTTTGATCTTCTCAGGGCCGGGCTTGGAACCGGCGAGCAGGAAGGAAGTCTTGCCGGAAACCGAACCGCTGTTCTTGCCGCCGTTCGCTTCGATCAGGGCCTTCATCTCTTCCCGGGAAACGGAGAAGTTACCGCTGATGACGACGATCTTGCCATCGAGCGCATCGGAGACCCTTCCAACGGTCTGGCTGACGGACATCTGCAACCCGGCGGCCTTCAGGCGCCGGATTTCCTCGAGATGGCGTTCATCGCGGAAGAAGCGGTACACACTGTCCGCAATCACTTCACCCACCTCCGGGACCGACAGGAGATCCTCCTTCGAGGCTGCGGCCAGCGAATCGATATCCCCGAAATGCCGGGCGATGTCCCGCGCCGTGGTCTCTCCGACGTACCGGATGCCGATCGCGAAGAGGACGCGCTCGAAAGGAACGTTCCGGGATTCCCGGAGGCTGTCCAGGAAACGACGGGCTGCCCGCTCCTTCCATCCTTCCAGCATCACGAGCTGGCTTTCCCGGAGGTCGTAGAAGTCGGCCGGGGTGCGGACAAGGTCCAGGTTATAGAGCTGATCCACCGTCGCATCGCCTGCCAGGACGTTCATCGCCTTGCGGCCGAGGAAATGGACCAGTTTTCCCTTGATCTGGGTAGGGCAGCCGTCGTTGTTCGGGCAGAACCACTTGGCCTCGCCCTCGGGTTTCACCAGCGGCGTTCCGCAGTCGGGGCACACGGTCGGGAAAGGAGGGCGCCTGGCGCCGGGAACCCGTTTGGATTCCTCCACGCCGGTGATCTTGGGGATGATTTCCCCGCCTTTCTCCACATACACCCAGTCTCCCTCGCGGATATCCAGCATCGCCATCTGGTCCTCGTTCACGAGGGTGGCGCGCTTGACCATCGTCCCGGACAGGAACACGGGTTCCAGGTTGGCGACCGGCGTCACGGCGCCCGTACGGCCCACCTGGTAATCGATGCTCAGGATGGGCGTCAAGGCCTGTTCCGCCTTGAACTTGTATGCAACCGCCCAGCGCGGAGACTTGGCCGTATAGCCGAGCTGGCGCTGGGCGTCCATTTCATTGATCTTGATTACGATGCCGTCGGTAGCATAGGGGAGTTCCTTGCGGGCCGTGTCCCAATGGGCGATGTAGGCCTCGATTTCCTCGATGTCCTTGCACAGACGGCGCTCGTCGGAGACGGGCAGTCCCCAGCGCGCAGCCGCTTTCAAGGCTTCGTCATGGGTAGGGAAGTCCACCTGACCGGCGGGGATGTGGTACAGCGTGCACATCAGACCCCGGTTCGCCACTTCTTCCGGGTCCTGGAGTTTCAGGGAGCCGCTCGCCGCATTCCGGGGGTTCGCGAACAGCGGGTCCTCGTCAGCCTCGCGCTGACGGTTCAGGCGCTCGAAAGACTCGTAGGGCATCAGGACTTCGCCCCGGATCTCGAATTCGGCCGGCCATCCTTCCCCCTGGAGCGTTTCAGGGATATTGGCGATACGACGGGCGTTGGCGGTCACATCGTCGCCCATCACGCCGTCTCCGCGCGTGAGGGCGCGGAACAACCTGCCATACCGGTAGGTCAGGCAGATGGCCGTACCGTCGAACTTGAGCTCGCAGCAATAGGAAAAGGGGATGTCAAGTGACTTGGAGGCCCGTTCGGCGAATTCTTCCACCTCGCCGATGTTGTACGTGTTGCCCAGCGAAAGCATCGGATACTGATGCGGATACTTGACGAAACCCGTCTCAAGGTCGGAGCCGACGCGCCGGGTGGGGGATTCCCGGGATGCATATTCCGGATACGCGCGCTCCAAATCCTCGAGTTCGCGCATCAGCTGGTCGTACTCGTAGTCCGACATTGTCGGCGCATTCTCCACATAGTACTTCCGGTTGTTCTCCCAGAGAATCTCCCGGAGCTGTTCGATGCGCTGTTTCGCCTGTGTATAATCCATTCCGCTGCTATTTGTAATCAAATAGCAAAAATAAGCATTTTTGCCGAAAAAACCACACCGGAACCGAAGACTGAAACCGGCCCGATTGTCTTTTCATTTCCATCTTGTAAACCTAATTAAAAATCCTTAAATTTGTAGGTTCAAACGAAACAACGAACCAAAAGTCTATAGAAAATGAAAGATTCCATCATCATCCTCTGCGGAGGCGGCCCGGCTCCGGGCATGAACACGGTTGTCATGTCGGTTGCCAAGACGTTCCTTTCGGGCGGTTACCGCGTCATCGGCCTGCACGGCGGTTACAGCGGTCTTTTCAACAAGAATCCCCGTACCGAGGACATCGACTTCTTCAAGGCGGACGCCTACTTCAACCGGGGCGGCAGCTATCTCCAGATGAGCCGCTTCAAGCCCACCGACAAGGATTTCGAGGAGAACTTCAACCTGGGCCTGTTCCAGGACAATAACATCAAGCTGCTCGTGACCGTGGGCGGCGACGATACCGCTTCCACCGCGAACCGCATCGCCAAGTTCCTGGCCGAGAAGCAGTATCCCATCCACAACATCCACGTTCCCAAGACCATCGACAACGACCTTCCGCTGCCGAACAACGCCCCGACCTTCGGCTTCAATTCCGCGAAGGATGAGGGTGCACATCTGGCCCGTACCGTGTACGAGGATGCCCGCACCAGCGGTAACTGGCTCATCATCAGCGCCATGGGCCGCAGCGCCGGTCACCTGGCCCTGGGTATCGGCGAGGCTACGCACTGCCCGATGACCATCATCCCCGAAATGTTCAACAAGACCGGGATCAGCCTGGACAAGATCGTGAAGCTGGCCCTTTCCGCCATTATCAAGCGCAAGCTCCTGGGCATCGGCTACGGCACCGTCGTCGTCGCTGAAGGCGTATTCCACGACCTCGATCCGCAGGAAATCAAGGATGCCGGCGTGTCCATGACCTATGACGAACACGGCCATCCGGAGCTCGGCAAGATCTCCAAGGCCGTCCTTTTCAACGACATCCTCGAGAAGGAGTTCAAGAAGATCGGCCTGAAGGTCAAGACCCGTCCGGTGGAGATCGGCTACGATGTCCGCTGCCAGGATCCGATCGCCTTCGACCTGACCTACTGCTCCGAACTCGCCATGGGCGCCTACGAGCTCTTTACCAAAGGGGAGACCGGCTGCATGGTGTATGTGGATGCCGACGGCGAGGCTCACCCGCTGTACCTCAAGGACCTGCAGAACGCCGAAGGTAAGATTCCGCCTCGTCGCGTGAACATCGAGGGCGGTACCTCCCAGAACTATTTCAACCACATCTGCCACTTCATCACGCCGGCCGACTATGAGGCCGCGAAGAAGTACGTCGCCGACCCGGAGACCTACGACTTCAAGAAGATCCTGAACTGGTAAGTTGAAAACCCTCCTGTACCAGATGCTTCCCCGCCTTTGGGGAGGCGGAAAGTTTGAAAGTGCCGATGCCGCGTCCCTGGAGTATCTCCGGGGACTCGGCATTGATTATGTCTGGTACACCGGCGTCATCCGGCATGCAACCCGGAAGCGGGACGAGGGCTGCCGACCTTCCCATCCGCAGATCGTGAAAGGGGAGGCCGGGTCCCCATATGCCATCACGGACTATTACGACGTAAATCCTTATCTTTCAGTTAATCCGGAGCACCGGATGGAAGAATTCCTTCAACTTGTCGAGCGTACGCACGAACATGGGTTGAAGGTCATCCTGGACTTCGTTCCGAACCATGTGGCCCGGGATTACCGGAGCCATATTCCGGATGTCCGTTCCCTGGGTGCCGACGACGATACCTCCGTCCACTGGTCCCCGGAGAACGACTTCTTCTACTATCCCGGAGAACCGTTACGGCTTCCGGAACCTTACAACGGCCCCGGCTACTTCGAGTACCCGGCCAAGGCTTCCGGTAACTGCTTCTCTCCTTCACCGGCCCTCACCGACTGGTACGAGACCATCAAACTGAACTATTGCGACTTCCACACCGGTACCTGGGACAAGATGTACGGGATTGTCCGCTTCTGGGCACTCAAGGGAGTGGACGGTTTCCGCTGCGACATGGTGGAGCTCGTGCCGCCGGCCTTCATGAAATGGCTTATCGGCCGGATCAAGCAGGAATTCCCGCACATCGTGTTCATCGCCGAGGTCTATGAAAAGGAAAAATACCGGATGTACGTCGACGAGGTGGGCTTCGACCTGCTTTACGACAAATCCGGCCTGTACGATACGGTTCGCGCAGTGACCTGCAACGGTCTATCTGCCAAGGCCTTGACTTGGAACTGGCAGTTTCTCGGCGACCTCCAGCCCCGGATGCTGGACTTCCTGGAGAACCACGACGAACAGCGCGTCGCCTCCGACTTCTTCGCCGGCAGCGCCGAGGCGGGCTATGCTGCCCTGGGCGTCTCGCTCTTGCTGAACACCGCTTCTTTCATGCTTTATTTCGGAGAAGAAGTGGGGGAGCGAGGCATGGACAACGAGCCTTTCAGCGGCATCAACGGCCGCACCTCCATCTTCGACTGGTGGACCGTGGAAAGCCTCCAGGCCCTGTACAAATATATCCATGACAAGCGCAAAGGATTGAATGCCAAGCAAAAAGCCATCCTGAAGCGCTTCCGGGAAGTACTGGACCTTTCAAAGCGGCCAGCCTTCGCCGAGGGCAGCACCTTCGATCTGTGCTACTGCCAGGCCGACGGTTTCAACCCCGACAGGCACTTCGCCTTCCTCCGCAGCGACGGTGACGAAACCTGGCTCGTCGTCGCCAACTTCGGTCCTTCCACCGACATTACGGTCCGGATCCCGGCCGAAGCCGGTACGGATCCGCGCACCGTCACGCTGCACGTGCCGGAAAGGGATTTCGTGGCCGAACAAATCTGATTGTCAGCTTAATCTGTCCTCCGGAACATCGTACAGGACCCGTGCATGGTTGGTGCGCAGGACCTGATGGTCGACAATCTTTCCCGTCGCCTTTTCGACGACTTCCCGGACGACCGTTCCGTTACGGTAGACAAATCCGTCCGCTTCCCGCGCAAAATATTCGCCCTTTGTGCGGATGTGATAGGCGTAAGGCTGCTCCCGGGTCGCATACAGTTCACCCTGGAGGTATTCGCCGTCGACGAATACGAACAGCTGGAAGGTGTCCAGGGTGTCGTTTCTGAACCTATAGTCCAGATAGTTGTAGGAGATGCTGCTCCCGGTGCCGAAGGGGACCCGCCTGTTGAAATCGGGGAAAAGGTCGTAGCCGTCGTGGTGATGGTGCTCCACGATGGTCAGATCCGTATGCAGGACCATCCAGTGGATGAGATTGGACAATTGGCACAATCCGCCGCCGATGCCTTTTCCGGGGATTCCCCTGGAGATGGTCATCCCTTCCAGGTAGCCTTTGCGGGCTGACGTGCGTCCCACCAGTTTCCACAGGGAGAAAGTCTCTCCGGGACGGATGAGGACCCCGTCCAGATGGGCGGTGGCGAGTTTCAGGTTGACCGCCTTGTTCTCCTGAAGCTGCATGTCCACGACACCCAGCCTCCTCCGGATCAGCGACTGATGTTTCATGACGCAGCAGGGAAGTTTTTCGGACTGAAGCGTCCTGGCGAATACCACCCGGCGGACAAGGTCTTGCAGGTGCCTTTTCAGAATCTCCTTCTCCCGGGAGATGGAATAGGTCAAAGGGGATATCTCGCTGAAGGTTCTCCTCTTTTTCATGGCCGGTGTCCGATGGAAAAAGTTACAAGGTACGCCGCCTGAATTCCGCCACGGTGACAGCCGTTGCGACGGCGGCGTTCAAGGATTCGGAACCCGGGTCGTCGGCCGGGTAGGGAGGAATGAAAAGACGGTCCGAGACACAGGCTGCAACGGCGGCGGAAATGCCGTTGGATTCATTGCCGATAACGATGATGCAGGGAGTATCGGATCCGGTCTCCAGCGTCTTGGAATAAAGGTTTTCCCCATTCAGGAAGGTCCCGTATACCCGGCCGCCGGCGGCGATGGCCTGTCTGCAGAGACCGGGGACATCCACCGGATGGAAAGGAACCCGGAAAATGGCTCCCATCGTTGACTGGACCACCTTGGGATTGTAGAGTTCCACGGTGTCGGAGGACGCATAGACGGCATCGATCCCGAACCAGTCCGCGATACGCAGGATCGTTCCCAGGTTGCCCGGATCGCGGATCCCGTCCAGGGCGAGGAAGAGTCCCTTCGCGGGAAGGGAGCGTTCCCGGGGCTCCAACTGCCGGACCACGGCCAGGACCGGAGAAGGGGAGGACAAGGCGGACAGGCGCGCCATCGCTTCCTCGCCGATCTCCTCCTTCCGATACACCCTGACAACCTCGAAGGCCGATGCAAGGGCCTCGGCGACCATTTTCTCACCTTCGACGACGAAGAGCCCGCTCTCGTCCCGGTATTTCTTCTGCGACAGGGAACGAACCTGCCGCAACTCGTTCTTGGAAATGCTCATACCTTGCAAAGATAGCGGAAAAGTGTTAATTTTGTAGGAATGAACTGCAGAAAAGTCATACTGGCCGCCATGCTGGGTCTCCTCGCCGTGTCCTGCAGCACGACGCGCGCCCTCCAGGATGGGACTTACCGCCTTGCCGGAAACAAAATCAAGGTGGAAGGCGGAAAAGTAGCTTCCTCCGAGCTTTCCTCCTATGTCAGCCAGAAACCCAACACGTCCATCTTCGGGTATTCCCCCGGTCTGGCCATCTACAACTGGGCCGACACGGCCGACACCTGGCTGAACAACTTCTTCCGCAAGGTCGGATCGGCCCCCGTCATCTTTGACCCGACTCAGGTGGGGACCAGCGAGGAAAACATGGTGAACCACCTGCAGTACATAGGCTTCTATGGATCAACGGTCCGCAGCGAAGTGGAATACAAGGGGAAGAAGGCCTATGTCACCTATTACGTAACGCCCGGCAAGCAGTACAAGATCGGGTCCATCCGTTACGAACTCCCTGAATCCAAGGAATTCGTCGAGGATTTCGACGCGGACCGGAGAAGGTCCACCATCAAGGTAGGGCAATACCTCTCCGAATCGGCCCTGGAAGACGAAACCGTCCGCTCTGCCCAGTATTTCCGCAACCGGGGCTACTACGGATTCAACAAGAGCTTCTATTTCTTCGAGGCCGACACCCTCTCCGCCGACGGAATCGCCGACCTGACCTATTCCATCCGTACTTACCCGCGCAACGGAACGCCCGAGCAGGCGCAGCCGCACCGGAAATACACGATCGGCGATGTCCGACTTTCCTATCCCGCCGACGTCCCCATCCGCACCTCCGTGCTGGAGAACCTGAACAACCTCCGGCCGGGCATGCCTTATAGCGAAAGGGTCGTGAACGCTGCCTACAACCGCCTTTCCAACCTGAGCGTCTTCAACGGCGTGAACGTGACCATGATCCCTGCCGGCGAGGATGTGGTGGATTGCGACATCGCGCTCACGAACGGCGGCATCCAAGGGTTCAAGACGAACCTGGAAGCCTCGGTGAACTCCACGGGCCTGTATGGTATCTCTCCGCAGATCAATTACTTCCACAAGAACCTGTTCCACGGTGGCGAACTGCTGAACCTGGGCCTCAAGGGCAACTTCCAGTTCAAGCCCAACGATAACGTCCGGTCCACGGAATTCAGCATCTCCAGCAGCATCCGTTTCCCGAAATTCATCGGCCTGCCCAACCGGTATTTCCGCGGCTCCAACCTGCCGCATACCGACCTGAACCTGGCCTTCAGCTACCAGGACCGTCCGGAATACAAACGGACCATGATTTCCTCGTCTTTCGGCTACACGGGCAATCTGGGCAGGGGATTCTTTTACCAGTTCTATCCCTTCCAGGCCAACATCGTCCGCCTGTTCAGCATATCGGATAGTTTCTGGGACCGTCTCCTCACCGACCTGTTCCTCCTCAATGCCTATTCCGACCACTTCGACATGGGCGTCGGCGGGATGTTCTATTACACGACTGATCCCGCAACCATCCCCAAGCGTTCCTACTGGTACGGGCGCTTGAGTTTCGACCTTTCCGGAAACGTCATCAGCCTGTTCAACAACCTGATGCCGGTGAACGAGTGGGGACAGCACACGATCTGGGAAACGCCTTATTCCCAGTATGTCCGAAGCGAACTCCAGCTTGGACAGACCATCCGTTTCGGAAACGGAGACAACCAGGCCCTGGCCATGCGGTTCCTGATGGGCGCCGGACACGCCTACGGCAATTCCACCAACATCCCGTTTGAAAAGCAGTTCTACAGCGGCGGGGCCAACAGCATGCGCGGCTGGCAGGCCCGTGCGCTCGGTCCGGGCCGGGCGGAACCGCTCACCGAGTACTTCCTGATTCCCAGCCAGACCGGTGACTTCAAGATGGAAGCCAACGTCGAATACCGCTTCCCGATCACCTGGAAACTCGAAGGCGCCCTGTTCACGGATGTCGGCAACATCTGGATGCTGAACACGGCGGACATCTATGAAGGAGAGAACTTCTCCTTCGATACCATCGCGGCGGACTGGGGTTTCGGCCTGCGGCTGAACCTGGATTTCATCCTGGTCCGCATCGACACGGGCATCAAGCTCTATGAGCCCTGCCGCCATGTCGGCGAACGCTGGATCGGCCCTGCAGACTGGCTCCGCAGGGACAATTTCGCCATCCACTTCGGCGTCGGTTATCCTTTCTGATAATATTTCGGCCAGCAGGCTTCGAGGTAGGCGCGGAGGACGTTTTCGTGCTTGTTGGGCTGCGGGTCATAGAAGACGGTACCCTTGATCTCTTCCGGCAGGAATTCCATGTCGGCGAAATGGCCGGGATAGTCGTGGGCGTACTTGTATCCGTCGCTGTAGTTGAGATCCTTCATCAGCTGGGTAGGAGCGTTCCGGATCGGCAGCGGCACCGGAAGGTTTCCGGTTTCCTTTACAAGAGCCAAGGCCTTTTCGATGGCCATGTAGGAACCGTTGCTCTTGGGGGAGGAAGCCAGATAGACCGTGGTTTCCGCCAGTGGGATACGGCCTTCGGGCATGCCGATCTTGGAAACGACCTCGAAGCACGCGTTGGCCAGCAGGAGGGCGTTCGGATTCGCTAGTCCCACATCTTCCGAGGCGGACAGACAGAGCCGCCGGGCGATGAAGAGCGGATCCTCGCCGCCGTCGATCATCCGGGCCAGATAGTAGATGGCCGCATTCGGATCGGAACCCCGAATGCTCTTGATGAAAGCGGAGATGATGTCGTAGTGCATCTCGCCTCCCTTGTCATAAATCGCCATGTTCTCCTGGATGCTCTCCGTAACCGTCTTGTTGTCGATGACGACGGGGGAGCGCCCTTCGAAGGAGTCCACCACGATTTCCAGGACGTTCAGGAGTTTCCGGGCATCCCCGCCGCTGAACCGCATCAGGGCCTCGGTCTCGTCCACCCGGATGTCACGCTCCTTCAAGAGGACGTCCTCCTTCAGTGCTCGATCCAGAAGTACCTGTAAATCATTTTTTTCCAGCGACTTCAGCACAAAAACCTGGCAGCGGGACAGCAGGGGGGTAATCACCTCGAACGAAGGGTTTTCCGTGGTCGCACCGATCAGGACGATGGTCCCGTTCTCCACGGCTCCCAGGAGGGCGTCCTGCTGGGCCTTGTTGAAACGGTGGATTTCGTCGATGAACAGGATGGGCGCGCCCTTCTGGCGGAAGAGCCCCGCGCCCTTCGCTTTCTCGAATACTTCCCGAACGTCCTTGACGCCGGAAGTGACGGCGGACAGGGTGTAGAACTCCCGGTCCATCGTCTCGGCGATGATATGGGCCAGCGTCGTCTTGCCCACGCCCGGAGGACCCCACAGGATGAACGAGGACAGATTCCCGCTCTCGATCATCTTGCGAAGCACGCAGCCTTCGCCGACGAGATGCCGCTGGCCCACATACTGGTCCAGGGACTTCGGTCTCATCCGCTCCGGCAGGGGAGGGAGCATCGCGCTGGAAGCTGACATAGGCTAGATATCCTTGGAGAACACGCGGCGGCGGCGCTTGAATTCCTTCCGGTAGTCGTTCCAGAGGTTCTGGACCTTGTTGTTGGTCTCCATCTCGGCATTCGACTCGCCGTACTTGAAGCCGCCACCGATGACGTTCGGGATGAACTCGTTGAACAGGATGGCATGGACACCGCGGTTGCGGTATTCCGGATCCACGGCGATAAGCATCAGTTCCAGGCCATCCTCATGCTTGAGGTACATCGACTTGACGATATGCCACCAGCCGAACGGGAACAGGTAGCCGCGACATTTCTGCACGGCGTGGGCGAGGGAAGGCATCGAGATGGCGAGGGCCACCAGCTTCCCGTCCTTGTCTTCCACGAGCGTGACGAACTTCAGGTCGAGCAGACCCAGATAAGTATCCACGTACTGGTCGATAACTTCCGGCGGAAGTACCGTGAAATCAAAGAGTTCGCAATAGGTCCGGTTTACCAGGTCAAAGATCTTGCGCCCATAGTTCTCCTTTTTGACCTCCCGCTTCGTGATCTTGCGGATGTGCAGGTCATACCGGTCGGAAATCAAGGCAGCAGCCCGGGAAATCTTTTCAGGAACCTGCTCCGGGACATAGATGCGGTATTCCAGCCAGTCGTTGACCTTCGTGAGGCCCAGGGCCTCGAAATGCTCGCCGTAATACGGATAATTGTACTTGAGCATGAAGGAACTGATGTCGTTGAAACCCTCTACGACACAGCCTTCATTGTCGAAGTCCGTAAAGCCCAGGGGACCGGAGACCTGTGTCATGCCGTACTCCTTGCCGAAGGCGATGACGGCTTCGATGAGCGCCTTGGAGACCTCTTTGTCATCGATGAAGTCAATCCATCCGAATCGGACTTCATTGTGGTTCCAGTCGCGGTTGGCAATCTCGTTGATGATAGCCATCACACGGCCGACGATTTCTCCTTTCTCATTGTAAGCCAGGAACTTGGCGCTCTTGGAATACTTGCCCATCGGATTCTTCTCCGGGTTCAGGGCGGTCAGCTCATCCAGATACAGGTTCGGGACATAATATGGGCAGCCCTTGTACAGGGCCAACGGGAATTTCACGAATCTCCGAAGATCTTTCTTCGTTTCTACGCGTTTGACGGTAATGGACATATTAGGTTTAGGTTTTAGTCGGTTAGTCGGTTTCTTCAACAGGACGCTCGATGAACCTGCGGGCATGGTCCACATGACGCCGGCCGAAGGCCAGGTTCAGGCCCAGGTACAGGTTCAAGTTCATCCGGTTCGCAGGGATCACGGCAAAACGGGTATACTGCGCCGGCAGGTCAGAAATCAGCGGGGCGATGTTCACGCATTTGAACGGGATGTAGTCGCATCCGACCATCAGGTTCACGCCGGCAGGATGCAGGTTCAGGGCAAAGCCGATGCTTTCACCAAGCTTGTTGAGTGTCGTCCCCGTGGAGAGGCTCAGGAAATCCAGGGGATTCCAGTTCAGGGAGAGGCGAGCCGTATGACGGCCGAACGCAGAACCACTGCGGCCCATGTACAGTGCACCGACGGACAGGCGGTCATAGAAAGGCATCCGGTATTCAGCACCCAGATTCACACGGAAGGGGAGGAAGTCGAAAGCGGCCTTTCCGCTTCCGGCATCCTGGAACCTCACCAGTCCGGAAAGGTTATCCAAGATCTCATCCATCTCCCGGCTGACCGCATCCTGTCCTCCGGAGGAGCTGGGATCGATCGCTTCCTTCTCGGAAGGATTCCAGACATAGGAAACGTCCGGGGTCTTTCCCCGGATCTCCCGGTTCCAGCGGATTGCGCCGAAATCAAGCACGGCGGCGGACAGGGTCAGGAGCGGCAGGATGTTCCAGCTGACGCCCAGATCGACCGCGGCGCCGTAGCCGGCAGGGCCGTATTTATCATTGAAAAAGCCTACCGAACTGAAATCCAGGTCCCCGTTTTCATCCGTCTTGTAGGCGAGGGTGGGGGAGGACATGTTCAGTTCTCCCTGGGCCTTCACCTCCCAACGTTCCTCGTTCAGGGACAAGGTCAGCTTCTTCATCAGCGCTTCCGTTTCCAAAGCGCCGACCAGTCCCTTTACCCTGAAACCGACATTGAAGACGTTGTCGTAGTTATGGGACCAGCCCACTGCCAGTTCGGCGAACGTCTTGGACCGCATGGCGGTTCCGGAGAAGTCGAAGGAATTCTTCGCGGTAGTACCGTCTTTCAGGAAACTGAACACATCGTAGGGGTACGAGATGGAATTGATGCTCCGTGCGTTGATTTCGACGGTGACGAAGGACCTGCGGGACCAGATACCGAGTGCAAGAACATTTATATTCACATCGGCATCGATGGCATTGCGCCGGTGGATCTTTTTGAGGAACTCCTGGGAGGAGACCCTGTCGTTCATGAAGGTATAAAGCTTCCCGTCGTTGCCAGGATACAGCAAAGTACTCACGCCCAGGTTGCTCCAAAGCCCAAGGCCTGTCTCTCCCAAAGCGATGGAGAAGGTGCTGCGCTCGCTCTGGAACGCAGGATTCATACGGTAGGCATAGGGATTGCCACCCAGGAAATAGCCCGTCTCCAACTCCTGTGCAGAAGAAACGGCAACGGAAGCGAGGAGAAGGCAGGGGACTAGGAATAATTTATGCAATTTCATAAGCAACTATCTATAAATCAAATACCTACAGTAATACCATCCGGCAACGTGATTATCAGGTTCTTCAGTTCGATGCCCTGGTTTCTATTCAGGCGGACACCTGCGACGGAGGCATTGGACGCTGCATGCAGATGGAGTTCTATCCCGTCGAACCGGAGGTCTCCTTCGGTCGTCAGGGTAACGGTGAGCGGCGTGCACACAAGGAAGTCGGTCTTGCCTGCGGCGACCGGGACGTCCGTCACGGCGGAAATGCCCGGAATCCGGTTGCCTTCGGCATCCAAGGCGACGGCAGAGAGTGAAAATTCAAGCGGAACCGAATTGTATGCATCCATCGTCAGGACGGCCTTTTTCAACCCCACCTTGTTCAGGTTCACGGATGCATTCTCAATCGGAATGGTCAGGTCGCACCGGGAATCGGCCGAGAAAGCCACCGGGGAATCCACGGTTACCTGGCAGGAAACCCGGTAAGAGCCGTACGCGGTATTCGAAGGTATTTCGACATGGAAATCATTGATAGTCAGCATATCCGGCACGGGAGAAAAGAAACTGTCCAACTGGGAGAGTTTCTTGTACACGACATCGTTCCGGGAGCCGGATCCCGACTCGCTGAATACAAACGTCGTCTGTCCGGGCCCAATCGTAAGGTCATTGACCTGATACTGGCGGGTAACCGATCCGGAACGGCTGAGATCCACGCCAGTACTGAGGGTCACGGCATCCGGTATGCGGCTGTCCACCGTAATGGTGACTTCGACGCCGGACAGGGCCACTTTGACGATGTTGTCCTGATTATCCATGAAACTGGGAAAACCGCTGAATTCATAAGCGGTTCCGGATCCGGCGATCTGATCGGATGTCAGCGGGACCGGAACGTCGAAATCGAACGGGTCGAACGGGACGTGGATGGAATAGTCTCCATTCCCGACGGCAAAGAAATACTGCGATTCCTCGAAGTCGAACAGTTCTTCAAGGGTAAGTCTGCGGACGTTGCCGACCGGAATCGTAAAACCTTTGAACAAAGTGTTTTCCGTGTCCAGCTGGGTGAAGTCATAGCTTGAGTCGACCTTGCAGCCGGAAACCACGGCACAAACCGCCGAAAGGGCGATTCCGTACTGAATCAGTTTTTTCATATATTTGTTACACAATTTATATTATGTTAAGTAGCGGACAGGTGAAACGCTCCCCTCAACCAAGGATGGATTTCACTGCCGATGAAATGGTCCTGCCGTCGGCCTGGCCGGCAAGGACCTTTGTAGCGACGCCCATGACGCGACCCATGTCGCGGATGGACGTGGCACCGACCTGTGCGACGATTTCACGGATCTTGGCCTCGACTTCTTCCGCGGAAAGCTGCTTAGGCAGATACTTCTCCATGGCCGCTGCTTCGGCTAACTCGTTATCAGCCAGTTCGGGACGTCCGGCTGCGTTGTACTGCTCGGCGGACTCCTTGCGCTGCTTGATCAGTTTTTGGATCATTTTCAGGACATCGGAATCGGTCACTTCGCCGTTTCCGCCTTCCGCGGTCTTGAAAAGAAGGATTTCGCCCTTCACGGCGCGCGTGGCCGCCAGGGCCACCGGATCCTTGGCCTTCATCGCGGCCTTGATATCTTCCTGAATCTGCTGTTCAAGTGTCATGGTATACCTTATTTATAATGCAGATACAAATATACATAAATTTTCATTTCCGTCGAAATTGACTAAATTTGTAGATTAGAAAAGAAGACGGAAAACGATGAGCAGGAAAAAAGTGGATCTGTTGCTGGAGAACGTCACCATCGAATCGGTGGCGGCTGAAGGAAAAGCCCTCGCACGCGTGGACGGAATGGTCGTTTTCGTCGATTTTGCCGTTCCTGGCGACATTGTGGACATCCGGGTTTTCAAAAAGAAGAAAAACTACATGGAGGGCTTCATCACACGGATTGTCAAGCCCTCTCCGGACCGCGTCGAAGCGTTCTGCGAGCATTTCGGCACCTGCGGAGGCTGCCGGTGGCAGCCGCTCCCCTACCGGATCCAGCTCGAAGCCAAGCGGCAGCAGGTGTATGACCAGCTGGTCCGGATCGGCCACCTGGAAGTCCCGGAAATCCGCCCTACACTCCCCTCCGAACGAACACAGTTCTATCGTAACAAGCTGGAATTCAGTGCTTCAGAGAGACGCTGGATCCTGCGGGACGAGGATCCGGAAGCCATCCCGGAAAATGACCGCGTAGGCCTGGGCTTCCATGTAGGAAAGTTCTTCGACAAGGTCCTGGACATCCGGAAATGCTGGCTCCAGCCCGAACCCTCCAATGCTATTCGCTTGTTTATCAAGCAGTTCTGCATTGACCACGGCTACGAATTCTACAACATCCGGGAGAACAGGGGCTATTTCCGCAACATGTTCATCCGGACTACTGAATCCGGCCATGTCATGCTCATCGTCTGCTTCGCCCGGGAAGACAGGAAGCGTCGGGAAGCCCTTCTGGATGCCGTTTCAGAAGCTTTTCCCCAGATTTCCTCCCTCTACTACGTCATCAATGCCAAACTGAACGATTCCATCGGAGACCAGTCCCCTGTCCTGTACAAGGGCGACGACGCCATCTACGAGGAAATGGAAGGCCTCCGGTTCCGGATCGGCCCGAAGTCCTTCTACCAGACCAATTCGCTCCAGGCCTACCGCCTGTACAGTGTCGCCCGCGAGTTCGCGGCCCTCACCGGGAACGAGGTCGTTTACGACCTGTATACGGGCACGGGGACTATCGCCCAATTCGTTTCCCGGAAAGCATCGAAAGTCATTGGTATTGAGTATGTTCCGGAAGCCATCCAAGATGCGGAGGCCAATGCGGCGGCGAACGGCATCACCAATTGCGCGTTTTTCGCCGGCGACATGAAGGATGTCCTCAACGAAGCATTCATCGCAGAGCATGGCCGCCCCGACGTCATCATCCTCGACCCCCCGCGGGCCGGCATCCATCCGGATGTCGCGAAAGTCATCCTGGACGCGGCTCCGGACCGGATGGTCTATGTCAGTTGCAATCCCGCCTCGCAGGCCCGTGACCTCGCGATCCTGTGCCGCGACTATGAAATCACCGCCGTCCAACCAGTGGACATGTTCCCGCACACGATGCATGTGGAAAACGTGTGCGCCCTGAAAAGAAAAGTATAGATGTTCCTGCAGATCGTTTTGCTCCTCGCGGGCCTCGCCCTCATCGTCTTCGGCGCCGATGCGCTCGTCGAAGGCGCATCCAGCGTCGCCCGGCGTTTCGGCCTGAGCGAATTCGTCATCGGCCTCACCATCGTGGGAATGGGCACATCCGCCCCCGAGATGGTGGTCAGTTTCATCGGCGCCCTCCAGGGCAATGCCGACATCGCCATCGGCAACGTGGTTGGGTCCAACATCATGAACACCCTCCTGATCCTGGGCGTCACCGCCCTGATCCTGCCGATGGCCGTCACCCCTTCCAACCGCAAGCGGGACATTCCCGTGAACATCCTCATCACGGTGCTGCTGATCGTCCTCGGGCTTGAAATGACCATATTCGGTTTCGGGACGGACGGCCTGAGCCGGTGGGACGGCGGCATCCTGCTGGCCGTGTTCCTGGTCTATTTGGTCATGTGCTTCGTAAACGGAGAGCCTCAGGAAGAGGAAACGCCGGCCAAGCAGCGCAGTATCTGGCTCTCCCTCCTGATGATCGCCGGCGGCCTGGCCGGACTCATTATCGGTGGCAACCTGTTCGTGGACAACGCCACCTTCATCGCGAAGGCGCTTGGCGTGAGCGACAAGTTCATCGCCATCACCATCCTGGCCGGAGGGACGTCCATGCCTGAACTGGCCACCTGCGTGGTGGCCGCCGCCAAGAAGAAGGGACAGCTCGCCCTCGGCAACATCATCGGTTCCAACGTCTTCAACATCCTGCTCATCCTGGGCGGGTCCGCCCTCATCCATCCTCTGTCGTTCGACGGAATGAATTACGTGGACCTGGGCGTGCTCCTCGTCAGTGCGCTGGCGCTGCTGACCGCCCTGTTCATCGGGAAGAAGAACAAGATCGACCGACTGGACGGCAGCCTGTTCCTGGCCGTCTGGATCGCCTACATGGTATATTTGTTCATAAAAAAATAGTGTCATGCTGATTCATCTCCTGCAAACCGAGGTGGCAGAGAAGTTTTCTGCCGATACCCTGGTCGCAAAGGGTTCCCAACTCGTTGAGACCATCCGTACCACACCCGCCAACGAGCTGTTGCAAGGAACGGCATCCGCGGCCCTCAGGTTCGGCCTGAAAGTGCTTGTCGCCCTCCTGATCTACGTTGTCGGTGCCTGGCTGATCCGGAAGACCAAGAAAATCATCGCAAACGGGTTTGCCAAGAAACAGTCGGACTCCACCCTGTCCTCCTTCATCCAGAGCATGGTCAGCGCCCTCCTTTGGATCGTCCTGATCCTGGCGATGGTCGGCACCCTGGGCATCAACATCACGTCCTTTGCCGCACTTCTGGCAGCGGGCGGCATGGCCGTCGGCATGGCCATGAGCGGGACCGTCCAGAATTTCGCCGGCGGCCTGATGCTCCTCGCCTTCAAACCGTTCAAGGTCGGTGACTACGTGGAGGTCCAGGGCTATTTCGGCTGGATTTCCGAAATCACCATCGTCCATACGAAGCTTATCACGACCGACAACCGGGAAATCACCATCCCCAACGGAGCCCTTTCCAACGGAAACATCGACAATTACAGTTCCCGGGATCCGCGCCGCATCGACATGAAGATCCATCTCCCCTATGGCAGCGACGTGGAACAGGTGCGCGCCGAACTGCTCAGGATCGCCAGTCAGCACGAGAAGATCCTGGACCGCAATACGCCGGGGGCCTGGGATCCGTATGTAGTCGTCAATTCCCTGAATGACAGCAACGTGGAATTCAAGCTCCGCGTCTGGGCGACGGGAGCCGACTTCATGACGGTCATCTATTGGCTGAACGAAACCATCTATACGGAACTGCCGAAGCACGGAATCAACTTCGCCTTCCCGCAGCTGGACGTCCACATGAAACCGGAAAGCTGAGAAAAGCGGCCTGCGGGCCGCTTTTCCTTTATCCTTCCGTATTGAACTTCTCCTTCATCATCACCGGGTTTCCGTAGATACGGAGGAAGATGTCCCGCAGTTCCTCCCGGTTCAGCGTAGGCTCCACCTGGTCCAACTGGTGTTCCGTGTAAGCCGTAAATGCCTCCACTTCCTCCGGAGTGTACCTGTCGGCGTACTTGAAGGTATGGTTGGCGAGGTCGTATGCGATGTAGTTCGTGTTCCAGAGCCGATAACCGTTGATGACCCGGACGTCCACGGCGTGACGGATGCTGCGGTAACGGTCGTTCTTGTCGCAGACGGACGCTTCACGGATCTCATCCTCCTTGAGCGGGTCGCCGAAGTTCAAGTGCACATTCCCCTTCTGCTGCTTGATGCCGATGATGATGCTCTGCAGGTCCTCGTTTTCGGTCTTGACGTACTTTTGCGTCCGGGAGATGAGTATCTCGCGTGCCTTCAGGATGTCGCAGGGCTCGTATTCGTAGGAGATACTCAGCGGTACAATGTTCAGTTCCAGGAAGTTCTCGACAAAATCCCCGGTGCCGCTCATGTCGAACATCTTCAGGAGTCCCTGTTCAGTCATGTCGATGCCGTTCTTGGTCCGGCCTTCACGCTGTGCGATCCAGACAGAGGATTTTCCGGTGGTGATGGATTCCCGGATATACTTGGACAGAACCTGGGATGACAGGTAGAGTTCCCGGGCGGAGATGCCGCGGATGACCTTGATCATCCGGTTGGACCGGATCAGTCCCTCGATGGTCTTGCTCTTGAGCAGGTTGTCCCCCACGCAGATCTCCGTGAGAGGCATCTGGTTGCGGTGCAGGATGATCTGGGTGAAAGCGGGATCCAGGATGATGTCCCGGTGGTTGGACATCGCCAGATAGCATCCATCGATGGCCTGGAGCTTGGCGAGGCCGTCATAGGAAAAGTTGTGTACGGATTTCTCGATGACCCACTCGATGGCCTGGGACATAACGAGTTTCTGGAACTCGTCCACGCTGCGGATGCTCTTCAGGATATCCCGCAGATAGGTTTCCGGCTGGTTCGAGAAAATGTATTTCGAAACCCAGGGGGTGTTCGGATGGTCGGCTACTACCTTCAGGGCAGCAACGGCCTCTTCGTCGGTATAGGGAGCGATGTCCTCGTAAGGAGTCATATCCATAGTTTTCGTCTTTACGATACAAAGATAGCCAAAAAGGATGGTTTAGGCAAACGCGGATCAAGCCCGGACCAACAGGGAACTGTCCCCGTAGCTGAGGAAGCGGAACCCGTGCGAGAGCGCGTAATCATAGATGGCACGCCAATCCCCGCCTACGAAGGCGGAGACGAGAAGGATCAAGGTGCTTTCCGGCTGGTGGAAATTCGTAACCATCCGGTCCACGAGCCGGAAACGGAAACCCGGGACGATGATGATGCGGGTCCCGATCTTCAATTCCTTCAAGCCGTTCTTTTCCAGATAACGGATGATGGCCTCCAAGGCTTCCCGGGTCGAATAGGGATACTCCCGCTCGTAAGGGGCCCACTGGCGTACATCCTCCGGTGCACCTTTCTCCAAGCAGTCCACTCCTACGTAATACAGGGATTCCAATGTACGGACCGACGTAGTACCAACTGCAATTAATGTTTTGTCAGAAAAGCAGATATCCTTAAGTAACTGAAGCGATACTGTAAATGGTTCACGATGCATCGGATGCTCCGATACCAATGAATTCTTCACGGGAAGGAACGTCCCGGCCCCCACGTGAAGGCAGACTGTTTCCGTGTCAATCCCCTTCTCCCGGATCCGCTGCAGAACCGCATCCGTAAAATGGAGTCCTGCCGTCGGAGCAGCAACAGAACCGCGTATGCGGGCATACAGCGTCTGGTAGCGTTCGGTATCGATCTTTTCGGAAGCCCGGTTGAGGTACGGTGGAATGGGAATCGTGCCGCAAACCTCCAGGACACGGGAGAAAGACGAACCGTCAGTCCAGGAAAACTCGACGGTACCCGTCTGTCCGTCCCGATTGACCAGTCGGGCGGTCAACCCCATATCCGGAATGCCCTCCGGGCGGTACAGCGTGAGGATATCGTCCTTCCAGCGCTTTGCATTGCCGATTACACATTTCCATGTGCATCGTTCCGTAGCAGCAAAGGCAGTATTGTATTCGACCGGATCCACGGGCTCCAGGCAGAAAATTTCGATATGGGCTCCTGTCGGACGCTGGAAATGCATCCGCGCCGGTACGACCTTCGTGTCGTTGAAGACCATCAGCGAGTTTTCAGGCAGCAGATCCGGGAGCTGGCGGAAAACATATTCGCAGACAGACCCATTTTCATAATAAAGGAGCTTGGACGAATCCCGCTCAGGAAGCGGATATTTGGCAATCCGCGCATCATCGAGCGGATAATTGTAATCTTCTATATGAATCTCCGGTATCATCAGAATTCAAATTTCACGCGAAGTTACACAATTCTCCACGAATTCTGAAATCTCGCATCCGGGTCACTGTTATGACTGGGATGGAACGATAATTCGGTTTACATAAGTTAACAAATGGATTTTGTAGATGTAGTTGTCCACATATCGAACATAATTCGCGATAAGCATTTTTTATAACCGATTTTTATAAAAGGTAATATACTGATAATCAGTATATATATATCGCTCTATTTATTCAAAGGATGAAATAAAATAATCAACATGACGCAAAAAGCAAAGAAGACCTTGGTTTTTTAACATGAATCCAATAACTAATTATTTGAAACCCAATATATTAATAATATCTATATAAAATTTAAATTTAATTATTCTGAGGCCCTTAAAACTTTTTCCTCCCCTATCTGTTGCTGCTTTGTGTATTTTGAAATCCAAACCGGATTGATTACTTTTGTAAAAAGAAAACGACCCTCCATGGACAAGCGACTTCAACAGTTTCTGGACGCTGAAAACATTTCCCAGGCACAGCTCGCCGACACGCTCGGTGTCGCCCGCGCAAGCATTTCGCACATCCTGTCCGGACGCAACCGCCCGGGATTCGATTTTCTGGAAGGAATGGCGCTCCACTTCCCGGGAATCAGCATGGACTGGCTGCTCACCGGAAACGGACGAATGTACAAGGACTCAGCATCCACCCCGGCTGAGAATCGCGAAATCCGGCCGGATCCCGAGCCTCGGCGCGTTTCCAGGATCCTCGTATTCTACGACGACAATACTTTTGAGGAGTTCCAATAAGATTTGTATCTTTGTAATTCCAAAAGCGAAAAGGATGAGCCATTTGCAGCAGACGGTACGACATATAGCCCGGATGCGCCGGATTCCCGGCTTTCTGGCTTGGAACCGCTTGTTTTTCAAGCGGGAATATCCTTCGCTTGCCCGGGAAGTCTTCGGTCTCCGCTTTCCGCATCCCCTGGGGCTTGCACCAGTCCTTGACCGGCAGGCCGAGCTGCTGGATTCCTGTTCGAGCCTGGGCTATTCATTTACGGGAATCATTCCCGGCGATACTCCCATCAACGTCATTGCTGACTGCCTCTCCAACCGGAGGTCTTCCATCCTGGCGTCCGTGGAGCTTCGTGCCGACGGCCCAACCGAAGAGCAGGCCCACAAGCGTCTGATCCGCACCTATTCGCTATTGTACGACTTTACAGACTGTTTTGTCATCGACATCAACCGGCAGAATGGACTCGCTTTCGGAGACGATATCGCCGACTGGACCGACATCCTCAATGAAATCCTGGATCTGCGTCTTTGCTATGAAAAATACAGACCGATCCTGCTCCGTCTTCCTCTCGGGAATGACGAGGAAGAGTTAGGCCGGACCCTGGAATTCTGCCTCCTGTCCGGGATTGACGGTGTCATCGCCCCTGGCCTTCGGAAGGTACAGCAGGTTGTCAGCCACACAAAAGGCCGCCTGCCCGTCGTCGGATCCGGATCCGGTTCTTCCCCGAAGGAAGTTGCGGACATGCTGCAAGCCGGCGCAAGTCTCATCGAGATCGCCCAAGGAATCCCCGGTCACCGGCGTACGACCGTCCGGAGGATTCTCCAGGCCCTTGATAAAACCTGAATTGATCCATGATCCAAGCTTCCATCTGTACCATCGGCGATGAAATCCTCATCGGCCAGGTCATCGACACCAATTCGTCACGGATCGCCACGGCTCTGGAAGAAGCCGGCATCCGCGTCACCCGTATGCTCTCGATCGGCGACAATCGGGAGGAGATTCTTTCGAATCTACGCAACGAATTAGAAATCAATGATATAGTCATCACAACCGGAGGTCTTGGTCCCACGAAGGACGACATCACGAAAGGAGTCCTTGCCGAACTATCAGGCAGCAAAGGCTATGTCGAGAATCCGGAGCAACTCGCCATCGTGCAGCAAATCCTGCACAGCCGCGGGCTGGACATGCTGGAAATCAACCGCGCCCAGGCCCTTGTTCCCGACCGGTGCGAAGTGATTCCCAATCGGTTGGGCACCGCCCCGGTCATGGTGTTCCGCTTTCCGGAAGACACTTTCGGAGCAACGTTGTTCGCCCTTCCCGGTGTGCCGTTCGAAGCAATCGGCGCCCTTCCTTCCGTCATGGAAGACATCCGTGCGCATTACCCTCTCGACCATATCCTGCATCACAGCGTGATGGTCTATGGAATCGCGGAATCGGCTCTGTCCGAGCTCATTGCTCCCTGGGAAGACGCTCTTCCGAAAGACATGCACCTCGCCTATCTACCCAATCCGGTCACGGGAATCCGGCTACGCCTTTCCATCTATGGCGGCGAAGAAGCCGAGCAAAAAGCGAGGGTTCAGGAACAGCTGAAAGGACTGGAAGCCTTGCTGGGCGAGTTGGTTTATTCTGACGGGGACGATACCCTCCAGGCCACGGTAGGACGCCTGCTCAAGGCAATCGGCAAGACCGTCAGTACCGCCGAGTCCTGCACTGGGGGCATGATTTCCCACCTCATTACCTCGGTTCCCGGCGCGTCGGCTTACTATTTGGGATCCGTCATCTCTTATGCAGTATCTGTCAAGAAGAATGTCCTTGGGATTCCGGCTGAGACCATCCAGACTGCCGGTGTCGTGAGTTCCACGGTTGCAGCAGCCATGGCAGAAGGCGTCCGGCGTACCATCGGAACCGACTACGCCGTTTCCACGACGGGCCTTGCCGGACCGGACGGCGACGAGTTCAATCCTGTGGGCACCGTATGGATCGGAGTGGCCGGTCCAAACGGGACAAAGACGGTGAAAAAGATCTTCAAGAACGATCGGAAACGCAATATCGAGCGTTTTGCCGCATCGGCGCTGGACGAATTGCGAAAAATGATTATCTCTGATTTAAAATAAAGATAATCAATATAAATAACAAATAAGTTAACGGTTATAACTTTTTTGTTATCCTCCTCATTACAGCCAAAAGGTTGCTTCCGGCTACTTTTTCGACGGCATTTTCGTCATATCCGCGGCGACGCATCTCCTCGAAGACCCGACCGATCAGCGAGACGTTTTCCAACCCTTTCGGGGGAACGGAAATCCCGTCGAAATCAGAGCCTATTCCTATGTGGTCGATACCCGCCATCTCCACGGCGTGGTCGATATGGTCGACGACTTCCTTCACGCCGGGACGCCAGACCGTTTCCAGCCGGTCCTGCATTTCATTCCAGGCACGGACACGGGTCACATCGGAAGGATCTTCGATGAATGCGGCCTCCACCCTTTCCGCCTCGTCGAACAAAGCGGCATCGGACGGATCGGACAAGAACTTCGCGGACAGGAAGGCCGGATAGAAATTGACGCCGACATAGCCGTCGTTCTCCCCCAACGCTTTCAGCATTTCGTCGGTCAGGTTACGCCGATGGTTGCAAAGTGCCCGGCAACAGGAATGCGTGGCGACAACCGGAGCCGAAGACACCCGAAGGACGTCCCAGAAGGTCTCATCCGACGCATGGGACAGGTCCACCATCATCCCCAACTCATTCATTTCCGCGACAACCTGCCGTCCGAAGGGGCTCAGGCCATGCCAGTGCGTCCCTTCGGCGGCACTGTCGGCGATGGCGTTGTCCCCATTGTGGGTGAGGGTCAAATAACTGACACCCAGGCGGTAAAAGGTGCGGAGCAGGGACAGGGACTGCTGGATTGGAGATCCGTTCTCCATGCCCATGAAAACGGAAATCAGTCCATTCCGGCTGTTTTCCAGCGCATCGTCCGGAGAGAAAGCGAGGGCGGCATAGTCAGGGTTCTCGTCCACGCAGTCATACACGGCGGAGACCATCTCCAGGGCATAGCGCGTCGCTGCATCCGGAGCCATTTCCGCCGGCGTATAAAGAGCGAAAAAGGAGCCGTCGACTCCCCCGCGCTTCAGCTTGGGAAAGTCGACGTGCCCGTACCGGTTATCGATACCCAGATTCCGCAGCCGGACTAGCTGGGAAGGCGTATCGACATGACTGTCAAATACATGCATTACTTTGTACCGTAAGGGGCCAGGGTGGATTTCACGATCTTGCCGATGCGGAATTCAGGAGCGCCGCTATAATACAGGGCGCTGCCTCCGACCAGAGTCGCCTCCAGTTTTTTGGACACGCTCACCGTCACGTTGGAAGACCCGGCCAGATCGGCTGTGACCTCTTCGAACGGCATGGAATAGGCGTCGAGGCTGGAACTGCGGATTCCCTTGACCGTCATGGCGTTCCCCTTTCCGGTCAAAACCACCTTGGAACTGCCTTCCATTGTCAGGTCCACCTTCTCCGTGTCGGACGTAATGGTAACCTGCGAGGAACCGGCCGAGAAAACGTTCAGGGCATGGGCAGGACCGCTGGCAACCACCACGGAGGATCCTTCCGCATGGATGGCCAGTTCGTTGCCGGTAGCCGTAAGTTTCAGGTTCGCATTGTTCTCGGTAGACACCTCCACGCCACGCTCACTCCGGACAGAAACGACGGCCTGCGCATTCTTCTTCATGGAAATCCTGGCGGATGCGGCCATGACAGACAGGTTCTTGACCTGGGACTTCCCGGCGGCAGTCAGTTCGAACTGGGAGGCGACAAACTCCTCGACACCGATGAATACGGCATTATCTGCCAGTGTAATCGACTGGATCTCAGGAGTATAAGCAACGACACGGAACACCGGATTCAGTCCGTTCTTCCCCTTGTACAGCTTCTTGATTTCCTTGGGAACAGCCTTCTCGTCGTAGGAAAGGTAAAGGGTCTTCGCCTTGACATATACTTCCACATAGGGAGCCAGATCCTTGTCCACGGTCAAACGGACACCGTATGCACCGCGGGCCAGGGTGACTTCGAAATCGTCGGAAACATTGATGCTGTTATACTCGGAAACGGGAATCTCCCTGTCCGACAGCTGGGCCGTCAGCGCCTGGGCCTGAAGGCCCTGCGGAAGCACGAGGAGTGCACCGAAAGCAATCATTCCAATGAACGCCTTCAAGAAATTGACAGTCATAGTTTTCATATCATCAGTGTTTTAGTTATCCAATTCTTCCATCCGGTTGCTCCACTCTTCCGTGAATGCATCCAGACTGCGTTTGTTTTCGAGGTATTCCCTCGTCAGTTCCATTACGTCGTCTCCGGGTCCGGGAGCGGAGAGGACCTGTTCGATGGCGGTCTGGCGTTTCTCCAGCTTGCCGATTTCCTTCTCCAGGTAATCCACCCGGTTCTGAATCTTCCGCATCTCCTTGGAGACCGCCTTCCGCGCCTTGAAAGCTTCCAGGGACTGGACCTTCTTCTCTTCCACCGGCTTCCGTTCCGGTTCCAGCTTCCGCTCCAGTTCCTGAAGGCTCTCCAGCTTCCGGCGTTCCAGGAATTCCGATACTCCTCCGAGGTGCTCCTTCACCTTCCCGTCCCGGAACTCATACAGTTTGTCCACCAGACCATCGAGGAAATCCCGGTCGTGAGACACTACAATGAGCGTGCCGTCAAAGGCCTGCAGGGCCTGCTTGAGCCGGTCCTTGGAACGGATGTCCATATGGTTGGTCGGTTCATCCAGCGCCAGGACGTTGTACGGCTGCAACATCAATTTGGCCATGCCCAGCCGCGCCCGCTCGCCACCGCTGAGAACTGAAACCTTCTTGTCGATATCTTCTCCCTTGAACAGGAAAGCGCCCAAAAGGTCCCGAAGCTTCGTACGGATCTCCCCCACCGCAATCCGATCCAGAGTACTGAACACGGTCTCATTCTTGTCCAGGATATCTTCCTGGTTTTGAGCGTAATAGCCGATGTGGACATTGTGTCCCACCTTCGCTTCCCCCGAAATCGGATCCAGCTCACCGGTCATTACCCGCATCAGGGTCGTCTTTCCTTCGCCGTTACGGCCTACCAGGGCCACCTTTTCCCCCCGCTTGATTTCCACCTCCGCATGGGAGAAAACAACTTTCTGGGGATAGCCAACCGTCAGGTCCGTTCCCTTGAACACGACGTCACCCGAACGCTGGGCGGGCGGGAAACGCAGGTACAGTTTTGCATCGTCGGTTTCGTCGATCTCGATGCGGTCCAGCTTCTCCAGGGCCTTGATCCGCGACTGCACCTGATTGGACTTCGTGGGCTTGTATCGGAACCGGTTGATGAAATCCTCCGTCTTCTCAATCATCCGCTGCTGGTTCTCATAGGCGGCCGTCTGCTGGGCGATACGCTCTGCGCGCAATGTAACGTATTGGCTATAAGGTACTTTATAGTCATGAATGTGGCCCAGCAGGATCTCGACCGTGCGAGTGGTCACATTATCCAGGAACTTGCGGTCGTGGGAGACCAGCAGAAGCGCCCCCCTGAAAGCCTTCAGGTAATCCTCGAACCATTCGATGGATTCGATGTCCAGATGGTTCGTCGGCTCGTCCAGCAGCAGGATATCCGGTCGGGAAAGAAGCACCTTCGCCAGTTCGATGCGCATGTTCCACCCTTGGCTGAAAGTCTCCGTATGCCGGTCCAGTTCGTCCTCCTTGAAGCCCAGGCCGAAGAGCGTACGTTCTGCCTGAACCCGGGGCGACTCCCCTGTTTCCAATGCCAAGCGGTCATTGATCTGGTTCAAGCGATCAATGAGAAGAGCATATTCTTTCGATTCATAATCAGTACGTTCCGAAAGCTGATCATTAATCCGCTCCAATTCCCGATCCATCTCGTGCAGGTGGTCGAAAACCGTCATGACTTCGTCGATGACGCTACGGCCCCGGTGATGTTCCATGATCTGGGGCAGGTAGCCGATCCGGAGGTCCGAAGGTTTCTCGACATGACCCGAGGTCACACCCTGCTCGCCCGTAATGAGCTTCATCAGCGTGGACTTTCCCGCCCCGTTCTTTCCGACCAGGCCGATCTTGTCGCTTTCGCCGATATGGAAACCGATGTCATCCAGCAGGGTAAACCCGCCGAATGCCACCGTCACGTTATTGAGCGATATCATCGGGTTTGCAGACTAGGATGGACAACTCATACAAGCCATACAGCGGAACCGACAGGACGAACATCGAGAAAGGATCGCTCGGGGTAATCAGGGCCGCGACAAGCAGGATCGCTACAAATGCATACTTCCGGGAATGCTTGAGCTGGCTCCGCGTCAGGATCCCCAGACTCGAAAGGACCAGGACAACCGTCGGAAATTCGAACAAGATGCCTATCAGGAACACCATCGAGATGAAGAGCGAAATGTATGAGTTCAAGGAGATCGTGTTCACGACCGCATCGCTGACCGAATAGTTCATGAAAAACATCAGGCACACCGGCAGGACGATGAAATACCCGACCAGCACCCCCAGATAGAAGAGCAGGGACGACATCCCGAACGCCTTCCGCACCGCCAGCTTCTCCTTTTCATAAAGAGCGGGAACGATGAATCTCCATAACTCATAAGCGATGTACGGAAACGCCAGGATGGCTGCGGAGAGCAGCGCCATCTTCAAATGGGTGAAGAACTGGGCGGAAATCTCGATGTTGATGAGCGACATCTTGAAATCCAGACCCAATTTGCGGTACAGGATGAAATCCGGCGTAGATGGCCAAAGCACGACCTTGAACAACTGCTCCGGAATGAACATGAACACGACGGAGACGAGCACGACGGCCAGCACCGAGCGGAACAACGTTCCCCTCAGTACGTCCAGATGGTCCCAGAAGGACATTTCACTGTCCTTGGCAGCCACTACTTCTTCTCTTCCTTTTTATAGTCGTTGTCGACTTCCTTGATTTCCTTCTCCACCTCGTTCATACCCTGCTTGAAGCTCTTGACACCTTGGCCAAGGCCCTTCATCAGCTCAGGAATCTTCTTGCCGCCGAAAAGCAAAAGGACTACCAGGACGATGGCGACGATCTCCCAGGTTCCAATCATAAGGGGGTAAGTCAGCATATCACTTGTCGTTTAAATGGTTTTCAATGATGGTCGCAATGATTTCCGGACAACGGACCGGATAAAAGGTTTTCGCGTCGATGAAGCCGAGGGTGACCGCCCCTTCCGCACAAAGCTCGCCCCTCTGGTTATAGACGGCCTGCCGGACCACCAGTTTCGCCATCGGGACCTTCTCGATTTCTGCCACGGCGGTCAGCATGTCCCCCATCCGGGCGGGATGCTTGAAACGGCACTCGACGGAAACGATGGGCATCATCACGCCGAGCTCCTTTTCGCAGCGCTGGATCGGCAAACCCCAGTCCTCCATCATCTGGCTCCGGGCCATCTCGAAGTAACGGATGTAATTCGAGTGATGGACCACCGCCATTTGGTCGGTTTCGTAGTACCGGACGGGGAATTTCACCTCAGAATGCGTCATAACAAAAATGTTAACAAGTTAAACAAACTTGTTTTATTAACTATTTCTCAGCACCTTAAGCTGAGACTCTAAACTTTCGATCTTGGAAAGGGAATCGGCCTCTTTCTTGCGCTCGTTTTCGATGACGGCGGCCGGGGCATTGGCCACGAAGCGCTCGTTGGCGAGCTTTCCGCGTACGCCGGAGAGGAATTTCTGCTGGTAAGCGAGATCCTTTTCAAGCTTCGCGATCTCCTCTTCCACATTGACGAGGCCGCTCAGCGCAACGAACATTTCGTAGGTGCGGACCATGAACCCGACCCCCTGCGCATCACCGAATCCGTCGACCGTTTCCATGGAGACGTTACCCATTTTTTCGATTACCGGAATGACCGAAGCCGGGAAAGCCCCCTTGACCTTCAGTTCCAGCGTTTCCTTCGGACCGATATTCTTCTGGTTGCGGATGCCGCGGACGCCGTTCACGGCTTCTTCGGCAAGTTCGAAATCCACGAGGGTCCCGGCAGCATAGGGTTTCACGGTGGGAGCGGCGGCATACATGATGGTCTCCCCTTCCTGGCGCTCTTCCATGTTTTGCCACAGTTCCTCCGTAATGAAAGGCATTACGGGATGGATCAACTTGAGCAGGGCCTCGAAGAATCCCAGGGTGGCCCGATAGGTTTCCGGATCCACCGGCTGGCCGAAAGCGGGTTTGATGGCTTCCAGGAACCAGGCGCAATAGTCGTCCCAGAACAGCTTGTAAATGGCCATCAGGGCATCAGAAATGCGGAATTTGCGATAATGGTCCTCCACGAGGGCCACCGTCTCGCTCAACTTCGCGTCGAACCAGCGGATAGCGGCGGCGGCAGCCGGTGTCTGGGCCACGGAAGGATCCACGGAGAAACCCTTCACCAGGCGGTAGGAGTTCCAGATCTTGTTGCAGAAAGCGGCGCCCTGCTTGATCTGCGCCTCGTCGTAGAAGATGTCGTTGCCGGCAGACGAGCACAGGAGCATGCCTATACGGACTGCATCGGCACCATAGGTTTCGATGAGGTCCAGCGGGTTCGGGGAGTTGCCGAGGGTCTTCGACATCTTCCGGCCGATCTTGTCCCGGACGATGCCGGTGAAATACACGTTGGAGAACGGCTCCCGCCCCATGAACTCCTCGCCGGCCATGATCATGCGGGCCACCCAGAAGAAGATGATGTCCGGACCGGTCACGAGGTCGCTCGTGGGATAGTAATAGGAAAGGTCCTTGTTGGGCTTGTGGTCCGGATGGCCGGGCATTTCCGGGTCAAAAACGGAAATGGGCCAGAGCCAGGAACTGAACCAGGTATCCAGAACATCTTCATCTTGATGAAGGTCTTCCGCCTTGATATCCGGGCATATAGCCTGAGCAGCTTCAAGTGCAGCTTCAGGTGTAGCCTCCACCACGAACTGGCCGTTCGGGAGGTAGTAGGCCGGGATCCGCTGCCCCCACCACAGCTGGCGGGAGATGCACCAGTCGTGGGCATTCTCCATCCAGTGGCGGTAGGTGTTCACATAACGCTCGGGGATGAATTTCGTTCGACCGCTTTTCACCGTTTCCAGGGCAACCTTCGCCAGGGTATCCATCCTCAGGAACCACTGGGCGGAGAGTTTGGGTTCGATGACGGCGTTCGTCCGCTCGGAGTAGCCCACCGGAGAAGTATAGTCTTCCACCTTCAGCAGGTTACCCGCCTCTTCCAGCATCTTCACGATCTTCTTGCGGGCAACGAAACGGTCTTCGCCCACCAGGATATGTGCTTTCTCGTTCAGGCGGCCATGGTCGTCGATGATTTCCAGCACCGGCAGGTTGTGCCGAAGTCCGATCTCATAGTCATGCACGTCGTGCGCAGGCGTCACTTTCAGGCAGCCGGTACCGAAATCCATCTCCACATAATCGTCCTCGATCACCGGGATTTCCCGGTTGATCAGCGGGATAAGCACCTTCTTGCCCTTGAGCCAGAAATGGCGTTCGTCCTTGGGATTCACGCAGATGGCCGCATCGGCCATGATGGTTTCCGGACGGGTGGTGGCGATGACGAGATACTTGTCGGTAGGATTCCCCTGCCCATCGGAAATGAAGTATTTCAGGTGATAGAAATGGCTTTGGGTATCCTTGTGGACCACTTCGTCGTCGCTGACGGCCGTAAGGGCCTCGGGATCCCAGTTCACCATCCGGACGCCCTTGTAGATCCATCCCTTCTTGTAGAAATAGACGAAGGTATTGATAACCGCCTCGGACAGAGCCGGTTCCATCGTAAAGCGAGTGCGGTCCCAGTCACAGGAGCAACCCAGTTTACGGAGCTGCTGCAGGATGATCCCGCCGTGTTCTTCCTTCCACTCCCAGGCGTGCCGGAGGAATTCCTCGCGGCCGATGTCTTCCTTGGAGATGCCCATGGCCTTCAACTTGGCCACCACCTTGGACTCGGTGGCGATGGAGGCGTGGTCCGTTCCCGGCACCCAGCAGGCATTCTTGCCATGCATGCGGGCGTTCCGGATGAGGACGTCGTTCAGGGTGTTGTTGAGCACGTGGCCCATATGGAGGATGCCCGTCACGTTGGGCGGCGGAATCACGATGGTATAGGGGTCTTTTTCGTTCGGTTCGGAATGGAAGAACTTGTGGGCCAGCCAATAGGCATACCACTTGTCCTCCACTTCCGCGGCATTGTACTTTGCTGCTAATTCCATATTCGATTATTTCGTCTTTCCTATTATCTTACAAAAATACGGAATTTTTATTAATTTTGCGAAACTGAAAATGCAATAGGAAACAATCCATGGATAACAACAACGGAAAACCCCAGCAGAACCAGCTCAGCATCGAGTTGAACCCGCAAACGACGAAGGTCTCCTACTCGAACCTCGCGATCATTTCCCATTCCAAGACCGAGTTCGTCCTGGACTTCGCCGCCACCCTTCCCGGCCTCCCCAAGGCCCAGGTCGGCAACCGCATCATCATGACGCCGGAGCATACGAAAAGGCTTATGAACGCCCTTTTCGACAACATCTCCAAGTATGAGGCCCAGTTCGGAGTCATCGACCTGACGGGCGGTCCCAAGCAGCAGGGCGGCGGCACCTTCGACCTCGGTTCCTTCGGCCCCCTCGGCGGCGGGAACAAATCGTAATGGATCTGCTGAAAATCAAGGCGTTCGCCTTCGATATCGACGGCGTCGCCACGGACGGCGGCATCCTCTGCACTACCGACGGGGACCTTCTGCGCACCTACGACGCCAAGGACGGCTTCGCCATCCGGATGGCCGTGATGCAGGGATTTCCCGTCGCCGTCATTACCGGAGGGAGCTCCGAATCCATCCGCAAACGGATGCATGCCAGCGGCCTCAAGCCGGAGGACGTCTTCCTGCACTGCCGGAACAAGATGGATGAATTCCATTTGTTCTGCGAGCGTTATGGCCTCTTACCGGAAGAAGTGATGTATTTTGGCGACGATGTTCCGGACATCGAGGTATTACAGGCTGCCGGATGTGGCGTATGCCCGGCCGACGCCGTGGAAGAAGTCAAGGCGGTAGCCGACCTCGTTTCCACGAAACCCGGTGGAAAAGGCTGCCTGAGGGAAGTCATCGAAAACACGCTGCGCACCCAGGGAAAATGGGTCTTCGACACGGCGGAATACAAACGGTTATTCTAGGGCCATGGACTTGAAAGGGAAACGGATCATCCTCGGGAGCAATTCCCCCAGACGGCGGGAGTTGCTTTCCGGCTTAAACATTGATTTCGAAGTTGATACCGAGAATAACTTCAATGAGTGCTTCAATCAGGATATCCCCTTCGACGAAGTACCTCGCCTGATGTCCGTGGGGAAATCCCATGGCTTCCATCGCCCCCTTGCCGACAACGAAATCCTCATCACCGCCGACACGATGGTCATCCTCCCCCCTTCGGAAGGACGCCCCGGTGAAATCCTGGGGAAACCCCGGGACCGGGAAGACGCCATCCGGATGCTCCGCGACCTGTCCGGCCGCGAACATCACGTCGTCACCGCCGTCACTCTCCGTACCGCCAGCCGGGAAGAAACATTCTCCGACACCACCGAAGTCTGGTTCAAGGACATGACCGACGAAGAGATCACCTACTACGTGGACACTTTCCAGCCCTTCGACAAGGCGGGAGCCTACGCGATCCAGGAATGGATCGGCTATGCCGGCATCACCCGCATCGACGGATCCTATTTCAATGTCGTGGGATTCCCGGTGCAGAAAGTGTATGAAAGCCTCAGGAAACTGTTGTAAACCAAACAGGATGGATATTGACCCGCGGACCGATTGCCATTGCCATATCCTGCCCGGCCTGGACGACGGAGCCGTGTCCCTGGAGGACTCGGTGTTTCTAGCCGGAAAACAGGTGGAATGGGGATTCCGGAAGGCTGTATGTACTTCACACAGAGTCGGAAAGTATCCCAACGAGCCAGGCCTGGTTACCTCCGTATGCAGAATGCTGCAGGAAGAGCTCCGGAAACGGAACATCCCCTTGGAACTCATTCCGTCCATGGAGTACCGGCTGATACCGGAAACTTGGCCGGAGACCCTGGAAAAAGGCTGGCTACTTCCTTGGGAAGGCAATCATATCCTCATCGAACTGCCTATCCACAAAGCCAGCCGGATCGGGAACATCGTTCCGGAGGACGAAATCAAGCGCCTCCTGGACATGGGATATCAACCGGTACTGGCACACCCGGAACGGTACCTTTACCTGGATTGGGACCGGTATCGCAGCTTGAAAGAGGCCGGAACGCTCTTCCAGCGGAACATCGGCTCGCTGGAAGGATTATATGGGGATGACGTGAGCGCCAGGGCGGAAACCCTTGCCGCCGAAGGATGGTACGACCTGCAGGGTACGGATCTCCATAACGCACGCTATGCGGCGTTCTTCGACAGTTTCGGATTCAACGTGTAAGGAATCTTAAGATGGCATAAAAAAAAAGAGAGTCGGCCTGTCACAGGCGGACGCTCTCACTAACCACATAATTAATAACACTAAAACTAATAACCAATAGAATGATTCCGTCAAGAGAACCTTGCTTCCTCATTCCGGGTACAAAGGTACGACTATTTTTTGGTTTTGCAAATTTTTTCAAAAGTTTTTTTTGAAAATTTTTAACGAAATTTATAAGTCATTGATAATCAATATGGAATTAAATAGATAATTTCTTCCCTACATAAACTATTTCCCCGGAAAAACACAAAAAAAAAGCGGAGAAAGACCCTGAATGTTCCCCTCCGCCCTTTCGGTGTGTTTCGTTTGCTTACAAATTGCAAGTACTACAGGAGTTTCCTGCGCAGGCAAGCGATCATGTCCACGGTCATTGAGTCGATGTCATACGTGGGTTTCCAGTCCCATTCGGCGCGCGCACAGCTGTCGTCCATACTGTCGGGCCAGGAGTTGGCGATGGCCTGGCGCACCGGATCCACTTCGTAACGGACCTTCAGGGAAGGGATGTATTCGCGGATCTTGGCGAACAGGGTTTCCGGCTCGAAACTCATCGACGCGATATTGAAGGAGTTGCGGTGCACAAGACGGGAAGGATCGGCCTGCATCAGGTGCACGGCGGCGCCCAGGGCATCCGGCATATACATCATATCCATATAGGTACCCGGAGCGATGGGGCATACAAACTCCTCCCCCTTTACGGCGGAATAATACACCTCCACGGCGTAGTCGGTGGTACCGCCGCCCGGAAGCGTGACGTTGGAAATCAGGCCCGGGAAACGGACCGAGCGGGTGTCAACGCCGTATTTATGGAAATAATAGTCACTCAGGAGCTCGGTGGCGACTTTCGTGACACCGTACATCGACCGGGGACGCTGAATGGTGTCCTGGGGCGTACCTACATGGGGCGTCTCGGGTCCGAAAGAGCCGATGGAACTGGGTGTAAAGACCGCACATTTCTTCTCGCGCGCCACTTCCAGGATGTTCAGCAGGCCGTTCATCTGGATGTCCCAGGCGAGCAGCGGTTTCTTCTCGGCGACGGCCGACAGGAGGGCGGCCAGATTGTAAATGGTGTCGATCCCGTATTTCTCGACGATATCGGCCAGCTGCTGCGCATTACGGACGTCGGCCAGTTCGGCGGGACCGCTTTCCAACAGTTCTCCCTTGGGCTCTGCACCCGGGATATAACCTGCAACGACATTCCCTTCCGGGATTTCGCGACGGATCTTCATCGTCAGTTCGGAGCCGATCTGGCCCGTGGAACCTATGACAAGAACATTTTTCATTACGATCGGTTTTGTCTCACAAATTTATGAGTTTTTTGTAAAAAAACGATACAAATTCCGTAGAAAATCCATAAATTTGAAATCAGAAACACAAAAAACACTTTATACTATGTACGGTAAATTCCAACAGCACCTCCAGGCCGAGCTCAAGGCCATCGAGGAAGCCGGCCTCTACAAGAAGGAACGCAACATCACTTCCCCGCAGAGCGCCGAGATTACGCTTCAGGACGGCAGCAAAGCCCTGAACTTCTGCGCCAACAACTACCTCGGACTTGCCGACAACCCCCGCCTCGTCGCCGCCGCCGGGAAGGCCATGAAGGAACGCGGCTACGGCATGTCTTCCGTCCGCTTCATCTGCGGCACCCAGGACATCCACAAGGAGCTCGAAAAAGCCATCGCCGACTACTTCCATACCGATGACGCCATTCTCTACGCCGCCTGCTTCGACGCAAACGGTGGCGTGTTCGAACCGCTTCTGACTGCGGAGGACGCGATCATCTCCGACTCCCTGAACCACGCCTCCATCATCGACGGCGTGCGCCTGTGCAAGGCCCAGCGTTTCCGCTATGCGAACGCCGACATGGCAGATCTCGAGGAGAAACTGAAGGAAGCCCAGGCCTGCCGCTTCCGCATCATCGTCACCGACGGTGTCTTCTCCATGGACGGCAACGTGGCCCCGATGGACAGGATCTGCGACCTGGCGGAGAAGTATGACGCCATGGTTATGGTCGATGAGAGCCACTCCGCCGGCGTTGTGGGCCCGACCGGCCACGGCGTCGCCGAGCAGTTCAACTGCTATGGCCGCATCGACATCTTCACCGGCACCCTTGGAAAGGCCTTCGGCGGTGCCGTAGGCGGCTTCACCACCGGCCGGCAGGAAATCATCGACATGCTCCGCCAGCGTTCCCGTCCGTACCTGTTCTCGAACTCCATCCCGCCGATGATCGCCGGCGCCGCCCTGGAGACCTTCAAGATCCTCAAGGAATCCGACCAGCTTCACGACCGCCTCGTGGAGAACGTGAACTACTTCCGCGACAAAATGATGGCCGCCGGCTTCGATATCAAGCCCACGCAGTCCGCCATCTGCGCCGTGATGCTGTACGACGCTCCCCTGTCCCAGAAATTCGCCGCCAAGATGGCGGAAGAAGGCATCTTCGTCACCGGTTTCTACTATCCGGTCGTACCGAAGGGGCAGGCCCGCATCCGCGTCCAGCTGTCCGCCGCACACCGGAAAGAACACCTGGACAAGGCCATCGCCGCCTTCATCAAGGTGGGCAAGGAACTGGGTGTCCTGAAATAGGAGGGAAACCTGAAATGAGAACGGCGGCCTTCATCGGGCCGCCGTTTCCTATTCCTTTTTCTTGTTGACTTTCTTGAAAATCACGAACTCGCTCATATAGAAGTTCATCGTCCCGGTGACACAGGTCGCCAGCATGTTGCACAGAACAGGTTCGTAGGAAGCTCCCTGCAGCCACCCCAGCGACACGAAGACGAAGTGGATGCCCTGCATGAGCAGCAACCTGATCAGGAAGGTACCCGCCGATGTCGCATTGTACGCTGCAAAATGCCGCCAGAAGGAACGGGTACTCCGCCGGGTGATGCGCTCCCGCCAGACAAACTGATAGGCAATGATGAAATTCGTAAGGACGGCCAGTTCAAAGGAAATCAGCGGTGCAATCCAGAGCGTCCACAGATAGCTGTCCTGGAAAAAACGGGCCGACAGGAACCAATGTAAGCCCAGGTCCACCACGGTTCCCAGGCTGCTGGTGAGCATGAACATGATGAACTTCGTGAGGACTTCCTCCAGACGTTTCCTGGTCGGTTTTCGCATAATACACAAAGATACGAACAATTTTCCTGTAAGCAAGATTTCAAGGAAAGTGTTGTGTATTTCGGGTAAAATTCATACTTTTACAAAGCATTTCAAAGAATAATGGAACCTGCTGAAACCTATACCATTGACATTTCCCAAACCCTCCGGAAGAAGTTCGGGGAGAAGACTCCGAAATGGGTCCTGCGTCTCGCCCGGAAAATCCTTCACGAGGATTTCCTGAACGAGTACTTCCGGGAAGGATACACCGGCGTGGAGTTCGCGGAAAAGGCCCTCGAACACATGGGCGTCCACCTCAAGGTGGAAGGGTTGGAGAAAGTCCCGTCGGACCGTCTCATCACCGTCGCGTCCAACCACCCGCTGGGCGGTCACGACGCCCTTGCGCTCGTATCCATCTTCGGCCGCCACTTCGACGGGAACATCCGCATCATGGTCAATGATTTCCTGATGGTCCTGAAGCAGCTCAACGGAATCTTCGTCCCTGTGAACAAGGTCGGTGGGCAGTCGCGCTCCCTGTCGGAACAGACCGACGCCATCTTCCGGAGCGACGCCCAGATCCTCTTCTTCCCCGCCGGTAAGTGCGCCCGGCGCATCGACGGGAAGATCCAGGACCCCGAATGGAAAAAAACCTTTATCACCAAGAGCGTCGAAACGCAGCGAGACATCATCCCCATGCACTTCTATGGCCGCAATTCCTGGCGGTTCTACTTCGTGGACTGGATCGGGAAGATCACCGGACTGAACAAGAAGTTCCCCTTGGCAATGATCTTGCTGGTGGATGAAATGTACCGGGCCCGGGGAAAAACCTATCGCGTCGTCATCGGCGACCCCATCCCCTGGCAGACTTTCGACAACAGCAAACGCCCCGCCCAGTGGGCCCAGTGGATGAAATCCCTGGTAGAGAACCTTTAACCGTAACCTTGTACTAAACCCAATACCTGACCATGAAACGAATCATCGATTCCGTCGACAGGGAGCTCCTGAAATCGGAGTTGAACGAGGACCGGCACCTGCGTACCACCAACCGTGCCGGCAATGAACTGTACGTCGTCGGACCGGATGCCGTCAATGTCATCCGGGAAATCGGACGGCTCCGCGAAATCGCCTTCCGCAACGACGGCGGCGGTACCGGAGAGCCCCTGGACATCGACAAGTTCGATACCGATCCCGCCTACGGTTACCGACAGCTCGTCCTGTGGGACCCGGAAGCCGAAGAAATCATCGGCGGATACCGCTTCTGCATCTGTGACGAAGCCGTTTACGACCGGTACGGCCAGCCCATCCTGACCTCCTCCCACATGTTCGAGTTCTCGAAGAAATTCATCCGCGACTATCTTCCCTACACCCTCGAACTGGGACGTTCGTTCGTATCGGTCGAATACCAGAGTTCCAAATCGGGATCCAAGAGCCTGTTCGCCCTGGACAATCTTTTCGACGGCATCGCCGCCCTGGGCGTCATGTACAAGGACCGGCTGAAGTATTTCTTCGGAAAGATGACCATCTACCCCGAATACAATACCGAGGCCCGCGAGATGGTCATGTATTTCCTGAGGAAGTATTTCGGGGAGAAGGCGGACCTGCTCAAGATCCGCAAGCAGGTCAAAATCAACAATCCCAAGCGTTTCCACGAGGTTTTCACCGGGAGCAACTACAAGGAGAACTACGCTATCCTCAAGTCCGAGGTGTCCAAGCTGGGCGTAAACATCCCCCCGCTGGTGAATACCTACATGAACCTTTCTCCGTCCATGATCTATTTCGGGACGGGCATCAACGACGAGTTTGCCGATGTCTTCGACTCCGGCATCCTCATCGCGTTCGATGAAATGTATCCCGAGAAGATCGAACGCCACTCCAACTCTTTCCTGAAGATGGGTTGGAGGGCCATCCGGGCCAGGCTAAAGCGCTTCCAGCGCGGCAGCTAGCTTGGTGACCATCACGGTACCGAGGAGAACCTTCCCGTCGGGGCCGACCAAGTACATCGAAGGAATCCACTTGACCCGGAAACTGTCCGCGACGGTGGATTCCTTTTTCGTCACGAAATCGCTCAGCTGGAGCCAGCCGATGCCGTTTTCGGCGACATAGGAATCCAGTTTCTCAGGATCCGTATCGAAGGAAATGCCCACGAATTCCACCTTGTCGCCGAAACGCTCCCAGAGGTCCTTCATCGCCGGCACGTCGGCCCGGCAGTCCGGACACCAGGTGGCCCAGAAATCATAGACGACATATTTTCCGGCGAATTCATCCGGGGAATGGAGCACGTCGGAACGGTCCTTCAGGGAGAAGGCAGGGATGGACTCCCCCTTCTTGATCATGTCGACGGCGTATTCGCTGTCTGCGTCTTTCGTATTCTTGCAGGCGGTGAAGACGGCAAGGGCCAGGCAAAGGAAAAGGATTCTTTTCATTTTCGTACGGTTATATGGAAACAATTCTGCTTTTTCTCATACTTGACATAGCAGGCGCCCTGGTCGTGCAGGTCTTTCAGCACCTGGGACAGGGTTGCCCGGAGGTATTCCGGCGGCACGTCTTCATAGGCCCGTCCCCGAAGCTCCGGAACCTTTACATACCGCCAGTAAGACAGGTCGAAAGTAGTGCCGTACCGGTGCGTCGAATTCTCCGAAGCATTGATGTTTCCCTTTCGGAGGGCCCGGACATCCGCTTCTGTACGCAACACGGAAGTAACAAATAACTTATTGGGATTCAATCCTTTGGAAGCGAGAGAATCCTGGAAGTTCCGACCGATGCGGTCCAGCAGTTCCGCCGCGGACGGGATCAGGAACGGAATGGAATGGGTAAGGCTGTCCACGCAGTACAGGTCGTTGTCCTTGATTTCCACAAGGAGTTTCTTCATCCTTTCTGCGGCTTCCCGGTCCTCCACCGGCGGTACACCCACAGCTTGAGCCATCGCGAGCTGGGTCTCATTCAGGTCGTTGAACTCCTTGGCGAACTTGACATCCCAGATCCGGACGGGATGGTTTACAATCGGTTCCGCGTGCTTCCATTTCCAATCCTTAACAGAATGCACAAGCGATCGGACGGAGACCGTCAGGAGGACAGCAGTGGCAAGAAAGACCAGAAGCCGGATATGGCATCGTTTCAGTTTCATCGTATAAATATAGGTATAATTGTGCGAAAAAAGGGCAAATCCCGAAAATAAGTGTTAATTTTGCACCTGCTAATAGAAAATGAGATATGGAAGAGCAGAAACAAGCAAAGAGGATCCAGACATCCATTCTGAATCCACTCGAAAAGAAAGTCCTGGTGTGGCTGGCCGAAAGGATGCCTGCATGGGTAACCTCCGACATGCTCACCTTCGTCGGTTTCCTCGGCGCCCTGATTGTCGCTACCGGATACGCCCTCTCGAACCTGAACTTGAACTGGCTCTGGCTTGCCTCCTTCGGTTTTGTCGTGAACTGGTTCGGCGACTCCCTGGACGGCAGTCTGGCCCGCGTGCGCGGCACACAGCGAAAGACCTACGGATTCTTCCTCGACCACAACGTCGACGTCATCAACGAATGCATCATGTTCGCCGGTGTCGGCCTCTCCCCACTCGTGAACATGACTTTCATGGCGGGAGTCCTGGTCGCTTACCTGGCTCTCAGCGTCTATGTCTACATCGACTGCTACCTGAAAGGGGAACACCGCCTCACCTACGGCGGCCTCGGGCCCACCGAGTTCCGTCTGCTGACCATCATCATCAACACCTTGTACATCTATATCCCGCAGTTGACCCTCTGGAAGCGGCACATCGTCCTGTTCCACAACGAGTTCGACTTCGGAATCATGGACGGCATCGCCGTAGCTGTCGCCCTTGTCATCTTCCTGTTCTACCTGATCGGTTTTTTGAAGGACATCCGGTATTTCGCCAAGATCGATCCCCCCAAGAAGTTCGAGAAATAGCCGGAAATGCCCGTCATCACCGCAAAAGACGCCGGCGTCCTGTCTCCCGTATTCAAGGGATTCTGGGGAAGACTGTTGTTTAACATCCTCCTGAAGGTGACCGGAATCTACCAGGTCAACGACATCCATGACCGGGTGGAAGCCGCTGGCATACCGCCCGGTCCGGATTTCGCCAAGGGGATCCTGGACGACCTGGGCGTGGACTTCGCCATCGGCAATCCGGAGCGGCTGGAGCAGCTCCCGGAAGGGTCCTTCATCATCATTTCGAACCACTTCTACGGCCACCTGGACGGAATCTGCCTGGTGGACCTCATCGGACAGTACCGCCCGAAGGTGAAAGTGATGGTGAATGACATGCTGCTGTGGATCAAGGGCTTGTCTCCCAGTTTCATCGGTGTCAATCCGACGACGGCCACCAGTAACGGCATTTCTTCCACCAGCATCAACGGCGTCAAGAACGCCCTCCTGCAAGTCCGTTCCGGTGAACCCCTGTGCCTGTTCCCTTCCGGTGCGGTCGCCGACCTGAAACCCCGGGAACACTGGACTCTCCGCGAACGGGACTGGCAGGATGCCGCCGTCCGCCTCATCCAGAAAGCCCGCGTTCCGGTCATTCCCGTCCGCTTTTTCGACCGGAATTCCCGGTTCTACTACTTCCTGGGACTCATCGACTACCGGGTCCGGTTCCTCCGCCTTTTCCATGAACTCAAGAACAAGCGCGGCACCTCTCCCCGGCTGGCAATCGGCGGCACCATCTCCGTCGAAGAGCAGGACCGGTATCCCGACCTGCAGGAATTCAAGGCCTTCCTCCGGAAAGCCGTCTATGAGACGCCTCTCCCCAACTCCTTTGTCAAAAGATCCGAATTATGCAAGTGAAAGTCGTCCTCCTGACCGGCGGCAGCAGCGGCATCGGTGCCGCCACCGCCCGCCTGCTGGCCGAATCGGGCTTCACCGTGTACGCCGGTTCCCGCCGCGGAACCGTGGAGCATCCCGCCCATGGCATCATTCCCGTCCAACTCGACGTCAATGACGCCGCCATGACCGAAGCTGTCGTCAAGCGGATCGTCGGGGAACAGGGGCATCTGGATGCCGTCATCTGCAATGCAGGCAACGGGATTTACGGCCCTGTGGAGAAAGCTACCGACGAAGAGATCCGGTATCAGTTCGAAACCTGTCTCTTCGGCTCGCACAAGACCATCCAGGCCTGCCTGCCCGTTTTCCGGAAACAGGGTTTCGGACGGATTATCACCGTCACTTCCGTGATGGCCATCCTCCAGCTTCCCTTCCAGGGCTTTTATTCCTCGGCCAAGGCCGCCTTGCTCTCCCTGAGTGAATCCCTGTCCATGGAACTCAAGGGCACCGGCATCGAATGCTGCAGCATCCTGCCGGGCGACGTCTCCACCGGATTCACCGCGGCCCGGAAGTTCACCGGGGCAGCCCAGGATCCCGGTTCCCCCTACCGGGAACGCATGGACCGCAACCTGAAGAAGATCGAGAATGACGAACTGGGCGGAATGGCCCCGGAAGTCATCGGGAAGGCGATACTCAGGCAATTGAAGAAGAAACACATGGCCGTCCGGGTCATTCCCCGCATCGACTATGGGGCGGTGGGCGTACTGGTCCGGATCCTTCCCGAACGGGCCAAATTATGGCTTCTGGACCTTCTCTACAGCTGAGTTTAATGGCGTTTCCGAAAATAATTGTATTTTTGTAAGATTTGTCAAAGAAGAGCTTCATATCGTGGATCCTCCTGCTGATCCTGCCTTTCGTCCTCTCCGGCCAGACGACCCGGATCCGGGGGCGGGTTCTGGATTCGTCCACGGGTGAAGGCATTCCCTACGCCATCGTTTATTTCGACGGTACGCTGATCGGCGCATCCTGCGACCCTTCAGGTGCTTACACCATCCAGGCCGCGGAAGGGAGCGGGATCTGCACCCTGACCGCCGAGGCCTCCGGCTATGAGAACCGCACCCTCGAGGTCGATACCGGCTCGGACAAGGTGCTCGACTTCCATCTCCTCCGTACCGGAGAGAAGGAAGAGGCGGGGCTCACCGACAGCCGTTACGTCCGTTCCATCCTCTATCATCTGGACCGGAACCGTTCCCGGCACGACCCGGAGAAAAAACCGGCCTGGGAGGCCCGGATTTACAGCAAGGTGGAAATGGCCCTTGGCGATGCCAACCATTTCCTGGGCAGGAAGATCGAGAAGAAACGGGTCAGCCTCGTTCCCGAATACATCGACACGACAGGCTTCGGCGGCCAGATCCCGGTCCTGATGTCCGAGGCCATCCTGCATCGATACTACGCACTGGAACCCGCTGTGGACAAGGAGGTTTTCGAAGCCAGCCGCATTTCCGGACTGGACCAGCAGAACGTTCTCCGGCAGTTCACCGGCACCTCTGCGCTCCGGATGAATTTCTACCGGGACATGATTCCCGTCTTCAGCCTCAGCGTCCCGTCCCCCGCCAGCGGATCCGCCAACCTGCTGTACCACTACACGCTCGTCGACAGCCTGTACGTCGACGGCAGGAAGACCTACACCGTCCATTTCGAACCGCGCAAGCTCATTACGTCGCCCACCCTGGACGGCGAGATGGACATCGACGCCGAAGACCATGCGATCCGGGCGGTCCGGGCCCGTCTGTCCAAGAACGCCAACGTCAACTGGATCCGCCTCCTGTCGGTCACCAGCGAAAACGAGCGGCGCGAAGACGGGACCTGGTTCTACAAGCGTGAAAACCTGTATCTGGACGCCTCCGCCCAGGTGAACAAGAACTGGTCCGTAGCCACTGTCCAGGGCCTCAGGAACCTGGAATACACCGATGTGACCTTCGGTCCCTTCCCGGACATGACCGCCCTCTCCGGGGGCGACAAGGTGGCCGTGGGCGATCAGCCCGAACGCGATGCATCCTACTGGGAAACCGCCCGTCCGGCCCCGCTGACCCCGCGCGAAGAGTCCATCTTCACGGCCGCCGAACGGTTCAAGGAAACCACGGGATTCAAGTGGGTTACGGCCTTGGGCAGCATGTTCGTCACCGGCTATCTGGAGAATACGAAGATCGGTATCGGCTATGGTCCCTGGGAAAAAACCGTCAGTTTCAGCGACATGGAAGGAGTCCGGCTCCAGGCCGGCTTCCGCACCACCAAGGAATTCAGCACGAAGGTGCGTCTGCGCGGACTTGCCGCCTACGGTTTCGGCGACCGGCAGTTCAAATGGTACGCCTCCACGGAATTCATCCTGGGCAACAACCAGGTCCGGACCAGCCGCCTGGTGTTCGCCACCGGACAGGACTATGAACGCCTGGGACGCGGATCCGGCGTATTCACGGAACGGAACATCATCAATTCCCTCCTCGCTCCCGGCGGATTCGCCAAGCAGAGCCTGATGCGGCACGCCATCGTGGAATTCCAGCACGAGTTCTCTCCGAGCATCAACACTACACTGAATTTCAAGCATTTCCGCGTCTTTTCCAATTTTGAGGTTCCCCTTGTCCGGCCGGATGGAACCTTCGCAGACAGTTTCTCCGCAAACCAGTTCCACCTGAATGCACGTTTCTCCTGGGACGAGCGCGTGAACCGCGGCGTGTTCGAAAAGACCTATATCTTCACACGCTATCCCATTATTTCGGTGGACCTTCTCGCCGGCATCAAAGGCTTGACATCCGACGACTGCTCCTTCTACAGGGGCGAACTTACCTTCGACTGGCGCATCCCCGTCGGGATAATGGGCTATGGCAACCTCCACATCAACAGCGGCGCCATCCTGGGATCCGTCCCCTACCCGCTTCTGAAGCTGCACGAAGGCAATGAGACCCGCTTCCTGGACAAATCCGGGTTCTCCCTGATGAACTATTACGAGTTCGCCTCCGACAAGTGGGTGACCGCCTTCTACGAGCACAACCTCAACGGTCTTGTCCTGGGGAACATCCCGCTCATCAAGAAGTTGAATCTGCGGGAAGTCGTCACGTTCAGGGGTGCCTGGGGTACGCTATCCGAACAGAATCGGACCCAGGCCCCGTTCATTCTCCCCGAGGGAATGACCTCGCTTGAAAAACCCTATGCCGAAGCCGGCGTAGGCATCACCAACATCTTCCGGATGCTGCGGGTAGACTGCTTCTGGCGCCTCACCCACCGCACCGAGCGGCCCGACCGTAACTTCGCGGTCACCCTGGGCCTTGACCTCGAATTCTAATAGTAGATTGTTTCCGACGGACCGTACTCCCGTTCAAAGCGGGCGTAAACCACTTCCGTGAGGGTTTCGATGCCCAGGAAGCCCAGGCCTCCCTCCACGTTGGAAGGGAGCGTCGTCGGCTCCACGAGGAAATTGACCTCCGTTCCGAAGGTTTCCAGGTTGTTCAACGCCTTCAGATAGCGGTACTGCGTGAAATCCAGGCTCCGCAGCCGGAAACGGCAGCTACGCTCCACCCGGCACGAGAGGGCCAACAGGGTGGACCAGTCCACCTCTTCTCCCGAAGGCAGGATGACGTAATTCCCGCCATACCGGTATGCGGGCAGATAGAATGCATAGGGGTTGAGCAGCACCCTCAGCGTGCATTCCTGGTCCTGGATAGGGTCGTCCGAGAAGCAGTGATAGAAGTTCGTCGCACCGAGCAGGGCGGAGAAATCACCACCGCCTGTCTTACCCGCCCCTTCGCTGATCACGGGGTCGAAATCCGTCTCCATCATCCCGGTCCAGGGACGTTCATAAGTCGTGTATTCAGGGATGATCTCCCCATTTTCGTCAAAGAATTCCCACTTGTCCAGATAACCGTTGTCCACCCCGTACCAGGACCGCCCCGGCAGATCGTTGAAACGGACCTTGACCTGCACATAATTACTGGATTCCCCCATGTAGGTAATCCTGACCGAAGAGGTGTCAATGGCTTCGATCGGCACGGCAGGCGGGACGACGGCCGTCGAGGAAACGGAGAATGCATCCTTGCAGGCCTCCACCCTCACTTCGTCGCCCGGCTTGAAATCCGCCTTGAACGTATAGGCCGTGCGGTTCCAGGGGTCCTCCTCCTCCACTTCCACGGCTTCAGCCGCCAGTTTATCGTTGACATAGACCTTTACAGAAGCGCCGGGAAAAGGTTCCAGCTTACTTAACAGGCTGATGGACAAATATATGGTATGCTCTTCCTCCAGATTATCCATCTGGGCGTTCAGGACCGGGACCGGATCTTTGTCCTCGGTCGGGATGAGGATCTCTTCGTAGCAGCCGGCCACGAGGAATGGAAGGAGCAGGATCGGTATCGTCTTTTTCATGGCGGCTCAGAATTGATAGGTGTAACTGACGGAAGGTACAAACGGGAGGATCGTCACCTTCTCCATCACGAGACGGGTCTTCGGCTCGGCATCCGGCTGCGGACGCGTGGTTTCGTAGTGCAGGAAGACCAGGTTCGGATTCAACTGGCGATAAACATTGTAAATGCCCAAGGTCCAGATCCTTTCCCCGTGCCTTTTCCGTTTGTGGAAGTTGGCCCCCACGTTCAGGTGGTGGCTCGGCGGAAGCCGGTAATTGTTCCGATGCTCCACGAAATCCGCATTCTGCACGTAGTCGCGTCCCGGAGCCAGGATGCCGGTCTGCCGCACCGGAAGCGTCGTCGTACCGCCCGTGGCGAAGACGAAGGTCGCGCTCAGGTCGATGCGGGGCGTCACCTGGTAATTCACATTGATGTTGAAGTTGTGGCGGCGGTCGTATTTGTACGGAAACCGCTCGCCCAGGTTGATGGTTCCGTCGGGGAACTGCCGGTCGGACTTCGCCAGGGTATAGGCGATCCAGCCGGTAGCCTTTCCGGTGGTCTTCTGGGCGAAGAATTCCAGGCCCATGGCCCGGCCGTTGCCCATCTCCACCCGGGTCTCCCAGCCCGAATTCGTCGCCACCATCACGGTCCCGTCCTTGTATTCCAGGATATTGTGCATGGACTTGTAGTAGCCCTCCACGGAGAACTCCCAGCCCTTGAGTCCGTCATAATAGACGCCGGCGGAGAACTGGTCCGATGTGACAGGCTTGATGTCCTTGGTGATGGGGACCCACAGGTCGATGGGAAGGGAGACCTGGGCGGAACTCAGCAAATGAACGTATTGCGCCATCCGGGCATATCCGGCCTTCAGCGCCCAGCCACCGTCCCAGGCATACTTGGCGGACAACCGGGGCTGCAGGCTCCAATAGTTCTTCCCCTCCGTCCTGAACAGGGAAAGGTGGACGCCCGGATTGACGGTCAGGCGGTCCGTCAGCGAGAAGTCGTCTTCGGCATAGACCGAGACGTCGTGTCCCTTGTAGGGCTTCGTATTGCCGTAGGTGTCGCTGGCCTTTTCCTTTTCATTCCCCTCCTCCGCATAAGTGAGCGCCGTAAGCGTCTGCGGGAGGAAGGTATGGTGCAGGTACTCGGCACCGAACTTGACCAGGTGGCGCGGAGAAGGGACGTAGTCGAAGTCCAGCTTCCCGCTCCAGTCCCGGATGCCGGAAAGATAGTCGATGTCGAAGTCGTACCTGTATTTGACGCCGTCATAGTTCGTTCCCTGGCTCCGCATCCCGCTGTTCATCGCCATCCGGTAGCGGTTGTAGGCAATGGTGGTATTGGCGAACAACTGGCTGGAAAACACATGGTTCCAGCGCAGGGACACGACATTGTTACCCCATCCGAGGCCCATCTTCGTGCGGTCGAATCCTTCCAGTTCCGAATAGTAGGAAGCGTCTTCCGTAAACTTTACGCCCATCTGGTCCCGTCCGTTGTAGGACGCGAGGAAAAACCGGTCCTTGTCCGTCGGGCGCCACGTAATTTTCCCGTTCAGGTCGTAGAAGAAATAGTTCACGTAAATCTCCGTCCCCTCCTCGACCCTCTTGCCGAAGAACCGGATGAACGGGTCGAACAGGATGGTGTGCAGGCCGCGGGCGCTCAGTGAATAGCTGAGCTTATCCTTGATGATGGGCCCCTCCAGATGGAACTTTTCCGTCAGGGCGCCTACTCCGATGGAGCCGTGCGTCTCCTTCATGTTGCCGTCATTCGTACGGATGTCCACGATGGATGACACGCGGCCGCCGTAGCGCGCCGGGAAGGAACCCTTATACAGGGTGACCTTCTTCACCGCCTCCGTCTGGAACACCGACAGGATGCCCAGCATGTGGTCCACGTTGTAGATGGGCACTCCGTCCAGCAGGATCAGGTTCTCGTCGGGACCGCCACCACGTACGTAAAGCCCTGTGAATCCTTCGTTTCCACCCTGTACGCCAGGCATCAGCTGAATGGCCTTGAGGACATCGGCCTCCCCGAAGAGGACCGGCGTCTTCTGGATATGGACCAGGGGGATGTCGATGGAGCCCAGGTATGTGGACTGGATGCCCGCATCCTTCTGTGCCACCACCGTCGCTTCACGGATTTCGGCAGACGGCTTCAGGACAATGTTCAAGGTCGTGTCCCGGACAAGGTCCAGGGCCAGGACCATGCTCTCATACCCGACATAACTGTATTGGAGGGAGGTTTTCCCTTTGGGAATCGTGAGCGTGTAATAACCGTATGCGTTGGTCACGGCACCGGTCTGCACTTTCTTTCCGGAGCCTTCCACCAGCACGCCGGCACCGATCAGGGTCTCTCCGGACGCCTGGTCCGTGATATATCCGCTCACGGTGGCGGTGCCGCGCGTCTGTGCGGCAGCAGTCAGGGCCGCCAGAATGGCAGCCACAAGACAAGTCAATTTCCTCATACAGTATTGAAATCCCGGCTACGCCGGATTCTTGCATCAGACCTGGAGGTCGATGTCGTCCACCGGCCCGTAGTCGTTGGAATCGGCCACCACATGCTTCTGCATGCTCTTGCGCGCCCATTTGACCATCTGGAAGCAGAACAGCAGGATCGCGATGGTGATGGCTCCGCTGAGCTGGGGCGTGACGGCGGCCATCATCGCCACGGTGTCATAGATACCGTGCGCCAGGACCGGATACAGCCACATTTTGATTCCGGCGCCCGGAGCCTTGTACCGGTCGAAATGATGGAGTGAATAGAAATAGCCCATCAGGACGGCGAAACCGAAGTGGCCCGGGATGGCCGTCAGGGAGCGGCCGATGCCGGTGGTCACCCAGTCGGTGCCGGCGGCGAACAGGTATTCGATGTTCTCGAAAGCGGCAAAGCCCATGCCCACGCTCACCGCATACACGATCCCGTCCATCCGCTCGTCGAAATACGGGTTCTTCCTGAGGAAGAGCCACAGGCAGAAGAGTTTGGCCGTCTCCTCCGGGATGGCCGCCCCGAAAAATGCCTGGCGAAGGGCGTCCGATAAGGAGTTGAGCTGCTCGGAAAAGAGACCGAGGTTCAGCGAGGGAACGGAGATGAAGAACGAACAGAACACCGAAAGGCAGCCAAAGAGGAAGCCTTTGAGGATCATCTTCACGGGTTCCCGCTGCATCTTGTCCTGCTGGTACGTATAGAAAAGCAGGATCAAGGCCGGCAGTACGGCCAGGGCGATTACGTTAAGCATAGTCGATTACGGTCAATACGTCATTCTCCACCCGGAAGTGGACTTCCTTCCCGGCGAACGGCATTCCGTACACGCGGCCGGGTTCCTGTTGATAAGCAGGCCGTGGATCCAACGCCAGCAGGCCGGACAGGGCCTCCCGCTCTTCCGGACCCAGGTCCAGGTGCTCCGGGATGCGGACTTCAAGCCGGGCCTCCGGCGCCGTAGCGGCAAAGCCGCTCCGCGCGTCGGGGTAGCTGTCGGCATACGCGACATAGGGTTTGATATCGTAGATGGGCGTACCGTCCATCAGGTCGGCACCCCGAACGATAAGCTCCAGTCCATCAATTGCTTCCAACTCAACACAGGACAGGCCCAGCGGATTCGGACGGAAAGGGGAACGGGTGGCCCACACCCCCATCGCCACATTGCCGCCCAGGCGGGGCGGGCGCACGGTGGGCTGCCACTCCCCTTTCGCAGGACGGTTGGCCGAGAAACCCCAGATGAGCCAGATCCGGTCGAAGCCCTCCAGTCCGCGGAGCGCCTCCCGGTTGCGGTATTCCGGTTCGAACACGATGCGGCCGCGCAGGGACGGGACAAGCCCGCTCTGGCGCGGGATCCCGAACTTGGAGCCCAGGGCTCCGCGATACGTGGCAACCGGCCCGATTTCCATGGAACTACTTGATTTTCAACTTCCGTTTCTCGGCAAAAGAGCCGAAAACGATGAAGGTGTCGTCTCCGGGAACGGTATCGAAAGTCACTCGGGTGAAACGCTTCTTCACCCGATAGGACACCGGCGAAATCTCCCCGGTATCCGGATTCCACTGGAGCGGCTGGCGGCCACTCACCCGGAAGCGGACTTTCACGGGGCCCGAATAGGTACCGGCATTCACGATGCGGTAAATCTCCGCATCGGCCAGATGGCGGTGCTGGAACACCAGGCTGTCCACCTTCGCACGCACGTCGGGTTTCACACCGGCAGCCTTCAGGATGGATTTCACCGTCTTTCCGGACATCACGTTGCCGGACAGCCAAACCTTGTCCGCCGTACGCTGGAACACCGCGTTGTCCTCCGGGTCCAGGCACCGGGACGGTTTTACGCCGCCGATGAAGGCGCCGCCTTCGGCCAGGGAGGCCAGTTTGTTGAGCATCGCCAGCGACATCCGGCGGTCCTGCAAGTACAGCATCCGTGCGTTGAGGCCGTTTTCGGCATAGAGACGGTTGTGCTTGACCTGCAGGCTGTCCAGCAGGAGTTCCGTGCCGACGGACTCGGCGGCGTATCCGAACGGGAGGGCGGGAACGGAAAAAAGACTGTCCCCCACTTCCCCGCCGAACAGAAGGACGTCGGCCACCGGGACACCCTGTCCCAGCAGCCACGCGGTGCGTCCGCCCGGAATGGAATCCGGGACGGCGGCGAATCCTTCCTTCAGACAGGCCAGCGTCCTTTCGGATGCGGCGATGTCGATATAGTCGAACCGGTTGCGTCCGCAGCCGACAGCGGCCAGCAGCAGGGCGCCGATGAGAATCCTTTTCATCTTCCCTTCTTTTATAATCATACAAATTTAAGGATTATTCCCTTTTTCTCCGATAAAATGCGTATTTTTGCACTGGAAAACAGCTATTAAAACCATAGAAATGAAAAGAATCGTATTAGTTCGCCACGGCGAAAGCGTCTGGAACAAGGAAAACCGTTTCACCGGTTGGACGGATGTGGATCTCAGCCCCAAGGGCGTGGAAGAGGCCGTCGAGGCCGGCAAGCTCCTCAAGGCCGAAGGCTTCACTTTCGGAAAGGCCTATACCTCCTACCTCAAGCGGGCTGTCAAGACCTTGAACAACATCCTGGACCAGATGGACCTGGACTGGATCCCGGTGGAGAAGAGCTGGCGTCTCAACGAAAAGCACTACGGCAACCTCCAGGGCCTGAACAAGGCCGAGACCGCCGAGAAGTACGGCGACGCCCAGGTGAAGATCTGGCGCCGCAGCTTCGACGTCGCCCCGCTCCCCCTCGGTGAGGACGACGAGCGCAACCCGAAGTACGACCCCCGCTACGCCGAAGTCGCCGACAACGACCTCCCGCGCACCGAGTCCCTGAAGGACGCCATCGCCCGTGCCGTCCCGTACTGGAAGGAAGTCATCTTCCCGAACCTCGCCACCGAGGACAGCCTCATCGTCGTCGCCCACGGCAACTCCCTCCGCGGCATCATCAAGTACCTGAAGAACATCTCCGACGAGGACATTATCGGCCTGAACCTGCCGACCGCCGTCCCGTACGTGTTCGAGTTCGAAGACGGCAAGCTGGTGAAGGACTACTTCCTGGGCGACCAGGAGGCCATCGCGGCTAAGATGAACGCCGTCGCCAACCAGGGCAAAGCGCAGAAGTAAGCCTTCCGTGAACAAATTTATGGAAAAAGTGGGCGTGTCCATCGCGTCCCGCATCGGAATCACGGCCGCAATCGCACTGATTGCGGCCGGTGTTCTCGGTGGCGGTTACTGGTGGGTCAAGTCCCTGGCGCCCCGTGAAACGGTGAAGGCCAAGGAGACCGGCGTCAAGGTGGACGTGGAGGAACTCGCCTTCTACGACGGCGGTGAAAAGATTGTCGGCACCATCTATCGTCCCGCCGATACCCTGGACGAACCCCGTCCGGCCGTCATCTACTGCCAGGACCGGTCCTATGGCGAAAGCTGGTGCCGTTCCCTGGCCGGGACCGGTGCTGTCTGTTATTGCTTCAGTTTCAACAGTGAAAGTGAAAAGGCGCGTGTGAAGGAACTGGAGACCGTGATCCGGGGTATCCGCGACCTGCGCCACACCGACAAGAACCGGGTGTTCCTGCTCGGCGAAGGGAACGGCTGCGTTACCGCCGCCACGGCGACCTTCGACAAGCCCAAGCTCGTCAAGGGTCTCATCCTGGTCTCCCCCGGCTTCAATCCGCTGGAAATCAGCCGCAAGGCAAAACGCTACAAAGGCACCGTCCTGGTCGTGGACGACGCCCTCGGCCGCAAGGCCAACCTCGCGGAAATCGGGGATTTCATCGACTGACCTGCATGGAACTCTATGAATATGCCCGGCCGGGGCTTTTCGCCGGCAAGAAGATCCTGTATGTCCATGGCTTCGCCTCGTCCGGCGCAAGCGGGACGGTGGGGCGGATCCGGCTCCTGCTGCCGCAGGCGACTGTTATCGCACCCGACCTGCCCGTGGACCCGTTTGCGGCCATCGACCTGCTCAAGGAGTTGTGTGCGAAGGAGCAACCGGGTCTGATCATCGGCACGTCCATGGGCGGGATGTACACGGAGCAGCTGGCGGGATTCGACCGCATCTGCGTGAATCCGGCGCTGCATCTGGCCGATACCATCCTGAAAAACAACGGTTTGGGCAAGCAGGAGTTCCATAGCCAGAGGCAGGACGGGCAGACGTCCTTCATGGTCACGAAAGCCCTCGTCGAGGATTATCGGACCGTTTCCAACGCCCGTTTCTCTGTCGTGGAGCCGGGACGCGTGTGGGGCCTTTTCGGCACGAAGGATACGATGGTGAACTGCTTCGACGAGTTCGCCGCGCATTATCCGCAGTCCCTGCATTTCGACGGCGAGCACCAGCTCAACGACCATACGTTCTTATGGGCCTTATTACCTGTCATTCAATGGATTGATGACAAGCAGGAGGGCCGCTCCAAGCGCTCCCTGATGGTCGAAATGGACGGTGTCCTCCGGGATGTACGGCACGACCTCCCCATCGGGGAGGCCGTGCGCGTGTTCCACAAACTTTCGGAACTGTATGACATGTACGTCGTCTGCCGGGAAGATCCGAACAAGCCGGAACTCTGGGGTGAAAATGTGAAATGGGCCGAGGCCCATATCGGCGTACCAGCCTGGAACCGGGTCATCGTGGGCAACCATCCGGAACTCCTGATGGGAGACTATCTCCTCACGCGAGAAGGTTGCGACGGCTTCATGGGCACGGTCCTCACCTTCGGCGAAGACCCGCTCCGCACCTGGGCGGATGTAGCCACCTTCTTCTCCCGCCTCGGCGGTCAGTAATTATTATTCCTTCTTCAATTCCACCGCCGGATTGGTCCGGGCGGCCTTGAGGGTCTGCCAGAGGACGGTGCCGGAGGCGATGGCCAGCGAAATGATTGCTGCCACTATGAACACCCATTCGTAGCCCTCGGCGCGATAGGCGAAACGCTCCAGATATATTCTTGCAGCCCAAATAGCCAGAGGAATACCAATTATACAGGCGATACCCGTAAGGATCATATAGCTTTTGACATTCCTCCAAGTCTCGCCATTGACATCTGCCCCAAATACCTTGCGCACTGCAATCTGCTTGGTGTTCTCATCGGCAAAGTAGGTGCTCATGGCTAACAGTCCCAGGAGAGAGATGAGCACTGCCAATACAGCAAAGAGTTCCACCAGGCGAAGGGTCCTCCGGACTGGAGCCAGCATTTTCTTGTTGATGTCACGCACAAAGCCGTATCGCCAGGCGGGTTCTTCCACACCGGAGGTTTCCAGCCGATATTCCCTGTATGCCTGCCGGATGGCCTTGTCGTAAGATTCGTCCTCTCCCGTGGTGCCGATAAGCAGGCAGTTTAAGTATCGGAGCTCTTCGGTCCGGGTGACGATGATGCCGCCATTGGGATACTGGGTGCTTGCAGCGGCCGGCCGAGTGGGATAATCGGCCACAACGCCGCCGATGA
>JAFPWG010000042.1 GCA_017395045.1 Bacteroidales bacterium
CGATTTCTTCGTGGACAACCCCGCCTCTGGGCGTGTGATGGAGAAATGCGGCTTCCGCGACACCGGCGAGGTCAACTGGTGCAGCCACCTGTACCGGGGCGACGAGCGCCCGGTGAAGGTCATGCGGCTGGATTACGCGCTAGACTGAGACTTGGCTCCATCCCTCTGACAAGGGACAGACATACGGCAGAAGGGCGTTACCGTCACCGGCAGCGCCCTTTCCCTTTTATCATCACGGCGCAGATGTTCACTGCACCGACGGTACTTACTGCATAAACAGTTCTACCCGGCAGTTCCTGTTCGCGGAGACCGGTTCATAGGCGGTTATCCCTCCCTCGGAGCGGACCTCTATCCTCTCCACGGGGACTCCCCTTTCCTTGAACAGTTTTGCGACATGCTCTGCCCGCGCGGTCGCCAGGGCGGTATTCTTGTCCGCCGATCCCGTCGCCGAGTCCGCCGCTCCGGTGATTCGGACGCGTAGGTTCTGTGCTATGGCCAGATTCGCAGCAGCTTTCACACTGAGCAGTTGCGGAGTGTCCGTAACATATGTTCCGGCAAGACGGAAGAAGATGAAGACCGGAGCTCCTATTGGCACTTCTCCCTTCTCCATCTGCTGAAGGTAGGGCTTCAGCAGGCTGGCATTTCCTTGTGCAGAAGTAGTGGAAGACGTTACCGGAGAAATCACATCCGTGGATTCAATTTTCTTTGACAGGGGGAGGATCTTGCCATCCTCGATCTTCATTCCGGTGCCGATCGAACGGAACAGTTCAGCCTTCCCGTCCCAGGAAGGGTTGGCAAGTCTCTGGCGGAGCGAGTTTAGTCCTTCGTAGTCGTTGACGGGGTGCTGATGGCATCCACACTCGCAGTTCTGGCAGATCCGGACATTCTTCCGGACTGCCGTCGTGTCCTGTGCCCGGAGCGTCATGGCCGTCAGGCAAAGGACGGATAGGATTATCAAATGTCTTTTCATTTCGATACTGTTGTTAATGGTTTCACTTGAATTCAATTGAGTGTCGTGGCACTCAGCGCTTGAGTTTGTGTCCCGGAGGGGCCATCATCTGGCGGGAGCGTGCCAGGCAGCGCTGGATCCATTGGCGGTCATCCTCGTCCTTGTCACGTCCCCAACCTCCCGTGCTATGGCCGCCGCCTCCGCCCTTGTTCTCGGCGAAGGTCGTGGCCTGATCGACCATCCCCATGAAGAGGAGCGACGCGCACGCGATGATGTTCACGCCCTGTCGGCTCATGTCCTGAAGGAGCGAGTCGTCGATGACGGAGAGCCGGTCGGACGGCAGCGTCCTCTTCAGTTCCTGGAAGTCGCGAAGGACAGTCCAGAGCGCCTCCGTCCCGACCTTGTTCAGGGTGATCTTGGACACCTTCGAGGTGGCATCCTTGATCTGGTGCTGGAGCTCATCCTGCCGCTGTTCCGACGCGACGACCTGGCGCTTGAGGTCAGCAAGCCTCTTCTCCGCATCCTTGAGTTTGCTACGCTTGTCGGCGAGTTTTGCCAGGATGTCGTCCAGCTTCTTCTGGAGGGACTCCTCCTTCTGCCGGAGCGCGTCGCGCCGGTCCGTGCCAAGGCCGTCATCGGAGAGCGAGCGCCGGATGGAGTCTATCTCAGCCTCGATGCGGGCCCTTCCGGCCTCCAGGTTGGAGACCATCGTGTTGAGACCCTTCATGCTCTTGGCCGCCTGTGCGATCTGCTGGTTCAGGGTCTTGAGGGTTGCACTCTTGCTGTCCACCTCCCTCTCGAGTGTACTGCACTGCCCTGACAATTTCCGGCGATACTCCTCGGTGCTGTGGTGTTTGCGGTGCGTCTCGTTTACGCTGTCTCCGCGTTGGAGTCCCCACTTGCGGTTCACAGCCGCGAAGAGGTCATGGAGGGCCAGCGTTCGGCGCCGGTATTCGTACTTGTCCCCGCCAACGAAGACCTTGTTGAAGGAGATGTCATTGCCATCCGTCACCGGTATAATGTCTGCGTGTATGTGCGGGCTTCGCTCGTCCAGATGTACAACAAACGAAAGGATGTTCTCCTCCCCGAATCTGCCAGCGAGGACATCGTACATGTCCTTTGCCCAGCGCTCTATTTCCGGGCGTCTCTGGACCGAGCCGTTGTTGGCACCTTTCTCATAGTTGATTTTCTGGTTGCCAAACGCCAGCTGGCACAGACGGTCGTGCGAGCCGCTGATGATGAAGTCCACGACGGTCCGGTATTTCGGATTGTCGGGCCATTTCTCGTTGGGATCTTTGATCCCGCGCGAGGCGATGTTCTCTAGGAATTTCTCCGGGATGGATTTGCTCTTGTCCACCTTCTGCACTTTCCCTCCTTTCGTGACCTCGAAGTTCAGGCGGGTCCGGGAGCGGTCGATGCGGCCGTTCTCGTTCGCCTGCGCCCAACCCCTCTCAGTCCAGCGGCGCTGGTGCTCGTTGCTCTGGGCAGTTGTGAATCCCTTCTTCGCCTCGAAGTGCACCACCTGTTTCTGTGTTTCCATTTTGCCTAGTTTTTTTGCGTTTCTTCAATCCCTTTTCTCCGGTGCCCAGCTTGCTGGAATGTTGGCACTCCTCCACCTTGCCCGGGGGCAAGTGGGTATTGTGTTACCAACTTCCCTCTAATCCTGGCAAACGGGCAAGCCCGCTGCCAAAGAGTGAGTTGTCTTTCCGGGGGGTCGCCGGGAAGACGGGACTTCCCCGGAAAGGCCGTTTTCCGGCCCGATTCCGGGCTCCAATCTCCCGGCCGAACTCCGGGCAAGCCCGGGGCTCCGTACGGGCCTCAGAGGTCCGGAACGAACAGAGCGATCAGGTGGAGATTGAATCCATTGGTGACCTTCTCGATAGTGAGGTATTCCAGAGCTGAGAGCTTCTCCAGGAAGGCGGACACCGTATGACGGTGCCAGCCCCACAGCACGGAGAGCTCGGAGACCGTTACGAAAAACGGACTGGTGTGGTTCTTGGACTCGTCCGAATTCTGAACGGCCTGACGCTGCATCAGGTCGCGGAATGCCTCGAACTTGGTGTACCTGTCACCAGAGGGCTGGTGCAGGACATCTGCCAGCTTCTTCGGCAGGGAGTGGATATAGTCCGGACAGCTGCGTTCCGGCTCCGCGGTTTTGTTCTTTCTCATGTTTCTAGTGATTTATAGGGTTATGACGTGCCACCTTCGACCTGGCATTTATGGGTCAAGGAATGTCATGTCGCAGGGGCCGCGTTGCGAATGGTAGTACATGAATACGATGTTCTCCTTTGTCGGAGGGAAATCCTTGAGCTTGCCAGGGTCCGTCATGTAGTATTGCGTGATCACCCAGGACGGATAGAACATCGCCCAGATGATGACCATTCCCACCGAAACGCTCAGGGTGAAGAGCTGCGGCAAGGACAGGGATGCGAAGAAGACCGCACAGGCAATCAGCTGCACCCTCTTGTCGTCGTGCAACCAGCGGAGGATGGCAGACGTGCAGGTGTTGGTCATCAGGATGAGCGACAGCGCCATCGCCGGAATCTGCCAAGTATTCGGTCCATTCAGGAGATAGTAGGTCAGGTTGACCAGGAAGACCCAGGCCTCCAGCTGGAGCCGGTAGATCTTCCGGGCCTTCGCTGTTCCTGCCATCGAAAGGTAGAACTTCATGAGGCACTTCCCCTTCCTCTTGTAGAAGAGGACTGGGGCAAGTGCCGTAATGAAAACCATGAGCACATGCAGGCTCAGGACAAAGTATTTGAGGAATATCATGC
>JAFPWG010000025.1 GCA_017395045.1 Bacteroidales bacterium
GAGGGAAATGATTCTGTATGTGATACTTGTATTCGCGGCGGTCCTCGTCGGCATGGCCGTCTCCGTCCTCGCCTTCGGTACCGGGGGCAAGCGCAGCCGCATCTTCCAGGACATCTACTTCACCGTCGAAGAGGTGGAAGGGATAGGTGTGCTGTACACCAAGAACGGCGATTACTCCGCCGTCCTGCGGATGGAGAACCCCGTGCAGAAATACTCCGCGAATATCGACGCATACTACGAGTTCACTTCCCTCTTCACTACGATAGCGGAGACCCTTGGCGAGGGCTATGCGCTCCAGAAGCAGGACATCTTCTGCCGGCGGAGTTTCCGCGACGACCACAGCGGCCGCCGCGAGTTCCTCTCCGACTGTTACTTCCGCTATTTCGACGGGAGGGAGCACACCGACGCCTTCACCTGCCTGGTGATCACGCAGGAGAGCAAGGGCGGCAGGCTCATGTCCTATGATGCCCGCAAGTGGCGGGATTTCATGGTGAAGATCCGGAAGGTCCAGGACCTGCTCCGCGATGCAGGCATCCGCGCGCGCTTCCTTTCCAAGCGGGAAGCCAGCGGCTACGTGGACCGCTACTTCGCCCTGGACTTCTCCGGAAAGACCTTCTCGATGACCGGCTTCCAGATCGACGAGGAGGGCATCTCCATGGGCGACCGCCGCTGCAAGTTCTACTCCCTCGTGGACGTCGACAGCGTTTCCCTCCCCTCTCTCATCCGTCCGTTCACCAGCATCGAGGTCAACAACTCCTCGATGCCGGTGGACTTGGTGAGCGCCGTGGACTCCGTCCCGGAGACTCAGGCGGTCATCTACAACCAGGTGATCTTCATGCCCGCGCAGAAGAAGGAGCTGGGGGCCCTGGAAAAGAAGAAGAACCGTCACGGCAGCATTCCCAGCCCGGCCAACCAGATGGCCGTGGAAGACATCAAGAACGTCCAGGACATCATCGCCCGGGAGAGCAAGCAGCTCGTCTACTGCCATTACAGCATGGCGGTGGTGACCGGCCGTGACACGGACATGCACAAATGCACCAACTATCTGGAGAACGCCTTCGGACGGCTGGGCATCCACATCAGCAAGCGGGCATACAACCAGCTGGAGCTCTTCGTCGGGTCTTTCCCGGGGAACAGCTACAGCCTCAATCCCGACTACGACCGCTTCCTGACCCTCGGCGACGCGGCCGCCTGCCTGATGTACAAGGAGAGGACGGTCAAGAGCGAGGACTCCCCGCTGAAGATCTGGTACACGGACCGCCAGGGCGTGCCCGTGGCCATTGACATCAGCGGAAAGGAGGGTAAGGAGAAGATCACGGACAATTCGAATTTCTTCTGCCTTGGCCCTTCCGGAAGCGGCAAGTCCTTCCACATGAACTCCGTCGTCCGCCAGCTCTGGGAGCAGGATACCGACATCGTGATGGTGGATACCGGAAACTCCTACGAGGGCCTCTGCGAGTACGTCGGAGGCAAGTACATCTCCTATACCGAGGAGCACCCGATCACGATGAACCCGTTCCGCATCACGCGGGCGGAGTACAACATCGAGAAGGTGGGCTTCCTGAAGAACCTCGTCATGCTCATCTGGAAGGGCACGAACGGGACGGTCACCAAGACCGAGGACAAGCTCATCGAGCAGACCATAACCGAATACTACGAGAACCATTTCGCAGGGCGCATAGAGACGCTCAACTTCAATTCCTTCTACGAGTTCAGTGTCGGGAGGATCCCCCAGATCTGCGAGGAGAACAAGCTCGCCGGGATCGACCTCGCGGCCTACAACTACCTGATGAAGGATTTCTACAAGGGAGGAAACCATGAAGTCACTCTGAACGAGGACCTGGACACCACGCTCTTCGACGAGACGTTCATCGTCTTCGAGATCGACTCGATCAAGGACGATCCCCTTCTCTTCCCTTTGGTTACCCTTATCATCATGGACCTCTTCATCCAGAAGATGCGGATCAAGAAGAACCGCAAGGTCCTTGTCATCGAGGAGGCGTGGAAGGCTATTGCCTCCCCGATGATGGCGGAGTACATCAAGTACATGTACAAAACCGCCAGAAAGTTCTGGGCTTCAGTGGGTGTCGTCACCCAGGAGATCCAGGACATCGTCGGCTCCCCCATCGTCAAGGAGGCCATCATCAATAACTCCGACGTGGTGATGCTCCTGGACCAGAGCAAGTTCAGGGAGCGTTTCGACGAGATCCAGTCCATCCTCGGACTCACGGAGGTGGACTGCAAGAAGATCTTCACGATCAACCGGCTGGAGAACAAGGAAGGGCGCAGTTTCTTCCGCGAGGTCTTCATCCGGCGCGGTCAGGTAGGCGCCGTCTACGGTGTCGAGGAGCCGCACGAATGCTACATGACATACACTACGGAGCGCTCCGAGAAGGAGGCTCTCAAGATATACAAGTCCGAGCTCGGGTGCGACCACAGGACGGCCATTGAGGCCTATTGCCGTGACTGGGATAGAAGCGGCATCGGAGCCCCCCTGGCGTTTGCCCAGAAGGTCAACGCCGCCGGACACGTCCTTAATCTTCCGAAGTCACGATGAAGCGGTTGGTTTTGCTCATATGCGTTTCGGTACTGCTCCTGGGCGTCTCTCCGACGCTCAGGGCGCAGTACTACAGCGTCAACATCGACTGGAAGACCGCAGCCGCCATGCAGGCCGCTTACGCGACCGGCGCTGCTGCCGAAGGGTTCTACTACGAGCAGGTCAAGGACATCCTCGACCATTACACGGCGGCGGAGGCCGCTGCGGCGGGTATCTTCTCCTCGAAGTTCCTCGAACGGCGCGCCCTCACGGAACTGGGCATCTGGGAGAACTCCGCCGAGAACTGGTACTACAGGCGCATTTACCGTCTCGTGTCGGCCCGTATCATGCCGAAGGTCTGGACAGTGGCCAAGATGATGGTCAAAAGTCCCCAGAACGCGCTGTACTGGGGCTCGTACCTTATGAAGGTATGCGACGAGACCAAGACGCTGTGCATGCAGTTCGAGTCCGTCGTGACGAACAGCACCCTGTCCTTCGGCGACATCGCCTTCCTCCAGATCCGGCAGGACATCGCAGACGTCCTCCGTCTCTCCACCCTCGGCGGCATCGACTTCGAGTCCATTCTGGACCGTTTCGGCCGCCTCGGTGAGGGCATCACCAAGGAGGACCTGAAGGAGGACATGGACCGGCTCTACCGGGAAGGAATAGCCCTCATCGGGCAGGGAGCCTCGAACCTTGCCGGGCAGCTTCTCCAGAAGAGCAGCTTCGAGGACCTGCTGAGCGGTGACATCGCTGCGGCCATCACCATCGTTGACAATTACCAGTCGCTCTTCGAGAGCTTCAAGAACGATGCGGGAGGGACACTCCTGTCGATGATAGGCGGTCCAGACACCATTGAAAACCTCTTCGACATCAGTGGCTACAACCTTGGGGAATGGATCGACGACTATGCCCGTGAGGCCGTCGGCCAGTATTACCGGCAGACCTGGTATATCCGGAAGAGGGACACGGGAGAGGATGTCTATCAGGAAGTCTTCGATTCCTACTCGATGGACATGAGCTCGTTCCTGGCCAGGATGAACATCGTCCTGACCTCGTGGAACGACAACCCAGACGGGGATGTTTATGTCCTGACCAGCGGTGACAAGAACTACTACCAGACCACGGACGCCAGACGCGTCCAGGGCGTGGAGGCCGCCACCATCAGCGTCACCTGCTCCGGCGGCGCGACCCTCTCGAAGGGCTCCACGCAGTACAAGTGCGGCACCTGCGGCAAGACGCTCTCCGCCCACACGAAAGAGTGCGCCATGCGCACCTCCGTCATCGAGGGGAACGTCGACACCTCTGAGCTCCAGTCCATGCTCGCGCAGGCGCGGGCTGAAGAAGACCGCCTGAACTCGCAGATTCTCACCCTCCAGACCCGCAATGCGGAGCTGCTCCGGCAGATCAGCGAAGCCAGCATCGAGGAGGCCGCTGCGCTTCGGGAGGAATACAATCAAAATAGGGATAAGATAGAGGCGCTCCAGTCGGAGCTCCGTCAGGTGCAGGCCCGCATCCGTGATATCGAGGAGGCGCTGCAGGAATCTGATAACGACGATGACGTACCTACTGACGACTACCACCGCATCCCGGCCATCATGGCCGAACTCCAGAGCGCGTTCAGCCTCACCTGGCAGGACTCCGGTTCGTGGAGCGGGTACACCTTCAGGCGCAAGGCCACGATGTCGGGTCTGAGGGGGACGGTCACGTTCACCGCTAAACTCTCCATCGCCCGCAAGCCGAAGTACTTCCTTGGCATCAAGATCCTCCGAGCGATCGTCCAAATCGACTGGACCCTGGAGACCCAGTACTCCGACACGCACGTCGCAGCCCTCGTAAAGCTCGACCCGTCGTTGAGCGACCGTGAGAAGGCGGACCTCATCAACGCGAAGATCGCCGAGGTGGCTCGCCATTACCCGGACTGCACCGTCTCCACGGAGTACATCAAGAGCGATCCCGTGCCCGAGGATGACACGGAAGACACCTACCATCTCCTCTGGTCCAGCGACCGCTTGCAGATCGCCCGGGAAGTTGAGAGCAGGTTGACGAAGATCTACTCGGACCTGATAAGTCTGGAGAAGATGATGTCCTACAAGTACGGCATCATGGAGGTTCTCAGGGATATCTCGCCCTACATCAATGCGGACGCCGGGCGGAAGATGACCATCGCCGAGCAGTGCCACAAGGACTGGCTCATGAAAGCCCGGCTTCGTGACGAAGATGACGAAATAACCGACGAGCCATAGAGATGAGACGACTGCTTTCCATACTGACCTTTCTCCTGCTGCTCCCCTTCCCTTCGCTGGCGCAGTGGAGTTTCGACGTGCCATCCATCGAGGCGTACATCGCCGACCACAAGGACCAGCGGAGCCTCCTGCTGGCCCGCTCCGCGCTGGAGCAGGGCAACGTCCTGCTGCACCAGTACAGTTCCGACGCGAACGCAGAGTACAAGGCGATCAACGTCGAGCTGGACAAGTACACGCGGGCCTTCGACGTGATAGACCTGATGTACCAGACCCTGCGCACGTCGCTCAACACCTACGACACCTACGAGACGTTCAAGAAGCGGATCGAAGACTACAAGGTGATGCTGACGGCCTACTGGGACAAGTGTCTCAGCCACGGCGACATCGTGAGCACGGACACGCTCATCATCAGCGTGAACCGGCACCTGCTGGAGCGTCTCTCTGAGGACGGGCAGGCGCTTTACCGCTCCTTCAGCGACCTGGTGCTCTACGCCACCGGGGCGGCCGCCTGCCGGGCCACGGACCTGATGGCCGTGGTCACTGACATCAACGGTACGCTCGACCTCATCAAGAGTCACCTGAACAAGGCCTACTTCGACACCTGGCGTTACATTCAGGTGCGGATCGGCTACTGGAAGGCTGAGGTCTACATGGCCAAGACCATCCCGGAGATTATCGAAGGCGCCTACGGACGATGGCGTGTGGCCGGAAGACTCGATTACTGAAAACGACAGAAAAGATGAAACGAATGATCCTTACCGTCGCAGTGCTCGCTCTCGGCATCCACCATGCCGGGGCGCAGTACGTGACGTACAACCACGACGAGACGAAGATGAACCAGGTCACGGTCATGGAGACCGGCGCGGGGTCGCTCACCCCCGCCCTGTTCTACAGTCTCATCCATAACCAGTATTACAGGACCGCCTCCGCGACCAACAAGCTGTCCTACCGTTCCACGGCCAGCGGCTTCGCCTATTCGCAGGTGGGTCTCGCGGAGAAGGTGGACACCTCGCTGACCAAACGGGCGGAGATCGAGGCCCTGAACATGGCCGACCGTCAGGTGGACCTGGCGTGGACGGCCGAGGGTCCGAAGATCCAGAAGGCGCTCGCATCGTTCCAGGCGAACATTGGCCGCATCTATGAGGCCGGAGGAAACGCCTATGACACGGAGGTCTGGCAGGAGCGCCTGCATCTCTTCCAGACAAGCGTGAGCGCCGTCAGGGACGGTTACATGCCCAACGCCCAGCGGAAGAGGCAGTACCTGAAGATCTATGAGGACATCTGTCGTGCCAACGACAGCCTCATCAACTATATCGTGGCGGTCTATGGCCGTGAGAACACCCGAGAGGCACTCTCGGCCACGCTTGACCGTCCTGACAGGATAGCGGACATTGCCTCCGAGGCGGTGTCCCGCTGGAAAGAGAAATCATCCGGAAACACCAATCCCTAGGCCATGGCAGACATCGTAACCGATCTCGGCATCAACCTCATGGAAGAGGAGATAGACGAGGTTATATTCCAGACTAACCAGTTTCTCACGGATGCGACCTTCACAGGGTCGCAGGGACCGTTCTGGTGGATACTCCAGATGTGCATGGCCCTGGCGGCGCTGTTCTCGATTATCGTCGCGGCCGGTCTGGCCTACAAGATGATGATCAAGCACGAGCCTCTGGATATCCTGAAACTGTTCCGGCCGCTGGCCGTGAGCATCGTCCTCTGTTGGTGGTATCCTCCGGCAGACACGGGCATCGGAAACAACGGCAGCTCGTGGTGCGTGCTGGATTTCCTGGCATACATACCGAACGCCATCGGCTCCTACACGCACGACCTCTATCAGGCGGAGGCATCTCAGATCGGTGACCGTTTCGAGGAGGTACAGGGGCTGCTCCACGTCCGGGATACCATGTACCAGAACCTCCAGGCGCAGGCGGACGTCGCCCGCACGGGCACCTCCGACCCGGCACTGGTGGAAGCGACGATGGAGAACGCAGGGGTTGACGAGGTCACTTCGATGGAGAAGGAGGCCTCGAAGCTCTGGTTCACGTCCCTCACCGCCGGAGCCATCGTGGGCCTTGACAAGATCATCATGCTGATAGCCCTCATCGTGTTCCGCATCGGCTGGTGGAGCACCATCTACTGCCAGCAGATCCTCCTGGGTATGCTGACGATCTTCGGACCGATACAGTGGGCCTTCTGCATACTGCCAAAATGGGAGAGCGCGTGGGCGAAGTGGCTGATACGTTATCTCACCGTGCATTTCTACGGCGCGATGATATACTTCGTAGGTTATTTTTGGCAATTTCCCCTCTGTAAATCAATTAGTTCCGCTTTTGGAATTGTTGCGCGTAACAAACGTGCAACAAGAATGCACTTTTCAAAAACAAGCATCGGAAAGATCTTTCGGAGATGCGGAATCTCTCTGCATAGTTACGAAAAACCTCTGACTTTTCCGCTATATCCTATGACTTTTCTTTCTCACGGAAACGAGCCATGGGATATGGCTCCCGTTGTCGTATCCGGACCGGTTTCTTTCCGATGATATCATATCCAACCAAGCAACAATCCATACAAACTCCAAAACAATTCACAGATGACGCAGCAGAATTCCGTCCAAAAGGACACCCAGATGACCAAGCTGATTGCCGATCTCCAGAAGAGGGTCGAGACCCTTGAAGACATGCTGGAGGCCGGCAAGGAAGTCTTGACTGTCGAAGAGGCAGCCAAGTTCATGGGGATGGCCCGGAGCTCTCTCTACAAGATGACCTCCGACCAGACCATCCCGTTCTACCGCCCGAATGGAAAGATGATCTTCTTCGAGAAGACAGACATTCTTTCCTGGATCCGCAAGAACCGTGTATCGTCACGGGAAGAGATTGAAGAGGAAGCCCGACTTCACATGCAGAAGCTGAGCAGAGAGACAAAGAATGTTTAACCCGCGGCAGGGACAGTCCCCTTCCGCACAATACCCGAATCAAAAGATGAAAGCGAATGTTTCCTACAGTCTTATCCTGAACAAGGTCCAGGCAGACTATCTCGCCGCGAGCAAGTACGGGATCAACCGTATGCAGGCCCTGGTCTCACTGATTGACCTCACCCAGACGGAGGAAGAGACCTACGAGAAAAGAGGCTTCACTGCCACCGTCAAGGTCGGCCAGTTCGTCGCTTCCGAGGTGGAACTGTCCCGCCTGTGGAGGTGCGACCGCAAGACCGTTTCCAGGGTCCTCGACCAGATGAACCAGGTGGGACTTATCTCCACCGTCCAGTCGAACCGGACGAGCGTCCATACCCTGCTTTGCGTGGGGTCTTGGATCATTGACGGAGAGACGATCAAGAACAGCTTCTTCAAGAGGTTGTCGGAACGCTAGGAACTTAGGCCGGTATGCTTCGCCCGGATCCATGTCTCCCTTTCCCTTCTTTTGACCAGGAAGCGGATTTCCCCACCCGTGGCGAATCCGTCCCTGTCCGGAAGACCATACTGCTGCCTGAGCATCAGGTTTTGGAACGAAGGGAAAGTGAAGAGAGAATGAGAGAGTCCTTTGGGATCCCTCCATCCGCCCAGGTCGAGTTCGCTCCCCGGCTGCACAGTTAACCAGTTGGTCCTGATTGCTCGTTTCTGTCCGAGTCCGGCAGCTACTGCCGGAAAGGTGCCGCTATTGAATAGCGACACCGCCATAGCGAGAAATGCCAATGTCGTACGGTTTCGCTTCCGCTTGCCGTCCCCCAATGGCTTCTTGCATGCTCCCAGGCTCGCATCAGGGCTGACCAACAAAGTTTGTCAGCAATGAAAAAGAAAAACACCAAACCGAAGCCCAGGCGCACCCTGCACCTGGACACGCGTGTCTCTCAGGAAGAAAGCAACCGCATCAGGAGGAAGGCCGAAGAATGCGGCCTCACCGCCAGCGACTATATGCGTAAATGCGCGTTGGGGCACAGTCCCAAGCAGCATCTTACGGACAAGGAGATCGAGGCCTACATGAGCCTTTATGAGGCCAGGAGAGACCTTATCGCCATCACCAACGTCCTCAAAGGAAAGACTGAGGAAGAGAAGCTGAGTATCTTCGGAGACGAAAGCTTCATGAAGAAATGGGTGCGTGGCGTCAGGACCGTTCTGGTCTACTGGGACAACAAGATCAAGATGATGAACGAATGACACAAATACCCACCCGATTATGATCGCTAAAGCC
>JAFPWG010000026.1 GCA_017395045.1 Bacteroidales bacterium
AAACCATCGCGGAAGCCTTCCACTTCGACCAGGACGAGATGATGCGTGCCATCATTAACAACAATAACAAAGAACTTAATGCCGTCCGAAAGGCCTTCGAGGCCCTACAACCGGCGGCCTAAATCACTTGCGAAACTTAAAAAGTATAACTTTTCCCCATAATTCCAAAACCGATTATTTTCTATCCACTATGTGGCTTCCAATGAAAAGTGCGGTATAGGCTTGGCCATCGCGTTAAAAACATAGACAACTCTCAACCTGTTGCTTCACGACAAAGTGCATCAACCGATAACGCTCCTCTGCCAAAAGGCGCTGGTCTTTCAGCAGTCCGGAGAGGATGGAAGCGTAGTCTTGCAGCAGTTTCATCGGTTCAATCGGCTTCGTCGCAAAGGTAGGCATTTTTTCGGATTCGCCAATTCCGGGCTTGCCCGGTACTGCCACTCAAATAAGGAAGGGGTAACTTAATACCCACTTGTCCTGAGGCGAAGTGGTGGGTTGCCACAGATGCAGCAAGCTGAGGTTGGCAGAATGACCCCTCGAGGGAGAGATTTGTTAGGTTCGATTCCGTGGTTTTCGAGGGAGCCTTCCCCTGGCACGATCTGGTGACTTCCCTTTCGGGCTTGCCCGTCCTCTGCCAACATGCAATGTCGATTGGTAACACAATACCAACCCCCTTACAAGGGTTGTGATGAGTTGCCAACGACACAGCAAGCACTGATTGAAGGGAGAGCCCATTAGGGCTCGAGAGAATACAGCACACCACCGCAGGGCAAAGCATCCCGAGCTTTGTCCTGCGATGGCAATATTCGCCCTGAAAGAGGAGCCTAATCTGCCACTATCTCTTCCGAGTTGATTGGAAACCGTCGGCCAGCCTGCGGGCTGTATCGACGTCAAAGACGATGCGTCGACCGATACGGGAGACGATGGCGGGCTGGAGGATCCCGCCTCCTTCGGCGGAGTCATCTTCCTCGCGCGGCGTGCGCATAGTGGGTAAGCTGGCAGTATTCCTCCCCGGTCATCTGCCAGAGGGGCTTCTGGAGGAGCCCGTCAATGATTGCATTCGTGTTCATACAACAAAAGTTTAAAGTGTTTTCAAATACAGTCCGGCAAGGATGTATCCTGCGCGCGTTTTGCCGGAATGTGTGCGGCTTGGGAAAGGAAATGTGCCAACCGGTGGTCGGCCAGGCCCTTTGCCCGGGTGCATATTAGCAAGGAACACCCGGAACACGAAACTTGAAGACGATTATTTCTGAAAATAGTGCGATTTTCTTCAAAAAACGTCGAGATGATACTCTAATGTGATACTCAGAATTCCAGATAGGGCAAAAAAGATCCTCCCCCGCATCTGGGAGAGGAAACATGGATTTGCCAAAGAAGTATTCCTAAGATGGATACTCGTAACCTATCCTTCAATTACTGTCCATTCCCCATGATACTGATCTCCCCGGTACTTGACTTTTCCATTCATGGATTTGATAAGCCTATACACGGTTGTGCGGCTAATACCCATTTCACCAGCCATTTCTTCCATGGTATAAGTGGGATGCCGGTGAATCAAATCGATGAGTCTTGCCTGTCTTTGCTCACGGATAGATTTTGGATGAGTTCCATCTTGAGTTTCAACATGAGTTTCATCTTGAGTTCCAGCATCGGTTCCAATCGGTTTCACATAAGGGTCCGCCGACTTCACGATAACCTTAAAAGAGGAAGGCTCGGTGAAGATGTACTCGGCCGGAGGATTGCCATTGCTTTTTAGTTCATCGGCAACTAGCCCGATTCCCATTCCAAAGCGATTTACATAGCCCAAGGCCCGCATAACACTTGAGATAAGAGGATTTCGGTAGTCCGTCTCTGTCGGGAAATTCTCTGGCCGTGCTTTCCCATAGAGGTTGCCGGTATTGTCAAACTCCAGACGATCGGCATACTCATAAACATGGGCGGGTGAATTGCTCCCGTTATAGGCCCTGTGCTGACAAATATTCATAAGGAGTTCACGTGTAGCATTATGCGGATAACCGATGAAATTGGTGTCGCGGAAGCCAGTCACAAGTTCCGGTCTCTTGCGCTCCAGGGTGAATTCCGCAAACTGTTCCAGGTTATGAAGTTCAGTGAGTAGATTGTTTTTGAAAAGACGCTCGTTAAGAACTTTGGTGCCCTTGGTCATCCCCTCAAATTGAACGTATTGGATGCTGGCGCTCGGAATAAAACGGGTCGGGTTCTTGCCGATGAGCAGAATCCCGGCATTCGTCGGGCAATTATAGGGCAAGTAGAAAAGCCCCAGAGAAGCCATCTGAACCTCAATGGGACGCTTATCCTTCTTAATCTCCTTTGCATCGACCATGGCGGGCAGTAGAGTGCTGCGAAATAAATCGGTATCAAGGTCTTCCAATGTCGCACTAAAGCAAGGTTCAGATTCGAAGTTAGGAGTATTGAACTCCCGGCGCTCCATCAGGATGCGTTCTTCTTCCTCGTTTGCGATGGCTTTACGAGCTCCAACTCGAATCCAGATTCGACCATGGAAGCGAACTGGTGGGAGCTTGGATGGCTGAACTTCGACTACAGCCACATCACCTTCCGGTAATGCGACCTTGTAAACCTGCATCACGGGTTGCGGAAGGATGTTACCTTCACTGCGCATGCCGGCAAGGTCTTTTTGGAGAGCATCCGTGTATTTCAAACCGGAGAGACTGCCATCGTCATTGGCTCCGATGAACAGGTAGCCAGGAACCCCTGTATTCATGATATCGTTTGCGAAGGCGCAAATGGCCTGCCCGAACTTTTCTTTAGCATCTTTGGATGTGGTACGCTCAATCCGTTCGTTTTCGATATCTTTCAAGAGGGGGAGTATGGTATCAGCGTTCAGCATATCGTTTCTCTTTTGGCTCGAAGTTAATCATTTTTCTTCAACAACCCGTTGAACTTGGCCATGGATTCAGCCTTGATGGAGTCCACGATGTCGATGTAAGGTTTCATGGCTTTGTAGTCACTATGGCCCGTCCATTTCATGACGATGCTGGGGGAAATGCCCATGGAAAGAGCATGGACGATGAAGGTGCGTCGACCGGTATGGGTCCCCACCAGTTCCCACTTGGGATGAACCTCGTCTTTGCGGACATTGCCCCTGTATGTGGTAATACGGATGGGCTCGTTAATGCCGGCCATCTCGCAAAGGTCTTTCAGACTGCGGTTCATTGCCTGGTTGGTATAGCTGGGTAACGCTTTATCTCCGGGGAAGGGGACATCTTTGTATTTCGCCAAGATGGCTTTGGTAATATCGTTTAACTCGATGGAAACGCTGTCTGCCGTTTTGATAGTAGTCACTTCCATGTGATTCCCCTTGATGTCGCTACGGCGTAGATTATCGGCATCAGAATGCCGTAGGCTGGAGAAACAGCAGAACAGGAAGAGATCCCGAACGGGATTCAAGCGCGGGGCATTCGAAAGATCGAGGTCTTGCACGGCCGATAATTCCTCTTTCGTAAGGAAGACAATCTTGTTCTGTGTCTGTTTTAGAGTGGGTTTGAAGGTCGTGAATGCAGGATTAACTGCATAGCCGTTGTCCCGTGCCCAGCGAAGGAACCAGGTCAAATACTCTAACTTCTTCTTGATGGTGGAGTTGTTTATGCCGACCTGGGCTTTTTTCTTGTCCTCTTCCGTCCGATCCTCCTTCTTCTTACGTGACGGGAATAGTATCTTATCATCACGGAGATAGCTGATGAAACCGGTAAGTTTGTCTTCATCCAGGTCTGTCAGTTTGGCTTTGGGACAGTAATTTGACAAATCCTCACGCACAGAAGCCATTTTGCCAAACGTCCCTTGAGACCAGGCATTCTTCTCGCCGCATTTCCGGGTAAACTCGTCAAAGACGGTCAAGATGTCCGGTTCTTTGGGCTTCTGCTCCCTTTTTTTCTTCTCTGGCTCCGGTCGCTTGGGTAGGATACCGGCCATGCGCTCCTTGTAGGTCTTCTGGACTTCCGTCGGGGTGGGGATTTTGTCATTCACCTCATAGAATTGGAAGACCATGTCGATGGTATCTTTGCACTTACGCAAATCATCATTGATGGTTCCGGCCGTTTCTCCTTTTGGCCCCTTATATCCATTTTTGACCAACTCTGTCGTTTTATCCCAAGCATTTGGGGAGTTCACCTGACAGCCGGTACCGATGTCAAGACGCTGGCCCAGAAAGGTCACTCTCATGCGAATCTGGTACCTGTCCTTGTTTTTACCATAGGTGAAAAGTTTGAATGATGCCTTGCGCTTGATTTTCATCTTTCGGTTCCTCCAGAACAGTCAATCGTATCCCAATAATATCCCAAAAACGAGCGGAGTTGATTAACTCCACTTGCGAAAATACGCAATATAAATCATATTTGCAAGGTTTTCTGAATGGGGTTGCACTAGCGGTTCGAGTCCGCTCACCTCCACAAAATAAAAGGGAACCTGACCGGTTCCCTTTTTCTGTCATTCTTCCAGCCGTGCCTGCCTTGACTCCTTGACCGCATCGTAAAGTTGGGGGAGGAAAGGCGTGAGGTCGCGAAAGCCGATCTCTTCGGTCCGCGCATCGTGCTCCCAGACAACGCCGCAGATCCCGTTTCGGAAATCGACGGCGGAATAGCCTGCGGACGGGGTCGTGCCGGTGAGCCGCACCACCGGGGTCCAATGGAGGGCATCCGGACTCGCCCAGACCGAAATCCGGTTCCGGCGGTTGTATTCCGTGGGGTCGCAGAAGGACATCAGGTAGAAGTCGTCGCCCTCGAAGGAGGCCCTGCAGATGGTTCCCTGGCAGATCAGGTTCGGGTCGAAGGGATTCTCTACGGGAGTGAGCCGGTTCCCCGCCTGGTCGAACCGGTACAGCGGCCGCCGATGCCCGTCCGACTCGTTGCGGCAGTTCAGATACACCGCACCGTCCGGCCCGAGATAACAGACACTCTCATTATCCCCGGCCGTCGGGGAGGGCTGCGTGTAGGTCCATGCGGCCCCCGGACGTTTGTACAGGATCGCGCTGTACCAGTGCCCGTCGCCCCTTCCCATGCATGGGATGTACAGCGTCCCGTCCGGCCCCTGGATCCCATTCGCCGGCGACGGGACCATCCAATCGCAAGAAAGACCGTCCCACCCCGTTTCGGGGACACGCTCGATTTCAGACCAGGTAACCCCGTCGTCGTCGGAATGGACATAGCACGTTGCAATCTCGGAAACCGAAGCATCCATCGCCATCCCGGAAGCCGTGGTCGTAGCCAGGAAAAACAGGTAAACCCGCCCGGCAGGTCCATGCGCGCCGGCCGCATCCACCGTAAAGCACGGATTCATGAACTTCCCCCATCCGCCGGCATTATAGGCCAATGTGCCCGTATCATGGACCCAAGCGCCTTCCTGCTCCTTTCTGGCGATGAAGATGCCGGTCAGGGATCCGTCAGACGCTGTAGGCCGATGCTCCGTCGCTGCCAGGAAACTCCCCTGAACCGTGACGACGACGGCCGGGATTCGCTTCTTCGCTCCCTTCTGCTCCGCAGAAAACACCCGCTCCATATCCTGCCCCCAGGCACTTGCAACAAGCACCCATCCGGCCAGTAATGTGATGATTCTCTTCATAAGACAGGTCAGTCATTGAGTACCCTTCCGGCGCCGATGTACCGCATCATGAAATAGGGCTGGGTAGAACGCTGGATTTCCACGCCGTTGGAAGTGGAGGCGTGGATGAAGCTGAACATGCCGCGTTCCAGGTCCACGTCCACGACGATGCCCACGTGCCCGATGTCCCGGATGCTTCCGCGGGACCCGAAAAAGACGAGATCGCCTTTCCGGAGGTCGCTGAAACTCTCCACCGGCCGGCACATCTTGAACTGGGCCTGGGAATTATGCGGCAGGAAATAGCCGAATTCCCGGAAAACGTACAGGGTGAATCCCGAACAATCAAACAGGTCCGGGCCGCCGGCTCCCAGCCGGTAAGGGACGCCCAGGAAGGTCTTGGCGTAATCCAGGATCTCGTCCACCAGTTCCCTGGGTGGAGCGGGAACAGGTTTGATGCCCGAATCCGTACGGATGCCTTCGCTGGAAGGGGGAGCCTGCATCTGGGCTTGTATCTGTGCGATGGAATCGGCCACGGCGCGGGCGCGTTCCCGGGATCGGGCGATATCGACCGGATCGGTCAAGGGAGGGATGACGGGGGCCTCCGGCTGCGCGGGTGCCCGCCGCGCGGTTCCGCACGACGCGGCGACAAGGGCCGCCAAAGCCAGTATGATCCATCCCTTTCCTTTCATTCCGGGTATCGGAAAAGCCTGCAAAGTTAAGCAAATTCTCCCGATACCTGCAAATATCGGGCTATGTGTCCACGACAGGAAGGTTCATGCCGTTCTCCCAGTCTCCCGTCACGACCAGGACTTTTCCCCGCGTAAGGTCGATGGACACGTAAATGTCCTGTAAATCTTCCGTTTCCCAGCGGTAGCCGGTGTCCCGGATGAGTTCCCCGAGCGGGAAAAGGGATGGCTCAGCATCCCCGCTGCGGATGGACAGTGAGAGGTCGTCTCCAGCCTGACGGGGAATACGGAAGGAAAGGATGTCTTCTCCCTCCCGGGCGACGGGCTCGAAGCGGAACGGACCGGACAGGGGCGCAAAGCCCTGCAGGTCGGTCCCGGAGGTTCTCCCCGTTACTGAAAACTCATAATCAGTCAGTTCTCCGGTGGTCTTCCGGAGATCCAGGAACACGGTGGCAAACTGTTTGTGGAGCGTGACCGGGACCGGGGCGAAGTCTCCGGTCGCATCTACCTGGGCAAAGAAGGCATACAGCGAGTCGGCCTGTCGTCCGACCGGAATCTTTACGCGGCTCCCTTCTACCGCAGATGCGTGGATCCCTTTGCAGGCGGAAAACATGAGGGAGCCTTTCCCTACGGCCCTGGACCAGTATGGACGGCATTCTTCCACGCGGAGCTGTTCCCGGAAGGATGCGGCTGCACCCTGTCCCTGCAGGATGACCGTTCCGGAAGCTTCGGGGTCGGTGAAGGAGATTTGCAGATAGCAGGGACAAGGGGTACGGTCTTCCTTGACGGAACACGAAACGGTGCCCGCCAGAAGCAGGAGAAGGGCTGTTTTAATATGCATCTTTGTCATGGTATTGCTGCTCCCAGGGTTCTACGGAGGTGCTGAATACGATCTCGACGGATTCCGGGACTTCCTGTTCCGGATCCGGTGAGCCGGCCCGCCGGATAACGACCTCGTCCGCGATGCAGGTCCGGTTGCGTGGAACCGGAGGCAGGGTGATCGGATAATAGCAGGTCCTGTCTCCAAGGGTCGCTTCAAGGACCATCCGGGTGCATCGGGGGGACCAGGCCGTCGCGTGCGTATCCTGCCCGGAATCCATCGGATTGGGGTAAAACAGGAAGAAATGCGGGACGGTGCAGGGCGCCTCCGGCGTAACGGGCATTTCAAGGCCTGAGGCTGTCAGGAGACGGTTTTCAGAAAGATTCCGGCCCATCGGGTTGTACCAGCCGGCCTCGCTCCGTGGCAGTTCCTCCCGGGACAGGTCGGAGCCATATCGACCGTATCGGCAGCAGTTGGAGAGAAAGATTTCCTTCAGGACAAAGGGCTTTTCCGCGAGTGCAGGGTCGGTAAAGTCCACCGAAACCTTCCGGATACCCGCCTTGCAGACCAGGCGCTCCACGGTGATTCCATAGGTGCCGGCATCTGCGGAAAGGTCCAGGTCCGTGTGCCCGGACATTACCGGGGCGTCGAAGGTATTGTCGAACAGGTCGAGGGTGCTTTCCGTCAGATCCTTTACTTCACGGAACCTTTCCGGATGGAAGGATGCTTCCGGATAATTGGCGACGGCGTAGGCGGTATAGGAACCGGTCTGCAGCGTCCGGATGATGGGTTCCGGCGAGGAGGAGAGGCTATAGTCGGCGAACAGGCCGTCCCGGAACAGGAGGAGCGCCCAGCGCCGGACCTCCGATTCCCCGGAGGATCCGGACCGGGTGCCGGCGGACCCTTCCGCCCGCAGGGAGAAGGTGACCGTGACCTGGCTGGCGGGGGGCTCCTTCCGGCATCCTGCCAGGAGGAGGATTCCCGCAAGCAGGATGGCGGACATGGGGGTATGAGCTTTCATATGCATTTGTATTTCAAATGATAATAGTCCCAAGATCCACGCCAGTTTCCCATTCCTTGACGATGATGGGCACCTTCGCTTCGCCGGTTTTGACCGGGGTATAGGGATTGTCTCCGGGCCGATGTGTGATATGGATTTCTCCGATGACATAGTGCTTGTTCCGCTCCAGGACCGGAAGCTCTACAGAATAGTAACCTTTCTTCTCCTCAAGGGTCACTTCCAGCACCAGCATTGTGTGCCGAGGGCACCAGGAATCATCGTAAGATACGGTTTCCGTGGGGTTGGGATAGGGATAGAAGACGTGTTCCCGGGCGTAGGGTGTCTTGTTGTTCACAACGGTGTGTACCGGATCGTACAGGAGAGCGTCGAGCCCGGCATCGTGATGGCCGAGCTTGTTGGCCCATTCCGACGGCGTTCCGCCGGCAAAAGGAGCGTCTGCTGCTACGTTGACCAGCCAGATGGCATCCAGGGTCAGGTACGCATCGGCCAGGGCATATCGGAATCCGGTTGTGACCTTGCCCACGCTCACGCGGGAAACCAGCCGCCGGACCGGAATCTCCAGCGTTCCGCCGTCGGTAAGATTCCGGGTAACGCTCCCACTCATCACGAAGGCGTCGCGGCGGTTTTCGGAAAGGCGGGTGACGTGGCCGGACAGTTCGCTTTCGTCGGAGATGCCGGATAGGGAACCGGCGTTGACGACCGCCCAGACCGTCTTCCGCCCGGCGGTGACGGTGAGCGTCGCGGAAGTGGCACGGCCGGCATCGCAGTAGTCTTCCAGTTTTCCGTCCCGGAAGATGAAGACCTGGAGGTCCTTCACGTCGGATTCGTCTTCCGCGGAGACATCCGTTGCGCGGGTGGGGATGTCCTCGCGGACGGAAACCGTGATGTCCATGGTTCCCTCCGACGGAGCTTTACTGCAGGAAAAGAACGTCAGCGCAGCCAGCGCTGCAGGAATGAAAGAATTGATGCTCATGGTATTAAGGGTTATTGTTCGGGATTCAGTCCATAGCGGCGCACCAGCTGGGCGATTTCCGGGTCCAGATTGCCGCGGTGCACGAAGCCCGGGTTCAGCCGGCAGGCCTTCAGATAACTTTCCACCGCCCTTTTGTCATCGCCGCGGCGGCTGTACAGGATGGCGAGCAGATACAGGACACGGTCGGTCCGCTCCAATGGCTCCAGGATGTCCAGCGCCGAGGCGTTGTAGTCCAGGGCGCAGTAGGCGACGGCCGTGTTGTAGTCCCGATAGGGACGGAGGAGGGTGACGGCCTGTTCGTATTCCCGGTCCCGGATCGCCTGCACTCCCCGCATGTAGGTAGTGTCCACGACCGTCGTGTGGATGGTATCCTTCTGCAACCCCTTCCGGTGCAGATGGAAATCGAACCGGACGGTCCGCAGGCGGGGATAAAGGACTTCCCGGATATGCCGGTAGGAAGGAAGGGCCTGGAGCCGTTCTTCGCGAAGGTCGGGCTGGGGGATTCCGGCAATCCGGAGATACTCTTCCTTGTCGGTGCCGCTGATGAGTCCGTCGTCCCTGACCAGGGCGTCCAGCATCTGCCAGTTCTCCGGGTTGTTCCGGGAGAGCAGCCGGATGTCGGCAGGCCGATTTTCCCGGTAGGACGGGTCCAGGCCGATATGGAATCCGGTCCTTCGCAACGAGTCGCGATAGTGGCGCAGGAAGGAGTCGAAATAGTTGGAAACGCTTTCGGAACGCATCAGGGAAAGCTTCCGGTTATGCTCATAACTTCCTTCTGGTGAACAGGATGCGGTAACAATTATTGAGTCCAGGTCGAAGACCTTGTTCTCCAGGAGACTGCGCAGGTTTCCCTCGATCCGTTCCATCTCCTCCCGGTTGTTTCCGGTCTCCTTGTGGATGTCGGCGCGTCCTTGTTCGAAGTCGATGTAGCAGGCGGTGTTTGCCTGCACCCGTCTTTCCGTGACCACCGTCTTGTACCGGACGGCGTCATCGCTCAAGCCGCTGATGGAGCTGATGTAAAAGGTGAGGGGATCGGTCCGGGGGATCCGGTAGATCCGCCGGTCCTCCTCGAAGATGTCGCCGCCCAGCAGGACGGTCGCCTTGCGCAGTCTGGGCTGGACGTGGATGGACTGGACATAGTCGTAGAGGATGTCCCCGTCCGGGCTGACGATGACCGTGTCCAGCCGCAAACCTTCCGTCACGATGGGTACTTTCACGTATTTCCGGTACATCTCGTCCTTCCTGCTTACCTTCCACCGGTTCCGGCGGACGACAAACTGGTTGGTATAGTGTTCCAACGCCTGCCTTTCCGTGACTCCGTAGTGAGAGCGGAACGACTCGTCCGAGACGAGGGTACTGTCGGTCTTGAACCGGTAGATCTCCGGCAGGTTCCGCTGCAGGAACATCTCCAGCTGGAAGCGGTCGACGAACCGCGTGGAATCGGCCGATATGGAGTCGAGGAAGCGCTGATAGTGCTGGTATCCCCTGAACTGGGCGTTCCGGTATCCGGCACCCGTGATCAGGATGGGATCCAGCCGCAGGCTGTCCTCCAGGACGAACAGGTCGGGGTAGAAGCGGAGTTGCCAGTTCCGGTCCTGCATCGCTTCCGGGACGACGATGCGGAAGTTCAGGTCCACCCGTCCGTGCCGTTCGGCTACGTTCCGGAACCGGGCGGTGACTTTCGCGGCCTGCAGGACATCGGTCGCCACCATCTCTCCGTTCTCGTCCTTCACGGCCCGCATGATGAGCACCGGGTTCCCGTCCGGATCGTCCACGACCATCGTATCCCGCCGGGGCTCTTCGCCCATCGCGAGTTCCGGGAGCTCGCCGTCGTCGGCCAGGACGACCTGCGCTCCCATCGAGTCGCGCCGGATATGCCGGAGTTTGCCCTGGGAGCCGCATCCGAAGAGGCAGAGGGCGATGCCCGCCGCCAGGATCCACTTCCTCATCGCTACAGGAATCTTTGCGGCTGCATGGGGTCGTCGTCGGGCTGCAGGATGGTGATGCGCCGGGCGAACACTTCCCAGCTGCTCTTCTCCTCTCCGGCCGCCGTCGTGTATTTGTAGGTGCGTACGCGTCCTGAAACCTGGACGATGGCCCCCCGGACGACAGGCCTGAGGTCCGGGATGTTCTTTCCTTCCCAGGCGGTGACGTTGAACCAGGTCGTGTCCACGACGGGGTTCCCGTCCCGGTCCTTGTGGGAGTATTCCGTGGCGATGGAGAACCGGCATACCTGGGCGTCGCCCACCCGGTTGAGGGTGGAGGTTCCTACGATGCCCCTCAGTTCGATCTTGTTGATGAATTCCATTTCAATCAGTTTTGAGGTTGAACTTCCGCTGCTGCGAAACCGGGTCGGTTCCGGTAGCGGCTGGGGCAAAGTAAACGAGAAAGGGCATCCGGACCGGTTCGGATGCCCATGGGACGTGCGATTATTAACGTTTCTTGTCCGGATTCATCGTTTCGGCGGTTGTTTCACGCCGGTTTTCCGCGCGGGCAGGATTTCTCTTTGCGATGCATTCCGCAGGTTGTTTTACAGAAACGGAAAGAATCCGGCTATTTTTCTTCCGATCCTTGCATTTTCCCCGGGGAACCTGCAACTTGCCACGGAAAATGAAGTACAAAGAGGAAGACCACGGGCCGCACTGCCTGGAATGCGGCGAGCCGATCCCCTATGGGAGGTCGGACCGGAAATACTGCAGCGACCGCTGCCGGAACCGCTACCACAACCGGGAACACCGGAAATGGCAGCGCCGTTATGCACGCGTCATCGACATCCTGATGCAGAACCACGGCATCCTGAGCCGGATGCTGGGCATGGGCGTGGAATCGGTCCCGAAATCGGAACTGGCCCAGCTCGGGTACAATTTCGATTTCGTGACGTCCTGCCGGAAAGTAAGGCACCGGCTGGAGTGCCGGTGCTTCGATATCTGTTATTGTGATACGGATAGCCGGATCATCCGGCTCACGAGGGAACGCTTCCCCTGGGATCCCGACGAATGACCTACGCCGTCTTCTCCTTCTTCTGAGGGTCCTTGAAAAGGATCCAGAAGAGGATGCCGACGACGAGGGCGTAGCCGGCGAAGATGTACCAGGCCTGCGGCCAGTTGGCAGGCGTGTTGAACACGTCGCAGGCATCCACGACCGCACCGGCGGCGAGGGTGCCGATTGTGGCGCCGAAACCGTTGGTCATCATCATGAACAGGCCCTGGGCGCTGGAGCGGATGTCTTCAGCGGCGTTCTGCTCCACGTAGAGGGACCCGGAGATGTTGAAAAAATCGAAGGCCATGCCGTACACGATGCAGCTCAGCACGAACAGGAGGACGCCCGGCCAGGCGGGGTTGCCCAGTCCGAAGAAGGCGAATCGCAGCACCCAGGCGAACATGGAGATGAGCATCACCTTCTTGATGCCGAACTTCTTCATGAAGAACGGGATAAGGAGGATGCAAAAGGTTTCGGAAGCCTGGGAGATGGAAATCAGGGCGTTGGAGTTCTTCACGGCGAAGGTGTCAGCGAGGGACGGGTCGGCGGCGAAGGAACCCAGGAAGGTGTTCGCGTAGCCGTTGGTAATCTGCAGGGAGGCGCCCAGCAGCATCGAGAAGATGAAGAAGATGGCGAACTGGCTGTCCTTGAACAGGGAGAAGGCCTTGAGACCGAAGGCATCGGCCAGGGACTGTTTCTCGGCTGTCTTGTTGATCGGGCAGGAAGGCATCGTCAGCGCGTATCCGCACAGGACCAGGGACAGGATGCCGGAGGAGATGAGCTGGGTGTAGCTGTCCTGCATCGCCACGCCGTCGATCTTGAGGAAGTTCGTCAGGAGCATGCTGCAGATGAAACCCACGGTACCGAACACGCGGATGGGCGGGAATTCCTTCACGGGGTCCATGCCTTCCTTTGCCATCGCATTGTAGGACACGGAGTTCACGAGGGCGATGGTGGGCATGAAGAAGGCGACGCTCAGGCTGTACAGGATGAACAGCGGTCCGAACTGGACGGCGCTCCCGGCACTCATGCAGTAGAATCCGGCCCCGGCCATGAACAGGCCTGCAAGGCCGTGGCACAGGGAGAGCACTTTCTGGGCTTCCATCTTGCGGTCGGCGACGATGCCCATCAGCGTGGGCATGAAGATGGAAACGATACCCTGCATCGCGAAGAACCACTTGATCTGGGCTCCCAGGCCGATGTTGCCGAGATAACGTCCGAGCGAGGTGAGGTAGGCACCCCAGACGGCGAACTCCAGGAAGAGCATCAGCACGAGTTTCAGGGTGACGGGTTTGATTTTGATCTGCATAGTTATTGGGTGTTATTATTTGCGTATCGTACAAATGTACGAAATTTTCCGTATTTTTGCAGTAGAAAACAGAATCGATGTTCAAATTCATCCGCACCGCCAACGACCCCCAGTCCGCCGCCCGGGCAGGTGTGATCTCGACCGACCACGGGGAGATCCACACCCCCGTTTTCATGCCGGTCGGCACGGTCGGCTCCGTAAAAGGCGTCTATCACCGCGACTTGAAGGAGGACATCGGTGCGGAGATCATCCTGGGGAACACCTATCACCTGTATCTCCGTCCGGGCCTGGATACGCTCCGAAAGGCGGGCGGCCTGCACAGGTTCGAGCACTGGGACAGGCCCATCCTCACGGACAGCGGCGGCTTCCAGGTCTTCTCCCTGGCCCCCATCCGGAAACTCACCGAAGAAGGCTGCCGCTTCGCCTCCCATATCGACGGGTCCCGGCATACCTTCACCCCGGAGAACAACGTGGATACCCAGCGGATCATCGGCGCGGATATCATCATGGCCCTCGATGAATGCTGTCCCGGCGATGCGGACGAGCGTTATGCCGCCAAATCGTTGAAACTTACCCAGGGATGGCTGGAACGGTTCGCCCGGCATTTCGACGAGACGGAACCGCTGTATGGCTACGGGCAGACGATGTTCCCGATCATCCAGGGCTGCGTATATCCGGAGCTTCGGAAACGGGCCGTGGAGCACGCCCTGGGCCTGGACAACGGCAACCGCGGCGGCTATGCCGTCGGCGGACTGGCGGTAGGGGAGCCGACGGAGAAGATGTACGAGATGCTGGAGGTCACCTGTCCGCTCCTGCCGGAGGACAAGCCGCGCTACCTGATGGGCGTGGGAACCCCGGCGAACATCCTGGAGGGCATCGCCCGCGGCATCGACATGTTCGACTGCGTGATGCCGACGCGGAACGGCCGCAACGGGATGCTGTTCACCTGGAACGGCGTGATGAACATGCGGAACTCCAAGTGGACGGACGACTTCACGCCGCTGGATCCCGACGGAACCTCGTTCGTGGACAGTTATTATACGAGGGCATACCTGCACCACCTTTTCATCGCGAAGGAAATGTTCGCCGCGATGGTGGCCACCGAACATAACCTGGCTTTCTACCTGGATCTGGTGCGCACGGCGCGCCGGCACATCGAGGCCGGGGATTTCGCGGCCTGGAAGGATATGACCGTCAACAAGTTGATGCAGAGACTATGATTCGGATCAAGAAACTGGACAAATACATCATCGGCAAGTTCATGGGGTCGTTCTTCCTGGCCCTGGGCCTGCTGACCCTCATCGTCATTATCTTCGACCTCAGCGAGAAGATCGACGATTTCGTCCAGCGGGAGGCGCCGCTCAAGGCCATCATCGTGGACTACTACCTGAATTTCATCCCGTACTTCATGAACCAGTACAGTCCGATGGTGGTTTTCCTGACGGTGATCCTGTTCACGTCGCGGATGGCGCAGAACACCGAAATCGTCGCCATCCTCTCCTGCGGAACCAGTTTCCACCGGATGATGGTTCCGTACCTGGTTTCCGCGGCCATCGTGGCCCTGCTTTCCCTGGTGCTGGGCCTCTGGGTGATACCTCGGGCCAATGTCCCGAGGGTGGCGTTCGAGCAGAAATACAATCCCCGGGCAAAGGTCAAGTTCGGGCACGACATGCATTACAAGCTGGAGGACAACAAGTTCGTATATCTGGAATCCTTCAGCGCCTGGAACAATACCGCTTACAACTTCACCCTTGAGCAGATCTCGGACGACCACATGATCTCCAAGCTGTCGGCCGAATCGGCCCAGTGGGACAGCCTCAGCGGGAAGTGGAAGCTCCGGAACTGGTTCATCCGCGATTACGGCGAAGGACTCCAGGACCATATCCGCTCCGGGAAGCAGCTGGATACGACCCTCAGCCTCACCATCGACGATTTCTACTACAACGACTATACGATCGAGCAGCTGGACAAGCGTCAGATGGACCAGCTCATCGAAACCCAGATCGCCCGCGGCGACGCGACGGTGAAGAATGCCCAGATGCAGAAGCACCGGCGGTATTCGATGCCGCTGTCGGCCATCATCCTCACGGTCATCGCCGTTTCCCTGTGTTCGAAGAAACGGAGGGGAGGCATGGGGTGGAACATCGCCGTCGGCCTTGCCCTCGGCTTCTCCTATGTCCTGTTCGAACAGTTCAGCAAGATGTTCGTCGTGACCGACACGCTGCCGGCCGGGATCGCCACCTGGATTCCGAACATCCTCTATGCCATCATTGCGGCCTTCCTGTATATCATCGCCCCGAAATAGTATGGAAATCAAAATCGTCAACCGGTCCGGCCAGCCCCTTCCGGCCTATGCCACGGACCTTTCAGCCGGGATGGACCTCCGGGCCTGCCTGGAGAATTCCGTCACCCTGGGCCCGCTGGAGCGGGCGCTCATCCCTACGGGACTGTTCATCGCCCTTCCGGCCGGATTCGAGGCGCAGGTACGGCCCCGCAGCGGCCTGGCCGCCAAGCACGGAATCACGGTCCTGAATACGCCGGGAACCATCGACGCGGACTACCGCGGGGAAATCAAGGTGATCCTGGTGAACCTTTCGCATACTCCGTTCGAGATCCTTCCCGGGGAACGGATCGCCCAGCTTGTGGTCGCCCGTCACGAACGGGTGGAATGGGAAACGGTCGAAGTCCTGGACGAGACCGGACGCGGAGCCGGAGGATTCGGCAGTACGGGAAGATAATCGATTGATAATATGGATATTGCTCAGCTTTACGATCTGTTCCTTGCGTCGAAGGGTGTGAACACCGACACCCGGACACTCCAGCCGGGACAGATTTTTTTCGCCCTGAAGGGTGAGAATTTCGATGGAAACGCCTATGCGCAGAAGGCGCTGGAAAGCGGCGCCGCCTATGCGGTGGTGCTTGATACCGTCCCCGGGGACGATCCCCGTCTGCTCCGGTTCCCGGACACGCTCCGGACGCTGAAGGAGCTGGCAGCCTGCCACCGGCAGCATCTGGACATCCCCGTCATCGGCCTGACCGGCACGAACGGGAAGACGACCACCAAGGAACTCATCCGCGAGGTCCTCGCCGTCCATTTCAACGTGAAGGCTACGCAAGGCAACCTGAACAACGATATCGGCGTTCCGATGACCGTCCTCTCCATCGGAAAGGACGCGGAGATCGCCGTGGTGGAGATGGGTGCGAACCATCCCGACGACATTTCGGCCCTGACCTGGGTGAGCCAGCCTTCGTATGGCCTCATCACGAACGTGGGCAAGGCCCATCTGCTGGGATTCGGCAGTTTCGAGGGCGTGAAGAAGGCCAAGGGGCAGCTCTATGACTGGCTGTCGGAGCATGACGGGCAGGCTTTTGTCAACGTGGACGACACCGACTTGTTCGAAATGGCGGTCGCCCGTCCGCTCTCCATCATCCCTTACGGGGTGGAGGGAGAGGACGCCATCCTGCTGCCCACCTCATCCGAGAATCCGTTCCTCCGGATGGAAATCGGCGGTAAGGTTTTGGAGACCAAGTTGGTAGGATCGTACAACGCGGCCAATGTGATGGCTGCGTTGGCCGTGGGCAGGCAGTTCGGCATCTCCCTGGAAGAGGGGATGGCGGCCATCGCCGCCTATACCCCGTCCAACAACCGGTCGCAGATGACCCGGACGGCGCGCAACGTCGTCATCGAAGATGCCTACAATGCCAATCCCTCGTCCATGGCGGCCGCCCTGGACAATTTCGCCTCGCTGCAGGATTCCTGCAAAGTGGCGCTTCTGGGCGACATGCGGGAACTGGGTGATGACTCCGTGAAGGAGCACGTCAAGATTCTGGAGAAGTTGGATGAGTGCGGCCTCACGCATGCATGCCTGGTTGGAGAAGAGTTCAAGAAGGCCCTGGACAAGGCCGGTAACCGTCCATATGTCAAATGGTTCGCGGATTCCGACGAACTGGTCGGCGCTCTCTCGGAGCGGCCCTTGTCAGGTGCTACGGTCCTGGTGAAAGGATCGCACAGCATGCATATGGAAAAGGTGATGCCTACGCTGTAGCGGGTTCGAGCCATCGGCGGACCGCCCCGCGGGCGAGTCCCGCCATGAGCAGGCCCACGGACAGGCCGAACAGCGTTCCCACCAGGACATCCCCGAAATAATGCGCCGCCATCATGACGCGGCTCAGGGCGACCAGAACCGCCCAGGCAAACACGCACCACCCGTAGGTCCTGTACCTGCGGGTGGCGTCGTTCAGGCGGAATCCCAGCAGGGAGCAGATGGCAAAACCGAAGGCGTTGCTGGCGTGCCCTGAGAAAAAGCCGAAGAAACTGTACCGGCCCAGGGGCCAGTGCAGGCCGTTCTGGAGAAGTCCGGTCGTGTACAGGGGCCGGAGCCGCTGCACGCTGTCCTTGATGTGGGCGGAAATCTGGTCGGTCAGGATGACGGCCAGGATGCACGAGAGGATAATCACGAGCCCTTTCTTCCAACCCAGTCGCCAGAGCATCACCCCGAAAATGATTCCGTAGGCCGGGAACCAGATGCGGACATCCGACAGGAACATCCACAACTGGTCGGTTGCAGCCGAATGGAAACCATTGAGCCAGAGGGTGATATCCTGGTCGATATGGATGAGCCGTTCCAAACCTTACTTGTTCAGCGCCTTCCAGAGTTCTTCCTTCAACTCGTTCAGGCCCGTCTGGGCGACGGCGGAGATGAAGACATGCGGGATGCCTTCCGGAAGTTTCTTCTCGATCTTTTTCCGTTCCTTCTCATCGATCAGGTCCGTCTTGGTGACGGCGAGTACGCGGTCCTTCACGAGCAGCTCGGGATTGTATTCCTTCAGTTCGTTGAGGAGGATTTCATAGCTCTTCGCGACGTCGGGTTCGTCGGCCGCGACCATGAACAGCAGGACCGAATTCCGCTCGATGTGCCGGAGGAAGCGCATGCCGATTCCGCGACCTTCGTGGGCGCCCTCGATGATGCCCGGGATGTCGGCCATGACGAAGGACCGGTCGTCATAGTACTTGACGATGCCCAGGTTGGGCTCCAGGGTCGTGAATGCATAGTTCGCGATCTTGGGCTTCGCGGAAGTGATGGCGGCGAGGAGGGTGGATTTGCCTGCGTTCGGGAACCCGACGAGACCCACGTCGGCCAAGACCTTCAGTTCCAGGATGAACCAGCCTTCGACGCCTTCCTCTCCGGGCTGCGCATAGCGCGGCGTCTGGTTGGTGGGTGACTTGAAATGGTCGTTTCCCCAGCCGCCGCGGCCGCCCTCGCACAGGATGTACTCCTGGCCGGGCTCCACGATCTCGGTGATGACCTCATCCTTCTCGGCATCCTTGACGGTTACGCCCAAGGGCACTTCCAGGACGATGTCCGCCCCGTTCTTGCCCTTGCGGAGCGCCGCTCCGCCGGGTTCGCCGTTCTCGGCCCGCACGACTTTCCGGTAGCGCAGGTGGATGAGCGTCCAGAACTGCGGGTTCGCCCGCAGGATGACGTGGCCGCCGCGACCGCCGTCGCCGCCGTCCGGACCGCCCTTGGGAACATACTTGGCCCGGTGCAGGTGCATAGACCCGGAGCCGCCGTGTCCGCTCGCACAGAAGATCTTTACGTAGTCGATGAAGTTGGATTCAGCCATCTTTGCAGGGTTCTTTGTGCAAAGATAGCGAATCTTTTCGGATTTGTCCCCAGCCGCGTCATTGGACGGTCCAGCCCTTGTCCACGGCCACCTGCAGCTCCTCCTCCGTCAGTTTGGCCCGGTTGGTCGCTCCGAGGGTGAGGGTCGTCTCTCCGGATACCCGGGCCAGGCCGTCCAGGACAGCGAGGAGGGATGCCCGGGAGAGGGCGGAACAGCTGCTGAGGCTGAACGAAGCGGATATTCCGGTGAAACCGCCGAAGTCGACCAGTTTCGTCTGGCCGAGCAACACGTTGTCGGCAGCGGTCAGAAGGCTGGCCGGGAGTGCCGGGAGGGAAATGAGGGAACCTCCTCCGGAGTAGCATTCGAAGCAGTTGCTCAAGCTGGTCGCGCCCTGGCAGTCGAGCCGGTCGATGACTTTGATTGACTGGCAGTTCCGGAAAAATGCGAACCAGTTGCCGGCTTTGGGGAAGGAGATGGCCCGGACGAGGGACAGTTTCGAGCATCCGTCGAACATCTGGTATATGTTGACGGCGGAAGGACCGGAGAGTTCGGGGGATTCCTCCAGGGCCGAACATCCGGCAAACAGTGAGGACCCGTTCACCATGGAACCGACGTCCATCGCCGCCACCCTCCTGAGTGCGGTGCAACTGTAGAACATGTTCGTGAAATTCCCGCAGGAAGACGTGTTCACCGGGTTCGCGATCTCCGACAGGGAGGAGCAGCCTTCGAACATATGGCCGCAGTCGGCCATATGGCTCCAGTCCCAGTCAGGTATGGAAGACAGGGAGGTGCATCCATCGAACATACGCGCGTGGGTGGCGTTCTGGGTGAAGTTGAAGGCCGGAACGGATGTCAGGTTCCTGCATCCGCTGAACATGTGCTCGAAGGTCGTCCCGGATGAAACGTCGAAGGCATCGACCCTGGCGAGGACGCTGCAGCCCTTGAACATGGAAGCGAAGCTGTTGCCCTTCGATGTGTCATAGGGCCAGGTTTCGGTGAGGCTGGTGCATCTCGAGAACATCGCATAGAAGGATGTGCCGGAGGATGTGTCCAGTTCCGGACAGGCCGAGAGGGAAGTGCATCCGGAGAAGGTCGCGTAGAAACTCGTCCCGTTGGATGTGTCCAGCAGGGGAATCCCCTCCAACCGGGTGCAGTCCTGGAACGTCGACCGGAAGTTGGTCCCATGGGAGGTATCCAGCAAAGGAATGGACTGCAGGGATTTACAGCCGGCGAACATGGATTGGAAGTTGGTCCCGCAGCCGGTGTCGATGGGAGCGACTTCCGTGAGGGAAGAGCAGTTGTAGAAGGCCCCGTTGAAATTGGTCCCTGCCGACGTGTCCAGCAGGGGAATGGCTCGGAGGGAAGTGCAGCCGTTGCAAAAACTGGCGAAGTTCTTCCCTTTGGGCATGCGGTAGGCGGGGATTTCTGTCAGGGACGAACACCCCTGGAACAGGGAATTGAGAGAGACGCCGTTCGACAGGTCGAAGTCGGGGGCTTCGGCCAGCGAGGAACAGCCGCTGAACATGCTTGAAAAGTTGACTCCCGCGGAAGTGTCCATCCGGGGGGCTTTCTTCAACTGCCGGCAGCCGAAGAACATCAGTTCGAAAACCGTCACTGTCTCCGTATGGATTTCCTCCGGAAGGTCCGTCAGGGAACTGCAGTTGTAGAATGCCCATCCCCAGTTCGTGGTACGTCCGTACGGAATCTCGCAGTAGATACCTTTGAGGGAGGAACACCCTTGGAACATACGGTTGAAGGACATCCGGGACGCCATGATTCCGGGCAGATGGGTGACCGTAAGCAGCTTTGCGTTCCGCGCGAAGCTATAGGAATGGGCGGGGGAGTTCAACTCCGGGACGAGCACGCTGAAGGTGCCGTCTTCTTCCACGGGAACATCGCAGATATTGAAGAAGGAGGTTCCGCTGGCTACGCCCTTGTAGTAGTAGACGCTGAAATCCCCGCTGGCCGTCCCTTCGAAGAGGAACAGGGAGCGGCATCCGATGCCCAGCGTGAGGATGTGTCCGGCTTCCAGGGTGAGTCCGCCCAGGGGGACGGTGAAGTCGAAGCGGTTGGAGTTGCTGGTGAGGCTGAGGGTGAGGGAGGCATCGTCCGGCAAGGTCTGCGGGACGAGCATGGCCGTCCAGTCGCCATCGGCCAGGCTGGCACCGGCCGAGATTCCCGACTTCGGGGCGGGAATCAGGGTGAAGTCCGAAACCGACCCGCCCGGCGTCCAGGCCCCTTCCCGGAGGCTGTAGGTTCCCTCGGACACGACATTATTGAGTGTCAACGAGTTGACGGTGCATCCGGGGAATACGGTCCCGGCTTTTACCTGCAGACCGGCCAGGACGTGGGCAAAGACCAGGGGAGTGGGTCCCTTGTCCAGGCGACCCATCTCCGGTGAGACGGCCACGACGAGGTCCGGCTGCCGCGTTATGTCGGATGGGGTCCGGTAATGCAGCCGGTATCCGTCCTGGGAGACGCCGTCACCATCCGAAGGCGCCCAGCACCAGAACCGGTTCCCTTCCTCCTTGGGAAGGGAGAAGTACTGGACGCCGCCGGCCCGGAACCGGCCGTCTTCCCCGGCCGTCGCCGTGCCCTGCATCCCTTCGTCGGAAATGAAGGAGAAGGATCCGTACATGGACTCGACAGGCGTTCCCCGGGTGGGGAGGCTCCCGTCCTGGAAGGGCCCTGAAGACGACATGGGCCGGAGGAAGGCTTCCACCTCTTCCGGACCGTCCGGGAACGATACGGGCAGGGAGGTGGTGCCGTCGCTCCGTGTGGCCGGGACGGGGGAGAGGGAAACTTCGAAGGAAAGGTTGTCCCCGGACAGTTCGAACGGGGTCTCCGCGACACAGGAGGAAAGTGCCAGGAGGATGGACAAAGGGACGATACGTTTCATGGAATCAGTCGTTTACAGGGGTTGAGGGTTCTGCTTCGATTTCACCCTGGGTCTCCTCCCAGGGCATGATATCAACGGTGAAGGAAATGTCGGGCGCACCCGGGAGGACGAGCCCCGTAATCCGGGCCTTGTGGCAGGCCGGGAAGACGATGGGTGTGCCGTCCTTGCGGGAAAGGTTGAGGGTCTTGGTGCCATAGGCCGTCTCGAAGACGGCTTTCAGGCCGGACAGGTCCAGCGGAAGGCAGAGCACGGTGAATGTAAGGGGGCTGCCTTGCTCCAGCGTCCGGTCCAGGCCGATGGAAACGACATCCGAAGTCGTGCCGTCCGCGTCCACGTCCCATTCTTCTCCCATCGCCATCCGGAAAGCTCCGGCGACGGGACCTCCGGAGGATTCCAGCCGGAAAGAACGGAGAGGAACCGGGTTCTTGTCTTCCTGGGAGAGTGTGAAGGAGAGGGCGGTGAAAGCCGGACGGAACTTCAGGCGGACCGGGTCATTCCGGGACGGCTCGATTCCCTGGGCCGAGGCCAGCAGGTAGATCCGCGTCCTGTCCGGAACACCTTCCGTTTCTTCCCATTCCAGATGCTGGACATCCGGGATGATGCCATGGAATACATTGTTTTCCAAAGAGATCCCGTCAACGGCGTCCGGGGACGGATAGACTGCATGGAAATCATGCAATCCCTCGCCCCAGGATAATACGGACTGCCCGGCCGGTTCCACATTTCCCAGGCTGGAAGACCCATCTTCCCGGACATCCTTGATCCGGTAGTCCGCCCAGTGGGCATCTCCGCCATCCGATGTGGTGGCCTGAGGGGACAGGATGCGGATCCGGTCGTCCTTTTCCCAGTCGATGCGTTCGACGCCGTTTCCGTCGATATCGCCCGAGAAGGCTGCACGTACGGCGGTGTTGCCGGACACCCGGAACCGGACGTCCGTTCCTTGCAGGCCCGCTTTCCCGCAGGCGGTCAGCACCGCCGTACCGGCCAGCAACGACAGAATAAAGGAATCAAGTCTCATAACGTTTCCTCCCAACTGAATTCAAATGGACTGGTATCGGAACTGAAATCATATTCTTCTGTCTGGATGCCCGCCGACTCCAACACGGCATCCTGCAGGATGTCCGAGCCGGCACAGAAGCGGCGTTCGAGCACCAAGTGGATGGAGGTCGTCGAGGCGGGTTTTACATATCTTTTTCTCATGGCCGGAACGGTTAGGAAACGCTGCAAACTTACGCGGGGCCGGCGGGCCCTGCAAGGCGGCCGGGACCGGTTTTAATGATTCCGGTCCGCTTTAAAGGTTTCTTGCCCGCTTTTTTTACGTTTTTGCCCCTCCGAAAGATTTATTTTATCGGGCGCTGTTTTTTTCTTGCCCGAAAAGTTCTCTATCTTTGTCTTATGAAAAAGAAACTGATCGCCTTGGGGTTGGCGCTGTGCGTCCTCGTACCCGCCTTCGCCGTGTTGAATGAGAAGGACCTCGCGCAGACGCTCTCCGTCCTCCGTTACGAACTCCGCTCCGCCTACCAGGCGATGGAGGAACGTGCCGCCCGGATGATGGGGCAGGGCAACCGCCAGCATACCCGGCTGGTGCAGATGATGCAGCGCAGCAACGAGCTCTCCCTGATGCTCTATTCCCAGAAGCAGGACTATACCTTCGACATGACCTACGCCCTGAATGAGGTGTCGCGCCAGTACGAGGAGTTCTCCTCGCGGAAGCTGCCGTTCGACGACATCATTACCCGGCTGGACATCGACATCGACCGGTACGACCGCCTGATCCATACGCTCAAGCGCCTGCCGCCGGCCCAGCTGATGGCCTATCGCGACAGTACGGGCCAGCTGGTGTATCTGGACAGGGACGCATGGCGGATGCGCCGGGATTCCCTGCGCCGCCTGCGCGGCGATTCGATGATCCGGCGGATGATGGATACGACCGGACGGACGCGCCCCTTCATGCTGGACTCCTTGGGACAGGAAGACCGTGACAGCTGCCTTTTCTACGCCGAGAACCTGTTGAAAGCCAGTCAGATGCAGAAAGCGCAGCTGGTCCGGGACAGCACGCACTATGCGGAGACGGCCGCTCTCCTGAAATCGACCTACGACTATGCGCAGCAGCGCTACAAGACGGTCCAGAACCGGATTTTCATCGAAGGACAGACCGCATACGGGACTCTGCTCAAATCCTTCCCCCGCTATTGGCAGCAGGCTCTTTCCGACGCCCGGGACAAGTACAGCCCAGAAGCCCTTGAAGGAGTGAACAGTCAGTGGCGCGGGCCCATGGTGACGGCGTTCTCGCTGTTCCTCCTGATTTACTTGATTATCTCCGCCGTCGTAGCCGTTGCCCTCGTCGCCTTCCTGACCCGGAAGGTCACCTTCTTCAAGCGGGAACGCTTCACGAAGCACCGTTTCGAGATGACCCTCATCGTGGGCGTCGTGATTTTCGCCGTATCCATCATGATCGCCAGCTGGGCCTCCAAGCAGAACTTCTTCGCGATGGCCTCGAAGCTCCTCGTGGAATTTGCCTGGATGCTGGCTGCGATCCTCGTATCCCTGGTCATCCGGCTGAAAGGGGAGGCGATCCGGAAGGGGATCCGCCTGTATTTCCCCATCCTGCTCCTGAGTTTCATCGTCATCTCCCTGCGCATCGCCTTCGTCCCGAACAGCCTGCTGAACATCCTTTTCCCGCCTTTGCTTCTGGTGTTCACCCTGCTTCAGGGATGGGCCTTGTACAGGAACAGGAAGGACCTTCCGGCCTGGGATGTCGCCTATGGATGGATCTCCCTGCTCGTGCTCGTCGCAACGACCGTCATCGCCCTCCGTGGTTTCGTCCTGCTGGGTATCCAGCTGCTCATCTGGTGGATCTTCCTCCTGACCCTGCTGCAGACCATCACGGCCGTGTACGACCTCCTGCATATCTATTACGTACGCCATATCCGGGAGATGAAAACGGCTTATATCGAGGCGCATCCGAACCTCCCCAACGAGACGGACGAAGACCTTATCGCCGTGACCTGGCCGCACTCGTTCTTCAAGCACGCCCTGCTTCCGATCGCCATCGTCCTTTCCATCCCCTTCAGCCTGTTCATGGCTTCGAGCGTGTTCGACCTGGGCGAGGTGTTCGACCAGTATTACCGGTATCCGTTCCTGAACGTGGAGGGATACATCAGCCTGTCCTTCTATAAGATCATCCTGGTGGTCGTCCTTTTCTTCCTGTTCCGTTATCTGGTGTATGCGGGGAAGGCCCTCTACCGCCTGCTGAAGGTGAAATCCCTCCTGAAGGGGTCCTCCGGCCGTCTCTTCCACGAGAACCAGGCCAATTTCACCCTGGCGGAGAACGTCATCGGCATTTCTTGCTGGGGTATTTACGTCATCGCGATCTTCGTCCTCCTGAAGATTCCGACAGCCGCCATCAAGGTGATCGGCGCCGGCCTTGCGACCGGTCTCGGTTTCGCCATGAAGGATATCCTGAACAACTTCTTCTACGGGGTCCAGCTCATGTCCGGACGTGTCCGCGTAGGCGATTTCATCGAATGCGACGGCATCCGGGGCAAGGTGGACAGCATCAACTACCAGAGTACGCAGATCATCGCCTCCGACGGCTCCGTGATGGCGTTCCCGAACGCCACCCTGTTCAACAAGAACTTCAAGAACCTCACGAAGAACCACTCCTACGAGCTGCTTTCCTTCGACGTGGGCGTCAAGTACGGGGTGGATGTGGACAAGGTCCGGAACATCATCAAGGAGGCCCTGGTGCCGCTCGAGAAACAGGATGTGTACGGCCGGGATATCGTGGATCCGAAATTCGGCATCCAGGTCCGGTTCAAGGATTTCGGGGACAACAGCGTGAACCTGTCGGTGTACCAGTACATCACCGTGGACGAGCACTACAGCTATCCGGCAAGGGCGAAGGAACTGATCTATAATGCCTTGAACGCGAACGGCATTGAGATTCCGTTCCCGCAGCGCGACCTGTACATCAAGTCGATGCCGACGGAAGGCTAAAGCTTCTCCAGCAGGAGTTCGAACAGACGGGGTTTGGCGTATGCGTCAAGCTCCGTCTCTTCTATCCAGACGTAACCTTCCGGGAGGGAAGGCTGCTCCGCCGGCTCCCAGAGATAGAAGTCGGTGAATAGGGTCCGATGCGTGAGCTGGTGCTTGACATGGCCGGCGACCAGATGAGACCCGGTGGGTGCCAGCCCGACCAGCAGGGGCTCCCACAGACCCTGCCAGATGTCTCCGGGGCCGCGGCGGCGGATGGCCGTTTTCCCCTGAAAACGCACATAGACATACGTCAGATGCCGTTCGACAGGCCTGGCGACCCCTTGCTTGACAGGCAAGAGTTCCACCCTTCCGGTGCGGAATGCCTGGCAGGAATCCTGCAGCGGGCAGGTTAGGCAAGCCGGATTCACGGGCGTGCACAGCGTGGCGCCGAAATCCATCATTCCCTGGTTGAAGGCGGCCGGGTCGTCGGCTGGAAGCAGGTGCTGCGCCAGGGCGGTGAACTCCTTCTTCGCTTCCGTCGTCCCCACGGGCGTGGCGATGCCGAAATGCCGCGCCAGGACCCTGTACACGTTGCCGTCCACGACGGCGGCAGGCAGGGCGAAGGCGATGGAACCGATGGCGGCGGCCGTGTAGTCGCCCACGCCTTTCAGGCTCCGGATGCCTTCCAGGGTATCCGGGAAGCCTCCCAGGGCGACGATCTGCCTTGCGGCGGCGTGGAGGTTCCGGGCGCGGGAATAGTATCCCAGGCCCTGCCAGAGCCGCATCACTTCGTCTTCGGGTGCGGCCGCCAGGTCTTCGACGGTCGGGAACCGTTCCAGGAACCGTTCCCAGTAGGCCCGTCCCTGCGCGACACGCGTCTGCTGGAGGATGATTTCGCTGAGCCAGACCGCATACGGATCCCGGGTCCTCCGCCACGGGAGGTCCCGGCCGTTTTCGGCATACCACCGCAGGATGGTCTCGGAGAAGGTCATTTGAGGCTGGAGCCGCCCACGAACTCGCGGAGGAGGGAGGTGGACGGAATCTCCTTGTCGGGGACCGGCGTGAAGTAGTGGATGAACTTCAGGAGCCGGTGCGCTTCGGAATACTCGGGGCAGTTCTGCGGAACACTGCGGAGGATGGGCTCCGCGTGGTTCTTCAGGACGGCGAACTCGATGAGGTAGGCCGAATTGAACATCACGTCGGCGGTCTCCTGGTACGGATAGATCCACTGCTCCTCGGCCCGGCGGACGTTGGGCCACTGGCTGATGGACTCCCGGGCCGTGAAGGCGCCTTTGTTATAGTCGCGGACGATGCGCCTCAGGAGACGGTTGTCGCTCGTGGGGATGCAGTTGTGGTTGTCCAGCAGGATGCCGGTGAGGGTGTTGATGAAAATCTTGAACTTGGCGTTGTCCGGAATGTCGGAGGTCAGGCCGGGGTTCAGCGCGTGGATGCCTTCGATGAGGAGGATACAGCCCGGTTCCAGCTTGATTTTCTTGCCGTTATACTCGCGCAGGCCGGTGACGAAGTTGTATTCGGGAACGTCCACCTCCTCGCCCGCGAGCATCTTCATGATGTCCCGCTCCATCAGGGCGTGGTCCACGGTGTCGAAGTTGTCGAAGTCGAAGCTGCCGTCCGGGAACTTCGGGGTGTCCAGCCGGTTCACGAAGTAGTCGTCGGTGGACATGGACAGGGGCTTGAGGCCGCAGGCTTTCAGCTGGATGGACAGGCGCTTGCAGAACGTCGTCTTTCCGGAAGAGGACGGTCCGGTGATGAGGACCACCTTCACGGGATCCTCCGCCCGGTAGCGGCGGTCGATCTCTTCGGCGATCTGGACGATCTTCTTCTCCTGCAGGGCCTCCGCGATCTGGATCAGTTCCGACGCCTGGCCCTGGAGGATGGAATAGTTCACGTCGCCCACGGTGTTCAGGCCCATGATGATGTTCCAGCGGAGATTCTCCTTGAACATCCCGTAGGTCTTGGGCTGGTCCACGAAAGGAACCAGTTCAGAAGGGTTGTGCCGGTCCGGAACCCGCAGGAGGATGCCGTCATGGTAGGGCTGGAGGCCCCAGACGGTCAGATAACCGGTGGAGGGGACCAGTTTGCCGTAATAGTAGTCGGTCGTGTCTTCCAGCGTATAGTAATCCGTGTAGGCCTCGCCGCTGGTTTCCAGGAGGCGGACCTTGTCGTCGTAGCCGGACTTTCGGAACTCCTTGAGGGCCCGGTCGGTCTGGACGTCGTACCGGTGGAAGGGCAGGTCCTTTTCCACGAGCTCCTTCATCCGTGCCTCGAGCAGCTTGAGGTCGTCGCAGGTGAGGTCCGTGTCGTCGGCCTTGCGCAGGTGGCAGAAATGCCCGCCGGAGATCGGATGCTCCATGTACAGCTTGCTGCCGGGGAACACGTCGAGGGCCGCCTTGAACATCAGGAAGCACAGAGAGCGGAAATACACCCGCCAGCCGCTGGATTCACGGGCGTCCAGGAACTCGATGTCCTTGTTCTGATACACTTTGAACTTGAGGCCCTGGGAGACATTGTTCACCTTGGCGGAGACGATCGGATAGGGGCGGTCGAACTCGAAGTCGTCCAGCATCTGGACGAGCGACGTCCCTTCCGGATACTTCCGGAACGTACGCGTGTTCTTGCAATAAACCTGAAGCATGGATGGGGTTTTAGGTTTACAAAAATAAAAATTCAGGTTCGTAAAAACAAAAAAAAGCACTAACTTTGAAACCATGAAACGAGTGATCCCATACTGGGAGGCGGGGACGGAATGGAAAGGGGAACCGTTCTTTATCAAAAGCATTCAGTCCAAGGCCCCTTTGCGGGCGGCGGAAATCCCTGTCACCACTCTCCCGTTCTTCACCTTCCTGTTCCTGACGGAAGGGGAAGTCCTGGCCGATTTCGACGGGAAACCGTATCTGTGCCGGGGAGGCCAGTTTGTGCTGGTCCCAGAGAATACTCCTTTCGGAATCCATTATTATAAGGATCTTACCGGTTATACCGGTTTGTTCTCTCTCTCTTTCCTCAAGGATGCGTCCCATCCGTGCCTGACCCGTTCGGCGCCAGTCCTCCATACGTTCTGGTTCGATGAGGCTGCCTTCGTCGCGGAACTCCTGGACCGGGTGGTGGCCGCTTCCGCCCGCGGCGACCAGGGTTACATCACACGTGCCTTCGACCTGCTCCTGTACTGCGTCCAGTCGCCGGCCGAGGAGAAGGCCCATCCGCTGGTCAACAGTTTCATGCGGATGATTTTCGACCGCACTACGGCCCTGGATTCCATTTCCGGCTATGCCGCACGCCTGAATATCTCGCCCAGCTACCTGAACAAGCTGGTCCGCACGCAAACGCGCCACAGCGCCATGGACTGGGTGGAAATCTCCCGGGTGAACTGGGCGAAGACCCTGCTGAGGGACCGCAGCATCCCCGTGTCAGATGTTTCGCTTGCGCTGGGGATTGACGACCCTTCCTATTTCACCCGCTTCTTCCGGAAGGAGACCGGAATGACTCCTTCGGAGTTCCGGAAGAAAATGGACCATACCGGGGAAAATACCTTTGATTTCCTATTCTGACCCAGCCGTTTCCGGCTCGGTCAAATACCTCATCGACACCAGCAGTACGGCCTCCAGGGCCCCTTCCGTCGTGAGCGTCTCGAGCGGGAAGCCCACGGCGACGGCCTTGTGACTGCCGCTGTCGAAGACCGTGGCGGCCGGGATGGCCGTCCCGGCATATCGGAGGAACACTTGCGCCTTGTCGCTGGCGGGTTCGATGCCGTCGGGATTCTCCACCCGGTAGATGCTGTCGCTGAACAGGCGGTTGTAGGCCATGGGATCGCTCAGCTGGACAGGAGCGCCGGGTTTCGGGACCACAATGCCGGACACGTCTCCGAAATTGGTCACCCACTTGTAGCCCAGCACCTTCTGGATGAAGGCTTTCGCTTTGTCGCGGCTCTTCTCGTTGAAGGCAACGGGGAAAACGTTGTCCCAGGCGTCCGTGCCGATGTAGGATCCGGAAACCAGCACGGAGCCGCCGGCGGTGGTATAGGCCGTCAGGGCTTCCTGCAGGGCGTCGGGGAAGACGGCATAGCGGTTGGCGACGGCTCCGCGGCCGACCTTGGTCGTGACCTGCTTGCCGCAGATGAGGTCCACGGCCCCGTATCCCGATGCATCCAGCCCCGGGAAGGCGTCCACGCTGGTGGAGCTGACGGCATAGCCGCCGTTCAACAGGCAGCGGCCATGCTGGGCCGGATAATCGAAGGTGTTTCCGGCGATGACCCGTCCTGCCCGGTTGGTGAAGGAACCGCCGAATCCGGGATTGTCGTCGTCGGTCCATTTCTTCGTCCGGTCGAACTGATTCACCTCGCCGGTGAAACTGATATCGTAGATGTACGGAACGCCGCTGTCGATGTTGTCCATGAAACCGCCGTAGGAGGGCGTATCGAACCATGCAGGGGCCGATATGCGGGTGAAGTTATTGACAATCAGAATCTTCTTGGCCGCCTCGCCCGGGGTCCCCACGCAGAGGATCTCGGAAGGGAAGCTCTTTCCTCCGTCGTTGAAAGCCACGACCTTGAAACTGTACAGACGGTTTTTCTTGATGGGCACGGACACTTTCATGCGGTCGCCGGACTTCTCCACACCTTCCAGGACGACGCCGTCGTCGAAGGCGCCGTCATCTTCCCGCGTGTACAGGATGTAGCCGGAAGGGGTAGCGGTGGGTTCGTCAGGGTCGCGGGCAGGTTTCCAGCTCAGGACAGCCTGGTTTTCATTCAGTTCGGCGGCGAAGGCGGTCACGGGAAGCGGTTGTACGGTGTATGAACATCCGTACCGGGCACTCAGATATTTGAGGATTCCCTTGTAAACCGACCGGGAAACGGTAAAGCGGAAGGAAGGGTCCAGGCCGTACTTCATGTCGGCGAAATTCTGGTGCGAGAGCAGTTCCAGCAGCATTCCCGGCACCGAAGTCGTCCGGGATTCGCTGTAGGAGCGGTCCCAGGTCTGCCTGCGTTTCCACTTGGGTTCGAAGCGTTTCCGGACGTCGTTCACGATCTGCGTCTGCACGAAATCGGTCAGGAGCCGCCCGTTCAGCCGGGATTCCCCGTTGGGAAGTTCCTCCTTGTCATCGGCCAGGAGGGTATAGATGCCCAGGGTGCCCACGATGGTATCGTTCGGAGTCACGCCCGCGTCGGTATGGAAGGCGAGGGAAAGGTCGATGGGGACCCGTCGCCCCGACATGTTCGGGTTTACGCGGGAACCGCCCGTCATCTGGGTGACCCATTTCCCGCGGCCGGCATAGTCGCGGGTGTAGTCGTCCTCCCAGTCGTCGAAAAGGTGGGCGTCGATACCGGCCCACTGCATCCCGTACAGGGCTCCTTCCACGTAGGAAGGATAGCCGGAAAGCACGCCGCCGCGCTCGACCTTGCCCATTCCGCCGCCGAAGCGGACGGCATCGGCGCTTACCACGCCCGCCGAGGAGCTCTGGTTGGCAAGCCGGACGTACCCGGCATCCCCTTCATCGAAAGGGAAGGTGCCGAGGTAAACCCAGGTGCTGCCGGACATCCGCTGGTTCACATGCACTTCCGTCCGTCCGCCCAGGTGATGGACGGTATAACGGGCGTCCGTGGTGCTGTTGGAGAAGGATTTGTAGGACACGTACACGGCGTAGTCGCCCCGTTCGGGAATGTCGGGGCGCCAGACGGCTTCGGCCTTGTCGTGCGACTCTTCATCGGTGACGGTCTCGCACATCCGGGCGGTGCCCAGCCGGAAAGGATTGTCGTAGAGGTCGTAAACGGGTTTCGTGTCGGCGAAGCCTTCGCCGGCATCGGCCCAGTTGCCGGTTTCCTTGTATGAGCCGGCCTTCCGCATCATCCACGTGCGGGTTTCCCCGAAAGACTTGTCGTTGTCGCAGATGACCTCATTGGACTGGATGTCCCGTTCACGCGGAGTGAGGACGACGGCCCCGGCATTCTCCAGCATCGGGATCAGGTAGGGGAGGACGTAGCTCTGCGTATAGAGGTCTTCCACGGTCCGGTGAGTGGCGGCGCGCTGCCACTCCCACCGGTCGGTCTTGGCCTCATAATAGCGGCCGTGACTGTGCCAGAGGGCGATATGACGGCCGTACAGGCCCCGTTTCCACTGGTTGTCATCCCTCCGGACCAGCGGGATGGTCCGTCCGCGGGGGTCGTTCACCCGGAGCGATGTCTCCACCGGCCGGCCGTTCGCGTTGAGGAGGGGCATCGGCAGGGTGTTGAGGTCGGTTTTCTTGGCGAAGACGTCCCCGAGGGAGTAGGACCGGTAGGAGGAGGGCGTCAGTTCCCGCAGCTGGTCGCGGAACCACTCGAGGTCCTCGGCCCGCCACGGATAGTCGCCCAGTTCCTGGCTGAAATAGAAATCCAGGGTGTTGCCCCGCTTCATCACCCTCGTCAGCTTGATGGGGGAGTCCACCCGCGTCCGCCGCTGGAGACGGGCCCGGAGCGAGTCCACGGCCGTCTTGTATTCCTTGGCGGTCTGGGCAGGCAGGGACAGGCACGCGGCGAGCAGGGCGGCGGCGATGAGAAGGGACTTGCGCATCAGGATTTCTTTTGTTTCAGGATGCCGATGATACAGACGATGGCGCTGGCGATCGCAAGGGCCAGGAGGTCGGCCCGGAAGTCGGCCAGGTCTCCCATCCGGTAGGGGAGGTACTTCGCCTGGACGACTTCGGTGATCCCGGCGACGGCGCAGCCGGTCAGGAAGGTTACCGCGGTCCAGAGGAGGAACGGCCGGACATCCTTCGTCTGGGGGCCGAAGGCAAGGAAAGCCAGGAGGGGATAGGGGAAGAACATCAGGAAATGGACGACCTTGTCGGTCGGGATTCCCCAGAACGAACGCGGCACGTCGGGTACGCTGCTGAACTTGCCGAAGCACAGCCATGCCACGGCAACGAGATACAGCACGAACAGGACGCGTGCGCAGGTTCGTTGCTTTTCCGTCATCGGAGGATCAGTTCGCCGAAGAATTCAGGACGGTGGAAATCAGGGGATTCCGTTCCGATCGGACTCCAGCTCAGGAAGTGCGGGTGCGCGGTTTCGTCACCACACTTGTAAAAGTTCGCGCGCAGCTTTTCGGGAAGGTTTTCCGGGTCCACGCCGAGCAGTTCGAACGGAAGGATGAGCGTCACGCGCCAGTCCCAGATGCCGCCCTGGAAATCCTGCGCCCCTTCATACCGGGCTGTCCGGAGGATCCGGGCCATCTCTTCGGCAGGACGCTTGACGCGGTTCTCCCGTCCGGCGCCCTTGGCGGCAAGGACCTTTCCCAGCGGATTCACCTCGAAGTTGTAGTATTCGCTTCCGTCGGGATTCTCAACAAAGAATTCCACGCAGCTGTCCTCCCACTGCTGGCCGTTGTCCTCCGTGTTCTGGGCACGGAGGTCCAGTCCGCTTACGCGGAAATCCACGATGAGGCTCTCTTCCGTGCGGGCGATACGGCCGGCGCAAAGGGGCGCATAGGGATAGGTGGCGGGCCAGTTGACCTGGTCCACCTGGAAACGGGCACCTTCCAGTTCGAGGGCGGTGTCCAGGTCGACTTCCTCGAAGTCGGCGATGAAAGGAACGCGAAGGGTTCTCATAAGGCTTGCATGTCGTTGAGTTTCTTGTAATAGCCGTCCAGGGCGATCAGGTCTTCGTGACGGCCGCGTTCGACCACCTTCCCCTCATGCAGGACGACGATCTCGTCGGCATTCTTGATGGTGGAGAGCCGGTGGGCGATGGCGATGGTGGTCCGGGTGGACATCAGGCGGTCCAGGGCGTCCTGTACGAGGCGCTCGGATTCGGTATCCAGAGAGGCCGTGGCCTCGTCCAGGATCAGGATCGGGGGATTCTTGAGGATGGCGCGGGCGATGGACAGGCGCTGCCGCTGGCCACCGGAGAGTTTGGTTCCCCGGTCGCCGATATTGGTCTGGTAGCCCTCTTCCTTCTCCAGGATGAAGTCGTGGGCGTTGGCGATCTTCGCCGCGGCGATGACTTCCTCTTCCGTGGCGCCGTCCACGCCGAAGGCGATGTTGTTGAAGATGGAGTCGTTGAACAGGATCGGGTCCTGGTTCACATTTCCCATCAGGGCGCGGAGATCCTTGACCCTCAGGTCTTTCACATTCTTCCCATCGATGGAGATGCTGCCTTCCGTGGCGTCGTAGAAGCGGGGGATCAGGTCCACGAGGGTGGACTTTCCCGCCCCGGATTCACCCACGATGGCGATCATCTTCCCGCGGGGGATTTCCAGGTCGATCCCGTCCAGGACGCGGCGTCCGCCGTCATAGGAGAAGGACACGTTCCGGAAGACGATCTTGTCCTGGAAGTCGCTGATTTCCTGCGGATTCTCAGGCTCCTGGATGGGATTCTCGGCCTCCAGGATGCGGTTGATGCGCTCCATCGAGGCGAGGCCCTTCGGAATGCCGTACGTGGCGCGGGAGAGTTCCTTGATGGGCTCGATGACGGAGTACAGGATGATCATGAAGAAGATGAACTGCGACGCGTCCATGAAGGAACTGCCGAAGAGTCCTTTTCCCCGGATGATCAACCAGCCGCCGAACCCCAGGACCGCCATGATCATGACCGTGCCCAGGAACTCGCTCACGGGGTGGGCCGATGCCTGGCGGGTGTTCACGCGGTTCACCTTGCGGCGCATCCGGTCGGTGACGCCCTCGAAGCGTTCGGACATCTTCTTTTCCGCATTGAAGGCCTTGATGATGCGAAGGCCGCCCAGGGTTTCCTCCACCTGCGACATCGTGTCGCTCCAGAGGGTCTGCGCTTCCAGCGACTGCCGCTTGAGCTGCTTGCCGATGACGCCCATCACCCACACGAAAGCGGGCACGAAAAGCAGGATCACCAGCATCATCTCCGGACTCATGAACAGGAGGATGCCGAAGTAGAAGAGGATGAGGATCGGGTCTTTGATGAGCATTTCGATGGAGGCGGTGATGGAGGTCTCCACCTCCGCCACGTCGCCGCTCATGCGGGCGATGATGTCGCCCTTCCGCTCCTGGGAGAAGAAGCCGATGGGAAGGGCCAATATCTTGTTGTAGATACGGTTCCGTACGTCCTTGACGATGCCGGTACGGATGGGGATCATCACGGCGGCGGATCCGAAGTAGCAGGATGTCTTGAGGGCCGTGAACAGGATCATGACGGCGCACAGCAGCAGGAGGGCCGTTACGGCGCCGTGCTGGGCGGAAAAGTCCGACACCAGCCAGTAGGCGTTGTTCACGAGGATGTCCTTGAACCGCATCCCTTCCGTGCCCCAGGGGATGAAGGAGTACTGCACTGAATCCAGCTTGAACAGGATGTTCAGGAGCGGGACGATGACGGCGAAGGAGAAGATGTTGAAAATGGCCGACAGGATGTTCAGGACGACCGCCCCGGCCAGATAGGGCTTGTAAGGGGAGGCGTACTGCCTCATCATTTTGATGAAATCGTGCATCCTGGTCTTCTGTACTAACTCACAAAATTAATCATTTTCACTATCTTTGCAAAGAATAAAACCGCTCGTTATGCCTGAGATTGTCTTTATCGTCCCTGCCCGGAACATCGACACCCTGCACCGGATCCTTTCCATGCTTTCCTTCCAGAAAAACCGCGGCTTCCGCGTGTGCGTGGCGGACCTGACCGGCACTTCTTCCGCCGAATCCGTAGCTGCGGAATTCGAACACCAGCTCTCCATTTCCGTAACGGATGTGGAGCCTTCCGGGGAACCCCTGTGGAAGTGCTGCCTGGACCTGGTGCCCGATGCGCAGTGGGTGTGTTTCCTGCAGCCTGACGTGGACCTGGGTGCCAAGAGTGTCGGACGCATGCAGAAATGCATCGATGCGCACGAAGGTTATGACGCTTTCCGCTGGATCCTGGCGGAACCGAACCGGAAACCCGGCCTGAAGACGCGCCCGGACAAGTTGTTCACGTGGGTATTCGTGGACGGGGAAGCGGCGCCGCTTGCTTCCTTCGTTTTCCGTGCATCGGCCCTCCGCGAGGCCTTTGCGGCCGATCCCGACGCCGCTGGCATGGACCTGGCCGTCATCCTTTCCGGCGCGAAGAAGACCGGCGTCCGGACCGTCCGCTGGGACCGTGTCGGCTACCGGAATCCGGAGCCGCCCGCGGACCCCGCCCTGGTGGAGAAAGACGTCCGTGCACGACTCGCCTTCTTCCGGTGGTCGGAACGTTTCTTCGGGGATGAATATCCGCTGGGCACCGGGGACCGTCTCGCCCTTTTCGCCGGCGAACTCGCCCGCCTGTACCCCAGTTTCACCCCGGAGGAACTGAAGGAAGACCTGAGCACCTTCGCGGTCGTCAACGGCCCCATCCGCCGGATGAAGGCCGCCTCGGCGCTCAAGAGCGCCCTGAAGGCCCGTCAGCAGGCCCTGACTACGCCTGCCCCTGAAAAATAAGTCGTCACTTTCTTGCTTTTTCGGAATAGAATACCGATATTTGCAATCCCTTTGAAAAAAGGACCTCTGGATGTAGCGCAGTTGGTAGCGCACCTGGTTAGGGACCAGGAGGTCGCTGGTTCAAGTCCAGTCATCCAGACACGGAGCTCTGATGAGCTCCTTTTTTTGTATCCGGAGTGCACTTGGCCAAGGGATGCGAAGAAACCGGTCCGCCGGGCGAATCCGTTGGATTGTTGTAAATAAATGGTTAACTTGCCGGACAACTTTGCAAGGCTATGAAAAAGTTATTGTTTGCGGCAGTTCTCACCTGTCTTACCCTGTTTACCTCCTGTGGAGGGGCGCGTGTGCATCATACCGGAGATCTCACGGGAAGCATTTACGGTATATGGGCCCTGGAGTCCAGGGACCAGGTCGATTATTCCGGCGTGCATTTCTATCTCTCCTTGAGCGAACCCCGCATCGCCCTGGCCAAGAAAGGCAGTTTCACGCAGTTTGACCTCAAGGATGTGGATGTGGACGGCTCCCAGTTCTCTTACAACGCGGCGAAGAAACAAATCGGTTTCACGAAGACGCTGTGGCTCACGGAAGGTCTCAGATATGAAATGCGCCTGTCGGGGACCTATAAAGTCCTCGAGATGACCCGCACGAAACTGGTCCTCCAGAAAGAATCCCTGGGCTCCAGGACTGTCTATACTTTCCGTCGGTACAGATAGACGATAGATACCGCACCCGGATTATCAAAGGGCTTGCGGCGAATCGGGAAGGGAAGCTTCTTCCGGGGCGCGGTGCCACAGTTTCCACCAGCCGGTGCTGAGGGCATCGGCCACCGAGAGGGCGCGGCGAAGCGGGTTGCGGAAGTATTTCCAGCCTGGTTTGTGGTGATAGAAGATGGCGTAGAACTCCTTGTCTGACAGTTCCAGGCCCCATTCGCGCAGGTGCTTGACGGAGCGCCAGGGATGCCAGCCGCCATAATCGATCTTGCCCATGTCGTGAAAAAGGGCCACGATGGCGATGCTGTCGGACGACTGGAACCAGGCGATGCTTTTCATGAGCCGGTACGTTTCCAGGGAGTGCTGCACCAGTCCGCCCGGTTTCGTGTGGTGGCTGCCGGCGCCCCTCGTGAAGAAATCCGTCGTGTCCAGCTGTCGGATGACGTTCTCCATTCCGGGACGGCCGGTGGAGCGCAGGATCTCGATGAATTTCTCTTTGTTGGCCATTACTTTCGCTTCGACCCCGCCTTCCCGGGACCGACAACCGATGACGGTGAAGGGGAGGACGAGGCCGAACAGGATATAAATCAGTTTCTTCATTACTCCCGGCTGAAGATCAGCACGCAGCTGATCGCCGCGACGATACCGATGATCTGGGGTACCGTAGGAACGGCGGCGTACAGGATCAGGGAGATCACGCACATGATCACCGGGGCGCAGGCGTCGGCCAGCGGGGCGATGACCATCGCCTTGCCGTAGCGGTTCGCGTATACCAGCGTGAAGGCGCCGATTGCGTTGAGGATCTGCACGCCGAACACTTTGGCCGCTTCGCCCCAGCCGTCGGCCAGGACGTTGTTCTGCCCCTTGCCCATGAGCAGGGCGACGGGGATCAGCAGCACGGCGGCAATGGCCATGTACACGAAAACGCTCTCCGCGTCAGGCGTGTTGTTGTTCGCGAGCTTCATCACGAAAGCCTGGATACCCCAGCAGATGAACACGATGGAGGCGAACAGGATCCAGATCCGGCTGGTGGCCGCTCCGTCCTTGCTGTCCGGCAGGGCGAAGCACACGAGCGCCACGAAGGCCAGGACGATGCCCAGGATTCCCAGTTTGGAAACCTTTTCCTTCAGGATGGTGGCGGAGAGCAGCACCGTCACGATCGGAGCCACCGAAATCATCGGCATGACCAGATAGGCCGGAGCATAGTCCAGGGCCAGGAAGAGCACGAGCTGTCCGCCGGCGCCCAGAAGGCCCACGGCCAGGCTCAGCAGGGCTGGTTTCGTCCGGACGTCCAGCTTGAACTTGATGTTGACAAGGGCCGCCAGGGCGCACGGAATCATGCTCAGTGCCCATAGGACGTACACCATGGTCTTGGGAAGGGTGGTCTGGTCGCTGAACGCGCCCCAGATACCCCACGTGATCATCGTGATGATGGCATATAACAGCCAATTGCGTTTTTTCTGTGCCATAATGATTTATTTTATATCTGCTTGATACTGGATTACTTGTCCGGAGACGAGGTGGTCGCAGGCGATAGCCGGGCGGGAAGCCGTCGTGGCCTGGCAGGGGATGGTGACCCAGGCTTCGTCGCCGGGCATCAGGGTACGGAGGTTCAGGTCTCCGCGGACGCCTTCCACCTCGACGTAGGCGTCCCGGTAAATGGGCGCGACGCCCACGTTGGCGATGAGGACGGCGGCACCTTCTCCCTCCTTGACCTGAAAGTCACGGATTTCGAAGCGGTAGCCCATGGACATCGCCGCTTCGGTGATGCGCTCCGGCTTCTGTTTGCCAGGCTGGTCGTTGCCGATGATGAAGGTCATGTGGACCTTGGCCACCACATCCTCGAATACGCGGCCGTACATGCCTTCCTTGTCCAGGACGTGCTTCTGGTCGTAGTCCGAATAATAGCTGAATTCTCCGCCCGCCGGGGCCTTCTTGTAGCGCTCCGTGCGAAAAAACTTCCATCCATCCCAGTTGTATCCGTCCCAGTCCTCGCACATGAAGGAGTCGTCGAAGTTGCCGAAGTTCAGGTTCAGCAATTCCTTCTGCTGGTGGAAGGGGGCGTATTTGCTGTCGGCCGCATCGATGGAGAAGAGCCAGGGGGTATCCTGGAACCATTCATCCATCTTGGGCAGGAACTGCGCCTGGAATTCTTTGGACGGGAAAGTCTGGCCGCTGATGAACAGGCCGTCATAGACGTGGTATTCCGCCCAATGGCCGAAGCCGATCTCCACGAAAGCAAGGCGGGGGTCCATGTCATATCTTTCCGAAAAACGGCGGTGGAACTCCATATGGAAACGCTGCAGTTCCTCGCAGCGCCAGTCGGGGTACTCCGTATCCGGCTTGGACCGGCCGTCGGCTTTGGCCCATCTGGCTTCATAACCCTCCATCTCCTTGATATAGTCCGGCACGGCGCAGGAATGGCCCGGATACGTGTAGCGGAAGCGGACGACGGCCTGGTGCCCACGGGCGGACACCTCCTGCAGCAGCTTGTCCATGGGCGTCCAGTCGAAGACGTCCTTCTCCTTGCACACGTCGCTATAGAGCATATAGGAGAACTCCAGCTGGACGTAGTCTTTCTTGTTGCTGCCGCTGGTGTTCCACAGGACGATCCCCGTCATCGGCTGCACGTGGGTAATCTCCGACAGCAGGGCGACGCGGGTGCCGTACTCCGCGGGATTGGGACCGGGTTCCGGTCCCGGCTCCGGGGTAGGCTTGACCTGGCAGGCAACGACGCCGGCGAACAAGGATAGAAGCAGGAGTAATTGTTTGATCCTCATAGGCTTCTACTTGACGAAACTGGCAATCAACTGTCCCCAGTCCTCATTCTCCCGGATGCCATTGAAGGCGTCGGAGCCCGGACCCCAGGCGTAGAAGGGGACTGCGATGCCGTTATGGCTCTCGCTGGCGAAGAACACGCCGATCTCGCCCTTTTCCAGGTCGCCGTCCTGCAGGGTGAGACAACCCGTGGCGTGGTCGGCCGTGACGACCACGAGGGTGTGGCCGTCGGCCGCCGCCCACTCGAGGACGTCACCGATGGTGCGGTCGAAATCAAGGAGTTCCTCCATGGCCTTTCCGATGTCGTTCCCATGGAGCCAGTCGTCGATGCAGGAACCCTCCAGCATCATCACGAAACCCTTGTCGCCGCTCTCGCGGGACAGGATGTCCAGACCGTGGGTCACGGTGTGCCGGTACAGGTCACCGCGCTCCATCGCCACGGGCAGATTGTCCGGGGCGAGAATGCCGATGACCGGCAGCTCCGCCGCCATCAGTTCCTCTTCAGTCAGGGCCACCGTGTAGCCCGCGGAGGCCATTTCCTTCGTGATGTCACGGCCGTCTTTCCGGTTCACGGTGAACCAGTCCAGGCCGCCGCCCGCCAGGTAGTCTACGCCGCACTCCACATAATCGGCGATGAGGTCGTCCTGGTTGTAACGGTACTCGTTGTGGCAGCAGAAATCGCAGGGCGTCGCATCCGCGAAGTGACACGTGACGGCTACGCCGGTTTTCTTGCCCAGCTGCTGTGCCTTCACCAGCACGGAAGGAATGTCGCTGTTGTCCGGAGCCGTACCCACGTGGCTGTAGGCCGTCTTCTTACCGGAAGAGATGGCGGTTCCGCCCGCTCCGGAGTCGGTGATCAGCTTATCGGTGCACCAGGTCCGGGAAATGCCTACATACGGGAAATGGTCCAGGTTCAGCTTGCCGTGGTTCACGACCCACGCGCAGCTGACCTGTTCCAGACCCATTCCGTCTCCGATCATGATGATGACATTGCGCACCTCGTTGTCCACGGGCGGCATCGTAACGTTCGCGATTTCGTAAGGATTGGGCGTTGCATAGTACTGCAGGACGTTTTCTTCCTTCTTCCCTTTGCAGGAAACCAGGAGAAGCAGCGCGGCCGCGAAGTACAGGGAGGTCTTTTTCATATCAGCGTGATTCGGGGGATTACGGAAGGATGGCGTCGTCCAGGCCGGTGAAATCGTACCGGTAGAGATAGGAGGTCTTTTCGCAGTCGTCGCCGATCCAGATGCAGCTGCGCTCGTGATCGATGCAGATGGCCTCCGGATTGTCGGTGCCCTTCATGGTGTAGGACCCGAACAGCGTTTCGGCATCCCCGCTGAGGGCGAAGAACTTGTGGGACTCGGAATCCAGGATCCACAGCCAGTCCGTGAGCGGGTCATAGCACACGTCGGCGATTTCGGTAATCACAGGAAAGATCTTTCGCATCTCCTTTTTCCACAGTACCTCGCCGGTTGCCAGGTCGCAGCAGAAGAGCCAGGAACCCGTCTGCATGCCCGCAAGGATCTGGCCGTCCTTGTAATAGGTGAGTCCCTCGAGGCCGGCATTGCCGAAGCTGCTGGTGCCGGCGATCGTAAAGAGCTTGGTCCGCTTGTTATAGTCCGGACCGGGAACGCGATAGATGCTCACCGGCTCCTCGTTGCCGATGAGAAGGTCTCCCGTGGCAGGGTCGATGGTAACGGCCTCATGCTCTCCGGACATGCTGATTTTCTCCAGCACCTCGCCCTCGAAGGAAATCTTTCCCAGGGGCCCGTTGTCATCCACGGCCCAGAGGAACGTCCCGTCGGCACTGAGCCACAGGCCGGAGAGTTCGTTGAATTTCACCGAGAACTTGGTTCTTTCGCCCATTTCAGGCATTTTGGGCTCCGGTCCGGAGTAGGGGACCAGAGAAGCGGTAATGTCGCCCAAATCGGTGATTTTTCCCTTTTCCAGGGAGAAGTCCGTGTCCACGGTGTAGGCCATGGGCCAGGCTCCGTCCTTTCCCAGATAGAGCGTGAACCCTTTCTTGAGGGTCACGCCGCCGGGATACCAGAAACTGGCGACTCCGTCGGTAATGTCCCCGTACAGGAAAGGATAGCCGTCCACGCGGGGCGAAGCCGGGACTTTACCGGTCGAATTATAGTCGGCGGAATAGCTCAGGACGCGGAGGCCCGGCCGCTGGTTGCCGGCGAGGGCAAAGGAATCATAGTCCCCGGACACCGAGAACCGGAATCCGGCCGTCGCGTCGGTAAAGGCGAAATCGGTCCCTTTCAGGTAGGCGAGGCAAAGCGGAACATCCCATTGCTTGAAGTCGATGTTGCTGTCCATGAGGCCGTCGCCGGGAACAGCCGCCTGGGCGGGGTACACGGCGTACAGGAAATCCGGAAGGGCCAGGAACTCCATCATGCCTTCGTCCAGGTGCAGCGTGGCGGTTTTCCCGTCGGAAGAGATGTCGCTCGCGGCGAGGGTAAACGTCTTGGCGCCGGTGAAATAAGAACCGTGGACATAGATCTGGTCACCCGCGGCCCAGGTCCCTTTCAGGGCCGATGCCGTGAAGGTGTAGTCGCCGGCCTTGGGCTTCCCGTCGTCCTGCTCCTTGTCCGTGTCTTTCTCTTTATCGTTATCTTTATCCTTATCCTTGTCTTCCGGGGTTTCCTGTTCCTGTTCGGGCTGGTCTTCCTGCGAGCAGGAAAGGCAGCAGGGAAGGAAAGCCAGCGATGCGATGATGGCAAGAATAGGGAAAAGAGTCTTTTTCATGGCCTAACAGTTATTTTGCCAGTGCGTAACCGCGTTCCACGGTCCCGTCCGCAGCTATGATGAAATAAATGGGAGTCAATTGAATGTCGAAGACGGCCGAGCCCTGTTCGGGGAACAGGTACTCCCAGTCCGGGACGGCGGGTCGGGGGCCCTGCCCCAGGCAGACGGCGATCTTGGGGAGGCCGCTCCACTCGGGGGCCGCGGCCAGTTTCTCCAGCGCCTCCCGGCAGGAAGGGCAGCTGAGGTCCAGTACCAGCACCAGGGTACGGGTGTCGAAGGAAGAGATTCCGGGAACGGTGGCTTTGCCGCCTTCCACGTTGTACAGGATCCAGTCCCGCTTCTGCAGGAAAGGTTCGCAGTCACTCAGGGTCAGGACGCCGTCCTCCACCATCCTGTCGACGGCTTTGGAGTACAGGGCGGCGTTCCGGCAGGGGGAGACCGGGCTGTAGAAAGCCATGTCCACCCACTCTGCATAAAGATAACAGGCCACGGTGTCTTGCTTCAGTTTGTCGAAGAGGACATCCAGGGCTGCCAGGGCATCGGCTTCCGGTGCTGCTACGGCCAGTTCGGCAAAATCCGCGAACTGGTCTTCGGCGGCCCGGATATCCGAGTAATCTATACTGCGGCTGTCCCAAAAGTTCCTGACACTTGTCTCCGTACAGGAAACAAGTGTCAGAAACAGGAGGGATAGCAGCCTCAGCGGTTTCATTATTCAACCGTGATTTCTTTCAGGACGTTGAATCCTGTCTTTTCGTCCCAGACGTTCTCGTTGGCCAGCCGGATGGCGAAGCGGGGATTGTCCTTCAGCGTGGCCTTCGGATCCGGAAGGTACAGGTTCAGGACATATTTCCCGGGAGTAGCGGGGAGCTTGATGGTCTGGTCCAGGGTGAAGGTGCCGGAATGCCAGGTGCGCGGATCGGAATTGACGGGATAAGATTTTACAGTCTTTCCGTCGGAGGAGGAAATCACCAGGAAGGCGTCGCGCGGATTCATCGGGGCGGCGAAGCCCACGTTCTCCATGTTCAGGACCACGTGATAATCGGAATCGGCCTTGGCGGTCGCGGAGAAGCCTCCCTCGCGCAGCACCAGGCGGTAGCCCAGGCGCTTATCAACCTCATCGAAGCAGTTCTGCTGCTTCCAGCGGCCCAGGACCTGCGGATGATAGCTGATGTGCAGGTAGGAGAAGTGGTATTTCTCCATGGTGGTAATGGCACCGTCGTAGTTCTCACCGTCTTCGCAGTCGCAGTATTTCGACAGGCCGCAGGACTCTCCGCCCATGATGGTATAGCGGGTCTCGGCCATCCAATATTCGCGGTCGGTCTTGCCGTTGAAGGTGCCCGTGTCAGACTCGGACGCCAGGAAACAGTCGTTGTGACCGGCGATGCGCGCCTTTACGGTCGGAGCGTGCGCTTCCGCAGCGGTGAGCGTGTCGGCCAGGGCATACCCGTAGATCTTCATCTTGAAGGCAGGGGTGCGGACCTCGACCTGCCGGTCATCGGGAAGGGCGTCCAGGAGAGCGTCCAGCAGATGCTTGCGCGGCAGATAGTGCTCCGTTCTGTAGGGATTCATGTAGAAGTTTTCGGTGTAATACCATTCTCCCCATGAGCCCACGAATCCGGCCTGCATCACATAGATGACGTCGGAATACTCCTGAAAGATGGGCTTCAGCTGGGCGACGTGACGCAGAACCTGCTCTTCGGTGGCATCCCAGGGACGGTCTTTCTCGGAATAGCCGTTGGAGTAAGCAAAGCGTATCAAGGCCTTTGCACCGTTCTCGCGGATGACCTGGAAGTTTTTCCGAATCAGGGCAAGATACTCGTCTGCGATGTCGCAGGCGACATAGTCGGTCAGATAATACTCGAAAAGATAGAGCGAGCGTCCGGCTGCGCGGGCTACGTCGATGGCTGCGGCGGTAAGCGGATTCGCCGTCGCATTGTGCGTTTCCCGGGTCGCGTAGAAACCGCGTTCGGGATTCGGGAATACGGCGTCGGATTCCGTATAAGTCACTTTTTCAAGTCCGGCGAAGGGATCGTCCTCGCCGCCTTTCCCCTTGTTGCACGCGGTCGAAAGGACCAGAAGGAGCACACAGGGAAGGAAATACAGATTCTTTGCTCTCATTATTACGGGCGTTTTACGGTGAGAAGCTTGCTTTTCCCGTTGGGGTTATCGTCATTGGAGTCGGCGTTGGGAAGGATGCCCACAGAACTCCAGGCCTGCTGGATATCCATGCCGAAACCGAAGGTGTCTCCCAGCGGAACGGGCTGGCCGGGGAACATCTCGAACAGCATGGCCATTTCATACTTGCCGTCCTTGCCGGTCCCGTTGAACAGGCCGCTGCCGCTGGCGACGACGTCCTCCCACTCCCAGCCTTCCTTTTGAGGTTCTCCTGTCCAGAAGGAGAGGGAAGGATCGAAGATGGAGATGGCGTCATTCCGGAAGAAGTGGCCTTCTCCCATATACTCGATGCAGCCCGGGGTCCACTGGTTGGCGCAGCCGCCGGTGGTTTCGTCGTTGTCCGCATCGAAATAGACATGTCCCTGGACGTCGCTCTTGTCAGGAATGGCAGCGTCGTCGTATTCGAAATAGACGAACATGTACATTTCGTCCACAAACACCTTCAGCACCTTCAGGCCCGTTTTGAGCGCATTTTCGGCGCAGGAAGCTACGACGACCTTGGAGGCGTCCAGTTTGTCCCAGTCGGAGAAATCGCCGTCAACGGTGATGGGGGCCACATACTGGTCCGGCTCCGGTTCCGGTTCCGGCGTCGGCTGTTCATCATCCGGCTTCGGATCGGGCTTGGGCGTAGGATCGTTGCTGGGTTTGCTGCAGGAAATGGCGAATGTGGCCAGAAGGGCCATGAGGATATAGATTTTCTTCATGTTGATTATTGTTTCTCCGAACGTGACGGTTTTAAAAAAAAGGCCATAGGCCGGCACAGAGTGTCGCGCCTATGGCCATAAGAAAGGGAGTCAATTACTTGACGACGGTAACCTTGAGCTTGGGAGCTATACCGCTGGTGTTGTCGTCGGTAATGGGGGCGCAAGGAAGGACACCGGCCGTGGTCCAACTGACGGAAAGCATGGCACCCATGGTGAAGGTGTCGGCGAATTTCACGGTTTCCTCCAGCATTTCACGCATGATGGAGAACTCTACCTTACCGTTGACAAGGTCAGCGGAGCTGGCGCAGAAACCGGCAGCGGGTACGAACGCACCCCAGGCGTCATCATCACCATGATCAACAGAGGGATCGGCCCAGGTCCAGGAGTTTGCACCGACCTCGCCCCACCACTTGAAGAGGCTGGCGTCCCAGTCATCGAGACCACCTTCGAAGAGCCACTCGTTGTCGGGCTCATTCCAGAAATCAGCGTAACCGCCGGTCTCTGCGGAATTGTCGGCGTTCATGAAGACATCCCAGGAGATGGGAGCGCCTTCTTCCTGAGGGGTGAATTCGGCATACATGAAGATATAGTGCTCGTCGGCATACACCTTGAGGGTCTTGAGAGCATCATACTTCGGATCGCTCGGGCAAGTGGCGGTTGCCACCTTGGAAGCGTCGAGCTTGGCCCAGTCGGCGAAGTCACCGTCGATGGTGATCGGAGCGACATACTCGGGTTCCGGTTCGGGTTCCGGTTCCGGAGTCGGGGTCGGGGTCGGAGTCGGTTTCTTGCTGCAAGCAACGATAACCATGGCGGCGATAGCCAGGAAAGAGAGAATTTTCTTCATATCCATACTAAGTTTAAAGTGTTCAATTATTTAACAGTGGTCACCTTCAGCAGGTGGCCCCAACCCTTGGCGTTGTCATCCGTGACGGGGCCGTCAGGCATGTTGGCGAGTTCGCCCCAAGAAGGAGTGTAGAAACGCACACCGGCGTAGAACTCATCGCCCATCGGCATGGGAACGTCGCTCTTGAGGGCAGCGCCGTTGAACATATCACGGGTGAGGGCAATCTCATACTTGTTGCCATTTCCAGCACCTTCGCAAAGGCCGCCTTCCTGAAGAGCCACCCAACCGTCGATTCTCTGATGGAGGGTACCGTCGAAAGACTTCCAGGCACCGTCCTGGGCGAGGCTGCCTTCGATAATGAAGTCATAGGCATCCAGGGAGTAGTTGGCGTAACCGGTGGTGAATTCACCGTCGGTGTTCAGATTGAGGCGGATAGGAAGACCGAGCGGTTCTCCCTCGTCATTCGTTCCATTGGCACCAGCCAGGAGATCGCCAATCTGTGCGTTGTCATACTCCAGATAGAAGAAGACATACGCCTCGTCAGCATAAACGCGGATTTCCTTGACGGCGTCCCAAGGGGAAGCGGCGTCGGACTTGGCGGAGGCCACCTTGGTGGCATCGAGCTTGGCCCAGTCGGCGAAGTCACCGTCGACGGTGATGGGCATCACATACTCGGGTTCCGGTTCCGGTTCCGGTTCGGGATCCGGGTTCGGATTCGGTTTCGGAGTGGGAGTCTTGCTGCAGGCAACAAGCACCATGGCAGCGATGGCCAGGAATGAAAGTACCTTTTTCATTGTGTTGATAATTAATAAGTTAGTAAATGGTTTGGTGTTGAACAATTATCTGGGATTCTGCTCGATGTCGCTCACCAGAATCTCGTCGTCCGGAATCTGGTAAGGGATGCGCAGGTCGTTGCAGTCCACCACCTCCCAAGGCTGGACACCGGCGAAGCGGCGGTCCATGCTCAGACGGTTGCGATAGACGTCGAAGGCACGGTGGCCTTCAAAGCAGAGCTCCATGCGGCGCTCGTCCAGGACGACCTCGAGGGCGCTCTTGTACTCGTGCGTCTTGCACTCAGCCAGGTTGGCCCACTCGTGGATGCCGGCCCGCTTGCGGAGGATGTTGATGTCCTTGATGGCGGCCTCATCCTGGCCCAGCTTGGCCTCGACTTCGGCGCGGTTCAGGATGATCTCCGCCCAGCGGAGGATGACCGGGGAGGAAAGGTTGGGATCTCCGTCCTGCCAGGCAAACTTGGACATGTAGTACTGCGGATAGGTGTTGCGGACACCGGAGGCGAAGTCGGTGTTGTCGCGGACGAACACCTGGGTCTCCTGACCTTCGTAGTTGATGAAATACTGCGGGTAGCCGTTGTTGACGCCCGGCTTGGACTTGTACACGGTCGTGTAGGTCTTGCCCTGATAGGAGAAGGTATAGTTCCCGTTTTTGTCAGGGGTAAGTCCCTTTCCGTTACCGGCTACGATGGCGTTGGGACGGAAGTTGTTGACGCCGTCGTTGATGGGCCAGTGGACCATCTTGGTACCGTCGTTGAGCTGGCCGTACAGGCTGAAGTAAGCGGCGAAGCGCTTGTCGTCCGGATAGCGCTGGAAGAGTTCGATGAGCGGGTCGGCCCAGTACATCTCGCCCCAGCCTTCACCGCCGGTGCCGTTGGTGGAATAGTACATGGAGCCGATGGAGCCGCGGGCCTGGGTATCGGTCGGGTTGTGTGCAAGACACCAGATGGTTTCCTTGGCGGTACGGGCATTGGCGAAGTAGGTGGGCAGGTCGGCAGTGGCCATGAGGTTGGCCGAAGGATCGCTGCCCAGCAGTTCGTTGCAAAGGTCCAGGCACTCCTGGTTCTTCTCCATGTACAGGTACACGCGGGTGAGGAGGCCGGCAGCGGCTTCATAGGAAACGAATCCCTTGTCGCCGCGCGGGCTCTTGCCCTTCATCAGTTCCATGGCCTTCTGGAGGTCAAGGACGATCTGGTCGTACACCTCGCCCACCGTGGCGCGGTGGGTTTCGGAGCAGTCCGTAGAGGTACGGAGCACGACGCCCAGGTTATCACGGCCCAGGGCATACTGCTTCGCATACAGTTCCACCAGGTGGAAGTGACCGATGGCACGGAAGAAGTAGTTCTCACCCAGCATATGGTCGGTGAGGGCGCTTGCGCCTTCCTCCATGGCTTCGATGTTGGAATTGGCGGCATAGATCACCTTGTAGGCGATCCACCACATGTAATAGTTGGACTTCTGGGCGCCGAAATCGTTGTAACGGATCTGCTGGCACAGAGGGTCGGAGGTTTCACCGGAGAGGCAGACGTTGTCGCCGCGGAACTCGGTCATCTGGAAGATAAGACGGGCATACTCCATACCGTCGATGCTCTTGCCACGGTATGCCACGTTGTCCTTGAACAGCGAGTAGATACCGTCCGTGGTATAGACCGCTGCATCCGGATTCGCCTTCAGCATGTTGGAAGTCATCACGTCTGACCGGTAGAAGTCCATGTTGCAGGCTGCCAGGGTCAGGAGGGCGATTCCGAGGGTTATAAGCTTTTTCATGTCGAAATTCTGTTATTTATTGGTTCCCTTACCCGGGTTCTGGGAAATTCCGCTTACGAGGATTTCGTCGGCCGGGATAGCAAAAAGGAATTCATCACAGTCATACGGGTACTCCTTCCAGGGCTGTACGCCGGCAAACCTGTGGTCTATGTTCCGCTTGTTGCGGATAAGGTCGAAGGGGCGCTGGGCCTCGAAGCACAATTCCATCCGGCGCTCGTCCAGGACGACGTCGAGGGAGGTCTTGTACTCGTGACCCTGGCATTCGGCGAGGTTGGCCCACTCGTGGATGCCGGCCCGCTTGCGGAGCACGTTCACGTCCTTGATGGCGGCCGCGTCCTGTCCGAGCTTGGCTTCCGCCTCGGCCCGGTTCAGGATCACCTCCGCCCAGCGCAGCATGACGGGAGAGCTCAGGTTGGGATCTCCGTCCTGGTTGGCGAACTTGGACATGTAGTTCTGCGGGTAGGTGTTGCGGGTTCCGTTGGCAAAGTCAACGTTGTCGCGCACGTAAACCTGCGTTTCCGCGCCGTTGTAGTTGATGAAGTACTGCGGATATCCGTTGTTCACGCCGGGTTTGGACTTGTAGACGGTGGTGTACTGCTTGTCCAGATAGGTGAAGGTGAAATTCCCGTTCGCATCGGGGGTAAGGCCTTTGTCCTTACCGCACACGATGGCATTGGAACGGAAGAAGTTCTTCCCGTCGTCAATGGGCCAGTGCACCATCTTGGTACCGTCATTGAGCTGGCCGTACGTGCTGAAGTAAGCGGCGAAACGCTTGTCTCCAGGGTAGCGCCGGAACAGCTCGATGAGCGGATCCGTCCAGTAGACTTCGCCCCAGCCGACACCGCCGGTGCCGTTGGTGGAATAGTACATGGAACCCAGGGAGCTGCGTCCGACTGCATCCAGCGGGGTGCAGGCGATGCACCAGAGGGTTTCCTTGGAAGTGCGCGCGTTGATGAAGTAGTTGTCCAGATCCTGGTCCAGGTTGGCGGCAGGATCGGCCCCCAGCATCTCGTTGCACAGGTCCAGGCACTCCTGGTTCTTCTCCATGTACAGGTACACGCGGGAGAGCAGGGCGCGGGCGGCATCGTAGGAGATGTAGCCGGCGTCGCCGCGACGGGTGGTTCCCTTCAGGAGTTCGACCGCTTTCTTGAGGTCGGCCTCGATCTGGTCATATACCTCACCCACGGTGGACCTTTCCGTCACGGAGCAATCCGTGGAGGTGCGGAGCACCACACCCGGATTGTCGCGGCCCAGGGGATACTGCTTGGAGTACAGGCAACTCAGGCACAGGTGGCAGAACGCCCGCATGAAGTAGTTCTCTCCGAGGAGCTGGTTGTTCAAGGCTTCACCTTCCGGAACCATCTCGATGATGGAGTTGGCCGAGTAGATGATCTTGTAGCAGCACCACCAGAAATAGTAGGAATGCTTCAGATCAGGGGTATCGTCATAACAGGCCGAGTTGTAGATAGGAGACGACGTGGTGCCGGAAAGCATGGCGTTGTCTCCGCGCATCTCGGTCATATGGTTCCACATCTTGATGAATGTGAGACCATTATCGGACTTGCCCCTGTATTCCATCGGCGTCTTGAACATCGCGTAGTTGCCGTCCGTGGAGAACACGGCGGAACTCGGGTCGTTCTTGAACTGGGAGGAGGTCATGGTATCACTGCGATAGTAATCCATGTTGCACCCAGCAAGCGTCAGGACGCCGGCCAAAATCAGGAATATGTCAAGTCTTCTTGCCATGTACCCTAAGGATTAGAACTTCACGTCGACACCCACGGAAACGGACATCGGGACCGGATAGTTGTTGCTGTATGAACCGGCGAGGCTCCAGGAAGTGGCTTCCAGGCGGACTTCCGGGTCCATACCGGCGAAGCGGGAGATGGTGAGGATGTTGTCGGCGCTGACGAACAGGCGTGCGCCGGACATGCCGATGCGCTTGATGGCGTTCTTGGGCAGGTCGTAGCTCAGGGTGACGTTACGCAGGCGGAAGAAGCTGCCGTCTTCGAGCTGACGGGAAGAAGGCTTGCAGGAGTTCTTGTTTCCGTTCAGGACCAGGCGGGGATGGGTGGCGGCGTAGTTGAGACCGTCCGGGTCTCCGGGCTGCCAGCGGATCCAACCGAGGCCGTTGTCGTGGGACATCTGGTTGTAGTCGGTGTAGGCACCGTCGGAGTCCATGACGCAGCGGGTGTAGTTGAACACCTTGTTGCCCACGATGAAGCTGCCGTTGGCGCTGAGGGTCAGGCCCTTCCAGCTCAAGGCCATGTTAAGGCCGCCGCTGAACAGCGGGGAAGCGGTTCCGACGAACTGGGGCGTAGCCTTGGCGTAATCGTTCGTAGTGGTGACGTTGCCGTTCTCGTCGATGTTCTCCCACAGCGGGTCGCCGTTCTCGATGTCCACGCCCACCCACTTCGGGATGAACCAGGAGTAGATGTCGCGGCCCACGGAGATCTTCTGGTTGTAACCGGAAGAAGTGGTCTGGAGGATGTCATCCGGGACACCGTCGCCGTCGCCGTCGGGAAGTTCGATCACGCGGTTCTGGTTGAAGCCGATGTTGAAGCCGGCGTCCCAGCGGAAATCTCCGATCTTGAGGAGGGAACCGTCGATGGCGAATTCAACACCGCGGTTGCGCACGGTACCGCGGTTGTCCATGAACTCGAAGAAGCCCGTGGAGGTGGCGGTAGGAACGGCAAGCAAGAGCTTGGTATTGATGGTGTTATAGAGGTCGACGGTAATGTTGACGTTGTTCTTGATGGTGGCGTCCATACCGAGGCTGGTCATGTAGGCCTCTTCCCAGCCCAGACGGGGATTGGCCTGCTGGGAAAGGACGGCGGCGGTGATGCCTTCGTAGTTGGCGTCGAGCACGTAGGTGTCCTGATAGCGGAAAGCGGCGATGCTGTCGTTACCGGTCTTACCGTAACCGGCGCGGAACTTCAGGAAGCTCAGGAAGTTCTGATTCTTCATGAAATTCTCGTTGGAGACGATCCAGGCACCGGAGACGCCCGGGAAGTAACCACCGCGGTTCAGCGGGCCGAACTTGTAGCTTTCATCGTAACGGATGGAAGCGGTGAAGATGTACTTGCCCATCAGGGAGTACTGGGCCTGGGCCAGGAGGGCCCAAGTGCGGGAATTGTAGTCGTAACCGGAGGACTCGATGGTGCTGGGGGCGCAGTTGCTGATGGAACGCTGGCCGGCAGGCATGTTCTTACCTTCGGTAGCCAGGCTGCGGGAATAACCCTCGCCGTACTCCCAACCGACGATCGCGCTCACGTCGTGGATCTCGTTGAAGACGTTGTGGAACTTGAGGAGATTCGTGGTGCCCCAGCCATTGTACTCACCGTCGGAATTGGAAAGGTGGCCGTTGTTGGCATAGGAAGGGGACTGGGTGCGGGGATCGATGTAGGACTCCCAGAAATCGTTGGAGGAATCGTAGCGGTTGTTGGAAGTGAAGCTGAGCCAGTCGGTGATGTTCCAGATGAACTGGAGGTCGGCCACCAGGCTTTCGCCACGGCCCTTGCTGTAGTTGTAGAGCTCGTTGTGGAGGATGTTGTACTTGTCGTGGGAGTACCAGGGCTTTCCGTTATCGGAACGCTTGGGCTCGTTCACGAGCAGGACCTCGTCGGTGATGTTGCCGTCGGCGTCGATCACATACGGGATATCCCAAGGAAGGGCGCGGTAGGCGCATTCCAGGGTCACATAGGAGGATTCTTCCCGGGAATTGGTGCGCTTGTAGTTCACGCGGGTGTTCATGGTGAGACGGTCGGTGATGGCCGTGGACAGGTTGATACGGGCGGAGGTCCGCTTGTAGTTCGTATTGACCAGGGTACCGTTCTCATTGTAGTGGTCCATGCTCACGTAGTAGTTGGTACGGCCGGCGCGGCCGCCCACGGAAGCATAGTAGTTCTGGACGTTGCCCAGACGGAAGCTGTTGTTCACCCAGTCGAAATCCTGGGTCAGCAGCTCTTCCGGACGCTGGCTCGGGAAGATGGTCTTGGAGTACATCTGCTTCTGCGTGTAGTAGAGTTCCTCCGAGTTCATCGCCTTGAAGCGGCCGGTAAGGGCCTTCTTGATACCATAGGAGGCCTTGAAGTTCACGATAGGCTTGTCCTGCTTGGCATTCTTGGTGGTGACGACGATAACGCCGCCGGCAGCCGCTGCACCGTAGAGGGCGGTGGCGGATGCATCCTTCAGGACGGAGATGGTTTCCACGTCGTTGGGGTTGAAGTCACCACCGGCGACACCGTCGACCACATACATCGGGTCGGCGCCTGCGGTGATGGAGCCGGTACCGCGGATACGGATGGAGGCGGAAGCGCCAGGCTGACCGCTGGAGTTCATCGCGACCACGCCGGCTACCTTACCCTGCAGCATGTTACCGATATCGGGGGAAGCCACGTTGTTGAGTTTCTCGCCGCTCATGGAGACGACGGCGCTGGAGATTTCAGCCTTCTTCTGGGTGGTGTAACCCAGGACGACGACCTCGTCGAGTGCCTCGGTGTCGGGCGTGAGGGAAACGTTGATGACTGTGCGTCCGTTCACGGCTTCCGAGACGCTGACATAGCCCAGGGAAGAGAACGTGAGGGTTGCATTGGCGGGCGCCTTAATCACATACTTTCCTTCGTAATCGGTAACGGTACCGTTACTGCCGGAAAGCATGACGCCGACCCCGATGAGGGGCTGGCCGTCAGAGGCGTCCAAAACCTGGCCCGAGACCGTAATCTGTTGGGCCGTTGCAGGGATTGCAAGCACGGCGGCTGCAAGGACTGCAAGCAGGTAGGAATAGATTTTTCTCATGGCGAGACCTATTGGTTATTGTTAATAAAGATGAAAAATGAATAGATTTCGTTGCATTTACTATAGTAAATCGTTCAGTCCGACCAGATTGAACGCACGGAAATACTTGTCCATGTCCCTTTCGATGCGGCCCAGGACGATCTGTTCCGGGTCGATTCCCAGGCGGGTGAGGTTCGCATACAGGAAGCCGCGGGCGGCGAGGGGAGCGGGCTGCTGCCAGATGTAGCGGCAGCAGGTTGCGACGATCCAGTCCTGGCGCTCCGGGGTGAGCTCGCAAAGGTCCTTGCCCTGCTCGTCTTCGTGGAGCCACTTTTCCCAGCGGTGGGACTCGTGAACCGCCTCGTGCAGAACGTCTTTCATGTGGGAGAGGACGGCCACGCGGCCTTCTTTCTCATATTCCACCTCCATCTGCTCCAGTTCGCACAGGGCGCGGTATTCGCTGATGGTGAATTCGGGTCCGACGTTGGCGGCGCCCATGCCGGACAAAGGATACTCCTCCGGGTTAGCCACATCATCGGTATAATGGCCTTTGATGTAGCTACCCAGAGGACGCACCTTCGTGGTGAGCCGTTTCGCGACCTCGGGGTCGAACACCGTAGTGTCCAGGTCCGTGCCCACCTTCCCGACGATGAAACAAGGCCATACGTCGGGCAAACCAACACTAACCAACCCGTTTTTCAATTCATTGATGAACGTATCGAACGTCTTCTCGTCGGCGAGGCCGCCGTGGACCTCTTCGGTTCCCACTTCGTAGGAAATGGCGGGAAGACCTTTCTGCTTGCGGAAGTTCTCCACGTGGGCGATCAGTTCCACCGTACGGGCCGCCACGAGGCGGATGTCGATGATTTCGCCCTTCGGGACGTTGATGTCCACGGTCGGGTCCACGTGGATGAGGTCGTATCCGGCGAGGACAGCGGCCTCGAAAGATTTCTTGACGCCGTCCATGGCGTCCTTGACGGACCATTTCTCCGTACGCTGGCGGTCCTTGAGCCAGGGGCCGCCGTGGTCGATGGCGATGATGACCGGACCGGTGAAATGGACGCGTTCCACCTCGAAACGGATCAGCCGCGTGAATTCCGCCTGCGTCATGCCCGTGTAGCCACCGTCGCAGTCGATCTGGTTCAGGGTGGCGGCGAAGTAGATGGGAGCGTTGTTGCGCTTGGCAGCGCGGATGGATGCACTGATGACGGCGGGGGAGTTGGGGCAGGCCGCGAAGATGGTACGCGGAATGCCGGTCGCGCGCTGGAGCTCGTCGATCCTGTGGAGCAGTTGTTCTGTTTTCGGCATGGTATTAAAGATATAAGGTGACGCCCTCCACGACGCGGGAGATGTTCCCGGAAACGGAAGGGGAGTCGGGACTGAGTCCGGTTGCAATCGATTTGTAGTAGCCCAGCAGTTGGCCCACGAAGACGTAGGACACGCAGGCGAAGTAGTCGGGAACGCTGTCCGGAATGCCGATTTCCACGCAAAGGTCGTAGGCGTCCTCTTCCAGGGCGGGTTTACGCTGGCAAACGATGACGCTGGCCTTCACGTCGTTGTTGGACTTGATCTGGCGGATGAGGTCCAGCTCGTAGCGCTGGATGTCGGGATTGGACGAAAGGAGGTACACCAGCATGGAATCCGGGTTCACCAGGGCCTTGGGACCGTGGCGGAAGCCCAGGAAGGAGTCGAAGGCGCACATTACGGCGCCGTCGGTAAGCTCCTGGAGCTTCAGGCGGCATTCCTCCGCGACGCCCTTGAGGGGACCGGAACCCAGGAAGACGGCGCGGCTGAAGTCGCGCCCGGCGATCCCGCGGATGGCGGATTCGTAGCGGTCCATGGCGGCTTCCACCTTCTCCGAAAGGATGTCGATATTCTCTTTCTCTTCTTCGATGTGGTCGATCCGGGCGATCATGGAACAGGCCAGGAGCATCGTGGAGTAGCTGCTGGTCATGGCCAGGGATACGTCGTTCGTCTCGGGGGGCAGGAGGACGGTGAGGATGTGGGAACCCTTCATCCGGGCCAGTTCGCCGTTCTCGTTGCAGGTGATGAAGATATGCACCACCTTGCCGGCGGCTTTCTCCACGGCTTTCACCGCGCCCACGCTCTCGGGGCTGTTCCCGGAACGGGCGAAAGAGACAAGCAGGATCTTGCTGTCCTTGTCGAAATAGAGACCGGGATCGGTGATGATGTCGGTGGTGGCGATGGCACGGACGCCCCTGCGGATTCTGGAAAGGGCCGGTTCGAGGGCGTCACCGATATAGGCGGATGTTCCGGCTCCTGTCAGGACGATGGTGAAATCTTCGTCCAGATTCGCATCCAGGAAAGACTGGATTTCGGCTTTGCGTGCACGGATGATGTCATAGGCCTTGCGCCAGACACGGGGCTGCTGCCGTATCTCCCTGTATGTGTGAAAATCCTGTGTCATACTTGCTGTGGTTTGCTTTCTACCAATTGCAAATATAAAAAGAAACAATCGAAATATTTCGTTTCAAGGCGTGAAAATATGAAACGGAATAGTTGAAAAGCCGTAAATCTCCTACTAACTAATTAAAAAACAGTAACTTATCTCTGCTGTTAAAAATGCTTCGTAGTGTTTCGATTTCTTAAACAGGAACCGTTTCGACATTGATTTTCATCGATCGTAACTGGCTCTTGAAACTGGCCGGAACGTGGCTGTCGGTGATGACCGTATGGATCTTGTCGGGCATGGCGATGAAGGCGAGGGAACGCTTGTTCACCTTGGAGGAATCGAAGACGGCGATGACCTCCCTGGCCCTGGAGATCATGACCTGGTTGGTGCTGGCCTCCTCCATGCTGGGGGTGGAAAGGCCGGCTTCCATGCTGATGCTGTCCACCCCCAGGAACAGTTTGTCGCAGTAGAAGAGCTTGAGGTTCGATTCTGCCAGCGGACCTACGATGGAATTACTGGATTCGCGGACGGTACCACCCAGGAGAATCACCCGGAAACGCTTGTATTTCAGGGCTTCCAGCATGGCGCTAACGGAGTTGGTGATGATGGTCAGGTCATTGAATGCGTGAAGGTTGCGTACGACCTGAAGGGCGGTGGTGCCGGAGTCGACGAGAATGGTGTCCCCGTTCTTGATATGGGCTGCGGCCGCCCGGCCGATGGACTCTTTCTCACGGGCGTTCACAAGCTGCTTGAAGTGGAAATTCCGTTCTTCCGTCTCGTCCGAGGTCGCATTGGCACCCATGATGGCGCCTCCGTGTACGCGGATCAGGAGTTTCCGCTCCTTCAGGATGCGGAGATCCTTTCGGATGGTCACTTCCGAAACACCGAATTCGTGGCTCAATTCGGTGACGTTTACGGTGGAATCCTCTCGGAGTCTTTGTAGGATGGCTGAGCGACGGCCCTGGGCGGAATCGTAGATATTCATGGTCACCATGGTTAGTGTTTCACTTTCGCAAATATAAAACGAATTTTGGAATGAAACAAAACGAAATGTTTTTTTTTATTAAAAATGAGCTGGCATTATGAAATTTGCCGATGTTTTATCATATTCGCAGTATAAAACGAAAACCAAATGAAACAGTACGACATCGCTGCGATCGGCGAGCTCAACGTCGACATCATCCTGAACCGCATTGAATCCGAACCCGAAATCGGGAAAGAGAAGTTTGCCAAGGACATGACCGTCACCCTGGGGTCTTCCACGGCCATTTTTGCGGCGAACGCAGCCGCCCTGGGCAGCAAGGTCTGTTTCGTGGGCCTGGTCGGCCGCGACTCTTTCGGCGACCTGGTCTGCACCTCCCTGAAAGCCAAGGGGGTGGAAACCCGTTTCATCAAGATGGGGGAGACGCCCACCGGCGCCACCATCTGCATGAATTACGGCGAGGACCGCGCGAACCTGACCTATCAGGGTTCGATGGACGTCATGGGTTTCGACGACATCGACCCGGAAGTATTTGAAAGTGCGTCGCACATCCACCTTTCGTCGCTGTTCATGCAGTCCGGCCTGCTCCGGGACATCCACAAGATCCTGGACAAGGCCGTTTCCAAGGGAATCACCGTATCGCTCGATACCCAGTGGGATCCGATGGAGACCTGGAGGCTGGACTATGCTTCCGTCCTCCCGAAGATCACTGTCTTCATGCCCAATGAGAAAGAACTGCAGGCCCTGACGGGGAAGCAGGACCTGGACAGCGCCATCGCCGAGGTGCTCCCTTACCTGGGATGTGCCATGGTGGTCAAGTGCGGTTCCAAGGGTTCCCTGCTGGTCCGGAAGGATGGCAGCCGCCATTTCCTGCCGGCATTCCTGAACAAGGAAGTCGTGGACGCCATCGGGGCGGGGGACAGCTTCAACTCCGGTTTCGTGAGCGCTTTCGTGAAGGGCATGCCGCTGGAGGCGTGCCAGGAGACCGGCAACCTGACGGGTGCGGTGAATACCACGGCGTCCGGCGGCACCGGCGCCTTTACTTCGCTGGAAGCCGTCCGTGAGATCTGCAAGGAACGTTTCGGACATCCGATTGCGCTATGAGACGGCTTTCCTTCTGCATAAGCATCCTGACAGTGATGGCGGCCTGCACGCAGCAGCCCGCCATCGACTGTGCCTACAGCGGGGGCAAACCCGTGAAAAACCTGGCTGTAGTCGTCGTCAGCACTCCTGCCGACGGCCTTACGCTCCGGAGCGTTTGTTTCGTAAACAACGGTTCCAAGTCCGTCACTATCGATGCCATCGAAACCTCTCCTGTTACCGTGAAGGGGACGGAAGTCTGGTCCTTCCAGCCTTCCTCCACCAGCTGGCGCAAGGACTGGGTCCTCCCGGTGGAAAGGGATTTCTACCAGCGTAACTTCCTGGGTATGAACGACCCTGACTATGGGGGAGGCATCCCGATGGTCAGTCTCTGGAACAAGGACGTCTGTATGAGCGTGGGGCTTGCCGAGCCGGTCCTCAAGCAGGTTTCCCTGCCGGTGAGCCGCAGCGGAAACACCGCCCGCGCCGCCATCCGGCAGGAATTCGCCACGCCCGTGGAACTCGCTCCCGGCGACACGCTGTTCGCCCTGAAGCAGTTCGTGACGGAGGGCAAGGGCGATTTCTTCCAGCCGCTCCGGCAGTTCGCCGGCTATATGCACGACACGTACGGCTGGGAAGCTCCCGTTTCTCCGGAAGAGGCCTACGAGCCGGTCTGGTGCGCCTGGGGGTATGAACGTACATTCACTGTCGATGAAGTCATCGGCACCCTTCCCAAGGTGGTCGAGCTGGGCTTCAAGTGGGTGGACATCGACGATGGCTACCAGATCTGCGAAGGCGACTGGACGGCCAACGACCGCATCGGTGCGGAAGGCATGCGCCGGATGACGGACGCCGTGCACGCGGCCGGCCTCAAGGCGAAGATCTGGTGGGCGCCCATGGCGGCGGATCCCGGCAGCGCCCTGGCGACGGAACATCCCGAAATGCTGCTGGTGAAGGCGGACGGCTCCCACGAGGACATCTCCTGGTGGGACAGCTGGTACCTTTCTCCGGTGAACCCCCACACCTGGGCCTACACCGAGGACCTGGTCGATATGTTCCTGGTGGACTGGGGTTTCGACGGCTTCAAGCTGGACGGCCAGCACCTGAACCTCTCCGAACCCGACTACAACCCCGCCAGCGGGCTTTCTTCCCCGGAAGAGGCCGCCGAGCGGTTCCCGGAATTCTTTGCGCACCTGTATCACCGCGCCCAGGCCGACAAGCCGGGTTCCGTGGTCCAGATCTGCCCCTGCGGCTGCGCCATCAATTTCTTCAACCTACCGTTCATGAACCAGTCGGTGGCGTCGGATCCCACGTCCAGCGCCCAGATCCGCATGAAGCGCATGGCCTACGCGGCCATGTGTCCGGACCTGGCCTATTATGCGGACCATGTGGAACTTTCCGACAACGGACTGGACTTCGCTTCGCAGGTAGGCGTGGGCGGGGTCATCGGCACCAAGTTCACCTGGCCCAAGGCGAATCCGGATGCTACGGAAAGCGGCGGCAGCCTGCTAACCCCCGAGAAGGAGGCCCTCCTGCGCAAATGGGTCCCTATCTATCGGGATAAGATGCTCTCCAAGGGCACGTACCTGAACCTGTACACCTATGGCATCGACAAGCCGGAGGCGCACGTGATCGAGAAGGATGGCGCCCTGTACTATGCATTCTATGCCCCTTCCTGGGATGGCCGGCCCATCACCCTCCGCGGCCTGGACGCTTCCCGCAGCTACACGGTGACGGAATACACTGCCGACGAGCCCCGTTCCTATACCGTGGACGGAGCGAACCCGGTCATCACGCCCGTTTTCGAGGGCAATTACCTGATTGAAGTTAAATAACCAAAATACTGATTACCATGACGAAGAGATTTTTGACCTTATTGCTGATGCTTCCGCTGCTGGCAGCGTGCCCGCAGAAGCCGGAGCCTCAACCGGAACCGGGTCCGGATGGGCCTGATGATAAGCAGAAACCAACCCCCGAAGTCGTCATAACCAGTCCGACCGACATCGACATGCCCTTCCCCGGCGGTGAAGCAACCCTGACCTTTACCTCCAACGTGGAATGGATGGTATCGTCCCTCGATTCCTGGGTGAAGGTGAGCCCGGAAAAAGGTGCCGCGTCTACCTCGCCCGTTACGGTCAAGCTCACGGTGGAAGAGAATCCCGGCACGGCGCCCAGAGAAGCTACCGTGTATGTTTTCGCCGATGTCCTGACGAAGTCCGTGAAGGTCACTCAGGCCCACGATGTCTTCATGGGTGCCGAGGAAGAGATTACGGACGGGGCTACGGTCCTGGCCACCAATCCGAACGTGGAGAAATTCCTGACGGAGGTGACCTATCCCGACCGTGACTGGTCCTTTACCAAGGTCCTCGATTACTATGGCGGATTCAACGGGAAGAAATACGATGAGAACGGCGTGGAGGATCCGAACGGAAAGATGTTCAACTGGGGTAACGAGCCCACGTCCGACAAGCCGACGAGCTACAGCGTCCGCTGGAACGAAGCGGACATGGAGGCCGGCGACATGACGCTGACCCTTTCCGACAAGCTTGGCTGGAGTTCGGAATCGACGGTGAAGGAAGGTTCCCGTTATGTCAACTTCACCAATCTGGTGCCCAACGACCAGTACACCTACAAGGTGACCACCGCCAGCGGCAAGGTACTCGCCGAGGGCGGTTTCACCACCACCGGCAGCCTGCATCAGGTTTACTTCAAGGGCAAGACCGCCAAGGGCGGCTGCCGCAATGGACGCGACCTGGGCGGCTGGGTCGGCCTGGACGGAAAGACCATCAAGTACCGGATGCTTTACCGCGGCGGCCGCATGGAAGAGATCTCCGTTTCGGAAGGCGGTCCGGAGGCAATCGCCCAGGGCATCGGGGCGGAGCTGGACCTGCGCAACAGCGACAGGCTTTCCAAGGCTGCCGTCCCGGGGCTGGATTTCTGCGCTCCCGGCATCGAGCAGGGCGGAACCTACATGCTCACCAAGGGCGATGCGAACGGCAATTTCACCAAGCAGTGCTTTGAATTCGTCGTCAACAGTTTACGGGCCGGAAAGGGCGTGTTCTTCCACTGCTCGCTGGGCCGTGACCGTACCGGCACCCTGGACATCCTGCTGCTGGGTCTGCTGGGTGTCCCCGAAGGCGATATCGGCAAGGCTTATGAAGTAACGTATTTCGCTCCCGTCGGATACAGCGTGTCCTCCTCGGAAAAGGACGGCAATCCGACCCCTGTCTTCAAGAATACCCGGAAAGCCTGGGTCTACAGCGAAGTGGTGCCCTACTTCTGGAAAATGGCGGACGAGACCGTTGGCGGCACCTTCGCCGAAGGCGTGGAGAAATACCTCCTGGAGGTGGCCGGTGTGAGCCAGAAGGACATCGACGATTTCCGCAGCATGATGCTTGAATAACACAGTTAACCAATTATGAAAAAGACAATCACAATCCTGGCCACTCTCGCACTGGTTGCGCTGGCCGTGTCCTGTAACAAGAGCAAGGACGAGTACGGTTATACCATCAAGGATAACCAGATCGTTTACAACACCCCGGCGCGTCCGGCCGACCAGCAGTCCATGCTGGGCTTCGCCTGCGACCCCATCGAGAACGTGCGCGTGGGCTTTGTCGGTCTGGGCATGCGCGGCCCCGGTGCCGTGGAGCGTTTCTGCTACCTGGAGGACGCCACCATCGTCGCCCTCTGCGACCTCTATCCTGAGCGCGTGGAAAGCGCCCAGCAGATCCTTGACCGTCACGGAATCGCCCGTGCGGCGGAGTATTCCGGCGAAGAGGGCTACAAGGAGCTTTGCGCGCGTGAGGACATCGACCTCGTGTACCTGGCCGTCCCGTGGCAGCTTCACACTCCCATTGCCGTCTATGCCATGGAGCATGGAAAGCACGTTGCCATCGAGGTTCCCGCCGCCACCAGCATCAAGGAGTGCTGGGACCTGGTGAACACCTCCGAGCGTACCCGCAAGCACTGCATGATGCTGGAGAACTGCTGCTATGACTTCTTCGAGCTCACCTGCCTGAACATGATCCAGCAGGGTGTTTTCGGAGACATCGTCCACGTGGAAGGCGCCTACTGCCACAACCTGGAGCCCTATTGGGACAGATACCAGGGTGACTGGCGGATGACCTACAACAAGGACCATCACGGAGACGTGTATCCTACGCACGGCATCGGCCCCATCTGCGAGGACCTGAACATCCACCGCGGTGACAAGATGGATATCCTGGTGGCGATGGATACCGACGCCTTCAACGGGCAGGCGATGGCCGACAAGCGCTACGGCGAGGGTGCCGTGAAGTACGCCAACGGCGACAACACGATGACCTGCATCCGCACGCACAACGGCAAGTCCATCCTGGTGGAGCACAACGTGGTGACCCCGCGTCCTTACAACCGCATGTACCAGGTGACCGGTACCAAGGGCTTTGCGAACAAGTATCCCAACGAAGGCCTGGCCCTCGGTTCCGAGAACATCCAGTTTACGGCCATTGACAACCTCGATGCCGAAGAGTACATGAGTGACGCCGACCGCGACGCCCTCATGGCGGCTTACGAGCACCCGATCTCCAAGGGCATCGCCGAGAAGGCCCGCGAAGTGGGCGGCCATGGCGGCATGGACTTCATCATGGACTACCGCCTCATCTACTGCCTGCACCACGGTCTCCCGCTGGATCAGGACGTGTACGACGCCGCTGAGTGGAGTTCCCTCGTGGAACTCACCGAAGTCTCCATCAACCACGGCTCCATGCCGGTCGTGATGCCCGACTTCACCCGCGGCGAGTGGAACAAGCTGAAGGGCGTGAACTTCGCCCTGGTCGAGGAGTAATCCCCGTTCCGATGCATCCGAAGGGCCGGCTCCTGAGAGTCGGCCTTTTTTTGTCGGAGGAGAAGGACCTACAGGATCAGGAGGGGGGAGGGGATGCCGCGCTCGAGGACGCGGAGGTGGACGGTGCCGGGGGAGATGCCCAGCCCTTCGAGGACGCGGGCGGCGTTGTCGTAAGCCAGGTGCGGGGTATTGTTGTTGCCGCTTAAGTGACAGAGGAAGAGGTTTCTGAGACCCGGGTGCATGAAGCGGCGGATGGCGTCGCCGCAGGCGTCGTTGGACAGATGGCCGGCGCCCTGGCAGATGCGCATCTTCAGGTAATGGGGGTAGGATCCTCCCAGCAGCATGTCCACGTCGTAATTCGATTCCACCACTACCGTATCGGCCTGCCGGGCCCATTCCATGGCCTCGTCCGTGACGTGCCCGAGGTCTGTCATCAGGACGAAGAGGCGGCCTTCGCAACGGACGGCGTAGCCGACTGTCTGCGTAGCGTCGTGGGGGACTTCAAAGTACTGTACTTCAAATCCTTCCGCTACGGCATTCCAAACATTCGGGAGCAGGTTGCGCCGGCAGCCTGCAATCTCCAGATAGGTGAACGGATGGCGGGCCAGGGCTTCATGCAGGACCGGCGTCGCATAGACGGGCTTGGAGAGGCGCTTGCAGATGGACCCGAGGTTCCGGATGTGGTCTCCGTGGTCGTGCGTGACGAGGACGCTCTGGAAGCAGTCGAAATCCAGCGAGAGGCTTTCCAGGATCTTCTTCATCCGGCGGATGCCCACCCCCGCGTCGATGAGGATGCCTGATACGGCGCATCCTTCCTCCTCGTGGAGGAGCAGGTAACAGTTGCCGCAGCTGCCGCTGGAGAAGCTCAGGAATCGCATCAGTTCCGATCCTCCTCGCAATACCGGGAGATCACGTTATAGGCGTCTCCGATGCCGAGCTCGCCGGCGCGGGACAGGTCGATACACCCTTTCTCCTTGTCTTTCAGGTAGATAAGTACAAGCCCCCGGTTGAAATAGGCGTCGCCCATATACGGATACAGGGCGATGGCCTTCCCGTAGCTCTCGATCGCGTTCACCAGTTGCGAGGACAGGCAGTAGAGATTGCCCAGGTTGAACTGGATATAGGGGAGGGCGGGCTGGATGGCCGCCGCCTGTTCCATGTCGGCCAGGGCCTCGGAATAGTCGTAATGGCTCGTGACCTGCTCCCGGACGCGGGCGCGGGTGTTGCCCTTGTCGTCCATCGTCAGGGTCTGGACGTTGGATTCGATGGAGGCGATGAAGTCGATCATTTCCGCCCGCAGGACGGCGCGGTTCATATAATAGAACGCCTTGTAGTAGAGATCGTAACGGTCGCTGCCTTCTTCGGATCCGATGGCCCGGTCGTAATGGTTCTGGGCGGCGTTGTACTGCTTCTGGTCGATGTCCGCGAGCGCGACGAGGAACTCTCTCGCGGCGCCGGAAACACTCCCGCCGTAAAGGACCTCGTCAAGCATATCCTGTGAGGGTTTCGGGATGGAGGCGGCATCGGCCGTCACGACGACCGGCAAGGGCAGCGACCCCAGGAACCGCTCCAGCAGCGGGTTCTCATACCGGTGCTCGAGGGCATAGACGGTATTGTCGCGACCCGCCGACAGGGTGAACTTGTACAGGGGCTTCAGGTTGATGTCCACGTCGCGGTGCTGGAGCATTTCGTCGTCGAAGTCGTGCTTGGCGAAATCGGCGTCCAGGGCCAGCAGGGAGCTGTATTTCTTGGTCGTATCGGCAAATTCGGCGGCGCCGGAAGCATTCTTCGCCCGGTACTCCGCCACCTTCCTCCGGCCGGTCTTGTAGTCTTCGCGGGAGGCCCGGTTCATCCCCAGCTGGAGCTCCGCATAGGCCCTGTTCATGTAGGCCTTGGCGAAGTCGGGGTACAGTTCGATGGCCTTGTTGTAGTCCGCCAGGGCATCGTCCCAACGGCCCATTTCCAGGAAGAAGCCGGCCCGGTTGAAATAGGCCAGTACGTTGTTCGGATTGATGTTGATGACGCGGTCCATGTCGGAGAGGGCCGCGGCGAAATCGCCCACCTGGGCGGAGATGAGGCTCCGGTTATAGAGGGTGAGGGCGTTGCCGGGTTCGTGCCGCAGGACCGTGTTCAAGTCGGCCATCGCCTCGTTCAGGTGGCTCTGTTCGGAGTGGAGGAGGGCCCGGTTGAAGTATGCCAGCGTATTCGTGCTGTCCAGTTCGATGGCCTTGTCCATGTCCTTCACGGCTGCATCATAGTCCCCGCGCTCGGCGAGCAGGCGACCCCGGCGGATGTAGCCTTCCGGCTCGAACCGGTCGATCTTGATGGCCTTGTTGTAGTCGTTGATGGCCTTGAGCGTGTCCCCGAGGAACAGGTAGGACGCGCCCCGGTTCAGGTAGGCCGACGGGTCCTTGGGTTCCTGGCGGATATACTTGTCGAAGTCCTTCACCGCCGGCTCGAACTGCTGGCTGAGGAAGTAGGTGACTCCGCGCGTGAAATAGAGTCCGGCCGAGCCGGGACGGAGCGAAATCGCCTTCTCAAGGTCCTGCAGGGCATCTTCGTAATCGCCGAACCGGCTGGAGGTGATGGCCCTGTAATGATAGCCGGACGTGAAAATGGGATTCAGGCGGACGGCGGTGTTGAAGTCCGACCGGGCGCCGCGGATGTCGCCCAGGTTATACTTGGCGATACCCCGGTAGAAAAAGGTCCAATAGTCCGTGGTATCCAGCTGGGCAAGTACGTTGAAATGCGAAACGGCCTCGGAAAGACGGCCCTCTGCCAGGGCGTTGCGGCCCCGGAACATGAACACGTCCTTGTCGTACTGTGCATGGGCGGAAAGCCCGCCGCACAGGACGGCGAGAAGGCACAGGAACAGTTTTCGCACGTGCTTCATCCGGAAAAATTTTCAAATGCGGGCGGAAATGACTAATTTCGCACCCAATTATGCAAAGATAAGCATTAATTGTGCCCGTCCGACGGATGAAAGTGAATTTTTTACATATCGCCTTCCTGCTGCTGGTCTCGGCGGTTTCCGGCGCCGCCCAGCCGAAAGGCTATGTCATCAGCGCCAGGAATGCCGAGCATCTGGCGGGGGAAGCGGCGCTCCGCGACCACGTTGCCTTCCTGACGGACAGCCTCTGCGCCGGCCGGGCGACGGGAACGCTGGGATCGACCTGGGCCATCTCCGCGATCGGCCAGGAGTTCAAGTCCAGCGGACTGCTTCCTGCCGACGGAAGCTACTACCGGGGATTCCGGACGGATGCCGGCCGGACGGCCCACAACGTCGTGGGTTTCCTTCCCGGGAACGGACCGAAATATGTCGTGATCGCCGCGCATTTCGACCATCTGGGCACGTTGTCCGGGACGATGTATCCCGGAGCCGACAGCAATGCCTCCGGCGTTGCGGCCATGCTTACGATGGCGCGGATGTTCAAGCACTTGCAGAACCTGGGAAAAACCTACGCCCACACCCTCATCTTCGTGGCGCTGGACGCCAAGGAGCAGAGCCTGGGCGGTTCCCGGCAGCTCTGGCGCGAGATTGAAAGCGGCTTTCTGCGCGACCCGAAGACCGGGAGGACGGTCCTCCCCGAGGACATTGACCGGATGGTGAACATCGACCAGGTGGGCGGCACCGAGGCCCCCGTCCACAAGGGAAGGCCGGACTATCTGATCATGCTTTCCGAGCCCGCCGACGGCCGCCGGGACATCCTGCACATCGCCAACATGACCCCCGGCATCGGCCTGGACCTGGATTTCTCCTATTACGGAAGCAAGGATTTCACGCGTCTGTTCTACCGCAGCATCAGCGACCAGAAGCCTTTCCTGGAGGCGGGCATCCCTTCCGTGATGTTCACTTCGGGAATCACCCTCCGCACCAACAAGGCCGACGACGTGGCGGCCTCCCTGGACTACGCCATCCTGAGGCGCCGCGTCCTCCTGATGTTCTACTATCTGGTGCGGATCATTTAAGCCATTTCCCCCGTGCGAGGCGGATGAGGAAGACCGTGCCCCGGAAGGTGAGCTCGACCGCCATGCAGATCCAGAAACCGACCAGGCCGTACATCCGCGTGAAGAAAATGGCGGGGAAAATGCGGACCAGCCACATGGAAACAAGGTTCAGGACACTGGGCCACTTGGTGTCGCCGGCGCCCACGCAGGCGCCGTACGCGACGATGGAGGCGGCGTAACCCAGTTCAGCGAAGGCTTCAATCCTCAGTACCCGTGCGCCCAGGGCGATGACTTCGGCGTCCGGGGACAGCATGGCCATCAGCTGCGGGGCGAAGATGAACATGAGCACGGCCAGGAAGGACATGATGCCCATCGCGAGCCCCGTGGTGATCCAGGCGAAACGCTTGGCGAGGTCCCGGCGGCCGGCGCCGACGGACTGGCCCACCAGGGCCGTGGCCGCGTCGGCGATGCCGTATCCGGGCATGTAGCAGAAGCTTTCCGCCGTAATCGCGAAGGCGTTGGCGGCGATGGCGATGGTCCCCAGCGGGGCCACGATGACGGTGGAGGCGATATATCCGCCGCGCATCAGGATGTTCTGCAGGGCCATGGGACCGCCGATGTCCAGGGCCTTGCCCAGCACCCTCCCGGTAGGACGGAAGGATCCTTTTTCCTGCTGGAGACCAAGTTCCGGGGAGCGCACGACGGTGAAATACAGCATCGCTCCTGCGGTGATGATCTCCGCCAGTCCGGTGCCCAGGGCAGCGCCCACGACACCCAGGTCCAACACGTAGATAAAGAGGTAGTTGAAGCATACGTCCAGGACGCACATCCCGATGTTCAGGAGGCTGGGAACCTTCATGTTGCCGCTGACCTGCAGCATGGACGCGCACATCCAGTCGACCTGCATGAACGGGATGCAGGCGGCGACGATGAAGAAATACTTCGAGGCGTCGGAAATGATTTCGGGCGTTCCGCCCAGCCAGAGGGGGAGCGGACCGGAAACGGCCATCCCGATGAGGGCGATGCATCCGCTGAAGACCAGGGCGCTCACCAGGGCCTGCCTGAGCACTTCCCGGGCGGACTTGAAGTCGTTGGCGCCGATCAGGTGGGCCACCTGGACGGAGAAACCGCTGCTGCAGGCGCCGCAGAAACCTCCGAGGAGCCATGCACAGGTGGATACCAGTCCGATGGAAGCGCCCGCCGCCGCGCCCAGGTGTCCGACCATGGACGTGTCGATATACTGCATCAGGACGCTGGACAGCTGGGCGATGATGGCCGGGTAGCTGAGCATCAGGGACAGCTTCAGCTGCTGACCGCCCGTCAGCGTTCCGCCGCCCCGGATCTGTCCGAGCAGTATGTCTTTGCTGGAGGCCACTTAGTTCTTGAATGCGTTCATGACGGCCGACGGGCGACCGTCGGAGAGGAAGGCGCCCATGTCGTAGGCGTTCCATTTCAAGGATGTATAGACGGCCGGTTTCCAACCGCCGTAAACTTCAGGTTCCCAATAGAATACGCCTTTGCACCGGTCAATCTTCCGGACCTCTCCCATGAATTCGGAGAGGACCTGGGCGGCAAGGGTCTCGTTCGCGGGCGTCTTGACGCCCACTTCGGAAACGAAGACGGGAATGGAGTATTTCGCAGCCAGCGCCTTGATCTGGGCGACCGCCTTGGAATTGTACTGCTGCCAGGTGAACTTGCTTTCGGCCTGCGGATAGTGCGACAGGGCGATGGCGTCGAACCGGCCGCCGGCGGCCTTGACCTGGTCGAACCACCAGGCGTTGTCCTCATAGGCGTTGTTCAGGTGCGGCATCACGAGGGCGTTCGGGAACACGGCTTTGGCGGCGTCGTAGCCGGCATTGTACAGGCGGGCGAAGTGGGCGCGGCCGTCCGGGATGTCGCCGGAGGATGTCCAGAGCTGGCCTGCGGGCCAGAGCATGCCGTTCCGGGTCTCGTTGCCGACCTGGATCCAGGCCGGGGTGACGCCGGCGTCCTTGAGCGCTTTCAAAACCTCCGTCGTATGGTCGCCCACGTGCCTGGCCATCTTCTCCAGGTCGCCTTTGTCTGCATCCCACGCGGCGGGAATGGTCTGGCGGGAAGGATCCGCGAAGAAGTCGCTGTAATGGAAATCGACCATGATGGCGAGGCCGGCCTTGTAGGCCCGGCCGGCGAGGGCCACGACATCGTCCTTCCCGCTCCAACCACCGGTGGGGTTCACCCACACGCGAAGACGGATTGCATTGATACCCACGTCCTTGAGGACATCCATGATGTCGGTTGCGGTGCCGTCTTGTTTCTTGAAGGACTTGCCGGATTTCTCCATCTCGGAGACCCAGCTGATGTCGGCGCCCTTGGCGAAGGCGGGCGTGGGGACGTCGATGGGGGTAGGGGTGGGGCCAGGTTCCGGCTGGGAAGCGGGTTCTTTTCCGCCACAGGCGACGAGAATGGTCGCGGCAAGGAGGGAGAGCATTTTCTTCATAGTTCATAGGGCGGCACTTCGCCGCGGTCGATGAGGTTGCGGAGAACGTCCATCCAGGCCGTGTCGGCGGTGCCGAAGGCGGTCCGGACGCTGTCCAGGGTATAAGGGGCTTTGATGAAGGCTTTCAGGCGTTCCGCCAGGTCCTTCGGACGCTTCGCACGTTCGCGGCAGATGTCGCAGCGGCCGCAGTCGGCGCTTTCTTCCTGGCCGAAGTACCGGAGCAGGAAGCGGGAGCGGCACTCATCCTCCTCGGCGGCGTATGCCAGCATCGTTTCCATCCTTTGGCGGAAAGCGTTCCGGAGCATTTCGTACCGGTCGGGGGAGAGTTTGACGTTGCCCGGCTGCAGGCGGTCGTGGAGGAGGTAGATCACGTCGGCCCGGTCGGCCGGAATGTATTTGACGACGTGGTTGACGGACAGGCCGTACAGGAGCTGTCGAAGCTCGGATACCGTCACGCCACATTTTCCGGCGACGTATTCTTCGTCGATGGTGACGGGGAAGGAAAACAGGCCCGTATAGCTGCGCATCAGGGTTTCCAGCAGCGGAACCATCCGTTCATCCGGCAGTTCGATGCCGTACAGGTTCGCCCGGTCCACCGTTATCTGCACCCGCGTCTGGATTTCTAGATCCTCGTTGAAGGTCCAGTGCCCTTCCCGTTCCAGGTACTTGATGGAGTAGTAGACGGCAGCCTGCTGCAGATGGTAGTGCTTGCAGAAGGCGGGGAGGTCGAACTTCAACTGCCGGCCCATTCCGGTGTCGTACGGGATCTGGTGGAAGACATGGACTTTGTGGTAGATGTCTTCCATGTATTCCAGGGAAGGGAAGGAGGCTTTCTCAATCTGGGCCAGGCGTTTCCGGTCGCCGTCGTTCCACAGGAGGACGGCGTAGGAGGGCTTCCCGTCGCGTCCGGCGCGGCCCGCTTCCTGGAAGTAGGCCTCCGGACTGTCGGGGACGTCGAAATGGACCACGAACCGGACGTCGGGCTTGTCGATGCCCATGCCGAAGGCGTTGGTGCACACCATCACCCGCGTGCGGTCCGCCTTCCAGTCCTCCTGGCGGAGAGCCCGGACGGGCGTACTGACGCCGGCGTGGTAGAAGGATGCGGATATGCCGGCTGCACGGAGCAGGGCGGCCGTTTCCTCGGCTTTCTTCCGGTTGCGGACGTACACGATGCCGGTCCCGGGAACACCGTTGCAGATGGAGACCAGCTGCCCGGCCTTGTCTTCGCAGTTGCGTACGATATAGGACAGGTTGGGCCGTTCGAAGCCGCTCTTGAGGAGGTTCTTCTCCTGAAACCCCAGCCGGTCCATGATGTCGTCGGCCACGGCGGGCGTGGCGGTGGCGGTCAGGGCGATGACCGGTGCGTCCACGTTGCCGCGGAGCGCTCCGATCTGAAGGTATTCCGGCCGGAAGTCATAGCCCCACTGCGAGATGCAGTGCGCTTCGTCCACGACGATGTAGGAGATGTCCAGGACGGGAAGATAGCTTTGGAAAAGGCGTGTCTGAAGCCGTTCGGGGGAGAGGTAAAGGAACTTGCAGTCGCCGTAGGCGGCGTTGTTCAGCGCCAGGTCCACTTCGTGCCGGCTCATTCCGGCGTGGACGGCGATCGCCCGGATACCGCGGGCGGCGAGGTTCTGCACCTGGTCCTTCATCAGGGCGATGAGGGGCGTCACCACGAGGGCCAGCCCGTCCTTCATCAGGGCCGGCACTTGGAAGCACACCGACTTTCCTCCTCCCGTGGGAAGGATGGCCAGGACGTCGCGTCCTGCGAGCGCCTCTTCGATGATGCGCTCCTGCATGGGCCGGAAACCGTCGTATCCCCAGTATGTCTTCAGGACCTCTTTCGGCGTCATGGTACGAAGGTAAGTATTTTTTGACAAAAAGATAAGGTGCTTAATTGGAAAAGTTCTGAATTATTAATAAATTTGCAGAATTAAAGAAATAAACTTTAAACCCGTATAATTATGGCAAACATCAATTTGGCCAAGTATGGCATCAAGGGCGTGAAGGAAGTCCTCTATAACCCCACGTATGAGGTCCTTTACAATGAGGAAACCAAACCCGGACTCGAAGGTTTCGACAAGGGACAGGTGACCGAGCTCGGCGCCATCAACGTGATGACCGGCATCTATACCGGACGTTCCCCCAAGGACAAGTACATCGTTTACGACAAGACCAGCAAGGAAGGTGCTCCCGGTGAGGTGTGGTGGACTACCCCCGACTATCCGAATGACAACCATCCGATGTCCGAGAAGGTCTGGAAGACCGTGAAGAAGCTCGCCCAGCAGCAGCTCAGCGGCAAGCGCCTTTTCGTCGTGGACGGTTTCTGCGGCACGCACAAGGACACCCGCATGAAGGTCCGTTTCATCATGGAGGTCGCCTGGCAGGCCCACTTCGTGACCAACATGTTCATCCGCCCGAAGAACCAGAAGGAATTCGACCAGGAACCCGACTTCGTGGTCTACTGCGCTTCCAAGGCCAAGGTCGACGACTATAAGGAACTCGGTCTCCGCAGCGACACCTGCGTCGCCTTCAACGTCACTTCCCGCGAGCAGGTGATCCTGAACACCTGGTACGGCGGCGAGATGAAGAAGGGCATGTTCTCGATGATGAACTACTTCCTTCCCCTCAAGGGCATCGCCGCCATGCACTGCTCCGCCAACACCGATATGGAAGGCAAGAACACCGCCATCTTCTTCGGTCTCTCCGGCACCGGCAAGACCACCCTCTCCACCGACCCGAAGCGTCTGCTGATCGGCGACGACGAGCACGGCTGGGACGATGAGGGCGTCTTCAACTTCGAAGGCGGCTGCTAC
>JAFPWG010000027.1 GCA_017395045.1 Bacteroidales bacterium
CCCCCAAGGACAAGTACATCGTTTACGACAAGACCAGCAAGGAAGGTGCTCCCGGTGAGGTGTGGTGGACTACCCCCGACTATCCGAATGACAACCATCCGATGTCCGAGAAGGTCTGGAAGACCGTGAAGAAGCTCGCCCAGCAGCAGCTCAGCGGCAAGCGCCTTTTCGTCGTGGACGGTTTCTGCGGCACGCACAAGGACACCCGCATGAAGGTCCGTTTCATCATGGAGGTCGCCTGGCAGGCCCACTTCGTGACCAACATGTTCATCCGCCCGAAGAACCAGAAGGAATTCGACCAGGAACCCGACTTCGTGGTCTACTGCGCTTCCAAGGCCAAGGTCGACGACTATAAGGAACTCGGTCTCCGCAGCGACACCTGCGTCGCCTTCAACGTCACTTCCCGCGAGCAGGTGATCCTGAACACCTGGTACGGCGGCGAGATGAAGAAGGGTATGTTCTCCATGATGAACTACTACCTCCCGCTCAAGGGCATCGCCGCGATGCACTGCTCCGCCAACACGGACATGAACGGCGAGAACACCGCCATCTTCTTCGGTCTCTCCGGTACCGGCAAGACCACCCTTTCCACCGATCCGAAGCGTCTCCTCATCGGTGACGACGAGCACGGCTGGGACAACAAGGGCGTCTTCAACTTCGAAGGCGGCTGCTACGCCAAGGTCATCAAGCTGGACAAGGAGTCCGAACCCGACATCTACAACGCCATCCGCCGTGACGCCCTCCTCGAGAACGTCACCGTCGACGAGAACGGCAAGATCGACTTCAACGACAAGTCCGTCACCGAGAACACCCGCGTGTCCTACCCGATCTACCACATCGAGAAGATCGTCCGTCCGGACAGCCACGGCCCCGCCGCCAAGCAGGTGATCTTCCTGAGTGCTGACGCTTTCGGCGTCCTGCCTCCGGTCTCCATCCTGACCCCCGAGCAGACGAAGTACTACTTCCTCTCCGGCTTCACCGCCAAGCTTGCGGGTACCGAGCGCGGCATTACCGAGCCCACCCCGACCTTCTCCGCCTGCTTCGGCCAGGCCTTCCTGGAGCTCCATCCGACCAAATACGCCGAGGAACTCGTGAAGAAGATGAAGAAGTCCGGCGCGAAGGCCTACCTCGTGAACACCGGTTGGAACGGCACGGGCAAGCGCATCTCCATCCGTGACACCCGCGGCATCATCGACGCCATCCTCAATGGCAACATCGACAAGGCCCCGACCAAGATGATCCCTTACTTCAACTTCGAGGTCCCGACCAAGCTCGAAGGTGTGGATACCGGCATCCTGGATCCCCGCGACACCTACGAGAATCCCGCCGTCTGGGAAGAGAAGGCGAAAGACCTCGCCGGCCGCTTCATCAAGAACTTCAAGAAATATGAGTCCAACCGCGCCGGCAAGGCCCTCGTGAAGGCTGGTCCGAAGCTCTAGCATGAAACGGTTCCTTGCTTTGTTGTCCGCCGTCGTTCTTACCGTGGCGGCCTATGCGCAAACCGCAGAAGAGATCATCGCCAGGATGGACGCTGCGATGGAGCAGGTTGAAACGGAGAACGGCTTCCGGATGACGATGGATCTCAAGATTCCCCTCCTGGGCACGATGTCCAGTCATGCCTGGAGCCTGGGGAACAAGACGCGCCTGGAGGCGGAGATGGCGGGCAAGAAGCTGGTTACCTGGCAGGACGGCCAGACGGAATGGACCTATGATGCCAGTGAGAACACCATCACCATCGAGGACCAGGACCAGTCCAAGAAGTCCGAAGAGAAGGAGAACATGAAAATGTTCCAGAGCGCCACGGAAGGGTATGACGTGTCCATCTCCAAGGAAACGGCCACTGCCTGGACCATCAAGTGCAGGAAAAACCGTTCCAACACGAAAAAGGACGATCCCAAGAACATGGAAATCGTCGTCGCGAAGGATACATATTACCCGGTGAGCCTGAGTGCGAGAGTCGATTGGGTCACCGTCACGTTGCGCAACCTCCAGTTCAACGTCAGCGAGGAGGACGTGACATTCAACATGGCCGATTACCCCGGCGTCTCCATCATCGACAAGAGATAAGGGACGGGCTGAAGAGTCCTGCAAAAGCAAAAAAGAGACGCTGCAAAGGCGCCTCTTTTTTCTTTTTTCATTTAACTTGTCCGCCAAATGTATAGTGTATCATGAGGTGTTTTCAGCATTTCCTCCTGGTTGTCTTCCTGTCTTTGGCGGGTGTATCGGTGTGGGCGCAAAAGTCTGCATTTACGGTTTCCGGAACGGTAACGGACCAGCAAGGAGAACCCATTGCGGTCGCCGCTTTCAACCGGGGGCTGGACCGTGCCGGCCGCAGCCGGAATCCGCTCTACATTCCCATGCGTACCGCCGACTCTCCCCATGTTTGGGCCGTTGACCTGAAAGACTCGCCGAAACTTCTTTCTTCCCTCCGGCGTTCTGTCGGGAAAAGGATAAGAATCCGGTATAAAGATCCGACTTTGTCTTTTTCGACGACCGTTGTGCTTTAGCTTGGCACAAGCTATCCCGATCTTTGCACTGGAAATAAAAACGAAAGTGCTATGATCGGGACGCTTATTACATTGGCCCTTGCGGCCCTCGCCATCTGGCTGCTGGTGGACAGCGCCGTGGAATTCGTCCAGGACGGACAGGACAATCATCTGGCTACGGAGCCGTGACCGTCAGGCCGTCGAAGGCGGGTTGGACGTCGGAGCGGATCCCGCGCTCGGCACAAAGCCGGCGGAGCTCGGCGCAGAAAGCGTCGTGGGTAGGGAAGGTATGGCTCAGATGCGTGAGCCAGGTATGCTTCGCACCAATCCGGCCGGCAAGTGCAAGCGCCTCATCCAGCGAGAAATGCGAATGGTGGGGGTGGTAGCTTACAGTATTCAGCGTCACATGCTCCAGCCCCTCCAGTTTTGCGAATTCGCTCTCCGGAAGGGAACTCATGTCGGTAATGTAAGCAATGTTCCCGAAACGGAATCCCAGCACCGGCATCTTGTCGTGATAGCCCCTGATGGGGATGACGTTCGGGTTCTCCCGGCCGGCTTCGTTCACGGCGTTGTCGGAGGGGACCAGGCTGCCGTCAGGCAGGCGGTAGAAATAGCCGACGTCATGGACCCATTCGAGGTTGCCGGCCTCGGAGGTGGGCTCCACCCGGAAAGGCCGGTCGTCAATCAGGTGGACGTGCCATTCGGGCGAGCCGGGATACTTGTGCTCGGCGAAGGCGTAGGAATATTCGATCCTCATGGCCCGGAGCGTCTCCTCCTCACAGTAGATTTCCACGGCTTTGCGGTCGATGTAGTTGAACGACCGGACGTCGTCCAGGCCGCCCATGTGGTCCTTGTGCTTGTGGGTGAGCAGGATGGCATCCAGGTGGCGGATTCCCTGGGCAAGCATCTGCATCCGGAAATCCGGCCCGGCGTCGATGAGGATGTTCATCCCTTCATACTCCACGAAGGCCGCGGTCCGGAGCCGCTTGTCGTGCGGATCCGTCGACTTGCACACCGGGCACTGGCACGCGATGATCGGTACCCCTTGCGAGGTTCCTGTCCCCAGGAAAGTGAGTTTGGCTTCACTCATAAGATGATGTCTTCCAACGTGTTCACCAGCGCCGGGTCATAGGGCTTTTCGACGCGGATGTAATTTCCGGTGTAGCCGGCCATGAGGCCGTCCTTGACGGAGGATTCCCAGAGGACGCGTTCGGGCATTCCCTTGTTCCCGGCCACGAAAGCGGCGTGGAGTTCCTCACAGAGGGCTTCCAGGCGGGCGACGCGCTCGGTTTTCACGCTGTCCTGCACCTGGTCCGGCATCACCGCAGCACGTGTGCCGGGGCGTTTGGAGTAGGGGAATACGTGCAGGAAGGCCGGCTTGATCCGGTCCTTGAGGAAACGGTATGTTTCCAGGAACAGTTCCTCCGTTTCTCCCGGTAGGCCCACGATGACGTCGATCCCGAAGAAAACCTTCGGCTCGCCGGGCCGTTCCATTGCCTGGCGGATATAGTCGATCCGGGAGGCGAACAGGGCGGTGTCGTAGCGGCGTCCGACTTTCTTGAGCAGGGTGTCGCTGCCGGACTGGAGCGGAATGTGGAAATGCCGCTGGAACTTGGTCCCGGAGGCGATCCAATCTACGATCTCCTCCGTGATGAGGTTCGGCTCGATAGAGGAAATCCGGTATCTTTCAATGCCTTCCACCGCATTCAGCGCCTGGAGCAGGTCCAGGAACGATTCTCCGGTCGTACGTCCGAAATCGCCGGTGTTTACCCCTGTCAGGACAACCTCCTTGACGCCCTGCGCGGCGATTTGCTCCGCCTGCTTCACGACCTCGCAGATGGGAATGTTCCGGCTCCGTCCTCGGGCGAAAGGAACTGTACAGTAGGCGCAGAAGTTGTTGCATCCGTCCTGCACTTTCAAAAAGGAGCGGGTGCGTTCACCGGACGAGAAGGCGGGCATGACGTCATCCCCGGACTGGCCGGGCGTTCCGGTGCAGCCCAGCATCGCCAGCGTTTCCTCCACGAGGTGCGTTTTCTCGGCGGCTCCGAATACGCGCGAAACGCCCTCGATGTCGTACAACTTCTCTTTCTTGAGTTCAGCGTAGCAGCCCGTCACGATCAGGAGCGCGTCCGGCGCCAGCTTATGGGCCCGGCGCATCAGGTTGCGCGACTTCTTCTCCGCCGTTTCCGTTACGGCGCAGGTGTTGATCACGTACACGTCGGCGGGCTGGTTCCACGCGACGACATCCAGCCCACGGGCGACAAATCCGCGCTCGTAGGTGGATGTTTCGGCGTAGTTCAGTTTGCAGCCGAGGGTGGTGAGGGCGACTTTCATGCGAGGATCAGGAATACGCAGGGCCTTTTGCCGATCGATACGGGATGCTCTTTCCAGTGCGCTACGGTGCAAGTGCGGACGTAGGCGTCGGACTGGGTCAGATTGGCTGCGACGGTGAGAAGGGTCTTTCCGGAACAGGTGGCCACGAGGTCCGCGAACAGGGCGTCGTTCCGGTAAGGCGTCTCGATCAGGATCTGCGTCTGCCGCTCGGCGGCGGAGCGCTTTTCCAGGCGTCGGATGGCGGCGCGGCGCTCCTCCGTCTTGGCGGGGATATAGCCCACGAAAGCGAAGGACTGCCCGTTCAGGCCGGAGGCCATCAGGGCGAGCATCAGGGACGAGGGACCTACCAGGGGCACCACTTCGACCCCCTCCCGGTGGCACAGGGCTACCAGTGCGGCGCCCGGATCGGCGACGGCGGGAAGGCCGGCCTCCGAAATGAGTCCCACGTTCCGTCCATTGTCGAACAGACGGGCGAGGGGGGCCACTTCCGAAGCGGGCGTATGCTCGTTGAGTTCGTGGAACTCCAGACCTTCGATATGTCCCTTCAGTCCGGCGCGTGAAAGATAACGGCGGGCCGTCCGAACCTCTTCGACCACGAAGCAGTCCAACGTCTGAAGAACGTTCAACACCGGGGTAGGAATAACCTCGGCCGGGTCGTTGTCTCCCAGCGGAGACGGGATCAGATAGAGTTTGCCTTTATTCATTTGTCACGACAGGATGGGCCTTGCCGGTGGAGTCGATCTGCAGGTACTTGCGCTCGACCGGTTGCAGCGCTTCTTCGGCCGCCTGCTCCTCGCGCTCGGTGCGGGACTTGAACAGGTCGCGGAAGAACTGCTTCAGGGAATTGAATTCGCGCTGATAGGCGATACCCACGCCGTTGCGCTGGCTGTTGTCCAGGTAGCTGGTATATTGGTCGGCGGAGTGGGAGAACAGGTTCAGCCGCACCGTGCCGGGTTTGTCCAGCTTGATGTCGATGTCCAGGTCGCCCGTCACCTCCTCGGTGGCGGTTCCGTACAGCCTCCGGTTGCCGATCGTGCCGTTCACGATGACCCGGTTGTTGAAAAGCTGGGTGGACAGGGCCACGTCGAAGAGGTTGCTTCCGGACTCGTTCTGCTGGTAGTTGAGACCCAGGTCCAGCGGGATGTCCAGTTTCTGGAAAATGCTGTTCAACTGTCCCGCCATGATGCCGGACATATTGGAATACAGCATGTTGGAGGTGTCGGTAGTGATGACGCCGGATTCTTCGTTGGGCAGGAAGCTGTTCGCGATGAGGAGGTAGATGAACTGCTTCATGACCTTGTCCTCGGTGTTCAGCGCGCTTTCCACCAGGCCTGCCGTGCCGGGATCCAGCTCGGGGATCTCGATGTCCAGCTGGATCTTCGGGTTCCTCAGTTTGTCGGAAATGCCGATGATGCAGTCCACCTGCCGCCGGGACAGGCTGGCGCTCTCGCCTCCGGTGGATGTCGAAGACAGAAGCGTGGAAAGGGACGCCTTGGTGGAATAGACGCCGGTCACGTTCAGGTCGGAATCCATGATGTCGCCGTTGAAGCGGATGGAACTGCCGTCCCGGATGGTGAAATCGCGGTCCACGATTTCGAGGGCCGACACGTGGAAGCTGCCCTGGTTCAGGGTGTAGTCGCCGTTGATGGTGAACAGGTTGTCCCGCTCCCGCACCCGGATGTCGATGTTGCCGCTTCCGAGTCCTTCCAGGGTGTTCCCTTCGCCGATGTCGATATGGGCGGTCACGGCCGGCGTCGCGCGGACCTTCACCCGGACTTCCAGGTCGCCCTTGGCTTTCTGCCTGACGGCGCCGGAGTTCATCATCCTTTCGTACGGGTCTTCCGCCGTTTCCACATACGGCTGCTTGAACACGAGCAGCTCGCCGGCCTGCTTGGTGCTGGACCCCTTGAGCGGGATATGCAGGTCGCCGTCCTTGACCGTCCGGGCCTCCACGTTCAGGCGGATGGCGTCGAACGGACCGGTGATGTCCACCTTGCCGGTTCCGTACACATCCCCGTAGATCGGACTTTCCCGGTCGGCCGGAATGGCAAGGACCTTCATGCGGTCGAACTGGACGTGCGTATCCATGCGCAAATCCTTGAATCCGCCGAAGAGCAGGGCGCCGTTCACACTGCCCTTTCCGTCGGAGCCGTCGGCAATGGAAACGTTGTTGAAATGAAGGCCTTCCGTGTCCACGGAGACGGGACCTTCGACATGGTAAGGGACGTTGGTGAAGTCGATGCCCAGGAGTCCGTCCACGATCCGCATTCCTTCGCTGGAGATCTTCAGCTTGTCCAGAGTCCCGTCCACGCGGACGGTACCGTCCAGACCGCCGCTGAAGCGGTTGAAGATGCCTTCCAGGAACGGGGAGGCATATCCCAGGTCGAGCCGGTTCAGGACGGCTTGGGCATAGATGTTCTTGTCCTTGGGCCGCACGAAGCCGTCCAGGTCGATGTTCCGCATACCGCCCATGAGGTTCCGCATCCGGAAGTCGAACCGCTGCTGCGCTTCGTTCCATTCGCTGCCCACCTGCAGGTTGCCGACGGGCCTTCCGGCGATGCCGGTACCCTCGCAGACGATCCCTGCGAGCAGGGCGGGAGTGGGTTTGGTCGGGGATATGATCCGGGCACTTCCCGTCGCCTCGCCTTTCAGGGCCAGCTTGCCGTCCATCAGGAAGGAGTTCAGCAAGGCGATGTCGAACCGATCCATCTGGACGGACAGGGTGTCGCTCCGCTGCGGGGAGATGGCTCCGTCCACGACCACTTCCTGGTCTTTGTTATGCAGCCGGAGCCGGTCGATGTCCAGGTCTCCGCTCCGGAAGGTGATGTTTCGGGACTCCAGGTTCCAGCAGTTCCCATTATACCAGATGCTGGAAGGCTGTGCTTTGGCGATGGCCACGAGTCCGTCGTAGTCCCGGTCCAATACGCCTTCCACCTTGACGTCCGCACGGTTGGAGGGCAAGGTCTTGTTATCGAATCCGTAGGCGAGTTTGAATCGGTTGTCGTCCGCCGTCAGGGTGAGCCGGTTGTCCTGCAGTTCGATGCCGCCCAGCTTGATGGCGGACCCGGCCAGGTCCGCGTGCAGGGCCTGGCCCTGGTTGTTGAAGTCCAGCTTGAAGTCCTTCAGGTAGTTCGCTCCGAGGGCGACGCGGCCGGAGGTGACGTCTCCCCGTACCTGGCCGTCCGGATCGACCTTCAGGTTCAGGGCGGTGTTCTTCTCCACATAGAGGCCGGGCTGGATGAAGTTCAGGACTTCCTGCGCGTCGTGGAACGTGAAATGGATCTCGTAAGGCGTTCCGTCCCAAGGCTTTCCTTCCTTGGAGAGCAGGGCAGGCAACTCTTCCCGGAGCAGCAGGTCCCTCAGGTCGGAAACCATGGCGACGGGGGACTTGTCACCGACGAAGGTCCCGTCGGCAAAGCCGGACTCGAAACGGATGCGGTGGATGTCTTCGTTGGCATGGGCGCTGGCTGCGATGTCGCCGACCATGTGGCGTCCGTTGGCGTTTTCGAGGATGACGTCCCGGAGGTTTACTTCTCCCAGCAGGTCGCGGTCCTGCGTCCGGATGAAGTTGGCGTCGGCCTGGAAGGAGACCTTGGAAGGGCCCCGTTTATCCAGGTTCAGGGCGTTGAGGTCGGCATAGCCTACGTTCGCATAGAACTGGTAGGCGGCGTTGCGTTTCGCAGGGGAAAGGTCGAATTTTCCCTGCAGGAGGAAGTTGAGGTTCGGGTCGTCGCAGACGATTCGTCCGTCGAAGGCCTGGTCGGAATAGGTACCGACCGCGTCGATGCCGGAATAGTCGTATCCGAGGGCCGTCAGGTTCGAGATGTGGAGCGAATCGAGGCGGACCTGCGGGTTCCCCTGGGCCAGGATGGCATCCAGGGTGGTTTCCAGGCTTACCGGGCCCACGGCGTCGATTCCCGCGATACGGCCGACGTCCAGGCCATGGGTCTTCAGATTGCCGCCGATGGCGATGTCCCGCTTCTGGTCGATGATGTTCCGGAGGGTCAGGTTCACGTCTGCCGTACCGGCGTTGGAGGCCAGCGCACCTTTGACGCCCAGCTTGTCCAGCGTGCCGCTGGCGGTCGCATCCAGGCTGAAATCCGTCCCCTTGCCGATGTTCCCGAAATTCAGTTTCGTACCCGGAGCCCATTCCTGGATGAAGGTCTCGAGTCCGTTCAGGGTGAACTTGAAGTCCTTGACCTTGTACTCCATCTGCGTGGTCCCGATATCGGGAAGGCCGCTCATGCGTCCGTCCACGCGCCCGGTTACCCCGCTCGCATGCTCCCGGAAGGAAAGTCCCCTGACATTGAAGTCATTGACGGTTCCGGCGACCTTGCCGGTAAGGTCCGTCCGGAAGGTGAAGTTCTCCAGGTTCGGGGCGAAATGGGAGACGGTCTGCATCGAGAAGACGGTGGGGGAGAGGAACTCCCCTTCGAGCCGGACCCGGTCCAGGAAGTCTTCGTAATCTTCATCCAGATTGCCAAGCATCCGGAAATAACGCATGTGGATATCGGAATCCGTATCCTGGATATGGACGTCGTCCAGGAGCACCTGTCCGTGCCCGACTTTCACTTTTCCGCTGACGTCCTTCACCACCCAGCCGGTCTTGTCGGCCGCCCGGATATGGTCCGCCTCGCCGCTGATGACCCCGTCCTTCACCAGGATCCCGCTGGCGTCGATGTCGGCCTTGACTTCGAAGTCGTTCCAGTCGATGACGTTGGCCGGGATGGGATCCCGTCCCTCTTCTTCCATGCGGTCGGCACCCACGACGTTAACCATCCGGAATGTGAAGTCCCTGACCTCCACTTTCGAGGCTTCCAGGATGTCTCCGAAATCCTCCTTGGGCTTGTTGGGGTCGGGCTCCTTGAGCCGGAACACCCGTTCCAGGTTGGTGGTGGGCTTTTCCCCTTTGCCGGGTTCGATGACCAGGTTGAAGGATCCGCCGTCCAGCCGGAGCCGGCTTACGGAGATGCGCTCCTTGTGCAGCAGCCCCTTCAGGGAGAACCGGGCGGAAAGGTTGTCGATGGAAAGCAGGGTGTCCTGCGAGTTGATCCTGCCGTCGGCGTAGGGTTTACGGTCCGTGACGCTGACATCCTGGAGAACGACGGCGTCGAAGGGCTTCACGGCGATACGGCCCACGTGGATGTCCCCGTCGATCTTGTCGGAAAGGGAGGCGACGGCCTTCCGGGCCAGGGCCGTCTGCACACGCGGGGATTGGACGGCAACCAGCCCCAGCAGCAGAAGCAGCAGGAGGATCGCCAGCACCCAAAGCGTTATGCGAAGACCCTTTTTCATCAATCTACAAAGATACAAAAAATCTTCGTATCTTTGCACCTGTAAACGAACCCTATGGCAGATATCATCCTCGGCATCGAATCTTCCTGCGACGACACTTCGGCGGCCGTCCTCCGCGACGGCGTCCTGCTGTCCAACGTCATCGCATCGCAGCAGGTCCACAAGGACTTCGGCGGCGTGGTGCCTGAGCTGGCCTCCCGGGCGCACGAACTGAACATCGTTCCCGTGGTGTCGGAGGCCCTCCGGAAAGCCGGCGTGAAGCCGGAAGACCTTACCGCCGTCGCCTTCACCCGCGGCCCCGGCCTGCTGGGCTCGCTGCTGGTGGGAACTTCCTTTGCCAAGGCGCTCTCCCTGTCGCTGGACATCCCGATGGTGATGGTGAACCATTTGCAGGGACATATCCTTGCGAATTTCGTCCGTCAGCCGGACAAGCCGGTGGACGAGCCGGAATTCCCGTACCTGTGCCTGCTGGTATCCGGCGGCAACTCGCAGATCGTCCGGGTGAACAGTCCGCTGGAGTACGAGATTCTGGGCCAGACCATCGACGATGCGGTGGGAGAGGCTTTCGACAAGTGCTCCAAGATGCTGGGCCTGGGCTATCCCGGCGGCCCGGTCATCGACCGCCTCGCCAAGCTCGGCAATCCGGACCGCTTCCATTTCGCGAAGCCGAACATTCCCGGCCTGGACTACAGTTTCAGCGGTATCAAGACCTCGCTCCTGTATTTCGTCCGGGACGAGATGGCGAAGGATCCGGACTTCCTGGAAAAGAACAAGGAGGACCTCTGCGCCAGTTTCCAGAAGACGCTCATCGACATCCTGATGGGCAAGCTCATCCGTGCGGCGAAGGAAACGAAAATCAGGCAGGTCACCATCGGCGGAGGCGTATCCGCGAACAGCGGGCTCCGCGAGCGGATCGTCGCCGAAGGGAAGAAGCGCGGCTGGAAGACCTTCCTGCCGGAATTCAAGTTTACGACGGACAATGCGGCGATGATCGCCGTCGCCGGCTGGTTCCGCTACCGGGCGGGCGAGCGCACTCCGCTCGACGTCGCCCCCGTCTCCCGTATGGCCGACTATTGAAATGAAGGAATTCGAAATCGCTAAAAAGATTGGGAAGGAATTGACGGACAGTGAGTTGAAAGAAGCTGCCGCCAAGGCCCTGGGCGTAGTCCCCGCCAAGGTCGGGGACGTGGTCGTGACGCGCCGTTCGGTGGATGCACGCCAGGAGATCCTGTATCGCTACCGCATCCAGGCCTATCGCGCCGGGGAGGCATATGAGCCGTATCGTCTTCCCGGATACCAGGATGTTCACGGAGCCGAGCCGGTCGTCGTGATCGGTGCGGGTCCTGCCGGAATGTTCGCCGCCTTGAAGCTGCTCACCCGGGGATTGAAGCCCGTCATCCTGGAGCGCGGAAAGGATGTGCACCGCCGCAAGGCCGACATGGCGAAACTGTCGGTGGAAGGCGTCATCGACCCGGATTCCAACTATTGCTACGGCGAAGGCGGAGCCGGGGCGTTCTCCGACGGCAAGTTGTTCACCCGGTCTTCCAAGCGCGGCGATATCCGGGAGGTGCTGCACCAGCTGGTGCGTTTCGGCGCCGATCCGTCCATCCTGATCGATGCGCATCCGCATCTGGGTACGGACAAGCTTCCCCAGATCGTGGAAAACATCCGCCTGTGCATTGAAGAGCATGGGGGAGAGTACCATTTCGACAGCCGGGTGACCGATATCGAACCGGTGGCAGGCGGCTTTGAGGTACGCACCGGGGAAACGGTCTACAAGGCGGCGAAGGTAATCCTCGCATCGGGCCATTCCGCCCGGGACATCTATGAGATTTTCGAGCGGAGGGGATGGTCCCTGGAAGCCAAGGGCTTTGCCCTGGGCGTCCGCGTGGAGCATCCTCAGTGGCTCATCAACCAGATCCGCTATCACGGCAAGTATCAGCCTTTCATGCCCACGGCCGAGTATTCCTTCGTCCAGCAGGTCGAGGGGCGCGGTGTGTTCTCCTTCTGCATGTGCCCCGGCGGCATCCTGGTTCCTTCCTCCACGGAGGACGGCACCGTGGTCCTGAACGGGATGTCCAATTCCGCCCGCAATTCCAAATGGGCGAACGCGGGCGTGGTGGTGCAAATTGAACCGGGGGACCAACCCGCTGAGTATCAGGGACCTTTCGCCTTGATGGACTACCAGCACGACATCGAGAAGAAGATGTATGAGTATGTGTCCTCGCACGGTGGCAGGCATCCTCTCGCGGCTCCCGCCCAGCGGATGAAGGACTTCTGCCGCGGCATCGTCTCGAAGGACCTTCCCAAGACGTCCTACCATCCGGGTGCCTGGTCTTCACCGCTGCATGAACTCCTTCCGGAGCATGTGTCCCTGCGCCTCCGCCGCGCTTTCCCGCAGGTGGACCGCCAGATGCACGGCTATTATACGAACGACGCCCTCCTCCTGGGCGTGGAATCCCGTACTTCTTCTCCCGTCCGTCTTCCGCGTGATCCGGAAACCCTTGAGCACGTGGACGTTCCCGGCCTGTACCCCTGCGGGGAAGGTGCCGGTTATGCCGGCGGTATCGTCTCTTCCGCCCTGGACGGGATCAACTGTGCCGAAAAGATATGATCCATGCCAGTGACATCCTGACGACGGCTCCGGCGGAGTTCGCCAACGAGACCCAGCGGAAAGTGTATGCCGCGCTGGAGCGGCTGGAAATCCCCTTCGGGCGGATTGACAACGACCCGGCTGTGACGATGGAGGATTGTGCCGCCATCGACGCCGCGCTGGGAGTACCTACGGTGAAGACGCTCCTGCTGTGCAACCGCCAGCAGACGACGTTTTACCTGTATGTGATGCCTGGGGACAAGCCGTTCGTCACCAAGGATTTCGGGGCTGCGCTCCGGATTTCGCGCGTGTCCTTCGCCCCGGCGGAGATGCTGCGTCAACTGCTGGGTACCGAAGTGGGGGCCACGACGCCGCTCAGCCTGGTTGCCGACCCGGAGAACCGGGTCCGCCTCATCATCGATAAAGCGGCCGTCGCGCCGGAAACCATCGGCTGTCCGGACGGAACGACCACCTGCTACATGCGGCTCCGCACGGCCGACCTGCTGCAGATATTCATTCCTGCAGCGGGACACGAACCGACTTTCATTTAGAAATTATTCCGAAAGATACTTGAAGTATTCCTCCAGCTCGCGCTCCGAACGGATGTGCGCCATGAACATGCGTTCTCCGAGATCCGGGGCGAGGGCGGCGGGGATGCGCCCCGTCATGGCCATCTGACCCCCGTAGCGGTACAGGACATCGTTGTCGTTATGCACATAGCTGTGTGCGTCGCGGCGTCCGTAGTAGGCGCACCAGTGGTCGTCGCCGCTCTCCGGAAGGAGCCGCTTGTCTGCAGCGACCATGTCTGCCCAGATCGTATAGACGTCCGTCGAGTGGGCGTAGTTCATCATGTCCGGCGTATAGCCGCCGGCCGGGCGCATGTTGGTTTCCAGTCCGACGAAATCACCCACCTTGCCAAGTCCCTTGCGCGCCTTGGTCAGCCGGAAGAACTCGAAGTGGACGAAGCGGCTCTTCACACCGAACGCCTTCAGCGTGGCGCGGCCCCTTTCCTTCAGTTGCTCAGGCACTTCCGGGAGAACATAATACGGCATGTCCAGGTTCTCGATCACAACGTCCATCACCGAGGGCGGGAAGTGCGCGCTGGATTCGAACAGGGGATTCCCGTGGCTGTCCACGATGGCGTCGTAGGAGTAGATGTCGCCCGTGACGAACTCTTCCATCACATAGGGAACGGCCGGGCGGGTGGCGAAAAAGGCGTTCAGTTCGGCGTCGGTGCTGACCTTGTAAGTCGCTTCGGCTCCCACCCCGACTTCGGGTTTTACGATCACAGGATACCCGACTTCTTCCAGGAAGGCCTTGGCGGCTTCCAGGGTGGTGACCTTGTGCTGGCGTGCCGTAGGAACGTTTCCCTTGGCGTAATACACTTTCTGGGCCGCCTTGCTCTTGAACTTGGCGATGTCTTTCAACTGCACGCCCGACGTGATGTTGAAGTCGGTTCTCAGGCGCGCATCCGTCTCCAACCAGTATTCATTGTTGGATTCCAGCCAGTCGATCTTGCCGTATCTGTGGGAATACCAGGCGACGGCGCGGAAGGCCTGGTCGTAGTCTTCCAGGCTCTGGACGAAATAATAGTCATTCAGGTTCGCCTTCAGTTCCGGGGCGAGGCTCTCATACGGAGCGTCGCCGATGCCGAGCACGGTCACGCCGTGGCGGCGGAGCCGCTCGCAGAAGTTCCAGTAGGTCTGCGGGAAGTTGGGGGAGATGAAAATGAAATTCATGCTATCGATGGTTGATTTCGTCCAGGACGAAGGGGAGGAAGTAGCGGAGCTGGGGTTTCCACCACACCCAGTCGTGGTCCACGTCCTCGCCCCAGTAATCGACCCAGGCGGGTATGTCGTTGTCTTTCAAGTCTTTTTCAAGGATACGGGTCGCGTCCAGTTCGATGTCCTCGTTCTTTCCGCGCCCGCAGCACAGGACGATGGACCGTTGCCTGAGAAGGTCGACGGTCTCCGGGGAAGCATACTTCAGGATGTCGGCGGCGGAGTTCCGGAGCCAGAGCGGATCCGTGTAGCCGCCCGTGAAGAAACGGCAGTCGTACGCCCCGGAAAGGCCGATCATCCCGGAGAAGAGGTCCGGCCGGCGCAGCAGGCAGATGGCGCTGTGCGCCCCGCCCATGCTGCAGCCCGTGAGGAGCGGCAGTTTCGACCCGCCGTTGACCTTCCGGACCATCGGCTGCACTACGTCCGTAATCCAATGGAAGTAAGCTTCCTGCGTCCTGGCCCGGAAGTCTTTGCGCGCATGCTTGTTGGACCAGGAACGGATGTCTTCGGTATCAACCGTAAACAATTGGATCTGACTGCTTTCCAGCCATTCTTGGAGCGCATCGACCATCCCGAATCCTTCCCACTGGTCCGCCATCCCGTCCTGCGTCGGAAATGCGATCACCGGCACGCCGCCGGTTCCGTACACCCGTACGTTATGAAGTATCCTCTTCTTCATTCTGTCTGACAAAAATACTGTTTTTTCCTGAAAAGTGTTCGGTGGCATAGTAATTGATATTGTTATTTCGCTCCCGGCATCGGGAAATGACTGTTAACACTTTATCCTCAGAAATGGAAAAACTCAACCATCCCGCCATCCTGGTCGTCGACATGCTCAACGACTTTGTGACCGGCGCCATCGGGTGCGACCGCGCCCGTGAAATCGTTCCCGCCACCGCAAGACTGCTTGCCGCTGCGCGTGAAAAAGGTGTTCCCGTGATTTATTGCAACGATTGCCATCTTCCCGGCATCGACCGCGAACTCCAGATTTGGGGCGACCATGCCATCAAGGGCACTCCGGGCGCCGAGGTGGTTCCCGAACTCAAGCCCGAACCGGTCGACTACGTGGTCCCGAAGCGCCGCTACAGCGGCTTCTTCCAGACGGACCTGGACATTCTCCTGAAGGAACTGGGTGTCAAGACCGTGGTCATTACCGGCCTGCACACGCACATGTGCTGCCGCCACACCTCCGCCGACGCCTATTGCCTCGGTTATGACGTGGTCGTTGCCAAGGAGGCGACCAACTCCTTCACGGAAGAGGACTATCTCGGTGGCCTGGCCTACCTCAAGACCTGCTACGGCGCCGACGCCTATACGAACGACGAACTCATCGCCGCCTTCTAGACGAAGCGACGACATTCAACAAGCCGGGAGGCAGCCCTGTGAGGGTTGCCTCCTTTTTTTGATTCAGGAGATTACTCCGCTGCCGAGCATTTCCTGGCCGTCGTACCAGACGGCGAACTGGCCGGGGGAGATGCCCCGCTGGGGAGCGTCAAAGAGGATGAAGAGACCGTTCTCCCGCCGCAGGAGCGTGGCGCTCTGGAGGGGCTGGCGGTAGCGGATGCGGACGCGGTAACGACGGGTTTCGCCGACCGTCATCGCAAGGTCTTCGCGGATCCAGTGGATTTCGGACGGGTCGATCCGGAGGCAGAAGCGGCTGAGTCCCTTATGGTTGTGGCCTTCCCCGACATAGACAGTGTTGGTTTCCGGGTCGGTGTCGATGACGAAGACCGGCTCCGCATGGCCGCCCACGCCCAGGCCCTTGCGCTGGCCGATGGTATAGAACTGCGCCCCTTCGTGCGTTCCGGCGATGGAACCGTAGGGATTGGGCTTCAGACGGGTCTTCTTGATGTGCTTCCTGCCGCTGCGGTAGGTTTCCGTCTCGAAATGGATGTCGTAATGGAGGGGAGTGGCGAGTCGCGCCAGCTCCTCGTCCGTGAGCGCTTCGACACGTGCGGTGTCGAAAGGGCTGATTCCGAGGGGCTTCCCATCGGTAGTCAGGATCTTTTCTTCCGGTGCGTACCGGACCGTGCGTTCCAGGGATACGCCTTCCCGGAGCAGGCTGTCCAGCATGGCCTGCTGCCACCGGTACAGCGTATCGTCGGCATACCAGGCGTCGAACACTTCGATGATGTCGCCTTCGACGGAGGCGAGCTTTTGTTTGAGGAAGGTCGGGAGATCCACCTTTCCGACGAAGCAGATGCCCTGGGAGTCCTTCTTATCGGCGGACGGCAGGTCGGCTTCCTTGGCCAGGCGGCGCACTTCGGGCTTGACGATGTCCCCGATGGGGAAAAGGGCTTTCCGGAGCTGGGCCTGGGTCAGTTGGCACAGGAAGTAGGTCTGGTCCTTGTTGGGGTCGGTCCCTTCCAGGATGCGGCAGGTGCCGTCCGGCAGGACCTCCTTCTGGCAGTAGTGGCCGGTGGCGACATAGTCGGCCCCGAACCGCTCCGCGACGGACAGGAAAGCATCGAACTTGATTTCCCGGTTGCACAGGACGTCCGGATTCGGCGTGCGGCCCTTGGCGTATTCGTCGAACATATAGTCCACCACCCGTTTGCGATACTCCTTGGACAGGTCCACGAAATAGAAGGGAATGCCGATCTTGCGGGCGACGAGTTCGGCGACGAAACGGTCCTCCTCCCACTCGCAGTCCCCGTGAAGGGTGGCGTCGGCTTCGTGCCAGTTCTGCATGAACATGGCGAAGACGTCGTAGCCCTGCTCCTTGAGGAGGAGGGCGGCGACCGACGAATCCACGCCGCCGGAAAGGCCGACGCAGACTTTGATTTTGCCGTTATTCGGGTCGGAGGATGCCATTTTGTCTGATTTCCGCCTGCAAAAGTAATGATTTTGGAATATAATTCCTATCTTTGACATTATGACTGACAGACGCATTACCATCGATTACATCGAATATTCCGCCGTCGGGGAGATGGAACCCGGAGACCGCGAACTGGTCGCCGCCGCCCTCGAGGCGCGGGAGGGATCGTATTCCCCCTATTCGAAGTTCCGCGTCGGCGCCGCCCTCCGCCTGGCGGACGGCACCATTGTCAAGGGCGCCAACCAGGAGAATGTCGCATATCCTTCCGGCCTCTGTGCTGAGCGTACCGCCATGTTCTGGGCGGGTGCGAACCGCCCGGGCGTCGCCTTCGACACGCTGGCGATCGTCGGCGGAAACGGAGAGGAAGTGTGCGAGATGCCGGCCGCGCCCTGCGGCGCCTGCCGCCAGGTGATGGCCGAATACCAGCGTCTTTACGACCGCCCTCTCAAGATCATCCTCATCGGCACGCACGCCATCTACAAGTTCTCCAAGGTGGACGATATCCTGCCCCTGATCTTTGACAGTTTGAAAGTGGAATAATTTGGTAGTCGCGGAAAAATGACTACCTTTGCAGTTGGGAAAGTCTTACACGACCAGCTCCCTCTGAACTCCCCCAGGGCAGGAATGCAGCAAGGGTAGGAGGTCGTAGCGGTGCGATGTAATAAGCTTTCCCTTTTTTCGTTATGATTGCCATTTATACCATCACTTCAGGCCTGCACGACGAGGCCGCTGTTTCCCGTTTGTCCGATGCGTTCCTGAAGGGCGTGTTCCCGGAAGGGGATTACACCTTCCGGGGGGCCGATTTCTCCGACTTCGGCACGCATGCGCTGGATCTCATCTATGTGCGCACCGGCGGTGCGGAGGGCATTTTCAAGTCACTGCTGCCGGAAATGCTCGCCCGCGGGATCGACCGGTATTACCTGCTGACTTCCGGAAAGAGCAATTCCCTGGCCGCCAGTCTGGAAATCCTGTCGTATCTGCGCCAGCAGGGACTCAGGGGGGAAGTCCTCCACGGCGGCGACGCCTATGTGTCCGCCCGGATCCATACGTTGGAAAAGGTGCAGGAAGCCCGTGCCCGGCTCAGGGAAATGCGCATCGGCGTCGTCGGGCAACCTTCCGACTGGCTGATCGCCAGTCACGCGGATCCCATCGCCTTGCTTGACAAGTTCGGCATCCGGATGGTGGAGGTGCCCATGGAGGAGCTCCTGGTGGAGATCGGAAAGGCGGAAGGCGAATCCGCTCCTGCCGAACAGCCGATGCAGCGGAAGGTCCGGGATGCCTATCCCGGGGCGGTAAAGATCTACAACGGACTGAAGGCACTGGTCGGGAAGTATGAATTGAGTGCCTTGACGCTCAGATGCTTCGACCTTCTGACAACCGTTGGAAACACGGGTTGCCTGGCCCTGGCGTGCCTTAATTCGGAAGGAATTCCCGCGAGCTGTGAGGGCGACGTCCCGGCGCTGGTATCGATGATGGTCTCGCATGCGCTCACGGGGGTGAGCGGCTTCCAGGCGAATCCCGCCCGGATCGATGCCACGACGGGCCGGATGCTGTTCGCCCACTGTACCATCCCGTTCAACATGGTGGAGGACTGGCAGTTCGATACGCATTTCGAATCCGGCATCGGCGTGGGCATCCACGGCATCTTCCCCGAGGGTCCGGTAACCGTTTTCAAGGTCTCCGGTGACCTCAGGCGTCACTTCGCCGCTGAAGGGGAACTTCTTGGAAACCAGTACGAATCCAATCTCTGCCGTACGCAGGTGATCCTGCAAATGAGTCCTGAAGACGCACGCTATTTCCTGACGGATCCCATCGGCAACCATCACATCATCATTCCGGGCCATTGCAAGGCCCTTCTGGAAGAACTCCTATAGGAACGGGAACATCCGCTTGAAATACGGACGGAATGGATCCTCCACCGTCACGCTGGCGCGGGCGATGGGGCAGACGGCAAAGTAGCCCAGGACGTGTTTCCCGCGGATGTTGGTGGGGACGTTCGCCGGCTGGGGCGTGAAGAGCGGGATGGAGACGCTGTTCATCGTCAGGGACAGCAGATAATCGAAATACCCCTTCTCCATCGTCCAGATTTCCAGGGTGATGACGTCGCCGGTCTCCAGAAACTTGAAGCAGTCGCCGTACTGTTTCCGGAGCCGTTCCGACTGGAGCAGGGGTTCGATGGGGAAGCCCACCACCTCGTTGCTGTTGAAGAACAGGTCGGGGGCGATCTTGCACATCTGCAGGGGCTGATATTCGCCGTTGACCGCGTGGGTGAGCAGGTAGTAGCTGTCGATGTCCTTTTCGCTGCCCCACACCGCTACGGTCCAGAGACTGTCCATGTCCATCGTCTTTCCGCCAGCGTAGGCGTAGTCGATGGCGTCCATCCGGAAGCCGGACTCCGGCATCGTCGCCTCGGCCTCGTATCCGCTTCCGTCCGGAAGGCTGATCCGGAGTTTGTACTCGACGCCGAACTCGCAGGAATAACCTTCCGGCGCCTCGTAAATACCGGCCTCTTTCTCGCTGAATATCACATCGTTGACTTTTACGGACGCTCCGCTCACCATGGGCTGGGGTTCGTTGTGGAAATAGGAGATGGACCGGGAGAGGATGACTTGCTGCGGGTCTTCGGGCCGGTCGGTAAGGGTGGCCTCGACCGCCAGATAATCGTGGTAGTCCGACCGCGACTGGAGGTCGACCTTCTCCGTGCAGGCGCACAGGAATGCGAGGAGGGGGATCAGGTACTTTCTCATGGGTCAGAACTTGATATTGCAGGAGAGGGACGGGATGATGGTGAAGAGGTACACTTTCGCCGCCTGGGGTTCCTCGTCCTTCTTGCTGTACGTGAAGGCGATGGACCAGGCATTGTGCCGCGAATAGGCGTTATACAGCGACAGGTTCCATTCCGCGGACCATCGTTTTTCGGCCACGCGTTTCTTGGTGCGGTAGGTGAGCGAAAGGTCCATCCGGTGGTAGTCCGGCAGCCGGTCCTCGTTGCGGCTGGAATAGACAGGCACCCATCGGCCCATGTAGTTGAACCGTCCGATGGGGTAGGTCGTGGGCGCTCCGCTGTAGAAAACCCATTCGGTGGAGGCGGACCACCGTTTGGACAGGTCATAGCTGAAGACGAAGTTCACGGCGTGCTCGTGGTTCAGCGGGGAGGGATAGGGATTGCCGCCGTTCAGTTCGGGAATATGGTACCAGGACCGCGACCAGGTGTAGGCCAGCCATCCGTTCCAGCGGGCGAAGTCGTATTTGAGCATCAGCTCGGCGCCATAGGACCAGGAAGAACCGAAGCGCAGCAGGCCTTCGCGGTCCGGGTCGGCCATCACGAGGCCGGGATTGTCCACGAAATCCAGGGTGTTCCGGTTGTCCTTGTAGAAGCCCTCCAGGGAGAGTTGCAGGGCCTGGTGGGAGAGGAGGGCGTTAAAGCCCAGCGAGTACTGGTCCGAACGCTGCGGTTTCACGTTGGGAGAAGCCGTGAACCAGGCATCCACGGGGCTGCCGGTGATGCTGATCCGGGACTGCTGGAGGTACTGGAAAGACCGGACCCAGGCCCCTTTGACGGAGAAATCCTCCGTGATGGGGAAGGAGGCGGAGATGCGCGGTTCCAGTCCGGAGAAGGTCTTGATGGCCTTGCCTTTTTCCACTTCGACGGTCTCCGTGAGCTCGTGTGTCTCCGGGTCGAAATACTTCTGCTCGGTAGGGCCGAGGGAGGTGAATGCAGAGAAACGGAGGCCATACCGGAGGGTAAGGCGTCCGATCTTCTGCTCGTTCTGCAGATAGGCGGACGGCTGGAAGGCGTAGTTTTCCGGGATGACGACCTCCTTGACGAGGGAAGAGTCGTTCCGGGGGCTCGTATTGCCCGGAACCACGTTGAACCAGGCGGCCTGCACGCCGGCCTTGACCGTATTGGAAGCGTTGGCATACCAGGTCCATCCGGCCTTGATTCCCGTCTCGCGGATTTCCTGCCGGGTGTCGAAGTCGGCACTGTCCATCTCGGTTCCTATGTCATTGCGGTACAAGGAGTTGTAGAGGGTGACATCGGAAGTGACCTTGGGCGAGTACTGGTGGTTCCACCGCAGCGACTGCGTATGGTTGGCGAAACCGAAAACCATTTCGGCCAGGTTGAACTCCTGCATGCTGAAACCGAAGACATCCTTCCCGCTGAAAGCGCTCAGGTACAGCCGGTCCTTCTCGCCGGCGATCCAGCTGAGTTTCGCGTTGAGGTCGTAGAAGTACATCTGCGTCTTGTCCGGAAGCTTGGCGCCGACAATGGGGAGAATCAGGTCCATGTAGGTCCGGCGCCCGGCCAGCATGAAGGACAGTTTACCCGGGACGATGGGACCTTCCAGGAACAGTTTGGAGGTAATCAGGCCGAAAGAGGCGTCTCCGCCGAAAGTGTGGTTGTTTCCGTCTTTGGTGGAAATGTCCAGTACGGAGGAGAGGCGTCCGCCGTAGGAGGCGGGAAAATCGCCCTTGTACAGGTCTGCACCGCGGATGGCGTCGCCGTTGAACATGGACAGGAAGCCCAGGAAATGGCCGCAGTTGTAGATGGGCGCCCCGTCCACCAGGATCAGGTTCTGGTCGATGCCGCCGCCCCGGACGCTGAATCCGGTGGACCCTTCGCTGGGCGTCTGGACGCCCGGCATCATCTGGATGACGCGGATGATGTCGTTCTCGCCCATCAGGGTGGGCATCTTCTTCACGAGGGCGGCGTCCACGCGCTCCAGCCCCATCTGCGGAAGTTTGATTTCCTCCCGTTTGGACCGGGAGAATACGGTGGCGGCCTCCAGTTCGCTCCGGTCGACCTGCAGGTGGAAGTCCATCCGGGTCGCCTGGGTGATGTCCAGCGGGGCTTCTTCCGTTTCGTATCCGAAGAAAGAGCAGAAGACCGTGTGTTTCCCTACCGGGACGTGCAGCGAGTAGAATCCGACGGCATCGGCGGCCACGCCCGTCTTCCGGTCTTCCAGGAATACGACCGCCTGCGGGAGCGGTTCGCCGCTCTCCGCGTCGCGGACGTATCCGGACAGAACGGCCGTCCGGGGCTGGGCATGCCCCCCGAAGGAAAGCAGCGCCAGGACCGTCGCTACGAAGATGCGTCGGAGTGGAATCATTTGTCTGCCAAGGCCTTGGCGGCGGATTGGCCGGCAAGGTAGCCGGTGGAAAAGGCGAGCTGCAGGTTGTAGCCGCCCGTATCGGCGTCCATGTCCAGCACTTCGCCGCAGAAGTACAGGCCGGGTTGTTTCTTGGATTCCAGCGTCTTGGCGACCACTTCACCGGTGGAGATGCCGCCGGCGGTGATGACGCTGCGCTCAAAGCCGACGAAACCGGCGATGTCCATCTTCCAGTCCTTCATCGCGGCGGCGAGGGTGTCCACGCTCACCTTCGGGTTGGTCTTCAGGAAGGCGAGGGTGAGGTCCCAGGGCATCAGCTTGCCCAGCATGATGCGGAACACGCGCTGGAAGGACTGCCCCTTGGAGCGGTCGTCGTGGATGACTTCTTCCCACTTCTGGTGGACGTCCTCGTTCAGTTTCTCCAGTTCCACCGCCGGTTTCAGGTCGATGGATACGCTCACTTTCTGCCCGTTGTTAAGGGCGTTCACCGCCTTGCGGCTCACCATGAAGCCCAGCGGGCCTTCCAGGCCGCCGTCGGTGAATTCGATGTCGCCGAATTCGCTCTGCACCTCTTCACCGTTGATGTACAGGGACAACTGGACGTTGTCCAGGTTGTTCCCGTTGAAGAGTTCGCCCAGTTCGGACAGGGGCTTGACGCGTTCGATGTGCTTTTCGAATCTGGGATACCAGTCCGGGAGGGGCGTGATCTTGCGTTCCTTGACTTTTCCATAGACGGTGCGTCCGCGGAAAGCCTGCCTGATTTCGCCTGCGAGGGCGCTCTGTTCGGTCTTGTATCCTTCCGGGACCAGGGCGGTCAGGGAAGGGTAGCAGGATTCGACCGTATGGCCCAGCTCCTCGGCCCACATGTATCCGTCGCCGGTGGACCCGGTGCCGGGGTAGGACAGGCCGCCGGTGGCGACGATGAGCTTGGTGCAGGTATACTCTTCGGTCTCGATCCTGGTCTCCGTACGGAACTGGGGTTTTTTCCGCGGATCCTCGTTCGGTATGCGGAACTCCTTGGTGATGGTCTTCACGGTGTCCAGGCTCCAGCCGCGGGCGGTCTTGTCCACGGTCTTGACTTCACAGCCGGTGACCATCTTCACGCCGGCGAGGGTGCATGCCCGGAGAAGGGTGTCCACGACGTCCCCGGCCATATGCGATTCAGGGAAGGCACGGTCGCCGCGCTCCACGACGCTGCGGAGGCCGTTGGCCCGGAGCAGTTCGATGAGTTTTTCGGGCGTGAGGTTGTGCCAGGCAGGACTCACGAAATTGGTATCGGACTGGATGTGGCCGGAGAAATCGCCCCATTCCTTGACATTGGTGAAGTTGCAGCGGCCCTTGCCGGTGATCATCACTTTCCGGCCGGCCTTGGGCATCTTCTCCAGCACCGTCACCGTCCCTCCGTTCTCCGTTCCGGCCAATACCTCAGCGGCGCCCAGGGCGGCCAGCAGTCCGGAAGCCCCGCCTCCGATCACAATGATATCCGATTTCATAGACTTTCAAAGATTTCCGCAAAATTACGACATTTTCAGACAGAAAGCAAAAAAGAGCAAGCGCTTGGCTTGCTCTTTTTCGAGCCACTCAGGAGGCTCGAACTCCCGACCTGCGCGTTACGAATGCGCTGCTCTACCGACTGAGCTAAAGTGGCTTGGACCGATTACTGTGAATCGGGACTGCAAAGATAGGAAAAAATTTCGGAATCCAAACAATTTCCGTACATTTGGGTGAACAAACCGTATGAAACACTTTCTCCGCATCCTTTGGCTGTTCCTTCTCGTTTCCTGCGCCCGCAATGCCCGGACACAGGTCCCGGGAGCGATGGAGTATGCACAGTGGTTCGACCTTTCCGGTAACGGGGTGGTGGTCGTCCATTCCCCTTACGGGGCCCCGGACGACACCCTGGCCATAGACGGGCCGGTGCGCAGCATCGTGTGCATGTCCTCTTCCTATATCGGCTTCCTGGATGCCCTGGGATGCGATTCCGTGGTGACGGCCGTATCCGGTCTGGACTATGTTTCCGACCCGGAAGTGCGCGCTGCGGCCGAAGATGTAGGCTATGACGCCGCACTGGATTACGAGACCATCCTGGGCCTTCATCCGGACCTGCTGGTCACGTATGCCGTTTCGGCCGCCGAGCCTCCGTATCTTGCCAAATTACGGGATCTGGGCATCCGGACGGTGATTATCCATGAACATCTGGAGAGCCATCCCCTGGCCAGGGCGGAATACATCAAGTTGTTCGGGGCGCTCACCGGGCGGCTTGGGAAGGCCGATTCCGTCTTCGTGCAAGTCCGCGACCATTATCTTTCGCTTGTCCGGGAGATGGATGCTCCGCGAAAGGTCCTGGTGAATATCCCGTATGCCGACCAGTGGTATATCCCGGGCGGCGACAACTACATGACCCGCCTCATCCACGACGCGGGCGGGGAAGTGCTGGGCGCTGTCGCCGGGCGGTTCGAGTCCTCTATCATCTCCGTTGAAAAGGCCTTTGAATATGCGCAGGAGGCCGATTTTTGGTTGAATCCCGGCTGGTGCTCCACCAAGGATCAACTCCGTTCCGTCCATCCGCTCTTCGCCGATTTCCCGGTCCTTGCGAAATCCGTCTGGAACAACACGAAACAATCCACGCCGGGTGGGGGGAACGCCTTCTGGGAGACAGGTCCTGCACATCCGGACCTCATACTGGAAGACCTCCGCGCCATCTTCGACGGCACCTCCGTCCCGGGGAACTACTATCTGCCAGTTTTATAACTATTTGATTATGTACAGAGGTGCACCGGGAAGTGCACCTCTGTACAATAAACTTATTGAGAATCAAGAAGTTCAGAACAGTTTTCCGCCCCACTTGGCGGCAAGGCCGGCGAGTTCGTCGTTAGTGGCGGGACGGTTCAGGGCTTTCTTCCGCTCTTCCTGGAACTGCTGCTTGAGGCGGGCGAACTGGCGCTTGGTGTCCAGGGTGAAGTCGCCGTTTTCGATCCAGGCGAAATAGGAGGGCTCGTTCTCCCAGATGTCGCGGGCGGTGCGGCCCTTGTGCTTTCCGAAACTGATGGTGGGCTCGCCGTCGTCATTCAGGTACAGGCGTCCGGCAAAGTCCACGTTGCGGGCACGCCCGCCCACCCTGGAAAGGGCGTCCACATCGTTCTTCAGCACTTCCTGTTGATAATCAGTAGGTTCCTTGTAACGGTCCAGCTGGGATTTCAGCACTTCGTAAGTGGCGACGGTATCGGCCTCCGCCGTATGGGCGTTCTCGAAGTCCTTGCCGCCGCAGTAGAAGCGGTAGGCGGCCTTGAGGTTCCGGGGCTCCATGTGGTGGTAGATGGTCTGTACGTCCACCATCTTGCAATCGTGGAGATTGATGCCTTCGATGCAGGCGAGCATATCCGCGGCCTTGTCGTGGGCCTTCGGGTCTGCGAGGCGTGTCAGGCAGTAGGCGCGCACCCGTTCAATCTCTTCCGCAAGAAGCGGAAGGTCGAACTTCGTGGAGTTGAAGCCGGCGAGGTCGCTTCCTTGGAGCCAGGTGGCCACCTCGGGCAGCACTTCGATGAACTTGGGACAGTCCACGAGGTCTTCGTCCTTTACGCCGTTCACTTCCGAAGCGCTCGGATTGATGGGGATGACGCGGTGGTTCTGATAGTCCCAGGGCTTGATCTTCCAGGTCTTGACCGCGGGATTATCCTGTCCGGGGACGACCTTGACGAAACTCAGTTCAATGATGCCGTCCGTGGCAATATTAAGGCCGGTGCTCTCGATGTCGAAAAAGAGCAACGGCCTTGTAAGATTCAGTTCCATACTTGTTTACGAAATCATGATCGGCATCAGGATGCCGCAGATCCGCTCGCTTTCGGCCTCTTCCTCGGACGGGAGGATGAGGGCGGCGCGGCGGGCGTCCGCGAACTTGATGATGATGCCGTTGCAGTCCATGTTGGAGAGGATCTCCGTGAGGAAGGTGGACTTGAAGCCGATGGTGAGTTCGTCGCCGGAATAGTCGCAGCTGACCTTCTCATAGGCGGCGAGGGCGAAGCCCAGGTCCTGCGCGGAAATCTCCAGCTGGCCTTCCTTGAGGGTGAATTTGATGTGGTTGGACGCCTTGTTCGAGCACACGGCCACGCGGCGGACGGTGTTCAGGAGGAGGGTCCGGTCAATCTTGAGGATGTTGGCGTTGTTCTGCGGGATCACGTCGCGATACTTCGGATACTTGCCCACGACCAGGCGGCAGATCATCGTGGTGCCGCCGAAACTGAACTGGGCCGTGCTGCCGTCGAATTCCACCGTGACCGTCTCGATGTCCTTGCCGATGATGCTGCGGAGCACATTCGCCGGCTTCTTGTGGAGGATGAAGGAGGCCTTCTCCGCCGCTTTCACGTCGGTGGTGGTGTAGCAGATGAGCTTATGGGAATCGGAGGCGACGAGGGTGGTGGACGCCGTGTCGATGTCGAAGAAGATACCGTTCATCGCGGGACGGATCTCGTCGTCGGCCGTGGCGTACACGGTGCCCTGGATGCCATCGACCAGGCTGGCGGCCGGGAATTCCACCTTCTGCGCGTCCTCGCCGGTTCCCTTGATCTCGGGATAGTCGTCGGCCGGGAAATAGGGGAGGACGGAATTACCGCTGGCCCAGCTGCACTCGAAGGAACTGTCGTTCAGGGTGCGGATGCGGAGCGGCTGGTCCGGAAGCTCCTTCAGGAGGTCGATCATATGGCGGGCCGGTACGGCGATGCTGCCGTCTTCCTCGGCACCGTCCACCTGGATGGCGGTACGGAGCGTCAGTTCGGAATCGGACGCGGTCACCTCCAGGCGGCCGCCCTTCAGGACGAACAGGAAATTTTCGAGGATCGGGAGGGCGGACTTGGACGGAATGGCTTTCGAGACGTCCAGGAGGGCTTTCAGCAGGTCGGTACTGGAAATGTTCAGTTTCATAACTATCGCGATATTTTACAATCACAAATATAAGAATTTTCTCGCAAATGGCATAAAACTTGATTTTTTTGGTTTAACAAAATATGTGTACTATGAAAAGAGGCATTTTAACAGTGTTGCTCTCGGTTATCGCCGGGGGATTGACGGCCTATGGCGTCGTGAAAGCCAATGAAAAGAGCCTGGACCCCGTGCGCGTGGTGGGCGAGAATGGAAGCGTTGAATACCGGACTGTCAATCTGGCAGAATCCGACTATCCCGATTTTACCTATGCGGCCGAATCCGCCGTGCAGGCAGTCGTCTATGTAGAAGTGACGGTCCAGCAGACGGCCCGCTCGCGCGGCATCGACCCGTTCGAATATTTCTTCGGTTTCGGTGACGGCTACGGCTTCGGCCAGCCCCAGTCCCGGGAGGCGAAGGGCAGCGGTTCCGGCGTTATCATCCGCCCCGACGGCTATATCGTCACCAACAACCACGTCGTTTCCGGAGCCACCAAGATCTCCGTTACGACGAATGACAACCAGAAGTTCGACGCCACCGTCGTCGGCACCGACCCGGCTACGGACGTCGCCATCATCAAGGTGGATGCGCAGAATCTCCCGACCCTCCCGATGGGCGACAGCGACCAGCTCCGCCTGGGCGAGTGGGTGCTCGCCATCGGCTCCCCGCTCGGAGAGCAGCTCCGAAGCACCATCACCGCCGGCATCGTGAGCGCCAAGGGCCGTTCCATGCCCGACGGCAGCGGCGAGTTCAAGATCGAATCCTTCATCCAGACCGATGCGGCCGTGAACCCCGGCAACTCCGGCGGCGCCCTTGTGAACAAGAAGGGTGAACTGGTGGGCATCAACACCGCCATCGTCTCCCAGACCGGTTCCTATTCCGGTTATTCCTTCGCCGTCCCGGTGAACATCGTCAAGCGTGTCGCCGGCGACCTGATCGATTTCGGCTCCGTCAAGCGCGCCATGCTGGGAATCACCATGCAGCCCGTCTCGACCCTGGAGAAAAAAATCCAGGACGAATTGAAACTTAATTCCATGAACGGCGTATATATAGTTGAGGTTTCGAAAGGAAGTGCCGCGGAAGAGGCCGGATTGCGCAAGGGCGATGTGATTGTCGCCATCGACGGCCAGAAGATCACCGACGGCGCCTCCGTGCAGGAGAAGGTCAATAACTACCATCCCGGCGACAAGGCTGTCATCACCTACATCCGCGAAGGCCGGGAACAGCAAGCCGAAGTCACCTTCCACGCGGCCGCCTCGCAGAACGGCGAGACGGATGTGGACGGTTCGGTCGCCTTCTACGGCGCCAGGCTGAAGGAATTGACCGGTGAGGAGAAGCAGGCGATGGGCATCCGTTCCGGTGTCAAGATCGTCTCCGTAGGCCAGGGCAAGATGGCCGAGGCAGGCGCCACCAGCGGCTCCGTGATCCTGTACGTGAACGACGAACCCGTCGCGAAACCCGAAGACGTGATCGCCAAGGCGAAGAAGGCCCAGCGCGGCATCTATATCGAAGGTGTGGACGCGAATGGAAAAACCTTCTATTTCGGCTTTGGCAAGTAAGGGACTGCCGAAGGCGTGAAACATACCGGTACGGTCAGTTCCTCACGGACTGACCGTATTTTTATTGTATTATAGATGAGACAGTTAAAGATTACAAAGTCCATCACCAACCGCGAGAGCGCGTCCCTGGACAAGTACCTCCAGGAGATCGGCAGGGAAGAGTTGGTGACCCCGGAAGAGGAAGTTGAACTCGCCCAGCGCATCCGCAAGGGAGATCCCATCGCCCTGGAGAAACTCACCCGCGCCAACCTGCGTTTCGTGGTGTCCGTGGCCAAGCAGTACCAGAACCAGGGCCTCAGCCTTCCGGACCTGATCAACGAGGGTAACCTGGGCCTGATCAAGGCCGCCGAGAAATTCGACGAGACCCGCGGTTTCAAGTTCATTTCCTATGCTGTCTGGTGGATCCGCCAGAGCATTCTCCAGGCCCTGGCCGAGCAGAGCCGCATCGTCCGCCTGCCGCTCAACCAGGTGGGCTCCCTGAACAAGATCAACAAGGCCCTCTCCAAGTTCGAGCAGGAACACGAGCGCCAGCCTTCCAATGAAGAGCTTTCCGAGATGATCGACGTCCCGAAGGACAAGATCTCCGATACCCTCCGCGTGAGCGGCCGCCACGTTTCCGTGGACGCTCCGTTCGTGGAAGGGGAGGACAACAGCCTGCTGGACGTCCTGCCCAACGACGATTCCCCGATGGCCGACAAGGGCCTCGTGAACGAATCCCTGAACACCGAGATCGAACGCGCCCTCTCCACCCTGACCGACCGGGAGCGCGAGATCGTGAAGTCCTTCTTCGGCATCGGCTGCCAGGAAATGACCCTCGAGGAGATCGGCGAGCGCTTCGGGCTCACCCGGGAACGCGTGCGCCAGATCAAGGAAAAGGCCATCCGCCGCCTCAAGAGCCCGTCCCGCAGCAAACTTCTCAAAGGATACCTCGGATAAGATGACTCCTGAAAAATTCATCCAGAGCAAGGCTGCCGAAGCCATCAAGGCCCTGTATGGGGCGGATGTCCAGGCCGATAGCCTCCAGGTCGCCGTGACCCGGAAGGAATTCGAGGGCGACTACACCCTTGTGACGTTCCCGCTTTTGAAGATCACCCACAGCGCCCCGGATGCGACGGGGAACGCGATCGGCCAGTGGCTCGCGGACAACGTCCCCGAGATCGCGGCCTTCAACTCCGTGAAGGGTTTCCTGAACCTTTCCTTCTCCGCCGTCTATTGGGACGAAACCTTCGCCGAGATCGCCGCTGACGACGCTTTCGGCCAGCTCGCACCCACCGGGAAGCGTATCATGGTGGAGTTCTCCTCCCCGAACACGAACAAGCCCCTCCACCTGGGACATATCCGCAACAACCTCCTGGGTGACAGCGTGTCGCGCCTGCTGAAGGCCTGCGGCAACGAGGTCATCAAGTCCACCATCGTGAACGACCGCGGCGTGCACATCTGCAAGTCGATGCTCGCCTGGCAGAAGGAGTTCGAGGGAAAGACCCCGGAATCCACCGGCATCAAGGGCGACCACCTGGTGGGCGACTGCTACGTGGCCTTCGACAAGATGTACAAGGCGGAGGTGAAGCAGCTGATGGAACAGGGCATGTCGGAAGACGAGGCCAAGAAGGCCGCCCCTTCCCTGAAGGAGGCCCATGAGATGCTCGTCAAGTGGGAAAAGGAGGATCCGGAAGTCCGCTCCCTGTGGTCCATGATGAACGGCTGGGTCTATGCCGGTTTCGACGAGACGTACGCCGCCCTGGGCATCACCTTCGACCAGGTGGACCACGAGTCCGAAACTTATCTCCTGGGTAAGGAACTGGTGCAGAAGGGTTTGGAAATGGGCGTCTTCGAGCGTGAAGCCGACGGTTCCGTATGGTGCGACCTCACCGCCGACGGCCTGGACCGCAAGCTGGTCCTCCGCGGCGACGGCACTTCGGTGTACATCACCCAGGACCTGGGCACCGCCGAGCGCCGTTTCGCGCGTTACAACCTTGATTCCCACGTGTATGTCGTTGGGAATGAGCAGGATTACCATTTCCAGGTGCTCAAGCTCATCCTCAAGAAGCTGGGCTTCGACTGGGCCGACAGCATCTACCATCTCTCCTATGGAATGGTGGAACTGCCGGAGGGCAAGATGAAGTCCCGCGAGGGAACCGTCGTGGATGCCGACGACCTCATCCAGAGCATGTACGAGGAGGCGAAAAAGACCTCCGAGGAAAGCGGCAAGCTCGCCGACCTGAGTGAGGAGGAGAAGGACAAGCTGTACCACATGATCGGCCTCGGCGCACTCAAGTACTTCATCATCAAGGTCGATCCCAAGAAGACGATGCTCTTCAACCCGAAGGAATCCATCGACTTCAACGGCAATACCGGCCCGTTCATCCAGTACACGCACGCCCGCATCTGCTCGATCCTGCGGAAGGCGACGGTGGAATTCGGCCCGGCCGACATCACCACCAGCCTCGTCCCTACGGCGAAGGAGATCCGCCTCGTCAAACTGCTGGGTACCTTCCCGGCGAAGGTCGCCGAAGCCGGCGCGGCCCTGAGCCCCGCCGTCATCGCGAACTACGCCTACGACCTGGCGAAGGAGTTCAACCAGTACTACCACGACACGTCCATCCTCCGCGAAGAGGACCCGGCCGTCCTGAAGTTCCGTCTGGAGCTCATCTCCGTAATGGCCCGCACGCTCCGCTGCGCGATGGGCATCCTGGGTATCCAGCTTCCGGACCGGATGTAAGATTCCCGCCCATGAAAAACGCCAGCCTTGAATGGGCTGGCGTTTTTTTTAGTTCGGTACTTCCTAGCTGATGAACTGGGCCTTGAGGAGTTCGATCTTCTGCGGGGCGTCGTCGCCTTTCGCGCCGAAGTAGAACTTGATCTTGGGCTCGGTGCCGGAAGGACGGACGGACACGACGTCGCCGGCCTCGTTGAAGAACTGGAGGACGTTGGACTTGGGAAGTCCGGTCTCCTCCGGCTTGTTGTAGTCGATGACCTTGGCGAGCGGGCTGCCGGCGATTTCCTTCGGCGGGCAGGCGCGGTAGTCGGCCATGATCTTCTGGATTTCCTCGGCGCCGGACTTGCCCTTGCGGACGATGTACACCATCTTCTCCACATACAGGCCGTATTCCTTGTACACCTTCTGGAGAAGCTGCCACAGGGTCATGCCCTGGTCGGCGGCCCAGGCGGCGCATTCTGCGACCGCGCAGCCGGCGACCTGCGCGCACTTGTCGCGAACGAACCCGCCCAGGTTGAAACCGTAGCTTTCCTCGCCTCCGCAGATGAACTGGGTCTTGCCTTCCTGCTGTTTCTGGATCTCGGCGATGTATTTGAAGCCGGTCAGGACGTTGTAGCATTTCACGCCGAAATGCTCGCAGATGGCGGCGATAAGCTCGGAGGTGACGATGGTCTTGACGCAGTATTGCTTGCCGTTCAGCTTGCCCAGCTCCTGCCAGCGGGTGAGGAGGTAGTAGGTGAGGAAGCTCCAGGTCTGGTTGCCGGTAAGCTGGACCATCTTCCCGTTGTCGTCACGGACAGCGATGCCCAGGCGGTCGGCATCCGGGTCGGTGGCGAGGACGAGGTCCGCACCCACTTCGTCGGCCTTGGCGAGGGCCATGGCCATGGCGGCGGGCTCTTCCGGGTTCGGAGAGACCACGGTGGGGAAGTTGCCATCGCTGACGTCCTGCTCGGGGACGTGGATGACGTTCTTGAAGCCGATGCGGGCAAGGGCTTCCGGCATGAGCCTGACACCGCAGCCGTGCAGCGGGGTGTACACGATCTTGAGGTCCGCGTGGCGGGCGACGGACTCGGGGGAAAGCATGAGGGAAAGCTGGTCCTTCAGGTAGCATTCATCGATCTCGGCACCCATCGTTTCGATGCCGCCGGGAACGGTCCCGTCCACGGGTTTGAAGCGGACGTCGGCCGGGTCCAGGATCTTTGCGACCTCGTTGACGATGTCCTTGTCCACGGGAGCGGTGATCTGTCCGCCGTCGCTCCAGAAGACCTTGTAGCCGTTGTATTCCTTCGGGTTGTGGCTGGCCGTGACCATGATGCCGGCGGTCGCGCCCTTGACTCGGATGGAATAGCTCAGTTCCGGGGTCGGGCGGAGGCTGTCGAACAGGAAGACATGGATGCCGTTGTTGGAGAGGACGTCGGCCGAAATCTCCGCGAAAAGGCGGGAGTTGTTGCGGCTGTCGTGGGCGATGCACACGCTCTTGGCGCCCTCGACGTGCTCCTTGATGTAGTTGGCGAGGCCCTGGGTGGCCATGCCCACGGTGTACTTGTTCATCCGGTTGGTTCCCACGCCCATGATGCCGCGCAGGCCGCCGGTTCCGAATTCAAGGTTCTTGTAGAAGGCGTCTTCCAACCCTACCGGGTCGGTTTCCTGCAGTTTGCGGATCTGTGCCTTCGTCTCGGCGTCGAAGTTCCCTTCGAGCCAGCTCTTCACGACTTCCTTGTAATCTTTCATGTCATATCGGTGTTTAGTGTTATTCTCAATCATACAAATGTAAGGATTATTGCGTATTTTTGCAATGCAATGGAGAAATGACTTTTGCCGATTTCATACTGCAGCACGAAGCGGACGACCCCGTGCGCCTGCTCCTCTCGCGTGACAAGTACCCGGATCTCGATATCGACCTGGCTGCAACGACGTTGGAAGTGCGTCGCAAGCTCCGGACGAAAGTTCCCGAGTGGTATGCTGTCCCCTCGCTGGTTTATCCTTCCAGATTGTCCGGCGAACAATGCAGTTCATCGGAAACCGCCAGGTATAAGGCGTTGGTTTGCGGGAGCAGTGTGGTGCCCGCAAAAGAGCGTCTGAGGATTGCCGATCTGACCGGAGGGATGGGGGTGGACGCCTGGGCGTTCGCAAAGGTGGCGAAAGAGGTGCTGTATAATGAGATGCAGGAGGACCTTGTTCGTGCTACAGAGTTGAATTTCAGTGAATTGGGAGTCTTGAACGTGCGGTTTCGGAATTGCCGGGTGGAGCCGGGGAAGGTGCGGGAAGTGCTCGACGGGTTCCAGCCGGATGTCATTTTCCTGGACCCCGCGAGAAGGGCCGGGGACGGACGGAAGGTGTTTCTCATCGAGGAGTGCCAGCCGGATGTGCCTGGCCTGCTGCCGGAGCTCTTTGAAACCTGCCGGTTCGTGATGTTGAAACTGTCGCCGATGGCGGATATCACGATGGCTTGCAAGCGGTTGGGAACGCACGTGAAGGAGGTCCACGTCGTGGCTGCGGGAGGGGAGTGCAAGGAACTCCTGTTCCTGCTGGACCGCGACTGGGAAGGAACTCCTGCGACCTTCATCGTTGAGAGTGGCGCGGTTATGGAGATTTCCGGTCAGGCCGGGAATGACGATGCGGGCATGGGATTCGGCCTGCCGAAGGCGGGGGACTGCCTGTTTGAACCCGGGAAGGCCCTGGCGAAGGCGGGGGCGTTCCGGCTGCCGTGCTCCCGGTTCGGGTTGACCAAGCTGGGCAATCATACGCATCTGTATGTGGGAGAGGCGGTTCCGGAAGGGTTGAATCTTTTTGGGAAGTGGTTTGAGGTTTTGGAAGTCCTTCCCTTGAACAACCGGACGATGAAGGAAGCGGGGAAGCGGTGGCCGCAGGCGGAAGTGACAGCTCGGAACGTCCCGATGACCTCCGACCAGCTCCGCCGGAAACTGGGCTGTGCCTCGGGTGGAGACATCCACCTGTTCGGCGTCCGGGCCGACGCGGCCGAGGCAGGCAATTATTTGATAGTAACCAGGAAACGATATGGATCAGATTGAAAGGATTCAGCATTTCGAGACGCTGTTGGACCGGATTGCCCCGGTCCTTGGGAATCTGGAAGAGGCACTGGACGCCTTCGACGGCATCCAGGAAGACGTACAGGAACTCTCGTCCTATTACGAGAGCGACGAATGGCGGGATGATTTCGAGGCCGACGAAGCCGGGAAACTGCCTGCGGACCTGAAGCGCGACGTCCTTTCCGAGGATGGCATCTACGACGTCCTCAGCGACCATTATGCGCTGACCGTCCGTCTGCTGGACACGGTCTCGTCGATCCTGAAAAACAGGTAGGAGATGGCGAAGAAACAGTCTTTCTGGATCTGGCTGCTCCTGCTTGTCGGGGGCAGCGGACTGTTCATGTTGGCCTATGGCCTTTCGACCCTTCCGGCGGCTTTTACGGAGAAGGTGCCGTTATGGGAATTCGTACTGCTGAGCCTGCTCAGCGCGTCCGCCGTGCCGGGACTTTACGCCCTTTGGCGGAGGCTGACCGAAAAGAGTTGGCCTGAGGACCTGTCCCTGAAGCGCCTGCTTCCCCATACGGGGGCGGGATTCGGCATCGGCATCCTGTATTTCATCCTGGTGACCGGCTGCATGGCCCTTCTGGGCGGGTACCGGATCGAGTCCCTGCAGTGGGACGGCCGCGCGCTGCTGACCAGCCTGATGGTTTTCCTGCTGGTAGGCGTGGGCGAGGAAGTCCTGTTCCGCGGTATCATCTTCCGGATGATTGACCGGCGGTTGGGAACCTGGGTCGCCCTGGTCGTATCGGCCCTGATCTTCGGATTCGTGCATATCATGAACCAGAATGCCACGGTCTGGTCCTCCATCGCCATCGCCGTCGAGGCCGGCCTGCTGCTCGGCGCGGCCTACAAGTGGTCGGGCACGCTGTGGCTGCCCATCGGCATCCACTGGGCATGGAACTTCTTCCAGGGGCCGGTGTTCGGTTTCGCGGTTTCGGGAGGGGAACGCGATTATTCGCTGGTCCAGCCGGTCATAGACGGTCCCGTCTGGCTCACCGGCGGATCATTCGGCGCCGAGGCTTCCATCCCGGCGTTCATGCTGGGACTGGCGGTGGCGGTCGCGTTTATCGCCGCTTGTCTGAAAGACCGGCGCGGGTAACGTAATCCCGGCACCAGTCGGTAAGGCCGCATCCGGCGCATTTGGGATTGCGGGCGGTGCAGGTGTATCGCCCGTGGAGGATGAGCCAGTGATGGGAACGGGCCCTCAGATGCTCGGGGATATGCCGTTCCAGGTCGCGCTCCACTTCCAGGGGCGTCTTGCCGTCTGAAAGACCCAGGCGGTGGGAAACCCGGAAGACGTGGGTGTCCACGGCGATGACGGGCTTGTCGTAGACGACGGAGGCGATGACGTTCGCCGTTTTGCGTCCCACGCCCGGCAGCGTCATCAGGGCGTCGATGTCGGAAGGGACTTCACCGCCGAAATCGGCCAGCAGTTTCCGGGCCATGTCGATGAGGTGCGTGGCCTTCGAATTCGGGTAGGAAACGCTTTTCACATAGGGATATACCTCGTCGAAACCCGCGGCGGCCAGGGCCTGCGGGGTGGGGAAGCGCTCGAACAGGGGCGGGGTGACGATGTTCACCCGCCGGTCCGTGCACTGGGCCGAGAGGATAACGGCCACCAGCAGCTGGTACGGGTTTCCGTAGTGGAGTTCGGTCTCGGCGATGGGAACGTTCTGTCCGAACCAATCGACGATGCCCGCAAAGCGTTCCTTGCGTGTCATATCGTCAGGTCCAGTTCAAACGTGTTGTCTTCGAAGAGTTCTTCGCAATGCTCGTCCGTACAGGAGAATACGCGGCCGGGGAAACGTTCGAAGATGGAACGGTTGTGGGTGACCATGATGATGGCGGTCCCGTCTTCGTTCAGCTTGCGCAGCAGGCGGAGGATCCCGTCGGCGGTCTCTCCGTCCAGGTTGCCGGTGGGTTCGTCGGCCAGGATCACCTGCGGACGGTTCAGCAGGGCGCGGGCGATGGCGATGCGCTGCTGCTCGCCGCCGGAGAGCTGGTGCGGCATCTTATGGGCCTTGGTACCCATCCCGACGTCTTCCAGCACCTCGGCGATACGGGCGTCGATGCCGTCGCGGTTCTTCCATCCGGTGGCCCGGAGGACGAATTCCAGGTTGGCCTCCACGGTCCGGTCCATCAGCAGCTGGAAGTCCTGGAAGACGACGCCCAGGCGCCTCCGCAGCATCGGGATGTCCCGGGTTCGGATGCCCCGGAGGTTGAATCCGCAGACGGTCCCTTCGCCTTTCAGGAGGCGGTTCTCCGCCGTCATCGTGCGGATGATGGAGGTCTTGCCCGTTCCCACCTTGCCCACGATGTAAACGAAATCGCCGGGGTTGACGGTCATGTCGAGGCCGTAGATGACGACGCTTTCCCCGTTGAGGATGTCTGCGTCCTTGAATCGGATGAGTGGTTCCATTGCTTTTTTGGTCTGGAATACACAAAGATAATCAGAAAAATTCGTATTTTTGTAAAATAATACCGATGAAGATGAAGAAAAGAATCTTTCTGGCCGTGACGGCCTTTATGATAGGGATGGCCGCCTCGGGACAGACTCCGGAATACCGCCGCGCCCTGGACCTGTACGGCCACGGGATGTATGCGGAGGCCGCCCGGCTCCTGGAAGGCATTCCCGGCAGCGAGGCGGAAGGCTATGCCGCCCTCTGCGCCCTCGAGATGAAGACCGAGGGCTATGAGCGGGAGGTGGAGGCGTTCCTGGACCGCTGGCCCGAATCACCGCTCGTCGCCCAGGTCAATTTCCGCTGGGGACTGGACCTGTTCGACCGCGGTGCCTGGGAAGAGGCGTCCTACCGCTTCAACTGCGTTTCCCAGTCGGAGCTGATGAAGGACCAGATCCCTGAATTCGCTTACAAGAAGGCCTACAGCGCTTTCGGCGCCGGCGACCTCTCGCTCTCCCGCATGCTGCTGGAGCATATGCAGAATCTCCCGTATTCCGACTATACCGCCCCGTCCCAGTATTCGCTGGGATATGTGTGCTACTCGCAGGGCGACTTCCGGGAAGCCGCCGACTGGTTCGCCAAGTCCGCCGTGGACCCCCGCTTCTCCCAGCTGGCCAACTACTACATCCTGGAATGCCGTTTCATGGAGAAGGATTACGACTATGTGGTGAAGTTCGGCGAGGACCTCTTCGACAAGGTTCCGGAGGACCGCCAGCCGCACCTTGCGCGCATCATGTCCGAGTCCTACCTCGTCCTGGGTGACAAGGAGAAGGCCCGTTCCTATTACCAGAAGAACCTGGAAGGCAAAACTTCCCGCAACCGTTCGGACTATTTCCACGCCGGTTCCGTCCTGTACAGCGTGGAGGACTGGCAGGGTGCCGTGGACAATTTCGGAATGATGCCCGAACGCACCGACTCCCTGGGCCAGATCGCGAATTACCAGATGGGCTACAGCTACATCAAGCTCCGCAACAAGGTTGCCGCCCTGGAGGCCTTCAAGCAGGCCGCGGCGCTGCCCTTCAATGCTGATATCCAGGAAGATGCGTACTTCAACTATGCGAAGCTCGCCTTCGACCTGAACAACGACGTGTCGGCCTTCAACGACTACATGAAGCGCTACGACGCCCTCTCGAAGGGCGACCAGATCTACAGCTACATGGCGATGGCGGCCCTGGCGAACCACGACTATGAGGCCGCCGTTGCGGCCTATGACAATATCGACGAGCTGGATCCCCGGATGCAGTCGAACTACATGAAGGCGTATTTCCTCCGAGCGGAGCAGCTGATCGGCAACGGTTCGTACCGGGATGCCGTCCCGCACCTGAAGGCCGCCGCCTACTACAGCTCCCGTCACGATCCCTTCAACCAGCTTTCCCGCTACTGGGTGGCGGAATCCTACTTCCGTGACGGAAAGTATGCCGAGGCGCGCAGCGTCCTGATGGACCTGTACAACCTGTCGGCCCTGGACGGCAAGCCGGAAGGGGACCTGATCCCGTACAACATTGCCTGGACGCATTTCAAGGAGGGGGATTATCCTGCTGCCCTGAAATGGTTCAACAACTATCTGGAGGGCCGTCACAACGCCCGCGGGGCCGATGCTGAAACCCGCATCGGCGACTGCTATTTTTTCCAGAAGGACTATACGACCGCCATCGCCGCCTATGAGCGGAAACTGGCTGAATATCCCGATGCGAACGACATCTACCCGTATTTCCGGGCTGGTGTCGCCTGCGGGCTCGTGCGCGATTTCCCGCGCAAGGTCCAGTTCCTGGAAAGGGTGAAGCAGGCCGCTCCGGGATCCCCGTATTATTCCGAGGCCATGTATGAGTTGGGCCGTGCCTATGTGTCCGTCGGCGAGGAGGAAGACGCCGTGCGTACCTTCCGTACCCTTCGCAGTGCGACGGACGATCCGGACTATGCTACCAAGGCGCTGCTGGAACTTGCCATGATCGCCCGCAACGGGGGCGACGACACCAAGGCCCTGAGCTATTACAAGCAGGTGGCGGAGCAGGGCGGCGATTATGCCGATGACGCCCTGCTGGCCATCGAATCCATCTACCGTACCCGGCAGGAACCGGATGCCTATCTTGCGTATGTGAACAGCCTGGGCAGCAAGGCTTCCCGGACGGAGTCGCAGAAGGAAGAAGTTTATTTCGGCACGGCCGAGGAGATCTTCCTCTCCGGCAATTATGCCAAGGCCGAAAGCACCTTCCAGAGCTACCTGGAGAAATATCCCGAAGGGGCGAAGGTCGCGGAAGCCGAATTCTATCTGGCTGAAAGCTACCGCGGCCTGGGAGAGAAGGAAAAGGCCTGCGACCACTATGTGACCGCCCTGGAGCGGGGGCTCGAAGGCTCCTTCCTGGAATCCGCCTGGCTGCATTATGCGGACCTTTCCTATTCCATGGAACGTTTCGGAAAGGCGTATGGCGCTTACATGAAACTGCTGGACAACGCCCGACTGGACGATAACAAGTTCGCGGCGCAGCTGGGCATGATGCGTTCCGCATATCGTGCCCGGGAATATGGCGACGCCTTCGAGGCGGCCCGGACGCTCCGTTCTGACCGCCGCGCCTCCGACTCCCAGATCCGGGAGGCCGACTATATCCGTGCCAAGTCCCTGCTGGGCATGAGCCGGCGTGCCGAGGCGTACAACATCTTCGAGCAGCTGGCCAAGGATCCTTCCACCGACGAAGGGGCCGAGGCGGCCTACCTGATCATCCAGGACCAGTTCGACCGGGCCGACTTCGACGGCATCCAGAAGAAGGTCTATGACTTCGCCGAGAAGGCCTCCGGCCAGAATTACTGGCTTGCCAAGGCGTTCATCGTGTTGGGAGACACCTTCGCCGAGAACGGCAACTTCGCCCAGGCGAAGGCCACCTTCGAAAGCATCAAGTCCGGCTACACGCCTTACGGTCCCGGCGACGAAGTGCTGGACCAGGTCGCCCTGAGACTCAAGAAACTTTAGTGAGCAGCGTATGAGACACCAGATATTTGCAACGGTCCTGCTGGCGGGCGTTTCCGCCCTTTCCTACGGACAGAACCTCAATCCGACCGTCGAGGTCACGAACGCCTACGAGGGCGGCGCTTCCTCCATCGTCAAGCCGCTCCAGCGGATGGCGGTGCCGGATTCGGTAACGACCTTCAACCTGGATTTCGACTACTCCGTCTTCGAAAAGCCCTATCAGGGAGCCTACGAGTTCAAACCGTATCACGTGCAGCTCCGGCCCCGTCCGGTCACTTCCACGGAGAATCAATTCTACCTCAAGGCAGGAGCGGGATATACGCTTCATCCGGAACTCGACCTCGTCTGGACGCCGCTCCGGAAGGAGAGGGGACAAATCGACGTCCATGCCGGTCATCATTCCTATTTCGGCCGTTACCATCAGTTCGGCCAGCCCACCGACCCGTCGTTCGACGGAGAACGTTTCTTCCGGCCGGGCGGCGATAAGATGCCGGGCTTCCTGTCCGATACGCGCGTGGGGGTCGACGGCAGTTACGGTTGGGAAAACGGCCTGGTTACGGCGGACGTTTCCTGGCGGAACCGCCTGGCCGACGACGACTTCCTTTTCCGCCGGCTGAACGGGGTGGAGGCGATGGCCCGTGTCCGTTCCCTGCCGTCGGACGCCGCCCATTTCCTGTACGATGCGGCCGTGGACTATCATTTCTATGACCTGGACGGTTCCTTTGACACGAGTCTGGTCGCGCCCGGTGACTTTACGGAAAGCCGGTTCGACCTGGACGGTACTTTCGGCCCTGTCTTCAATGCGGAAAGCCGGCTCCTGGTGGACCTGGACCTGGCCATCGTCCGCTATGGCGGCAGCGAGACAGGCTATACCGGCGGCCTTTCCATCACTCCGAAATACGAGTTCTCCCTGGACAACTGGCGCTTCAGCCTGGGTGCCAGGGTCGCGACGTTCATCTATTCCGAAGACTGGACGGGGAACCAGGTGAAATCCCAGCTGGTCTATCCGGCCGTCCACGTGGATCTCCGCTTGCTGGACGAACAGCTGATCCTGCAGGCTGCCGCTACGGGCGGGGACCGTTTGAACGCGCTTTCCGAGGCTTTCCTCCTTCGTCCCTTCGCCTTGTCCTCCGAGTATGACCATTCCCTGGAACGGGTCCGTGCGATGATCGGCGTCCGAGGCAGTATCGCCAGCCGTTTCCGGTACGACCTTCAGGGCGGGTATGCCCGCTGGGGAAGGTGTGCGTTGGACGGCATGGCCAATGACGGCCTCACCGGCGACTACCAGCCGGTCATCGGCCAGGCGGGGAACTTCAACATGGCCTTCGCCGAACTGGATTTCGGCTGGAAATCCGAGAGCGTGACGGTGGACGGAAAGATGGCCTATCGCTGGACCGACATCGCCGGGGAATCCCTGTTCGCTCCGGCGGCCTTCACGGGTACGCTCCGTCCGGCCTGGCATTGGGGCGACCGCTTTGCCGCGGGTCTCGATGCGGACTGGTCCACCCGTCGCAGGACCACCTATGGCAACATGAACTTCAACGTCCCCGGATGGGTGGACCTCGGAGTCTTCGCAGAGTTTGATTTCACCCGTCATTTCGGCTTCTGGGTGAAGGGTGGAAACCTCCTGAACCAGGCGGTGCAGCGGATGCCGCTCCACGCCGAAGCAGGAATGTATTTTACGGCCGGAATCCTCTTGAATTTCTGATAAATAATTGCTATATTTGCATGTTTATAAGCAAACGTGCAAACTATGGCAGATATTGAGGAATTGAAGCAGGCTGAGGAGCAGTATTCAGCCAACAGTATCCAGGTCCTGGAAGGTCTCGAGGCGGTTCGCAAACGCCCCTCCATGTATATCGGAGACATCGGTGAAAGAGGTCTCCACCATCTGGTCTATGAGGTCGTCGACAACTGTATCGACGAGGCGATGGCCGGATTCTGCACGGATATCGAGGTGTCCATCCTCGAGGACAATTCCGTGAAAGTGAAGGACAACGGCCGCGGTATCCCTACCGGCATGCACGAGAAGGAGCACCGCAGTGCCCTGGAAGTGGTCCTGACGGTCCTCCATGCGGGCGGCAAGTTCGACAAGAACAGCTACAAGGTCTCCGGCGGTCTGCACGGCGTGGGCGTTTCCTGCGTCAACGCCCTTTCCGACCTGCTCGTGGCCGAGGTCCATCGCGAGGGCAAGGTTTTCGAGCAGCGCTTCTCCAAGGGCAAACCCCTCTCGGATGTCCGCGTGATCGGGGAAACCTCCGAGGCGGATACCGGCACCATCATCACCTTCCATCCGGATGCCACCATCTTCACCCAGACCATCGTTTACAAGTATGAAACCCTGGCGAACCGTCTTCGTGAGCTGGCCTACCTGAACAAGGGGATCCGCATCACCCTCACCGACCTCCGCGAGAAGGTCGACGAGTTCGTGACCGCGGAGGACGGCGAGCGCAAGGCTACCGGAAAGCAGGTGTACCGCAGTGACGTGTTCTTCAGCGAGCACGGCCTCCGCGAGTTCATCGACTACCTGGACGCCGGCGAGCCCAAGCTCATCCCCGAGCCCATCACGGTGAATTCGGACAAGGTCATCCCCATCGACATCGCCCTCCAGTACAACCAGGGATTCCGTGAGCGGATCTACTCCTACGTAAACAATATCAACACCATCGAGGGTGGTACGCACCTGCAGGGCTTCAAGATGGGCCTGTCCCGTTCCCTGAAGAACTATGCCGAGAAGAACAACCTCCTCTCCAAGTTCAAGGGTGACCTTTCGCCGGAGGACTTCCGCGAGGGCCTGACCGCCGTGATCTCCGTGAAAGTGGCCGAACCGCAGTTCGAAGGCCAGACCAAGACCAAGCTGGGCAACCCGGAGGCCACCTCCGCCGTATCCCAGGCTACGGCCGCCGCGATGGACCAGTATCTGGAAGAGCATCCCAAGGAGGGCAAGACCATCGTCGAGAAGATCGTCCTTGCCGCGACGGCCCGCGCCGCCGCCCGCAAGGCCCGCGAAATGGTCCAGCGCAAGTCGCCCATGGGCGGCGTGGGCATGCCCGGCAAGCTGGCCGACTGCTCCGAGCGCGACCCCGAACAGTGCGAGCTCTTCCTGGTGGAGGGCGACTCCGCAGGCGGTACCGCCAAGCAGGGCCGCGACCGCCGGATCCAGGCCATCCTTCCGCTTCGCGGTAAGATCCTGAACGTGGAGAAGGCGGCCCAGGACCGCGCTTTCGAGAGCCAGGAAGTCCGCAACATCTACACGGCCCTCGGCGTCACCGTGGCGCAGGAAGACGAGAACGGCGAGAAGCGCATGGACCTTTCCAAGCTCCGCTACCACAAGGTCATCATCATGACCGATGCCGACGTGGACGGCTCCCACATCGCCTGCCTCATCCTGACCTTCTTCTTCCGCTATATGTTCGACCTCATCAAGAACGGCTATGTGTATCTGGCTACGCCGCCGCTCTACCTGGTGAAGAAGGGCAAGGACGAAGTCTATTGCTGGACCGACGCCCAGCGCGACGAGGCCACCGCCCGCCTGGGCCGGGGCACCGACAAGGGCGTGACCGTCCAGCGCTACAAGGGTCTGGGTGAAATGTCCGACCAGCAGCTCTGGGAGACTACGATGGACCCGTCCCGCCGCGTCCTCCGGCAGATCACCATCGAGAACGCCGCCGAAGCCGAACGCACCTTCTCGATGCTGATGGGAGACGACGTCCCGCCGCGTCGCGCCTTCATCGAAGAGAACGCCCATTATGCGAATATCGACGCCTAGAATACCCCGGCGGATGCTTCCGCTGGCCATCCTTTTCGTAGTCCTCGTGCTCCTGATGCCGAGGACTGCGAAATTCAACTATGACTACCGGAAAGGTTCCCCGTGGCCCTATGAGACACTGGTATCCCAGTTCGACTTCCCGATCCTGAAGACGGAAGAACAGCTGATGGAGGAGCGGGAGGCGGCCGGTTCGGGTACGGTCCCTTACTACCGCTACTCGGACGAGGTGGTCAACAATACCGTCAAGGCTCTGCAGTCGCTGGACCTCGGCCGTTTTGCGCGCCTGCGCCCCGCGATCGCGTCCGAAATGACGGAAATCTATTCCAAGGGCGTCATCTCCGACGCAAAGGTCAAGCTGGACCGCGGATACGGGGACGTCTCCCAGGACGTGATCTACATCCAGCGCAACAAGCGGGCTTCCAAGTATCCCCGCAGCGAGGTGTACAAGGTGTCCGATGCGCAGAACCAGCTGGTGGCCCGGATCTCCCGGTCGAATCCCGGGGTGAACCTGGATTCCCTCTTCAAACGCACCGGCGTGTACGACCTCATCGTCCCGAACCTCCTGTTCGACCGGACGATGACCGAGCTCAGCCACGCCGAATCCGCCGACTACGTGTCCCCGACCTCCGGCTATGTGAGCGCCGAGCAGAAGATCGTCTCCAAGGGGGAGATCGTCACCCCGGAGATCGCCCAGATCCTGGATTCCTACAAGGCCGAATACAACAAAGCCTTCGGCTATGACGGTCCCCGATTCCTGCTCGTCCTCGGCGACCTGCTGATCGCCCTGGCCCTGGTGGTTATCCTGTATTTCTGCATCTTCTTCACGAACCGGCAGATTTTCCAGGAGCCCAACCGCTACTACTACCTGCTCACGATTTTCGGCCTGACGGCGGTCGTCACGTTCCTGGTGGAGCGGATCGCCCCGTCGCTGATGTACCTGATGCCGTTCACCGTGTTCGTGATGTACATGCTCGCCTTTTTCAAGAAGCGGGTCGTCCTTCCGGTGTACATGGTATCCCTCCTTCCGCTGCTCATCTTCTCGGGCAACGGCGTGGAGCTCTATTTCATCTTCCTGTGCGCGGGCATCGTGTCCATGAACACCTACAAGCGGTTCAACCGGGGCTGGCTCCAGTTCGTGAACGCCCTGGTCATCTTCGGCGTGGAGCTGGTCGTGTTCACGGGCTTCCGCCTCATCGACGCGGGACACAGCCTCGTGTGGGTGAATGTCCTGTTCCTGTTCATCGGGTCCATGCTTACGGTGGCCTTCTATCCGCTCATCTACCTCTTTGAGCGGATCTTCAACCTGGTCTCCACCAACAAACTCGTCGAACTCACGGACACCAACAACAGGCTTCTCCAGGAACTTTCGACCAAGGCGCCGGGCACCTTCCAGCACAGCCTCCAGGTCATGAACATGGCCGACGCCGCCGGCCGCTCGGTGCACGCCAACGTGCCTCTCCTGCGTGCCGCGGCCCTGTATCATGACATCGGAAAGATGAAGAATCCGCTCTGTTTCATCGAGAATGCTGGCAATCACACCGGCCCCGGCTACCATGACGGAAAGGATCCCCGGGAGAGCGCCCGGGAAATCATCGCCCATGTGGCGGACGGCATGGAGATCGCGAAGGCGAACAAGCTGCCGGAAGAGATCAGCAATTTCATCCTGACCCATCACGGAACGTCCTATACGGCCTATTTCCGGAACCAGTATCTCAACGCAGGCGGCGATCCATCCGACCTGTCCGACTTCTACTATGACGGCCGGAAGCCGAGGTCCAAGGAAGAGGTGATCCTGATGATCTGCGATTCCGTGGAAGCGGCTTCCCGCACGCTGAAGGAGTTCACTCCGGAATCCTTCGACCGGTTCGTGGAAGCGATGGTGGCCGGAAAGGACGAATCCGGACAGTTCCAGGCCGCCGAGATCACCCTCAGTGAACTGAACACCGTGAAGGCGGTCCTGAAAGACTATCTCCAGCAGCTCTATCACGAGCGGATCGTCTATCCCAAGAACGAAAACGAATAAACAAATACAATACGATGAACATTACCAAGAACCAACTCGATGACCTGAACTTCCAGGTAACCATCGACATCGCAGCGGACGACTATGCTGAACTTCTCAAGAAAAGACTGAACGAATACCGTCGCCGCGCCGACATCAAGGGCTTCCGCAAGGGAATGGCCCCGATGTCCCTCATCCAGCGCCTGTACGGCGACCAGTCCCTGTACGAGACCGTCAACCATATGGTTTCCGAGCAGCTGGACAACTTCATCCGCGAGGAGAAGGTCCGCATCGTGGGCGAGCCGCTTCCTTCCGAGGACCAGCCCCAGCTGGAGTGGAAGATCGGAAGCGACTTCACCTTCAAGTTCGACATCGCCCAGACCCCGGAACTGAACTTCGAGGTGGGTGAGGGAGACAAGATCCCTTACTACGAGATCAATGTGACCGAGGAGGCCAAGAAGGCCATGAAGGCCCAGATGCTCCAGCAGTACGGTTCGCTCCAGGAAGGCGAGAAGGTCGGTGCGAGCGACTACATTGTCGCCGACATCGCCAATGAGTCCCACAGCGTGGAAGGCGTTTACGTGTCCGTCTCCAATGTCGCTGAAATCGCCCGTCCGCTCTTTGTGGGCAAGAAGGCCGGCGAGAAGATCACGGTGGACGTGAACGAGGCTTTCGAGAACGAGACCGACCGCGCTTCCATGCTCAAGGTGGACAAGGCGAAACTCGCCGAACTCGATCCGGTGTTCACCTTCACGATCGTGAACGTGAAGACGTTCGTGTCTGCCGAGAACAACCAGGAGACCTGGGACAAGATGTTCGGCGAGGGCAACGTCACTTCCGCCGAGCAGTTCATGGAGAAGGTGGCCGAGCGCATCCGTGCGAACCACACCCAGGAAGCGAACTACCGGTTCGGAAACGACGTCCGCAAGTATTTCATCGACAAGGCTGAACTCAAGCTCCCCGAGGACTTCCTCAAGCGCTGGCTCGTCTATGCCAATGAAGGCAAGTACACTGCGGAAGAGGTGGAGAAGGAGTTCCCGGCCTTCATCGAAGACTTCAAGTGGCAGCTCGTTCGCGGCTACCTGATGCAGAAGCTGGGCCTGAAGGTCGAGCAGAAGGACATCCAGGAGGCTGCCGAAGGCTATGTGGCTTACCAGTATGCGATGTACGGCATGGGCAATGTCCCTGAGGACATGATCAAGAGCGCCGCCCGCAATGTCCTGGAGGACGAGAACCAGGTCCGTCGCCTGGAGGAGCAGGTGGAGGACAACAAAACCATCGGCACCATCCGCGAGAAAGTTACCCTTCAGACCAAGAAGATCTCCGAGGATAAGTTCCGCGCTTTGAAATAATTGAAAATGAACGAATTCGAAAAATTCGCCGCCCGGGACCGACACGTGAGTCCGAACACCCTGACCCGTTATGCGTCGGCCCTCGATGCCTACATCAACCCGACCATCACGGAAGAGCGCAAGCTGAACGTCGCCCAGATGGACGTGTTCAGCCGCCTGATGATGGACCGCATCATCTTCCTGGGTGTCCCCATCGACGACGACGTGGCCAACATCGTGATGGCCCAGCTCCTGTTCCTGGCATCCACGGATCCGAACGCGGACATCACCCTGTACCTGAACACCCCCGGCGGCCAGGTATCCTCCGGTCTCGCGATCTATGACACGATGCAGCTCGTCCAGCCCGACGTGGCGACGGTGTGCACCGGTATGGCCGCTTCCATGGGATCCGTCCTCCTGTGCGCCGGCGCCAAGGGCAAGCGTTCCGCCCTGCCGCACTCGCGGGTGCTGATCCATCAGCCCCTCGGCGGTGCGCAGGGACAGGCCAGCGACATCCTCATCGCCGCCCGCGAAATCGAGAAGACCCGCACGGAACTCTTCCGCATCATCTCCGAACACTCCGGCCAGCCGCTCAGCCGCGTGGCCGCCGACGGGGACCGCGACTTCTGGATGACCGCCGAAGAGGCCAAGGCCTACGGGATGGTGGACGAGATCCTGAACAAGAGAACCCGCTGATGGCCAAGAAGGTACAAGGTCGTAACCGTTGCGTCCTCTGTGGCCGGACCGATGCGGAAGTCCCGTTCATGCTCCAGGGCATCGACGGGTACATCTGCTCGGACTGCGCCAAGATGGCGGCGGAATATGTGGCTGAACTGGAGCGCACGCCTTCCAAGGGGAGTACGTCGGTCGGTTCCGTGGACAAGGCGCCGAAGCCGAAGGAAATCAAGGCCTTCCTGGACCAGTACGTGATCGGCCAGGACCGGGCGAAGACCGTCCTCGCGGTAGCGGTGTACAACCATTACAAACGCATCAGCCATAACCTGATCGGGAAGGTGGATGACGGGGTGGAACTGGAGAAGTCCAACATCCTCCTCGTCGGTCCGACCGGTACCGGGAAAACCCTCTTGGCGAAGACCATAGCCAAACAGTTGGACGTTCCCTTCACCATCGTGGACGCCACCGTCCTGACGGAGGCCGGTTATGTGGGGGAAGACGTGGAAAGCATCCTTACCCGGCTGCTGCAGGAGGCGGATTTCGACAAGGCCAAGGCCGAGCGGGGCATCGTTTTCATCGACGAGATCGACAAGATCGCCCGGAAGTCCGACAACCCGTCCATTACCCGGGACGTTTCCGGCGAGGGTGTCCAGCAGGCGATGCTGAAGCTGCTGGAGGGCAACGTGGTCAATGTCCCGCCGAAGGGCGGCCGCAAGCATCCCGAGCAGGAGTTCATCCATGTGGACACGCAGAACATCCTGTTCATCTGCGGCGGTGCCTTCGAGGGGATCGAGCGGCACATCGCCCTGCGGAAGAATACGCAGGTCATCGGTTTCGGGGCGGAAGAAAAGCAGCGGATTGACCGAAACAATCTCCTCCAGTATGTCGATGCCCAGGACCTCCGTGCCTACGGCCTCATTCCCGAGATCGTGGGACGGCTCCCGGTCGTGACGTACCTGGACCAGTTGGACCGCGACTCGCTCCGGCGTATCCTTACCGAGCCGAAGAATGCGATTGTGCGGCAGTACAGGAAGCTATTCGAGATGGACGGGATGGAACTCGAAATCGAGCCGGAAGTCCTGGACCTGATCGTAGATACCGCCATCGAGCGAAAACTGGGCGCCCGCGGGCTTCGCAGCATCTGCGAGGAGCTGATGAACGATGCAATGTTCGAGGCTCCTTCCTCCCGGAAGAAGTCTTACAAGCTCACCCTGGCCTACGCACAGGAAAAGTTGAAAAAATAGCCTGTGCTCTTGCGGGAATGAAAAAGTTTTTCTACCTTTGCATTCCCAAAATGAATGAGGGCTTAGCTCAGTTGGTTTAGAGCGCTTGCTTGACAGGCAAGAGGTCGGCAGTTCAAATCTGCCAGTCCTCACAAAGAAGAGACGATCCTTCGGGTTGTCTCTTTTTTTTGTATCTTTGTCCCATCATGTTCAGAATGAAAAGGATCGCTTTGACAGTACTGCTTGCCCTCGGTACGGTAACGGGCATGGCAGGGGACTATCAGTCGTATTACCGGGACCTTCCCGGCGGAATCGCAATGCAGGAACCGGCGTTGCCGTCAATACCGGACCTGGCCGTTGGACTTACGGAGTTCGGCGGCGTCGGCGATGGGCTTACGGACAATACAGCCGCTTTTGAAAAGGCGGTTGCCGCGCTCACGAAACAGGGGGGCGGGCATCTGGTGGTGCCGGCCGGCATCTGGTTGACCGGTCCCATCGTCCTGAAGGACCATATCGACCTCCATCTGGAGAAGAATGCCATGATCCTGCTCACGCCGGAGCGTTCGGCGCACCTGAAGAACGGCAAGGCTGTGCCGGGCATTACCGCCAGCAAGCGGACGGACGTCAGCATCACGGGCGAAGGCGTCATTGACGGAAACGGCGAGTGGTGGCGCGGGGTGAAGCGCTCCAAGGTGAGCGACACCGAATGGAATGCCTTCAAGCGGATGGGCGGAACCGTCACCCCCAAGGGCGACCTGTGGTATCCGTTCAATATCAATCATTTCGACAATATCGCCGACAGCTATGAGGCCCAGGAGAAGATGCGTACGCATCTGATCCGGTTCACGGATTGCGAGCGCGTCCTGGTACAGGGCGTAACCATTCAGAATTCCCCGAAATTCCATCTGGTTCCCCAGCGCTGCAAGGAGGTGACCATCGACGGGGTGACCGTCCGCTGCCCCTGGAATGCGCAGAACGGCGACGGCATCGACTTGATGCAGTGTCGGAACGTGCTTATCGTGGACAATACGGTGGACGTGGGTGACGACGGAATCTGCATGAAGGGCGGAGCCGGGGCCGAAGCCTTGAAGTACGGTCCCTGCGAGAACATCCTGATCGTGGACAATACCGTCTTCCACGCACACGGCGGGTTTGTCATCGGCTCAGAATTCTCCGGCGGAATGTACAATATCGTCGTCCGGAACAATACCTTCTCCGGCACGGATACCGGCCTTCGTTTCAAGAGTGCGCCGGAACGGGGTGGTAAGACGGGAAACCTTTGGATCTCAAATATCTACATGTCCGATATCCAGGGCGAGGCCGTGGTTTTTGAGACCACCTACGCCGACCGTCCCGTCGGCCACGACGACGCCGTGGCGCCCGAGTCGGAGGCCTTCCTGCCCGACTTCCGCGACATCCATATCTCCCGCGTGACCTGCCGGGACTGCCGGGTGGGCGTCAAAGCCTCCGGGACCCTGCAAATGATCCATGACATCGTCCTGGAAGACTGTCTCTTCTTCTATACGGAAGAAGCATCCCGGATCGACGATCCCGGGATGCTCCAGCTCAGGAATGTCCGTTTCGAGACTTACAGGTAGTCCTCGAAATACATCGTCACCTTGTCCATCAGGTGGATCCGCCTGCGGCCCAGTACGTTGTGCTGGTCGGTCGGGTAGGGGAAGTAGTCCACCTGGACGTTGTTCCGGATGCACTCTTCGATGAAACTGAGGGAGTGCTCCCACACGACGGTGTTGTCCACGGCGCCCTGGCAGATGAGCAGCTTTCCCTGGAGGTCTTTCGCCTTGTTGATCAGGGAAGTCTTCTCAAATCCTTCCGGGTTCGTCGCTTCCGTGTCCATGTAGCGCTCGCCGTACATGATCTCGTACCATTTCCAGTCGATCACCGGGCCGCCGGCGACGGCCACCTTGAACACGTCGGGATAGTTGGTGATGAGGCTGATGGTCATGAATCCGCCGTAACTCCAACCGTGCACGCCGATGCGGTCCTTGTCCACGTAAGGGAGCTCCATCAGGCGGCGGATGCCCACCATCTGGTCGGCCATTTCGGCCTGGCCGCACTGGCGGTTGATGGCCTTTTCGAAGGCCGCGCCCTGGTTGGACGTGCCGCGGTTGTCCTGGACATACACCAGATAGCCGCGTTCCGCCATATACATCTCCCACATCCGCACGTTCCCGAGCCAGGAATCCTGGACCATCTGGGAGTGCGGACCGCCATAGACGTACAGGATGACGGGGTATTTCTTCGACGGGTCGAAATCCTTCGGATAATAAAGGCGGTAATAATTGTCGAACTGGCCGTCGGCGCTCGGGACCGTACCCAGCTCCACGGCGCAGGAGGCATAGTCGGCCAGCGGGTCGGAGGCCTCGGCCAGTTTGCGGGTTACCTTGCCGTCGGTGCTGCGGAGAAGCGTGACGCCCGGAGTGTCCAGATTCGAATACCGGTCGAAGAACCAGGTGCAGGCTTCGTTCATGGAGATGCTGTGCCATCCGCGCTCCGGCGTGAGGGCGACGGGCTTTCCGAATTTCGCCTTTGCAAGGGCTTTCTTTGCAGGAGCCTTGACGCTCACCTTGTATAGGTGGTTTTCGACAGGGGAGACTTCCGCGGAGGTGTAAAACACGTTTCTTCCGTCGTTTCCGATGTATTCCACGTCCGCGTCCACCTCTGTAAGGCGGCGGATGCCGCCCAGCGTATCAAGCAGGTACAGGTTGCGGAATCCGTCGCGGTTGTCGGTACGGTAGACCATGAGGTCTTTCCGGCCTTTGAGGAAGTAGACCGGGTCCAGCGGCTCCACCCAGGCGTCGTTGTCTTCGGTCAGGAGCGTGCGGACGAATCGACCCGTGGCGGCGCAGTACTGGTTCAGTTTCATATGGTGCTGGGTGCGGTCCAGGACCTGAACATACACGGACTTGTCGTCCGGCGACCAGCTGATGTTGGTGAGGAAGCGTTCCTCTGTGAAATCCGGGACGTCCAGATAGACCGTGCTGCCTTTGTCCAGGTCATAGATGCCCAGGGAGACGATTTCCGATTCCATCCCGTTCATCGGGTATTTCAGGAGTTCCAGTTCGCCGGTCCGGGTGCGGATGTCCAGGAGCGGGAAGTCCGTCACGCGGGACTCGTCCTTGCGGTAGAAGGCGAGTTTCCGGCCGGAAGGCGCCCAGAATACGCCTCCGCTGATACCGAATTCGTTCCGGCTTACGGACTGGCCGTACACGATCTCCCGGTCGTTGGAGACGGCGACGGCGATGGTGTCCCGGTAGTCGGTGATGTACAGGCTGTTGCCTCGGTTGAAGGCGGTCCAGCCTTTATCGGCGGGGATCTCCAGGGTCTCGTCCAGCCGGGCGGTTTCCCAGCGGAGGCTGTCGATGAAACGGTACTCGTTGTCATTGACCCAGGAGTAATAGCGGTTCTCCGGATAGACGCTCCGTCCGGCGACGGATTCTTCCATGGTCAGGAGTTTCCCGTCATGGGCGGGGTGCACGCCGATGATGCGCGGCTGGGCGAAAAGGGCGCCGCCCATGAGGGTGACGCCCAGAAGGATCAGATATCTTTTCATAGGAAGACTTGTTCGGCGGAAGCGTCGTAGGGGAGCCGGTTGGCGGGCTCTGCCACAATGGGCTCGGCATTGTCGATCCGGTCCACGACGGCGCGTTCATAGCCGCGCCAGGGAAGGGCCCCCTTGTATTCTTTGAAGTGGACCGTAACCCGCTGTCCGGTAAGCTTTTGGAGCTCTTCGGCAATGGTTTTGTCGGCCACGGAGAACTTGAATATCTTGGATTGGACGGTCCCGCCGGAAGCGGACTTGTTGCCATAGCCGGAAAGGATCATTTCCCCTTCGTAGGTTTTCCAGATGTAGCCGGTGTAGGTCAGGGAGTTCAGTTCGCCGGTCTTGGTGCCGTCACTGAATACCCAGAGGAATTTGTAGTAGCCGAATCCCGCTCCGACCAGCAGGAGGATCACGATGATCCAGGCGATGATTTTACCAGCAGTCTTTGCCATGTTTCAAATTATTTGGTCTTACAAATGTAACAATTCGTCGGCGGATTCGCAAGGGAAGTACCGGATTCCGCGGTCCTGTCAATCGTCGGATTCGCCCATGATGATGACCAGCCGGTCTCCGACTTCGAGCGGCATGCTGCCGTGGGGGACCAGGAACTGTTCGCCGCGGCGGACCATCAGGACGCGGATGCCGTGGGGGAGTCTCAGGTCGCGGAGGGTGGAACCGCCGGCAAGGTCTTCCTCGATGACGGTATGGTCGCGGAGCATGCCCATCTCTTCCGGGATCTCGATCCCGAAGGTTTCGGCGACGGGGTCCTCGTCATAGCTCAGATGCAGCCAGCGGGCCATCCGGCCCAGCGTCCCGCCTTGGAGAAGGAGGGAAAAGAGGGTGATCAGGAAGACGATATTGAACATGTCGGTGGACCCCTTCAGTCCGGCAACGACCGGGCAGAGCGCGAAGAGGATGGGACCTGCGCCCTTGAGACCGACCCAGGAGACGAAAGCCTTGGCCCGTGTGGAAAGGCCCTTGAATGGAGCCAGGCACAGGAATACGCTGGCAGGGCGGGCGACCAGGGTCATGAAGAGACCGATCAGGAGGGCCGGGAGGATGACCGGCAGCATCTGGGACGGTCTGGCGAGGAGCCCCAGCATCAGGAACATCACCAGCTGCATCAGCCAGGTGAACCCGTCGAAGAAACTGATGATCTCTTTCCTCTGTCCCAGGTGGACCTGGTTGCCGATGATGATGGCCGTGATGTACAGGGCGAGCAGGCCGTTTCCGTGGAGGAGGGACGCGAATCCGTTGGCAAAGCATCCTACGCTGAGGATCAGGATGGATGTCAGGGCGGAGCTGGAAAGCTTGATCCGGTTCAGCATCCATTTCGCCGCATATCCCACACCGAATCCGACGGCCAGGCCGACGGCCATCTGGAGCAGGAGGAAAAGGCAACCGTACAACACGACGTGGCCGCTTCCGGCCTGCAGGATCTTTTCCGAGGTCAGGGTCTGGACCAGGACGATGGTGAGCGTGAAGGCCATCGGGTCGTTGCTACCGGATTCCAGCTCCAGCATCGGTCCCAGATTCTCCCGGAGATGCAGCTTCTTGCCCCGCAGTACGGAGAAGACGGAGGCCGAATCCGTGGAGCCCATGACCGCGGCCAGCAGGAAACAGACGGCGAGGGTGCTGCCGAGCGTTTTCCCGAACGCCAGCCAGATGAATACGCCTGTCAGGGCAATCGTCAGGAGCACCCCTAAGGTGGAGAGCAGAGCCCCCTGCTTGAAAACGGGTTTCGTCTCATCCAGCGACGTCTCCAAACCGGCCGAGAACAGGATGATGGTCATCGCGAAATGGCCGATGGATTCCGCGAGCTCGTAATTGTCGAACTTGAGCCCGAGCCCGTCACCGCCGGCCAACATTCCCAGCAGGAGGAACAGCAGGAGGGTAGGCACCCCGAAACGGGAGCCCACCTTCGTGATGAGGATGGCGGTGAAAATCAGTACGGAAGCCAGCAGGAGCAGGTTCTCCGACAGCAGGTTGACCGCCAGGACGGACAGCGGCGTCATTGGATTTCAAAAAGGTTCAGGAATCCGGTCATCATGAAGACGCCCCGGATCTCGTTGCTGATGTTCCGGACGATGATCCGTCCGCCTTTTTCCGCGGCGGCCTTGCGCAGCGTCAGGAAGATCCGCAGGCCGGAACTGGAAATGTACGAAAGGTCCGTGCAGTCCAGGATGATGGTGTCGCCGGCTTCCTGGGCCAGTTCGGCCATTTGCGGCATGATCTCCTGGGAGGCGGGAGTGTCCAGTCGTCCGGAAAGGTGGACGACCAACTCTTTTTCTTTGCGTGTAATGTTCACTTCCATATACTTAAATGTGTTTAGTCAGGATCAGGATATTCTTTCCATCCTTCCGCTCATAGCGGATCGAATCCATGATCGAGCGTACAAGATGGATGCCAAGGCCGCCGATGGCCCTTTCGGCCACTCCGGCGGAGATGTCCACCTCTTCCTTGGCGGTGGGGTCGAATTCCTTACCGCTGTCGGAAAGGATGAATACCAGCGTATTCCTGTCTGCGCGCGCCACGATCTCCACCACGCCGTCCGTCCCTTTCGGGTAGGCGTACAGGATGATGTTGGAGACGGCCTCTTCCAGGGCGAGGTTGAGGTTGTTCAGGAGCTCCGGCGAGATGTTCCTTTCCGCTGTGACGGACCGGATGAAGCCGGGCAGCCGGGAAATCTGTGCGATGTCGTTGTGCAGGGTCAGGTGGCGGGGTACGGTCTCTTTTTCACCGCGATAGTGGATGAATAGCATTGTCAGGTCATCGCTTTGGGGTGCTCCGTCCACAAAGACGGAAATATGCTGCTTGATGGTCTCCAGGTGTGCTACGGCCTCCTTCCTTCCATGGAGTGCAGCCCGCAAACGGTCTTCACCGAATTGTTCGTGGCGGGTGTTCTCCGCTTCCGTGAGTCCGTCGGTATAAAGAAGGAGGGCGTCGTCATATCGGAAAGGAATCTCCTGTTCCACGTAATCCATTCCCAGGATGATCCCGAGAGGCAAATTGGGCTCGACCTTCAGTTTGCGGATGTTGTCCGTCAGGAGGAGCGGCGGGTTGTGACCCGCGTTGCAAAAGCGCAGATACCCGTTCTTGAGGTCCAGTACGCCGCAGAAGAACGTGACGAACATATTGTTCTCGTTCATGGACGACAGGCTGTCGTTCATGGCACTGACAATAAGGCCGGGGCGGTCCTGCCGGGCCGCTACGTTCCGGAACGAGGTACGTGTCACGGCCATCACCAGCGAGGCCGGGATTCCCTTTCCGCTTACATCGCCGATGCAGAAGAACAGTTTGTCGTCCCGGATGAAGAAGTCGTACAGGTCGCCGCCCACTTCCTTGGCCGGGACGAGGGTCGCCGCCATGTCCAGGTCCGTCCTTTCGGGGAAGACGGTCGGAACCATGGACATCTGGATGTTGCTGGCAATCTGGAGTTCCCGCTGCATCCGCTCCCGCCGCTGGTCCAGTTCCTTGTATTTCGACTGGTTCTTGAAGAAGGACCGGAGGATCAGGATGAGCATGGCCAGTCCGAGGAGCTGGAACAGCTTCACCAGCAAGTCGATACGGCGGATCTGCCCAAAGATGTCGTCTTCGGGGATGACGATGCACATGGACCATCCCGTCCGCTCGACGGGACGGTAGTAGACGTAACTTTTCTCTCCCTGGAACACGAGAGCCATGTTCCCGGTTTCGCCGGCCAGCATGGCGCGGTTCAGCTCTATGAAGGATTTGTTGTCGCGGATCTGTTCCACCACTTCGCCCACGGTCTTCTGCATGACCAGTTCCCGGTTCTTGCTCACCATGAACCGGCCGGTGCGGCTGATCATCAGGCTGTTGGCATTGGGATAGACCCGGATGTTCCCCACGAGGTCCGTAAGCCAGTCCAGGGAGATGTCGGCCGTAAGAACGGCGGCCGTGACCCCTTTTTCATCCTTGATGGGAATGGAAAAGGTAGTCATCAGCACTTCACCGCCACCCGTGTCCACATAGGGCTCGGACCAGTATCCTCCGTCCTTTTCGATCGGTTTCGTGAACCATTCCTTGGACGGGTAGTCGTACTCCGGGGTGGCAAGGGTGTGATAGATGAGGCTGCTGTCCTTGACGAAGACATAGGGGGCGAACAGCGGACGCTGCCGGTCGTACCCGGGGACCAGGGAGACGGTCGATCCCATGACGACGGGGTTGTCCATCACGATGCGGGCGCATACGCTCGCCAGGCTGTCCGGATAATCCAGGCACCAGCGTGCGATCCAGACGCTGTTCCGGACAGCGGCTTCGGTCTGGTCGATGATGTCCATGATCTTGTTTTCGGTGGACTCGAGCTGGGTTTCGGCACGCAGGGACGCTTCTTCCCGGATTCCGCGCTTGGAATAGTAATACTGGACCAGGGAAGTAGCTTCCAGGGTGATGGCAGCCACCACCACGAGCATGATTCCGATCGTGGTGGCGGATACTTTCCGGTTTCGGTGGCGGGTACTCATAGTACGGAACTTAAAGCGTTGCGGAATACGGGCATCGGCTCTCCCATGTCCCGTTCGATGATGAGGGTCTTGAGTCCGGCATAGGGACGGATCTGTTCATCGATGTCTTTGAGTGGCCGGTCTTCTCCGAAATAAGCCGGGACGAAGTGGCGCCAGAACTCGACCGCCAGCGGCTTGGGCATGTGGAAGGTCTCCTCTATGAAGGGCGCGGGGCTCAGGTTCGTGCACAGATAGACCATCCCGAGGTCGAACAGGTGGTTGCCCCAGCAGAAATCGCCCAGGTCGATGAAATAGCGCTTGTCACCGGCAAAGATGGCGTTGCTGAACTGGAGGTCGCCGTGGATGGCCGTGTCTTCGTCAGGCGTGTCGGCGATGAACCGGCCGATCCGGTCCTTTTCCGCCACCGTAAAGAAGGGATTCTCTTCCAGCAACCGGAAATAACGGTGTTTGACACTTTCGAATTGGCTCGTGTCCAAATGGGTCGCGTGAAGGTGGAGGCACATCTGGGCGAATTCCCGAGCATACCGGTCCACATTCTCCGGATGGTCACCGGTGGCGCGGGAATAGGAAACCTTGCCGGGAATCCTGCGGAAACGGATTCCGTAACGCCCATCCTCCGTCACGACGTATTCTCCGGGCTCCGGAGTGGGGATGCCCAGGTCATAGACCTTCCGGGCCAGCAGCATCTCGTCCAGCGGCTGCCGGACCTTGCCGGGGAAGTAGAGCTTGAGCATCACGGACGGGTCGGACTTGTGGTCGTAGCTCTCGCCGTTGGCACCGCCGCCGGAGAGAACATAATCATTGAGGGAGATTGGGAGGGCTTCCATCAGGCAAAAACTTGGTCGATCAGCCGTTCGAATTCCTGGTAGGCGAAGGTATCGTCCAATTCACGAAGGGCTTCCGCCAGTCCGCGGTAATGCCATTCGTGCTCGCTGCGCTCCTTTACGTGGAACAGGTTCCAGAAGTCGTCGCCCTGGAGGGTATAGTCCCGGGCGATGGCCCGCATGTTGGACAGTTTGTCGCCGAGGGCCACCATCTTCGCTTCGCGGGAGGCGCGGGTCATCCGGTCTATGGCCGCCTGCTTGCGGCAGTGCCAGCTTTTTTCCTGCGGGACGCCTTCTTCGAATGTGTCGCTTTCCTCTGCGACGAGGGCGGCGATCCTGTCGCCGAATTCGGCCCGGATCTGCTCCACGGTCACTTCCGTGTCCTCCACGGTGTCGTGCAGGGCGGCGGCGGCCAGCAGTTCCTGGTCTGCCGTCATCGTGGCGACGATCGATACGGCTTCCATCGGATGGACGATGTACGGGAATCCCTTGCCCCTGCGTTCCGTTCCCGCATGGGCGTGGACCGCGAAAATGAGGGCGCGGTCGAGCAGTTCGGTATTGAGCGGGGAATTCGCCATGGCTATTGGTTCATGAAAGGGAGGTCCTTGGTCTGCTCCAGCAGGAATTCCGCCATCGCTTCATTGCCTTCGGAAGGACCGTTCAAGGTGTCCAGCATTACTTTCAGGCCTGGCTTTCCGCCTCCGTTCCGGAGAATGTAGGCGGTGCAAAGGTCCTGCGGGGCCACGGACGTGGACAGGATGTCCAGGTCCGTAAGGCCGATCTGGAAACAGGCGATTTGGTAGGCGGCCTCGGAGCAATCCTTGATGAGGGCGTCCACGTCGCCCAGCGTCTTGAATCCCATCGCCTTGAACAGCGGCAGGAAGGGGGTGAGGTCCACGGGCTGGACTTCCGCCTGGTTGATGGAGGCGATCCGCCTGGTGAGCGAGTCGAAGGGACCGATCGAGAGATAGCTCCGGAAGGAGTCACCGTCCAGGAGCACGTCGTCCAGGTTCCCGGACGCGACGAGGCTCTGGACCTGGCGGCGATAGTCGGCCAGGTCCTGGCGGATGCGGCTGAACTCGTCGTCCACCAGCTCCAGGATGCCCGCAAGGCGGCTCATGTTGCGGCGGTATTCCCGGGGAATCTCCACACCGCTCTTGTAGCCCGTGTCGTGGTTCATGTTGGCCCAGGCGTGCTGGAGGACCGTCCGGATCTGCACCTCGAAGCGGATCCGGTTCAGTTCCGGATGCTCAGGGTCTGAATAGGCGGTCTCGGGAATCCGGCAGATATAGTGCAGGGAAAGGTATCCGAAACTGTCGATCTCGTGGGCTTTCCGCTTGTCGATGGAGTTCTCCCAGTCGATCTCGAACAGGCGCTCCAGGACGGAGGCGACTTTTTCCACGTCATCGACATAGAAGGTGATGACGCGCAGTCCCACGATATCCGTGACGTCATAAATGTCCTTGTATTTGCCGCCTTTGAGCCGGAGCTTGCCGGACAGGGATTCCTCCGTCTTCACGCGATGCTCCACGGCGGCGACGATGAAACCCGCCTCGGCGAAGAAATCCTTCAGACTGCCTGGAATCGTATCCGCCATCTGCGAAAAAACCGGCAACAGACTGCGATACTGCGCAATCATGTCCTGCGAATGAGGGTCGAGGTTTTGCGGCAAGGTCGGATTCATCGTCAACGTGCGTGTATTTCTGCAAATGTACGAAAAAATTCGTATCTTTGAAATCCTGAAACGAGACACTAACCCGATTGATGATGAAAAGACTGATCGCCCTGTTTTTCCTGGCTGCGTCCTTATCCGTCGGAGCGTACGCCCAAATCCTTCCCAGTGCCAATCCGAAGGCCGATTCAATCGCCTTTGCAAAGGTCCGTGCCCGGATGGATTCCATCCGTCGGTACAGGCCTACGGTGGGGCTTGTCCTTGCCGGAGGCGGTGCCCGGGGCCTCGCGCACCTGGGTGTCATCAAGCTTATGGAGGAATTGGGAATCCCGGTGGACGTGGTTACGGGTACCAGCATGGGAGGTCTCGTGGGCGGCCTGTACGCCCTTGGCTACAAGCATGCGCAGCTGGATTCGATGGTCCGTGCCATCGAATGGCCGGTCATGATGTCGGACAATATCCCGGATGAGTATATCTCCTACGAACTCCAGAAATACCGCGAGAAGTTCATTCTCCGCATACCGCATCACTACGACGACGAGGACCTGGCCGACCGGATCAAGAATCAGCGGATCGTGGACAAGATGGCCGCCGAATCCAACAGCAGTTCAACCGACATGCTGAACGAGTCCATCTCCCGCATGGGCCTTGGTATGCCCGACGGCTTCCTGTACGGCCTGAATGTACGGAACATGCTCAGTTCCGTCAGCGTGGGCTATCAGGACAGCATCAGTTTCGCGGACCTGCCCATCCCTTATGCCTGCGTCGCGACGGACCTCTATGCCATGGCGCCCAAGTACTGGACCTCCGGAAACATCACCGACGCTCTCCGCTCCACGATGGCTATCCCGTTCTATTTCAGGGCGGTACGTCAAAACGGAGAGGTGCTTCTGGACGGTGGTATGCGGAACAACTATCCTGTGGACATCGCCAAGGCCATGGGCGCGGACATCATCATCGGATCGGACATGGCCATCCACCGCGAGCTGAATGAGCTCAACACCCCGGCGGACTTCCTCATGCAGACGATCACCCTCCTGGCTTCTTCCGCCAACGGGCCAGCCCGCAAGATGCTGGACCTCGGGGTCCATCATGAACTGAAAGGCTACACCATGCTCTCGTTCGACGACGCGAGTGTGGACGACATCATCGACCAGGGTTATCAGAACGCATTGAAAAGCAAGGATTTGTTCGAGTCCATCGCGAAGGCTGTCGCGAACAAGACCCTGCCCGACGTGTCCAGGCACGCTCCGGCGGTGAACCTTGCCCAGGGGAAGGTCCGGGTAAGCGAAATCCGCTTCGAAGGCATCGGTGAGCACGAAAAGGACCGTATCCATTACAAGGACGACATTCCTGCGGACGGCTTGTATGACAGGGCGATCGTGGAACGGCTCCTCAACGACATCTACGGGACGAACGCTTTCGAGTCCGTCACCTACCTGATGGAAGGCAACGAAGAACCCTACGTCCTGGTTTTCAAATGCCAGAAGGGCCAGACGAACGACTTTGCGATCGGACTTCGGGCCGACACGGACGAAACCGTGGCCATCGCCATCCACTACGGTCTGGGTACGCGCCGCCTCACCGGCATGCGGATGATGGCGGACCTTAAGCTGGGGACGAATCCCGGCTTCTCCGTGGACTGGGGCACAAAGTCCCGGATCGGTCTTCCCTCCTACGGAATCATCGCCCGCGCCAACCTGATGAATGCGCTGCTCGGCTGGATGGGTGATACGGATTACAAGTTGTTCACGACCGCCGTGGACGGCTATCTGGAAGATACCCAGATGCGGCACGGGAATGTACGGGTAGGCCTTACGGCGGAAATGACTCCCTACCTGCATCTGCTGGGGAACAACCGGCTGAGCGTCGGCTGGGACTGGAAGAGTTATTGGCTTTCCGGTTTCATGAACATGAAGTACGATACCCTGGACGACAGCTATTTCCCTGACCGTGGGGTCCGGTTTGCCATGAACGGCCGGTATATGTTCCACGGAAGGAGCCTGAACCTGACACTGAATGATGTTTGGTATGACCTCGATGATACCCTGGACGGATCCCCGGAGGAGAACGCCCGGGTCGTCCGGACCCGGAGCGACGAGTCTGATGGTCCCGGCCCGGAGGTTCCGGACGAGTTTTTCGAACCCAAGCCCGTTCCTCTCTATGGCAGTTTCATGGCGAGCGCCCAGGCGGCCTTTACGATCGGAGAGAACTTCACCATCCTTCCCGTCGTCTATTTCGGGTGGAATTCCACATCTGACGTGTATATGCATCCCCAGCATGCGGTCGTCGTCGGAGGCTTTATGCCGGGACGTTATGCCGAAAGGCAGATTCCCTTCTTCGGGTTCCCAGCCGGATTCCGTTCCACAGCCAGTTTCACGCTCGTTCCCCAGCTGGACCTCAGATACCGTTTCCTTCGCAAGAATTACGTGACTGTCCGGGCCGGATCTTTCTATCGGGACGATACCTTGAAGAATGTGTTTTCTTCCGGTTGGATCAATGCCTTCGGTGCAGAATTATCCCGTCAGTCGGTCGTCGGCCCGTTGCGGATGGCCGTCCAGTGGTGCAGTATAACCGGCCTCACAGCCTACTTCTCCGTCGGTTTCGACTTTTAAGGACTTATGACGATGCATTCCATCCTGAAGTATCTCGCCGTTCCGGTCGCCTGTTTGTTGCTTTCACTGCCTGTCCGTTCCGCCGATCCGGAAACGGAGAGCCGGACTCCGTTGGCTACGCTGCTGGATGAGCTCAGGGTGGCCTATGCCTCCGCCATCGAGTCCGATTCACTGCTGGTGAACAGTATCCAGCGGCAGGAGGAAATCGCCCGGATGCTCAAATCCGCCGATGAGGTTACCGTAATGCTTTATACCCAGCGGCCAGAGTTCGCCTTCGACATGGCCTTCGCCCTGGAGAATGTCTCGCGGATCTACGCGGATTTCCAGGAAAAGGTCCGTCTGGCAAACCGTTATGTCGTAACGTCACGGGCGGGCCTGCGCCGGTATTCCCTGCTGGATGAGACTCTTCAGGAGATGTTCCAGCGTCACCCCGTTGATTCCCTCCTGGCCATGGATTCGCTTCTGGTCCAGGCTGCTCCGGCCATCCTGCCGGAAGAGGACCCCGAAAAAGCGATACTGCTGGACAGTTGCCTGCATTATACCGGGATCCTGAAGGACCTGTACGGGGAATCCGTCAAGCTGGCCCTCCAGGACAGTATCTATTTCGCGGATACGGAGCGGCGCCTACAGAATGCGTATGACTATGCCCAGGCGAACTATGCCGAAACCCAGAAGAACCGCTACATCGGCGGCAACGTAAACGTCGTCCATGTCCTCAAGAACTGGGGCACGTTTACCCGATACGTCAAGGATGACCTGAGGCTGCGGTACCATACGGATACCGGAATCGACAGTACCGGAGAAGGAACGTCCATCTCCCGGACCTGGAGCGGCCGCTATGTCCTCACCTATGCGGCCCTGTCGCTGATCCTCCTCCTGGCCTCGTTCCTGTTGGCAGGTTTAATCAGTTCCTTGGCCTTCAAGTATATACGTAAGGATAATGTCCGCTCGTTCAGGCCTATCCTGTCATCCATCCTGGCCGTCCTGCTGTTTGCCGTCGGTGTCCTTCTGGTCAAGTCGGACCGAACCAATCCCTATTGGCGGATGGCCTACCAGCTGCTCAGCCAGTTCTCCTGGCTCACGCTTGCAATCTTCATCTCCCTGCTGATCCGGATCAAGGGAAGCCAGGCGAAGGCATCCCGGAACATCTATGTCCCGACGCTGCTCCTGGCCTTCCTGTGCATCCTGATGCGTGCCGTCTTCCTTCCGGCCAGTGCGGTTCCGCTCGTCCTTCCGCCGACGTTGCTGCTGTTCATCCTCTGGCAGTCCCTGGCAAATGTCCGTTACGGAAGTGAAGTGAACCTGACGGACCTCCGGTACATGTGGGTGTCCGTTGGCGTGATGGGAGCGGCATGCGTGCTTTCCCTGGCCGGATTCTCGATGATCGGCGTCCTCCTGCTCACTTTCTGGACCTTCCAGCTGGCGCTCCTGCATACCATCACCACGCTTTATTACCTGATGAAGCGGTACTATGAGGACAGGGTTCTCCGCCGGAAGGCGCGCTACCTCGTGGACAATCCCAAGCTTCCGCTTCCGCTGGACGACAAGAATGCATTCATCGAGGTCACTTGGTTCTACGACCTGCTCCGGATGGTCGTCGTCCCGCTGGCCACCCTCGTTTCCTTCCCCCTGAGCATCCTGCTCACCTCCCGTGCATACCAGCTCTCCCTGACCGGCGCTGACCTGATGCGGCATCCTTTTATCCAGGGGTATGACTCGCTGAATCTGTCCAAGGTGCTGCTTGTCATCGGGCTCTTCTTCGTCTTCCGGTACTTGATCTATGTGATGAAGGGTCTTTTCCGCGTCTTCAAACTCCGCGGAATCATTGAGAAGCGGGGGGATGCGGAAGCCCCGCTCAAGGAGTCCGACGTGAACCTGAGCCTTTCCAATACGATCATTACCCTGTTTGGCTGGCTGTTATACGCCATTATCTCCCTGGCCATCCTGAGCATTCCGACCAAGGCCATCACCTACATCTCCACGGGTCTTGCCGCCGGCGTCGGTTTTGCACTCAAGGACTTGATCAACAACTTCTTCTATGGCATCCAGCTGATGGCCGGACGCATCCGGGTGGGGGATAAGATCTCCTGTGACGGCGTCCGGGGCATCGTCAAGCGCGTAAGCTACCAGACCACGCAGGTGGAGGATGAGGACGGTTCCCTGATCGCATTCACCAATACGGACCTGTTCACCAAGAAGTTCCGGAACCTGAATACCGGCCGGAACTACGAATTCATCAAGATGCCCGTCAGCGTCAAGTACGGAACAGACATCGCCCTGGCCCGGAAAGTCATCCTGGAGGCGATCGAGCCCCTGATGACCAAGGACAAGAACGGCCGCGACGTCGTGGACCCGTCCTTCCCGGTGGATGTCCGTTTTGACGGTTACGGAGACAGTTCCGTGAACCTTGTGGTTGCCCTTTACACGACGGTGGAGACCCACTACACGTTCCCTGCCCGTGCCAAGGAGGCAATCTACAACGCTTTTTACAAGAACGGCATCGAGATTCCGTTCCCGCAGCGCGACCTGTATCTCAAGTCCGTCCCTGCGGAGAAGGGAAAGCACTGATTCGGTTAAGCTTCCAGGAGAAGTGATGCCAGGTCTCCGGCTGCCAGGTTGTCAAAGCAGTCGGAGACCGGCTCGTTTTGGAGGGCGGCCTGCAGGTCGGAGCGGATGAATCGGCAGCCCTGAAGGACGGTTTCCAGGCGGGAAGCAGGGATGTTGCCCAGGAAATCGCCGCTGAATCGAAGGCCGTCGATGCACCCGGCGCGCAAGGAAAAACGGGCTTCTACGGTTCCGCAAGGGTATTTCCGGGAAACGGAGAACTGAGCGGCGGGGGAGTGGCCGTAAATCCATTCCCACGTGCGGAACTTCGCGTCGGCATCGGCTTCGATGGCGGCAAGCTGGTCCGTCGAAAGGACGATCTCCCCATCCGCTTCAGCCAATATATGCTGAAGGGCCTTCTGGAATCCGGCGATGTCGGAGAATCGGGGAAGGTAGTCTTTCAGATTCGCTACGCGGCTCCGGACGGAGGCCACGCCGGCGGCGGACAGTTTGCTCCCGGGGACGGCGAGGGCCTTCGTGAGCGTGTCGATATCCACGTCGTACATCAGCGTGCCGTGGATCATCAGCCGGTCCTTGGACAGGCGCTTGGCATAGCCTGAGCATTTGCGCCCTTCCACGAGGATGTCGTTCCGCCCGCTGAGTTCCGCGGGAACCCCGAGGGCACGCAATGCGCGGACCATCGTTTCCACATAGGCGGGGAAGTCCTTTTCCAGGTCGCGGATGCGTCCGGTAATGGTATAATTGAGATTCTGCAGGTCGTGGTACACGGCGCCGCCGCCCGTGACGCGCCGGGCGAGCGCGATGCCGTTATCTTCCAGGTACTGCAGGTTCACCTCCGCATAGGCGCTTTGGTTCAGGCCGATGATAACCGACGGCCGGTTCTGCCAGAGGTAGAACACCGGCTCGTCCGCTTGGAGCCGTTCCAGGCAGAATTCGTCGAACGCCATGTTGAAATGCGGGTCCGTGGATGCGTTGGTGAGGAATTTCATTGCCGGTGGCGAAGTTACTAGTATTTTCGCGAATTGGGAAAAGTTTCTAAAAAGATTTCATTTCATCCTTCATTAAAATAAACCGATTGAAAACTTTAAGTTAATTTGGATTTTTCCTTAATTCTTGTAACTTTGTACTTGGAGATCGCAACCACAGTCTCCAAGCATTGAAACCATGGAAGAGAAACGATTGCTACTGGGGGATGAAGCGCTGGCCCTGGCCGCGCTGCATGCCGGTTTAACCGGCGTCTATGCCTATCCCGGCACCCCTTCGACAGAAATCACGGAATTCATCCAGAACCATCCCCTGACCCGGGAACGCGGCATCCACTGTGACTGGAGCTGCAACGAGAAGACGGCGATGGAAGGCGCCCTGGGCGTCTCCTATGCCGGCAAGCGCGCGCTCGTGTGTATGAAACACGTGGGCATGAACGTGTGCGCTGACACTTTCGTGAACGCCGGCATGACCGGAGCCAACGGAGGCCTGGTCGTTGCGGCCTGCGACGATCCGTCCATGCACTCCTCCCAGAATGAGCAGGATTCCCGCTTCTACGGAGCTTTCGCGATGGTCCCCGTATTCGAGCCCTCCAACCAGCAGGAGGCCTATGAAATGACCCGCTACGCCTATCCTTTTTCAGAAAGACTTCACATCCCGGTGCTGATGCGCCTCACCACCCGGATGGCCCACTCCCGGGCCGTCGTCAAGACGCGGGAGGGCGAGCCCGAAAACGGTCTCCATTTCCCGGAAAACCCGCGCCAGTGGGTCCTTCTCCCGGCCAATGCCAAAGTCCGCAACGACCAGCTGGTCAAGGACTATCTCCATTTCGAGGAGGAGGCTGTCCGGTCACCTTTCAACCACCTGACGGAAGGTACGGACCATCGGCTCGGCATCATTGCCTGCGGCATTTCCTACAACTATCTGATGGAGAACTTCCCGGATGGCTGCCCTTATCCGGTGCTGAAGGTTTCCCAGTATCCTTTCCCGCGTGCGCTGGCCCGCAAGCTGGCGGAACAGTGTGAAAGCCTCCTGGTCCTGGAGGAAGGCCAGCCCCTCGTGGAGGAACGCCTGAACGGCGTATTCCCGCCGCAGAAGCCGGTGCACGGACGCCTGGACGGGACGCTGCCCCGGACCGGGGAACTCACCCCCGACTGTGTCCGGAAGGCCCTCGGTCTTCCCGCGCTGAAGGCTCACGCCGCCTCCGATGCGGTCGTCGCCCGTCCGCCGGCCTTGTGCCAGGGCTGCGGTCACCGCGACTTCTATACGGCGCTGAATGCCGTAATCAAGGAGTATCCCACCTCCCGCGTGTTCAGTGACATCGGCTGCTACACGCTGGGCTGGCTGGCTCCGTTCCACGCCTTCCAGACCTGCGTGGAGATGGGCGCATCCCTGACGATGGCCCAGGGGGCCGCACACAGCGGCGTCTGGCCCTCTGTCGCCGTCATCGGCGACTCCACGTTTACCCACAGCGGCATGACCGGCCTGCTGGATGCCGTCAATTCCAAGGCCGACGTCACCCTGTGCATCTCCGACAACCTCACCACCGGGATGACCGGCGGACAGGATTCCGCCGGCACCGGCCGCCTGGAAGCCATCTGCGAGGGCATCGGTGTGGAACCGGAGCATATCCGTACCATCGTCCCGCTTCCGAAGAACTATCCCGAGATGGAGCAGGTTATCCGGGAAGAACTTGAGTATCACGGCGTCTCCGTCATCATCTGCCGCCGCGAATGCATCCAGACCGCCAAACGTCACTTAGCCGCCAAGAAACAATGAAAAAGGATATCATCTTAGCCGGCGTGGGAGGACAGGGAATCCTCTCCATCGCCACGGTGATCGGGGCTGCCGCCCTGGAACAGGGCCTGTACCTGAAGCAGGCCGAGGTGCACGGAATGAGCCAACGCGGGGGAGACGTACAGTCGAACCTCCGCCTTTCCTCGGCTCCCATCCACAGCGACCTGATTCCCAGGGGCGGGGCCGACCTCATCGTTTCCCTGGAGCCGATGGAGGCCCTCCGCTATCTGCCCTACCTGTCGGAGAACGGTTGGATCATCACGAATACCGTCCCGTTCAAGAATATTCCGAATTATCCGGAAATGGCTGATATCCAGGCTTCCCTGGATGCGGCCGGCCAGGTGATCGCCATCGATGTGGACGAAATCGCGAAGTCGGTCCTGTCGCCGCGCAGCGCCAACATGGTCCTTCTCGGGGCGACGGCCGCCGTGCTGGACATCCTGGATCCGGACAAGCTCCGGGACGGTATCCGCAAGGTCTTTGCCCGGAAGGGGGAGGCCATCGTAGAGACGAATGTGAAAGCGTTCGACGCCGGATATGCTTCGGCCCTCAAAAACCGTTGACCCATGAAAGAACCTCTTCCTCAAAATATACTGGACCGTCTCCTGAAGGAGATGGACATCCGGGATATTTCCAAGACCACCATCCGCCAGTGCACGGCCCTGGGTTCCGCCCTGGAGCAGGAAGCCGGCGTGCCTTTCACCCACCTGGAGATCGGCGTTCCCGGCATCGCCGCCTGTCCGTTCGGCATCGAGGCGCAGAAAAAGGCGCTGGACAGCGGAATCGCCTCCATCTATCCCGTCATCAACGGCCTTCCTGAACTGAAACGGAACGCGTCCCGTTTCCTGAAGGCATTCGTGGACGTGGACGTGGACCCGAAGTGCATCGTTCCCACCGTCGGCTCCATGCAGGCCAGTTTCAACCTGGTGATGGAATGTTCCCAGCTGGATCCCCGGAAGGATACCATCCTGTATATCTGCCCCGGTTTCCCGCCGCACGGGCGTCAGCCGGACATCCTGGGCGTCAAGAACATCCTGTTCGACATCTATGACTACCGTGCGGAGAAACTGCGCCCGAAACTGGAGTCCTACCTGAATCAGGGGAACATCGCCGCCATCCTCTATTCGAATCCGAACAATCCGGCCTGGATCTGCCTGACCGAGGACGAACTCCGGACCATCGGCGAATGCGCCACGGAATATGATTGCATCATCCTGGAGGACATGGCCTACCTGTGCATGGACTTCCGCAAGGATATGTCCGTACCCTTCGAGCCTCCGTTCCAGCCTACTGTAGCCAAGTACACGGACAACTATGTCCTGATGCTGTCCGGCTCCAAGATCTTCAGTTATGCGGGAGAGCGGATTGCCGTTGCCTGCATTTCCAACGAGCTTTTCAAGCGGGAGTATCTTTCGCTTCGCGAGCGGTACGGCATTGGTACGTTCGGTGACAACTTCATCCTGAACTTCCTGTACGTGTCGTCTTCCGGCACGTCCCATTCGGCCCAGTATGCCCTGTCTGCCATGATGGAGGCCGCGGTGGAAGGAAAGTACAATTTCGTGAAGGAAGTGCGCGAGTATGGCATGCGGTCCCACCGGTCCCGGCAGATTTTCGACAAGCACGGTTTCCACTTGGTCTATGACAAGGACATGGAGCAGACCATCAGCGACGGATTTTTCTATACCGTAGGCTATAAGGACCTGGACAACCGGGAACTCCTGGAGGGTCTCCTGCGCTGCGGGATCATCGCCATCGCCCTCAATACGACGGGAAGCGGCCAATGCGGGGTGCGGGTATGCGTGTCCAGGCTCGTGTCGGACGAGGATTTCCAGCGGTTGGATGAGCGCTTAGGCTATTTCGAGGAACTGTTTAAATAATTCAGCATGAAGTATGTAAGTGCCGATGAGGCCGTCAAGCTGGTCCGTTCCGGCGACACCGTCTGCTGTCAGGGAAGCACTTCGGTGCCGGTCCTGCTGCAGGAGGCGCTGGCGCGCCGCCATGCGGAACTGCGGGATGTACAGATCGTCTCCGGTTTCAACGTGACGACGGCCGAGGCCCCGTTCTGCAAGCCCGAATACAAGGATTCCTTCCTGGTGAACAGCATCTTCCTGTGCGCGGACCAGCGGAAGCACGTGGCTGCCGGTTACGGCAGCATGACACCCTGTTTCCTGGGCGAGGTCCCGGGCCTGTTCCGCAACGGGGAACTGCCCATCGACGTGGCTTTCATCAACTGCTCCCTGCCGGATGAAAACGGCTACTGCAGTTACGGCATTTCCGCCGACATCTCGGTGGCCGCCGTGGAAACCGCCCGCGTCGTGATCGCGCAGGTGAACAAGAGCATTCCGTACCTGTACGGCGAGTGTCTGATCCACGAGTCGAAGATCGACGCGGCCGTCCTGTGCGACGTGCCTCCGGTCGCGATGGAATTCGGGGAGCCTACCCCCATCGAGGCCGCCATCGGCGCCAACGTGGCGAACGAAATCCCGGACGGAGCGACGCTTCAGATCGGTGTAGGAGGCATTCCGAATGCGATCCTGAACGGCATCAAGCATCATCGGCATCTGGGCCTCCATACCGAGGCGATGACCGACGGAGTCATCCGTCTTATCAAGGAAGGCGTGATTGACAATTCCCTCAAGAAGGTCCATCCGGGCATCAGCGTCGCCTCGCTGGCCCTGGGCTCGAAGGGAATGTACGAGTTCATCGACCACAACAAGGACATGCGTTTCTTCGACGTGGCCTATACGAACGATCCGTTCCGGATTGCCCGGAATCCCCGGGCCTGCGCCATCAATTCCGCCATCGAGGTGGACCTGACCGGTCAGATCTGTGCCGACTCCATCGGCGAGATGATCTTCTCCAGCGTGGGCGGCCAGCACGATTTCATGTACGGGGCGGCCCTTTCCGAAGGGGGAAAGACCTTCATCGCCCTCCCTTCCCGGACGGCGAAGGGAAAGGCGAAGATCGTCGCGAACCTGGCCCCTGGCGCCGGTGTCGTGACCACCCGTTTCCAGACCCAGTACGTGGCTACGGAGTACGGTATCGTGTATCTACGCAACAAGAGCCTCGCCCAACGGGCCAAGGCTCTCATTTCGATTGCGCATCCGGATGACCGCGAGGAACTTGAAAAAGCTGCCTGCAAACGGTTCGGATACAGTTTCCTGCGCTTGAAGGACTAGCCCAGGAAGGCCAGGAGGATACCGGCGGCGACGGCCGAACCGATCACACCGGCCACATTCGGGCCCATCGCGTGCATCAGGAGGTGGTTCTTCGGGTCGAATTCCCGACCGACCACCTCGCTCACGCGTGCGCTGTCCGGCACCGCAGAAACGCCTGCATTGCCGATGAGCGGGTTGATCTTCTTGGCGGGGTTCTTGATGAACAGGTTCATGATCTTCACGAACAGGACACCGCAGGTGGTTGCGATCACGAAGGACAGCAGGCCGAGTCCGAAAATGAGGATGGACTTGGCGCTGAGGAACTTGTCGGCCTGGGTGGAGGCACCCACGGTGAGACCGATCAGCGTGGTCACGACATCGATCATCGGGCCGCTGGCGGTATTGGACAGGCGGCGGGTTACACCACTCTCCTTCAGCAGGTTGCCGAAGAACAGCATACCCAGCAGGGGCAGGCCGGAGGGGACGATGAACGCGGTGGTGAGGAAGCCGATGATCGGGAAGATGATCTTCTCCCTTTGCGATACGGCGCGCGGGGCGGGCATCTTGATCAGCCGTTCTTTCTTGGTCGTGAGCAGGAGCATGATCGGACGCTGGATCACCGGGACGAGCGCCATGTAGGAATAGGCCGATACGGCGATCGCACCCATCAGGTCCGGGGCCAGTTTCGAACTCAGGAAGATGGCGGTAGGGCCGTCGGCACCGCCGATGATGCCGATGGCGCCGGCCTCATTGGGCGCGAATCCGAAAGCCAGTGCAAGGAGGTAGGCTCCGAAGATACCCATCTGCGCGGCCGCTCCGATCAGGATCAGCCGCGGTTGGGATATCAGGGCCGAGAAGTCCGTCATCGCCCCGATGCCCAGGAAGATGAGCGGGGGATACCAGCCCTGCCGCACGCCCTGATACAGTATGTTCAGCACCGAGCCGTCTTCGTAGATGCCGATGTTCAGTCCCGGGAACATCGGAATGTTGCCGATGATCATACCGAACCCGATCGGGACCAGCAGCATCGGTTCCCACTCCTTGACAATGGCCAGGGTGATGAACACGATGCCGATTCCGATCATCACGATGTTCTGCCAGGAGCAGTTCGCGAAGCCGGTGTATTCCCAGAACTGGGAGAGGGATTGGAAGATATGCTCCATACCGTCCTCAGGCAATCGTTACCACCGGGTCGCCTTCCTGCAGGGTGTCGCCCTTGTGGACGTGGATGTCGGTAATGGTTCCGTCCTTCGGGGCGGGAATCTCGTTCTCCATCTTCATTGCTTCGAGGACGGCGACTTTCTGGCCGGCCTTCACGGTCTGGCCTTCCTTCACCGAGATTTCGATGATGACGCCCGGAAGCGGGGAGGCCACCTTTTCACCGACTCCGGCCGGTTTGGCGGCGGGTGCCGCCTGGGCGGGAGCAGCCTGGACAGGGGCCGCAGCCGGCTGGGCAGCCGGGGCGGGAGCGGGGGCGTTCTCCGCCTCCACTTCATAGGTGGCGCCGTTCACGGTTACGTCGAACAGCTTTCCTTCCTTGGGGTTGACGGTCACGTTGTACTCCTTGCCGCCGATCTTGAACTTGTACTCTTTCATATCGAGATGTGCTTTATTTTCTGGGTAAATGTCTGAAAATCTGTTTCTTGTCGTTCCATGCGGATCCTTCCTTCGGACGGATGGTCAGGACGAACGGTTCGGCGTCGTGCACCGCGTCGCTGAAATAGCGGTCCATGGCCAGGGCGATGACGGCGTAAACGTCGCCTCCTTCCTCCATGTCCATGGCCAGGGCGATGACGGCCGCGATTTCGTCAGACGGAGATCCGGTGGTCGGAGCGGAAAGGACGGCCGCCTTCTTGTCCTTCTTCTCTTTCCGGGGTTTCACCGGGGCGTTCTTCGCGGCGGCCTTTTTCTTGGCCGGACGGTCGAAGAAGAGCCAGAACAGGAACCACAGGATGGCGAGGGCGGAGAAGACGACGGATACCGCGACGAGGGAAAGGATTCCTCCGTGCGGATCCTTTTCGGCCATGGCCTCGGCTTTCGAGGCTGCGTTCATGTCGCCGTTGAAGATGCCCGGAGAAGGGACGCCGGGTTCCGGAAGGGGCTCGAATTCCCGCTGGCGCAGGTCGAAGGCCCGTTTGCTCATGGACATACCTTCCGGCAGGGTGGCCGGGATCACGAGGGAGTCGATGACGGTTCGGCCGTCATTGGATACGAGGTAGATGGTGCTGCCAGGGCGGACCTGGAATCCGGCGTACAGCGTACCGTCAGCCCCATTGCCGCTTGCATAGATGAGCGTGGTCTGGCGCGGTCCCAGCTTGGTCCGGAGGTCCCCCTTCGGAATAATGCTCTTTTTCAGGTCGTTCCGATCGTCCGTCAGGAAGCAGCCGGCGAAATTGACCGTGCCCGTGGAGGTGTTGAAAATCTCGATCCAGCCCGTGCGCCGGCCATAGTCGTCCACGATGCCGGTGGAGTCCGGAACGGCCAGGGCCTCGGCGATGATGAGGTCGATGACGTTCTGGGCCCGCAGGCTCGTGAGCGAGACGGCGGCAAGGGCCAGGATGAGGAGGATACGCTTTCTCATAACGGCAGGTTGTCATGTTTCTTGGCGGGGACGTCCTGCTGTTTGCCGGCAAGCTGCTCCAGCGCGCGGATTACGCGGAAACGGGTGTTGCGCGGTTCAATGATGTCGTCGATGTAACCCTTCTCGGCGGCCTGGTACGGATTGGAGAAGAGTTCTTCGTATTCCTTCTTCTTCTCCTCGAACACGGCCTGGGCTTTCTCGGGTTCGGCTGCAATGTCCTTCGCATAGAGGACGTTCACGGCGCCCTCGGCTCCCATCACGGCGATGTTGGCGGAAGGCCAGGCATAGTTCACGTCGCCCCGGAGCTGCTTGCAGCTCATCACGATGTGGGCGCCGCCATAGCCCTTGCGGAGGGTGACCGTCACCTTCGGGACGGTGGCCTCGCCGTAGGCATACAGGAGCTTTGCGCCGTTGGTGATGATGGCGCCGTATTCCTGCTGGGTGCCGGGGAGGAAGCCCGGAACGTCCACGAGGGTGACCAGCGGGATGTTGAAGGCATCGCAGAAGCGCACGAAGCGGGCGGCCTTGCGGGAGGCGTTGATGTCCAGCACGCCCGCGAGCACGGCCGGCTGGTTGGCCACGACGCCCACGCTGCGGCCGTTCATATGGGCAAAGCCCACGATGATGTTCTTGGCAAAGTCCTGGTGGACCTCGAAGAAGCGGCCGTCGTCCACGATGCTGCGGATGACGCCGTACATGTCATAGGCCTTGTTCGGATTGTCGGGAATGATGTCGTTGAGGGCGTCGTCCGTGCGGCTGTACGGGTCGGACGTCGCGACGGCTGGGGCCTCCTCGCGGTTGTTCTGCGGGAGGAAGGACAGGAGCTCCTTGATGGTGGCGATGCCTTCTTCCTCCGAAGCGGCGGCAAAATGCGCCACGCCGCTCTTGGAGGCGTGGACGGACGCGCCACCCAGGGATTCGTGGTCCACGTCCTCACCGGTGACACTCTTGACGACCGCAGGACCGGTCAGGTACATATAGGAAGTGTCCTTGACCATCAGCGTGAAATCCGTGAGGGCGGGGGAATACACCGCACCGCCGGCGCAGGGACCGAAGATGCCGCTGATCTGCGGCACGACGCCCGAGGCGAGGATGTTCCGCTCGAAGATTTCGCCGAAACCGGCCAGGGAATCGATCCCTTCCTGGATGCGGGCTCCTCCGGAGTCGTTCAGTCCGATGACGGGCGCTCCGGCACGGACCGCCATGTCCATCACCTTGCAGATCTTCTCGGACATCGTCTTGGACAGCGAACCGCCGCTGACGGTGAAGTCCTGGGCGAACACGTATACGACGCGGCCGTCCACAGTGCCGCAGCCGGTCACCACGCCGTCGCCGTCGAAGTGCTGCTTGTCCATCCCGAAGTTCGTGCAGCGATGCTGGACGAACATGTCGTATTCTTCGAAGCTGCCTTCGTCGAGAAGGAGCGCAATGCGTTCGCGGGCCGTTAGCTTGCCCTTGGCATGCTGGGCCTCGATGCGTTTCTCCCCGCCGCCGAGCCGGGCCTTCGCCCGCCGCTCGACCAGCTTCTGGATGTTCTCAGTCTGAATGCTCATATCGGTTAAAATCTAGATTCACAAAGATAAGGATTCCCCTGCGCAAAAACAAAAAAAACGTCAGGAATTCCTGACGTTTTTCGCTTGACTCCGAGAGGATTACTCTTCCTCGGCCGGTTTCATCGTGGTGTAAACGTTGGTGACGTCTTCGTCGTCTTCGAGCAGGCCGGTGAGCTTGTCCAGGGTGGCGCGCTGTTCGGGCGTCACGTCCTTGAGGTCCACGTTCGGGATCTGCTCGAATCCGCCGGAGGCGAGTTCATAGCCGTTTTCTTCGATGTATTTCTGGATCTGGCCGTAGGAGGTGTAGTCGCCGTAGATGACGATTTCGTTCGTCACGTTCTCGTCTTCGTCCTCGACTTCCTGCTTGAAGACCTCTTCGGCACCGAAATCGATGAGTTCGAGCTCGAGTTCTTCCAGGTCGATGGGCTTCGCCGGATCTTCCTTGATGCGGAAGACGCACTTGTGGTCGAACATGAAAGCAACGGAGCCGCTCGTCTGGAGGGAGCCGCCGCACTTGGTGAAGTAGCTGCGGACGTTGGCGACGGTACGGGTGTTGTTGTCGGTCGCGGCCTCAACGAGGTAGGCGATGCCGAACGGGCCGAAGCCTTCGTACACGATCTCCTTGAAGTCGCCGCTCTTGGCCTCGGTGGCCTTCTTGATGGCGCGCTCGATGTTCTCCTTGGGCATCTGCTCCGACTTGGCCTCGGCGATGAGGGCGCGGAGGCGCGGGTTGCCGGTCACTTCGGCGCCGCCCTGCTTGACGGCGATGGTGATTTCCTTGCCCAGCTTGGTGAAGGTCTTGGCCATGTGGCCCCAGCGCTTCATTTTCCGCTCCTTGCGGAATTCAAAGGCTCTTCCCATGGCTTAGAATTCGATGCGGGTGATGTACTTGTCGATATCGGCGGCTTCGGGAGCCTGCGGATACTGGTCCTTGATCTGCTTGTAGCAGGCGAGGGCCTTGGCGGTGTCGCCGAGCTCTTCGGCCACCAGGCCGGCCTTCAGGAGGTAACCTGCGGCGTACATGTTGTCGGCGGTCTTGGCGGCCTTCTCATACCAGTCGAGGGCGCTCTGGTTGTCCTCGAGGCCTACATAGGCGTCGCCGATGCCGGCCTGGGCACGGGAAAGGAGGATCTTCTCCTTGCCGTCGTACTTCTTGAAGTAGGCGATCGCATCGTCGAACTTGCCGGTCTGGAGGGCGCAGGCACCGGCGTACAGGTACACGGCCTCACCGGCCTTGGTGCCGTACTTGGTGATGATGTCCTCGAAGCCGAGGTTGTTGTCGTCACCGGCGAGGGCCAGTTCGAAGTCGCCCTGGGCGAACTTCTGCTCGGCCTTGAACATTTCTTCCTGGGCCTCGGCCTTCTTGGGCTGGAGGACGAAACGGTTGTAGGCCAGGATGGCAAGGGCGATGATGAGGATGGCTGCGACGCAGCCGTAGATGATCTTTCCGTACTTCTGGAAGAAGAGTTCGGACTTGGAAACGGCCTCAGCGATATTCTGCTGACGGAGTTCCTGTTCGGTAGGTTTGTTTGCCATATCTTTTCGTTTGTTATTAAATCAACGTATCTGGCGCCCGTAGGCGCATTCAGCCTGCAAAAATAGTAAAAAAATGTTATATTTGCAATCAAGAACGCAATGCCATGCCAACGCTCAAGAAAATCGTTGTACAGGATTTCCGGAACATCGCCTTCCAGGAGCTTTCCTTCTCGCCCAACGTGAACTGCATCAGCGGAAACAACGGGGAGGGAAAGACCAACCTGATGGATGCCGTTTACTACCTGTCGATGACCAAGAGCGCTTTCCCGACCCCCGACCGGTTCAACTGGCGGTTCGGCACGGAAGGATTCACCATCGGCGGAACCTATGCGATGGACAACGGCCTGGAATCCCGTTTCTCGATCAAGGTGACGGATGGGGAGAAGAAACTGGTCCGGGACGACAAACCCTATGCGCGCATCTCGGAGCATATCGGTGTTCTTCCCGTAGTAATGGTCTCGCCGGGGGACATCTCCCTGGTCAGCGAATCCGGCGAGGAACGCCGGCGTTTCTCCAACGGTGTCCTTTCCCAGATGGACCGCGGCTATCTGGCGGCCGTCCAGACCTATAACCGGCTTCTTGCCCAGCGGAACAAGATGCTCAAGGACGGTTCCGTCGACTGGGACCTGATGGCGGTGTTCGACGCCCGGATGGCCGCTGCGGCGGTTCCTGTGTACGAAGGCCGAAAGCGCCTGGCAAATGAACTGCAGCCCGTCATCCAGTCTTATTACAAGCTCATCTCCGGAGGTGGGGAAGAGGTCTCCGTAGACTATCGGTCCGACTTGTCCAAGGGCTCCCTGGAGGAAGTGCTGGCCGCCCACCGCGACCGCGACCTGGCCCTCCGCTACACGACTGCCGGCCTCCAGCGGGACGACTTCCTGTTCTCGATGGACGGTCATCCGATCCGCCGCTGCGGCTCTCAGGGCCAGCAGAAATCCTTCCTGGTCTCCTTGAAGTTCGCCCAGTACGAAATCATGCGTGCCAGCTATGGTTATGCGCCCATCCTCCTGCTGGACGACGTCTTCGACAAACTGGACATGAACCGCATCGGCAACCTCATCGGGATGGTCGCGGGCAGCGGTTTCGGCCAGATTTTCATTACGGACTGCAACAAGGTCCGCCTGAGCGGCATCGTGGACCGGATTACCGACGACCGCGCCTATTTCGACACGGCCGGCGGCGTATTCACACCGATCGGATGATGGCGGAGAAGAAACGCAGCTACTTCATCAAGCGGAAGGAGGCTCTTTCCATGGAGGAGGTCGTGGACGAATTCATCAAGTCAATGAAGCTAGCCTCCGGGCTCAATACGCAGCGGATCTTCGCCGCATGGGACGAATGCTCCGGCGCGGCGCCGTTCACGCTCAAACGGTTTTTCCGGAGTGGAACCCTTTATATAACAGTCAGTTCTTCGGTCGTCCGGAACCAACTCTTCTTTCAAAAAGAGGCGCTCATCGAGAAGATGAACGCCCGTCTTTCCGGCGATCCGCTCTTCACGTCCGACAACCGGACGGTTGGGGCAGTGAAGGATCTGGTCCTCCGCTAGGGGAGGATGATCCTGTAGGTCTTGTTCGACTTGTTCGTCAGTTTGTCGTCACGCAGCCAGAGGTTCGCTTCCTTGAGGCGGGCATAGGTGGTGCCGTGTTCGATGGCGAAGTCCACCAGGCTGGGGATGGGATAGTTCACCGTAACGACGTCCCGCGGCTCCACATAGGGATACCGTTCCCCGACCGGGACGTTGAAACCGAACGAGTCGGGATTCTCGAAGAACATCTTGACGGCGAGGAGCCGGAACATGTAGCGGGCCGTCTCTTCCGGTAGCCAGAGCTCCAGGGCCGATTTCTGCTTCTGGCTCTCGATCCGCTTGGCGATGCCTCCCTGGCCGGCGTTGTAGCTGGCGGCGACCGTCATCCAGTCCCCGAATTTGCGGAGTGCGTCCTTGAGGAACTTGCAGGCGGCGACGGTTTCCTTCTCGATGTTGTACCGTTCGTCCACTTCGGCGCTCACTTCCAGCCCGTATGTGTTCGCCGTGGCCTTGGTGAACTGCCACAGGCCGGCGGCTCCCGCGACGGACAGCGCCTTCGGGTCCAGGCTGCTCTCGATGGCCATCAGGTATTTCAGGTCTTCCGGGACGCCCTGCTGGCGAAGGATGGGAACGATTTGCTCGAAATACCGCAGGGAGCGCTTGAGCATGAGCGTGGTATTCGTGTGCATGTAGGTGAAGGAAATGAGTTCCCGGTCCATACGTTCACGGAAATCCGGCCGGTTGAAACGGACGGTGTCACCGGCGAATACGACATACTCGGGCACGGCCGGAGCCTTCGGATGCTGGACGGAATAGCGTGCCCAGCCGGGCTGTGCCAGGGCGTTGAGGGATGTGCAGACGGCGAGAAGGAGGGAAAGCGTTCTTTTCATGCGGACGGTCCTTGTGTTCGTACAAATATACGAAAAAATCACAAAGGACGGTTGCGCTGGTACAAGTATCGCTTGATGCTGCCCTTGGGCGTCATTTCAAAGTCTTCCGGCATCAGTTCCAGGTGGGCGATGCGGGCATAATTGGGAAGCTGGAGGTTGATTTCCTCGAGTTTTTCGTGGAGGATCACCTCCAGGTCCTTGCTGTGGATGCCTTCCTGGTGGGCGTGCGGGTAATCCGGATAGATGAGTCCCACCAGCAGCCGGTTGTCTTCGATGACGAGGGAATGGACCACATAGGGCATGTTGTTCAGTGCCGCCTCGATCTCTTCGGGATAGATGTTCTGCCCGTTGGCGCCCAGGATCATGCATTTGGTGCGGCCGCGAAGATAGAGGTATCCGTCACTGTCCAGGATACCCACGTCGCCGGTGCGGAACCAGCCGTCTTCCGTGAACACTTCGGCCGTCGCCTCCGGATTCTTGTAATAGCCCAGGAACACGTTGGCTCCCTTCACCTGCAATTCGCCGGGAATGAGGTGCTGGGCCGGGGAGTCGATCCGGATGTCGATGTTGGGAGCGACCGTGCCGCAGGATAGCATCCGGCTCTTGAACCAGCGGGAGTAGGTGATGATGGGCGCACACTCCGTCATCCCGTAACCGATGGTGAAGGGGAACTTGAGTTTCCGCAGTGCCTTCTCCACCTCGGGGTTCAAGGCGGCGCCTCCTACAACGATCTCTTCGAAATTGCCTCCGAAGAAGGAAATAAGTTCCCGTCGGAGCTCCTTCGGGTCCGAAATCTGGCGGGCGAGGTACTTGTAGATCTTCTCGATGATGAGCGGAACGGCGTAGATCACGTTCGGACGGACTTCGGAGAACACTTCTGCGATGACCTTCGGGCTGGGCACCTTGTTCAGGAAATGCACGTGGCATCCGATGGACATCTCGAAGAAGAACTCGAACATCATTCCGTACATATGCGCGGACGGCAGGATGGCGACGACGTTGGAGGTGTTGTCGATCATCGGGAGTTCATTGCGCATGAAATAGACGTTGGACCAGACGGCGCGGTAGGGGATCATGACCCCTTTCGAGAAACCCGAGGTTCCGGAAGTATAGCTCAGGATGGCCATTTCCTCCGGGCTGTCCCGATAATACTTGATGTCTTTCGGGCCGAATCCTTCGGGATACTTCCGCTCGAACCACTTCTCCAGCAGGGGACGTACGGGTTCGCGGATACCATCCGCCAGGTAAAGGATGTCGTAGTCTTCAATCTGGACGATGGCGGTGAGGCCGGGCATGTCCTCGGCGTTCAGGCCGTCCCAGATGCTCCTTTCCACGAAGAGGATCTTCGCGTCGGAATGGTTTACCAGGTAATGGATGTTGCCGGGCTTGAACTCGTGGAGGAGCGGAACGGGAACGGCGCCGTATGTCATCGCGGCGAGGAAACAGACGGCCCAGTGAGCCTGGTTCCGGGAGCAGATGACCACTTTGTCGCCGGTGTTGATGCCGTAATGGGCAAAGGCGATATGCATCTTCGCAATAGCGCGTGCAAGGTCGCTATAGCAAAGGGTTTCGCCCCTGTAGTTGGTCAGTGCGGGGCGGCTCCAGTTGATGCGGAAGCTGCTCTCAAGCTGCTTGTTGACGGATTCTGTTCTCAAAAGTTCACGTTTTGGCCGACAAAGATGGCAAAAAAAGTCGGATTTCCGGCGTTTTTCTTGACAAAAATCATTCCAAGGGTACACTTTCCTTTCTTTTTTCGTAAATTCGTGCAACCACATATAATAACACGTAAACTATACTATGGAATTACCTTTCGCAGAATCCTGGAAAATCAAGATGGTGGAGCCCATCCGCCGCAGCACCAGGGAAGAGCGTGAACACTGGCTTGCCGAAGCGCATTACAATGTTTTCCAACTGAAGGCCGAACAGGTCTATATCGACCTGCTCACCGATTCCGGCACCGGGGCCATGTCCGACCGCCAGTGGGCGGAACTGATGCTGGGTGACGAGAGCTATGCCGGCGCGACGTCTTTCTATAAGCTGGAGGCCGTGATCAAGCGGCTGTTCGGGATGAAATACGTGATCCCCACCCATCAGGGCCGTGCGGCCGAGAACGTTCTGTTCTCCTACCTCGTGAAAGAAGGCAACGTGATTCCCGGCAATGCGCATTTCGACACCACCAAAGGCCATATCGAGAGCCGTCATGCCGTGGCGGTGGACGTCACGACGGCCGATGCCAGGAACACCCAGCTGGAAGTTCCCTTCAAGGGGAATGTGGACCTGGACAAGCTGGAGAAGGTCTTGAAGGAGAACGCAGGTAACGTTCCGTTCATGGTCCTGACGGTCACGAACAACACCGTCGGCGGCCAGCCTGTCTCCATGGCGAACATCAAGTCCACCTGCGCCCTCTGCCACCGCTATGGGGTTCCGGTCGTGATGGATTCCGCCCGCTTCGCTGAGAACGCCTATTTCATCAAGGTGCGCGAAGAAGGGTATGCCGGCAAGACCATCAAGGAAATCACCGCCGAGATGTATGCCGATGCGGATGCGATGACGATGTCCGCCAAGAAGGACGGCGTCGTGAACATGGGCGGCTTCATCGGCCTGAAGAACAAGGAGTGGTACGAAGGGGCGAAACTGTTCTGCATCCCCTTCGAAGGCTATGTCACCTACGGCGGCATGAACGGCCGCGACATGAACGCCCTGGCCCAGGGTCTGGATGAGAACACCGAATTCGACATGCTTCATACCCGCATCCACCAGGTGGCCTATCTGGCCTCCAAACTGGATGAATACGGCATCCCTTACCAGCGTCCCGCCGGCGGTCACGCCATCTTCGTGGATGCCGACAGGGTCCTGGACCGCATCCCGAAGGAGGAATTCCCCGCCCAGACGCTTACCTGTGAACTGTACCTGGAGGCGGGCATCCGCGCCTGCGAGATCGGCTACATGCTGGCCGACCGCGATCCGGTCACGCGCGAAAACCGTTTCGGCGGCCTGGACCTCGTGCGCCTGTGCATTCCCCGCCGCGTCTATACCGACAACCACATGGATGTCATCGCCGCGGCGATGAAGAATGTCTATGACCGCCGGGAAAGCATTACCCGGGGCGTCGCCATCGAATGGGAAGCCCCATTGATGCGTCATTTCACCGTCCAACTGAAACGTCTGTAAGTCATTTTGTGAACAGGGTTTGCTACATACCCATGCTGGAAGGGCAGAGCGGGGAAGTCGGAAAGTGGGCGGCGGAAGCGTCGGCCCGCACCGGCTTTCCCGTCGTTCTGTTGCCCCAGGCGGATTGGAACGATGACCTCACTCCCTGGCCGGCCGGGCCCATCTTCAGGAAGGGGAAGTCCTTCGGCGGTGGGGCGAAGGCCTACCTGGGACGCCTGGAGACGGAGATCCTGCCGGACATCGAGGGATCGCTCGGGCTCGTGGATCCGGAGCGATGGCTCATCGGCGTGTCCCTTTCGGGACTGTTCGCCGTGTGGGCCGCGGCCGAAAGCGACCTGTTCACGCGTGTGGCGGCCATCTCTGGATCCTTCTGGTATGAAGGATTCACGGAGTGGCTGGAGGCGCGGCCCGGGATGGGAAGCCTGAAAGGCGCGTACCTCTCCCTGGGAAACACGGAGGCCGATACGAAGAATCCGCATCTGAGGCAAATCGCCGCCCAGACGGAATCGGTCGTGGGAATCCTTCGTGAAAAAGGGGTGCAGACCCTGTTTGAATGGAACGACGGGTCGCATTTCGCGCCCGTCGTCCCCCGGTTGGAAAAGGCATTGGCCGGGCTTTTGGGCCAGCCTTGATTACTTTACCTTCGAATCGCAGTACCAGCAGCGCAGGACGCCGTTGTCAGCGCGGCGGAAGCGGTGCGGGGCGTGTTCGTTGTTGCAGATGCATTTCTTGTTGGGGCAGCGGAGTTCCGGGTCTTCCACCGGCGTTTCGTCGGCGGGCATGCCGTGCTCGGGATCGTCCTTCCATTCCAGAAGTTTGACGATGAGCGCCTCACGGACGAATTTTCCGTTCTCCACCTGGCGGAAATAGGCTGCACGGGGGTCGGCATCGACCTCGGTGAGGATTTCGTTCACGCGGGGGAGCGGGTGCAGGACGGCCATGTTCTTCTTTGCGAGGGACATGCGGGCGGCGTCCAGCACGAAGCTGTCTTTCACGCGGTCGAATTCGTCCTCGTCCAGGAAACGCTCTTTCTGCACGCGGGTCATATAGAGCACGTCCAGCTCGCCCATCACTTCCTCCATCGTCTCCACTTCGCGGTAAGGGATGCCGGTGCGTTCGCAGACGTCCTGCTTGATGTAGTCGGGGAGTTTCAGTTCGTCCGGGGCGATGAGGATGACCTTGATGTCCTTGTACCGGGACAGGGCCTTGATCAGGGAGTGGACGGTACGGCCGAAGCGGAGGTCGCCGCAGAAGCCGATCGTGATTCCGTCGATGTGTCCCAGCTCCCGCTGGATGGTCAGAAGGTCCGTAAGCGTCTGCGTGGGGTGGCTGTGGGAACCGTCACCGGCGTTGATGATGGGGACGGTGGACACTTCGGTGGCATAAAGCTGGGCACCCTCGATATGGTGCCGCATCGCGATGACGTCGGCGAAGCAGCCCAGCACGCGGACGGTGTCCTGGACGCTTTCACCCTTGGACACGGAACTGCTGCGGGCATCGGAAAAACCCAGGACTTTGCCGCCCAGTTCCATCATGGCGGAGGTGAAACTCAGCCGCGTACGGGTGCTGGGCTCGTAGAAAAGGGTAGCTAGCTTCTTGTGGGACATGCTGCCCTGGTAGCGTTCGCGGTGGGCGATGATGTCCTGGGCGAGGGAAATGATTTCGTCGATCTCCTGTTTGGTGAGGTCGGTCGGGTCGATAAGGTGCTTCATAGTTCAGTGTTATTTTATTGAATCCAACTTTCATCCGAAGGGTTGTCGCGGAAGGCGAGGATGCGCTCCTTCCAGCCCGGGCCGATGCGGCCTTCCGTCTCGGCTACATCCACCAGGATGTCCAGGTTGCAGAGGGAGTGGTTCTCCACGTGCGCGGCGGCGAGACGTTCCAGGCCCCGCTTCATCCCGTAGGTGAAGATGCTCACGATTCCCAGCACTTCCGCTCCGGCTTCCCGCAGGGCATCCACCACTTCGATGGCGCTTCCGCCGGTGGAGATAAGGTCCTCGATAACGACGACTTTCGTTCCCGGTTCCATCTTCCCCTCGATCCTGTTCGTCCGGCCGTGGGTCTTGGCTTCTCCGCGGACGTACCCCATGGGCAGGTCCAGAAGCGTAGCCGTGATGGCGGCGTGGGCGATGCCCGCCGTGGAGGTGCCCATGAGCATCTCGCAGTCGGGGTAATGCCGTCTGACCAGCTGGGCCAGGCCGTTCTCCACCTGCTCCCGCACGCGGGGTGCGGACAGCGTCAGGCGGTTGTCGCAATAGATGGGGCTCTTGATGCCGCTCGCCCAGGTAAAGGGCTGCTCGGGCCGCAGGAACACGGCACCGATGGAGAGGAGGGAGGAAGCGATTTGTCTTTCCATGGGTCTATACGAATTCTTGGAGGCAACGTTCGTAGGCGGCGACAGGATCCGCGGCCGCGGTGACGGGGCGGCCTACGACGATGAAGTCCGAGCCGATTTCCCGGGCGCGGGCGGGGGTGGTGATGCGCACCTGGTCGTCCGTCGCCGCGTCTGCGAAGCGGATGCCCGGGGTGACGGTTAGGAACTGCGGACCGCAGGCTTCCTTTACCATGCCGGCTTCCAGGGGCGAGCACACGACGCCGTCCAGCCCCGCTGCGCGGGCGTTGGAGGCGTATTTCACGATGGTATCGTTGATGCCGGCGTCGATGAGAAGCTCCTTCTGCATGGTCTCTTCGGAAGTGGAGGTCAGCTGCGTCACGGCGATCAGGAGCGGCCTGGTCCCATCGGGACGGGTGAGGCCTTCCAGGGCGGCCTGCATCATCGCGACGGTACCGGCGGCGTGGACATTGACCATATCCACGTCCAGGGCCGAAAGGACCCGCATCGCCTTCTTCACCGTGTTGGGAATGTCGTGGAGCTTGAGGTCCAGGAAGATCCGGTGCCCGCGGGCCTTGATGTCGCGGACGATGGACGGTCCTTCGGCGTAGAATAGCTCCATCCCGATCTTCACGAACGGCTTGCGTCCGGTGAACCGGTCCAGGAAATCGAGGGTAGCCTGGCGGCTGCTGAAGTCGCAGGCGATGATGACGTCTCTGTTCATACGGCTGAGATGATTTCTTTCAGACTGTCGATGCCGAGCTCTTCCATCAGACCGGGAAGGGCATCGATGATTTGGGGGCAGGCGAAGGGGTTGCGCAGGTTTTCGGCACCAACCTGGACGGCCGTGGCACCGGCCATCATCATTTCCACGACATCGCGTTCCGAGGCCACGCCGCCGCAACCCATCACGGGAATCCTGCAGGCGTGGGCGACCTGGTATACCATCCGGAGCGCGACCGGGAAGACTGCCCTGCCCGAGTAACCTCCCATCTTGTTGGCGATCACGGGCTTCCGGCGGGCGATGTCGATGCGCATCCCCAGGAAGGTGTTCACGAGCGTGAGGCCGTCGGCCCCGGCGTCCTCGCAGGCGCGGGCGATGGCCACGATGTCCGTCACGTTCGGACTCAGTTTGATGAAAACGGGTTTCCGGCACACTTCCTTGACGGTGCGTGTCACCTCAGCCGCCGAAGCCTGATCGGTCCCGAAGGCCATGCCGCCGTTGTGCACGTTCGGACAGGAGATGTTCACCTCGATGATGTCGATGCCTTCACAAGCATCGGCTTTGGCGCAGCAGGTTCTGTATTCGTCGAGCGAGAATCCGCTGATATTGGCGACGACGCAGCCTCCGTAAACCTTCCTCAGCGCCGGAACCTTCTCATTGACAAGCACGTCGATGCCCGGATTCTGCAGCCCGACGGAGTTGATCATGCCGCCGTCGCACTCGGCGATCCGCGGAGTGGGGTTGCCGTAACGCGCTTCCAGCGTTGTCCCTTTGAGGGAAATGCCGCCCAGGACGTCCAGGTCCATGTCGTCGGCCAGTTCCAGGCCGAACCCGAAGGTCCCGCTGGCCGGAATGACCGGATTCTTGAGCCGGATGCCGCAGAGTTCCACAGACAGATCCTTTACCATAGAAGTTCCTCCTTTTTGAATACCGGACCGTCCTTGCATACGCGCCGGGGGCCGTTTTTCGTCTGAATGCTGCATCCGTAGCAGAATCCTGCGCCGCATCCCATCCGCTCTTCCAGCGAGACCTCTCCGGAACCCCGGACCGCTGCGCATACGGCCTTCAGCATGGGTTTCGGCCCGCAGGCATAGAAATAATCGTAGGAGACATTCTTGATCCTCAGCACATCCGTGACAAATCCCTTTGTTCCGGCGGAACCGTCCATCGTGGCAATGTACACCTTCGCACCGAGTTCCTCGAACCGGTCCGCCAGCATCACTTCTTCCGCCGTGTTGAACCCCAGGATGACGGTGATCTCCTTGGACTGGGCGACGAGCTCCTTTGCCAGGAGGTAGAGCGGTGCGGTTCCGACTCCGCCACCGAGAAGGAGCGCTCTGCCCTGGCACGCATCGATGTCAAAACTGTTCCCCAGGCCCGTCAGGGCATTGACCTTGTCCCCGGGGCGTTTGGCGGAAAGTGCCGCCGTGCCTTCGCCGACGACCTTGTAAACAAGGGTCAGCGTCTCCCAGTCGCAGTCATGGACCGAAATCGGCCGACGCAGGAACTTGCCCTCGACGGCCACCTGGACGAACTCGCCGCTGCAGCAGATCGCAGAGGTGTCGCCGGCGAGTTTCATCCGGAAGGTCCGCGGCGCGACCGGATCGTTCTCCAGGACGGTGAAGGTCACTTCTTTCATCACTTATACTCCTCGTCGATGGTTGAAATGCCCAGCGTAATCTCCTCCAGTACGTCCAGCAGCACGCGTACGGTCTCGAGGGCCGTGAAGATCGTGACGTTGTTCTCCACCGCGCAGCGGCGGATGCCGTAACCGTCCAGGTGGCTGGACTTCTGGTTCAGGTCGATGGTGTTGATCACGTATTTCACGTGGCCCTTGCGCAGGGCCTGGTAGATCTCGTCACTTCCCTCGCGCAGCTTCTTGAGGGTCTTGGTCCGGATGCCGTGCTCTTTCAGGAATTCGGCCGTTCCCTTGGTCGCCTCGATGTTGAAGCCCAGGTTGTAGAAGCGGCGGATCAGCGGAAGGGCCTCCTCCTTGTCCTTGTCGGCGATGGTCGCGAACACGGTCCCGTAGGACTTGATGTCCATGCCGGAGGCCTGGAGAGACTTGAACAGCGCCCGGTTCAGGGACTTGTCGTAACCGATGGCTTCGCCGGTGGACTTCATCTCGGGGGAGAGGTAGGTGTCGATGCCCTTGATCTTGCCGAAGGAGAAGGCGGGCGTCTTCACGAAGTGGCGCTTCCTCTCCGGGAAATAGACCTCGTTGATGCCCTGTTCCTTCAGGGAATGGCCCAGCATCACCCGGGTGGCGATCTTCGCCATCGGGATGCCCGTGCTCTTGGAGATGAACGGGACGGTGCGGGAACTGCGCGGATTGACCTCGATCACATAGACGTTCTCGTCGCGGTCCACGATGAACTGGATGTTGAACAGGCCCACGATGCCGATCTCCTTACCCAGCTTGACGGTGTCGTCGATGATTTCCTGCTTCACCTTCGGACTCAGGCTGAAGGAGGGATAGACGCTGATGCTGTCGCCGGAGTGGATGCCGGTGCGTTCCACGTGCTCCATGATGGCCGGGATGAAGACGTCGGTTCCGTCGCAGATGGCATCGACCTCCGTCTCCTTGCCCATGATGTACTTATCCACGAGCACCGGGGATTTCTCATTGATTTCCACCGCGTTGGCCAGGTAGTGGCGCAGGGTGGCCTCGTTCCCTACGATCATCATCGCGCGTCCGCCCAGCACGAAGCTCGGGCGCACCAGGACGGGGTAGCCGATGTCCTCGGCCGCCTTCACGCCTTCTTCCACGGTGGTGACGGCGTGCGCCTTGGGCTGCGGGATGCCGGTCTTCCGCATGATGGCCTCGAAGAGCTTGCGGTCCTCGGCGTTGTCGATGGCCTCCAAACCAGTGCCGATGAGCGGCACGTCGAATTCCTCCAGCGGACCGGCCAGGTTGATGGCCGTCTGCCCGCCGAGCGTGACGATGACCCCTTCCGGTTTCTCCAGGTGGATCACGTTCATCACGTCCTCCGTGGTGAGCGGTTCGAAATAGAGCTTGTCGGAAATGGTATAGTCCGTGGAAACGGTCTCGGGGTTGTTGTTGATGATGATGGCCTCGTAGCCGGCCTCGCGGATGGCCCAGATGGCGTGGACGGTGGAATAGTCGAACTCCACGCCCTGGCCGATGCGGATCGGGCCGGAGCCCAGCACCAGGATCTTCTTTCGGCCGGAAGGGATGGACTCGTTCTCCTGCTCGTAGGTGGAGTAGAAGTAGGGGACATAGGTATCGTGTTCGGCGCAGCAGGAGTCGATCATCTTGTACACCGGGACGATGTCCTCCCGGAAGCGCAGGCGGATGACGTCGGCCTCCGTCCAGCCCCAGAGTTCGCCGATGAAGCGGTCGCCGAAGCCCATCCGCTTGGCCTCCCGCAGGATGGCGGGGTCGCCCGGGGCGGCCTTCACCCGACGCTCCATCCGGACGATGTTGTAGATCTTCTCCAGGAAGAGCATGTCGATCTTCGTGCGGTCGTAGATGCGGGACAGGTCGATGCGGAGGCGCAGCAGCTGGGCGATCGCGTGGATGCGGTCGTCGGTAGGCGTGGAGATGTACTCCAGCAGCTTCTCCTCGGTCCAGTCGTCGAACTTCTTCTTGTGGATGTGGCAGCAGCCGGATTCCAGGGAGCGCATCGCCTTGAGGATGCTCTCCTCCAGGGTGCGGCCGATGCTCATTACCTCACCCGTCGCCTTCATCTGGGTGCCCAGTTCGTTGGAAGCCTCGCTGAACTTGTCGAAGGGGAAGCGGGCCACCTTGGCCACCACGTAGTCGATGGCGGGCTCGCAGCAGGCGGGGGCGCCGGCGACGGTGATCTCGTCCAGGGTGAGGCCCACGGCGATCTTGGCCGTGACGCGGGCGATCGGGAAGCCGCTCGCCTTGGAGGCGAGGGCCGACGAGCGCGACACGCGCGGATTGACCTCGATGATATAATACTTGAACGACAGCGGGTCCAGGGCGAACTGGACGTTGCAGCCGCCGGCGATGTCCAGGGCGCGGATCAGGCGCAGGGCGCTGTCGCGGAGCATCTGGTATTCCTTGTCCGTGAGGGTGAGGGCGGGGGCTACGACCATGGAATCGCCCGTATGGATGCCCACCGGGTCGATGTTCTCCATCGAGCAGATGGCGATGGCGGTGTCGTTGCTGTCGCGCATCACTTCGAACTCGATTTCCTTGTAGCCCTTGATGCTCTTCTCCACCAGTACTTCATGGACGGGGGACAGGTACAGCGCGTTCCGCATCATGTCCTCCATCTCCTCCGGGTTGTAGGCGAAGCCGCCGCCCGTGCCGCCCAGGGTGAACGCCGGGCGCAAGATTACCGGATAACCGATCCTTTCGGCCGCGGCCAGGCCTTCCTCTACGCTGTAGCAGATCTCGGAAGGGATCACGGGCTCGTCGATGGACAGGCACAGTTCCTTGAAGAGTTCGCGGTCCTCGGCCTTTTCGATGTTCTGGAAGGAAGTTCCCAGGATCTCGACGCCGCACTCTTCCAGAACCCCTTTCTTGGCCAGCTGGACGGCCAGGTTCAGGCCGGTCTGGCCTCCGAGTCCGGGCACGAGGGCGTCCGGCCGCTCGTAGCGGATGATCTTCGCCACGTATTCCAGGGTGAGCGGCTCCATGTACACCTTGTCGGCGATGTTGGGGTCCGTCATGATGGTGGCGGGGTTGGAGTTCACCAGGATCACCTGATACCCTTCTTCCTTGAGGGCGAGGCACGCCTGGGTGCCGGCATAGTCGAATTCCGCGGCCTGGCCGATCACGATCGGACCGGAGCCGATGACCATCACTTTCCTGATATCGTTTCTCCTAGGCATTCTCGGGGCCCTCCATCATTTGAATGAACTTGTCGAACAGATTCACGTTGTCCAAGGGACCGGGGGCCGATTCCAGGTGGAACTGCACGCCGTACACCTTGTCTTCCCTGTTCTCGAATCCCAGGACGTATCCTTCGGGAACGAGCGCGTGGGTGGGGATGAGCGCCGTCCCTTCCAGGGTGTCGAACCGATAGGTCTGGTTCAGGACGGCGACGTTGATGCGGCCCGTAGAGAGGTCGCGCACCGGATGGTCGCCGTGCATGCCGCAGCCCATCGGAACCAGTCTTGCACCGTATTCCAAGCCGATGGCCTCCATCCCGAGTCCGATGCCGAACACGGGGATCCGGCCCCTCAGTTCGGCGAACAGGGCGCGGATCTCAGGCGCTTCCAAAGCCGAGACGGGGCCGTTGGACAGCAGGACGCCGTCCGGGTTGAAGGCGAGGATGTCTTTCGCGGAAGTAGTGAAGGGAACGATGGTTACGTTGCAGCCGCGCTCCTTCAGGCGGGAGAGGATGCTCTGCTTGATGCCGCAGTCCACGGCCACCACGTGGAAGCGGTGGTTGGACGTGCGGGTGACCCAGCGCTTGCGGCAGCTCACGCGGCGCACGAGATCCTTCGGACGCTCCGTGGCGGCGATGAGGGCCAGGGCTTCCTCCCGGGGCATCTCCGCCTCCACGATGGCGGCCATGGGCCGGCCCGTATCGCGGATGATCTTGGTGAGCATCCGGGTGTCCACCCCGCTCAGGCAGGGGATTCCGTGCTCTTCCAGTTCCTCTTCCAGGGTCTTCGTATAACGGAAGTTGCTGGGCGTGTCGCAGCATTCGCGCACCACCAGTCCGCCGATGTCCGTACCGTGGGATTCGAAATCTTCGTCCGTGATGCCGTAATTGCCGATGAGGGGATAGGTCATCACGACGATCTGCTCCGCATAGGAGGGATCGGAGATAATCTCCTGGTAGCCGACCACCGAGGTGTTGAAGACGATTTCGCAGACTTTGCGGCAATCGGCTCCGAACCCGGTTCCGTAGAACTCCTCCCCGGTTTCCAGCACCAGTTTCTTCTGAGGTCTGATCATTTCTTGTTCAACTGATTATATACTAACTTACCATTCTTGAGATGGAGGACGACGCGCCCCCTGACTTCCCATCCTTCAAACGGAGTCGCCTTCCCCTTGGAGGCGAATTCGGCGGGATCGATGACGAAGGGATCGTCCGTGTCGATGACGGCGATGTCCGCCGGGGCCCCGGGCTCCAGGGCGCCGCCGATCCGGAAGATGCGGCGGGGCGCGGTCGTCATCGCTTCCAGCAGGCGTGCCAGCGGGACGCGCCCGGTCAGGACCAGCTTTGTGTACAGGACCGGGAACGCCGTTTCCAGGCCCACGATGCCCATGGCGCTGCCTGCCAGTCCCCGGCTCTTCTCCTCCGCCGTATGCGGTGCATGGTCCGTGGCGATGGCGTCGATGGTCCCGTCCAGGAGTCCCTCGATCAGGGCTTCCCGGTCGTCCGCGCTCCGCAGGGGCGGATTCATCTTGAAGCGTCCCTCTTCCTGCAGGTCATCTTCGCACAGGGTCAGGTAGTGGGGACCCGTCTCGCAGGTCACGCGCACCCCGCGCGCTTTCGCGGCCCGGATCAGTTCCACGCTCTCGCGCGTGGAAATATGACATACATGGTATCGGCAGCCGGTTTCTTCGCAGAGCTTCAGGTCGCGGGCGATCTGCCCCCACTCGCTTTCGGAGCAGATGCCCCGGTGGCCGTGTGCGGCGGCATAACGGCCGTCGTGGATATAGCCCCCGTGGAGGAGTCGGTTGTCTTCGCAGTGGGCGGCGAGGATGACGTCCTCGCGGGCCGCGGCTTCCATTGCCGCGCGCATGACGGCCTCGTCCTGGACGCCGCTGCCGTCGTCGGAGAAGGCGACGCAGCGGTCTTTCAACGCGTGGAAATCCACCAGTTCCAGTCCCTTCCTCCCTTTTGTGATGGAGCAGTAAGGGAGCACGTCCACGACGGCATCCCGGTCGATGGCTTCCTGTTCGACGGCCAGCGTTTCCAGGCTGTCGGGGACGGGATCCAGGTTGGGCATCGGGCAGACGACGCCGTAGCCGCCCCGGGCCGCGGCCATCGAACCGGTGGCGATGGTCTCCTTGGCCGTGTAACCGGGTTCCCGGAAGTGGACGTGGATGTCGGCGAAGGAAAGGGTGACCAGCTTGCCGGATACGTCCGTTATCTCCGCCCCTTCCGGAGCCGGAAGGTCCGGACCGATACCGGCGATGCGTCCGTCCCGGACGAGGATATCCCCGTCCCGGCCGGCAATCTTCCCTCCCTTGAGCAGCAGGTTTCCTTTCATCACAAACAAAAAAAAGACAACCCAACGGGCTGCCTTGAAAATCAAATACGAAATGAAAAGCGGACTTCACCGGCCATGCCGGCGCCGAAAGACGGAGATATGAAGTCCATACTCAACATTCCGGGTTGCAAAGATACTGCTTTTCAAGGGAATTCCCCAAATATTTTCATTGAAAAATTTCAACAATCAGGGTGTTGAAAAAAAAAAGGAAAAAGTTGCGGAAAGGATTTGCGCCGCTGGAATATTCGGATTAACTTTGCGTTCCGTTAGTAGAATCACTGTATGAGCAAGGTAGCCGTTATCATGGGCAGTGCCAGCGACTGGGATGTCATGTCCCCGGCCTGTTCCACCCTCGAATCATTCGGGATCCCCTACGAGAAGAGAGTTCTCAGCGCCCACCGCAACCCCGGACCGCTGGCGGACTATGTACGCGCCGCCCGGGACAACGGGTTCGACATCATCATCGCCGGCGCCGGAGGTGCCGCCCACCTGCCGGGCGTCATCGCCGCCCTGACCACCCTCCCGGTCATCGGCGTCCCGGTGAAGTCCAGGGCCCTGAACGGGCTGGACTCGCTCCTGTCCATCGTCCAGATGCCCTCCGGCATCCCCGTCGCGACGATGGCCATCGACGGGGCGAAGAACGCAGCCCTCTACGCCGTCGCCATCCTGGCCCTCCAGGATGACTCCCTCCGAAAGAAACTGGAGGAATTCCGCCAGCAGCAGAGCGACAAAGTCCTGAGTACAATCATCTGAAATACATGCCCACCCCCGCCACCGCGCCGGTGGGCATATCATTTTAATCCTATGGAAAGCAGACGCATCTTTGTAGAGAAAAGGGAACAGTTCCGGGTGGAGGCAGCCAGCCTCCTCGCCGAATTCAACGAGAACCTGTCCCTGGACCTGCACTCCCTCCGTCTCCTGAACGTGTACGACTTGTTCGGCTTCTCCGATGACCTGCTGGAGAAAAGCCGTTACAGCGTGTTCGGGGAAGTGGTGACCGACGTGGTGACCGATTCCTTCCCGCTGGAGGGGAAGAAATACATCGCCGTGGAATACATTCCCGGCCAGTTCGACCAGCGGGCCTCTTCGGCCGTGGACTGTGTCCACCTGATCGACCCTGCCGCGGACATCGAGATCAAGAGTTCCCGCCTGCTCGTCTTTGACGACGGCACTTCCGAACAGACGCTCGCGCGGATCCGGCACTATTTCATCAATCCCGTGGAAAGCCGTCCGAAGGACCTTGGCGTTCTGTCCCTCAGCGAGAAGGCCGATGTGAAGCCCCTGGAGGACCTTTCCGGTTTCACGGACCTTCCGCGGGAATCCTATGCCGCCTTCTGCAAGGCGCACGGCCTGGCGATGAACGCCGACGACCTGGGCGAGGTGGTGAAGTACTTCACGGCGGAAGGCCGCAATCCTTCCGAGACGGAGCTCCGCATCCTGGACACCTACTGGAGCGACCATTGCCGCCACACCACGTTTACCTCCGAGATCGAGGAAATCACGGTGGATGAATCGTTCATGAAGGCGGAACTGGAATCCTCCCTGGACCTTTTCGAGAAGATGCGCTCGGACCTCGGACGCGGGAACAAGCCCCGCTGCCTGATGGAACTGGCCACCCTCGGCGCCCGCTGGCTCCGCAAGCAGGGAAAGCTGGACAATCTGGAACAGAGCGAGGAGAACAACGCCTGCAGCATCTTCGTGACCGTGGACGTGGACGGGAAGCCGGAGAAATGGCTCCTCCAGTTCAAGAATGAAACGCATAACCATCCGACCGAAATCGAGCCCTTCGGCGGTGCGGCGACCTGTCTGGGCGGCGCCATCCGCGACCCGCTCTCCGGCCGTGCCTACGTATATCAGGCGATGCGCGTGACGGGGGCGGGCGACATCTGTGCCTCCGTGGCCGACACCATCCCCGGTAAACTGCCGCAGCGGATGATCAGCCGCAAGGCGGCCGCCGGCTATTCCAGCTACGGCAACCAGATCGGCCTGGCAACCACCCACGTGCGGGAGATCTATTCCGATGGCTATACCGCCAAACGGATGGAGATCGGCGCGGTCGTCGGTGCCGTGAAGGCGGCGGACGTCCGCCGCGAACGTCCGGCTCCCGGCGACGTGATCCTGCTGCTCGGCGGCCGTACGGGTCGTGACGGGATTGGAGGAGCCACGGGTTCCTCCAAGGAACATACGGAGGCGTCGCTGGAAACTTGCGGCAGTGAGGTCCAGAAAGGTAACGCGCCGGAGGAACGCCAGCTCCAGCGGCTTTTCCGCCGTCCGGAAGTGACGCGCCTCATCAAGAAATCGAACGATTTCGGCGCAGGCGGCGTGAGTGTCGCCATCGGCGAACTGGCCGATGGGCTGGACATCTACCTGGAGCGCGTCCCGGCGAAATATGCCGGCCTGAATGCGACGGAACTGGCCATCAGCGAGTCTCAGGAGCGCATGGCCGTCGTCGTGGAAGCGGCTGACAAAGAGCGCTTCATGGCGCTTTGCGGAGCTGACAACGTGGAGGTGACCCACGTGGCCGATGTGACGGATTCCGGCCGGATGCGGATGTTTGACGCCGGTGTGAAAGTCTGCGACCTTTCCCGGGAGTTCATTGACAGCGCCGGCGCGAAGCATTATGCGAAGGCCGCCATCGGCGCCGTGGAAGACCGCGATCCGTTCCTGTGCGAACCGGAAGGGAGGTCGCTCCCTGAAAAGATGGTTGCGGTGATGTCCTCCCCGAACGTTGCTTCGCAGAAGGGCCTGGTGGAGATGTTCGATTCCACCGTGGGACGTTCCACCGTCCTGATGCCTTATGGCGGTGCCCGCCAGGCTACGGAAACGCAGGTCTCCGTCCAGAAACTCCCGGCTGCCGGATATACCGACACGGCCAGTGTGATGGCCTTCGGATACAATCCCGACCTGGCTGTCTGGAGCCCTTATCATTCAGCCGCCTATGCGGTCGTCGAGGCCTGCACGAAGGTCGCTTGCGCCGGTGCCGACTATTCGGGAATGCGCTTCTCCTATCAGGAGTACTTCGAGCGGATGACCTCCGACCCCCATACCTGGGGAAAGCCCCTTGCGGCCCTGTTGGGCACGCTCAGGATGCAGGCGGAACTGGGCCTGCCGTCCATCGGCGGAAAGGATTCGATGAGCGGAACCTTCGAACACATCCACGTCCCTCCGACCCTGGTCGCCTTCGGCATCACGACGGTGGACGCCCGCACCGTCATCTCTCCGGAATTCAAGGCCCCCGGCCACAGGATCTACCTGATCCGGCATACCCCGCTTGCGAACCGGATGCCGGATACGGATCAGCTCAAGGCCAACTGGTCCTTCCTGCATGACCGGATCCAGGACGGAACCGTCGTTTCCGCCTGGTCCCTCTCCTATGGCGGCGTCGCTGAAGCACTGGTTAAGATGGCGCTGGGTAATGCCCTGGGTGTAAATGTCCATGTCCCCGAGCGGGAATTGTTCTCCCTGGGCTATGGATCGGTGGTCGTGGAATCCGTCGGCACCCTTGATTTCCCCGCCGCCGTCCTGCTGGGCGAAGTGACCGCTTCCGGAATCCGGATCAACGGCGTGGAGATGCCGCTGGAGAGACTGGAGGAAGCCTGGGAGTCCCGGTACTTCAAGCTTTATCCGCCCCGGGTGAAGCCGGCTTTCGACGAGCCGGTTCCGGCCGTCTCCGCGGTTCCCTTCGACAAGAAGAATCTCGTCTGGCCGGGCGAACCGGTCGAGACGCCCCTGGTGTGCCTGCCGGTATTCCCGGGCACGAACTGCGACTATGACACGGCCAAGGCGTTCCGCCGGGCCGGTGCGGAAGTCCGTCCGTTCGTCTTCCGGAACCTGACGCCGGAGGACGTGCTTTCCTCCATCGATGCGCTGGCGGAGGAGATTTCCAGGAGTCACATCCTCGCTTTCAGCGGCGGCTTCTCGTCCGGCGACGAACCGGACGGTAGCGGCAAGTTCATCGCCGACGTGATCGGCAATGCGAAGGTGGGAGCCGCGATTACGGCGCTTCTGGAACGCGGCGGCCTGGTCCTGGGCATCTGCAACGGTTTCCAGGCGCTGGTCAAGAGCGGCCTGCTCCCGTATGGGAAGCTGGGTTGCGTGACACCCGGTTCCCCGACGCTTTTCCGCAACGACATCAACCGCCACATCTCGCTGGCCGCCACGACGGAGGTCGCTTCCGTGAATTCGCCCTGGCTGGCCGGATTTTCCCTCGGAGAGCGCCACAACATCGCTTTCAGCCATGGCGAAGGCAAGTTCGTCGTCGGTGAGGAACTGGCGCGGGAACTGTTTGCGAAGGGTCAGGTGGCCTTCCGGTATGTGGACAACCCGAACGGTTCCCATTACGACATCGAGGGCGTCCTGAGTCCCGACGGCCATATCCTGGGCAAGATGGGCCACAGCGAGCGTTATGAGGACAACCTTTTCAAGAACATCGCCGGCAACCGCCGTCAGCCGCTGTTCGAGAATGCAGTGAACTATTTCAAGAAAAAAGCATAAATGAACAAGGACAGACTGATTTTTGACGGGAACGAAAAGCAGGTCTTCTCGACCGACGATCCCAATATGGTCATTTTCCGGTACAAGGATGTGACCACGGCCTATCACGGAGTCAAGCGGGCCCGTTTCGCCGGCAAGGGCGCCCTCAACAACGAGATATCCGCCCTGCTGCTGGGCTATCTCAACGAAAACGGCGTGGAAACCCATTTCGTCCAGAAGATCGGGGAACGCGAGCAGCTGTGCCGCAAGATCGAGATCATCCCCCTCGAAGTGGTCTTCCACAACCGGATTGCCGGCTCCCTGGCCGCCAAGCTGGGCGTAGAGGACGGATTCAAGCCCGCCAACACCATCCTGGACCTGTGCTACAACAACGACGAGCTGGGCGACCCGCTCATCAACCGGGACCAGGCTGCGGGCCTGGGCCTGGCCAGTTATCTCGAACTGGACGTGATGTACGACATCGTGCGCCGTTCGGGAAAACTCCTGACGGACCTGTTCGGAAAGGCAGGTATCGAACTGGTGGACGCCAAGTTCGAATTCGGCCGCGCGGCCGATACGGGCGCCATCATCATTTCCGATGAGATCAGTCCGGACACCTGCCGCCTGTGGGACCTGGAAACGGGGGAGCGCCTGGACAAGGACCGCTTCCGGCTGGACCTCGGCGACATGGTCGAATCCTATGGAATCGTGCTGGAAAAGTTGAAGAACGTTTTTGACATAGACTGAGATGGGCGTACTTGCAGTATACGGCGTCCCGGACGCATCGACCTATTTGTATTACGGACTCCACAACCTCCAGCACCGGGGGCAGGAAGGAGGCGGCATCGCGACGTTCGACGGGAACGGCGTTTCCTACCGCTACCGCGGCCTGGGGCTCTTGAGCGAGATTTTCACCAACGGACAGGTCCAGAAGCTTCACGGACGCCTGGGCATCGGCGCCGTGAAGTATGCCAATGCTTCCCGGGACGGACTGGACAACGTGTGCCCGATCTTCTTCCGTCACCACTCCGGCGACTTTGCGGTCGCGAGTGACGGAAACCTTGTGAATTCCAAACAGTTGGCCCAATATCTCGAGAAGCGCGGCACGATCTTCCAGACCGATACCGACGCGGAGATCCTCGCGCACCTGATCAAGAAGAGCGCGAACGAGGACCGTATCGTGAACATCGTCAAGGCCCTGAACATGATGGAGGGCGGTTTTTCCTTTGTCGTGATGACGAAGAACCGCATCTATGCCGCCCGGGACAAGTACGGAATCAAGCCCCTTTGCATCGGTAAGCTGGGCGACGGCTATGTGGTGAGCAGCGAATCCTGCGCCTTCGGCATCATGGGTGCCGACTTCCTCCGCGACGTCCGTCCGGGCGAGATCGTGACGCTGGACCATCACGGCATCCGCAGCACCATCTATTCGAAGTTCTGCAAACACCGGATGTGCGGCATGGAATACATCTACTTCGCCCGTCCCGACAGTGATATCGACGGCTGCAACGTGCACGCCTACCGGAAGGAGGCCGGCCGCCGCCTGTACCGGGAATGTCCGGTGGAGGCCGACATCGTCGTGGGCGTTCCGGAATCCAGCCTCAGCGCCGCGATGGGTTATGCGGAGGAGAGCGGCATCCCATACGAAATGGGCCTTGTGAAGCACAAGTATGTAGGCCGTACCTTTATCGAACCGGTCCAGTCGATGCGCGAACTCGGGGTGAAAATGAAACTCTCCCCGGTGTACAGCATCGTCAAGGGCAAGCGCATCGTCCTGGTGGACGACTCCATCGTCCGCGGTACTACTTCCCTGAAGATCGTGAAGCTCCTGCGTGAAGCCGGGGCGACGGAGGTGCACGTGCGCATCGCCAGCCCGATGATGCGTTTCACCTGCCATTACGGTGTGGATACTTCCACTCCGGAAGAACTCCTTTGCTCGCACCGGACCCTGGAGGAGGCGCGGCAGGCCATCGGCGCCGATTCCCTGGGCTACCTGAGTCCGGAATCCACCCGCGATTCGGCCTTCGGCTGCGCGGATCCCTGCCAGGCCTGCTTCACGGGCGAGTATCCCACCCTTCTGTACGACTCTGAAATCGACGAATAAATATGGCTAAGACGTATGAGAACGCCGGCGTGAACCTGGAAGCCGGCTACGAAGTGGTCCGCCGCATCAAGCAGCATGTGGCGTCCACGGCCCGGACCGGGTCGATGGGGAACATCGGCTCCTTCGGCGGCATGTTCGACCTTTCCGCCCTGGGCGTGAAGGAACCCGTGCTGGTGAGCGGTACCGACGGCGTGGGCACCAAACTGAAGATCGCCTTCGCGATGGACAAGCACGACACCATCGGCATCGATGCCGTGGCGATGTGCGTGAACGACGTGCTCGCGCAGGGTGCCGAGCCGCTCATCTTCCTGGATTACGTGGCGCTGGGACACAACGTCCCGGCCAAGGTGGAGGCGATCGTCGCCGGTGTGGCGGAAGGCTGCCGCCAGGCGGGCTGCGCCCTCGTGGGCGGAGAAACGGCCGAGATGCCGGGTATGTATGATGACGGCGAATACGACATTGCAGGTTATACCACTGGTGTCGTTGAGAAGTCGAAACTGATTGACGGCTCGAAGGTTAAGGTAGGTGATGTCCTGGTGGGCGTCGCTTCCAGCGGTGTCCATTCCAACGGTTTCAGCCTGGTCCGCAAGATTGTGGCCGACGCCGGTCTCTCCTATGAGGATTCCATCCCCGAATTCGGTGGCCGGAAGCTCGGCGAGGTCCTGCTCACCCCGACGAAGATCTACGTGAAGCAGATGCTCCAGGTCCTCCGTGCCTGCGACGTACACGGTATCTGCCACATCACCGGCGGCGGTTTCGACGAGAACATCCCGCGTGTGCTGCAGGAAGGCCAGGGCCTCGAGATCCACGAGGGAACCTGGAACATCCTTCCGGTGTTCCGGATGCTGGAGAAGTGGGGGAATGTGCCGCATCGCGAGATGTTCAATATTTTCAACATGGGGGTCGGCATGGTCGCCGTCCTGGACGCCTCCGAGGCGGACAAGGCCATCGCCATCCTGGAATCCTGCGGGGAAAAGGCTTCGGTCATCGGTAAGGTGACGGACGTTCCCGGGGTCAACATCGTCCTGCAATGAAGAAGCGGTTAGCGGTCTTTGCCAGCGGGACCGGCTCGAATTTCGAGGCGATCGCCCGCGCCTGCGCCGACGGCGCGCTGGACGCCGAAGTGGCCGTGATGGTATGCGACAAGCCCGGTGCTGCCGTTATCGGCAAGGCGGAGCGTTTCGGGGTCGATACCTTCGTCTTCTCGCCGAAGTCCTATGCTTGCAAGGCCGACTTCGAAGCGGAGATCGTGAAGGTCCTGGACGGGAAGAAAGTGGACCTGGTATGCCTGGCGGGCTATATGCGCATCGTGGGGGAAACCCTCCTGAACGCCTATGAAGGGAAGATCATCAACATCCATCCGTCCCTGCTGCCGGCCTTCAAAGGGGCCCATGCGGTGGAGGACGCCGTGGCTTACGGCGTGAAGGTGTACGGCATCTCGATCCATTGGGTCAATGCCGACCTGGACGGTGGGAAAATCATCGCCCAGCGGGCTTTCGACTATGACGGGGACGATCCGGCCGAGGTGCACCGGATCGGTCAGAAGATCGAGCACCAACTGTATGTGGAAACCATAGCAAAACTGATAAAATGAGAGCGTTAGTAAGTGTAAGCGACAAGACCGGCCTTGTGGACTTCGTCAAAGGCCTTGTGGACCTCGGATGGGAAATCATCGCCACCGGGGGAACTCAGAAACTGCTTGAGAGCCAGGGCGTCAAGACCATAGGCATCAGCGAGGTGACCGGATTCCCGGAGATTTGTGACGGCCGCGTGAAAACCCTTCACCCGAAGGTGCACGGGGGCATCCTCGCGCGCCGCGATGTCCCTGCCCATATGGAAACCCTGAAGGAGAACGGCATCGAGACCATTGAACTCGTGTGCGTGAACCTGTATCCTTTCCGGCAGACCATCGCCAAGGAGGGCGTCACCCTCGAGGACGCCATCGAGAACATCGACATCGGCGGTCCCTCCATGGTGCGCAGCGCGGCCAAGAACTGGCGCGACGTCACCATCGTGTGCAATCCGGCCGACTACGATACCGTCCTCGCCGAGTTGCGCGAGAAGGGCGGTACGACCCCGGAAACCCGTTTGAAGCTCTCCGCCAAGGCCTATACCCACACGGCGGAATACGATGCTTGCATCGCCACCTATATGCGCAGGCAGGCGGGTCTCCCCGAGAAGCTTTTCCTCGAATACGACATCAAGCAGGGACTCCGCTACGGCGAAAACCCGCACCAGAGCGCGAACTTCTATGCCGCTATGGAGCCGGCCCCGTTCTCCCTGGCCTTCGCAAAGCAGATCCAGGGGAAGGAACTGTCCTACAACAACATCCAGGATGCGAATGCGGCCCTGAACGTGCTGCGGGACTTCGAGGAGCCCTTCTGCGTGGCCCTCAAGCATATGAACCCTTGCGGTGCGGCCGTGGGCGCAACGATCGAGGAAGCCTGGCAGGCCGCCTATGAGGCCGACAAGGTGAGTATCTACGGCGGCATCGTGGGCGTGAACCGCGAACTGACCGCAGACGTGGCGCGCGGCATGAAGCCCATCTTCCTGGAGATCGTCATCGCCCCGTCCTTTACGCCTGAGGCCCTTGAGATTCTCTCCACCAAGAAGAACCTCCGCGTGATGCAGGTCGATATGACCCGTGACGGCAAGCCGGTTCCCCAGTATGTCAGCGTGAACGGCGGAATGCTCGTCCAACAACTGGACACCCAGGTGGAGGCCGTCGTTCCGGAAATGTGCGTGACGAAGGTTCATCCCACGGCGCTGCAGCTGGCCGATGCGAACTTCGGCTGGAAGATCGTCAAGCACGTGAAATCCAATGCGATCGCCGTCGTCCGCGACAACCACACCATCGGCATCGGCGCCGGTCAGACCAACCGCGTCGGCTCCGCCGAGATCGCCCTCGAAGAGGCGAAGGCCGCCGGTTTCACGGAAGGGCTCGTGCTCGCTTCGGACGGCTTCCTGCCGTTTGACGACACGGTGGCCCTGGCTGCGAAATACGGTGTGACCGTCATCGTCCAGCCGGGCGGCAGCATCCGTGACGCGGACGCCATCGCCAAGGCTGACGAACTGGGCATCACGATGCTGTTCACCGGTGTAAGACACTTCAAACACTGATCATCATGGACGCCGTATTTTGCAAACCGAGCATGTCGAACAAGTCGGATCCCAAGGATATCCGGTTCGAAGACTGTTTCCCGAAGACGGTCCTCGTCGTCGGCGGCGGTGGCCGTGAACACGCCATCGTGGATGCGCTGGCCCGTTCTCCGCAGGTGGGCAAGATCTATTGTGCACCCGGCAATGCAGGTATCGGTCTCGTGGCCGAGAACGTTCCTCTCAAGGATACGGACGTGGAAGGCCTGAAGGCTTTCGCGCTGGAGCATGGGGTGGACCTGACGGTCGTCGGGCCGGAAGCCGCCCTGGCTGTAGGCATCGTGGACGCTTTCCGCGCTGCCGGCCTCAAGATCTTCGGCCATACGAAGGAAGCTACGGCCATCGAGAGTTCCAAGGAGTTCGCGAAACGGCTCATGGAGAAATACGGTGTCCCCACAGCTTCCTATAAGGCTTTTTCCGATTACAACGAAGCACTTTCCTATGTTTCGTCCCGCCCGTTCCCGGCCGTCCTCAAGTACGACGGCCTGGCGGCCGGGAAGGGCGTAGTGATCGCACAGGACTTGTCCGAAGCGACGAAGGCCCTGGAAGACATGCTCCTGGACCATACCTTCGGGGCCGGGCGCGTCGTGGTGGAGGATTTCCTGACCGGGCCGGAGTTTTCCTTCCTGTGCTTCGTGGATGGTTCCCGCGTGTATCCGATGCCCCTTTCACAGGACCACAAGCGTGCTTATGACGGTGACAAGGGCCCGAATACCGGCGGTATGGGCGCCTACACGGGACTGCCTTTCATTACGGAAGAGGACCGCTGGTTCGCCTATCAGGAAATCATGTGCAAGACCGCCGCGGCCATGGTGGCCGAGGGGAAGCCGCTTTCCGGCGTGCTGTACGGCGGCCTGATGAAGACCCCGCAGGGCATAAAGGTCATCGAGTTCAACGCCCGCTTCGGGGATCCCGAGACGGAAGTGGTCCTCCCGCTGCTGGAAAGCGACATCTATACCATCTTCGAATCCGTCGCGACGGGCGTGCCTGCTCCCGACACCGTCTGGCGCGAAGAGGTCACGCTGGGGGTCGTGCTGGCTTCCAAGGGATATCCGGGATCCTATCAGAAGGGCTACGAAATCCAGGGTTTGGACCAGGTCGACGGGATCGTGTTCCATATGGGCACCGCCTTCAGGGAAGGGAAGCTCGTCACGAACGGAGGCCGCGTCCTGATGGTCGTCGCTGGGGGACCGGACCTGGCTGCCGCCCGGGCGAAGGTATATGAAGAAGTCCGTAAGATCGGATGCGATAACTTATTCTACAGAAACGATATCGCGCACTGCGCATTTGAATAGATTATGGGTAATATCATTGACGGAAAAGCGCTCAGCGCAGCGGTCAAGGACGAGGTCCGGACCGAGGTGCAGGAACTGGAGGCCAAGTATGGCCGCAAGCCCTGCCTTGTTGTCATCATCGTGGGGGAGAACCCCGCCAGCCAGGTCTATGTCCGTAACAAGGTGAAGGCCGCGGCTTACACCGGGATGGATTCCCGGCTGGTGGAGCTGCCCGCCGACATCAGCGAAGAGACCCTCCTTCGTCATATCGCCGACCTGAATGCCGATCCCGCCGTGGATGGCATCCTGGTGCAGCTGCCTCTTCCGAAGCATATCGACGAGGAGAAGGTCATTGACGCCATCGCCCGCGAAAAGGACGTAGACGGCTTCCATCCCGGCAACGTAGCCAACCTGTGGCTGGGCAAGGACTGCATCGTCCCCTGCACGCCCGCCGGCGTCATGCGGATGCTGGATACGGTGGGGGTGGAACTGAAGGGGAAGAATGCCGTCGTCGTGGGCCGCAGCAATATCGTTGGCAAGCCCATGGCGAAACTCCTGCTGGACCGTCACGCGACCGTGACCATCGCCCATTCCCGCACCGCCGACCTCGGCGCCGTCTGCCGCACGGCCGACGTCCTGGTCGTCGCCGTGGGCCGCGCCGGCCTTGTGACCGGCGACATGGTCAAGCCCGGCGCCGTGGTCATCGACGTGGGCATGAACCGTAACGCCGAGGGCAAGCTTTGCGGCGACGTGGATTTCGCGTCCGTCGAGCCTGTCGCCTCCTGGATCACCCCCGTTCCCGGCGGCGTGGGCCCCATGACCATCGCGATGCTCATGAAGAACACCATTGCTTGCTTCCTTTCCCGTGTGAAGAAAGCCTAGTCCTGCCTTCAGACAAAGGTTTATGGCAAAGGAAAGCATCTACCTGGAATCAAAGCCGCGCTACGAAATCCTGGACGGACTTCGCGGCGTAGCGGCCCTGATGGTCGTCATTTTCCACTGTTTTGAGACCTATGTCCCGGTGTTCAAGACGCAGATTGTCAACCACGGGTATCTGGCGGTGGATTTCTTCTTCGTCCTGAGCGGATTCGTCATCGGCTATGCCTATGACGACCGTTGGGACAGGATGACCACCTGGGGCTTCTTCAAGCGCCGTCTGACGCGCCTGCATCCCATGGTGATCGCGGGAACGCTGGTGGGAGCGGCTCTGTTCTTCTTTGCCGGGGCCGCTTTTCCGGAAACGCTGAAGACGCCCGCCTGGAAGTTCTTCCTGTGCCTGGTGATGGGACTGCTTATCCTGCCTTGTCCCAACAGCCTGGACATCCGGGGATGGGGAGAGCTGAACTCGTTCAACGGCCCCCAGTGGACGCTGACCTTCGAGTACATCGGTAACATCCTGTATGCCTTTGTACTGAGGCATTTGCCCAAGGCGGCACTGGCGGTCCTGTGCGTCTGCTGCGCCTTTTTCACGCTGGACCTGACCCTGGGATGGGACGTGTTCGGCCTGTTTCCGGACGGTCCACATTATACCGTCATCGGCGGGTGGAGCCTGACTTCGCAGCAGATCTACATCGGCTTTACCAGGCTGCTTTATCCTTTCCTCTGCGGCCTGCTTATTTCGCGCATCCTGCCTGCCCATCGGACCGAGGGCAACCCCAGCGGGTCTCCCATCCATCTGAAGGGCGGATTCTGGTGGTGCAGCCTGGCCCTGGTGGCCATCTTCTCGATCCCTTGCATCGGCGGGGATTATGGTATTCCGGACGGTATCTATCAGGCTGTCTGCATCTTGCTTTTGTTCCCGCTCATCGTCCTGACGGGCTCCGGCAGCGTGACCACCGACCCCAAAAGTACGGCGGTATGCAAATGGCTGGGGGAGATTTCCTATCCGATCTATATCACGCACTACCCGCTGATGTACATGCAGATGGGGTGGGTGGCCGGCCATCGGGACGCGCCGGTCTGGATGCACGTGATGGTGAATGCAGGCATCGTCTTCATGTCCATTGTACTGGCCTATGGCCTCCTCAAGGTCTATGACGAACCGGTCCGCGCGTGGCTGAAGGAACACTGGCTCAAGAAGCGCACAAAGGCAATCCAATGATTATGAAGAAGTTATTGATCCTTTTACTGGCGATAGCCGCGATTCAAGTCCATGCACAGGACCTGCCGCATTACAAACGCATCGTCAAGGAGCTCAGTTCTGCGAAATATCAAGGCCGTGGCTATGCCCGGGGTGGAGCGAACAAGGCCGGCGAATACCTGGAAAAGGAGTACAGGAAGGCCGGGGTTGACGCCGTCATCCGGCAGCCTTTCACCATCGACATCAACACTTTCCCGGGCCGGATGGAAATGTGGGCCGACGGGAAGAAACTGAAGGCCGGCGTGGATTTCTCCATGCGGGAGTATTCTCCCGGCGTCAAGGGGGAGTTCCCCGTGTACCATGTGGACACCCTGGACTTCGACGCCGACCGGATGTTCGCCGACCTGGCCCGTCCGGAAAACGAGAACTGTCTGGTATGCTGCGAGTTTTGGTTCACGTACCGGCACCGTGAAGCCTTCGCCCGGCTGCAGAGCCGGGACGGTGCACCCAATGCCGGACTGCTGTATACCTGGACGTCGCCCATCAAGTTTTACAAGGCGTACGGGCACCGCGTCGTGGACAAGCCCATCATCTGGGTGACGCCCGAATCTGTCGAAGGGGTCAGGTCCGTCCGTGTCAATGTGGAGAACGAGTTCCTGGAGGGGTACGGGCTTTTCAACGTCATCGCGAAGGTGGAAGGGGAGCGTCACGACAGCTGTTATGTGTTCACGGCCCATTATGACCATCTGGGCAATCTTGGACGGCGGGTCCGTTATGCCGGAGCCAACGACAATGCTTCCGGAACGGCCGCCATCGTCACGCTCGCGGCGTATTATGCCGGGCATCGTCCGCCTTACGACATGTATTTCCTCTCTTTCTCCGGCGAAGATGCCAATCTCCGCGGTTCGGAGTTCTATGCGGACCACCCGGTGGTCCCGCTGGACCGGATCCGGTATCTGTTCAATATCGACATGATCGGCGACAACAACCCCGTCCAGTACTGCGAGGTAAGCGACGAGGGGATGCGGGGCTATGCGCTCTTTGAACGGATTAATGTTGACAAGGGGTATTTCAAGGCTTTGGACCGGGGAGAACTCGCCGCCAACAGCGACCACTATCCGTTCGCCGTCCGCCATGTCCCCTGCATCTTCCTGGAGAATCAGGAAGGTGATGCCTTCCCGTATTACCATACCATCTACGACGATTGGAAACATGCCGTTTTCGATAGCTACGAACCGGTTTTCAGGCTGGTGACCGATTTCATCGGGCAATATTGAGATAAAAAAACGCCTCCTGCGATTTCAGAAGGCGTTTTTTGTGGAGCATAGGAGATACGAAAATCATGTAAAACCTGCTACAGAGGACTATAGAAATCATTATTGTACTGCGTTATATTGTGGTTGTAGGTATTGGAATTTACAGAAAATTGTCACATTTTTGTGACACGAAACGAATAAATCGTGTGACAAAATGATTCTGAAATACCAGATTGCCTTCAAACTCCGTCCCTATGGAAAGGAAAAGAGCCTTTTCCAAATCCAGCAACATGCTACTTTCAATGGTCAGCGACTGATAACCTCCACGGGCTGTCAGGTGAACAGCCTTGATGCCTGGGATGCGGAGAATCAGTGTGTGAAGGAAGGATATAAGGGACCAAAAGGAGAGACAACCATTTCTATTAACAACACACTTCGCAACTGTCGTGAGCAAATGGTGACGGCCTTCAGATACTTCGAGGCCAACGACATCAATCCGACGAAAAAGCAAGTTGCCGACAAGTATCAGGAAAGAATAAAGGGGATTGTACCCAAGAAGCCGGATCCGGAACCTAAGAAGGAACGTAACCCCAAGTCTTCAGATTTCTTTGAAGTGTACGATAAGTTTGTCAAGGAAAGCGGAGAGAAGAACGCTTGGACAACGGCTACCTATGCAAAGATGGAGACGATGCGGAGAGACCTCAAGGCTTTCAAGAAGAACCTTAAGTTCTCAGACCTAACTGAGTCTACCTTAGCGGAGTTTGTCGCTTATTTCCGGAATATCAAAAGACTCAGGACTCCCCGTAAGAAGAAAGGGGAAAGGGATGATTATGACCACGATGACATCATCGGCTTGAAGAACTCTTCCATCGAAAAGAAACTGCGTTTTCTCCGTTGGTTCCTAAACTGGGCGACCGAAAACGGTTACAATACGAACATGGCTTATAAGTCATTCAAGCCAACACTGAAAACAACTCAGAAAAAGGTAATCTACCTTACCAAGGAGGAAATGGCCCGTGTCCGCAATCTTCAATTGTCAGGAGCCCAGGCATACCTGGATCCGATCCGTGACGTCTTCCTGTTCTGCTGCTTCTCCGGACTCCGTCACTCCGACGCCAATAATCTCCGCAGAAGCGACATAAAAGGCGGCCATATTGAGGTTACGACCGTCAAGACGGCAGATAGTATATCCATCGAACTTAACGACGTTACTAAGGCGATTCTGGAGAAATACAAGGATGCCCCTTTCAATGACAATAAGGCCTTGCCGAACTACACAAACCAAGCGATGAACCGGGACGTCAAAGAACTGTGCCGACTCGCCGGCATCAATGAGGAAATCCGCATTACGACCTACAAGGGCAACGTCCGCACTGACGAGATTCATCCCAAGTGGGAACTCGTCGGCACCCATACCGGACGCCGTACCTTCATCGTAAATGCCTTATCCCTGGGAATCCCGCCGAACATCGTGATGAAATGGACGGGCCACAGCGACTATTCTTCCATGAAACCCTATATCGACATCGTGGATGATATCAAGGCCACCTCGATGACTAAGTTCAATGGGCTGTTAGAGAAAAATGATTAACTTCGCATAAAAGAACGTGCTATGGCAAAGAGGTCGCTGCAAACTACTCAAAAGGATGTCGCAAATTGCGACCACCTTCCTCAACTCTCGGTCGAGAGCCGGATTCTGACGATAAGGGATGTGCAGGTCATCCTTGACCGAGATCTGGCCGAACTGTATGGTGTCCAGACAGCACGTTTGAATGAACAAGTCAAACGTAATTCCCGTAGATTTCCAGAAGCCTTCCGCTTTCAATTGAATCGGCAGGAGACTGATGAACTTATCGCAAATTGCGATAGGTTTAAGACCTTGAAACATAGTTCTTTCTGCCCATACGCCTTCACGGAACAAGGGGTGGCTATGTTGTCAGCCGTGCTCCATAGCGATACTGCGGTAGACATTAGCATACGCATCATGAACGCCTTCGTCGCGATGCGTCATTTCCTGCTCGCAAATGCTCAGGTTTTCCAGAGGCTTGACCGAATGGAACTCAAGCAATTGGAGACAGACCATAAGATTGAGCAAATCTTCGACAAGTTGGAAGAGCAATCCGTCATTCCGAAACAAAACATCTTCTTCGATGGCCAAATCTTCGATGCCTATCGGTTTGTCGCCGGGCTCATCAAAAGCGCAAAGAAGGAGATAGTTCTGATTGACAATTATGCAGATGAGACCGTATTGACGATGCTTGATAAACGAGGGCCTTCTGTGAAAGCAACAATCTACACCAAGCAAGTTTCGGCACAGTTCCAATTGGATATTAACAGGCACAATGCACAGTATCCTCCCATCGAAGTCCAAGCTTTTAACAAAGCCCACGACAGGTTCTTGATCATTGATGAAAAAGTCTATCATATTGGGGCATCACTGAAGGACCTGGGAAAGAAGTGGTTTGCCTTTTCTCTTATGCAAGACATAACTCCGCAGGATCTGATCAGCCGGATTTAGTCGGTAGCGAGTGTCCATATCTTTAGTTCATCTTTGGCACATCGGTTTATCCTCTCCTGGAAACGGGAGAGGACTTTTTTGTCAATTGCGGAAATCTGAGTATCATTTCAGAGTACCATTTTGATACTCGCCGGGGAAAAAAGGCGGGTTTTCGCAAAAAAGCCAGCTCTTCGTTTGGCTTTTCAAATGCTTCTTCCTAACATGCACTTGGGCGAAGGGCTTGTCAGACAGATGTTTGGCACATTCCCTTTCCCGTGTTTGGCACATTCCGGCAAAACGCGCGTAGGATACTTCCTGTCGGACTGTACTTGAAAAAACGTTAAACTTTATGTTATTATGGACTCGAACAATCTTATTGAAGGGCTCCTCCAGAAGCCCCTTTGGCAGATGACCGGGGAGGAATACTGCCAGCTCACTCACTATGCTCTCTCCCTTTCTCCGAACACCGGATCATCCCCGGCACCACCCGGGCAGAAGGCACTCGGCGTTCATGCCCTTGCAGTAGAACTCGGGTGTTCCGACTCCACGGTCTACGCACTGATGCGTACGCCACGAGAAGAAGATGGCTCCTCCGAAGGCGGTGGAATCCTCCGCCCTGCTGTCGTCTCCCGCATCGGGCGACGGATCGTCTTTGACATCGACATGGCCCGCAGGCTGGCCGACGATTACCAATCGTCCCACAGATAATCTGCGGGTCAAAAGAAAAATATGGTGCACGATGGGCTCGGCCTGAAAAGGTGCGAGCTATCGTCGTATCCGCCCATTGAATCTTGAGCGCTTTTAAAACAGTATCGGCTTTCCCTTTGTTCCTGTCACTCCAGGCTCGCCGCATTTCGGCACCTGGTAGGCGACATCGGTCGACCTACATATTAAGTTACCAGTTGTCATTTTGAGTGTCCATGATCCGGGCAAGCCCGAAGGCTGTCGATCATAATAGTGCCAAACTTTGCTCTTCCACAAATCATCGTGACCGCTCCGAACACACACACCTTTTATGTGGCAATTTGCCAGCCACAGCTTGCTGATTCCTTGGTAGACCTCCTCTTATGCTTTAAATAAGGGGGTATTAAGTTACCCACCACCCTTAAAAGGTGGCAGAAACCGGGCAAGCCCGGAACAAAGAGGAGAAGAATCGTGCCAAGGGTGGTGACCATAAGTCTGGTACCTGATTAAGGGTGTCCATTGCAGTTGTAAGTGCCACCGGATCAGAAGGCCTTAGGGCATGAAGTTGCACGATACTTCCATGATTGTCAACGTTCATAATCCACGTGAAGGTCGTGAGACCGCCGTCTTTTTTTGAAAATCCGGTAATGAAGGATGTGTTTGCAGATATATCTAATTCTTCGTAACTTTACATTTAACAAAAAAGTAAGTGAATGAAAAAGACAATCCAACTCTTGTTTGCATTGACCCTGCTGGCTTCCTGCGCCGGCCGGAACGAGAGCAATTTCCACCTGACCGGAACGATTGAGGGGGCGGAGGGAAGGTACGCATTGGTCTTTCCTGTGGATGTCATGGATTTTTCCCATGGGGAAAAGCCTCTGGCAAAGATCAGGATTCGGAATAACAAGATAGATGCATATCTCTCCTTGGATTCCAATTCGGTGTATAGTATCAAAGTCCCTGACCGCAAAGAAGGAGGAAGTTATGCGGGCCTTCCCTTTTTCGTAGACAGTCCGGAACTGTATGTAACTTATTCCAAGAGTGAGGGAGGCGAATCCAGGATCTATAGCAGTTCAGAGTCTCCCCTGAATGCATCCCTCAGTTCATATAGGGAAAAAAAGAATATAGCGCTTCAGGATGATTGGACAGCGTACCGTAGGCAGTTTGACAGCTTGTTGCGGGAGAACACTTATTTTACGAAGGAATACCAGGAACTTTTTGATCGGTTTAATGCCTCTTCCGGGGCAAAGCGGGATTCATTTACCGTGCTCCTTAGTAAACTTGAAATGAGTGGAGAGATGCTGACCCCGGAGGGGCAGGCTCGGGATTCGTTGAATAACGAGATTGGCAAGCGGCAACTGGATTATGACAGGGTCCATCTCTGTGAAGAAAAGCCCACGCTGGCAAACTTCTACTTGGCGGCGGAGGCCATGAGAAATGCACTCCGGCTCAACCACGATGTCAGTTTCTGGCTGTCTCACTATGACGAGGTGTATAAGGATCTTTTTCCCGGGTGCAACGTGCACAACTTGGCCAAGACGGCCATCGAGGGAGCCAAGGTTTACGAAGGTGCTCTTTACCAGGATTTCTCCTTGCCTGATACAGAAGGGAATCGGGTCTCATTGTCATCTTTGATTGACGGGAAAGTGGCATTGTTGGATCTTTGGGCATCCTGGTGCGGTCCCTGCCGGTCGAATAGCCGCCTCCTGGTCCCGATTTATGAAAAGTACAAGGGCAATGGCTTCACGGTGGTAGGCGCGGCGCGAGAATTCAAGGACTCTGAATGGAGAAAGGCCCTGGCGCAGGACGACTATCCCTGGGTGAACCTGGTCGCACTGGGAGAAGATCAGGCAGTCTGGACATTGTACGGTGTCCCTAATGCCGCTGGCAGTCGTTTCCTCATCAGCCCGGATGGAACCATCCTCAAAATCAACCCTACCCCCGAAGAAGTGGAGGCCGCAATTCTGATGAATCGGTTGACGCACTAGTCTCTGACTGCCAAGGCTAAAGCCGTTATGCTATAATTATAGAAATAATAACTCGCGACTCTGCCTGGCTATATACGACTGTGCTTTGCTTTTCGGTGACTAGATTGTTACACTTTTTGTCACATCCTATACGAAAAATCCCCCTCAGACTACTCTGAGAGGGATTTTTGTGGAGCATAGGAGAATCGAACTCCTGACCTTTTGAATGCCATTCAAACGCTCTACCAACTGAGCTAATACCCCATTTCCCGTTTGGGACTACAAAGGTAGGGACTTTTTTCGAATGTGCAAACTTTTTCGGGGATTTTTTTCATTTTCTCCATATGGGACGAGGGAGGGGTTAAACATGTCAGAAAAAATGTTAAATTTGTAAGACTAAAACCTATGGCCTGAATGAAGATAGTCGCCGATGTGAACATTCCCTTTCTGAAGGGAGTTTTCGAGCCTTACGCGGAGGTCCTCTACAAGGAGGGACCTGCCATCTGCCGTGAGGATTGTATGGATGCCGACGTGCTCATCATCCGCACGCGGACACGTTGTGACGCATCCCTTCTGGAAGGGACGTCCGTCAAGATGATTTCAACGGCCACCATCGGCACGGACCATATCGATTTCCCCTGGTGCGAGGAGCACGGCATTGAAATCTTCAATGCGGAGGGCTGCAACGCAGGTGGCGTAATGGACTATGTGTTTTCCGCCCTGTATGGCGTCGCCTCCCGCAAGAAGATCCCGTTCCAGGATGCCAAGCTGGGCATCGTGGGCGTCGGACACGTGGGCCGGAAGGTGGAACGGATGGCCCGCAAGCTGGGCTTCTCCGTCCTTCGTTGCGACCCGCCCCGGGCGGAGCGGGAAGGCGCCGATGGTTTCTGCACCCTGGATGAGCTTCTTGCCGAGGCGCAGATCGTAACCATCCACGTCCCGCTGGACGAGACCACGCGGGGAATGGTGAACGACGATTTCATGTCCAAGATCCAGCCGGGGGCCATTTTCATCAATACGGCGCGCGGGGAGGTGGTGGACGAAGCCGCCCTGCTCCGTGCCCGGCCGAAACTCGGGGCCCTGGTGGTCGATACATGGTGCAACGAACCGGACATCAACCCGCGCCTGCTGGGGGAATGCGACATCGCCACGCCGCACATCGCAGGCTATTCCTACCAGGGCAAGCAGAACGGCACTTCGATGGCCGTTCAGGCGGTCGCGCGCCGGTTCGGCATCAAGGAACTGGAGGAATACTATCCGGAAACCGAGGATATCGACCTGCATCCCGTCCTCATCGACGCTGAGGGGAAGAGCCAGGGCGAGATGGCGGCCATCCTCCAGTACAACTACCCCATCTTCATCGACGACTTCATGTTCCGGACCGATCCTTCGGGCTTCGAGCGGCTCCGCTCCCAGTACCAGTACCGCCGGGAGTTCTACATCGAATAAGCATAACCAACGATAACACTGAAACCATGTTCAACCAGAAAGACATCAACCAGATCCGGCAGCGGGGTTCCTCCGTCCGCACAGTCGAGGAACAGATCGAGCATTTCAAGAAGGGATTTCCCTGGATGAAGATCGTGGGGCCCGCAACGCCCCAGCGCGGGATCCGCGTCCTTTCCGACGCCGAGGCCGATGCCGCCATCCGTTACTATGAACAGGCCGACATCGCCGGAAAGTGCAAGTTCGTGCCCGCATCCGGCGCCGCTTCCCGGATGTTCAAGGACATTTTCGCCGGACTCGCCACCCTTGAAAAAGGGGAGGACCTTCCGGCCGATGCCGCCGGTGCGAAACTGGCCGCCCAGATTGAGAAGTTCGCTTTCTACACCGATGAACTCTTTGGCGGAAAAGAAGATTCGGCCGCTTACCGGAAGTCCGTCCTGAAGAAAGTTTTGACGGACGAAGGACTTGGCTATGGGGCCAAGCCCAAGGGGGTGATCAAGTTCCACCGTTATGAGGGTGGGGAAGTGCGCACCGCCATCGCAGAGCATCTCGTGGAGGCGGCCACCTATATGCGCAATGCCGACGGTACCTGCAATCTGGTCGTTACCATCTCCCCGGAGCACCGGGCGCTGTTCGAGGATGCCCTGGCCGAGGTCCAGCCCGTCTTCGAGGCGCGCTACGGCGTGAAATACAACGTGACCTTCACCTATCAGGACAAGGCCACCGATACCGTGGCCGTCGATGCGAAGAACCGTCCGTTCCGCACCGATGACGACGCCCTCCTGTTCCGTCCCGCCGGGCACGGCGCCCTGATCTACAACCTGGACAAGGTGCAGGAGGAACTGGTTTCCATCAAGAACATCGACAACGTCGCCCATGAGAAGCTGCTGGGGACGACGGCCCGCTACAAGAAGGTCCTGATGGGTGAAGCCCTGAAGGTCCGCGACCGCATCTTCAGCTATCTCCGCCAATTGGACGAGGAGCCTTCCGTGCAGCTCTGCAACGAAATCGAGAACTTCCTGGACAAGGAACTCTGCGTCCAGATCCCGCTGGCCCGCGGCGAAGCCGAAAGGGTGGAGATGCTCCGCGCCAAGCTGAACCGTCCCGTCCGCGTCTGTGGCATGGTCCGCAACGAAGGCGAGCCCGGCGGCGGTCCGTACATCATCGCCGGCAAGGACGGCGCCACCTCGCTCCAGATCCTGGAAAGCGTCCAGATCAACAAGGATGATGCAGGTGCGATGGGTGCGATGTCCCGGGCGACGCACTTCAACCCGGTGGACCTCGTCTGCTGCCTGAAGGATTACAAGGGCCGCAAGTTCGACCTTCTTTCCCACGTGGACGAAGATGCCGGCTTCATCAGCTCCAAGAGTTTCCAGGGCCGCGAGCTCAAGGCACTGGAACTGCCCGGACTGTGGAACGGTGCGATGAGCGACTGGAACACCCTGTTCGTGGAGGTGCCGCTTGAAACCTTCAACCCCGTCAAGGTCGTCCTGGACCTGCTCCGCCCGGCCCATCAGGCTTAAAAAAGGCGAAATTACTTTGAAATTGTCACGAAAATGCCTATTTTCGCGAACGATTTGTAATTGAATACCTAGATAAACATGGAAATCAAAAATGCTGTGGCCGGCACCCTGGAATCGGGGGACATCCTTGTCCAGATCGCTCCGGGGGAAGGCTTGCAGGTGGATCTTCAAAGTTCCGTATCGGCCCAGTTCGGGCGGCAGATCAAGGCGGTCATCACCGAGACCCTGGAGGGACTCGGCATCGCTGACGCCTATGTTAAGGCTACGGATAAGGGCGCCCTGGACTGCACCATCCGTGCACGTGTAACCGCGGCGGCCGTCCGCGCAACCGGAAAGGACGTATGGAAAGACTGAGAAGGACGATGATGTTCGTTCCGGGCAACAATCCCGGAATGATGGCCGATGCCCATATCTACGGCCCCGATTCCATCATGCTGGATCTGGAAGACTCCGTGACGATGGCCGAAAAGGACGCTGCGCGCCTGCTGGTGCACAACGCCTTGAAATCCATCGATTACGGTGATACCGAAATGGTGGTCCGCATCAATCCGCTGAATACCCCGTACGGAAAGAAGGATGTCGAGGCCGTCGTCAAGGCCGGTGTCGACGTCATCCGCATGCCGAAGACGGAGACGGCCGACGAGGTCCGCGAACTCGAGGCCGAGATCATCAAGGTGGAAACCGAACTCGGCTGCGTGGGCCGTACCCTCATCATGGCGGCCATCGAGAGTGCCCTGGGCGTCGTGAACGCCTTCGAGATCGCGAGCGCCTCCAAGCGCATGATGGGCATCGCCCTCGGCGCGGAGGACTATTCCGCGAACCTCAAGACGCAGCGCACTCCGGGCGGCGCCGAACTGCTGCTGGCCCGCGAGACCATCGTCGTAGCCGCCCGCGCCGCCGGCATCGCGTGCTTCGATACGGTCTATTCGAACCTGGACGACATGGAAACCTTCCGCAAAGAGGTCGAACTGATCAAGACGCTGGGCTTCGACGGAAAATCCATCATCAACCCGCGTCAGATCGAAGTCGTGAACGAAGTGTTCGCCCCTTCGCAGAAGGATATCGACAAGGCCCTCCGGATCATCGCCGCCATCAAGGAGGCGCAGGCCAAGGGTTCCGGCGTCATCGCCGTGAACGGCAAGATGGTGGACCGCCCGGTCGTGATCCGCGCCGAGCGCACCGTCGCCCTCGCCATCGCATCCGGCATTCTGGACAAGGAGGAAGTGCTATGAGAAATACGAAAGTCGTCACCCTGGAAGAGGCCATCCGCCGGTCCGGCCTGAAGGACGGGATGACCGTCTCGTTCCACCACCATTTCCGTGGGGGAGACAAGGTCGTGAACCTGGTCGTCGGCAAGTTGGCCGAGATGGGTTTCAAGGATTTGCATCTGGCTGCTTCCAGCCTGTCCGATGTCCACACGCCGCTCATCGGGCACATCCGGAACGGCGTCATTACGAAGATTTCCACCTCCGGCCTCCGCGGGGACCTGGCCAACGAGATTTCCCACGGCCTCCTGAAGGAACCGGTCGTTTTCCGTTCCCACGGCGGGCGCGGCAGCGCCATCGCTTCCGGTGAGCTCCATATCGACGTAGCCTTCCTCGGCGCTTCTTCCTGCGACGAGTTAGGCAACGCCTCCGGCTGTCCCCGTTCGGAGAACGCCAAGTCCATCTGCGGCTCTCTCGGATATGCCCTTCCGGACGCCCGCTATGCAGACCATGTGGTCGTGATTACCGACGACCTGGTGGCCTATCCGAACGTCCCGAAGTCCATCTCCGCCTGCGACGTCGAGTCCGTGGTAGTCGTGGATTCCGTGGGCGACAGTTCCAAGATTTCCTCCGGCGCTATCCGCGATTCCAAGAATCCCCGCGATATCCTCCTTGCCAAACAGGCTGCCAAAGTGATTATCAACAGCGGTTACTTCAAGGATGGCTTCAGCATTCAGACGGGTACCGGCGGCGCTTCCCTGGCCGCCGTGAAATACATCCGGGAGAGCATGCTGGAGAAGGGAATCAAAGCCTCGTTCGCCCTTGGCGGAATCACCGCCCATATGGTGAAACTCCATCAGGAGGGACTCATCGGCCGGCTCATCGACGTCCAGTCCTTCGACAAGGTCGCGGCGGAATCCATCGCCACGGACCAGCTGCATCAGGAGGTGTCCGCCGTCGAATATGCGAGCGCGGACCATGTCGGATCGGCCGTACACGCCCTGGATATCGTAATCCTGTCGGCCCTGGAAGTCGATGTGGATTTCAATGTCAATGTTCTCGTGGGCTCCGATGGCATCATCCGCGGCGCCATCGGCGGCCATCCGGATACGGCGGAGGACAGCGCGCTGTCCATCATCGTCTGCCCGCTCCTGCGCGGCCGCATCCCTTGCGTCGTCCCGAAGGTCACGACCCTCATTACGCCCGGAAAGAGCGTGGACGTGGTGGTGACGGAATACGGCATCGCCGTGAACCCGGGACGTCCCGAGATTGCCCAGCGCCTGGTTGAAGCGGGACTGAAGGTAGTGGATATCAACGACCTGGCTGCCAAGGCCCGGAGTATTATCGGTGAACCCGATACGCTTCCGTTCGGCGACCGTGTCGTGGGCATCGTCATGGACCGTCACGGAAAGGTGCTGGACGAGATCCACAATATCCTGGACTGATGGAAATCTCCCTGGAGCAGCTGCTTGAGGCCCGCGACAGGCGGTACGGAAAGCAGCTTGCGCTTGTGAAAGAGTGGCCCGACAAGACCCTGGTCTCGCTGACCGTAGTCTTGCCGGGCCCTGTCAAGCGTGACGCCCGTTCGCTGAAGGTGGCGGAGGCCGGCGTCAAGGCGGTCCAGGACATGTTTTCCCCGGTCTATCGGGAACTTTTCGACCGGGAGACCGGTTTTGAAGGCTTCTTCATCGTGGATGCTCCGCTGCTGGATGTCAAGAAGTCCTGCTGCGAGATCGAGAATGAACATCCGTTCGGCCGTCTGATGGACCTGGACGTCCTGGAACCCGTCGGGGAGACGGTCGTTCCGGTGAGCCGCGAAAGGGTGGGGGAACCACCCCGCCGCTGCCTGCTTTGCGACCGCCCTGCCCGGGAGTGCATGCGGGCACATTCGCATCCGTATGGCGAGATTGTCCAAGTCATTGACAAAATCCTCGGATTTAGTATAAATCCGTAACAAAACCTTGGGAAATCGGTTATAAATTCTTATCTTCGTTGCGTTAAATCAATCTGAGGTGGAACCGGGAGTATTGGAAAGCCTGCAGGATGATGGAACCATTTGAAAGGATCGACATACAGGAACTGCCGTTGAGCGTTCCGGCTTTCCGCCGCCAGGTGGAGGACTTCCTCGGGAGAAACGGTCTCCGGCTCGAGGAGGTCGATTTGTATCTGGCCGTCCAGGACGCGGACGGAACCATCCTCGCCGGCGGCGGGTTGTACCGCGACATCATCAAGTGCATTGCCGTTTCGGAGGCGGCCCGCTCTATGGGCCTGTCCTCTCCGTTGATCTCCCGCCTCATCTCCGTGGCCGCTGACCGCGGTCATACCAATGTGAAGGTCTTCACCAAGCCGGAGAACCTCGCCATTTTCGAAAGCCTTGGCTTCCGCGTCCTCGCTTCGGCCCCCAAGGCCATCCTGATGGAGAACGGCAGGGGACTGGAAGAATACTGTTCCGGTCTGGGTTCTTATCGTGCCGAAGGCGTCATAGTCATGAACGCCAATCCTTTCACCCTGGGACACCGGTACCTGCTGGAACAGGCTGCCGGCCAGGTGAACGGTCTGACGGTCATCCCGGTGAAGGAGGATCGTTCCCGCTTCCCGTATGCCGAGCGGCTTGATATGATCCGAAAGGGGAGCGACGGCTTGGCCTCTGTTCCGGAAGGCAGTGACTATCAGATATCTGCTGCCACTTTCCCCACCTATTTCCTGAAAGACCTCTCCGATGCTTCCGAGACGCAGATGCGTCTGGACATCGACCTTTTCGGCCGGCATGTCGCACCGGCCCTCGGGGCGTCTGTCCGCTTTGTGGGCAGCGAACCGGCCGATCCGCTGACCGCCCGCTACAATGATCTGATGCGGGAGCTCCTTCCGTCTTACGGCGTCCGGGTCGTGGAGATTCCGCGCCTGCGGGATGCCGAAGGACCGGTCAGCGCTTCGCGGGTCCGTACCGTGCTGGATAGCGGCCGTCTGGCCGCTGCAGCGGCTCTGACTCCGTCATCGACCCGTCCTTACCTGTTGGCCGGTCTGGCAGAACGGGCTCTCCGGATGGAACTGGATACGCCGCTGAAGCCTGGTCTCGTGGGCCCCGGCTCCTCCGGCGCGCATCCGGACATGGATGATCGTCTGATGAGCCGGAGCATTGCCGCCATCCGTCCTTTCTTCCCCCGCATGGCGACGGCGGGCTCTCCCGAGGAATTGCGTCAGCTGGGCATCGACGCGGAAAAAGCCATGCTGGCGGCTACCGGCGGGGTGAATTCCCACCGCGGCGCCATCTTCGCCCTCGGCCTTGTCCTCGCCGCTGCTGGCCGTCGAATGGAAGTGGTTGATTCTGAGGAGGATATGCATAATCGCCTAGTCCTTCTAGCCCAGGCATTATCGCGTAACAATGTGAAGCATAGCGAGTTGCATTCGACGCCCAAATACCATGGAACCGAGATTGCGAGGCAGTATGGCGTGAAAGGCGCCCGTGAGATGGCGCTGGAAGGTTATGGCGACCTGTTCGAAAGCTGGCTGCCTGCCTACCGGTCGATGGAAGGGGATACCTGGCGCGTCCAGAAGACCCTGCTTCGCATCATCTCCGAGTTGGACGATACCTGCATCATTCACCGGGTGGGATACGAACGCTCCCGGGAAGTCAAGAAAGAAGCCAAGTCCTTGTTGGATAGCTTCAATGAACCGGGCTTGAAAGACATGTGCACCCACTACGCCTCGGAGGGGATTTCTCCCGGGGGAGCGGCGGACATGCTGGCGTTGACGATATTCATGGATTCAATACTCAACTAATACTTTAACTACTTAAACCAGACAAACATTATGGTAGAACTGATTCCTCACGGTGTGTATCTCCTGGACGGGAAGACGATCGTCTCCGACCCGACAGGCCTGCCGTCTCCGGACGAGTCCCGCGAAAACACCATCACCTACGGAATCCTCCGCGCCCATGACGTCGATGGCGGCAAGGGCAAGAAGATGCGCATCCGCTTCGATGCGATGGTCTCCCACGACATCACCTACGTGGGCATCATCCAGACCGCCCGTGCGAGCGGACTCGAGAAGTTCCCGCTGCCGTATGCGATGACCAACTGCCACAATTCCCTGTGCGCGGTAGGCGGTACCATCAACGAGGACGACCACGTGTTCGGCCTCTCCGCCGCCAAGAAGTACGGCGGTATCTATGTTCCTGCCAATCAGGCGGTTATCCATCAGTATGCCCGTGAGGCCCTTACGGCCTGCGGCAACATGATCCTCGGTTCCGACTCCCACACGCGCTACGGTTCGCTGGGCAACATGGGCGTTGGCGAAGGAGGCGGCGAACTGGTGAAGCAGCTTCTCCGCAACACCTGGGACATCAACGCGCCCGAGGTGGTCCTCGTATGGCTGGAAGGCAAGCCGCGCCACGGCGTAGGTCCGCACGATGTGGCCATTTCCCTCGTAAAGGCCGTGTTCGAGAGCGGTTTCGTGAAGAACAAGGTGCTCGAGTTCGCCGGCCCCGGCGTCAAGGAGCTCCCCATCGACTTCCGCAACGGCATCGACGTAATGACCACCGAGACCACCTGCCTCTCTTCCATCTGGGTCACCGACGAGACGGTCAAGGAGTACTTCGAACTCCACGAACGTCCGGAAGCCTACAAGAAGCTCGAGCCCGGCAAGGTCGCCTATTACGACAGCATGATCCGCATCGACCTGTCCACCCAGGAGTGCATGATCGCCCTGCCGTTCCATCCGTCCCATGCCTACACCATCCATGAGCTCCAGGCCGATCCCGTCACCATCCTGAAGGGCATCGAGGACGACGCACGCAAGCGTTTCGGCGACAAGATCCAGATCGACCTCGTCTCCAAGGTGAAGGACGGCAAGCTCGTCGCCGACCAGGCCCTGATCGCCGGCTGCTCCGGAGGCACCTACGACAACCTCTCCGAGGCTGCGACCATCCTGAAAGGCAAATCCATTGGCAACGACTACTTTACGATGAGCTGCTACCCGCAGTCCACGCCGGTGTACCTTGCCACGACCCGTAACCATATCGCCGAAGAACTTCTGGAGGCCGGCGTCGTGATCAAGCCCGCCTTCTGCGGCCCTTGCTTCGGAGCCGGCGACGTGCCCGCCAACAACGGCTTCTCCATCCGCCACACCACCCGCAACTTCCCGAACCGCGAAGGTTCCAAGCCGGGTCAGGGCCAGATTTCCCTCGTGTCCCTGATGGATGCCCGTTCCATCGCCGCGACGGCCGCGAACGGCGGTGTCATTACCGCTGCGACGGACATCGAGTACGAAGACACCCACAAGCCTTACACCTTCGACGACCGCATCTACAAGAGCCGGATCTATAACGGATACGGGAAGGCCGACCTTTCCGTGGAACTCCGTTATGGCCCGAACATCAAGGACTGGCCCACGATGTATCCGATGGAGGAGAACATGCTCGTGGAACTTGCCGCGGTCATCCACGATCCGGTGACCACCACCGATGAGCTCATCCCTTCCGGAGAGACCTCCAGTTATCGTTCCAACCCGCTCAAGCTCAGCGAGTTTGCGTTGAGCCGCCGCGTCCCGGAGTATGTGGGTCTGTCCAAGCGGATCCAGTCGGAGGATCTGGAGCGTCGCGCCGGGAACGTGCCGGCGAACGTCGCCGGAGCCCTCGCGAAGGTCGGCGCTTCCGCTGCCGACACGTCCTTCGGCTCCTGCGTCTTCGCCAACAAGCCCGGCGACGGTTCCGCCCGCGAGCAGGCCGCTTCCTGCCAGAAGGTGCTCGGCGGCGACGCCAACATCTGCTACGAATACGCTACCAAGCGCTATCGTTCCAACTGCATCAACTGGGGTATCGTCCCGTTCACGATCGCTCCGGAGACTGCCTTCGACTATGAACCGGGCGACTTCGTGTTCGTTCCGGGCATTCGCAAGGCCATCCTCTCCGGCGCCGAGGAGATTGACGCCCAGGTAATTACGAAGGCTGGTGTGAAGCCCATCCACCTCTTCTTCCAGAACCTCACCGCCGCCGAGCGCGAAATCCTTGCCGACGGCTGCCTGATGAACTATTACAAAAACCGCAAATAAAAAGTCATGGAAAGAATCAAAATGACCACCCCGCTCGTCGAAATGGACGGCGACGAAATGACCAGGATCCTGTGGAAGATGATCAAGGATGAACTCATCCTCCCGTTCGTGGACCTGAAAACCGAGTATTATGACCTGGGCCTGCCCAACCGCGACAAGACCAACGACCAGGTGACCGTCGACTCCGCAAACGCGACGAAGCGTCTCGGCGTCGCCGTGAAATGCGCCACCATCACCCCGAACGTGCAGCGCATGAGCGAGTACAACCTCCACGAGATGTGGAAGAGTCCGAACGGCACCATCAGGGCCATGCTGGACGGCACCGTGTTCCGTACACCCATCACCATCCCTTCCATCCACCCGGCCGTGAAGTTCTGGAAGAAGCCTATCACCATTGCCCGTCACGCCTATGGCGACGTGTATCGTGATGTCGAGATCCAGACCACTGAGCCCGGCGTCGCGAAGCTAGTCTTCGAGGGCGTTTCCGGCAAGCGTGAGGAAATGGTCATCCACGAGTTCAAGGGCCCCGGCGTCATCGAGGGCATGCACAATACCGACGATTCCATCCGCAGCTTTGCCCACTCCTGCTTCAAATATGCGCTGGACGTGAAGCAGACCCTGTGGTTCGCGACCAAGGATACCATCTCCAAGAAGTACGACGGCCGTTTCAAGGCCATCTTCGAGGAAGTGTTCCAGGAGTACAAGGACCGTTTCGAGGCCGCCGGCATCGAGTATTTCTACACCCTGATCGACGATGCCGTCGCCCGTGTGATGCGTTCTGAGGGCGGTTTCATCTGGGCCTGCAAGAACTACGACGGCGACGTGATGTCCGACATGGTGTCCACCGCCTTCGGTTCCCTGGCCATGATGACCTCCGTCCTGGTGAGCCCGGACGGCAAGTATGAGTACGAGGCCGCCCACGGCACCGTGACCCGTCACTACTACAAGTACCTGAAGGGTGAAGAGACTTCCACCAACCCGATGGCGACCATCTTTGCCTGGAGCGGTGCATTCCGCAAGCGCGGCGAGATGGACAACCTCCCTGAACTGGTGAACTATGCGAACCAGCTCGAGGCTGCCTGCTTCGACACCCTGAACGAAGGCCTTACCTCCAAGGACCTCGTGAACCTCATGGAAGGCATCACGCCGAAGTCCCTGACTTCTCTCGAGTTCCTCCGTGCCATCCGGGAGCGCCTCGAAAAGCGCCTGGGTGCGTAATTAACGGATTAACAATGAAAAAGGCTGGTTTTTTACCAGCCTTTTTTTATGTTCTCCGCCATCTCGTGTGCGAGTCGCGCACGCGCCTCCACGCTGTACCAGGCAATGTGGGGGGAGAGGAGGATCCTTTCGGGATGCTTCGCCTGCAGATAGGGATGGTCAAGCGGGATGGGCTCCTTCTGATAGACGTCGATGCCGATGCCGGCGATCTTCCCTTCGTCCACGGCGCGGACGAGGTCTGCTTCCACGGCGATGCCGCCGCGGCCTGTGTTGACCACGAAGGCCGTCGGTTTCATCTTGCAAAGGCCTTCATAGTCAATAAGTCCCGCTGTCTTTTGATTGTAAGGTGCGTGGATGCTGATGACATCCGAAGCTTTGAGCAGTTCGTCCAGGGACACGGAAGGGTAGTCCTTGCAATGGGATGTGCCGGATGTGGAGTAGTAGATGACCTTCATCCCGAAAGCCGTGCCGATGGCTGCGACTTTCTGGCCGATGGCGCCCATGCCTACAATTCCGAGCGTCTTTCCGGCAATCTCGGTGAAGGGATGGCCGGCATCGACGTGGATGCTGCCGGCGCTGTAGCGGCCGTCCCGTGCGTACGCGTTATAGTGGAAGGCGAGCCCGGCGAGATTCAGGATGTGCATCCAGGCGGTCTGAGCGACGGAATCCGTGGAATAGCCGGCAACGTTCCGGACGATGACACCGCGTTCGGCGCACAGGTCCGTGTCGATGTTGTTGATGCCGGTTCCCGCCTCGCACACCAGCCTCACCTTCGGACAGGCGTCCAGGAAGGCCTTGTCCACGATGACCTTGTTCAAAAGTACGACATCGGCGTCCGCGGCGCGGACACGGGCTTCTTCCGCTGTGGAGGAGGGGTAGCAGGTGAATTCGCCCAGGGCGGCGATTTCGGCCATTGATGCGTCGCCCATCGTGGCGGCGTCCAGGAAAACGATCTTCATATCCGTTGGGTTGTTGGTACAAATTTAGAATATAATTTGTATATTTGAAAAATCAACCACGTAGTAATGGACACGAAACAGGCATATTCTGCTCTGATCCAGGAACTGAAACGGCAATTGGATGCCGAACTGCCCCTTGCCAAGGAGGCGGACGACACCCTTGTCGCCAAGCGCCTGCTGTCGGCTCCGGGAGAAGCCGCCGCCCTTTTCGTCAGTCCCATCGATGGTTACGAGGAACGTATTTTCAAGGAAGTCGAAACGCAGTCCCGCAGGGGAGGCCGGTACACGGACGCCCTTTACCAGTGCGAGGATGAGGCCGCCCTGTGCGATGCCATTGCGGACCTTTCCTTCGCCCAGATCCAGCACAAGCCCGTCATCAAGAAGGCGAAGCCTGCCGGTGAATACGAGACGGCCGTTGCGTTCGTCCTGGGCCTGTACACCGTGTTCGCCATCCTTCGCAGCGGTCTTTCTGCCGAGGATTTCACCCGGCTCCATAAGCGGTCCGTGTACAACTATTATCTGAACCACGGCTCCCGTCAGATCCGCCACCTGTATGATACCGGCTGGGCCGGCAAATACGCCCTCCGTACGATTTTTTATCCGCTGGGGTGATTATTTGAAAAATATTGTTACCTTTGCATTCCCAAACGGGAAAACGGGGTATTAGCTCAGTTGGTAGAGCGATAGGTTCGCAATCTATAGGTCAGGGGTTCGAATCCCCTATGCTCCACGAAATGAAGCTCGGCGTACTGCCGGGCTTCATTATTTTTGCGTTTTTTTCAAAAAAAAATTTGCAGGTTCCGATTTTGTTTGTACCTTTGCGGTGTACTAATAAACTAATACACACAAACGATATGATCGAAATCAACAACCTCGCGTTCAGCTACGGACCCAAACTGGTCCTGAAGAACATCTCGATGAAGGTGTCCGAAGGGAATATCTACGGACTCCTCGGTGAGAACGGGGTGGGGAAGACCACCCTGCTGACCCTCCTGTGCGGTTTGAAGAAGCCCCAGAGCGGGACCATCCTCGTGGACGGTCGCAATCCTTTCGACCGCCAGCCCTCTCTCCTCTCCGACCAGTTCTACCTGCCGGACGAGGTTTCTCCCGTGCACGCCAAGGCCATCGACTTCGCGAAGGAGCACGGCGTGTTCTGGCCGAACTTCGACCTGGAGAAGTTCACGACCATCCTCGGCGAACTGGAGGTGGAGACAACGCAGCACATGGACGCGATGTCCGCCGGCCAGCTCAAGAAGACCTGGATCGCTTTCGCGCTCGCGTGCAACGCGAAATACTATTATCTGGACGAGCCCACGAACGGCCTGGACATTCCGTCCAAGGCGCAGTTCCGTAAGGCCGTGACCCGGTATACGGCCGAGGATTCCACCCTCATTATCTCCACGCACCAGGTGCGCGACCTGGAGAACATCATCGACCCGATCATCATCCTGGACAACCAGGCTGTTCTGGTGAACGCCTCGATGGAGGAGATCTCCGAAAAGCTGTACTTCGATTACGGCACCGAACTCAAGCCCGGCTCCCTCTACCTCGAGCAGACCCCCGGCGGCTGCATCCAGGTGTATCCCAACACTACCGGCGAGGAGAGCAAGGTCAATGTGGAGGCTTTCTTCAACACGATCCATGCCCACAAGGATCTGGTTAGCAATTTGTTCAACAAGTAAAATCTGACGGCCATGAACGAAATTTTCAACTTCAACCGCTTCTGGACCTATTTCAAATACGACCTCAAGCAGATGTGGCGGAACCACTCCAAGGCCGCCATCATGATCGGCGGAGCCAGCGCCATCTTCTATGTCATATGGGTGCTCGCGAGCCTGGTGTTCACGCAGCATTGGTCCTCCCCGGTCATCTATGCCCGGGTGGGGGTGTTCATCCTCGCTTTCGCCATCCTCGAGCTCTACATGGTCCGTTCCTATGGCTATCTGACCGAGAAAAAAGCCGGATCGAACTGGCTGATGGTTCCGGCCTCCAAGGCGGAAAAGTTCGTGTCGATGCTGCTGATGGTGTGCATCGTCATCCCGCTCCTGTTCTTCGTTGTGTACTTCGTCATAGACGGTTTCCTCTCCCTGGTGGATCCCACCTATGGGCAGGCCCTGTTTACCGGTTTCACGGCCGCTTACGGCAAGATGATTGATGCGCTTGCGAACGTTGGCGCCGAGTCTCCTATTGCTTTCACTCCCTCCAGTATGGTGTTCCCTGCCATCGTCGGCGTGTTCTGCAACTTCCTTTACTTCCTCCTGTGCGGCATCTGCTTCAAGAAAAACAAGCTCGTGGGTGCGATCGCCATCCTGTTCGGCCTCTCTCTCGTACTGTCCCTTCTGACCGGACTCATCGTCCCGCATTTCGCCGCCAATCTCAATTACGACATGGACGAGATGCAGATTGCAGCCCTGATAACCCGCATCGCAAACGCCTCTGTTATTTTGACTTGCCTCTTTACCGTCGGCCTCGGCTGGGGTGTCTGGCGCCGCATCAAAACCATTCAGCACTAATACACTATGAACTTCAATACCGAAAAACCCATCTATCTCCAGATCGTGGATGTGATCTCCGACCGCATCCTCTCGGGAGAGCTCAAGGGGGGAGACCGCATCCCTTCCGTGAGAGAGTACGGTGCCGACATCGGGGTGAACCCGAACACGATGATGCGTTCCTACGAGAAGCTCACCGCCGACGGCATCATCTACAACAAGCGCGGGATCGGGTATTTCGTCGCCGACGACGCCCGGGACACCGTGCTGGACACCCAGCGCAAGGACTTCATCGAGAAGGAAGTCCCGGCCATCAGGCAGCGCATGACCCTTCTCGGCCTCGATTCATCCATTTTCAACGATTAAACGCCATACCATGAAAAACATGCTCTATATTGCAGCGACGATGCTTCTGTGCTCTTCCTGCTTCCATGTCAATACCAACTGGACCGGCGGCAAGAACGCCGTCAAGGGTGAAGGCCCTGTCGTGACCAAGTCCTTCGACCTCAAGGATTTCGATGTCATCCGCGTCAACGGGAACGCCGATGTCGTCTTCACCCAGGCCGACGCCTGGGAAGTAACGGTCCGTACCCAGGAAAACGTCATCGACGAACTTGACTACAGGGTCGAAGGTGGCGAACTCGTCATCGAGGCGAAGGATCATCGGACGATTCGGGCCGAGGTATACGACCTTACGGTCAAGGCCCCCGACCTGAAGGAAATCGAAGTGAACGGCGCCGCCAATTTCGATATCCCCGCCGGCCTTCGCACTGAAGGCAATCTGAAGGTGGAGGTGAACGGGGCCGGCGACCTGTCTTTCAAAAGAATTACCTGCGTTGGCCTGAAGATCGAAACCAACGGTGCCTCCGACATCGAGGCGCTGGACATCGATTCGAAGTCTCTGGTGATCCGGATCAACGGTGCCGGTGACGTGGACGTGACCGGAAAGACGGGTGATGCGACCCTCGAGGTGAACGGTGCGGGCGACATCAACGCCAGCGGACTCAAAGTGGCCGGGGAAGTGAAGAAACACACTTCCGGCCTGGCAAAGATCAATCTTTAGTTAAACATTCATAATCGTTTGAGGCCAGGACGTCGGGAGACGTCCTGGCCTCTTTGCGATTCAGCCGAAGAAGGTTTCTATTTCTCCTTCGGAACCATTCCCTTCCAGACGAGGGCGCTGAGGGCGCCGCCCACAAGCGGGGCGCAGATAAAGACCCACAGGTTCTTGAGGGCCTCACCGCCGGCGAAGAGGGCCGGACCGATGGAACGGGCCGGGTTCACGGAAGTGCCGGTAAGGTTGATGCACATCAGGTGGATGAGAATGAGGGTGAGACCGATGGCGAGACCGGCAGGCTTGCCGGCACCGACCTTGGCGTCGGTCGTGCCCAAGACCACGAGTACGAAGAGGAAGGTGGCGATCACCTCCACGAGGAACGCACCGCCCACTCCGCCGGCATTCGCCACGCCGTTGGAGCCGAGGCCGCCGGTCAGGTCGGGAGCCGCAACCACCTTCGTGAGCAGCAGGAGAACCGCACCGGCGAGGATACCGCCGATGACCTGTCCAACCCAGTAGCCGCAGGCGTCCTTCCAGGTCATGCGACCGGACAGGGCGACGCCGAAGGTGATGGCCGGATTGATGTGGCAGCCACTGATTTCGCCGATGGTATAGGCCATGGCGACGACGGCGAGACCGAAGGCGATGGCCGTTCCGACCACGCCGGCCGGCGTGTCGCAACCGAGGAACATCGCGGTTCCGCAGCCCAGGAATGTGAGGACGAAAGTGCCCACGCATTCAGCAATGTACTTCTTCATAAATTGATAAGGTTATGGGTTCAGTGTCTCAAAGATAAATCATTTTCAGCGGATTTCAAAAGAATTCGTTATTTTTGCATCTGGCGGCAGAGGCCGCCTTGAAAGCGATATGGAGAGTCTGGTATGGCGTTTCGTGCGCCGTTTTTCAAGAAAAGAAACAGCAGGGCTGCCCTCGGAACTTCCTCTCCGGGACACGGAGAAACTGGAAAAGGCCCTGGAAAAATGGGTCTCGGAGAAGGGATACCGGAGACCGCACCGCACCGTGAATGAGACCGCCCGGGAACTCGGGACGGACGGCGTAACCCTTCACCATTATTTCCTGGAGAGGAAGCAGGTCGATTTCCGGACCTGGCGGACCAGGCTCCGGTTGGAAGAAGCCTGCAGGCTGCTGCTGGAGGAGCCCGGGACATGCGCCTCGGACATCGGCCTCCGGGTCGGCTTTTCGAACCGGTCCAACTTCGCGCGGCAGTTCCGCGACCGCATGGGCTGCACGCCGGGGGAATGGCGCAGCAATTGTCGGGAAAACTTATTATCTTTGCATGTTAATTCCAAAGGATTATGTTCGAGAACCTGAGCGAGAGACTGGAGCGGTCTTTCAAGATACTGAAGGGTGAAGGGAAAATCACCGAAATCAACGTGGCGGAAACCGTCAAGGACATCCGCAAGGCCCTGTTGGACGCCGACGTGAGCTACAAGGTGGCCAAGGACTTCTGCAACCGCGTGAAGGACAAGGCCATCGGTGCCAACGTGCTGACGGCCGTGAAGCCGCAGCAGATGATGATCAAGATCATGCACGACGAGCTCGCCGAATTCATGGGCTCCGAGGCGCAGGATATCAACATCAAAGGCAATCCGGGTGTAGTGCTGGTCGCGGGCCTGAACGGTTCCGGTAAGACCACCTTCTCGGGGAAGCTGGCCCTCCACATCAAGAGCAAGCGGGGAATGAAGGTTCTCCTTGCCGCCTGCGACACTTTCCGTCCGGCGGCCATCGAGCAGTTGAAGGTGCTCGGAGAGAGCATCCAGGTGCCTGTCTATACCGAAGAAGGGGAGAAGGATCCGATCAGGATCGCGAAGGCGGCCATCGCCAAGGCGAAGGCCGAGGGCTATAGCGTCGTGATCGTCGATACTGCCGGCCGTCTGGCCGTGGACCAGCAGCTGATGGATGAGATCTCCGCCCTGCATCAGGCCGTGAATCCCACGGAGACGCTCTTCGTCGTGGACGCCATGACCGGCCAGGATGCCGTGGAAACGGCGAAGGCCTTCAACGACCGCCTGGACTTCGACGGTGTGGTCCTTACCAAGATGGACGGCGACACCCGCGGCGGTGCGGCCCTTTCCATCAAGGCTGTCGTGGGCAAACCCATCAAGTTCGTCTCTTCCGGCGAGAAGATGGAGGCGCTGGACGTTTTCCATCCCGCCCGTATCGCGGACCGTATCCTGGGCATGGGCGACGTGGTCACCCTCGTGGAGAAGGCGCAGGAACAGTTCGATGAAAAGGAAGCGCGCGCTTTGCGGAAAAAGATGGCGAAGGACCAGTTCACCCTCTGGGATTTCTACCAGCAGATCCAGCAGGTGAAGAAGATGGGTAACATCAAGGACCTCGCCGGGATGATTCCGGGAATGGGCAAGGTCATTAAGGATGTGGATATCGACAATGACACGGCTTTCAAGGCGACGGAGGCGATCATCCTGTCCATGACCCCGAAGGAGCGCGAGCATCCGGAGATCATCAACGGCTCCCGCCGCAAGCGCATCGCCGACGGTTCCGGTACCACCCTTCCCGAGGTGAACCGCCTCCTGAAGCAGTTCGAGGGCACCCGGAAGGCCATGAAGGGCGCGATGACCGGGAACCTGATGCAGCGGATGGGCGCCTTGCAGGGAATGCGCAGACACTAACCCTTACCAGCATATGAAAAAGTGGATCCTTCCGCTGCTTGCAGCACTCCTGACGGCCGTCTCCTGCGGCATCCTGGGTGAAACCCGGGAAGAGCGGGCGGCCCGTGAAGCCCGTGAGGCCCAGATGGTGTATGAAAACGTCCAGGCCGGCGACTTCATCATCGACATTGACCGGATGCTTCCGCTCCGGGGTCCTTCCCGCCATGTGGACAGCTATTCCGTGCGCGTGGAGGACGGTGTCCTGACTTCCTACCTGCCGTTTATCGGACGGGCCTGGCGCGTTCCCTACGGCGGCGGACATGCATTGAATTTCACGGCCGATATCGGCCGGTACAGCGTGGTTCCGCTGGCAAAGGGAGGATTCGAGGTACGGATTTATGTCAAGACCGACGAAGACGAGCATCTGTACCTGTTCACCATCTTCGACAACGGCAGCACCTCGCTGGACGTCCAGTCCGGAAACCGGGACCGGATCTCCTTTACCGGCGAGATGGATTTCTATTCCGAGTAAAGCGGACGGTGCCGGGAACGGCGCCATTCCTTCATCCTGGATTCATACAGGTCCCATTCCCGGACGGGAAGGGCCCATTCGATGAAGCGGTCGCACAGGTAAGCGGCCGCTTGTTGCGTAGGATGGACCATGTCCTCCGCCCACCAGCGGTAATCGCGTAGTTCGTCCATCATGATTTCATAGGCGGGGAAATAGGGAAGTCCTTCGGTTGCAAGCAGTAAAGTGCTCTTGGACAATTGGCTCCCGTGGGCGCCGTCCGCCAGGTGCCGGATGGGACTCACGGTGAAGATGAACTGCTTGCCGGAATTCCGGTGCACGAGGCCCTGCAGGATGGCCGCGGTCTGTGCGACCGTGAGCCGGTAGCGGGTGAATTCAGCGGCCGGACGTTTCAGGCAGTTGGCAACGGTTTCGCCGGATGCATCGTTCCGGAAGGCCCAGGCGGTACCCAAGGTTACGATCACTTTATTGCAGTCCTTCCAGAAAGCGGCGGCTTCGTCCAGGGACTTGTTGGCATTCTCCAGGAAGGCCTCGGCCGTGTCCCTGGCAAAGGACGTATGGTGCCAGAAAGAGCACATCTTCCCGGCTCCTGCACCCATCTCCACGACATCCTCCTGCGTAAAGGGAACACCGCTGGAAAGCCTTGCGACGGCATTCCCGACGGAAACCGGATTGTACAGGGTGCCGAAGGGATTGGTGAGGACGCGGAAGCCGGCTCCGGCCAGCCGCTGCCCGATCTCGTCGGCGAAACAACTTCCGAGGACCAGGACGCAGTCGTCGTAGGAAACCGTGACCGGAGCGGGGTCCAGGGTGACGGGTGTCTGCAGTTTCATCATAACGCAAAAATACAACTTTTTTGCGTATCTTTGCTTGACTAACCGACCATTATGAAAGCCAGAACCCTTCTTCTTTCCGCTTGCGCGCTCCTTGCGCTTTCCTGCGGACGCACCCTGAAAGACGGCGACTATACGCTCACCATCCTCTCCACGAACGACGTGCACGGCACCTGGTTCGATTCCACGTATGTGGATGGCAATGTCCGGAAATCCCTGTTCGCGGTGAACCACTATGTGGACAGCGTCCGGACGGCGGACGGTGCGGACCATGTGGTCCTCATTGACGCCGGGGACTGCCTGCAGGGCGACAATGCGGCTTATTATTACAATTATGTGGACACGGTCACCCCGCACCTGTTCCCGCGCCTGGTCGGGTTTATGAAGTACGACGCCGTCATCGTGGGAAACCATGACATCGAGACCGGTCATCCGGTCTATGACCGCGTGGCGGAGGATCTGGCGAAGAACGGCGTGGATTTCCTGGCCGCCAATGCTATCCGGAACGACAACGGGAAGCCGTATTTCAAGCCGTACAAGATCGTGAAGAAGGGTGGACTGAAGGTTGCCATCCTGGGCTATACGAACGCCAACATGAAGGCCTGGCTTACCGAAGGCCTCTGGAGCGGGATGCATTTCGAGCCGATCGTGGACGTTATCCAGCAGGATGTAGACCGGATCCGGGCGAAGGAGCGTCCGGACGTGATGATCGTGGCGATGCATTCCGGTACGGGAACCGGGGACGGCAGCGTCCTGGAGTCCGAAGGCCTGGACGCTTTCCGGATGGTGAAGGGGGTCGACTGGGTCCTGTCCAGCCATGACCACAGATACCATGTGGAAGCGAACGATTCCAGCGGCTTCCTGAATTCCGGCAGCCACAGCCGTTACCTCGCTGAAGGGAAGATGCATCTGAAAGTGGAGAATCACAAGGTTGTGTCCAAAACCTATGAAGCGAAGGTCATCCCTGTATGGGCGGAGAATGCCGACCCTCAGATGCGGGCGCATTTCCAGAAGGACTACGAAGCTGTCAAGGCCTTTACGCTCAAGGAAGTGGGCGTACTGAACACCGACCTCTGGACACGCGACGCCTTCCGGGGGATGAGCGATTACATCAATCTGATCCACACCCTGGGCCTGGGATGCAAGCCAGCCCGGCTTTCCTTCGCCGCACCGCTGACCTATAACGGCCACGTGGAGTCCGGTGTGCTGGTGTACAATGATCTTTTCACCATTTATCCCTTTGAGAACCAGCTGTTTGTAGTCAAGATGACCGGGGAGGAAGTCCAAAAGTATCTGGAGTGCTCCTATGACAAGTGGATCAACACGATGTCCGGTCCGGACGACCATATCCTGAAAATCGAGGGCCGTGACGATCCCCGTACCGGGCAGACCGGCTGGTCTTTCGTGAACCGTTCCTACAATTTCGATTCGGCCGGCGGCCTCAACTATACGGTGGATGTGACAAAGCCGTTTGGGGAACGCGTGTCCATCAGCGGACTGGCCGACGGTTCCGCCTTCGACCCGGCCGGCGAATACGACGTGGCGATGACTTCCTACCGGGCCTCCGGCGGTGGCGGCCTGATGAAGGAAACCGGCATCGATACGGACCGCATTGACGAGCGCGTCGTGGAGCGTTATCCCGAAATCCGGAACGTCCTGTATGATTACCTGATGGCGAACGGCTCCATCGATCCTGAGGTGATCGGGAATCCGGCCGTCATCGGATCGTGGAAGTTCGTGCCGGAGAATCTGGCCGGTCCGGCGATGGACCGGGACATGGCCTTGCTGTTCAAGCGATGAGAAGGCTCGTTTTCATACTGGCAGTCCTGTCGGCCGTCTGTTGTTCTAAAGCCCTCGATCCCGGTCTCTATCGAGTTCGCATGGGGACGGATGAAGCATTTCTGCGCGTAGGAATTGACTCTCTGGGAAAGGATACCGCCTTGTTCTACCGGAACTCCGGCCATTTGACGGCGGATACCCTGCTGGTTGCGCTGAAGGCGGAACGGGGTAAGTATCAGCTCGCTTTTCCGGATTCGTCCGTCGTAAAAGTGGCCTTGACTCCCTATGAAGCCCCGGTATTCCATCGTTTCCCCGACAGCGACCTGTATCTGGAACCGAGATACGCAATCGGGGAGTCGAAGGATGTCGTTTTCGGCCGTGTCCTTCGCAGCCAGGATGGAGAGAAGGATTATACCAACCTGTTGATGGACCTGTACTATCCCAGGAATGACGGGTCCGAGGCGCGTCCGCTCCTGATGACCTTCCACGGCGGTTCTTTCCTGGAAGGGGACAAGCGGGATTCCTCCCTGGTGGAATGGAACCGTTATTTCGCTTCGCTGGGATACGTCGTTTCCTGCGTGAATTACCGGTTGGGGTACCGCCGGAACCGCGACGCGACGGATGAAGCGATGTATCGTGCCCTGAAAGACGCCAATGCGGCCGTCCGGTTCGTCCTCAAGCGGGATTCCCTCCGGATCCATTCCGGCCGCATTTTCGCCTCCGGAGAGGATGCAGGTGCTATTACCGCCCTGAACCTGGCCTATTTCCGCGAAGAGAACTTCCCGGAGATCATCCAGGAAAGTGGCGATTCGATCCGGGTGATGCGTCCGCCGCTGGTGCGCGGTTTCGATATCCGTGCCGTGGCGAACCTGTGGGGCGCCGTTCCGGATACGGCCATCCTCCATAATGCCGATATCCCGGTCATTTCCTTCCAGGACCGGAACGATCCTGTGATTCCGTTCGAAACCGGTTTTCCTTTCGACGGACCCGTGGACGAGGAGACTAACTTCTTCAAGTCCCTCCTGGAAGAGATTATGTCCTGGTTCCTGCCGGATCCCCATCCCTTCCGTACCATGTACGGAGCAGGGGAGATTCACCGGATCCTGAAGGAACGCGGAGTCCAGTCGGAACTGATTACCTTCGACGAGCAGTGGCACGATATGTTCCAGGGGAAGGACGGGGACATCGATTATCCCCGTTTCGATATCATCAAGGAACAGGTGGCCCGTTTCTTCGCCTCGAAGATGGAAACGAGTCCCGTTTCCCTCCGGCAGGACCCTGAAGATGAGCAGCTTTTCATCATCGACAAGTCGGAAGTGGATATCTGCCAATGGCAGGTGGAAGGAGGCGTCATCATCGGCAAGAGCGACGACACCATCCGCATCCTGCTGTTCCCGGATGCGGAAGAGCACTCGGTTTCCGTAAGCGGAATCTATACTTCCGGATTGACTTTCTTCGAGACGATCGCGCTGTAACTCAGGCGCCCATCACCTTTTCTACGTCCTCTTTCTGGCCCACGATCCAGAGAACGTCGCCCACTTCGAAAGGAAGGGTGGGAAGGGGAGTGTGTAACTGGCCGTCGGGCTTCTCGATGCCGGCGACGAGGCAGTGGTACGTGTCCCGGATCCCCGCCTCGCGGATGGTCAGGCCCAGGAAGGGGGAGGTTGCGGTGACGGGAACGCACTTCAATACGGTCTCGCCGCTGTGATACCGCTCGTCTTCCAAGTTGATAGCGCTGGCTTTCAAGTGTTTCCCGAATTCTTCCAGGTCGCTGTCGGAGCCGATGACCTGGATGCGGTCCTGCGGGAAAATGCGGTTTCCAGCCTTGGGGATATTGATGCGCAGGCCGCCCCGGAGGATGGACACCACCTGGATGCCGAAGCGTTTGCCCAGATTCAGTTCGGACAGGGTCTTTCCGCCCCAGTCGATTTCGGCCGGAACGTCGAAGTCGGCGAGGTGCATGTCCTTGGAAAGCAGGCGGGAGGCATATTCGGGCTTTTTCTCGCCCAGATACTGGTCCCGGAGTTCGCGGGAACGGAAATTGTCCATGAAAGTGCGTTCGAGCCGTTGGGCATTCCGCTTGATGAAGCGGCTGGATACCATGATGAACACGACGACCAGGGCAAGGATGACGATCAGTACCACGGAGATGTGGAACAGCCTGGCCAGTACGTAAAAGACGAATCCCAGAGCCAGCAGGTACCGAAGGACGACGGTTGCGACCAGGGGCGCCCGGTTTGCGCGGCTGGCGTTCCACAGCGCCTGGAAGGCTTCCGAATGGCTGTGCTTGATGACAATGGTCCGCAGGAACGGAGCCAGGACGACCAGGGTGACGACGGCGGATACGATATTCGCCCACGGCTCCGGTATCCATTTGCCCAGCAGCGGGACGAGCAGTCCGAAGGAGAGGCCGCAGATGGCCACGCAAAGGATGCCGTAGATGAGGATGACCCGGACGACGGAACCGATATACTTTCTCCAGTCGCTTTCCCGGCTGGTGGTAGGGGCGCTGGCTGCGGAATAATTGTCCAGGAAACTGCGGACCCGTCCCGGAAGATGCCTGTACACGAATCCATACGCAGGCTCCGCCAGGCGGATCATATACGGCGTCAGGAAGATGGTGACTACCGAAACGGCGACGACGATCGGATACAGGAAACTGCCCGTAACCCCCAACGAGACGCCCAGGGTGGCGATGATGAAGGCGAACTCGCCGATCTGCGTGAGGGAGAAGCCGCATTGCATCGCCGTTTTGAGCGACTGGCCGGACAGAAGGACGCCGGTGGTCGCGAAGAGGAGCTGGCCCACGATGACTGTCAGCGTGATGACCAGGATCGGAAGCCAGTACTGGCCGATCATCGCCGGATCCACCATCATGCCCACGGACACGAAGAAGATGGCTCCAAACAGGTCCTTGACCGGTTTGACAAGATGTTCAATCCGTTCTGCTTCAATTGTTTCCGCCAGGATTGATCCCATGATGAAGGCACCGAAGGCAGCGGAGAATCCGGTCTTGGCCGCCAGGACGACCATCCCGAAGCACAGGCCCAGCGAGACGACGAGGAGCGTTTCGTCGTTCATCAGCTTTTTCGCCTTCCGGAGGAACAGGGGGATCAGGTAGATGCCCACGACGATCCAGAGCACCAGGAAAAAGGCCAGCTTGCCGATGGAGAAAAGCAGTTCCTTCCCTTCGAAGTTGTTAGATACGGCCACCGTGGACAGGACGACCATCAGGACCACGGCCAGGATGTCCTCCAGGATGAGGATGGACATCACCAGACCGGCGAACTGTTTCTTCGCGATGCCCAGGTCTTCAAAGGCCTTGTAGATGATGGTCGTGGACGACATCGAGATCATGCCGCCCAGGAACAGGGCGTCCATCTTGCTCCAGCCGAAACTGGAGCCGACGGTGAAGCCCAGGAAGATCATCCCGAAGATGATCGTGAGGGCTGCGATGACGGCGGGTCCGCCCACTTTCACGATTTTCTTAAAGCTGAATTCCAGTCCGAGGGCGAACAGCAGGAAGATGACGCCGATGTCCGACCACGTGTGGATGCTCGCCGTGTCGATGACCGAGGGTGTCAGCGCGAAATGCGGACTGGCGATGAATCCGGCCACGATGTATCCCAGCACAAGCGGTTGCTTGAGCTTCTTGAATACGAGCGTCATCACACCGGCGCAGATGAGGATGAGCGCCAGGTCGGCTATCAGGGCTTCTATTTCTGCCATGAATCCAGGAAGTCGATGAATCCAGGGATGGACAGGTTGTAACCGCGGGGGCCGGCAAGGATCTCACCTTCGGGGGAAAGGATGAGATAGTTCGGCTGGGCGTTTACGTTGAAACGACTCCGGGCGATGTAGGAATTCACGCTGCCCAGGGTCTTGAGCGTTTTCCCGGCGGGTGTCGTGACCCACTCTTTCTCAGGGAGTTTCTGTTTGTCGTCGGTATAGAGGGCGACGATCTCGAAGTTGTCGCGCAGGCGGCGCATGACTTCCGGATCGCTCCAAACCCTCGCTTCCATCTCGCGGCAGTTGGTGCAGCCATGGCCGGTGACATCGATGAATACGGGCTTTCCGGAAGCTTTCGCGGCGGACAGCCCTTCTTCCAGGGTGAAGTGTCCGGGAAGATTATGGGCGATCTTCAGGCCATAGGGATTGCCGGAGCCGGGTACTTCGGAGACCGTACCGGCCACCTGCCCTTCGGCATAGTTGGCAATGATGAAATCCTGTGTCTCGATGGGCGGCAGATAGCCGGACAGCGCTTTCAGCGGGGCGCCGAACATGCCCGGAATCATGTAGACCACGAAGGAGAATACGGCGATAGCAAGCGAGAGCCGCGTGACACCGATCTTCTCCACCTTCTCATCGTGCGTGAACCGGATCTTTCCCAGCAGATAGAAGCCCAGCAGGGTGAAGACCACGATCCAAATGGCCAGGTACACTTCCCGGTCAAGGAGCCCCCAGTGGTAAGTCTGGTCGGCGACCGACAGGAACTTGAAGCCGAAGGCCACTTCAACAAAGCCCATCACGACCTTGACGGAGTTCAGCCAGGCGCCGCTCTTCATCTTCTTCAGCAGCTGCGGGAACAGGGCGAAGACGGTGAAGGGGAGGGCGAAGGCCACCGAGAAGGCCAGCATCGTGACCATCGGCGTCCAGAACTCGCCCTGGGTGGACTTGATGAGGACAGAGCCGACGATGGGACCTGTGCAGGAGAAGGACACCAGCACCAGGGTCAGGGCCATGAAAAACACGCCCGCAAGGCCTTTCCTGCCGGAATTCGCATCACTCTTGTTCTGCCAGGAAGACGGGAGGACAATCTCGAATGCCCCGAAAAAGGAAGCGGCGAAGACCATGAAGACGAGGAAGAAGATGATGTTCGGAAGCCAGTGCGTGGCCAGCCAGTTGAAGATGTCGGCCGTCACCGTTTCTCCGCCGAGCAGGCGCGTCAGGCCGATGATGATGCAGATCGGAACGGTGTACAGCAGGACGATGAAGAGGCCGTACATGAAGGCCTTGAATCGTCCCTGATGCACGTTGTCCGACCCTTTCAGGAAGAAGGATACGGTCATCGGGATCATCGGAAACACGCAGGGCGTGAGCAGCATCGCGAATCCCCAGAGGATGGCTTCGATGATGAGGGCCCACAGGCCGCCGTGCCCGGATTCGTCCTCCGGTTCGGCGATGGCCGTCTGGTGGGCCGGATCCTCCGTCAGGGAAACGGTGAATTCCTGTTCCTCCGGGAAACCGCACATGTCGTCGGTGCAAGCCTGCCAGGAGATGGTCCCTTCCACGGCGGAGATGCCGGGACCGACCGTTATCTCCTGGGAGAATACCGCCTCCAGGAAGAACACAAGGTCGTCCTTAAAGGGCTGAGGTTTGGATACTTCCAGCAGCGGACCCGCCGTCACGGCCGTCCCGTATGTGACTTCCACGGGATTGCCGATGCCGGGATTGACCCCGTAGATATGCTTCCCGTCTTCGATCTCTCCGGTGAAGGAGAGCCGGAACGTCTGTTCTGAAACCTGTTCGGAAGCGACCGTCCAGGTAACGGAGGGCTTTTGTGCGAAAACGGCAGCGCTCGCAAGGAACGCTGCCACGGATAACAGGAGTTTATTTCGCATAAGCCACCGATCTCGTTTCCCGGATTACGGTGATCTTCACCTGGCCCGGATAGGTCATTTCGTCCTGGATCTTCTTGGCGATTTCACCGGAGAGGACTTCCGCATCGTGGTCGGACACCTGCTCGGCGCCTACGATGACGCGGAGTTCGCGACCGGCCTGGATGGCGTAGGACTTGGTCACGCCCGGGTAGGCGGCGGCCAGGTCTTCCATGCCCTTGAGGCGCTTGATGTAGGATTCGATGACTTCGCGGCGGGCCCCCGGACGGGCTCCGGAGATGGCGTCGCCCACCAGTACGATCGGGGCGTAGAGGGAGGTCATCTCGGTTTCCTCGTGGTGCGCGCCCACGGCGTTGCAGATCTCGGGCTTTTCCTTGTACTGCTCGGCGAGCTTCATACCCAGGATGGCGTGCGGCAGGTCCGGCTCCTCTTCGGAGACCTTTCCGATATCGTGCAGGAGGCCGGCCCGCTTGGCGATCTTCGGATTCAGGCCCAGTTCCGAGGCCATGATGGCGCAGATGTTCGCCACTTCTCGGGAGTGCTGCAGGAGGTTCTGGCCGTAGGAGGAACGGTATTTCATGCGGCCGATCAGGCGGACCAGCTCCATGGACATCCCGTGGATGCCCAGGTCGATACAGGTGCGCTTGCCGGTCTCGAGGATTTCATCCTCCAGCTGTTTCTGTACTTTGGCGACGACCTCTTCGATGCGGGCGGGATGGATGCGGCCGTCGATCACGAGCTGGTGCAGGGCCAGGCGGGCGACTTCTCGGCGGACCGGGTCGAAGGCGGACAGCATGATGGCGTCCGGGGTGTCGTCCACGACGATTTCCACGCCGGTGGCGGCTTCCAGCGCGCGGATGTTGCGGCCTTCCCGGCCGATGATGCGGCCCTTGATCTCGTCGTTGTCGATGGGGAAGGTGGTGACGGCATTCTCGATGGCCGTTTCCGTGGCAGTGCGCTGGATGGTGTTGATGACGATGCGCTTGGCTTCCTTCGCGGCGTTCAGGCGGGCTTCGTCGATGGTGTCGTTGATATAGGCCTGGGCTTCGGTGCGGGCTTCGGCTTTCATGTTCTCCATCAGCTGGTTCTTGGCTTCCTGGGCGGTCATGCCGGCGATGGATTCGATCTGGCGGTTGGCGAGTTCGATGCGGTGCTCGTACTCTTCCTCCTTCCGTTTGAGGGCGTCCTGCTGTCCCTTGAGGGAGGCTTTGACATTCTCCACTTCCTTGTTCTTGCGTTCCAGTTCGCCCAGCTTCTGGTTCACGGTGTTCTCCTTCTGCTTGACGCGGGATTCCGCTTCACGGACCTGGGCGTTCTTGCCGTTGACGTATTCCTCATGTTCCGCCTTCAGGGAGAGGAACTTCTCCTTGGCCTGGAGAATCTTGTCGTTCTTGATCTTCTCCGCTTCGATCTCGGCTTTCTCGATGATCTCGTCGTGCTTTCCCTTCAGGATGCTCCTTCGGACGAGTATGTAGGCCGCCAGGGCCACGACGGCTCCGACGATGAATCCGATGAGTAGTGATACGATGTTCATAATATATTGTGTTTCAAGTGTTTTCAAAAAAAAGCAGGCCTCCTTGCGGGAGACCTGCATCCATGGTTTCTGAAAAAAAGCCGTCGCCATCGGTGTCAGAAAATCTTAATGGATAAGATTTGAGTTCCGACCAGTTCCTGATATCCCACGTCCCGCCTCGCGGCGGAATCCCCGTTCGGGTCACCTGGGCCCGTCATCCCTGGTCTGAGTAAACTCGGTACGTTGGTACGCGTTGTTTTCAGCAGGTGATGCGCGGCGGCTCTATTTCTCTATGTTGGCCAGATAGTTCGCCATGTCACTGACGAGCTGCTGCGTTTCCGCTTTCTGTGCGTCGATGTCCCGCTGGAAGGAAATCCGGCAGGCGCACTCGTTGAGCGCCACCATCGACATGAGTTCGACCAGGGTCTTGCCCGGATTCTTCCGCGTATAGTTCTCCAGACGCTTGTTGATGGCGTCGGCAGCCAGCCGGATCACCTCCTCCTGCTCCGGGGAGGAGGCGGACAGGTTGAATGTCCGCTCGGCAATCTTGATGCTGATCTTCTGGTCCATACACTAACTTTCCAGGCAGGAGATGCACTTGTCGATCTCCCGTATCAGTCGGTCCATTTTTTCTTTGGCGGCGCGGTGGTCGCCGCCGGCGGTAAAGGCTTCAGTCAGTTTCAGGGTCTCTATCGTGGACTCAAGTTCCAAGATCTGTCTCCTGTAGGCCTCGCCGGTTTCCTTGCACGCATGTAACTCTGTGCGGAGACGGTCGTTCTCCGCTTTCGCAGCCTCATAGCGGGCAATCAGCTTTTCGATCTGTTTCCTTACATCTTCCAGCATAGCCGGTTCCGGTGCCTGTTTCGTGCAAATTTAATAAAATTCTTTTATTATCGTAAACAAATGCGCTTTTTTTGAGCGCAGCGCTTACAGGGAGGCGATCAGCCGTTTGAAGATGAGCGTCATCTTGTCCGCGGCGGCGTTGGCGGCCGCGACGATGGCCTCTCCGTCGGTGACGTAGTCTTCGTCGTCGGTGGCGTGGGCGACGTCGGTGATGACGGACATTCCGAAGACCGGAATGGCGCTGTGGCGGGCCACGATGACTTCGGGCGTCGTACTCATGCCCACCGCGTCGGCGCCGATCTGGCGGAAGAACCGGTATTCGGCCGGGGTTTCATAGCAGGGACCGGTGCAGGCGACATAGACGCCTTTCTGAAGGCGGATCCCTTCTTCGTCGGCGATGTCTTCCGCCCTTTTGATGAGGGCGGGGTCGTACGGGCGGGTCATGTCCGGGAAGCGGGGACCGAATTCATCCAGGTTGGGACCGATAAGGGGGTTCGGAATCATGTTGATATGGTCCCGGATGATCATGAGGTCGCCTACGTGGAAGCTGAGGTTCGTACCGCCGGCCGCATTGGAGACGAACAGGCAGCGGATACCGATGCGGACCATCACCCGCACGGGGAGGACGACCTGTGACATGGCGTAGCCTTCGTAGTAGTGGATACGGCCCTGCATGGCGATGACGGTCTTGCTGCCCAGGGTACCCACGATAAAGTTCCCTTTGTGGCCAATGGCGGTGGATACCGGGAATCCGGGGATATCGTGATAGGGGATGACGAGCGGGTCTTCGATCTCGTCGGCAAGTTTGCCCAGGCCGCTGCCCAGGATGATGCCGACTTCCGGCCGCCGTCCCTCCAGGTGCTCTTTCACATAGTCCGAAGCACGGTGGATGATGCTGAGGTTGTCCATCTTACAGGCGGATTATCATTTCCCGGATCAGGGCGGTCATCCGGTCGGCGGCGGCGTTCGCGGCGACCACGACGTCGTGTCCGTCATTGACATAGTCCTCCGCATAGTCGTCGTGGGCCTCGTTCGTGATGACCGAGATGCCGAACACGGGAACGCTGGCGTGACGGGCTGCAATGACCTCCGGAACGGTGCTCATGCCCACGGCGTCGCCGCCGATGAGACGGAAGTACTTGTACTCGGCCGGCGTCTCGTAGGACGGGCCGGTTCCGCCCACGTATACGCCTTCGTGAAGCACGACGCCCTGCTCTTCGGCGATTTCCTTCGCCAGTTTGATGAGGGCGGGGTCGTACGGACGCGTCATGTCCGGGAAACGGGGTCCCAGGTCGTCCAGATTGGGGCCGATGAGCGGGTTCGGGAGGAGATTGATGTGGTCCTTGATGATCATCAGGTCACCCACGTGCAGGCTGAAATTCACGCCGCCGGCGGCGTTGGAGACGAAGAGCCTGCCGATTCCCACGGACATCATCACGCGGATGGGGAGCACGACGAGCTCCATGCCGTAGCCCTCATAGTAGTGGATGCGGCCCTGCATGGCGATGACGGTCTTGCCGCCCAGGGTGCCCACGATGAAATTCCCCTTGTGGCCGATGGCGGTGGATACCGGGAAGCCCGGAATCTCCCGATAGGGGATGACGAGCGGGTTTTCGATGTGGTCGGCGAGTTTTCCCAGGCCGCTGCCCAGGACGATGCCGATTTCCGGCTGGATGCCGGCGAGTTGTTCCTTGACGTACGCGGAAGCGCGCTGTATTCGTTCAATGCGAGGATCCATATGGGTGGAGTTTTAGTGTTATCGGATTTGACGGAGGACCTTGCGGGCTTCGGCGAGGATTTCGTCCTCGCCTTCCACCACGCGGTCCCGCATGACGAACCGTCCGGCGGCGATGACCGACGAGATCACGTCGCTGTGGGCGGTATAGACGAGATTGGCCAGGAAGGAACCGGGGGAAAGGAACCAGGAATTGTCGATATCGACGATGGAAAGGTCCGCGATGGCTCCTTCCCGGATCTCTCCCGTTTCCAGGTCCAGGGCGCGCGCGCCGTTGACGGTGGCGGCGTCCATCAGTTCGCCGAGGGGCATCTGGGAAGGGTCGTTCCGCCACGCCTTCTGGAAGAGGGCGGTCGTCTTCATCGTTTCCAGCATGTCCAGGTTGTTCGAGGAGGCGGCCCCGTCGGTTCCCAGGCACACGTTCGCTCCGGCGTCCCGGAGTTCGTTGTAGCGGAACCGGTAACCGGAGGAGAGCTTGGCGTTGGAGTTGATGTTGTGGACGCAGTTCACCCGGTGCCTGCCCATGATTTCGACATCATGGTCGCTGAGCCACAGGGAATGGGCGGCGACCACGTGCGGTCCCAGGACGCCCAGCGAATCGAGGTATTCGGTCGGCGAGAGCCCGCCGTGGGCCTTCATGCAGTCCCGGTTTTCCTTCTCGGTCTCGGAAACGTGGATGTGCAGTTTCATCCCGTGCTCGCGGGCGAAGTCGTTGGCCCAGAGGATCATTTCCTCGCTGACCGTATAAACCGAGTGGACGGACATCGCCAGGTGGGACGCTTCGCTCCAATCGAGGGACCGTTCGAATAGCTTAAGACACTTCCGGCGCTGTTTCTCGGCCGTTTCCCGGGCGAAATTGTCCAGGATGACGAACGAGATATAGGGCCGGATTCCCATCTCCACGGCGGCGTCGCGGGCGAAGGGGGCGAACCAGTACTGGTCGTTGAAGGTGGTCGTGCCGCTCTTGATCATCTCCAGGCAGGCGAGTTTGGTGCCCCAGTAGATGAACTGCTCGTCAATCTTGGCTTCCATGTCCCAGATCCGGGACAGCCAGTCGTGCAGGGGAACGTCTTCCGTGATGCCCCGCAGGAGGACCATCGCGGCGTGCGTGTGCATGTTGATGAAGCCTGGGATGACGGCTTTCCCGGAGCAATCGACCGTCTCGCCGGCGACCAGTCCTTCCGTTTCCGGATAGGGGAGGATGCGTCGGATGCGCTGCCCGTCGATAAAAATGTTCACCCGGGCGCCGTCGTGCAGGATATTCTGGAGGAGAAGCATCGTTTGGAAGGGCGAAAAAACCGGCTGCGCAGGGGCGCGGCCGGTCAGTTGTCAGAATTCGTCGAAGGTAACGTCGTTACCGGAATGACCGCTCTCTTCGGGCGCGTCCTTGAGCAGGCGGGCGCGGATGAAGGAAACCGCATCCTCAAGCCCTTCCGCGAATTTCTCGAAATCCTCCTTGTAAAGGAAAATCTTGTGCTTGTCGTAGGTGAAAGAACCGTCGCGCTCCTGACGGCGTTTGCTCTCCGTGATGGTCAGGTAGAAGTCGTTGTTGCCTTTTGTAGCCTTCACATCGAAGAAATACGTACGCTTGCCGGCGCGGACCGGCTTGGAGTATACGTCTTCGGTGTTTCTCTCCTGGGGATGTCCCCTTTCAAAATCTTCACTGTACATGGCTATGTGCTTTTTTCTATTCTGTTTTACAAATGTAGGGAATTTATTTAAAAAACACTAACTTTGTACAAATATTTTAAGTACGTATGCTGAATCGAAGAATCCTGCGGATCAAGGCCTTCAAGGTCCTGTTTTCCTATGCTGAAAACCGGGATTTGACCCTGAAGGAAGCCCTGTCCGTCCTTGATATTTCCTGTGAGGCGACGCGGGACCTGTACCTGCTGATGCTGTCCATCGCCGGCCCGCTCACGGCCGAGGCCGCCCGCCGCACGGAAGCCGCCCGGACCAAGTTTAATCCCACCGAGGAGGAACTGCATCCGAACCTGAAGTTCGTGAACAATGCCCTGGCTCCCTTGCTGGCGTCCGACCCTGATTTCCAGAAGCTTCTTGAACGAAAGCACCTGTCCTGGGAGCAGGACGACGCCCTGGTCCACCAGCTGTACGAGTCGGTCAGGACCCGTCCCTATTATGCGGCCTATATGGCCGACCCGGAGATTTCCCTTGCGCAGGACGTGAAACTGTTCAAGAAGATTTTCGAATACGAGTTCGAGGATAACGACGCCCTCTGGCAGATCCTGGAAGACCGTTCGATCTACTGGACCGACGACCTTCCCTATGTACTTGCCTTCCTCATCAAGAGTCTGGACGACGTGGCCCGCACCGGGCGCTGGACCCTTCCTCCGCTGTACCAGAGCGAGGTGCTGGAAGCACAGGGAAAGAAAGCCGACAGTGACCGCCAATTCGTCCAGAAGCTGTTGCAGGGCACTTTCGCCCGCTTTGGCGAATACTATGACAAGGTGGCCGGCTCCGTCCGGGGATGGGACCGGGACCGCCTTTATGTCACCGACATCGTCTTGATTGCGATGGGCCTTTCGGAGGCGGAGAACTTCCCCGAGATCCCCGTCAAGGTGACCATCAACGAATACGTGGAGATCTCCAAGTTCTTCTCCACGCCCAAGAGCCGCTCCTTCGTGAACGGCATCCTGGACCGACTGATCAAGGACAGCATCGCGGAAGGCCGCATCTGCAAGTCCGGTCGCGGACTCGAATAGAACCATTTAAACCATTTTTATATGAAATCCCTTTTCTTCCTCCTCCAGGCCCAGGCTCAGCCCCAGGGCAGTTCCTGGTCCATGTGGATCATGCTCCTCCTGGTCTTCGTCGTGATGTGGCTCTTCATGATCCGCCCGCAGCGCAAGCAGCAGAAGGAACTCGAGGCCTTCCAGAACTCCCTCCAGAAGGGTGACAAGGTCATCATCGGCAACAGCGGCATCTTCGGCGAGATCGTCGAGGTCACCGACAAGACCGCCCTGGTGCGGGTGGACGGCGACACCAAGCTCCGCGTCGCGAAGCAGGTCCTCGTGAAGGATACCACCGATCTCCAGCGATAGTTCCGTGCCTCGGAAACACCGGAAGATACTGGCCGGAAGGGAGTGGCTTTTCTTGCTGACTTCCTTCCTGCTTGCTTGTGTAACCTGGCTCCTGAGCAATCTCAGCCGGGATTATTCCGGGGTGATTACCGTCCCGGTCGTTGCCGAGTGCAACATCCAGGGACACAGCAATGTATCCTCGAATTCGGCGACGGTTTCCGCCCGTTGCCGTACGTCCGGGTTCCGTCTGCTCCGGGAGAACACCCGCCGGTCCCGCCGTCCGGTCCGCGTCCATTTCCAGCGGGCCGACATCCGTTCGGGCGGAGGGGACCGCTTCTTCATCGCCGGCAACGCCAAGAACAATTACCTGGAGGAATTCTTCGGGGACGAAGCCTCCGTGGAGGCATTCGTTTCGGACACCCTTTTCTTCGTTTTCCCGTTCGAGAACAACAAGACGGTTCCGGTGGAACTGTCCGGTGACATCCTGTACCGCAGCCAGTATATGCCTTCCGGTCCCATCCGGCTGGTACCGGACTCGGTGACGGTTTACGGCGACAAGACCCGCCTGGACAACGTGGACCACGTGTCCACGGTCCCGGTCAACCTGGACGACGTCCATGAAAGCCAGCATGGCGCGCTCCGGCTCCGGAGCGTCAAGGGCGTCCGGATGTCGGAAGGGGAGGTGAGCTACGAAATCCCGGTCGCCCGTTTCGTGGAACTGAGGGCAACCCTGCCGGTTTCGGTGCTCAATGCCCCGGCCGGCCACCAGTTGCAGGTTTTTCCCTCCCAGGCCGACGTGGTGCTCCACTGCACCTTCCCGGTGGTCCGGGATCCTTTCGACTCCATCCAGCTGTATGTCGATTACGGGGACTTCGCCTCCTCCCTTTCTGGACGCTGTATCCCGCGGATCCGGAACCTGCCTTCCGGCGTGCTGGATTTCCGGGTGGTTCCCGAAATCTTCGACTGCATCGAAACGGACTGACGCCGCGATGAAGACCGTGATCCTGACCGGAGGGATGGGCAGCGGCAAGTCCGCCGTCTGCCGTTATCTGAAGACGCGGGGCGTCCCCGTCTATGATTCGGATGCCCGGACCAAGACCCTGTACGACCGGGTTCCGTCCCTCGTGGACCGCATGCAGGAAATGCTCGGTATTTCGCTCCGGGATGCCCGGGGCGCATTCGACCGCAAGGCGCTCGCTTCCGTCATATTCTCCGATCCCGGGAAAAAGTCACAGGTAGAATCACTTGTCTATCCGGCAGTCCTGGACGATTTCAAGCGCTGGAAACGATGGCATCGCCCGAAGGGATGGTCCTATGGCCCGGTGCCGTTCGTCGTCCTGGAATCGGCCGTCATCCTGTCGCATCCGCTTTTTGACGGCATTGGGGACCGGGTTGTCCTGGTCGATGCCGATGAATCGATACGCGTCGCCCGCTCGGTGGCCCGCGACGGATCCGATCCCGATGCGGCGCTCCGGCGCATCCGTGCCCAGTCTTTCGACCGGGACCGCGTGGACGCCATCCTCCGGAACGATGGTCCGCTGGAGGCCCTTCCCGTCGAGACGGACCGGGTATTTCTGGATTTATTCCTATCTTTGCATAATAAATACAAGCAATACTGAAGTATGAAAACCGATCTGACCAAAATCCTTTCCGTCCGTGGACAGCACGGACTGTACCGCTATATCGCCCAGTCCCGCAGCGGCGCCATCGCCGAGTCCCTCCGCGATGGGAAGCGTACGAACTTCGCCGCGACCAGCGGCATCACGACCCTGGCCGACATCTCCATCTTCACGATGGAAGGCGAAGTGAAGCTCAAGGAAGTCTTCCTCAAGCTCCAGTCCGTACTGGGCGAGGCCGATGCCCCCACTTCCAAGGCTTCTTCCACCGAGCTTACCGGCCTTTTTGAAAAGGCTCTTCCGGACTACGATGCCGACCGCTTCTATGTGTCCCACATGAAGAAAGTCGTCGATTGGTACAATGAACTGAAGAACTACGCCTCCCTCGATTTCGTGGAGGAGGACGAGGCTTCCGAAGAGCCCGCCGCCGAATAATGCCTACCCTGCAGGTCATCACCCTGGGCTGCTCCAAGAACACGGTCGATACGGAGCACCTCCTCTATCAGGTACGGAATGCCTATGACATCGTACCGGAAGGGGAGTCCCGTCCCGTGGACGTCCAACTGGTGAATACCTGCGGTTTCATCGGCGATGCCAAGGAAGAATCCATCCAGGCCATCCTGGCTTCCGCCGCCCGGAAGAAGGCGGGGGAGGTCGGGCGCCTGCTGGTGTTCGGCTGCCTTTCCCAGCGGTACCGCCGGGAACTGCCCGGGCTCATTCCTGAAGTGGACGGTTGGTTCGGCGCCCGCGACCTGGACCCGCTGGTCCGCGCCCTCGGCTGCGAGCCCGATCCCGCATCGGCCTATCGCCGCGTCCGCACGGACGGCATCCATCCCTATGCCTACCTGAAGATCTCGGAGGGATGCGACCGGCGATGCTCCTACTGCGCCATTCCCCTGATTCGTGGGAACCATCGGTCCGTTCCGATGGAAACGCTTGTCGCTGAGGCAGAAGCGTTGGCGGCCTCCGGTGTCCGGGAACTGATTGTCATTGCGCAGGACACGACCTATTACGGGTTGGACCTGTATGGGAAGCGCTGTCTGGCGGAGCTGCTCCGCCGGCTTTCCGCCGTGGAAGGAATCGAGTGGATCCGAATCCATTATTCCTACCCGGCCGATTTCCCGGAAGACGTCCTGGACGAGATGGCGGAGAATCCCAAGGTATGCCGGTACATGGACATTCCGCTCCAGCACATCGCCGACGGCGTCCTGAAACGGATGCGCCGGAACGTGGACGGAGCGTGGACGCGGGAACTCATCCGCAGGATGCGCGGGAAGGTTCCCGGCGTGGTCCTCCGCACGACGATGATCGTCGGCCATCCCGGGGAAACGCCCTATGCGTTCCGGCAGCTCCTCCAATTCGTGGAAGAGGCCCGTTTCGAACGTCTGGGTGCATTCCCTTATTCTGAGGAAGAAGGAACGTACGGGGCCGGTCATTTCGAGGATTCGGTTACGCCCCGGACCAAAAAAATGAGGCTTTCCCGGCTGATGGAACTTCAGCGTGGCATTTCTCTTGCATATAACCTTTCGCGCGTGGGGACGGAAGTCCGTGTCCTGGTGGATGATTTCGTGGACGGAATCCTCGTATGCCGCAGCGAATTCGAAAGTCCGGAGGTGGACGGCGAGATATTAGTGAAGTACGATCCGGACCGGTTCGACGGTATCGAGCCCTATTCCCTGGTCGGAAGCTTCCTGCAGGTGAAGGTCGTCTCCGCGGATGAATATGATTTGACTGCAGAACTTGTCGAGCTATGAGAAGATCCCTTCTTTTTGCGGGTTGCGCCGCCCTTTTGCTGGCGTCCTGCTCGCCCCAGACCTTCACGATGAGCGTGGAGATGCGCCAACCGTCCAAATCCGGCATCGACCTTTCCCGGAAATCGATGTCCATCGTCTATATGGATGACGGTCAGGCTGATACCACCTTCAGCAACCGGGTGGCATCCGCCCTGGCCCGTAACCTGGAAGAGGATTATTTCAACGGGAACGAGGCCATCGGCGTGTACAAGATCCCGTCCGATTCGGTTACCCTCGACCTGATGCACAACCTTGTGATGGACAGCGGCGACGATGTCGTCTTCCTGCTGGGCAATCCTGTTTTCGGGGAGCCATCCGTTGCCAAGAGCGTGTCCGTGAAGAACGCCAGCAGCGTGGACTCCGCCTATGTGACGCATGTCCAGATTCCCTACAACGTGCGGCTCTATGTCTATGACAGCATGGACAAGTCCGACAACGTCAAGAATTTCCGCGGGAACAGCATCCTTCGCGTCCCGGTCTATAACAATGGCGTGACGGCGCAGGAATACATTGCCGACCAGGGGCTCAAGAACAAGGATGAAGGCGCTGAACTGGTCGGTGCCCAGATCTTCAACCGCTTTGCTCCGGTCTGGAAACCCGAAGGTTACTCCCTGTATTATTACGACGACTTCAAGGGAGAATGGATCGATGCCATCAACTACGTATATAATTACGAGTGGAGGAAGGCGGCCGATATCTGGATGGGCATGATGAATGTTAAGAACGACGAGAAAAAGGCATGCGCCTGCTATAACACGGCCGTTGCTTTCTACATGCTCGGTGACCTGAATATCGCCACCAAGTGGCTTGACCGGGCCGACAGCCTGTACTCCCTTACCCTTTCCCCGGGACTGAGAAAACGCATCGAAGCCCGGAAAAACTAATCCTCAATCGCTTCGGCTAGGATAGATACGGGATGTTTCACCGTGAAACCGGTGGACATCTCGATCTGCCATTTACAGGTCTCGCAGTCGCAGGCGACGAAGTCCGGGTTCAGGGACCGGATCTGGTCGAACAGCGGCTTCCCGATGGCCTGGGAAGCTTCGTAATTCTCTTTCTTGAAACCGTAAGTGCCTGAGATTCCGCAGCAGTTGGAATCCAGCAGCGTGAATTCCACGCCGGGGATCATCTTCAGCAGCTCGTAGGAGAAAATGCCCCAACCCAGTTTCTCCAAATGGCAGGGCGTATGGTAGGCGATACGTACGTGGTAGTTCTCCTTGAACTTAAGCTGGGCGGTACTGGCCTCCAGCAGTTGATAGATATACCGCGTCGCGAGCAGGAGCGAGTCCCGGATGCCGTCGTTTTCTTTCTGAAGAAGGTGCGGATATTCGTCCCGGATCGTGAAGGTGCAGGTCGACGAGGTCGTCAGGACGTTCAATCCCTTGTCCACGGCCGCCTGGATGGCCTTGATGTTCTTGTCCGCGTGCTTCGCAGCCTGCTTCGCCATTCCGTTGGCGATGAGGGCGACGCCGCAGCATTTTTCCTTGTCCAACAGCTGGACGCCTACGCCGAGGGCGTTCATCACCTTGACGAAATCCTTGCCCAACTGGGGATAGTTGTAATTGACATAGCAGCCGTGGAAGTAGGCGACCTGCCTTTCGAATTTGGCCTGCTCCTTGGTACGGCGTTTCAGCCAGCCCTCGAAACTGCGTCCGCTGTATTTCGGGAAAGTCCGGTGGCGGTCGATCGCGAGGGTGGCGTCCAGGACGGCCTTGCTCACGCCAAGACCCGTCATTCCGTTGACGATGGGTGCGAAAGGGCGGGCGAGCCGGCCCATGAAATCCGTGTTCGCGAGCATCCGGTCGCGGAGCTTGGGCGGCGTATGGTCGTAGCGGATCCGGGCGGCCTGGATAATGTCCGCGACATTGACGCCCGAGGGGCAGGCTACCTCGCACCGCTTGCAGTTCAGGCAATACTTGAGGGCCTGGTTGAAGAAATAGGGATCCTTCAGGCGGAGGCGCTCTCCGTCGGGTCCGGCCTGTTTCGGACCGGGGTAGCGCGGATTCACCGGCACGACCGGGCAGTAGGCCGTACAGACGGTGCATTTCATGCACTCTTCGAAGTTGTGCGCGCTGGCGGTGAATTCCTGGATTTTCATACGTTTTCTCCCTTGATGTTGTCAACGACCGCGAATGCCGTCCGGATGGCCAGTCCGGCGGCGGTCCCGAAATCTTCCTTCCGGGTGTTGCCCAGGATGGATCCGATGGCGAAGAGATTCCGGACGGGTTCCCCGTCTTTCAGGGCGTGGAGCGCTTCGTCCGTCTTGACGCCGAAGTTCATGAAGGGCTGGTCGGCGAAGAAATCGGCCCGGTACCAGGCACTTCGGTTCTCCGGAAAGTCGAGGTCCAGTCCGAACAGGGGTTCGTGGACCTGCGTAGGCGTGGTGACGATTCCCTTGGAGAAATAACCTCCGGTGGCGAGGATGAAGTGGTCGGCAAAAAGCCGAACCGTATCCAGGTTCCGGGTGGTCACGCTGCTCACGATGCCATCGTGCAGGGCGGCGGAGGTTACTTCGTCTCCCATCAGGTATGTGCCTCCCAGGACCTCGAAACGCCGTTTCAACAGCATTTGGGTACGGATTCCTGGAACGGACGGGGGCATGGTCCCGATAAAGGCCACGCGGGCGGGAAGGGCCGTGCGGATCTTGTCCAGCACGGAGGCATCCTTCAACCCGAAGACCTGGGGGAGGAGGATGAGATCCTCGTCCTTATGCAGGATGCGGATGTCGGCCACCACCTTTTCCCAGTGTTCGTCCATGGCGCGGGCGATGTTGACGGATCGCATTTCACTGGGACTCAGCCGCAGATGCTCCATTTCCGGCAGGCGGACAAAGCGGATCCGGCAGGCGGTCCCGTCCTGTTCCAGCGCATCGGCGATGAAGGTGCTGAAGAAGTCGTGGAAACCCGTGAAATTGACGATGAGCGCCTTGTCCGCGACATGCCGGTCGGGGAATACCGTCACGTCTTCCAGCGTGAGGGAAGCGTCCCGGAACGTCCCCATGGGCATCAGCATCTGTCCGTCGATGGCATTCGTCCGGACGCCCGCCGCGGCGAACAGGGCGGCGATCCGGTCCCGGTCCGCCGACGGGGACTCGAAATTGCCGGAAAAGAAGTGCATCGCGTTCTGGCCGGAACTCACGATCGCGGTCTTCCGGCCCGCTTCCTGGAGGCTAATTCCTGCGGTGAGCCCGGCGAGGCCGCCTCCGATGATGACAGTATCGAATCTCATACGCCCAGAACGTGTTTATAGACCCACTGTGTATATTCCGCCTCCCGGAGGGCATCGCCCCAGCCGATCGGGTACATTCCCTTCCAGCGCTCCGTCAGGAAGTCCTTGAGGTCGTCCCGGGCCTTGTCGGCGCATCCGTGCGCTTTGGCGAGCATGCCGGCGGCACGGCAGCCGCAGAGTTCGCCCTGGCAGGTACCCATGCCCAGGCGCGTTCTCCGGCGAAGGTCCGTCAGTCCGCTGACATCCAGCCGCTCGATCGCCGAATTGATCTCACCCACAGATACTTCCTCGCATTCGCAGATCAGGGACTGATCCAGGGAATCGGAGGTCTGTACGCGGTTCGCCGTCGTGCCCAGACGGGCAACGGCTGCTTTTTGGACGGTGGTCGGATTCTCCCAGATCTTCTCCGCCACTTCGCGGAAATTCTTTCCGCCGGCGCCGGGAAGGGGCGTTTCGGCCGTCTCGCAGGCCTTGTCCACCGACAGCTTCCGGCACACCAGGTCGGTGACCATTTCGGCCATCAGCCGGTAGGTCATCAGTTTTCCGCCCGTGATGGTGACGAATCCCTTCAGGCCGTCCCGCTCCTCGTGGTCCAGGCAGACGATTCCGCGGCTGATGTTGCGGCCGCTGGGGTCGTTGTCGGCGCTTACTAGCGGGCGGACACCGGCATAGGCGCGCAGGATGCGGGTGCTCGCCAGCGCCGGAGCGAGTTTGGCGCCTTCCTCCACGAGCAGGTTCACTTCGTCCGGCGTGACGCGCACCTCGTCGCATTCCTCGAACGGGATCTTCGTGGACGTCGTGCCGATGATGCAGACGGTGTCGCCGGGAACGAGGATGTCGGCATTGGCGGGCTTGCGGCAACGGTTGATGACGATTCCGTTCACCCGGTGGGCGAAGATGAGCAGGGCCCCCTTGGCGGGGAACATGCCGATCTTCACGCCCGCGAGGTCGGCGATGTGCTGACCCCAGATGCCGGCTGCATTGACCGTGATATTCGCGTAGTATTCGACCGCTTTATGCGTCTGATGGTTATAGGTGCGGACGCCCTTGATGGTATCTCCGTCCTTGATGAAGCCGGTCACTTCGGTGTACAGGAGGACCTGCGCCCCGTGGATCTTGGCGTCCACCATATTGGAGGCGCACAGGCGGAACGGGTCCACGCTGCCGTCCGGGACCTTGACGGCGCCGATCAGGTCGGGATTCAGCGCCGGTTCCATCCGGAGCGCCTCCTTCGGGTCGATGACTTCGGCGCTGATACCGGCGGCCAGGCAGGACTCGACGAATTTTGCCTGATAGTTCAAGTCGTCCTCGGGAAGCGTGATGAAGAAGCCGTCGGTCTCGTCCACGCAGTGCGAGGCGATCCGGCGGAGGATCATGTTCTCCCGGATGCATTCGTTCGCCGATTCCTGGTCGGTCACGGCGTAGCGCGCCCCGGAGTGCAGCAGGCCGTGGTTCCGGCCCGTTGCGCCCGTCGCGATGTCGTGGCGCTCGATGAGCAGCACGCGCAGCCCGCGCATCGCGCAGTCCCGCGCCGTTCCGGCACCCGTGATGCCTCCACCTACGATGATGACGTCGTATTCGTTCCTTTTCATCGGATATTCAAGTATTTATGTGTCTGCAGCGACAACCGCCAATGCGGGTGGCGCCGGATGTAACCGACAGTTTCTGCCGTATTCTCGCAGGAACACGGCTGCAGGAAATGCCACGGGGCAGGGAAGGCGGCCCACTTCTCTACATCCTCGCCCAGATAGACGACCTTCACTTCGTCGGCTTTCTTCAGCACGACGGTTCCGTCGCCCTTCAATCCGGGGACGTCGGCCTTCGGACTCACGGTTACCCAATCCACTCCCTGCGGCAGTATCCGCGTCCCGTTCGTTTCTACATGGATCCTGTATCCGGCGGCGTGAAGGGCATCGACCAGGGCGGTATCCAGCTGGAGCGAAGGCTCTCCGCCCGTGATGCACACCCTGGCGCAACCGTTTCCAGCCTTGACGATCTCCGCTACGGTCTCCTCCGCTCCCATCTCCCGGTAGCCGCTGTGGTCCGTATCGCAGAAAGGGCACTTCAGGTTGCAGCCGCTCAGTCGCAGGAACACCATCGGCGTTCCCGTCCAGAACCCTTCTCCCTGAAGGCTGTAGAATATTTCGTTGATCCGGTACACTAGTCCCTTTCGTATGCGGCCATGTTCATCTCGGACTCCCAGACTTCGACCTTGTAGGCGTTGGGGGTGTTGTCGCAGATCCAGCGGGCGATGTTCTCGGCCGTGGGGTTCATGGGCAGGACGTCGTTCAGGTTCTTGTGGTCCAGGGCTTTTTCGATGTTCCGCTTGATCAGGGTGAAGTCCGTGACCATGCCGTCTTCATTCAGCGTTTCGGACTTGCAGTAGATCTTCACGATCCAGTTGTGGCCGTGAAGGTCCTCGCACTTGCTCTCATAGGAGAGCATGAGGCTGTGCGCGGCCGATATTTCCAGTCTTTTGCAAACGTAGTACATAGGCGTTCAAGCTTCGTATTCGGTGGGATCGAAGCCTTCCAGGGCTTCTTTCCGTTCGGTGCAGGTGCCGCATCGTCCGCAGTGTTTCTCACCGCCCTTGTAGCAGGAATAGGTGCGGGAATAATCCACCCCGAGGGCGCGGCCGCGCAGGGCGATTTCGCGTTTGGTAATGCTGCAGTAAGGGGAGACGACGCGGACGCCGTTGTAGGTTCCGGCCTCGGCCGCCCTGTCGAAAGCGTCGATGAATTCCGGGCGGCAGTCGGGATAGATGGCGTGGTCGCCGCCGTGGTTGGCCAGGAGGACCGTGTCCAGGTCGTTGCTTTCCGCCAGGCCCGCCGCGATGGCGAGCATGATCCCGTTCCGGAAGGGAACCACGGTGGACTTCATGTTATCGTCGGCATAATGGCCTTCGGGGATGTCGCCGCCCGAAAGCAGGAGGTCGCTCCGGAAGTATTGGCCGATGAAGTCCAGCGGAATGACCAGATGCTTGATTCCTAGATGCTTGCAGTGCTCGGCCGCGAAGGCGATTTCCCGGGAGTTATGCTTGGATCCGTAGTCGAAACTGACCGCCAGCGCGATGCTGTCCCTGTATTCGTACAGGAGCGTCGTGCTGTCCAGCCCACCGGAATAGATCAGGACGGCTTTCATTCTCAGTCCGATTTGCGCCCGTATCGGGCGATGATGGCATTGACGGCCGTACGGGCGGAGGCGACGGCTTCCACGACGGTTCTGGGGCCCTTGAGGAAGTCTCCGGCCGTAAAGACGTTGTCGACGTCGGCGATGCGTACCTGGCCGTCCTCGTTCACTTCCGGCCAGCCCCACTTGTCCCAGACGGGTTCGCAGCCCGCGAAGATGGAGAAATCGGGCTTCTCGCTGATGGCCGTGAGGAGGGTGTCGCAGACCTCTTCGTGCTCGGTGCCTTCGATGATGTGGGTGGAGACCTTGCCGGTTTCCGGATCGGTCACGTTCTCGCAGTCGCAGAACACGACGCTGCCTTTCCGGACTTCGACCGGCGCCTGGAAGACTCGGAAATGCACGCCGTCGCGCATCGCTTCCTCCACCTCGATCGGGTTTGCAGGCATGTTGCCGTAGTCCTTGCGGTAGTAGATCCAGGTTTCGGCGCCCTGGCGGATGGCCGTGCGGCTGGCGTCCATCGCGACGTTGCCGCCGCCGATGACGATGACTTTCCGGCCCAGGTCGAAGGCGGACGGATTCTTGAGGAAGGGGAGCGCCTGGAGCCCCTTGCCTTCACCCGGAATCTGGAGGACGGCGGGCTTTTCGGCGCCGGCCCCGAGGAGGACGGCGTCATACCGGGCCGCGACGCGGTCCAGCAGGATGTCCTTGCCGACTTCGATCCCGCCCTGGAATTCGATCCCGGCATCCTCGAACATGCGTTCGAAGGCATTGACATATTTGCGGTCCAGCCGGAAGGCGGGGATTCCGTAGCGGAGCACGCCGCCGATCCGGGGGTTCGCGTCGGCGATGGCGATGTCGGCGCCCGCCCGGTAAAGCCACACCGTGGCGGCGATGCCCACGGGACCGGCACCGACGACGGCGATCCGCTTGCCGGCGAGGATGTCGGATTCCCGCTTGAGCTTTGCGCCGAACAGATAGGCGTCGGAGATTTCCTGTTCGATTTCGTACCAGCGGACCGGGATCTTCTTCACGTTCAGGACGCAGTTGCCGTAGCAGAACTGCCGCCAGTCGCACACCCGGGACGTAATGGCCGAGAGGGGGTTGTTGTCGAAGAGGAGTTTCCCGGCTTCATCCAGTTTTTCTTCCCGATAGAGCTGCATGCATTCCGGGACGGGGGTATGGACGGGACAGCCCTGCAGGGAGCATTTGGGCTTCTTGCACAGGAGACAGCGTTTCGCTTCGTTGTTTTTCATGTTCTTCGTTTGATTGTAATCATACAAAGATAACAAAAAAGTGTCAGAGATACAGGGCGTGCGTGTTTTTTATTTCGTCCATCACGAAGGTGGACAGGATGCTTCCGATGGAGTCGATCGTCCCGAGGACGTTCAGGATGAATTCATTGTAGTATTTCATGTCCGGAGCGTGGATTTTCAGGAGGTAATCGTACTCACCGGAAATGTTATAGCACTCCGCCACCTGGGGAATGTCCTTGATGATGGATACGAAGGTCCGTGCGACCTCCCGGTTCATCTGTTTGAGCTTCACCTGGCAGAAAACGACGAATCCCATATGCAGTTTCTCGGCATCCAGGACGGCGACGTATTTCTTGATGAAACCGTTTCTTTCCAGGCGCTTGAGCCGTTCGAACACGGGAGTGGTGGAAAGGTGGACGCGGGCGGCCAGTTCCTTGGTGGTCAGGCGGGCGTTCTGTTGCAGGCAGCGCAGGATGTCAATGTCGGTGGAATCGAGGAGAATGTCATTCATGGCGAAGAATATTATTCCAAAGGATTTGATTCAGATGGGATGATTTTCTTTTGTTCAATCATTTGTTGGCAAAATTAGAAATATTTTCTGTTTTTGAAAAGAATCTTGTAGGATTCTTCCAAATAATCTACCTTTGTCCGGAAAAAAGACTGAAGAATGAGCAGGATCGACACCCTTTGCGTCCATGCGGGTTACGAGCCCGGACGCGGCGAACCCCGGCAGATGCCCCTCGTGCAGAGCACGACGTTCAAGTACGAGACTTCCGACCAGATGGGCCGGCTCTTCGACCTGGAAGACTCCGGCTATTTCTATACCCGGCTGCAGAATCCCACGTGCGACAGGGTCGCCGCCCGCATCAACGCCCTGGAAGGGGGAGTCGGCGCCATCCTGACCTCGTCCGGCCAGGCGGCCAATCTGTTCGCCTGCCTGAACATCTGCAGGGCGGGAGACCATATCGTGGCCCTGAACAACATCTACGGCGGGACCTTCAACCTGCTGGGAGTGACGCTGAAGCAGATGGGCATCGAAGTCACCTTCGTGGACCACAAGGCTTCGGATGGGGAAGTGGAAGCCTGCTTCCGTCCGGAAACGAAACTCCTCTTCGGGGAGACGATCTCCAATCCGGGTGTAGAAGTGCTTGATATCGAGCGGTTTGCAAAGTTCGCACACGCCCACGGAGTACCGCTGGTCATTGACAATACCTTTGCGACGCCGGTCCACTGCCGTCCTTTCGAGTGGGGGGCCGACATCGTTACGCATTCCACGACCAAGTATATCGACGGACACGGGACCACCGTGGGAGGCTGCGTGGTGGACAGCGGAAACTTCGATTGGGAGGCTCACGCCGAAAAGTTCCCCGGCCTGACCACGCCGGACGCTTCCTATCACGGCCTCACCTACACGAAGAAGTTCGGAAAAGCGGCCTTCATCACGAAGGCGGTCACCCACCTGATGCGCGACCTGGGTTCCTCCCAGAGCCCGCAGAATGCTTTTTACCTGAACCTGGGCCTGCAGACGCTGCACCTCCGCATCCGCCGCGTTTCCGAAAGCGCCCTGAAAGTGGCGAAGTTCCTGAAGGCGCATCCGGCCGTCGCGTGGGTCCGCTATCCGGACCTTCCGGACGACCCTGAGCACGAAAAGCAACTGAAATACCTGCCTGAAGGCTCTTGCGGGGTGATGTGCGTCGGCCTGAAGGGAGGCCGTGATTTCGACAACCGCTTCATGGACGCCCTGCGGCTCGTCACTATCGAGACGCACGTGGCGGACTGCTATTCCTGCATCCTCCATCCCGCCTCCCACACGCACCGGCAGCTTTCGGACGAGCAGCTCCGCGCCGCCGGCATCGACCCGAGCCTCATGCGGCTGTCCATCGGCCTGGAAGACCCGGACGACATCATTTCAGACCTGTCCAATGCCCTGGAGGCCGCCGCTTCGGTATGATCCGTCATGAGCTCATAGCCCGTCTCGAGCTGGAAGCCGGAGGCGTCCTTCCGGAGGCCCATATCGTTTACCATACCTCGCAGGAGGCATGGGACGGCCGGCAGCCGGTCATCTGGATCTGCCACGCCCTTACGGCCAACAGCGATCCCGAGGACTGGTGGCCTGAAATGGTGGGCCCGGGCAAGGCAATCGACACGGAAAGGAACTTCGTCGCCTGTGTCAACATGCTCGGTTCCGCCTATGGCTCCGAAGGACCGGCCAGGCTGAATCCGGCGACGGGGAGGCTCTGGCTCCTGGACTTTCCCAAGGTGACCGTACGGGACATGGTGGCTTCTTCTATCCTGGTTCGGAAGGAATTGGGTATCAATGCTGTGGACTTAATCGTGGGCAGTTCCATCGGCGGCTTCCAGGCCATTGAATGGGCTATCACGGAGCCTGATCTGTTCCGCCGCTGCGTGTTCATCGCCACGGCTCCGCGCATTTCCCCGTACGCTTCCGCGACGGTGGAAGCGCAGCGGATGGCCCTGGAAGCGGATCCGACTTTCCGGGAGGCCAGGGACCTCTCCGGAGGTGCCGCCGGCCTGAAATGCGCCCGCGCCCAGGCGCTCATCTCATACCGTTGTTTCGAAGGCTACGGTCTTACGCAGGCGGAAGAGGATCCGGATACCCTTTTTGCCGGCCGGGCGGCTTCGTACGAGCGGTATCAGGGCGAGAAACTGGTCCGCAGGAACTTCGATGCCTATTCCTACTATACCATCTGCAACGCCCTGGACAGCCAGAATGTCGGACGGGGGCGAGGGGGCGTAGCCGCAGCCTTGTCCCGGATCAATGCCCGCACCACCGTGGTCGCCATCGACTCCGACAACCTGTTCCCGGCCGTGGAATCCCGGGCCTGGGCACCACTCATCCCGGGGGCCGAATACATCGAGATTTCGTCCCGGTTCGGACACGATGGCTTCCTGCTGGAGACGGCGCGGCTGACGGCGATCCTGATGAAATAGCCCTTTTCCCCATAAGTTGGGATTGCAGGGCTCGGGGATTTGCCGTACCTTTGCACCGTATGGAAGAACAGCACCTGATCGAACTGATGCAACGCCATGGCGTAAAGCCGACGGCGAACCGCATCGTCATCGCACGCGCCCTGGCGGAAGCCGGTCGCCCCATGTCGATGACGGAGCTGGAAACCGTGCTGGAAACCATCGACAAATCCAATGTCTTCCGTACGCTCCAGGCTTTCCGGGACGCCCGTCTGGTCCATATGCTGGACGATACCGGCGATGGGGCGCGTTACGAGCTCTGCCACAGCCACCACGACGATGCGGACGACGACGTCCACGTCCATTTCTACTGTGAAAAGTGCCACCGTACCTTCTGTTTGGAAGATATTCCCGTCCCTCCCGTCAGCGTTCCCGACGGGTTTGACGTCCACACCGTAAATTATTTGCTGAAAGGCGTTTGCCCGAACTGCCGATAGACGTCCCCGATCACCAGCGAAGCAAGCGTAAACCCGAAGGCGGCGGTCACGGTGACCAGGGACCCGTTGTGGGCGGCCTTGTCGAATTTCAATTCTTCCGGAAGGGCCGTATCTTCGCCCAGGTTGGGGAGCAGTTCTTCGTCATAGACGCAAAGGAAGCCTTTCTCCGGAAGGGTTCCGGCCTTGCGGAGTTTCTTGCGGAGCATGGCTCCGAGCGGGCAGCCGCGGACTTCCCAGAAAGGGGCTACGCGCACTTGGGTGGGGTCGATCTTGCAGGCGGCCCCCATCGAGGAGAAAAAGGTCGCCGGTGTCGCGCAGGCGTGCAGGATCAGGGAGGCCTTGTCCTTCAGCGCGTCGATCGCGTCGATGATATAGTCGTACCCGTCCAGTCCGAAAGAAGACGCAGATGCCTCGTTGAACCGGGCATGGAGGGTCTTGATGTCCGCTTCCGGGTTGATTTCCAGCAGCTGGTCGCGAAGGGCCTCCACCTTGGACCGGCCCACGGTGCGGATTGTGGCCATCCGCTGGCGGTTGATGTTGGAAGGAGCGACGCAGTCGGCATCGACCAGCGTCAGGTGGACGACGCCGGAGCGGATGAGTCCTTCCGCACACCAGCTGCCTACGCCGCCGACGCCGAACAGGATCACCCGCACGGCGGCGAGGCGTTCCAGGACGCCGGCGCCGAGCAGGAGTTCGGCGCGGTTGAAAATCTCTTTTCCGGAGGGATCCATCAGCGGGCGAGCCAGCCGTCCAGGCGGGTGCAGACATCGCGCCAGACGTTTTCCCGTCCGGTTTCGTTCAGGATTTCGTGGCGCATCCCGGGATAGACCTGGCTGGTCACTTCACGGTAGCCGCGGGCGCGGAGGAAGCTCACCGCTTCGGAGAACTTCTTCAGGCTGATGATGCAGGGATCCTCGGCCCCGGCGATGAAGTGGACCGGCAGGTCCGGATGGGAGACGCTCCAGCCGTCTGGGGAGTAGATGTCCTTCATCAGGAGGAACAGGCCGTTGCGGTAGCCGTTGGCCGTGAAGACGAAACCGCAGAGCGGATCGTTGTTGTAGGCCTGTACGTTGGCGATATTCGTGGAAAGCCAGGCGTTGCGCAGGCCGTCGGCCTTGAACTTCTTGTCGTTGTTGCCGGTACACAGGTTCGCGAGGAATGCCGAGCGGTAGCGCTGTCCTTTGAACAGGCCGATGCAACCTGCGAGGAAACTGCCCAGCCCGGCCGCGGGATTGTTGCTGGGACTTCCGCAGACGATAAGTCCGGCGATGTCCCTGTCGAAACGCTTGATGTAGCTGCGGACGATCATCGACCCCATGCTGTGCCCGAAGAGGAAGACGGGAAGGTCGGGGAAACGTTTCCTGACCCACTCCGTGACGTTGTGGACGTCATTGACCAGCCCGGCCCGACCATCCTTTCCCAGATAGCCCAGGTCCTCGGCCGAGGTTACCGAGGCGCCGTGGCCGCGCAGGTCGTTGATGACGCAGGCGTAGCCCTTTTCGGCCAGATAATTCATGAAGGGGTAATAGCGCTCCTTGTGCTCGGCCATTCCGTGGACGAACTGTACGACGGCCTTGGGGCTGTCGGGAGCGATGACGACGGTACTCAGGCGGACCCCGTCGGAGGCACCGGGAACGAGATAGGTTTCCATCATTTTTCGAATCTGTCGAATGCTTCGGGAAGCGGGGATTTCAGGCGGACGACTTCGCCCGACATCGGATTGCGGAACACGAGGGTGGCCGCGTGGAGGGCGAGGCGGTGGACCGGATCGGTCTGGGCGCCGTATTTCTTGTCGCCGGCGATGGGATGGCCGATGTCGGCGGCATGGACGCGGATCTGGTTCTTCCGGCCGCTCTCCAGGGAGAATTCGGCCTTGGTGTATTCGCCGCGGCCCTTCCGGACATAACCGAGCACTTTGTAGTGGGTGATGGCCAGCTGGCCGTCCCGGACTTCTTCCGGATAGGAATGGACGATGAGGGATTTCGGATTCTCCACAAGCCAGCTCTGGATGGCGCCGGATTCCTTCTCCAGCCGGTCTTCCAGGAATGCGATGTAGCGGCGCTCGATCACGAGTTCCTTCCAGCGGCTCTGGAGGATTTCCTTGGCGCGTTCGTTCTTGGCGAAGACGACAAGGCCGGAGGTGCCTTTGTCCAGACGGTGGACGATCCAGATCTTGGCGGTGCTGCGGTCCGGCGTCCGGCCGCTGATCAGGTCCTCCTTGCGGCGGGAGCGGGCCTGCACCTTCACATATGCGTTCAGGATGGCGTACAAAGTGGCTTCCTTGTGCCCTGACTTGCTCTGGGATCCTTTGGCCGTGGAGACGGTCAGGAGGCCCGAGGGCTTGTCCACGACAATGTAATCGGCGTCTTCGAAGACAATCTTCACGCCGGCCTTTTCCACGGCTTCCCGGGCGTTTTCCGTGTTCTCACGCGCCATGGAAATGCCCTTGGGCAGTATCAGGAGGGCGTCTCCGGCCAAAAGCGGATGGTCGAAGGCGGTACGCTGCTCTCCGTTTACCAGGACCTGGCCTTTGGAAAGCATGTTCTTCACGCCGGTCTTGGACTGGCCGGGGAATATTTCGTACAGGTATTTCAGGAGGGGACTGTCGTGTGCGACGGTGAATTTCTGTCCGGCGGTCTGGTTCATGTCTCTTCGATTAGTTCGTGGCAGTTTTCGGGGATGATCCGGAGGAAACGGTCCCGGGTCCCGGAAGGGATGAGGATGGCCTCCAGGGACTCGCAGTCGTCGAAGGCGTCTTCGCCGATGGCTTCCAGCCCCTTGTTCAGGCGGATCTGGTACAGGTTGATGCAGCCTTGGAAGGCCCTGGCGCCGATGGCCCTGGTCGATGCGGGAAGCGAGATCCTTTCCAGGTTCCAGCAGTCACAGAAGGCTTCTTCGCCGATATACAAAAGTCCTTTCGGCAGCTTGACGGACGAAAGGAAGCCGCATTCATTGAAGGCGGCACGTCCGATGTGGGTGAGGGTGGATGGCAAATGGACCTTTTCCAGGAAGGAATTGCGTTCGTCCAGGGGAATCTCTTCGCCCGACTTCCGGTCTTCGGCCATATAGTCCTGGAAGGCAAACACTTCGTCGCAAAGGATCCGGCAGCCTTCCCGGACGGTGACTTCCGAAGGAAAGTTCTCCGCATCCAGGAGGCGGGTCCCGTCGGCAGAATAGGAGACGCGGTTGTCGTCGTCCCAGATGTCATCGGCAAGTTCCTCGGGAGACGGCGCTGTGGGGACGAGGAGGATTTCTTCGAGGGTCATCGGAATCAGAAGTTCTTGACGAAATCGATATCCTTCTTGAGCATGATCTTCGGCTCCATCACCGAGACCTTCTGGAACAGCTTGAACTGGTAGGCGGGGGAGAGGTAAACGACGTGCTCGTGCTTGCCCTTGCGCCACCACTTGTAGAAAGCGATCGGGTCCGTGTCGTAGGGGATCTTGGCGGGAATGTCGGAGGTGTAGCCGGGGAAGTCGATCATCATCTTGAGGCCGGTGATGCGCTTGTAGTACTCGTAGTCGGCCCGGCGGAGTTTGGAAACCAGCGGCGCGAACACTTCCATCTGGTCTACCAGCAGAACCTTTTCCTTCACGACCATCTTGTGGATCCGGACCGGGTCCACGTTGAGCCACTCGCCGATTTTCAGGGTTTTGGACCCCTCATCACAGTCAAGTGTCAGATAGTCCGAGGAATAGTAAATTTTCCCAGGTTCAAGCGGGTAGGTTTCCATCCTGTTTTGTGTTTCAATGGCAAATATATGAAAAAATTTGCAGAATTCCACGAAAAATACCTATATTTGAGGGATTGAACACCGAAACAACAACCTTTTAAACACAAAATTGATATGACTTACAAGATTATCGACATCCAGGGTATCGGCCCTGTCTACGCAGAGAAACTCATCGCTGCGGGTATCGAAACCGTGGACCAGCTGCTCGAGAAGGGCGCCGACCCGAAGGGCCGCCAGGCCATCGAAGAGGCCACCGGCATCGACCACGGCCGTGTCCTCACCTGGGTCAACCATGCCGACCTGTTCCGCGTCAAGGGCATCGGCCCCCAGTTCTCCGAGCTGCTCGAGGCCGCCGGTGTCGACACCGTGAAGGAGCTCCGCAACCGCAACGCCGCGAACCTCGCCGCCAAGATCCTGGAGGTCAACGAGGAGAAGCACCTCTGCCGCCGTACCCCGGTCGAGAAGGAGGTCGCGAAGTTCATCGAGCTCGCCAAGGCCCTCGAACCCGTCGTCACCTACTAGGAACGTGCGCTCAGGGGAGCGCCATCAAACACATCGAACGGCATCCCGACGGGGTGCCGTTTGTTTTCCAGGGAGATTATTCCTAAATTCGCCGTATGAGAATCATTTTGCTGCAGACTTCCCCTACGTGGGGAGATCCCGAAAAGAGCCGGGAGGACGCCCGCCGGATGCTGATGGGCACGCCCAAGGCGGACCTGGTCGTCCTGCCTGAAATGTTCTCCACCGGTTTTGTCACCCAGCCGGAAGGGGTCGCCGAAAGCGAAGACGGCGAGTCCCTCCAGTGGATGAAGGACTATGCCCGGAACAAGGATTGCGCCGTCGCCGGCAGCGTTTCGGTCCGTCTCTCGGACGGAACGTACAGGAACCGTTTCTATTTCGTCTTTCCGGACGGGCATTTCCAGTATTATGACAAGCACCATCTGTTCACATATGCCGGCGAACATGAGCACTATACGGCCGGTGAGGAACGTGTGATTGTCGAACACGCCGGATTCCGGATCCTGCTTCAGGTTTGTTACGACCTCCGTTTCCCCGTATTTTCCCGGAACCGCCTCGTGGACGGGAAGCCGGAATACGACCTGATCCTGTATGTCGCCAGCTGGCCGCAGCAGCGCATGGATGCCTGGGACGGGCTTCTCAAGGCCCGCGCCATTGAAAACGTATGCTTCGTGGCGGGAGTGAACCGGGTGGGAAAGGATCCCGGAAACCTTTATTCCGGACATACCAGTTTATATGGTCCTCGGGGGGAGTTGCTTTTAATTTGTAAGGAAAGTCGGATTGACATCATAGAATATGAAATAAAACATTCTGTTTTGGACAATTTCCGTCAAAATTTCCCCGCATTGGCGGATGCAGATTATAAATAATTTTCCTAAATTTTTCTTGTTTTTTAAAAAGTAGTTTCTTAGATTTGTCTCCGGTTAGTTAAAGAAACCGAGATGAACAACGAACTCGTCCTTGTCCTTGTCCTTATTATCCTCGTCCTTGTATAGGCGCGGACTGGAAAGGCATAAGGCGAGCCGATGAACCTCAACCCCTTCCCAGTCTTGTACAGGGAAGGGGCTTTTTTATAGTTAGTTAGTAGTGTTTATGAAGCATCCCTTCAGGAGCAGCGTCACGTTTGTCGGACGCAGGATGGCCGGAGCCCGTGCCTTATGGCGTGCGGCCGGAATGAAACCGGAGCAGGTCGGAAAGCCTGTCATCGCCGTCGTGAATTCCTTCACGCAATTCGTCCCGGGCCACACCCACTTGCACGACGCCGGTCAGCTGGTTAAGTTCGAAATTGAAAGGCTGGGCTGTTATGCGGCCGAATTCGACACCATCGCCGTGGACGACGGCATCGCCATGGGGCACGACGGGATGCTGTATTCCCTCCCTTCCCGCGAGATCATCGCCGACAGCGTGGAATACATGGTCAACGCACATAAGGCCGATGCGATGGTATGCATCAGCAACTGCGACAAGATCACCCCCGGGATGCTGATGGCCGCGATGCGGCTGAACATCCCCGCCGTGTTCGTATCCGGCGGCCCGATGGAAGCGGGCGTGGCGGGAGACCGGAAACTGGACCTCATCGACGCGATGGTCCAGTCGGCCGACAACTCCCTGACCGATGAAGAAGTCGCGCGCGTGGAAGCGGCTTCCTGTCCCGGATGCGGCTGCTGCTCCGGCATGTTTACCGCGAATTCGATGAACTGCCTTACCGAAGCCATCGGTTTGTCCCTGCCCGGTAACGGAACCGTCGTGGCGACGCACCGGAACCGGACGGAACTATTCCGGAAGGCGGCGAAACTCATCGTGGAGAACGCCTGGAAGTATTATCGGGACGGAGACGAACGCGTCCTTCCCCGAAGCATTGCCAGCCGGGGGGCGTTCCTGAATGCCATGGCGCTGGATATCGCCATGGGCGGTTCCACCAATACCGTCCTGCACCTTCTGGCTGTCGCCCAGGAAGCCGGTGTGGACTTCACGATGGCCGACATCGACCGTCTTTCCCGCCAGGTGCCCTGCATCTGCAAGGTGGCCCCCAACACGGCCCGCTACCATGTGGAAGACGTGAACCGGGCCGGCGGCGTCGTTTCAATCATGAGGGAACTGGCCTTTACCGGCCTCGTCGACACCACCCTTTACCGGGTGGACGGGATGACCCTCGGAGAGGAGATCGAACGCTATGCCATCCTTTCGGACCACGTGACGGAAGACGCCCTGAACCTGTACCGGAGCGCCCCTGCAGGCCGATTCAGTACGGAAATGGGCTCCCAGGCGACCTGCTATGGGGAACTGGATACGGACCGGGAGACCGGCTGCATCCGTTCCGTCGCCCACGCTTATACGAAGGATGGCGGACTGGCGGTTCTCCGCGGCAATGTCGCTGCGGACGGATGCGTCGTGAAAACCGCCGGCGTGGACGCTTCCATCTGGAAGTTCACCGGCCCGGCGAAGGTCTTTGATTCCCAGGAAGCCGCCTGTGACGGCATCCTGGGGGGCAAGGTGAAAAGCGGGGACGTCGTGGTGATCACGTACGAGGGCCCCGCCGGAGGTCCCGGCATGCAGGAGATGCTGTATCCCACCTCCTACCTGAAATCCGTCCACCTGGGCAAGGAGTGCGCCCTCCTGACCGACGGCCGCTTCAGCGGCGGCACGTCCGGCCTCTCCATCGGCCATATCTCTCCGGAGGCGGCTGCCGGAGGCGCCATCGCCCTGGTCCGGGACGGGGACATCATTGAGATCGACATTCCCGCCCGTTCCATCCGGGCCCTCCTGTCCGGGGAGGAACTGGACCGGCGCCGGAAGGAAGAACTGTCCCGGGGAAAGGAGGCCTTCACGCCGCCTTTCCGCAAGCGGACGGTATCCAGGAGCCTGCAGGCGTATGCGAAAATGGTAAGCTCCGCAGACAAGGGAGCGGTGAGAGTGATTGAATAAACCGGAAACAGAAATGATTACAGGATCGGAAGCACTTTGGCGCGCCCTCATCGAGGAGGGAGTGGATACCGTCTTCGGGTATCCCGGCGGGCAGATCATGCCCGTGTACGACAGCCTGTGCCAATATAGGGACCAGGTCCGCCACATCCTTGTCCGCCACGAGCAGGGAGCGATCCACGCAGCGGAAGGGTATGCCCGTGAGAAAGGGGACCCCGGCGTGGTGATCGTTACGTCCGGACCCGGGGCGACCAACGTCATCACCGGCGTCCACGACGCGATGACGGATTCCACCCCGGTGGTCGTGATCACCGGCCAGGTGCCTTCTGCCTCGTTGGGTACGGACGCTTTCCAGGAGGCCGATGTCATCGGCCTGACGGGCCCGATCAGCAAATGGAACTACCAGATCCGGACGGCGGACGAGGTGGCGTGGGCCGTCGCCCGGGCGTTCTATATCGCCCGGACCGGACGTCCCGGCCCCGTGGTCCTGGACTTCACGAAGGACGCACAGGTGGGGCTGACGGACTTCCATTTCGAGAAATGCAACTTTATCCGCAGCTACGTGCCGGATCCGAAGATTTCGGACCAGGCCGTGCACAAGGCCGTCGCCCTGCTGGACGAGGCGGACCGTCCCTTCGTCGTTTTCGGTCAGGGCATCATCCTGGGCCATGCGGAGAAAGAACTGGAGGCTTTCCTGACGAAAGGCGACATCCCCGCCGGATCGACGCTCCTGGGACTCAGTGCCTTACCGTCGGATTTCCCGCTCTACCGGGGCATGCTGGGCATGCACGGGAACATCACGCCCAACATGATGACGAATGCCTGCGACGTGCTGGTCGCCGTCGGAATGCGGTTCGACGACCGCGTCACCGGGGCGGTGAGCGCCTATGCCCGGCAGGCGAAAGTGATCCACATCGACATCGACCCGTCCGAGATCGGGAAGATCATTCCCGTGGAAGTGGGCATCCGGGGCGATGCGAAGAAAGTGCTCTCCATCCTGACGGAACGGATGCAGGAACGCCGTCACCCCGGATGGTGCAATGGCTTCGTCCGTTGTGACGACGTCGAGAAGGAAAAGGTCATCGACCCCGAGGTGCATCCTGCGGAAGGCTTGCTCCGGATGGGGGAGGTGGTGGACCGGGTGGTCCGCGCCACCGGCGGAAAGGCCGTCGTGGTGACCGACGTGGGCCAGAACCAGATGATGGGGGCCCGTTATTCCCGCTTCACGCAGTCCCGCAGTTTCATCTCTTCGGGCGGACTGGGTACGATGGGGTACGGCCTTCCCGCCGCCATCGGCGCCAAGGTGGCCCGGCCGGACCGGACGGTGTGCCTGTTCGTCGGCGACGGCGGCATCCAGATGACGATGCAGGAATTCGGCACCGTCATGCAGGAGGGTATCGGCGTGAAAGTCATCCTCCTGAACAATAACTGGCTGGGAAACGTACGCCAGTGGCAGGAACTCTTCTTCGGGCGCCGCTACTCGGAGACCCGGATGCTCAATCCGGACTACGCGATGATTGCTCGCGCCTATGGAATCAATTGTATTACAGTAGAAAACAGGGAATCACTTGAACCGGCACTGGAAGAAATGTTCTCCAATGACGCGCCCTGTCTCCTGGACGTCCATGTCCTGGAGGAGGGGATGGTGATGCCCATGGTGCCCCCCGGAAAGGGAATCCACGAAATCATGGTTACGGACAGCGAATGGTTCAGCTAGCGATGGAAAACGAAATAAAAGAATATACGGTGACCATCTACACCGAAAACCAGATCGGCCTCCTGTCGCAGATCACGAACGTGTTCACGCGCCATGGCCTGAGCATCTGGAGCCTCTCCGCCGGCGCCACGTCCATGGAGGGCGTCCACAACATCACCATCGTGACCTGCGGGCTGGAGAAGAAGGTGAAGGAAAGCGTCCAGCAGATCGAGAAGCGCGTGGACGTGATCAAGGCCTTCTTCTATACGGCCGACAAGATCGTTTACCGGGAACTGTGCCTGTATAAGGTGCCTACGCTGGCCCTCCTGCAGCATGGTGACATCGAGGACCTTCTGAACCGCTACCACGCCCGCATCGTGGAGATGAACAAAGTGTTCACGGTAATCCAGAAGACCGGTTATTCGGACGAGACCGCCCGTCTTCACGATGAGCTGAAACCCGTCGGGGTGCTCCAGTTCGTGCGTTCCGGACGGATCGCGGTGTCCCGGGCCGAACAGGAACCCGTGTTCAAGTTCCTGAGGAAGCGGGAAATGGAAAGGAAACAACAATCAAACAAATAACAGACTATGGCAAAGATCAATTTCGGCGGCGTCGACGAGAATGTCGTGACCCGCGAAGAGTTCACCCTGGAAAAGGCGCGCGAAGTCCTCAAGGACGAAGTCATCGCCGTCATCGGTTACGGCGTGCAGGGTCCGGGACAGTCCCTGAACCTGAAGGACAACGGCTTCAACGTCATCGTGGGCCAGCGCAAGGGAAAGACCTACGACAAGGCCGTCGCGGACGGCTGGGTGCCGGGCGTGAACCTGTTCGAGATCGAAGAGGCCTGCGAGAAGGGTACCATCATCCAATACCTGGTTTCCGATGCGGCCCAGATCGAGGTCTGGCCCACGGTCAAGAAGCACCTGACCGCCGGGAAGGCCCTGTATTTCTCCCACGGTTTCGGCATCACCTACAAGGATCGCACGGGTATCGTCCCGCCGGCCGACGTGGACGTGATCATGGTGGCTCCGAAAGGCTCCGGCACCTCCCTGAGAAGGCTGTTCCTGCAGGGACGCGGCGTGAATTCTTCCTATGCCGTGTACCAGGATGCGACCGGCCGTGCCCTGGAACGCACCCTGGCTCTCGGAATCGGCGTGGGTTCCGGTTACCTGTTCGAGACCGATTTCAAGCGTGAGGTCTATTCCGACCTCACCGGTGAGCGCGGCACGCTGATGGGCGCCATCCAGGGCATCCTTTCCGCCCAGTATGAGGTGCTTCGCGAGCACGGCCACAGCCCGTCGGAGGCATTCAACGAGACGGTCGAGGAACTGACGCAGTCCCTGATGCCGCTCTTTGCGGAGAAAGGCATGGACTGGATGTATGCCAACTGCTCCACGACCGCCCAGCGCGGCGCCCTGGACTGGATGGGCCCGTTCCACGACGCTACGAAGCCTGTTTTCGAGAAGCTCTACCAGCGTGTAGCCAGCGGCGAGGAAGCCCAGGTTTCCATCGACGCGAACTCGAAGCCGGACTACCGGAAAGGCCTTGAGGCTGAACTGAAAGCGCTCAGGGAGAGTGAACTCTGGCGCACCGGCGCCGCCGTACGTAAACTCCGTCCTGAAGAGATTGACCGATGAGCGACCGCGTCTACATATTCGATACGACGCTCCGCGACGGGGAACAAGTCCCGGGTTGCCAGCTGAACACCGTGGAGAAGATCCAGGTGGCGAAGGCCCTGGAACTCCTTGGCGTGGATGTCATCGAGGCCGGTTTCCCCATCTCCAGCCCGGGTGATTTCAACTCGGTTGTGGAGATATCGAAGGCGGTGACCTGGCCCACCGTATGCGCCCTTTCACGTGCGGTGGAAAAGGATATCGACCTGGCTGCCGAAGCACTGAAATATGCGAAACGGGGGAGGATCCATACGGGCATCGGCACGTCCGACGAGCACATCCGCTACAAGTTCAATTCGAACCGGGAGGAGATCCTGGAGCGTGCCGTCCGGGCCGTCAAGTACGCCAAGAAGTATGTGGAAGACGTTGAATTCTACGCGGAAGACGCCGGCCGAACCGACAACGAGTACCTGGCCCGCGTCATCGAAGCGGTGATCAAGGCTGGGGCGACCGTGGTGAATATCCCCGATACCACCGGCTACTGCCTGCCGGAAGAATACGGCGCCAAGATCAAGTACCTGACGGAGCACGTGGACGGTATCCATAAGGCCGTGATTTCCACGCACTGCCACAACGACCTCGGGATGGCGACGGCCAACACGATGGCCGGCCTGCTGAACGGAGCCCGCCAGTGCGAGGTCACGATCAACGGCATCGGCGAAAGGGCCGGGAACACCGCCCTGGAGGAGATCGCCATGATCCTGAAGGCCCACAAGGGTATTCCGCTGGAGACGAATGTCAATACGAAGCGGATCTACCCGACGAGCCGGATGGTTTCTTCCCTGATGAACATGCCGGTCCAGCCCAACAAGGCCATCGTGGGCAAGAATGCATTCGCTCATTCTTCCGGCATCCACCAGGACGGCGTGCTCAAGAACGCCGGTACCTACGAGATCATCGACCCCTCCGACGTGGGTGTGGACACGAATTCCATCGTGCTGACCGCCCGCAGCGGCCGGGCTGCCCTCAAATACCGCCTGGAAGTGAACGGGGTGAAGCTGGACGACGAGAAGATGGACAAGGTCTATGAGGCCTTCCTCCGTCTGGCCGACAGCAAGAAGGAGATCCACGACGACGATATCCTGATGCTCGCCGGGGCCGACCGAGCCGCCGCCCGCCACATCAAGGTGGACTGGCTGCAGGCGACGAGCGGCATCGGGATGAAGCCCGTGGCTTCCATCGGCCTGGACATTGCCGGGGAGAAGTTCGAGGCGGCCGCGACCGGAAACGGCCCCGTGGATGCCGCCATCAACGCCCTCCGGCAGATCGTCCGCCGGCAGATGACCATCAACGAATTCACCATCCAGGGTGTTACCAGGGGCTCCGACGACTGCTGCAAGGTGCATATGCAGGTGGAGCACGAGGGACGCATCTATTACGGGTTCGGCGCCAGCACCGACATTGTGACCGCCTCGATCGAGGCGTATGTGGACTGTATCAACAAAAGTGTATGAACACCCTCTTTGACAAGATCTGGGATGCGCATGTCGTCCAGCACGTGGACGGCGGCCCGGACCAGCTGTATATCGACCGCCTTTACTGCCACGAAGTGACGAGTCCCCAGGCCTTTGACGGTCTGCGCGCCCGCGGAATCAGGTGTTTCCGTCCGGAAAAGATTTTCTGCATGCCGGACCACAATACGCCGACGGAAGGGCAGGACAGGCCTATTGAGGACCCTGTTTCCAAAAAGCAGGTGGACGCCCTGGCGGCCAATGCGGCCGAATTCGGTCTCGTCCACTACGGGATGATGGACCCGGACAACGGCATCATCCACGTCGTGGGACCGGAGAAAGGCCTGTCCCTGCCGGGAATGACCATCGTCTGCGGAGACTCCCACACTTCCACGCACGGAGCGGTGGGTGCGGTGGCGTTCGGCATCGGCACCAGCGAAGTGGAGATGGTGCTGGCCTCCCAGTGCATCCTCCAGCAGAAGCCCCGGTCCATGCGGATCCGGATTGAAGGAAAGCTCGGGAAAGGCGTGACAGCCAAGGACATGGCCTTGTACCTGATGAGCAAACTGACGACCAGCGGTGCTACCGGATACTTTGTCGAATACGCCGGCTCCGCGGTCCGTTCCCTGTCCATGGAAGGCCGCCTTACACTGTGCAATCTCTCCATCGAGATGGGCGCCCGCGGTGGTTTTATCGCCCCGGACGAGACGACCTTCGCTTATCTGAAAGGACGCGATTACGCGCCGGAAGGGGAGGATTGGGACAAGGCCGTCGAGGCGTGGAAAAAGCTGAAGAGCGACGACGACGCCGTTTTCGACCGGGAGGTCGTCTATCATGCCGAAGACATCCGGCCGATGATTACCTACGGTACCAATCCGGGAATGGGGACGGCCGTGGACGGCACGGTTCCCACACTGGCAGATATCCCTGCCGAAGGCCGGACTTCTTTCGGCAAAGCCTTGAACTATATGGGCTTCCAGCCGGGCGAGAAGCTGCTCGGGAAGCCGGTCGACTATGTGTTCCTCGGCGCTTGCACGAACGGACGGATCGAGGATTTCCGGGCATTCGCCTCCGTTGTGGCGGGTCGAAGGAAAGCGCCCGGCATCGTTGCCTGGCTTGTTCCGGGTTCCTGGAAGGTCCGCCGCCAGATTGAGGAGGAGGGGTTGGACAAGGTCCTGGAAGCGGCCGGCTTCGAGATCCGCCAGCCGGGCTGCTCCGCGTGTCTGGCCATGAACCCGGATAAGGTTCCCGCCGGAAAGTACTGCGTATCTACCAGCAACCGTAATTTCGAAGGCCGTCAGGGCCCCGGGTCCAGGACGCTTCTCGCCAGTCCGCTCACGGCTGCCGCTGCCGCCGTCACCGGCGTCATCACCGATCCCAGAGAACTGCTATGAAACAGAAATTCAACATCATAGAAAGCACCTGTGTCCCGCTCCCGCTGGAGAACGTGGACACGGACCAGATCATCCCCGCCCGCTTCCTGAAGGCGACGACGCGGGACGAACGATTCTTCGGAGAGAACCTCTTCCGCGACTGGCGCTTCGGTCCGGACGGGACACCGGTAAAGGACTTTGTGCTGAACGACCCGCGCTACGGCGGGGAAATCCTTGTGGCCGGCCGGAACTTCGGTTCCGGTTCCAGTCGCGAGCACGCGGCGTGGGCGATTGCAGGCTATGGATTCAAAGTGGTGATTTCCAGTTTCTTCGCGGATATCCACAAGAACAACGAGTTGAACAATTTCGTCCTTCCCGTGGTGGTTTCCCCGGCATTCCTGCAGGAACTCTTCGACACGATCGCGGCGGACCCGTCCGCCAAGGTCCGGGTGGATGTCCCGAACCAGATGGTGACGAATCTCACTACCGGGGTGAGTGAACCCTTTGAACTGAATCCATACAAGAAATACTGTCTGGTGAACGCACTGGACGATATCGACTATCTGCTCCTGCAGAAGGAGAAGATCGAAGCCTACGAGCGGAAATGATCGAAATCCTGGATACCACCCTCCGCGACGGCGAGCAGACCGCCGGCGTCTCGTTCAACCCGGACGAGAAGCTGGCCATTGCGCGCCTGCTGCTGGAAGAATTGAAAGTGAACCGGATCGAGGTGGCGTCGGCGCGGGTATCCCGCGGCGAACAGGAGGCATTTGCCAAAATCTGCGCCTGGGCGTCCACCTGCGGAAAACTGGATGCGGTGGAAGCCCTCGGGTTCGTGGATGGCGGCGTATCCGTGGACTGGATCGCCTCGGCGGGCGGACAGGTCCTGAACCTCCTGACGAAGGGATCGCTCCGTCACGTGACGGCCCAGCTCCGGAAAACCCCGGTGCAGCATCGGGACGACATACTCCGGGAAATCCAGCTGGCCGTCTCCAAAGGGTTGAAAGTCAATGTTTATCTGGAAGACTGGTCCAATGGGATGGCCGAGTCGCCGGACTATGTGTTCTTCCTGGTGGACGCCTTGAAGGACGCTCCGGTGGAGCGGATCATGTTGCCGGATACGCTGGGGATCCTGAATCCATCGCTGGCCGGCGCCTACTGCAGGACCATGGTGGACCGCTACCCGGGTATCCGTTTCGACTTCCATCCGCACAATGACTACGACCTGGCGGCCGCCAATGCCTTCGAGGCCGTGAAGGCTGGTGTCAGCGGCCTGCACGTCACCGTGAACGGGCTGGGGGAGCGGACGGGCAACCTGCCCGTTTCCAGCGCCCTGGGCATCCTGAACGACCACCTGAAGGCCGACAATACCCTGGTGGAAAGCCGCTTGATGCACGTGTGCCGGTATGTGGAAACGATTTCGGGCGTCCGGATTCCCGCGAACAAGCCTCTCGTCGGCGAATTCGCCTTTACCCAGACCAGCGGCATCCACGCCGACGGGGACCGGAAAGGCGGGCTGTACCAGAATGCGCTGATGCCCGAGCGTTTCGGACGCCATCGGCATTATGCCCTCGGGAAGACCAGCGGGAAGGCGAACATCGTCAAGAACCTGGAGAGCCTGGGAATTACCCTGTCGCCGGAACAGATGAAGCAGGTGACGGCGCGCGTGGTGGAGCTGGGGGACAAGAAGGAATCCCTGAGCCCCGCGGACCTGCCGTTTATCGTAGCGGATGTCCTGAAGGGCGATTTCTCCGCCGTCCCGGACCGGATCCACATCATCAATTACAGCCTGCAGCTGACCCGGGGGATGCGCCCGGTATCGAACCTGCGCATCGACATGGACGGGACGGAATATGAGGAGACTTCGGCCGGCGACGGCCAGTATGACGCCTTCATGAAAGCGCTCTGGAAAATCTACGACCGGCTGGGACGCCGGCATCCTAAGCTTACGGATTACGTGGTCAAGATTCCGCCCGGGGGCAAGACCGACGCCCTCGTGGAGACGACCATCTCCTGGGAGATGGACGGCCGCGGCTTCAAGACCCGGGGCGTGGATTCGGACCAGACCGAAGCCGCCATCAAGGCGACGGTCAAGATGTTGAACCTAATCGAAAACAATCGGATATGAAACTGAGAATCGCGAAACTCCCCGGCGACGGCATCGGACCGGAAGTCGTGGAACAGGCCGTCAAGGCCGTGGATGCCGTCTGCGCCCGCTTCGGGCACGAGGCATCCTATACATACGGATATGTGGGCGCCTGCGCCATCGACCGGTTCGGGGACGCCTATCCGGCGGAAACCCACGCCCTTTGCCTGGACAGCGACGCCGTCCTCTTCGGAGCCGTCGGCGATCCCAGGTACGACAACGACCCCACTTCCAAGGTCCGTCCGGAGCAGGGCTTGCTGGCCATCCGCAAGCAGCTTGGCCTGTATGCCAACCTTCGCCCGGTGGAAACCTTCAAGTCCCTCGTGGACAAGTCTCCGCTGAAGACGGAGCTGGTGGACGGGGCCGATTTCCTGTGTATCCGCGAGCTCACCGGAGGCATGTATTTCGGCGAAAAAGGCCGCAAGGACGGCGGAAACACCGCCTATGACACCTGCATCTATTCCCGCGCCGAGGTGGAACGGATCCTGAAGCTCGCGTTCGAATATGCTGGCCGGCGCCGGAAGCACCTTACGGTGGTGGACAAGGCCAACGTACTGGAATCGTCGCGCCTGTGGCGGCAGGTCGCCCAGGAGATGGAACCTTCGTATCCCTGCATCAAGGTGGATTACATGTTCGTGGACAATGCCGCCATGCAGCTCATCCGCTGGCCGAAATTCTTCGACGTGCTGGTAACCGAAAACACCTTCGGGGACATCCTTACGGACGAAGCTAGCTGCATTTCCGGGTCGATGGGCCTGCTGGCGTCGGCCTCGGTCGGGGAGCATACCTCCCTGTTCGAACCCATCCACGGTTCCTATCCCCAGGCGGCCGGGAAGAACATTGCGAATCCTGTCGCGGCCATCCTGTCCGCCGCGATGATGTTCGAATACGCCTTCGGGCTGATGGAGGAAGGAAAGGCCATCCGCACGGCGGTGGCGGCTTCCCTCGAAGCCGGCGTGACCACCGAAGACCTCGGCGGGACCTGCTCCACTTCCGAAGTGGGCGACTGGATTGCATCAAAAATATAACGACGATATGAAACAGATTGATTGGAAAACCCTGGGCTTCGACGCCTACCGGACCCGTACGGTCGTCATTTCCCATTACAAGAACGGGAAATGGTCCACTCCCAAGATGACGGAGACTTTCTCCTTTACTTTCGACCCTTTCGCACAGGTATTCCACTATGCGATTTCCTGTTTCGAAGGCCTGAAAGCCTTCCGGCAGAAGGACGGCCGCGTCGCGATGTTCCGTCCGGACCAGAACGCTGCCCGGATGCAGCGTACGGCCGACTATCTGGGAATGCCCTGCCCGTCGGAAGAGATGTTCATGAAGATGTGCGAAGACTGTCTCCGGGGTAACACCGAGTTCCTTCCGCCGTATGGACAAGGCTGCTCGGTCTATCTTCGTCCGTTGCTGGTGGGAATGCATCCCCAGATGCAGTTGGTGCCATATCCGGAGGCCGTTTTCGCAGTCATGTGCGCTCCGGTGGGATCGTACTATGGTGCACACCTGAAGTCCTGCGCCGCAGTGATCCCTGGTGATTTCGACCGGGCTGCACCGAAGGGCTCCGGCAGCTACAAGCTGGGCGCGAACTATGCGGCGACCTTCAGACCGTACAAATACGCCCACGAACAGGGTTATGCCGAGCTTCTGTACCTGAATTCCAGCACCCGCGAATACATCGACGAGTTCGGTTCCTCAAACTTCTTTGCCATCAAGGGGAACAAGTATGTGACCCCCCTTTCCGACAGTGTCCTGCCGTCCATCACGAACAAGACGCTGCAGCAGGTGGCGGAAGATCTGGGAATGGAAGTCGAGAAGCGCCCCGTCCGGCTCGAAGAATTGTCCGAATTCGATGAGGTGGGTGGCTGCGGTACGGCGGTCGTGATTACACCGCTGTCCCATGTCGACGTCAAGCCGGTGCTGGCGGCCCCTGAAATCTCCCGCTCCTTCCGCTTCTGCCCCGACGGGGAAGTGGGGCCGGTTTCCACGAGGCTGTACAAGTGGATCCGGGCCATCCAGGACGGAGAGGTGCCGGACGAGCACGGCTGGTGCCGGTTTGTGGAAATATAAAAAAAAGAAGGCGGCACCGTAAGCCGCTTTCTGTTTTTGAATCTGCCATTTATCTTCGCAACCTACCCCCCGGCATCGGACGGGCCGCCCTCATCTGCCGGTATATTTGGTCTTGCAGGCCTGCCGCCGTACCCGCCGTACGTCGCCGTACGGCGTCGTGGGCTCTTACCCCGCGTTTTCACCCTTTCTATATTGGTGTTTTGCTCCCTTTCGGTCGCATAAACGACCAATATAGTGGTCGTTTTCTGTTACGGACGGAAAAGATTACTCCCTTCTGTGCTTTCCACAGCCAGGCGCCCTTTCCTGTGCGGACTTTCCTCACCGGCTGAACCGGCGCGGCAGATCGTACCGCCTTCCGGGTTGCAAAGGTACGAAAAAATGTCTAAATTTGGCTGATTTTTCAGCGAACCCGTGATGAAGGCGATGAAATACCTGTTCCTCTTCCTGCTGGCCGCCGTGTCCTGCGGCAGCGCGAAAGTTCGTGAATACAAGGTGCGGGTGGTAAACGAGTATCCCCACGACGTGACTTCCTACACGCAGGGACTGTTCTTCCACGGTGGCACCCTGTACGAGACGACGGGGCAGTACGGCGAGAGTTCGCTCCGTACCGTGGACCTGTCCACGGGCGAAGCCCTTACCCGCCAGGATTTCTCCCGCAAGTATTTCGCCGAGGGTTCCGCCATCCTGGGGGACGACCTGTATATCCTTACCTGGACCAACAAGCTGGCTTTCCGCTATGATGCGGCTACGTTGACCTACAAGTCCACGCTGGCCTATCCGCGGGAGGGATGGGGGCTGACGACCGACGGGAAGCAGCTCATCGCCAGCGACGGCAGCGCCTTCCTGTACTTCCTGGATGCCGACCTGAACGTGCTCCGGCGGCAGCGGGTGACCCTGGACGGGAAGTCGGTCCGCTACCTGAACGAGTTGGAGTGGATAGACGGGAAGGTCTGGGCCAACGTGTACACGTCCGACCTGATCGTGGTCATCGATCCTGCGGACGGGAAGGTGGTGGCGACGGTGGATTGCAGCGGACTCCTCCCCATGAAGGATCGTTCCCCGCAGACGGATGTCCTGAACGGCATCGCCGTGGATGCGGAAGGCCGTATCTTCCTGACCGGGAAATACTGGCCCAGGATGTATGAGATTGAACTGGTGAAGAAATAACATATCGGGGTATCGGGCGGCCGCCCGGTTGAGAACATACCCGTCGAACCTGATGCGGTTCATACCGCCGGAGGAAAGTATATGAAAAAAACCGTATTGACAGCGGCGCTCGCCGCAGTGTGCGTCTGCGCAGGTGCGCAGACCGTCGAGAGACTGGACAGTGTCGTGGTCTCTTCGTCCCGGGCCGGATCCAAGACGCCCGTTACCCATTCCGATGTCGGCCAGGATGCCCTCCGCGCGTCCAATCCGATGAATTCCCTGCCGATGACCCTGAACCTCCTTCCGTCCGTGGTGACCTACAACGAAGGCGGTACCGGCCTGGGGAATTCCGCGATGACGGTCCGCGGTTCCAAGGGGTCCCAGGTGAACGTGACCCTGAACGGCATCACCCTGAACGACGCCGAGTCGCAGGAGGTTTTCTGGGTCAATATCCCCGCATTGACCGCCCTCCTATCCAGCGTGCAGGTACAGCGCGGCCTGGGAACATCCGCCAACGGCGCGGGTGCTTTCGGCGCCAGCATCAACATGAGCACGGCCTTTGTCGCCCCGGATCCTTCATTCCGGTGGGACGTTTCGGCCGGATCGTACAATACGTTCCTGACTACGGTCTCCGCGACGAGCGGCCTGCAACCCTCCGGGCTGTATTTCAACTTGGCCTATTCCGCCGGGACGACCGACGGTTATATCCGGAACGCCGGTGTCGGATCCGCCTCGCTCTTCGCGGTGGCCGGCTGGCTGAAGGGACGGAACTCCCTGCGGCTCACATACTTGATGGGGAACCAGCGAAGCGGGATGACCTGGGACGGCATCTCGCCGGAGATGTATGCGGTGGACCGCCGGTACAACGGGGCGGGGGAATACGTGGACGATGCGGGGAAGACCTGCTATTATCCGAACCAGACTGACAACTATGCCCAGCACCACGTGCAACTCAACTATACCCGCCGGCTGACCGACCGCCTTACATGGGCGAATACGGCGGACTATACCCGCGGAGACGGTTATGACGAATACTACAAGACCGGCCGCAAATTTGCGGAATTCGGCTACCCTTTCTCCGACGTGGACGGCGTGAAGAAGAGCGACATGATCTACCGGAAGAAGATGGACAACAATCTGTATGTGTTCCAGTCCGACCTCCGGTACCGGTCTTCGTTCCTGAATCTGGACGGCGGAGTGAACCTCTCCCGCTACGAGGGAGGGCATTGGGGCGAGATGCTGTGGGCCCGTCTCCTGGGCGCTGCCTATGACTATGCGTCGATGAACCGGGATTTCACCTGGTATCGGAATACCGGTCTCAAGCAGGAAGTGAATACCTATCTTCGCGCTGAGTATCAGCCGCTTCCCTGGCTTACTGCCTATGCGGACCTGCAGTACCGCCACATCGGCTACGATTTTGTGGGTGCCGATGACAAGGCGAGCGACAAACCCATCGACTATCACCAGAAATGGAATTTCTTCAATCCCCGGGCAGGCGTAACCGCCGTTTTCGGCGCGCATAAACTGTTCGTCTCCGCGGCCGTCGGCCACCGCGAGCCGGGCCGGAGCGACATCAAGGAGAACATCAAGGGCGAGATGATTCCCATCAAGCCCGAGTCCATGCTGGACATCGAGGCGGGGTATGCGTTCAGCGGTTCGCATTTTTCGGGGTCGGCGAATGTCTATCTGATGGAGTATGATGACATGTTGCTGGAGACGGGCCGCCTGAGTTCGTCGGGCTACGCCATCAAGGAGAATGTCGGTCGCGGCTGGCGGCGGGGTGTGGAACTGGCTGCCGCCTGGACGCCCGCCTCCTGGGCCCGGATCGACGGCAACCTGACTTTGAGCACGAACAAGCTCCGCGCCTTCACCGCCTATGTCGAGAACTGGGTGGACGGCGGATACAATGAAGAGCTTTACGAGAATACGACGATGCTCCTCTCTCCTTCCGTCATCGGCATGGGAAGGTTGTGCCTGTCTCCGTTCCGAGGCTTCTGGAATCCTTTGACCCTGACTTTGAGTGGCAAGTATGTCGGCAGGCAGTATTGGGACAATACGCAGAATGCGGACCGATGCATTCCGGCTTTCTTCGTTTCAGACCTTTCCCTGAGCCATTCCGTTCCGCTCTCTTTCGGGACGCTGGACGTTTCCTTCCATGTAAATAACCTGTTTGACCGGGAGTATTACGCGTATGCCTGGGTCTATCGGGCGTGGGATGGATCTGATTATCTGGAGGCTGGCTTATACCCCCAGGCTACCCGAAATTTGATGCTGAAAGTCTCCTTAAGTTTTTAAAGAAATTTATTAAATAAACTTTTGTTCGAAAAATTTTGGAGATAAAGAAAGTTTGCGTACCTTTGCTCTTGAAGAAAGGGAGATGTAAAATCCTCTTTTGGAAAGATACGCTTTTTCTAACCAGCACAATTAACCTTCTTCTGAGTAAGAATACACTACTAACTAACCGGATTAAAGCTCGCAGGGATGCGAGCTTTAATTTTTCTAATCCAACAGGCCCGGACGGCGTTCCCGGGTACGGGCGAGCGCCTGCTCGTCCTGCCAGGCACGGATCAGCTTGGGATTGCCGGAAAGAAGGATGTCGGGAACCTTCCAGCCGTTGAATTCGGCGGGACGGGTATATACGGGAGGGGAGACCAGCCCGTCCTGGAAACTGTCGGACAGCGCGGACGTCTCGTCGGTGAGGACGCCCGGGATGAGGCGGATGATGCTGTCGGCCAGCAGGGCGGCAGGGATCTCGCCGCCGCTTACGACGAAGTCTCCCACGGAGATCTCGCGCGTAACCAGATGCTCGCGGATCCGCTCGTCGATGCCCTTGTAATGGCCGCACAGGATGATGATGTTCTCCTTGAGGGACAGTTCGTTGGCGATGCCCTGGTCCAGGATTTCTCCGTCGGGGGCCATATAGATGACTTCATCGTAATCCCGTTCGGCCTTCAGTTCCTCGATCATCCGGAAAACGGGCTCCACCATCATCACCATGCCGGCGTCTCCGCCGTAGCAGTAATCGTCGACGGTCAGGCGCGGACCCAGTCCGTACTTCCGGAGGTTGTGGACATGGATTTCCACCAGGCCTTTCTTGACGGCCCGGCCGGGGATGGAGTGGCTCAGCGGACTCTCGAGGAGTTCCGGTACGACGGTGAGGATGTCGATGCGCATGGTGTTTCCTTTGGTTCTGCAAATTTAAGTGTTTATTGCGGATTTTTTGCTATATTTGCAATCTATATGTTAAACTATTGAACACCATTGATCATGAGTGAAGAAATGAAGCCTGAGGCCCTCGAAACTGTCGTCGAGACCGCAGATGTAGCACAGGAAGAGCCCGTTGTGACCGCTGAAACTGTGGAAGAGAAAATCGAAGAGAAGACCGAAGAAGTCGTGGAAAAGGTGGAGGAGAAGGTCGAAGAAGTGAAAGAAGTCGCCGAGGAAGTGAAGGAAACCGTCGTAAACTACGGTGAAAAGACCCTTGCCGAACTTTCCGGGCTGTTCCAGGAATTGACAGAAAGCGCCGACCGGATGAAGCGTTCCAAGGAGGCTGAGGCCATCAAGTCCGCCTTCTACAAGCTGCTGTCCCGCGAGAAGGCCGAAGCCGGCCTGGATGCGGCGGTTGACGAACCCGATGCCGAATCGACGGACGAGGCCGTTGCCGAGCCGGAAGTGAACGAGACCCAGAGCCCGTTCACCGCCATCGAGGCCGGTTTCAAGTCCCTTTATAACACCTATAAGAAAGAGCGTGCCGAATACAACCGCCAGCTCGACGCCGAACGCGAGGGGAACCTGGTGAAGAAGCAGGCGATCATCGAGGACCTGAAGGCCCTGATCGACGAGCAGGGCGACATGAAGGATGCCTTCCCGAAATTCCGCGAGATCCAGAACCGCTGGCGCGAGACCGGTCCGGTCCCGCAGCAGAACTACCGTGACATCAACGATACCTATCAGCTTCACGTTGAGAAATTCTACGACCTCGTGCAGATCAACCGCGAACTCCGCGACCTGGATTTCCGCAAGAACCTCGAGGCGAAGACCGAATTCTGCGAGCAGGCCGAGGCTCTCGCCGACAGCCCGGACGTGGTCGGAGCGTTCAAGGATCTCCAGAAGCTGCACGAACAGTGGAAGGAATTCGGCCCCGTGGCCAAGGAATTCCGCGACTCTATCTGGGAGCGTTTCCGTGCGGCGACCGCCGTCATCAACAAGAAATACCAGGCCCATTTCGAAGGCTTGAAGGAGCAGCAGGCCTCGAACCTCGAGGCCAAGACCGCCCTCTGCGAGAAGGTCGAGGCCATCGCAGGCAAGGAGATTTCCTCCTCCAACGAATGGAACGCCCTCTCCAAGGAGATCGAGGCCATCCAGGCCGAATGGCGCAAGATCGGCTTCGCCACCCGCAAGGACAACCAGAAGGTGTACGAACGTTTCCGCGCCGCCTGCGACCAGTTCTTCAGCCGCAAGCGCGAGTATTACAACAGCTTCAAGGACAGCATGAACGACAACATGGCCAAGAAGCTTGCGATTATCGAACAGGCCGAGGCCCTCAAGGACAGCACTGACTGGAAGAAGACCTCCGAGGCCCTCATCGAGCTCCAGAAGCAGTGGAAGGAAGTCGGCGCCGTTCCGCGCAAGAAATCCGAGCAGCTCTGGAAGCGTTTCCGCGCCGCTTGCGACGCCTTCTTCAACGAGCGTGACAAGCAGCCCCGGCCGGACAACGACTTCTACGGCAACCTGAAACTGAAGCGCGCCCTGATCGAGGAGATCGAGGCTTATGTCCCTGTGGATGCTGAAGCTGACGCCGAAGCCGCCCGCGGCTTTGCCGAGCGTTGGAGTGCCATCGGATTCGTCCCGTTCAAGGAGAAAGAATCCGTAGGTGCCGCCTACAAGGCTGCGATGCAGGCCAAGTTCCCCGACTTCAACCGGGGCGGCCGCCGCGAAGGCGGACGCGGCATGGCCCGCGAGCCGCGCCGCAACAATGCTCCGCTGACCGAGAAGGACAAGCTCACCCTGAAGTACAACCAGCTCCAGCAGGATATCCAGACCTACGAGAACAACATCGGTTTCTTCGGCCTGTCCAAGGGGGCTGAAACCCTGAAGGCCCAGATGCAGGAGCGCATCGACGCCGCGAAGGCCGAACTCAAGGAGCTGGAGAACCAGATCCGCGAACTGGTCGCCAAGGAGAAGGAAGCGGAGGAGAACAACGACTAAGCCCGGACTATGGACAGAAACTCTATCATCGGCTGGGTCCTGATCGCCGCCATCATGCTGGGCTTCTTCGGGTACCAGAGCCGGCAGGTGAAAAAGCAGATGGCGTACCAGGCCCAGCTGGACTCCCTGGCCGCCGTGGAGGCGTACCGTCAGGACAGCATCCGGAACGCCTATCTGGCCGAGCACCCTCAGGATACGGTAGTCGCCGCCCTTCCCGTACAGACAGCCGTTTACAGCGATTCCCTGCTGAATGCCGCCAGCATGGCGGAAGGGGAGACGGTCTCCCTGGAGAACGACAAGCTGTTGGTCACCTTCAATACGATGGGCGGCCAGCCTTCCTCCGTCCAGGTGAAAGGATTCCAGAACTATGACAAGTCGGACCTGTACATCCTGAAGGAAGGGAAGAGCCAGCTCGGATTCGTGGTCTATGCGCCCACGGCGGTCGATACCCGGAAGTTCAACTTCCAGTTCGTCCCCGACGCTTCCACGGACTCCACCGTCGTGATGCGCCTTCCGTTCTCCAACGGCGGGTACATCGAACAGAAGTACACCCTCCGGCATGACTCCTATTCGGTGGACGAGACGTTGTCCTTCGTCGGGATGCAGGACCTGATCCCGCGCAACGTGGGCAGCATCGACGTGGACTTCAACGCGGTCATTCCCCGGATGGAGAAAGGCTACAAGAACGAAAGCCAGTACTCCCGCCTGAACTACTATTTCCCGGAAGACAAGAAGCCGGAGAACATCGGCAACGGCCGCAAGGGCTCCAAGCGCTTCGACAACAGGATCGAGTGGTTCGCCTTCCAGCAGCAGTTCTTCTCCGCCATCATGCGGGCTCCGAAGGACTTCACCTACGGCGAATTCTCCATCGACTTCCTGGGCAAGGACAATGCCGACAGCGACCTTATGCGCTGTGCGGCCTCCATGCGGGCCGACATCCAGCCGGGCGCCGACCGGATCGACATTCCCTTCGAGTTCTATTTCGGGCCCAACGACTACAAGGGCCTGAAGGCCTATGGCCACGCCTACGAAAAGGTGATTCCGCTGGGCGGCCGCATCGTGGGCCTGATTACCAAGTGGGTGATCATCCCGCTGTTCGACTGGCTGAGCAAGTTCATCGAGAGCTTCGGTCTCATCATCCTGCTGATGACCCTCTTCATCAAGCTGGTCGTCCTTCCGTTCGCTTACAAGAGCCTCTCATCCTCTGCGAAGATGCAGGTGCTCAAACCCGAGCTGGACAAGATCAACGCCAAGTATCCCAAGCAGGAAGATGCGATGAAGAAGCAGCAGGCGACGATGGACCTGTACAAGAAAGCCGGCGTGAACATGATGGGCGGCTGCCTGCCGATGCTGCTTCAGTTCCCGATCCTGTGGGCGATGTTCCGCTTCTTCCCGGCCTCCATCCAGCTGCGTCAGCAACCGTTCCTGTGGGCCGAGGACCTGAGCGCCTATGACGATGTCATCCATTGGGGCACGAGCATCCTGGGAATGGACCACATTTCCCTGTTCGCCCTCCTGATGGCCCTGTCGATGTTCTTCTACTCCCGCGTGACGATGCAGAACCAGAGCACGGGTGACGATCCCAATGCGAAGATGATGCGCTTCATGAGCCTTTACATGATGCCCATCATGATGTTCTTCATCTGTAACAACCTGTCTTCCGGCTTGAGCTACTACTACCTGCTTTCCAACCTCATTACGATGCTGGAGACCTGGATCATCAAGAAATGGTTCGTCCATCCCGAGGAAATCCTGGCCAAGCTGAAGGCGGCCGAAGGCAAGCCGGCGCCCAAGTCCAAGTGGCAGCAGCGCCTGGAGGAAGCCCAGAAGATGCAGCGCGAAATGCAGAAACAACAGGCCAAGAAGAATGGTAAGCGATAACCTTTCAGCCCTTTACGAAAAACTGCCATCAGCCGTGAAACTGGTGGCAGTTTCCAAATTCCATCCGGTCTCCCGCCTGATGGAAGCCTATGATGCCGGCCAGCGCATCTTCGGCGAGAACCGTCCTCAGGAACTGGCCGGAAAGGTGCCCCGGATGCCGGCCGACGTGGAATGGCACTTCATCGGCCACCTCCAGACCAACAAGATCAAACTCGTCCTTCCTTACGTTTCATTGGTCCAGTCCGTGGACTCCCTCCATCTGCTGGAGGCCATTGACCGCTGGGGCGGGGAAAACGGCCGTGTCATTGATATCCTTCTCGAACTGCACTTGGGTGCAGAAGAAACCAAGCACGGTCTTTCGGAGGAGGAGATCCTCCTTTGCTGCGGGAAGGTACCCTTTCCGTATGGAAACGTCCGTATCCGTGGCCTGATGGGAATGGCGACGAATACGGAGGACGAGGCGGTGATCGAAGCGGATTTCGCACGGATCGAGGCCCTATTCAACAAGATACGGGCGGAGCGTCCGGAGCTTCGGGATACTTTTACGGAACTGTCCATCGGCATGTCCGGGGACTGGCCACTCGCCGTCCGGCACGGGGCGACCATGGTCCGCATCGGCACCGATATCTTCGGTCCCCGCGAATACTAGCCTTTCCTAGAAAAAGAAGAAATAATAGGCGGCCCAGACCATCGGAATGCCGCCTGCGTGCCCGATGACGCGGTAGCTGGAATCCTGAATCCGCTGGGCATGGGCCGGAGAATAAAGCGCCAGGGAAAGGGCAAGGACAAAGAAAAGGGTCATGAATCGTCTCATGACCCTTTTCATGCAAAAAGCATGCTATGAAGCGATGCTTACTTCATGATCACCTTGGCCATTTCCAGGACCTTGTTGCTGTAACCCCACTCATTGTCGTACCAGGCGCAGACCTTGACGAAAGTCGGGTCGAGCTGGATACCGGCCTTCACATCGAAGATGGAAGTGCGGGCGTCACCGCGGAAGTCGGTGGCGACGACAGCCTCGTCGGTGTAGCCGAGGACACCCTTGAGCTCGCCTTCGGAGGCGGCCTTCATGGCGGCGCAGATCTCGTCGTAGCTGGCGGCCTTCTCGAGTTCGACGGTCAGGTCGACGAAGGAAACGTCAGAGGTAGGGACACGCAGGGACATGCCGGTGAGCTTGCCGTTGAGGGCAGGGAGAACCTTACCCACAGCCTTGGCAGCGCCCGTGGAGGACGGGATTATGTTCTCCAGGATGCCGCGGCCGCCGCGCCAATCCTTCTTGGAAGGGCCGTCGACGGTCTTCTGGGTGGCGGTAGCAGCGTGGACCGTGGTCATCAGGCCGCGCTTCACACCGAACTTGTCGTTCAGGACCTTGGTCAGCGGAGCAAGGCAGTTGGTGGTGCAGGAAGCGTTGGAGATGATGGTCTGGCCGGCGTAGGTCTCGTGGTTCACACCATAGACGAACATCGGGGTGGCGTCCTTGGACGGAGCGGACATGATCACCTTCTTGGCGCCAGCCTTGATGTGGGCGGAGGCGAGTTCCTCGGTGAGGAAGAAACCGGTGGATTCGACGACGACGTCGGCACCCAGGGCACCCCAGGTGATGTTGGCGGGATCCTTCTCGCAGAAGACCTGGATCTTGTTGCCGTCGACGATCATGAAGTTGCCGTCGATCTTGATGTCGTGGTCGAACTTGCCGTGGACGGAGTCGTACTTGAGCATGTAAGCGAGATAATCCGGATCGAGGAGGTCGTTGATACCGACAACCTGGATGTCACCTGCGAAATTCTCGACAGCAGCACGGAAAACCATACGTCCGATACGGCCGAAACCGTTAATACCGAGTTTGATCATAATGTTGTAATTTATTGTTTGTTAAACGTATTTCTAACCAGTCTGAAAGATTCATCTTTCTTGGACTCGCAAATTTACGAAAAAGTTTGGAGAATTCCGTATCTTTGCAAAGAGATTTTAAAGTTTTTTTATAATATGGCTCCGATGAAGATACTGATCAGCAACGACGACGGTTACAAGGCAGGTGGCATCCACGCTCTGGCGCGGATCATGGCGGATTTCGGCGAGGTGACGGTCGTCGCTCCGAAGTATCATCAGAGTGCGATGTCCATGGCCGTTTCACTGGGCATGAAACGGTTGGCGCACAAGGCCCTTCCGGAGGAAGGTCCGGGTAATTGGCACTATCTGGATGCTACGCCGGCTTCCTGCGTGAAGTTCGGCCTGGAATACTTTTACGAGCACCGCAATCCCGACCTGGTGATCTGCGGAATCAACCACGGTTCCAACGCGGCCACGGCCGCCAATTATTCCGCCACCATCGGTGCGACGGAAGAAGGCGCCCTGAACGGCTGCAAGGCCATCGGCGTCTCCCTCTGCAATTTCCGTCCGGATGCGGACTTTTCCCTGGTGGAACGGTATCTCCCCGGCATCCTGCACTTCCTGCTGGAGAACTGGCCGGAGGATAAGTACGGCCTGCTATACAACATCAATTTCCCGGATGTCCCTGCGGACCGGCTCCAAGGCATCCGCTTTGCCCGGCAGGGCCGCGGGCACTGGGTGCGCGAGTTCCAGGAATGGGACGTGGAACGCCTCCAGGCCTACGAAGCGACCGGTTTCCATCTGCAGGAGAACCTGCCTCCGCTGGATGAAGGGGAGACCGGCTACATGATGATCGGCGACTTCGTGGACGATGAGGACGGGGCGATGGATGCGGACCACGTGCTGATCGAATCCAACTGGATCACCATTGTCCCGAATACCATCGACCGGACCGATTTCGTGGAACTGAAGCGCCTGCAGGGTCTGCAGGGGACAGCCCTATGAAATACTATATTGTAGCCGGAGAAGCTTCCGGGGACCTGCACGGTTCCAACCTGATGCGCGGCCTGTATGAGCGCGATCCGGAAGCGGACATCCGGTTCTGGGGCGGCGGACTGATGGACGCGGCATACAAGGAAAACCAGCAGGGAAACGGTCTGGTCCGGGATTACAGGGAAGGGGCCGTCCTGGGCATCTGGGAAGTGCTCGTCCAGGCGCGGAAACTGCTCCGGAGGGTCCGTGATTGCGAGGAGGACATCACCGCCTGGAAGCCTGACGTGGTCATCCTCATCGACTATCCCGGTTTCAATTTCCGGATCGCCGAATTCGCCCATAAGGCCGGATTCAAGGTTTTCTGGTACATCGCTCCGAAGGTATGGGCGTCCCGAGAAGGCCGCATCAGGAAGTTGAAGGCTTTCGTGGACAAGCTCTTCATCGTCTTCCCTTTCGAAATCGATTATTTCAGGCGAAAGGAGGTCGATTTCATTTACCGCGGGAATCCGCTGGTGGATGCCGTGGACCGTTCCGAAGCCCTGCATGAGACGCGCGAGGCGTTCCTGGAGCGTCACGGTCTTTCCGACCGGCCCGTCATCGCCCTCCTCGCCGGCTCGCGCAGCGGGGAGATCAAGACGATGATGCCCACTTTCATGGCGATGGCAGCCCGTCTGCACGAGATGCCGGAATACGCCGGCTATCAGTTCCTGATCGCCGCCGCACCCGGACGTACGCGGGAGGATTACGATCTGGCAGGGAATGATGGGTTCGTGCACGTCGTCTTTGGCGACACCTACGGCGTACTTCGCCAGGCCCGCGCCGCCGTTATCAATTCCGGCACTGCTTCGCTTGAGGCGGCCCTCATCGGCACGCCTCAGGTCGTGGCCTACCGGACCTCTGCCCTGACCGCTCTCGTAGCACGGATCATCCTTAAAATCAAATATGTGAGCCTGGCAAACCTGATTCTGGACCGGGCTGCTTTCCGGGAGCTTCTGCAGGAAAGCTTCACCTCCGACCGTCTTACTGCAGAAGTCCGCCGCCTTCTCGAAGACACGGACTGCCGGACCCGGATGCTTGCCGATTACACCGAAGTCCGGGAACTCCTTGGCGGAACCGGTGCTTCCGAAGCCGTTGCGGAAGCGATGATATCGGAACTGAAAAAATAATAGCTTCAATTGTGCAAGATTTTTGCAGGATGTAGATTTAAAGTGCAGATTATGAAAAAGGACCGTATCAGATTGATGTTCGCGATCGGGCTTTTGGGCCTGCTGGGGTTTTCTTCCTGCAGCCCCCGGCTCCGGCCGCGCCGGACGGAAAATCCGGTGGATACACTCAAGGTGCATCTGCCCGACACGGTCATTTTCAGGCAGAATCCGGATGCGCCCATCAAACTGATGTACGGGGTCCCGCCGACACGTTTCGAGAAGATGGAAGCGCCGGAAAAACAATTGAAAACGGAATAGCGATGAAAACTGCACTTGGAAAGGGATGGAAATGGATCCTGGGCCTTTTAATGGGCCTTCTGGGATTTACCGGATGTGGAAAACTTGGCATCTTCAGGGCGGAGTACGGATGCCCCAATGCCGACTTCAAACTGGTCGGTGAGGTAAAGGATGCGAAGGGCAAGGGAATCGAAGGGATTCGCGTCGTGTTCACGCCAAACCCTGAAGTTCCGCAAGAGCAACAGGAATGGGAGAGCGACACTCTCTATTCCGACGCCCGGGGTCATTTCGAGAAAGAACGCCTGAAATACAATTGGCCTGACAGGGCAGAGAAGGCCACCGTCAAGTTCGAAGATGTCGATGGCAGCGCCCACGGTTCGTTCCAGACGAAGATTCTCAAAGGTTCAGAATTGACCGTCGAGCAGACAAAGAAAGGCGACAAGAATTGGTACTCCGGTGAATACACCATTCAGGCCGATGCCGTGTTGGAAGAAGACGACTGATGAAAGAAAGACTTTCGCTCAGGCGCCGTATCGCGCTGGATATCACGAAGAAGCTGCAGGATGATGTGATCGCATCACATCCGCTCCGGCAGCTTTTTTGGGAGTGCACCCTGCGCTGCAACCACCACTGCCGCCACTGCGGCAGTGACTGCAAGCAGACGGCCTCGGTGCCCGATATGCCCCTGGCGGATTTCGCCAAGGTTCTGGACAGCGTGCGTGCCGCGACGGACCCGCACAAGGTCATGATCAACGTCACCGGCGGCGAGCCGCTGATGCGTCCCGACCTGGAAGCCTGCGGCCGGATGATGTATGAAAAGGAGTTCCCTTGGGGCATGGTCACGAACGGCTGGGGCCTCACGCCGGAGCGCTATCGGCGCCTCCTGCAGAGCGGTCTCCGCGCGATGACCATCAGCCTGGACGGCCTGGAGGCGGACCACGACTGGATGCGCGGAGTCCCCGGCTCCTTCAAGCGCGCCTCCGCCGCTATCAAGATGGTTGTAGACTCGGGTGAAATCGCATTCGATGTCGTCACCTGTGTGAACCGGCGCAATTTCCCGCACCTGAATGAACTGAAGGAATACCTCATCGGCCTGGGCCTCAAGGAATGGCGTTTGTTTACGGTTTTCCCGGTCGGACGCGCCGCGCAGGACCCTGAACTGCAGCTTACCGGCGAGGAACTCCGCGGCCTGATGGAATTTATCAAGGCTACCCGGAAAGAGGGCCGTATCCGGGCGGAATTCGCCTGTGAAGGCTTCCTGGGCAACTACGAAGGCGATGTCCGCGACCATTTCTACATGTGCCAGGCCGGTGTCAATGTGGGCTCCGTCCTCGCCGACGGCTCCATCTCGGCCTGCGCCAGCATCCGTGCGGACTACCATCAGGGCAATATCTACGAGGACGACTTCATGGAAGTCTGGAACACCCGATTCCAGCCCTACCGCGACCGCTCCTGGATGTACAAGGACGACTGCGCCGCCTGCCGCTTCTGGAAGTATTGCCGAGGCAACGGAATGCACCTTCGGGATGAAAACGGCAAGCTGATCCAATGCCTGTTGAACAAGATGAAATGAAAACAGCCCGCCGAAGCGGGCTGTTTCAGTTATTCAGCGTTCTCGTATCCAAAGTAGTAGTCCTTCTTCATCGTCGGGATGCCGTCGCGCATCCAGGCGGGTTCCGGGGCGCCCTTCAGATAGTGGTCGAAGAACTGCTGTAACCTGATGCTCAAGTCCTTGCGGTTGCGTCGTTCACGCAGGTTATGGGCCTCGTCGTTGTATTCCAGCAGCCAGGCCGGCTTGCCCAGGCGGCGCAGGCCCATGAACATCTCGATGCCCTGGTACCACGGAACGGCGCCGTCGTTGTCGTTGTGCATGATCAGAACCGGCGTCTGCACGTTCGGGAGCCGGAAGAGGGGAGAGTTCTCCATATAGAGTTCCAGACCGTTCCAGAGGTCACGGCCGATGCGGGACTGCGTCTGCTCGTACTGGAACTGGCGGCTCATGCCGGACTCCCAGCGGATGCCGCCGTAGGCCGATGTCATGTTGGACACGGGCGCGCCCGCGCCAGCCGCCTTGAACAGGTTCGTGCGGGTGATGAGGTACGCGACCTCGTATCCGCCCCAGCTCTGGCCCTGGATGGCCATGTTCTCCCTGTCGATCCAAGGGAACTTTGTGAGGGATTCCACACCGCTTACGATGCAGTTGTAGGCCGACTGTCCCGGCGTGCCCGGCGTATAGACGATATCCGGTACGAAGACCACGTAACCTCTTGATGTATAGAAAGTAAGGTTAACGGTGGACCAACTCGGCTGCGGGGGAATATTCCTGTACAGTGTTTCGGAACTGGTCTCGTAGAAATATGTCATCAGGGGATATTTTTTCGAGGCGTCGAAGTCCTCGGGCTTATAAAGGATTCCATCCAGGCGTTTCCCGTCATAGGTTGTCCAATGGTACAGTTCCGCCGTGCCCCAGTTATAGTCCGCCTGCTGGGGATTGATGGCCGTGAGTTTTGCGGTGTTCTTCCCGAAATCGGTGCAGTACAGGTCCATCGGTTCCTGGAAGTTGCCCTTCAAATAGGTGAAGACAGGAGCGTCCTTCGCTTTCCTGAGAACGTCAAAGGTGTACCCGCCGAAAGCCAATGTCTTGAAATTCAGTTTCTTCGCCTTTACCTGGCAAGAGGCGAGCCCGTTCTCCTTTGTAATCTCGTCGAAGACGCTCAGGTAGATGGTTTCGCCCGGAGCGATGCCCGGTTCCTCTTCGCTGTCTTTCGTGCTGATGTACCGGTAGGTCCGTTTCTGCTCCCGGCCCTGGGTCAGACGGGTTGCCTCCCCGTCGGAAAGCCGGATCATCCAGAGGTCATAACGGTCGTTCAGGATGACGTCCTCATCGTCTTTCGTCCAGGCTGCGACGCCGTAGGATTCGGGCATCATCGGATGGTCGTCCTTCTCATCCCAGAAGACAGTGTCTGCCGCCAGGTCCAGAAAACGTTCGTTTCCGATGTCGTAGGCCTTCCAGCCGCGGGCGGGATAATCCCACCAGATGGCGTAGCGACCCTTCGGAGAAAGCTGGGCGGAATCGAAGGCACCGCGGGCGATTTCCTGCCGGCGCCCGGAGCCCGGGAAGATGATGGTAAGGATGGATTCTCCCTGCACATTCCATTGACTTTCAATGGGGTTTACAGGACTTACCTCCAGGATTGCTTCAGCATCGTAGTTGTCGGTGAAGATCAGACGGTCCGCCTTGCTGGTATTGAAGGGAATGAGGCCTTCGTCCTGATACAGGCAGGGATAGGTCCGACGCTTGTCGCGGGGTAGGCTCGCCTTCATCCCGGGCGGAATTTCCGCCGCGTTCCAATTCCAGATATCCAGTCCCGCCGTCTCAAAGGGAACGAGGCTGGTATCTTTGACGGGGACATACTCCTGGATGCCCGCATAAATGGAACCGAGCTTCTTGCTGAAGAAGTAGGTACTGTTCTCCGTAAGGCCCCAGTTCTCAGGCATATTGCGGCGCTGGTCGGCGGCAACGAGTTCCCAGGCTTCGTCCCGGATGATATCGTAAAGCCATAGGGCGGCGTGCTTGCTTCCGGTAGAGGCCGTATCCTTTGCCTGAAGGAAAAGGGCTTTCTCACCGTATTCGTCGAAGGTCGGGACGGCGTGGAAAGTGGCCGTATCGGCTATCATGCGGGTCTTTCCATCGGAATGGAAACCGACGACCGAGTGCTTTTTGTCCGTTTTGCGGATAAAGCCCAGCGTTTTCCCATCCTTGCTGAAGGCATACTTGTCCACATTCTTCAGGGTGTCCAGATGTCCGTCGGAGAAATGATAAACGGCCAGGGGCGTTCCCATGTCCTTCTCGACCTTCTTTACGAAAGACGTGTCGATGGTTGCGAAGGCAAACCGGTCCACCGCATGCATCCCCATTTGGAAGGACTTGACATTCGCGAACTTACGAATGTCACCCGTACGGAGGTCAATGACGGCGAGGGAATCCTGGGGCAGCTTGTCGCCCGTCAGTTTCCGGATCTTCGCACGGCGGGTCTTCTGGAATTCCGGCCTGATCAGGCAGACGGCATGGGAGTCGTCGTCCAGGATGCGGGCCTGGTATCCCCGGGGAATCTCGATGACACGGGCGTCCTTCCTTCCGGCGATGCGGAAATAAAGCGTCCCGTCACCCTCCTGCGGATTGACCATATAGGAGACGACGCGGCCGGAAGGGGACAGGACGGTCCTGGAGACCGCCTGCCATCCGTCGTAGGCATCATGGTCGAGCGGCTTCTTCTGGGCTGGTGCCGGCATCGGAAGTGCCACCAGGGCGACAAATAGCAAGAATCTTTTCATATTCATTGGATTACGGATAAATCGACATAACCTGGAGCACCGTAGAGGACGGCCTTGTCCGTGAATTGCCACATTGTCCAGGGCTGGAATCGGGGCGGCTGCTCGTTATAGCGGGCGATCCACATCGGATAGTGACCGGTGATTTCCGACGAGAGGATATCCCGTGCGAAACTGTCGGACGTGTACACGATCGGGGTTCGTCCATAGTGCTTCTCAACGGTTTTCAGCCATAGAAGGACCTTCCGGTTGAGTTCCTCCCGGGTGCATCCGGAATGCATGGTTTCAACGTCCAGGATGGGTGGAAGGTCACTGTGACGCAGGCGGACGTGGCCGATGTAATGCTCAGCCTGCTTTATGGGATCCTTCGAGGAGCGGAAGAAATGGTAGGCTCCCCGGGCGAAAGGATGTGAACCGGCATCCTCCCAATGGGCTTCGAACCGGTTGTCGGACATCCTTTCTCCTTCCGTCGCCTTGATGATGACGCGGGTGACGGGAAAGATCCTTTTTGCGTGGAGCAGGTCTTTTGTGGTAGTGCCCCTGCCATCCACCATGACCAGCAGGGAATCCCATACGATCCCTTCGTTGTAGTGGGAGATGTCCAGGCAGAATTCCTTGGCTCCGTCAGGAATCCTTGCGCCGGAAGTCGCGAACCGCCCGCTTCGGTAGTATGGGTAACAGACCAGGCAGACCAGGACGAGCAATCCCGCGGCAACCATCCACGGCTGGACCTTCCAGCGCTTCATTTTTTTGCGCCGGACAGGCTTCCGAGTGGCCTTTCTGACTATTAACTTTTTTGTTACCACTTAAAACTATTTAGTTTTATATCCTTATTTACAATGATTTTAATAAATATAGCGCAAATCCTGTCATTTCAACTCAAAAATGACTATCTTTGTACTCACTGATACAAATATACAAACAATAAACTGAATCCGATGGAACTGAAAGGAACAAAAACCGAGGCGAATCTGAAGACTGCGTTTGCCGGTGAGTCACAGGCTCACACCAAGTATCTCTATTATGCTTCCAAGGCGAAGAAAGACGGCTATGTCCAGATCGGAAACCTCTTCGAGGAAACTGCCAGGAACGAGAAAGAGCATGCCAAGATCTGGTTCAAGCTGCTGCACGGCGGGGAAGTCCCCGGAACGGAAGTGAACCTTGCCGACGCCGCCGACGGCGAGAACTACGAATGGACCGACATGTATGCCGAATTCGCCAAGGTGGCGAAGGAAGAAGGCTTTGCCGACATCGCTTTCCTGTTCGAGAAAGTGGGCGCCATCGAGAAAACCCACGAAGAGCGCTACCGCAAGCTTCTGGGCAACATCAAGGAAGGCGTCGTTTTCTCCCGCGAAGATGACATGATCTGGGAATGCTCGAACTGCGGCCACATCGTGGTCGGCAAGAAGGCTCCGGAACTGTGCCCGGTGTGCAAGCACCCGAAGAGCTACTTCATGCTTCGCGCCGACAACTATTGATGACGGCGAGGACCAGATTCTCCACGATATAGGCGGAGAACACGGTCAGGACGGCCAGGCTCCAGTTTCCGCGCATCAGCACGGTCGTCAGGATGCAGGCCGCCGCCAGGATGAGAAAGGCTATACGCTTTGTATCCAGAAGCTTATGGCCTTTCTTGATTTTCATTCCGAACATCGGAATCTCGCTGACCAGCAACAGGCCCAGGATGACGGCCACAGCGGCTACCAGCCAGGGTCCGGCTTCCGCCGGGACTCCGCCCATCCGGTCCAGGAAGTAAGCGAGGGAACCGCAAACCATGGCGCACGAGGGCGTGGGAAGCCCGATGAAGTCCAGCGTCTGGCGCTCATCCACATTGAATTTGGCAAGCCGCAGGGCGGACATGACGGCGACGAACAGGGGAAGGAAACGAAGCAGGATATGGGCGTCGGCCGGCTGAACCTTGTACAGCATGATGGCTGGCAGAACGCCGAAACTGACCAGGTCGGCCAGGGAATCCAGTTCCTTGCCGATGGGGGAGTAAGCATGAAGCAGGCGCGCCGCCAGGCCGTCGCAGAAATCGAAGACGGCGGCAAGGATCATCAGCGGGAACGCCCATCCGAGGTGTCCCTCCAATGCGAAGATCACTCCCAAGACACCTGAGAGCAGGTTCAAGGAAGTGATCGCATTGGGAACGTGTTTTGTCAGGCTCATTCGGAACTATTTGATTCCGAGCTTCTTCTGGATATCCTTCGGAAGAGCTTTCTTATTGACGACGAAGTTCAGGGTCTTGGCTTTCAAGAAGTTCTCGGACATGTACCAGACACCGTCGTAAGCACCGGTGACACCCCAGGAATTCTTGATCAGATAATACTTGGTTCCGTTCTGGTCCTTGGCGGTGCCGAAAAGGTGCATGCCGTGGTCGTCGGTGGACGTCTTCTCGTCGAACATCCGCTGGCGGGTTTCCTGGGTTACCTCAAGTTCCTTGGGAAGGCCCTTGGCGGCGGGTTCGGCCTGCTTCTCATCGGCCTTGCCGACCCAGCGCTCCTGGTCGGAACCGGTGGTGGGCTTGGCTTCGGTGTCCAGCAGGACGGCCAGGCCGTCGCGGGTGAAACCGGGTTCGCTCACATCGCCGCCCCAGAGAACGGTGTAGCCGTTTTCGACAGCGTTGTCGATGATGGCCATGAACTCGTCCAGCGGGAGATTGTAGCAGAGGCCGGCGCGCCAGTTGTCCTCGACTTCGATGGCAAACTGGGAGTAGAACGGATGGTGGGTATAGGAGGAAATGTTCACGTAGTCGTCCGGGTTAATGCCCATGGCGTCACGGTAACTCGCTGCCGTATAGGTGACTCCGTTCTCGACGAAGGTCTCCGGAAGGTCGCCGAGATAGGCGTCCAGGATGCCGTCGAAGCCCTTGGGCCAGACGGGGGTGAGCTTGCGGTTGGGATTCTTCACCACGGCGTCCACATAACCCTTTAGGACGGCGTCCAGCTCGCCCTGGACCGGAAGGTCATAGCCGTAGTTCATGCCGGAATAGGCGCTCTGCGGCATCAGTCCATAGTTACGGATGACTTCGAGGACATCACCGAAGCCGCTTCCCTGCGCCATGTTCATGAAACCGTTCAGGCGCACGTATTTGATGGCACGGTCGTGATAGGAGTGGCGGACGACGAACATCTCGGAGAAGTCGGGGTAGGCTTCCGTCTTGAGGTTCTTCGCCTTGATGACCTCGGACTCGAGGAAGGAGAGGGCCGAGAAGCACCAGCAGGTGCCGCTGCGGTTCTGGTTCTTCATCGATGTGACGGGGATTTCCTTCACGGTGGTGAACTGATAGTCCTTCGTGCTCACTTTCGGAGCCGGGTTCTGCGCAAGGACGTACGTCGGAAGTACGGCGACAAGCGCAAGGGCAAAGAGTACTTTCTTCATATCGGGTTTTTAAAATGTGTTCTATCCTCACAAATGTAAGGAATTAATCGTATTTTTGCAAGGTGAGAAACGTTTTGTACATACACGGCATGGGCGGCGGTGGCGACAGCCGCATTCCCCGTCTGCTGCGGGAACATTTTTCCGGGACGGACATCTCCGTCATCGTGCGTACATACGATTTCGACCCGGAAACCGGGCGGAAACAAATCCTTTCATGGGTGGAAGAACTGGAACCCGTTCTGGTGATCGGAGAGTCCCTCGGGGCGATCCAGGCCCTGCGCGTCCGGGGCATTCCCCATCTGTTCGTTTCTCCGTCCCTGGGCGCCCCGATGTTCCTGTATCGCGTGGCGTGGATTACGCGTCTTCCCGGAGGGTCTGCCTTGCTGCATCGGATCTGGCCTGTCAAGGAGGGCGACCGGCAGCCGCTGCGTTTCGAATACGACATTCTCCGTAAATACAAGACTCATTGGGAAGACGCCCTGAAAGCCGTTTCCGGCGGCGGTTTCTACTATGCTTTCTTCGGCCGGAAAGACCACTACAAGAAGTGGGGAGTGGTGAAAGTCTCTACCTGGAGAAAAATCTTCGGTAACACGTTCCAAGAATATGATGGAACGCATTTTATGGAAGAAGAATACGTGTATTCAATGTTGGTTCCGAAGATGTTGGAGATCCTGGACGGCACGCTTTAGGTTACCCGCCGCCACCTCCTTTTCCATCCCTTTCCCATCGAACTCGTTTTCGGGTGTAATCCGGATTACATCTGTAAACCCGGCCTCCAGCAAGGCGGCCTTGTCTTCCACGCGTCCGGCCACGAGAATAACCGGGATATCGGCACTTAGACGCCGTACCTGACGCAGAACGCCATAGGGAACCTTCCCGGTAAGGGTCTGTAAGTCCGCCTTACCCTCGCCGGTAATGACCAGGTCGCTTCCGTCCAGCCTGCCTCCGAATCCGACCGCATCCAGGACCGAATCGATTCCGGGGTGCATCTGTGCCCGCAGGCACACGCCCAGGGCCGCTCCGATGCCACCTGCAGCGCCGGCGCCGGGTATTTTGTCCGCATCGACACCATATTGGTCCTTCCACGACCGGGAGAGGTCTCGGAAGCGCTTGTCCAGCCGCAGGACCATCTCCGCATCGGCGCCTTTCTGTGGCCCGAATACGTAGGCGGCTCCCCGGGGACCGGTCAGGGGAACGTCCGCATCGAAAAAAGCATGGATCCTGATCGGAGCTGGCAGGGTGCCGACGGCATCGAGCATGCCGCTCCCTCCATCCATGACGGCGGTTCCTCCCAGGCCTATACAGATTTCTTCTACATCCTGATTGACAGCATCCAGGATCATTTCACCTACACCGAAGGATGAGGCATTCCAGGGATCCAGTTCTGAAGGGTTCAGCAGCGTCAGACCGCCGGCGGCGGCCGTCTCGATGACGGCGGTCCGTCCACCCTGTACCAGCCCGTAGCGGGCATTGACCTGCCGTCCCAGCGGGTCGTGGACGCGTACCGTCCGGAAGACACCGCCCAAGGCTTCCACCATGCATTCCGTAAATCCTTCGCCTCCGTCCGAAAGGGGGAGACGCACGATGTCCCCGTCCAGGGCGGAAGCCGCGGCCTCCACGGCCTCCCGGGCGGTGAGACTGCCCTTGAAGGAATCCAGCGCGAGTAAAATCTTCATCTTTGCAAATATAAGGAGATTTCCGTACTTTTGCAGAATAAAAGATCCGGATGAAAAAACTGATTTTCCCCATAGCCGTCCTTCTGGCGGCGGTTTCCTGCAACGACCGCGCTCCTGTCGTCCGGGACACGATCCCCTATGTCAAACAGCTTGCCGTGGATACAGCCGGCACCTTCTCGCTGGTCAGGCATTACCGGACGGATGGCACGAAAGGTTCCATCGCCCTCATCGGCGAACCGGAAGAGTGCATGCTGCTTTCCCGGGCTTTCCTGACGACCGACAAAGTGGACAACATCGACGGGAAAGCCGCCCCGGACCGCCTTCCGGATTTTGCCGGCGAGACGTTCATCGTCCTGATGGACGATTACAATGCCCCTTATCTCCGGCTGGTTTCCACCAGTCGGGACACTCTTCGGGAAGTAGCCGTCCGCAATGCCGTCATGGCGCTTGACACGGTCGCATACAGCGATGCATCCGACCGTTCTTCCCGTCTCCGGAAAGGCGGAGCCAAGGTTTTCGTCCTGGCTTCCTCCCTTCTTTCGGGATACGGCCGCTTTGACATCGACACCCTCTTCAAGATGGCGGGTCGGGAAGCGGTGATCCTCTCTTCGGAAGAAGCCCTGGTGAAGTCGGCCGTCAAGTACGGTGTCAGGCACGCAGCCGTGTGGGCCCCTGCCCAAGCCGGAGAAGCGTATCTTCCTTATGCCACGGACGGGATCGACCTCACGGTCGTTACGCCCGAAGGGGCCGATATCCGGACAGCGTTCCGCAACTTGCTCAGGCAGTATCGGCAGCGCAAGCCCAACACGGTACTGGACGCCGTCCTGCTGGACAGTTTTACGGCCGACATGGACGAACTGACCGCCGAGGTGGAGCATATCCATCGTCAGATCACCGAAGAAGACATGTCCTTTGACAGCATGCTGGCCGTGGGCTTCCGCTTCCTGGAACCGACATCCTGCCTGACAGAGGCCTGCTACCGCCTCCTGCGGGAAAAGAACCTATTCACCCATAACATCGCCTATCCTTCGGCCCGCTACTTCCAGACGGAGGAATCCATGGACGGCGATTATGTTCCGGTCGAGGTGAGCCTGGACTATCTGGTCAAGCGGTTCGGCGGAATGAACGATTCCGCGGAACCGCGCGAAGACAACTATATCTATGTTCCAGATTACGATTAGTCCGGAGGAAATCGGCCGGCTGGAACTGGCTTCCTTCCCCGGGGAGATCCATGTGATCGACACCCTCGGGGAGGAGTTTGGAAATGCGGTCCGCTACCTCAAGCAGCAGAAAGTGATCGGATTCGACACCGAGACGCGCCCCACCTTCTCGCCGGACCAGCGATCCAACGGAACCGCCCTCCTGCAGCTTTCCGGGGCCGAAAAGGCCTTCCTCTTCCGCATCAAGAAGATGGGAGGGATTCCGCGCCGTCTCTGCGCCGTGCTGGCCAATCCGAACATCGTGAAGGTAGGCGCCGCCATCCACGATGATGTCCGGGGTCTTCAGCAGTTCGCCGGGTTCCAGCCACAGCAGTTCGTGGACCTGCAGAAAATCGCGTGGGAATACGGCATCCGGGACAAGTCGGTCAAGAAGATGACGGCGATCATCCTGGGATTCAAGATTTCGAAGGCGCAGCAGCTCTCCAACTGGGAGGCCGACCAACTGTCGGAGTCCCAGCAGCGCTATGCGGCTACCGACGCCTGGGTGTGCCGGGAGATGTACCTGAAGCTGCGCCAGGCCGAAAAGGCCCCCCTTACCCCCGAACAGCTCCATCCCGAGCTTTATCCCGAGCAAGAATAAATGGAAAAAGTCATTCTCCGTCCCCGCCGCGAGGATTCCATCCTCCGGTTCCATCCCTGGGTCTTCTCCGGGGCCATCGCCCAGGTTACCGGCCATCCTGCGGAAGGCGACCTGGTGGGCGTTTACTCCGCTGACGGCCAGTATCTTGCCTGCGGGCACTATCAGATCGGTTCCATCGCCGTCCGGATCCTGAGTTTCGACGAGGATCCGCTCGCCCCGGATTTCTGGGTCCGGATGATCGGCCGGGCGTTCCGTCTCCGCGTCGCATTCGGCCTGCACGGATCGGCTTCGACCAGTTGCTACCGGCTGGTTCACGGGGAGGGCGACGGACTTCCCGGGCTCATCATCGACTATTACGACGGCGTCTGTGTCCTGCAGGCCCATTCGGTGGGCATGTTCAAGGCCAAGGGGGACATCTGCGAGGCTCTGAAAGCGGTTTACGGGGAAGATCTGAAGGCCGTTTACGACAAGAGTTCCGGCACCGCTCCATTCAAGGCCGGGCTGGATCTGGTCGATGGTTACCTGTACCGTAAGGAAGGGTCCGACACCGACGAAACCGTGGTCCTCGAAAACGGGAACAAATTCTATGTCAACTGGAACGAAGGCCAGAAGACAGGATTCTTCCTGGACCAGCGCGAGAACCGCGCCGCCGTGGGAAGGCTGGCCAGGGGGCGGAATGTGCTGAACCTGTTCTGTTATACCGGCGGCTTCTCCATTTATGCGCTTTCCGGAGGGGCCTTGCACGTGGATTCCGTGGACAGTTCCCGCAAGGCGATGGACATGGTGGACCGGAATGTGGTCCTGAATGGATTCGACCCGTCCCTGCATACTTCCCATTGCGCTGATGCCATCGAATTCCTGCGGGATGTCCCGGAAGGGAAGTACGATCTGATGATCGTGGATCCGCCGGCTTTCGCCAAGCATCGCGGAGCCCTCAAGAACGCCCTCCGTGCATACCAGCGCCTGAATGCCGCGGCCATCGCGAAAGTGGCCCCGGGAGGTTTCGTGTTCACCTTCAGTTGTTCCCAGGTCGTGGACAAGGAGGCTTTCGCCCTGGCGGTCTTTTCCGCCGCCGCCCAGACCGGCCGCAGCGTCCGGATTCTGGACCGTCTGAACCAGCCCGCAGACCATGCCGTGAACATCTACCACCCCGAAGGAGAGTACCTCAAGGGCCTCCTCCTGTATGTGGAATAATTTTTTGCAAATTCGGTTTTTCTACCTATCTTTGCAATCCCAACGGTGCTATGGCCGAGCGGTTAGGCACAGGTCTGCAAAACCTGCTACAGCGGTTCGATTCCGCTTGGCACCTCCAAAGTCCACCCTGCACAGGTGGACTTGTTTTTTTAGGATATGATTCGGGTCGCTTGCATCGGAGACAGCATTACCTGGGGATTCACGCTGCTGAATCCCTGGAAACAGAGTTATCCCGCCCTCCTTCAGGAGAAGCTCGGAGACGGGTATGAAGTGCGGAATTACGGCTACAATGACGCATCGGCCCGCTTCGATGCGGATACGCCTTATGTCAAGAAGCGGGTGTACGGGGAGAGCCTCGGATGGAATCCGGATATCGTCCTTCTGATGCTCGGAACAAATGACACGAAGACTCGCAATTGGGATCCGGACATCTTTCGCCGCGACTACCGGAAAATCATTGAATCCTATCAGCGTCTGCCTTCCTCCCCGCGTGTGGTCCTGATCGCCCCCATCCGGATTTTTCCTGTCCTTGGAAGGCCGCTGCTGGGCGTCTATCCGGAGACGATGGAGGAGGGAGTCAGGCCCGCCATCCGGGAGATTGCGAATGAAATGGGTCTGGAACTGATTGACCTGCAGGACCTTTTCACCGACAGCCGATATTGCCGCGACGGCGTCCATCCCCAGCGTACGGGCGCCCGGATGCTGGCCGAAGCGATCTATTCAGCCATCCGGTGGTGAACCGCTATAACGCGTAGTCCAGCCGCATGACCTTTACCGGGCGCTCGTCGCCCCGGTAGAGGTGGCTGCACCAGTTGATTTCGCCCGTGTCCCGGAATCCGCATTTCTCCATGACCCGTCCGGAGGCGGGATTGTCCACGAAAAAGTCGCACCAGAGTGTCTGGAAGCCCTTTTTGTGGAAGCAGTAGTCAATCATGGCGCGGAACGCTTCGGTGCACAGGCCCTGGTTCCAATAGGGTCTGGCGATCCAATAGCCCGGTTCTGCGTCGTTCTCTCCGATTCCGATGTTGCTCTCGCCATAAGGGTAGTAACCCATGCAGCCGATGGGCTCGTCTGTTTCCTTCAGGACCAATGCCCAGGTATGGTCGTTTGAAAAAAAGGTCCGGATAACTTCCAGGCTGTTTTCTACGGATTCATGCGGCGGCCATCCGGCCCGCGGGCCGACTTCCGGATCGGAGGCGTACTTGAACAGGGCTCCGGCATCGGCCTCCGTCCAGGGACGGAAACGGAGCCTCGCGGTCTCGAGGACCGTCTCTGTCCAGGTCATCCGGATATGCGGGATCCCGTCAAGCATGAACGGGTCGGAAGACTGCCGGAAACCGACCTGCTCATAAAAGCCTTTCGCGTATTCCTGCGCCTCAATGTCGATGATCCTTGCCCCGAAGTATTCCTTTGCCGCAGCGATGCCTTCCCGCATGATCCGCTTGCCGTATCCCTTGCCCCGTTCGGTCGTGACGACACGACCGATGGAGACTTCCCGCATATGCGTTCCGGCCGGGCAGACCCGGCACAGGGCGACGACCTTGTCGCCTTCCGTGAGCCACAGGTGGACGGAGGCCTGGTCGTCTCCATCCAGGTCCTGATAGACACAATCCTGCTCCACGACGAAGACCTCGCTGCGGACGCGCAGGAGTTCGTAGAGCTCCTCCACCGTAAGCTCGGGAAATGATTTCTTGTGCAATTCGACAGCCATGCCCCAAAGATAAGGATTAATTTATTTCGGACATCAATGTTTCGAACGGAAAAAAGGATTATCTTTGTAAAGATAAACGCAAGACTATGACCAAGAACATCAGCGCGGACATCCGCTTTATCGGTGTCGACGATTTGGATCTGGACCTCTTTGAAAGCCAGTATGCGGTTCCCGAGGGGATGGCGTACAATTCCTATGTCATCCTGGACGATCATGTGGCCGTCATGGACACGGTGGATGCCCGGAAAGGGGAAGAGTGGCTGCAGAACCTGGAGGAGGCTCTGGCCGGCCGGACGCCGGACTATCTGGTGGTCCACCATATGGAGCCGGACCATTCCGGGAGCATCCTGGAACTGACGAAGCGCTATCCGGAGGTACAGATCGTCGCATCGGCGAAAGCGCTGGTTTTCCTGAGCCAGTTCTTTGACGGAGAAACCTTCAACACGCTGGCTGTGAAGGAAGGGGACACGCTGGAACTGGGTTCCCACACGCTCCGGTTCATCATGGCTCCGATGGTGCACTGGCCGGAAGTGATGGTGAGTTTCGATGAAAAGGACAAGGTCTTGTTCGCCGCCGACGCTTTCGGCAAGTTCGGAGCCCTGTCCAGGTGCGGCTATTTCGGCGAAGAGGAAGACGACTGGGCCTGCGAAGGCCGCCGCTACTACTTCAATATCTGCGGAAAATACGGTGCACCCGTACAAGTCCTTTTGAAAAAGGTGCTTCCGCTTCAGCCTGCGGTCATCGCCCCGCTGCACGGCCCCATCCTCCGGGAGAATCTGGGCTATTACATCGACCTGTACCAGACCTGGAGCACGTACGGCGTGGAGACAGAGGGCGTCTTCATCGCCTGCGCATCCATCCACGGCGGCACGCTGGCCGTAGCGGAGCATCTGAAGGAAATCCTCCTGAAGAAGGGCTGCCCGAAAGTCGCTTTCGCCGACCTCTCCCGCGACGACATGGGGGAGGCCGTGGAAGACGCCTTCCGCTACGGAAGGATGGTCCTTGCGGCCGCATCCTACGACGGCGGACTGTTCACTCCCGCCTACAACTTCCTGCACCTTCTCCAGGCCAAATCCTGGCAGAAGAAGAAAGTCGCCCTCATCGAGAACGGTACCTGGGCCCCGACGGCCGGAAAAGTGATGAAGGAAATGTTCGGGACCTTGAAGGACGTGGAAATCGTCGGCGACCTCGTCACCATCCGCAGTCGGATGAAGGATAGCGACGAGGCTGCCCTGGAAGCCCTTGCTGACGCCATCTTACAGTAATCAACCGATATGACTACCCTTCGTCGTCTCACATTGTTCTCCGCGATCGCCGTCGTCCTGTGCAGCTGTGCCGGACGGTCCGCCAAGCAGGTCAGCGTCCTTCCGGATGTCCAGAAGATCGGCAACCTGGAAGGCAACTATTCGATGAAATTCACGATGGCCGGCGAGACCCGTTATGCCACGGCCGCGGTCAAGAAGACCGGGGACAGGGAGTATCAGATCGCCCGGGTGACCGTCTATGGGCCGACGGTCTATACCTTCCGGCTCGGAGAAGACGGTACGGTTTCCTCCGAGGAGCTCGGAACCGGCAGCATCACTTACCGCTCCGACCTGAAACTCACCACCATCCGTTTTGAAAAGCCTGACTTCCAATGCGAACTTACCCGATAATCCCCATCCTTGCGGCTGCCTTCCTGGCGGTCGGCTGTGAGTTCCTGAAATCCGGGGAAACCGTTTCGAAGGAAGAGTATGACAGCGTTGTCGAGGCATACGAAGACCTTCGGAACAGCGCAGAACAAACGCGCAGCGAGTATCTGGAACAAACGGTCGCCGTGGACAGGATCCTGCAGGAACTGTCGCAGGTTTCCGGCAGTACGGCTGCCCTTCGGACCGATGTGGAGCAGGGGACTGCGCGGCTTACGCAGGTGGAGATGATCGAAGACAACATCGATGACATCAAAGCCAAGCTGAGCCAGCTGGAACAATTGACGCAAGAAAATACCCAGTTCAAAAGGGTGATCTCCAGCCTGAAAGCGGTCATCTCCGAAAAAGAGAAGGAGATTGAGAGCCTGCGTGCAGAGATCCAGGACCGTGACCGGACGATTTCCGAGCAGAATGAGCGGATTTCCGCCCAGCACGGGACCATCCAGCTTCAGAACGAGACCATTACCGCCCAACAGGAGAACCTTCGGAAAGCTGTCCAGGAACAGGCCCGGATGCTGTTCCAGGCCGGAGAGGACTTTGAGGAACTGGGGGATGAGTCACCCACCGTCTCGCGACGGAAAGACAAGGCCAAAGTCAAGTCCCTGACGTTGGAAATGTACGAGAAGGCCATCCTGTACTATACGAAGGCGCAGGAAACTGGCTACGATGAAGCCGCAACCCGCATCGCGGCGGTGAAAGAGAAGATGTCGGCCCTTACGCAGTAGGTCGCTCTTCCGCAAACAGTTTATCGAATACGCTCCGCAGGCTTTCCGGGTTCCGGATAAGTTTGCGGAGTTCTTCCAGCCGGGCGGCATTGGGAGACTCCGGAATCCAAAGTTGCAGGTAACCGCCGTCGCCGTATTTCTCCCGCAGGTGTTCCCATGTTCGCTCCCAGTGACCTTCAGTGTCCAGTTCCGGATAGTGGTCCAGGCCGAACTGGATCGTACGCCGGACGATGGTCATCGGTTCGATGAAGCGGTCGGCTTCCGCGATCAGGCGGCCGTATATGCTCCTGGGAGCCGTTTTTGAAGAAGCCCGATGGTCTTCCGCCGCTTGGGCGACCGTTTCCACCTGCAAAGGGGTGAACCATCGGAGGAGACGCCGGTCGGCCCGGATGATCCTGCCGGATTCCAGATGGTGCGTGGCCCTGTCGACGGCGAGGCCGGTATCGTGATAGGCCGCGGCCGCATAGACCAAGTCGGAATCTACGTCATAGTAGCGGGCGAGATCCAGGGCTTGGGCGATCACGTTCCGGACGTGGTCCTCCCGGTGCGCCTTGTCGAAACCCCGGTAACGCGGAATGATTTCCGCCTCGATGTATGCCTCCAGTTCCGGATTCATCGCTTGCAATTTGGACAAAGATAGTTAAATTTGTACAAATTGAACCTGACGACATGATTATCCGAAGCAAAGCGCCGCTGCGGCTGGGTCTCGCAGGAGGAGGCAGCGATGTCTCTCCCTACAGCGACCTGTACGGCGGCCTGATTCTCAATGCAACCATCAATCTATCGGCCTACTGCACCATCGAGACGATGGAAGGGGATACGGTCCGGGTGGACGCTTACGATGCCAATGCGCACGTGGACTGCCCGCTGGGACCGGTGCTGGAAGGAGCCCCGGACCTGGTCCGTGGCGTGTACAACCGTGTCGTGAAGGATTTCGGCCCGGTTCCCGGCGCCTTCCACATCACGACCAGCAACGACGCACCGGCCGGTTCCGGTCTGGGAACTTCCTCCACGATGGTCGTCTGCATCCTCAAATGCTTCGCCGAATGGATGAACCTGCCGATGGGGGATTACGAGATCGCCCGCCTGGCCTACGAGATCGAACGGAAGGACCTGGCCCTGGCCGGCGGCAAGCAGGACCAGTATGCGGCCGCATTCGGCGGCTTCAACTTCATGGAGTTCCTGAAGAACGACATCGTCATCGTCAACCCCTTGAAAATCAAGGGATGGATCGTGGATGAACTGGAGTCTTCCATGGTTCTCTACTATACGGGACGCTCCCGTTCCAGCGCCGCCATCATCAGCGAACAGCAGAAGAACACCTCCTCCGGGAATGCCGTCGCCATCGATGCGATGCACCGGATCAAGCAGAGTTCGATCGACATGAAACTGGCCCTGCTGAAAGGGGACATGGCGGAATTCGGACGCATCCTGGGACAGGCCTGGGAAGACAAGAAGAAGATGGCCGGAGCCATTACCAATCCGGTAATCCAGGAAGCCTTCGACACGGCCATCGCGGCCGGAGCCACTGCCGGAAAGGTCTCCGGTGCCGGCGGCGGAGGATTCATGATGCTGATGGTGCCTCCCACCCGCAAGACAGCCGTCGTCAAGGCCCTCGGTCAGTTGCCCGGCCAGGTGGTTCCCTTCCAGTTTACGGAGCGGGGAGCGCACGCCTGGCGCGTGTACGAGACGGACAAGGTCCCCGAGCTATGGAAGCGATAATCCTGGCCGGGGGGCTCGGTACCCGGCTGCGTTCCGTCACCGGAGAGGTACCCAAGTGTCTCGCACCCGTGGACGGGAAGCCCTTCCTCCAGTATCTGCTGGAGTGGCTCTCCCGGTACGATGTCACGCACGTCGTCCTCTCGGTCGGCTATCTCAAGGAACAGGTATTCCGTTTCATCGAATCCCGTGATTGGCCTTTCGAGATTACCTATGCCATTGAAAACGAACCGCTTGGAACTGGCGGAGGCATTCGCCTTGCCCTCCGTCACTGCCGGGGGAAGCAGGTGTATGTGTTCAATGGGGATACCTTTTTCAACGTGGACTTGAATGCCCTCCGCTTTACGGCTCCGGTTACGCTGGCCCTCAAGCCCATGCGCGATTTCGACCGCTACGGCGCCGTGGACTGGGACGGGGACCTGGTCACCGCCTTCCACGAAAAGACACCCTGTGCCGAAGGGCTGATCAACGGGGGTGTTTACGCCCTGGACCGCTCCCAGACGGACCTGACCCTGTATCCCAGGAGATTCTCCTTCGAAAAGGATTTCCTGGAGCCGATGGCGGATCTTCACCAGGTGGCCGGACAGGTACAGGATGGATGGTTCATCGATATCGGAGTTCCGGACGATTATGCCCGTGCACAAAGGGAACTTCCTGAGATGCAGGCGGTTCTGAAAGCTTCGGATGCCGTTCTGGCCTCCGGGGCCGACACGCTGTTCCTGGACCGGGACGGCGTTATCAACCGCTGGCTGCCCGGGGATTATGTACGCACCTGGGACCAGTTCGCATTCCTGCCGGGAATCCTCGAATGTCTCCGCGCCTGGGCCGGGCATTTCAAGCACATCATCCTTGTTTCCAATCAACGGGGCGTCGGCAAGGGAAAGATGACGCTGGCGCAGCTGGAGACGGTTCACGGGCGGATGCTGGATGAAATCCGGAAGGCAGGCGGACGGATCGACGCCATCTATGTGTGCACCGCCGTCGATGAAAGCGATTCCCGCCGGAAACCGAATACGGGCCTCTTCAAAGAGGCCTGCCGCGACTATCCGGACATTGCGCCGGAGCGGTCCCTGATGCTCGGGGACTCGCAGTATGACCGGGAATTCGCCCGCAACTGCGGGATGGATTTCGTCCTGATGGAGACGGCGGATATTACGCTTCGGGCTCGGGAAGCGGCTTCTTCGGATTCTTCGGGATCCCCAGCTTGACCAGCTGGTTGGCCGATACGAGGATGCTCTGCCCGGAATCACCGATCTTGGCGGAGCATTTTTCGTATTCTTTCACCGCCTCATCCAGTTTCTTGCCCATGGCCGCATGGGCCGATGCGAAGTCGGCCACGCGGTCGATCATCGCCTGGGCGGCTTTCACGATCTTCTCCTGGTTCCGGGCCTGGTCGTAATTGGTCCAGGCGATGCGGATCATCCGGAGGAAGGGCATCAGCGTCTCTTCCGTCGTCAGGAGCACGCCCTGGTTGTAGGCATCCCGGAACACATCGGGAGACAGGGTCTTCGCAAGCTGCAAGGCGCCGTAGTTGGGAATGAACATCACCACATAGTCCAGCGTCTTGTATCCTTCCCGGATATAATCCTGGTAACGCTTGGTGGACAGAGACTTGATCTGTGTCTGGATGGCGGTCAGGTTGCGGCGGGCGGCATCGGCTTTCGCATTCTCGTCCTCGGCGGCGCACCAGTCCGAATAGGCGTCGAGGGAAACCTTCGAATCGATGATGAGTTCCGTCTTGTCGGGGTAGTGCAGGATGAAATCGGGGCGCATCCGCTTGCCGCTGTCTTCGTTCAGGACGATGATGCCCATCGCATCCCGGAGCGTCTCTTCCTTGTCGAAATCGCGTCCCTCCACCATTCCTTCCTCGATCAGCATGTTGTACAGGATGGTCTCGCCCCAGCATCCGGCCATCTTGTTCTGCCCCTTGAGGGCGGAGGCGAGATTGTCGGCCTTCTGGCCGATGTCACGCGTCTGCGCCGCCAGGTTCCGGACGGCGCCTTCCAACTGTTCCTTCAGGGAAGCGGAAGATTCCGTATGGCTCTTCTTCTGGGCGTCGAAAGCCTCCTTCATCTCCTTCATGTCCTTGTCCAGGCTGCCGGAAATGGTCTTGAAAGTCTCTTCAGCCTTGCGGGATAGCTCTTCCTCCCGCTGTTTGAGCAGGCGCTCGGTTTCGGCCGTCATCTCCGCCCGGATAGCGGAGATCTGCTGCTTCAGGGCAGCGTCGTGAGCCTCCTTGAGGAGGGCGACGGATTTTTCGTGCGAAGCCAGGTCGTTCTCGCGGAGGGCCGACAGGGACTTGACTTCGCCCTGCGCGGCGATCAGTTGGTTCTCAACGCCGTTCAATGCCTTCCCATAGCGGGATTTCAGGACCAGCCAGGTCACGAGGACGGCGATGACGAGGAGGGCGATGGCGACGGGCGCCACGATGATGAGGATCTCTTTCATTTCAAGGCAATGGATTGGGCGGCCACGAACCCGGTGGTCCAGGCGGCCTGCAGGTTGAATCCGCCGGTGACGGCGTCGATATCCAGGACTTCACCGGCAAAGTACAGCCCGGGATACTTCTTGCATTCGAGGGTGGACGGATCGATGTTCGACAGCGCCACCCCTCCGCAGGTTACGAATTCTTCACGGAACTTCGTCTTGCCGGCGATCTCATATCTGTCCTGCGTGAGAATGTTTACCAGTTTGTTGAGTCCCTTGGAACCCAGTTCCGTCCAACGGATGTCGGGACGCAGTTCGGCCTTGGCCGTCAAATGGTTCCAAAGCCTCGCCTGCAAGCCGGCAGGCGGAGTGTTGGATACTTGTTTCCTGGGATTCGCTTCGGCCAGGTCCAGAAGGAGGGCACGGATTTCCGCTTCGGAAGCATTCAGCCAGTTCACGGACAAAGGTGCTCTGTAGCCGCTCCCGGCCAGATGGCGGGCAGCGTAGGAAGACAGTTTCAGCACGGCCGGCCCGCTGAGCCCCCAGTCGGTAATGAGCAGGGGACCGGAGGCCTTGAAAGCCGTCCCGGGAATGGAGACGGAGGCTTCTACGACCAGACCCATCAGTGCACGGATCGCCTCGTCCCGGATAGTGAGGGTGAAGAGGGAGGGAACCGTCGGAACCCATTCAAGGTCCAGGCCTTCCAGCAGGGGAAGCCCCTTGGGGGCACCGCCTGTGGTCACGACGACCGAGTCGAAGGTTTCACCATCCACGAGGAGGCCGCCTTCGGGGCCGGCCTGAATGCTGCGGACCGGGGTGCGGAGCCGGAGGAAGACGCCCTCCATCCGGTGCAGAAGGGCACGGACGATATCCATCGCATCCTGGGACCTTGGGAACACGCAGTGGTCTTCCTGCAACACCAACGGGACGCCTGCCGCTTCGAACCAACGCCAGGTATCTTCCTGTGAGAAACAGTGCAGCAACCGCTTCATCAGGCGTTCCCCTCGGGGATAAACCTCTGATAAAGAATTGATTCCTTCGAAGGAGTTCGTCAGGTTGCATCGGCCTCCGCCCGTAATCGCCACCTTGGCGAGGGGTTTGGGAGCGGCTTCGAAGACATCGATCCGGGCATCCGGAAGCCTCCTCCGCAGTTCGGCGGCGCAGAAACAACCGGCGGCACCGGCTCCTATGACGGCGATCTTCTTCATTATGCGGAAAAGGCTTAGGCCTCGGAGGGGTCCTCGTCGGGGAGGACGATCTGCTTGTACTGGTTCTTGCGCTTGAGCCAGCGTTCGCGCGCATATTGCTGCATGTCCGTGATCGTATCGTTCTCGTCGATGATCTCCATGCCCAGGATGGTCTCGATGATGTCCTCGAGGGTAATGATGCCCTGGAAGCAGCCGTAGTCGTCGATGATGAGGGCGATCTGGTCCTTGGTCTTGAGGAGGGATTCCCAGATGTCGCTCACGGAAGTTTCCTCGTGGAAGGCAGCGATCTTGCGCTTGATGGATTTCAGGCGGGTGTCGAACTTGTCTTCGGCGAGGTTCTCCAGCACGTCGTAGCGCATGATATAGCCGGTGATGAACTCGGGGGAGTCGGAATACACCGGGATGCGGGAGTAGTGCGAGAGGTCTTCCTGTTTGTAGAACTGCTTGAGCGTCATGCTTTCCGGGGCGATGGCGGCGACCACGCGGGGAGTCATCACGTCATAGGCCTTGATGTCGTCCAGCTTGATGATGTTCTGGATGACCTTGTTCTCGGAATTGTCGATCACCCCTTCCTCCTCGCCGATGTTGGCCATGGCGGACACCTCTTCCCGGGAGATCGTCGTGTCGGGTTCGTCACCGGCAAGGGGCTCGCGGACCTTCTCGACGATCCAGACCAGGGGATAGAGCAGCACCATCAGGCCCTTCATGATCCTGGAGAGCCAGGTCAGGTCCTTCCAATGGTACAATCCGATGGTCTTGGGAACGATTTCCGAGAAGATGAGGATCAGGAGCGTCATGATGGCCGATACGAGGCCGAACCACTGGTTCCCGAACAGGAGGGTGGCCTGCTGGCCCACGCCGGCGGCACCTATGGTGTTGGCGATGGTATTCAGGGAGAGGATTGCCGTCAGGGGGCGGTCCGGGTTGTCCTTGAGCTTGGCGAAGAGCACGGCGTTCCGGTCCCCCTCTTCCTCCTTCATGGTAATGTAGGAGATCGGGGTGGACATCAGGACGGACTCCAACAGCGAACACAGGAAGGAAATCGCCATTGCGCCGAGCAGATAAAGGAGCAACAAACCCATGCGGTACGTTTAAATCGTACAAATATAACGTTTTTCGCCCGATTTTTGCTACTTTTGCCGTCGCAAATGAAAAAGATATTTCTCATATCCTTTTTAGTCCTGCTGTTTGCGTCTGTCGGACAGGCTCAACAGTTGTACAACATGAGCTTCGACCAGTGGTCAAAAACCTCCGGTGCCTGGAATCTCTACCCCAAGGGGGCCTCGAATTCCCAGTTGGTCTGGGATACGGCCAACCACGGTCTCAGCCTGCTGGGAATCAACGGAACCACGCCTGAATACAAGCATGTCGCTGTACCCGGAAAGGGGAAGGCGGCCGTCAAGGTGGAGAGCAAGAAGGTCCTCTGGGCCTTTGTCGCCGGAAACCTGTATACGGGACGTTTCATCCGCATCGTCGATTTCGCTGGTGCGGAACTGGAATTCGGAGTACCCTTCACGAGCCGTCCCAAGAGCCTTTCCGGCTTCGTGCACTATATCCCCAAGCCGGTCAATTATGCCAAGGCCCCTTATCTCCATATGAAGGGGAAGACGGATGTCGGCCGGATCGAAGTCATCCTGACCGACTGGAACAAGCCCTACCATATCGTCACCAACAACGAGGAATTCATCGACGGGGCCACGGATCCGCATGTCATCGGGCGTGCGGTCCTGGACCTGAAAGAGGATACCGGAGGATATGTCCCTTTCGAGATCCCTATCGTTTACAAGAATGGCAAAACACCGAAATATGTAGTGATTACAGTCGCCTCCAGCTGGTACGGAGCCTATTTTACGGGTGGAAGCGGCAGCACCGTCTATGTCGATGAGTTCCAGTTCAATTACTAAACTATGAAAATCCTCTTTGTCGTCAACAATTATTATGCGTCGGGCAACGGCCTGTCCGCATCGGCCCGGCGCACGGTCCAATATCTCCGAGAGGCCGGGCAGGAAGTCCGTGTCCTTTCGGGCCGGAACCACGAGGCGGAGACCCCGCAACCGGATTACGTCCTGTCCGATTTCCACGTTCCCGTCTTTGACGGACTGATCCAGTCGCACGGCTACAAGTTCGCCAAGACGGACATGGCCATCATCCGGAGGGCCATCAGGTGGGCGGACGTCGTCCATCTGGAAGAGCCGTTCATCATCCAGATGTTCACCGCGCGGATGGCCAAGTATTACAAGATTCCCTGTACGGCGACTTATCACCTGCATCCGGAGAACATGTTCTGCTCGGTCAACCTCGGCGACTGGAAATTCTTGAACTACAATATGCTCCGCCTCTGGCGCGATTTCGTTTTCGATTATTGCTCGGACATCCAGTGCCCGACGGAGAATGTGATGGAGCGCCTGAAGAAATTCGGCTTCAAGGCGCGTCTGCACCTGATTTCCAATGGGATCATCCCTGACAAGATCACCCGTGTGGAGCAGGTGGAGGACCCCACCAGGCCGTTCCTTATCGTCTGCATCGGCCGTTTGGCTGTGGAAAAGGACCAGCCTACGCTTCTGGAAGCGATGAAGTACTCCAGGTACGCTCACCGTATCCAGCTCTATTTCGCCGGTCGGGGACCGGAGGCGGACAACATCAAGCAGCAGGCGCACAAGCTGTTCGAAGACGGTGTCGTGAAATACGATCCCATCTTCCAGTTCCATGACCGGAACGGACTGCGGGCACTCGCCGCCAAGGCCGACCTTTACATCCACTGCGCCACGGTGGAAGTGGAAGGCCTGTCGGCTCTGGAGGCCCTGCAGCAGGCTGTCGTCCCTGTCATCGCAAAAGGGGAGCTTACGGCGACTTCGCAGTTTGCCCTGGACGAGCACAGCCTCTTCCCGACCAAGGATCCCGAAGCCCTGGCGGATTGCATCGACTACTGGCTGGACCATCCGGAGGAGCGCCACGAGATGGGATGGCGCTACGCCGAATCCACGGAGGAATACGACATCCACAAGTCCATCGACGCCCTCATCGACATGTTCCGGCTGGCTGCCGGGAAAACGGACGAATAGTCATGGATTTCCGCCTGTACGCTGCCGTTGCCGTCGCGCTCTGCATCCTGTCTGGATGCAAGACCCGGCAGCGTGCGCCGGAGAGTGACGTATCCCAGCCGATCGAAGTCTCCGCTCCCGTTTTTACTTCCGAGCCGATACCGCATTCCGTGGAAACCAGGATGCGTGGTAATTCATATCCGGAAGGTGCTGAGATCAAGTTGAATGAACTTCGTTACCTGAAGTTAAGCTATATTGATTTTGATGGCAAGGAGCAGGTAGGGGAGATGGTGTGCAACAAGGCTGTCGCGGATGATTTGCTGGAGATTTTCCGGGCACTGCACAAGGCTCGTTATCCCATCTGCAGCATCCGCCTGATCGACGATTTCGACGGAGACGACGATGCGTCGATGGCCGCCGACAACACCTCCTGCTTCAACTACCGGAAAAAGACCGGGATGCGTGAACTCTCCAAGCATGCCCTGGGCCTGGCCGTGGACGTCAACCCGCTTGAAAACCCCTATGTGCGTTCAAACAGGGTTAAGCCCGCCGGTGCCGGCGCCTATGCCGACCGTACGAAAGACTTTCCCCACAAGATTGACAAGGACGACCTGTGTTACAAGCTTTTCCGGGAACATGGTTTTTCCTGGGGCGGCGTCTGGCGGTCGGTGAAGGATTATCAGCATTTTGAGAAGAATTGACTATCTTTGCATAGAACCCATGAGAATCCATATGAGAAAATCCTTGATTCTGACGGCCTTGTCGTTGCTGTCCCTTGTTGCCTGCCAGTCCGTGCAAAGGAAACTGGAGGACAGGGTGCTGGAACTTTGCGCCTACATCCCGGACCACGAGTTGTCGGAAGATGCAGGCAAATACTTGACGGACAGTTATCTGCGTACCTTCCAGGAAGCGATGGACATTCCGGAGTGGGTGGAGTACGCCGGTGAGATCGGAGAGAAGGAATTCCTTTTCTATGCCGTATCCGGCAATGGGGACAGTAAACCGGAGTACCGCCTGCTGGAAGTCCGCATGACGGACAAGGAGCATGCGGAAGCCGACGTGGAAATCGTCCCGGTCCTGGAAGACGGCACCGTGGATGGGGAGTCCGTCCGGAAAGGGACGCTGAAACTGGTCCTGACGGACGGTATCTGGCTCCTGGACGATTTTGACGATACGAAAGAGCAATGCCAGGCCTTTGTCAGGAAGACGCGGGCGGAACTTGCTTCCGGTGCCGCGCTCGACAGCCTGAAGGCCTCCGGCTGGGTGGAAGAGGACTATCTGGAACGCTTCCAGGACGACGTGGACCAGTTCTACAAGACCTACGGCAAGTAAGGGATGGAACGGCAGCACGAACTCTCCGAAGTATTGGAAGTCGCTTCCACGGCGGGACACATCCTGCTGGAGAACGGCGCGGAGATTTCCCGCGTCGAAGACATCATGGCCCGGATCGCTTCCTATTATGGCGTGGATTCGGGCAATTTCTTCGTCCTGTCCAACGGGATCTTTACGACCGGATCGGCCGGGAAACTGGAGAAAGCGGGCGGCCAGGCTTCGACCTATGCCAACGTGGAATTCATCCCCATCCGTCCCATCCAGCTCCAGAAGGTCGTGGAAGTGAGCCAGCTCAGTTATGACATCGCCTCCGGGAAATGCACCCTGGAAGAGGCACGCACCCGTTTGGAGAAGATCCGGAACATGCCGGCGAAGGCCATGTGGGAGCAGATGCTGGGCTCGTCTTTCGGCGCCGCCGGTTTCTGCTCGGTCTTCGGAGGCGGTTGGATGGATTGCGCCGCCGCATTTGTCGTGGGGCTTCTGCTATATGCCTTCATCCTGCTCGTGAGCGGCCGGCATTTTTCCCGGATTGTCGCGGGCATCTGCAACGCACTTGTCGCAACGTTGCTGTGCGTGGCCTGTTACAGGATCGGTTTCGGCCATAGCCTGAGCAACATCATCATCGGCGCCGTGATGCCCCTCATTCCCGGAATCCCCTTCGTAAACGGTGTCCGGGATCTGGCCAATTCGGACTATCTTGCCGGGCTGACCAGGCTTACGGATGCGCTGCTGGGCTTTTTCTGCATTGCGATCGGTGTGAGTTGCGGCTTCCTCGTGGACGGCATGCTGTTCGGCGGACTCATCCGCCTGGAAGGCGTCCGGATCGATCCGCAGACGGCGGGACTCGCCATCCAGGCAATGGCCGCCTTCATAGGAACGGCCGCCTTCGCCATCCTGTTTGGCGTACCTCGGAGATCGTATGTCGCTACCGGCATCGTGGGCGCCGTGGGTTGGCTGCTGTATCTGGTCCTCGTGCGTTATGCCGGACTGACGGCCGCAGTCTCCACCGTCCTCGCAACCGTTCTCGTGGGCATCATGTCCCGCATCTTTGCCGTGTGGGCGAAATGCCCGGCCGCCGTGTTCCTGCTATGCGGGATCTTCCCGCTGGTACCGGGCGCCGGAATATTCTGGTGTTCATATTACCTGGTATCCAGCCAGTTGGACATGTCGAGCTCGACGGGATTCACCGCCGCTAAAATCGCCATTGCCATCGTCCTGGGAATCATCCTGGCGATGGAATTGCCGCAGCGTCTGTTCTCGGGGAAGAAACGTTAATCCTGATGGCAGTTGAGTTTCCGGACCGGTTCGCAGGTGAGGCCGATGCCCAGCTTGTTGAAGGTCTTGCGGTCCACTTCGCTCAGCATCACGGTCGAATGCACCTGTGATCCCGCCAGTTTGGGGAGCTGCTCGATGGCAAGCTTGCAGTTCTCGTCGATCAGGCTCATCATGGAAATCGCAATCAGGACCTCGTCCGTATGCAGGCGGGGGTTGCGTCCGTGCAGATAGTTCACCTTGGTCTTCTGGATGGGGGCGATCATCGTCTGCGGGATGAGCTTGACGTTGTGGGCGATGCCGGCGATATGCTTCAAGGCATTCAGCAGCAGGGCGGCGCAGGGACCGAGCAGGGGAGAGGTCTCGGCCGTGAGGATGGTCCCGTCTTCCAATTCGATGGCGGCTGTGGCCACATGGGAATGCTCCAGGCGGTCTTTTGCCGCAACGGTGCACAGGCGGTCGGCGGTGGAGATGTTTGCCCGTTTCATCAGAAGGGCGATCTTGTTCACTTCGCTCTCCGTGGCTTTTCCGTCGGCGAAATTGCACAGGGCCGTGTAGTAGCGGCGGATGATTTCCTGCAGGGAAGCCTTCCGGCACACGTCGTCGTCACAAATGCAGTTCCCGACCATGTTCACGCCCATGTCGGTGGGGGACTTGTAGGGGGATTCCCCGTAGATATCGTTGAAGAGGGCATTCATCACCGGGAAGATTTCCACGTCGCGGTTGTAGTTGACCGCCGTCTTTCCGTAGGCATCCAGGTGGAAGGGGTCGATCATGTTCACGTCCTCCAGGTCGGCCGTGGCGGCTTCATAGGCCAGGTTTACGGGATGTGTAAGAGGGAGGTTCCAGATAGGGAACGTCTCGAATTTCGCGTAACCGGCCTTGACGCCGCGGCGGTTCTCCTGATACAGCTGGCTCAGGCAGACAGCCATCTTTCCGCTGCCGGGACCGGGGGCCGTCACGACGACAAGCGGCTTGGTGGTCTCCACGTAGTCGTTCTTGCCGAAACCCTCTTCAGAGTCAATCAGCGCGACATTGTGGGGATATCCTTCGATCGTATGGTGGTAGTAAACCTTGATGCCCATCGCTTCCAGGCGCTTCCGGTACGCGTCGGCACTGGACTGGCCATTATAGTGCGTGATCACGACGCTGTTTACGCTGAGGCCCCTCTCGATAAACTCGTCCCGCAGCCGGAGTACATCCACGTCGTAGGTGATGCCCAGGTCGCTCCGGACCTTGTTCTTCTCGATATCCACGGCACTGATGACGATGACGATTTCCGCATCGTCCTTCATCTGCATGAGCATCTTCAGCTTGCTGTCCGGCTCGAAGCCCGGCAGGACGCGGCTGGCATGGTAGTCGTCGAACAGCTTGCCGCCGAATTCCATGTAAAGCTTGTCGCCGAAAGTGGCGATGCGCTGCTTGATGTGCTCCGATTGGATGGTGAGATACTTCTCGTTGTCGAACCCGTATTGCATAATGGACTTTCTTGAATACGGGTCACAAAGTTAGCAAATCCCGCTGAAAACCGCAATCCCGAATCGAAAAAAGACGCAAATTTGCTAAAATGCCCCAAAATGCGTAAATTAGCACCACTAAACACAACCTGACTGATAACCGCCTCTTTTATGGATGAAGTGAGAGTCATCGAAATCAAGAAAAGCGTTTTCGAAGACAATGACCGCGACGCGGCCGCTTTACGGAAAGAATTGAAAGACAAAGGGGTATTCCTCCTGAACCTGATGTCCGCTCCCGGCAGCGGCAAAACTACCACCCTCATCGGAACCCTTCAGAGAATCAAGGACAAGGTCCGCACGGCCGTGATGGAGGCCGATATCGACTCGGATGTCGATGCGGTGAAGATCCTGAAGGCTACCGGCGTGCCCACCATCCAGCTCCACACGGGCGGGATGTGCCACCTGGATGCGGAAATGACGCGCCAGGGGCTGGACAACGTGGCCCTCTCCGACGTGGACCTCGTCATCCTGGAGAACGTCGGGAACCTCGTCTGTCCGGCCGAATTCGACACCGGAGCCGTTCGCAACGCGATGATCCTGTCCGTTCCGGAAGGGGATGACAAACCGCTGAAATACCCGCTCATGTTTTCCGTCTGTGACCTGGTACTGGTGAACAAGGTCGATGTGATGCCTTATTTCGACTTCGACCTGGACAAGTGCCGGAAGTATGTCCGCATGCGTAATCCCAAGGCCCGCGTCATCCCCATCTGCGCGAAGACGGGCGAGGGGGTGGACGAGTTCGCCGACTGGCTGCTCGCCGAGGTAAAGAATTGGAAACTAAGCTAATAACCTATACATATGCCTGAGATGTCCAAGAAATTTGTCCCCAAGCACATGGGGGACAAGAATCCTAATCCCAAGCTCCTGAAATTCGTCCGACACGTCACGGACCGCATCCCCGGAAAGATCAAGATGGACACGAACGCCCCCGAGTACTGGGGTCTTGCGTGCATCTTCGAGGACGAGATGGATCCCGTGACCCGCGATGCATCGCTGGACCTCCTGCTGGATATGCTGCCCGGGAATTTCTTCCGGGTACGTGAACACCACACCTATGAGAAACTGCATCGGATGAATGCAGAGAAGCACTATACGCCGGATGACAAGTCCTTCGACGAGCTGCTGGACCTGATGGCCCGCCTGGGCGTCCTGGAATATGACTACGGTGACAAATACACCAAGGATGGTCCCGTGCCCGGGACCACGTACAACCGGGAAGACCGGGTCTACTGGGTGCCGATGTTCGTGCCCGGCAGCGCCGAATACACCAACATGAACGAGGCGCTCATGAAAAAGCACCCGGAGCTGGGCATGTTCTTCGAGCGCATGACATTCCTCCCGCTGGAGAAGATCACCCCCATGGTGCCGATGGGCGGATCCGGCATCGGCATGCACGTGATTCCCGTGGAGAAAGCCATCTCCATGGAGAACCAATCCATTGACATCGAGCATATTTCCTACTGGCTCAAGCGCTACGAGGGTCACCTTGCTGTAGGTATCTGTTCCTGCCGCATCGGCCGCAAGGGACTGGACGAAGGCTGCGCCGACGACTACCGCGACTGGTGCATCGGCGTGGGCGACATGGCGGAATACCTGGCGGAGACGGGCCGCGGCCACTACATCACCTACGATGAGTGCATGGCCATCCTGAAGAAGGCCGAGGACCACGGTTTCGTGCACCAGATCACGAACATCGACGGAGAGGGGAAGATTTTCGCCATCTGCAACTGCAACGTGAAGATCTGCAACGCTCTCCGCACGTCGCAGCTGTTCAATACGCCCAACATGTCCCGGAGCGCCTACGTGGCGGAAGTGGACCCGAAGAACTGCGTCGCCTGCGGCCGCTGCGTGGAGTATTGCCCCGCCGGCGCGGTGAAGCTGGGCCAGAAGCTTTGCACGAAGCACGGACCGCAGACCTATCCCAAACAGGAATTGCCGGACGCCGCCAAATGGGGCGAGCACAAGTGGACGGAGGACTATCGGGACAAGAACCGGATCAACTGCTACGAGACCGGTACGGCTCCCTGCAAGACCGCCTGCCCGGCACACATTGCCGTCCAGGGCTACCTGAAGAAGGCCGCTGAAGGCAAATATACGGAGGCACTGGAACTCATCAAGCGGGAGAATCCGTTCCCCGCCGTGTGCGGACGCGTGTGCAACCGCCGTTGCGAGGATGCCTGCACGCGCGGCACCATCGACCAGCCCATCGCCATCGACGCGGTGAAGAAGTTCATTGCTGAACAGGACCTTCATGCGGAAACCCGCTTCGTCCCGGAGGTGAACATCTGCTCCAACGTCCTGGAACGCTGGGAGGAGAAGATCGCCATCATCGGCGGCGGTCCTGCCGGCCTGAGCTGCGCCTATTACCTGGCCACCATGGGTTACAAGCCGACCGTGTTCGAGAAGAACGAGGAACCGGGCGGCATGCTCCGCTACGGAATCCCTTCCTATAAATTGGAGAAGGACGTCATCGCCGCGGAAATCGACGTCATGAAGGAGATCGGCGTGGAGATCCGCACCGGCGTGGAAGTTGGCAAGGACGTTACCATCGCCGGTTTGCGGGAAGAAGGCTACAAGGGCTTCTATGTGGCCATCGGCTGCCAGGGCGGCAAACTGCCCGGCGTTCCGGGGGAGACGCTCCCCGGCACTTCCACGGCCATCGACTTCCTCCATGCCGCAAATACCGGCAAGGTGAAGGTGTCCGGCAAGGTCGTAGTCGTCGGTGGCGGCAATGTCGCGATCGACGCGGCCCGCGTGGCAAAGCGCAGCGGTGCATCTGAGGTAACTATGCTCTCCCTCGAAACCGAAGACATCATGCCCGCGTCCCTGGAGGAACGCACCGAAGCCCGTGAGGACGGTGTGGTCATCAACCCGGGCTGGGGCCCGAAGGAAGTCCTCGGTAGCGGAAAGGTAACAGGAATCGTGTTCAAGCGTTGTACTTCCGTTTTCGACGAGAATCACCGCTTTGCTCCGAAATACGATGAGAATGAACTCATTACGCTTGAGGCCGACCAGGTCGTCTTCGCCATCGGCCAGACCGTGGTCCTGAAAGACCTGCTCAAGGATACCAAGGTGGAATTCTTCCGCGGCGTGTATCCCGTGGCCGACAAGCTTACGTACCAGACGGCCGAGCCCGACATCTTCGTGGGCGGTGACGTATTCACCGGACCCAAGTTCGCGATCGACGCCATCGCCGCCGGCAAGGAGGCTGCCGAATCCCTGCATCGTTTCGTGCAGCACGGACATATGACCATCGGCCGCAACCGGCGCGATTTCATCGAACTGGACAAGGGAGACATCTTCGTCGAGTCCTACGACAACGGTTCGCGCCAGGATCCCGGCGTGAAACCCGTGAAGGATGCTTTCCGGGAATATCACGGCACCCTGACCGAGGAGCAGGTCCGCAAGGAAACGGCCCGCTGCCTCAGCTGCGGCGCTTCGGTCGTCGATGAAAACAAGTGCATCGGATGCGGAGTCTGTACGACCAAGTGCGGTTTCGACGCCATCCATCTGCACCGCGTCCATCCCGAAGCGTCCGTCATGCGGACTTCCGAGGACAAGTTCTCCGGAATCCTCCCTTATATGCTCAAGCGCACGGGCAAGATCCTCTTCAAGAAGAGATAATGCACGAGCTGGGCATCGTCTTTTACATTATCCGGGACGTCAAGAAGGCGGCTCTCGAGAATGCCGTGGCGCACGTTTCCGCCGTAGTGATGAACATCGGCGAAGTGTCTACGGTGATTCCCGAGTACCTGACCGACTGCTGGCGCTGGGCTGCGGACAAGGAGCCGCTGCTGAAAGGCTGCGAGCTCAAGGTCAATACCATTCCGGCGGTTACCCGGTGCGGAGACTGCGGAAACGAGTATGAAACGGTCCGATATGGAAAGACGTGTCCCCGCTGCAACAGTGAAAATACCTGGCTCCTGCAAGGGAACGAGGTGGAAATCAAGGAAATAGAAGTAACTTAAAGATATGGCTTGTTTTATTGTTCCCCTGGTACAGGCAGTCGCTACGACCGTGTACCGCAAGCGCCACGCGGCGGCCATCGCCGCGCCGGACGCCCCCGCCCTCCGTCACCGTCTTCCCGACCTGGAGAAGATGCTCTGGGGCGGCACCCTGATGCTCATCGTGGACCACGTCATCAATGGCGAGCTTACCTGGCGTTTCCCGTTCTTCACCGCCTTGGACCAGGCGGGCGGAGGTATGGTGATGCTCCGGGAGATGCTTACCGTGGGCGTTCCCATGTCCCTGGTCCTCACCCTTGCGTGGGTGGTCTGGGCCTATGTCAGAGACCGCAAGTCCGCAACTGTTTAACACATCATAACTAAAACCTTCAAGTATGTTTTTCCAAGTGTATGGCGAACATGCATTCGCCCAGTGGGGGATGCTTCTGGTCGTCCTCATCGGCCTGATCCTCTTCAATGAATTCGCCCGTCGCACCAAGTTCGGCGGTGTCATCACGTTCCTGGCCATTCCGCTGGCCCTGACGGCCTATTTCCTTGCCATCTGGATTGGTGTAAGAAACGGTGCGCAGTGGGCTCTTGAGAACCAGACCCACGTGTACATGCAGGGCTGGTTCCACTACGCCAAGCTCTATGCCGCCACCGCCGGGTGCATCGGCTTCATGATGATCAAGTACAAGTGGGGCATTGGTGCAAAGCACTGGTTCAAGCCGTTCCCGTTCATCATCGTGGGCATCAACATCCTGATTGCCTGCGTGTCCGACTTCGAGTCCGCCGTGATGGGCTGGAACAAGTGGTGGCTCACCTCCGAAGGCGTCTGGCAGTATGGCGGCTGGCACAATGTGATGAACGGTGTCGCCGGCCTGCTCAACATCTTCTGTATGACCGCCTGGTGGAACGTGTATCCCTCCAAGGACAAGAAGGACATGATCTGGGCCGACATGACTTGGGTGTACATCCTTGTCTATGACATCTGGAACTTCGCCTACACGTACAATTGCCTGCCTACGCACAGCTGGTACTGCGGTATCGCCCTGCTCCTCGCCCCGACCATCGCTGCCCTGCTGTGGAACCGCGGCGGCTGGATCCAGAACCGCGCCAACACCCTCGCGATCTGGTGCATGTTCGCCCAGGTGTTCCCGCTCTTCCAGGAGACCTTCAAGAACGGCCAGCAGTGGTTCCCTTGGGCCACCCTTCCCGTCCTCTATCCGGAAGGCGTCGCCACCATCGAGAAGCTCTATGCGGCCGGCGGCCAGGCGGCTGTCGACGGTGTCGTGGGCACGACTGTCGATCCTTCCGTGGTCGCCGCCAATCCCACGATGATGGTCGTCATCAGCGCCCTCGCCCTCCTCGTCAATGCGGTCGCCCTCGGCTACATCTTCTGCCAGGCCAAGAAGCGCCACATCAACCCGTACAAGGAAGATGTCTTCGTGGACCAGAAGTACTACAAGGATGCCATGGCCCGTGCCGATGTGAACTAATCTGGCAGTCAAACCATTATGGGATGGACGGAGGTCTTCGGGCCTCCGTTTTCCGTTCCGCATTTCGTATTGTGGCGGAAAAACGCTATATTCGCATTCTTAACAGACGGATACGATGACCAAACCTGTGAACCCGCCACTGCTGGACCACCAAACGATGCAGGATGCCCTGGGAATCAAGGGCCTCTCCGGCAAGGTCCTGACCCGGCTGCTTTTCGGCGTGCTGGGCATGGGCAGGGCGAACCGTCTCTATGCCCGGAAGCCCCGTCCTGACGGCCCGGCATTCTCCTCTGAAATCCTGGAGGACCTGGGGGTTACCTACGACATTCCCGAAGAACAGTTGAGCCATATTCCCGAAGAAGGCGGATTCATCACGGTGTCCAACCATCATTTCGGTGCTGTGGACGGGATGATCCTGAATGCGGTCATCGGCTCCCGCAGGCCAGATTACAAGATCCTGACCACCTTCTTCCTCGCCCTGATCACCAATCTGAAGGACTGGTTCATCCCGGTCGATAATTTCGCTTCCGGCGGGACCAGGAGCATTTCCGGCATCCGTTCCGCCCTGGGTCATATCGGCAGCGGGGGAGCACTGGGACTGTTCCCAGCGGGGGAAGTCGCGACCTGGCAGAAAAAGGGAGAACGTACCGCCATCAGCGGCAAACGCGTCGTGGAAGACAAGCCCTGGACCGAAAACATGATGAAGCTGATCCGGAAATCCGGCCTTCCGGTGATTCCGGTCTATTTCGACGGAGGCAACTCCAAGACCTTCCATGTCCTGGGACAGGTCCATCCCATCCTGCGCACGCTCCGGCTTGTCCGCGAGATGATGGGTTCGAAGGGGAAGCATGTCCAGGTACGGATCGGCCAGCCCATTCCTGCCAACCAGATTGCCGCGTTTGACGTGGATACCCTGGGAAAATATCTTCGCAATCGCTGCTATGCACTTGAGGCCCAGTGCCTTCCCGACTTCGATACACTTCCCGTATCCGGCGAGATACAGGAAATCATCCCGCCTGTCGATCCGGAAACCATCCGTGCCCAGGTAGCGGGGCTGGATCACCGGATCCTCTTCGAGACCGGAGATTACCGGGCCTATCTCGTAGCCGCGGCGGATGCCCCTGACCTGATGCGGGAACTGTACCGGCTCCGCGAAGTGACTTTCCGCGCCGTAGGCGAGGGAACCGGCAAGGCCATGGACACGGATCCTTACGATGAGTATTACCGTCACCTGATCCTATGGAGCATTCCCAACGGGGACATCGTCGGTGCATATCGCGTTGGATACGGCCCGGACATCATCGCCTCTCACGGAGGGGTTTCCGGTTTCTATACATCCACCTTGGTGAACTTCGGACCGAATGCAGAGCCCATTTTTGCCCATTCTCTTGAACTGGGACGATCGTTCGTCCAGGAGAAGTACCAGCGTGAGGTCTTGCCCTTGAAGCTGCTTCTGGCAGGCCTTTGCGTCGCTACGACGAAAGATCCCCAGGTGGACCGCTGCGTCGGTCTGGTGACCATGAGCGCTTCGCTGCCGGATTTCTACAAGAGCCTTACCGTCCATTTCCTGCAGCGGGACTTCCTGATGGAGGAGGCCGACAGGTTTGCAACACCTACGACCCCATTCCAGCCCGGTTTCCTGCGTGTGGATCCGGACCAGTTGATCCAGGTTCCCGAGCGTGACATCGATGCATTCGACCGGATTCTCGGCGCCGTTTCCGACGGAAAATACAGGCTTCCTGTCCTGTTCCGCAAATACTTCAGCTGCGGAGCCCGCGTCTCCTGCGTCAATGTGGATCCGGCCTTCTCCGACTGCTTGGACGCCATGATCGTCCTCCGGCTCGCCGACTTCCCGCCGGCCAGCATCAAATCCTTCATCCGTTCCCTTCCCGACGGGATCCAGAACGAGGTCCTCCGTCATTTCTACGGTACGGAAAACGTTTGATCCGCGATGGACAGTCCGACTTGGGTATATCTCCTGGGATTGACCGGGATGGCGATTTACGGCCTCAGGATCCTGATCCAGTGGTACCTGTCGGAAAAGTCGCACGTCGTTGAATCACCGGGCATCTACTGGGTGCTCAGCAGCATCGGCGCCGTGATCCTGTACATCTATGGATGGCTTCGGAAAGACTTCTCCATCATCTTCGGGGAAAGCGTCGGTTACTACATCTATATGTGGAACATCAGCATCATGGGCCTGTACAAGAAGGTGCCGCGCATCGTCATCATCGTCCAGGCCCTGTTTCCGCTGGTCATCCTGGGACTGATCGTGAAGGATATTCCCACGTTTACCCAGACTTTCCTGCGGAACAAGGAAGTTCCGCCGATGTTGCTGCTGTACGGCGTTCTGGGCCAGTTTACCTATGAAATCAGGTCGGTATACCAGCTTGTGTACAGCTACAAGCGCAAAAAATCCATCCTGCCCCTGGGTCACTGGGTGCTGGCGGTCATCGGTTCCGCGATGATCATCAGCTATGGACTCATCCGGCACGACTGGGTGCTGGCGATCGGCCAGTTCTCCATTTTCTTCTCCATCCGCAACCTGATGATTTCCATCCAGTCGGGCAAGAGGAGCGTTGAAAAGGAGGAAATTAACGAACCACCTGTGTAAAAACGGGTTCCTTTCCCTCTTCCACGATCACATAGACCTTCATCTCCCTTTCGGGAAGGATGTCGGAAGCGCCTTCCCTGGGAAGGTCGACAGCCGTAAACAAGTACTCGACTCCGTTCGGGACAGTACGGCAGGAGACCGCTTTGGCCTTTGCATGGATCATGGGATAGTCTCCCACGGCGGCATCGAAGACGGCTGCTTCCTCTTCCGTTGCTTCGTGGGCTTCCGGGAATTCTTCCAGAGGAGTGAATTCACCTTCGAGGAAACCGTTGGCTTTCAGGAACCGGTCTATTTCCCCGGGGACCGCATCAATCCGGGCCTGGCGTACGCCGTAGCCTGGAAGCACTTCTGCATCAGGCTGCTTCTCTTTCAGGTCACGGACACTGGAAACCAGTCCGCCGCTGCCGAATGTGCAGAAAGGAACGACTTTCTTGCCGGAAAGGTCCGCTTGCTCAAGGAAGGTGCCGACGGGCGGAGCAAACGTGCCGAACCAGATGGGATAGCCCAGAAACACCACATCATAGGCAGACAAGTCGGACTTGAGCGGCTGGATTTCTGGATGGATGCCCTGTGAACGTTCTTCGACACCGCGGGCGATCGTTTCCTCATAAGTGCCGTCATAGGGTTTGACAGGAACGATCTCCTCAATGTCGGCATCCAGCCGGTTGGCGATCTCTTCGGCAACGGCCCTGGTCGTGGCGGTTTGGGAATAATAGAGGACCAGGACCTTGGGGGCATCCGTCTTCTTGGGGCCGCAGGACACGGCCGTCAGTACGGCGGTCGCAAGGACCGCGAGGCTTTTCAGGCTTTTCATATGGATAAAGCGGTTAACGATTATTGCATCTGACGCAGCCGGACTTCGATTCCGGGAAGGGACTCCGGCAGGGAAGAGATGTCCGTCTGGCTGAAGTGATAGGGGATCAGCACCTTCGGGGCGATGGTCTTCGCCGCATGGATGCACTGTTCCACCGTCATCGTATAAGGCTGGTTCACAGGCAGGAAGGCGATGTCGATATCCTTCAGCGCCGTCATCTCGGGGATGTCTTCCGTGTCACCGGCAATGTAGATGCGAAGACCGTCCAGCGTCAGAACGAAACCGTTGTCGCGGCCCTTCGGATGGAACTGGAGATGACCCGGTGTATTGTTGTAAGCGGGAACGGCCTGGAGGTGCATGCCCTCCTGGAGGTCGAGTTCGTCACCGTTGGCCATCACCGTGCCCCAGCCCAGGATATCCTTGCTGCGTGCGTTGGTAACCAGCGTGGTCCCGTCCTTCTGAAGGGCGTCCACGGCCGTCTTGTCGCAGTGGTCGCCGTGTTCATGCGTAACCAGGATGATGTCGGCCTTGGGGAATTCCGCGGCATAATCCGTCGGTTTCCCGAGTCCGGAAACGGGATCCACCTGGATGGAAAGGCCCTTGTAACGGATTTCCAGGCAGGCGTGTTTGATGAGGGTGATGGCGACGGGTTCACCGGTCACCGTCCGGAAGCGCTCGACCTCGTACGTGGAAACCGGCTTTCCGGCTTCGGTCCAGGCCAGATAGCCTCCCTGCAGGTTCGATACCTCGAAACCGGCCTTGCCAAGCTTGGACGCGGCTTCCGCACTGCGTTTGCCGCTCCGGCAATAGACCATGACCGGATGCGAAAGTTCCAGGAGGGACTGGGCCTTCTCCAGGAAATCGTCGGCATACCAGTCGATGTTGACGGCCCCGGGAAGGTGGCCTTCGGCATATTCGTCCGGCGTCCGGACATCCACCAGCTGGGCGGTCTTGTCGCCGTTGAGCATAGCCTCGAAGGCATCCGGGTTCAAGTTCGAATAACCTTTGCATCCAAAAAGGCTCAGGAAAGACAGGGACATGATCAGGAAGTACTTCATATGGGTTTCGTTTATAGTCATAGACTTACAAATATCGCAATTAATCGGTATCTTTGCAAGAGGTTAAAACGCGACGGACATGAATCCCTTGCTTCAGGAGATGCTTTCCCATGCCGACCCCTCCCAGGTCGCCGGGCTTTCCCGCTTTTTCAAGACCGGGCCGGGACAGTATGGCGAAGGCGACAGGTTTCTGGGAATCAAGGTCCCGGTGACGCGGGACGTCGTCAAGCGATGCTGGAAGGATGCCGGAGTCCCCGGGATTGAAGAATGCGTGAACAGCGAGTATCACGAGGTGCGGCTGGCAGGATTGCTGGCCCTTATCCAGGTGTTCTCGCATTCGAAAAAAGACCCCGCAAAGCAGCGGGAGTGCATCGACTTTTACCTGGCCCATACCGACCGGATCAACAACTGGGACCTGGTGGACCTGTCGTGCTATCCGCTGCTGGGGGAATGGCTGATGGACAAGGACCGGAGCGTCCTGTATGACCTTGCACGCAGCGGAAAAACCTTGTGGGAACAACGGATCGGCATGGTCAGTACGATGACCTTCATCCGTCACGGACAATTGGACGATACCTTCGCCATCGCGGACATCCTCCTCCATCATCCGCACGACCTGATCCACAAGGCTGTAGGCTGGTTGCTCCGCGAGGCGGGGAAGCGGGACAAGGCTGCCCTGGCCGCCTATCTGGAGCCGCGCTATCGCGGGATGCCCCGGACCATGCTCCGCTATTCCATCGAAAAGTTTCCGGAGGAGGAACGGAAAACAATTCTGGGGTTGCATTAATCGGATTTTTATTATCTTTGCAACCAATTAAGAAACAAAGACATTATGAAAAGAATGCTGATTACCGCCCTGGCCGCTCTTCTCACGGTCTCGGCCTTTGCCTCGCGACCTGACGACGATCCCTTGTATGCATCTCCCAACGGAACATTCACCTTTGACCTGTTCTCCCATATCGGATACGGTTATCATTTCGTGAAATCCAGTGCTTTCAAGCCGTCTTCCGCCGGCGAGTTCTTCGTCAATATCTTTGAGTTCGGCCTTTATCCCAGCCAACATTTCGGCATCGAGCTCGGCGTTGATGTCGAAAGCAACTATTTCCGTTCCAAAGAGCACTTTTTCGTCCTGGACACCAAGGACAAGATCCAGGCTTTGAAGATCTCGGAGAATATGGCCGGTACCTATGAGAAAGCCCGCGGTTCCTTCAATTTCCTTACGTTCAACGCCCCTCTTATGCTCAAAGGGTATTTTGACAAGGTCCAGATCGGGGTCGGTGCCGAGGCCAGCTTGAACTGCCTGGGTGAGACCTACATAACCTACAAGACGGGCAGCAAGCGGACGCAGGTCGAAGACACCGCCGCGGACATCAATCTGTTTTCCTACGGTTTCATCGCCTCCCTCGGCTTTGATTATACCTCCATTTTCTTCAAGTATTATCCGAAGGGTTCCAAGGTCCTGCCCGACGGCAGCGTGGACCTCAATTATATGACCCTGGGCATCGCTTTGGGTTTCTAGGAGAATAATCATCCTGAAGTTCCAGAACCCCGGCTTCCGACAGGGAAGGCCGGGGTTCTCTCTAATCGGAAAAAAGCGTATATTCGCATATTATGAAAAAACTGGTGACACTTTTCCTATTATCCATTGTCTGCTTCTGGGATGTTTCCGCTCAGGAACAAACGTACTTTTCTGTCGATGAACTTCCGGACCTGATCCAATGTCTGCCTGCTCCACCGGCCAAGGGATCGTCCGGCTTCCGCTATGATGTCAGGCGTTACAGATGGGGAAAGGCCCAGCGAAATGACCCTGAGCGTGCTGCCATGGCGCGAAGGGATGCGGTCTGGAGCTATGAGGCGCTGCTTACGGAGCTCAGCGTTCCCTTTGGCCTGGCCATCTCGGAAAAGGAGACGCCGGAGATATGGAAACTCGTCGTGACAAGCCTCGCCACGACCGACCAGATGCGGGTCGCACCCAAGGCATACTACCACAGGACCCGGCCCTTCGTCTATTTCAAGGAGAAGGCCTATCTGGAAGACGATGCCCAGTTCAGCGGCGAGGGCAGTTATCCTTCCGGCCATACGATGCGAAGCTGGACGGCCGCCCTCATCCTGGCTGAAATCAATCCCGCTGCGGCCGACGCAGTCTTTGCCCGTGCCTGGCAATGCGGTGAAAGCCGGGTCATCTCCGGAGCGCATTGGCAGAGTGACGTGGACGTGACGCGTCTGGCCGCCAGCATCGGCTATTCCCGCCTGCAGACCAGTACCGCCTTCCGGGCCCAGATGGAATCGGCCCAGGATGAATTCCGGCGATTGGCTGAAGCAACGGGGCAGCAGGGACGGGAACATTTCGTCTCCCTGACCGATGCCGTTCCGGATGCGATCCTGGAGATCCGCTATTTCAGCACCTACAATTTCGTGGGAGAGCGGATCGACGGCTATCTGGCGCCCACGGCCCTGATGACCCGGGAAGCGGCCGACAGCCTGAAGGCGGTGAGCGACGATGTGATGCGGATGGGCTATCGTCTCAAGATCTATGATGCTTATCGCCCGCAGTGCGCCGTGGACCATTTCGTACGTTGGGCCGCCGATGTCTCCGACACCACGATGCGGCGCTACTTCTATCCCGATGTGGACAAGAGCCTGCTGTTCAAACTGGATTACATCATGGAGAAATCCGGTCACACACGCGGTTCGACCGTAGACCTGACCCTGTTCGACATGAATACCGAAAAAGAGTTGGACATGGGGGGAACCTTCGACTGGTTCGGTGAGGAGAGCCATCCGGATTACACGGGCATCACGGAAACGCAGTTTGCGAACCGGATGATTCTGCGGGAGGCCATGCTCCGCCACGGCTTCAAACCGCTGGAAAGCGAATGGTGGCATTTCACTTTGCGGGACGAACCGTTCCCGGATACATATTTTTCCTTCCCGGTGCGATAAGAACCCAGAAAAACACTATATTTGCCAAGATGTGAATCCAATTATCTAATCAGATATGAAAAGAATTATCAGCCTCTTCATCGCCCTGTCCGTGACAGTCGCCGCCTTCGCCCAGGACAATCTCCTGCGCCAGAGAATGGAGCTTGCCAGCATCGAGGTCAACGATGGCGAAGTGGAACTCCAGGTATTCCAGATGGAAGACAACGGCCGCTACTATCTGTCGGTCGGACATCTGGGAATCGGAGACGATATCTTCCAGATCAATTTCGACCCGCTCTTCGAGCTGTTCATCCCGCTCGGAGAAACCCTCAGCGAGGCGATCGAGACGCTGGACATGCTGAAGGATTTCTATGACGAGTCCTCAGGGACGACCATGGAGATGAGCGGATGCCTCTGCCTGGCATTTCCCGACGACAAGTGGGAGACCGTCAAAGTGACCACCAGGCGGTTCCTGTTCAGCAAGTTGTTGGAATTCAGCCTCGAGCGTGACGGCTATATCCGTGCCACCAATATCGGCAAGTCCGATTTCAAGGGCCTGGTCTCCAGCACCAAGCTGTATCGGAAGATCCATCCGAACGAGCTGTAGCGCCATCGACCGGGACGCACGTCCGCACATCCACCCATGAAAAAGAAAATCGACTCGTTTGCCGGCCGGATGACCCGGGTCGTCGTGATCACGGTGTTCGTGACCATGACCATCATCTCGATACTGGTATTCCTGGTTTCGACTTCCGGACTATTGGCCTATTCCAAGACGCATTATTCCGATATCATGGACAAGGCCCGGGGGAACCTGGCCCTGGTGATGAGCAAGGTGGAAGTGTCGGCGGAAAACATCATCGACGAATTGACCTGGCATCTGACTACGCCCGAACTGGTTGCATCCACGCTGCAGTACGAACTCAACACCAACCGGCATATCTATGGCTGCGGCATCGGTTTCGTGCCGGATTATTATCCGGAAAAAGGCCGCTGGTATGAGCCGTATGCCATCGTCGAGAGCGATTCGATCACCGTAAAGAACATCGGTTCCGGTGCGCATGACTATCTGAAGGCCGCCTGGTACACGGATGGTTTGGAATCCGAGGAAGGAGTCTGGTCCAATCCCTACCTGGACAGGGACGGAGGCGGAACGGTTCTCTGTACGTTCTCCCGTCCTGTAAAGAATCCTGAGGGGAAAGTCGCCGGAGTCTTCGGAGCGGACATATCCCTCGACGAACTGTCCGTGCTCATCATCGACAACGTCAGGAACGAGAATGAGGAGGACGTCCTCTTCAGCGTGTCTCCCGAGGAGACGGGTCTCCAGATTTACTGTTTCATTCTGGGACCGGACGGGGATTATATCGCACATCCTGAGAAGGGGCGCATCCTCAAGACCAACTTCTATGATTACGCCAGGGGCAAGAACGCGGACGAATACAAGGAGTTGGGCGACGCGATGCGTGCTGGGAAGTCAGGCGAAAGGACCGTCGAAATCGACGGGATCAAATCGGAAGTCTATTTCGCGCCGCTCCTGAAGTCCGGATGGTCCATGGGCATTGTCGTTCCGAGGGAACGCGTGCTGCTGCCCGGGATGCTCATCGGATCCATCATCCTTTTCCTGATCCTGCTGGGACTCCTCATCGTTTTCGGCGTCTGCCGCCGGGCCATCCGGAAAACCACGAAACCCCTCATCAAGCTTGCCGAGTCGGCCCAGGAAGTGGCTTTGGGCAGATTTGATACAAAGCTTCCCCAGATCAGGAGGAATGACGAGATCCGACTTCTCCGCGACTCCTTCGACAACATGCAGAAATCTCTTGCGGAATACGTGGATGAACTGAAGGAGACGACGGCCCAGAAGGCTTCCATGGAGAGCGAACTCGGGGTAGCCCGAAGCATCCAGATGTCCATGCTTCCCATGTCCTGGCCCGCATTTCCGGACCGGAAAGACCTGGACATCTATGGCAGCGTCACTCCCGCCAAGGCGGTCGGCGGCGATCTGTATGATTTCCGGATCCGGCAGGGAAAACTTTACTTCTGCATTGGAGACGTCTCCGGAAAAGGAGTTCCCGCCTCCCTGGTGATGACCGTGGTCAGTTCCATGTTCAGGACCCTGTCGGCTTCCGAAGACAACCCGGTCCGGATCATGTCATCCATCAACTCCTCGATGTCGTCCAGGAATGAGAGCATGATGTTCGTAACATTCTTCGTCGGTATCCTGGACCTTTCGAACGGAGAGTTGAAGTACACCAACGCAGGCCATAACGCTCCGATCGTCATCTCCAACGGGAAACCCCGCATGCTGGAGGTCGATTCGAACGTGCCTTTGGGGATAGACCAGGATTGGGAATACTCGCTGCAGGTCATGAGGCTGTCTCCCGGCACGGTCTTGTTCCTATACACCGATGGATTGACCGAAGCAACCAGGATCGGCGGTCATCTGTTCGGAGAGGAGCGGGTTCTTGAACAGTTGTCCCATCATCGGAAAAACGAGAGCATGCAAGCACTCATCTCCCACATGCTTGACGCCGTAGGGGAGTTCGTGGGCGAGTCTGAGCAGAGCGACGACCTGACGATGCTGGCGCTGCAAATCAGACCAGGGGCCTGATCCTACCGTTCGAACGGATTGCCGGAAGGGGAGGTGCTCACGACCCAGCGGAGGGCATTGACGAACAGGAGGTTCTGCGTCGCGTCCGTGAAGCATTCGTCTCCATGACCCATATTGATGTAAACCATCCGATAGCGGGTATTCGTCCAGACGACGGGAAAATCTCCTCCATAGACGACATCCTTGAGTCCCATCGGGAAATTCCGCGGGGAAAGGGACACCAGGATCCTGATATCCGGATTGAGCCGGGGATCCGGTTGCCATTGATAGTACTCGCTGGCAGGGCATACGTACTCCTCCGGAAGATTCCTGGTAATGTCATGGTCCCGGTCTTCGATCTCCAGAAGTGCCGGTTGTGGCGGCCAGGTATTGCACAGGAAGCGGACGCCTCCCAGGAATTCATGAAACCAGTCCCATCCGGTGGAAAGGTCGTTGTATCCGGCCGCGTGGAAACCCAACCAGCCGCCTCCGTTCTCCATATACTTCTCGAAGAGCGCCCTTTCCTCCGGAGTTCCTGGATGAACGTCCGGCATAATCAGGACATCGTACTGCGAGAGGTCATCCTTGCCCGACAGGGTCGTATCCACGTCCAGGATCCAGCCATCCCCGACCGTGAGCTTCCGGAAGAAATCCAAGGCCTGGTGCGTGAACTGCTGATGTCCTTCCTCCACCGCATCCGAATAATACAGGAGCGCACGGAAACGCGTTGTCTGCCCGGCATAGCTGGCAGACCGCACGTCCGAGGCGGACACGAAGGACTTTTTCCCCTGGTTTCCGTTGGAGGCACAGGAAAGCAGGGAAGCCAATGACACGATCGTGATCAGACGTAGGATGAGGTTGGAGCGTTTCATGATTTGCATAGTTTCTCAATAATATCGTCCAGCATCCGGAACAGTTCCGGCGTGGTTTCAGGGGTAACGCTGTCGCAGATGACCGCATTGCCGATAGCGAGGGGAACTCCGGAAAGCTTTTTCTGGAGTTCCTTGCCCTTCCCGGTCAGGGAAACGATCATCTGGCGGGCATCCTTCTCGCCTCTCTTACGCACAAGGATACCCTCTTTCTCCATCCGTTGAAGCAGGGGAGTGACCGTATTCGTTTCCAAGTACAGGCGTTTGGCGATGTCATTCACCGGCTGCGCATCCTTCTCCCACAAAGCCAGCAATACCAGGTACTGCGGATAAGTCAGTCCGTACTGAGAAAGCAGCGGATGATAGGCCTGCGAGAGAAGACGCGAAGCAGTGTAGAGCCGGAAACAAAGCTGGTTGTCCAGTTTGAATTCCTCTTGGATCATATCATTCCCTGGATGTCCTTTTCGATATCCTCCGGTTTTGTGACGGGAGCATAGCGCTTGATGACCGTTCCGTCACGGTTTACAAGGAACTTCGTAAAGTTCCAGAGGATGTCGCTGTCTTTTTCCACACTCTTGCTGATGCCTTTGAGCATGGTCCGAGTGGCCTTGGCTTTCAGCCCATTATACGCTTCGGTCGGAGCCTGGGACTTCAGATACTCGAAAATGGGTTCGGCGTTGGCTCCATTCACATCGGTCTTTGCCATCAGGGGGAAAGTGACACCGTGGTTGATGCGGCAGAATTCCTCAATCTGCTCGTTGGATCCGGGTTCCTGACCGGCGAACTGATCGCACGGGAATCCCACGATGACCAGTCCCTGGTCCTTATACTTCTGATAGAGGGCCTCCAGGCCGTCGTACTGGGGGGTAAAACCGCATTTGGATGCAGTATTGACAATCATCAGGACTTTGCCTTCAAACTGGGCGAAATCCACTTCAGCACCTTTGTTGCCGGTGGTCTTGAAATCGTAAATCTTTGCCATATCTTTCTTTTTTATATCGTTCACGATGCAAATATACGACTTTCTTTTTATATCGCAAGCGATATTTTTTAAAAAGTGCAAAAAAAAGTATATTTGTATTATATACTAAGGTTTTATGGAAAAGAATAGAGAAATCTGGTTGGACTGGCTACGTGTAACCGCCTGTTTCCTCGTCATGCTGACACACAGCACGGAACCTTTCTATCTGGGAGGGGAAGGATCGTTGATATTGACCCACTCAGATGCCGTATGGACGTCTATCATGGATGTCCTGTCAAGGGCGGCAGTCGCATTGTTCGTTATCGCATCCAGCTATCTCCAATTGCCTCTCCGCTATTCCACGGGGGAGTTTTTCCGCAAGAGGGCATCAAGGATTCTGCCTCCTTTCCTGATTTGGACGATCGTTTATGCATTCGCTTTCGGTGAGCCGGTACAGAATTTCAGGGATCTCCTCTGGAATTTCAACTATGCGGCCGGTCATCTCTGGTTTGTATATATGCTCGTCGGCCTGTACCTGGCGATGCCGCTTATCTCGCCCTGGGCTGAAAGAGTTGGGAAGCGGGAATTGCAGGTATATCTGGGCATTTGGCTGTTTACCACGATGATTCCGTTGATCCGCGATTGGCTGGGAGGGGCAGCACCGGTCATATACGGTCCATCGGGCATCCCGAATCCGGCCAAATATCCGCTGTGGGGAGAAGCCAGCTGGAACACCTATGGACTATTCTATTACGTAAGCGGAATGCTGGGCTATGCGCTAATGGGCCTGTATTTCAAGAAGTTCGTGGGAGAGATGACTTGGAAAAAGACGCTTGCCATCGCCTTTCCGGTCTTCTCTGCCGGTTTCGCCATCAGCGTTTTCGGTTTTCTCCGCCGCGTCGGCGCCGATTCCGGGGGCGTCTTTCCCGTAGAGGGCCCCGTCGGACTGGCCGCGATCTGGGAGACGACCTGGCTCAACGACAGCATCGGCGTTGCGCTGATGGCCATCGGCTGGATCCTGATCCTGCGGAAAATCAATTTCGACAACCGATTCTACCGGAAAGTGGTCCAGCCGGTCTCGAAGGCCAGCTACGGGATGTATTTGAGCCATATGCTGGTGCTTGGTCTGATATCGGCATGGCTGCGCGATGCTCTCCGGCTCGGCGGCGAGGGGGTGCTCGGACTGTGGACGACCCCCGTGCAGATCGTAGCGACCGCACTGATCTCATATGTGATTGTCGCCACCGCCTGCGTTCTGATCCGGAAGATTCCCAGGTTGGGCAAAGTAATTGTCGGATAATCCTTTATTAAAAAAGAATCATGGAACTGACAGAAGCGATCAAGGCACGGCATTCCGTGCGGAAATACGCGGATAAACCCATTGAGACATCCAAAGTCGCCGCGCTGAGAGGAGATATCGAAAAATGCAATGCGGCGAGCGGACTGAACATCCAACTGGTCCTGGACGAGCCGAAGGCCTTTTCTTCAGGGATATGGAAATACGGTCAATTCTCCGGAGTGAAGAATTACCTGGTGATGGCCGGGCCTAAAGGGTGGGAGACAGAAGAGAGAATCGGCTACTATGGGGAAAGGCTCGTCCTTCTTGCCCAGACACTTGGCCTGAACAGTTGCTGGGTGGGCTTGACCTACAAGAAAATACCCGGGACCTATACGATGCGGGAGGGCGATGTCGTACACTGTGTAATCGCTTTGGGCTACGGGTTGACTTCCGGTATCCAGCATCCCCGGAAACCGGCAGAGAACTTCTATGAATGCGAAGGCGTTCCGCCGGAGTGGTTCCTGGCCGGCGTGGAGGCGGCACTCCTCGCCCCGACGGCCGTCAATCAACAGAAATTCAAATTCATCCTGCACGAGAGAGACAAGGTCGAAGCCAAGCCCCTGTTCTCCATGGCGGGTTATACCCGGACCGACCTGGGCATTGTCAAGTATCACTTTGAAATCGGCGCGGGCAAGGACCGCTTCGGGTGGATCTAGGAGGCGTTCTCCGGTCCCGGGAGGCGGATGGCCGGCATCGTGAGGTCGCCGCTCCGTTCCGCATTTCCTACGAAACTGTGAACGGTTCCGGTTTCCTGCAGTACATTCAGGATGCGCTGCTCGCCGAACTGGTCGTGGTTTTCAGTCTCCGCCGGTCATGACGGGGCAAGAACCCGAAGAGCGTTGCGGACATCATGGAATCATTGCGCCCTTCCGAGGAGGAATTGACGATGGGCTGAATATACGAATCCTTTAAGGAATACTTCCCGCTCACAGGATTTTCATCGCAATGTGGGCGCAAGCCTCCGCGTCGGCGAGGGCATGGTGATGATTCATGAGATCGAAGCCGCATGCCGCCGCAACTGTCTGCAACCGATGATCCGGCAACCTGCCGCCAAAGAGTCTGCGGGATGCACGCAAGGTATCAAAGAAGACATAGTCCGGATAATCCATCCGATAGACCTTGAAAACCGCTTTGAGACAACCCTCGTCAAATGTACGAGTCAACTTTTTTCAGGGAAAGACATCGTTCCGATTGAAAGTGCCCCCCACGTCCTGATGATGGGATCTATAATAGAAAGCAGTCTGGAGCTGTTTTTCATCTCAGCAACCTGCCTTTTTTCATCAGATGAAAAGAGAAAGATCAGGGGGTCAATTAGAAGGAGAATGAGGGGGTCAATTTAGAGGGGATTTTCCATCATGTTCCTGAAAATGATTCAGAGAATCTCGGCTTTGTTGTTTTCAAGTCCGTTTTAGTACCGACTACATGGAAGTTAATACCGGAGAGTTTGAACCACATTTGAACCATGTACTGCGCAACTCATTGATAATCAATGTATTTAACATTCTGCATCGGGAAATAACCGGAAAACGAATAGGTAAGAACTTCTATCATTATGTAGAAATGTTTACGAATCAATTTAATAGAGAAAAGACCGATTCCAGTTATTACTCTGTGATTTCCTTTTTTTGAACCATACGTGGTTCATGGTCTCGATAGTGTTATGCCATAGTACGTACCGTGACATTATAATAACTTGTCCCCCATCACACGGGAGTAATGGCGTCGCAGAGGTTCTGAGAATTGTTCCGGATAATAATTGTAATAAGTTCGTACGAACGATGAAATCTCGCCAGAAAGAATCTGTATTCTCCATTTGCCGGGCCGTACTTATCAGAGCCTTTCTTGAAACAGCCTGTCCTCTCCCCTCTATTCTGTATCTACGGAATACGTACGTCCGTTGATCTTGATTGTCTTGATGGCCTGACCGTTAGCGGTGATTTTCCCGTCCTCGCCTTTTTTTCTGCTCCGGAGATCCTTCCTTGAGCACGGATATATTATCAATACCAAAAGGAGAAGCCGTCCCCGACGGGTTTGAATTCCAGGTTCTCGGCTTCGGCACTTCGAATCCGTACACTGTCACGTCTTGCGACCCAAAGCCGCAGCAGCGCATCCTGCACCACATCCTCCTGGTTTTTAACACCCCAATAATGCTTTCGCCGAAAAATGAGTAAATTTGAGCCATGGAATACCTGTCAAAACATCGATACGGCGAGATTGCGGAATCCTGCGCCTTAGAATCGAAAGCATCACCATGGGGTTATGAAGGATTTTGCAGCCATTGATTTCGAGACGGCGAACGAGTGCCCCAGCAGTGTGTGCAGCGTGGGGATCGTCGTCGTGCGGGACGGTGTGATCGCAGACCGGTTCTACAGTTTGATCCATCCCGAGCCGGAGTATTACCAGTGGTTTTGCCGGCAGGTGCATGGATTAAGCCCTGAGGATACGGAAGATGCCCCCGTATTCCCTTTTGTCTGGGAGCGGATCGAACCGCTGATTGAAGGACTTCCTCTGGTCGCCCATAACCGTAAAGCACGAGTTAACGATGTTTATTTATCAGACGAAGAAGCGCGAACTGTACTATGAGCGGGTCATAGCGCTGTATCAACAGACCGGTTATGGGAAGAAACGGCTAGGAAAGCTATTTCCCGAGATTGGAGAGAAGACTATTTCCAGATGGATTGCTAACTTTGTATCCGAGAACCCGCAAGTAGCATCCATGAGACGAGCGAAACCAGCACGAACAGCCCCTGTTCAAGCGCCGGAAGTTCAATCTGAAAAGCTTCCGACGGATGTCCAGGAACTCCAGGCCGAACTGAAGAGACTGCGGGCGCAGCTGACTAAGGCGGAGATCAAGGCCGAAGCATACGACGAGCTCATCAATGTCGCCGAGGCCAAGTTCAACATCCAGATCAGAAAAAAAGCTGGCGCCAAGCAGTAGACAACCTGCGCGCAAGGAACCCCAAACGATATGAGGTTCAGCATCTTTGCGAGCTGTTTGGCGTGACGAAGCAGGCATATTACAAACAAGATGAATCAAGGGTCCTGGCCCAAGCGGCAAGGGATGCCTTTGCGTTGGAATACATCAAACACGTCCGGACCAAGGATCCCGGGATAGGAGGGGTGAAGCTCTGGCATATGTACAGGCGAGACTTCAAGGGTAATGACCCCCTCGGGCGTGACAGGTTTGTGGATATCATCAACGAGCACAACCTGAAAGTCCGCATGAGGGTGCGGAAGCCGCGGACGACGGACTCGTCACATGGACTTCCCACATACCCCAACCTTGTAAAGGACTTTATTCCAACAGCCCCCGACCAGTTGTGGGTGAGCGACATTACATACATCACCATCTGGGAGGATGCTTGGCACTACTTCTTCTGCTATCTTTCGCTCATCCTGGATGCCTATACAGAGGAAATCGTCGGCTGGAGCGTGGGTCCTACGCTAGAGACCGCCTATCCGCTCAAGGCGCTTAAGATGGCGCTAAAACGTATAAGCGGGAAGAAAGACATCGAACTCATCCACCATTCCGACCGAGGGTGCCAGTATGCAAGTTCCGACTACATAAAGCTACTGAACGACAATCACATCCAGATCAGCATGACGGAATCCGGAGATCCCAAAGATAATGCCCAGGCGGAACGCATTAACAATACGATGAAGAATGAACTGTTCAAGGATATACGTTTCTCCCGCATTGCTGAAGTCGTTGCCGCGGTCGCTCATGCCGTAGACTTCTACAACAACGAGAGGCCTCATATGAGCATCGATATGATGACGCCAGCCGAGGCGGCCTTCTGTGAAGGTGAAATCAAGAAACACTGGATCAGTTATCGCGAGAGGGCTATCCGGGAGAAACAGGCATTGGAAATTCCTGAAAATAGTTTACCTTTGTCCATCGTTCAGGGGTCTCCCTCCGGCCTCCGGCCGTCAGTCAACCCCTGAACGGGATAAGACCTGGAAAGACAACCAAAAGACGGCAGTCAACCTAAACCAGTAATAACGTAAACCAGAGTCAACTTCTATCAGGGATAGACTCAATCTGAGTCAACCTAAATCCGGAAAGGACATCCCATTTTAAACTGACCCCTCGTTCCGATTGAAAGTGACCCCCACGTCCTGATGATGGGATCTATAATAGAAAGCAGTCTGGAGCTGTTTTTCATCTCAGCAACCTGCCTTTTTTCATCAGATGAAAAGAGAAAGATCTGGGGGTCAATTAGAAGGAGAATGAGGGGGTCAATTTAGAGGGGATTTTCCAGTTTCGCAGCCGTATCAATTTGTATCGCCTGTATCACACCCGATACAAGCGATACAACCGATACAATGGTGGGCAAAGGGCCGCGTTATTCACCGCTATACTTCCCGGCAAAGAGGATGGCCCCGGTGCTCTTCTCTGTAATCAGATACAGGAACGGATGATCGGCATGGAACGTAACGGCAGGGCTGGGGCCGGCATCCATCTTCCCAAAACCGGCATGTGAGACTACGGCCGCTTCCGTGCCTTCCTCATCGACCTTGATTATCGCGTCCTGTTGGACATATTTCAGATACAGCGGGAAATCCGACAAGGCGGAGAAGTTGGCACGCTGGTCATCGAAGGCGAGGGGCATCCCCATGCTGATGAGGATGTCATTGAGCCTGATGCCATACTTCGCTTCAAACTTGGGCAGCCACAGATCTACATCGTGGGTATACATCTGGTGCCGAAGCTCATCCCAGCCGGTCTCTTTGAGTGAAGCAATCGCATCGGCCACTTTGTGCCCGGTTTTAGGGAGCAGGACCACCATTGAGAAGGCGCTGTTGCCATAGGCAAGACTCACGGCCTGAAAGACTTCGTTCTCAGTGTATTCGTGATTCTTGGTATGCTTCATCATCTTAACCTTTGCCTGGGCTCCTCCCTCATTGGTAAAGGTCTCGTCGGCGGTGTCGCTTGTCTTGAACTTCTCCTTCCATTCGCCTTTGAAATACATGGCATTGAAGAGATACAACGGAATGTCGGTCGTTACATTGTCCAGCACCTTGGGAATCATGCCGTTAGTGTTCTTCGAACACCAGTCATTGATGGTTTTGAGTGAGCTTGCGCCATTGGAGAAGTCCAAGTTGGCAATTTCTGCCTTGTAGAACTTGACCGCATTCTCCTTGTACGCGTCAAGCACAGGCATATCCTTATCGGCAAACAGGGCATTGGCAATCGTGAGCTTGGTCTTCTTGTCCATATTCGGAAGCTGTTCAAGCATGGAAAGGCAGTACTGGTCAACGGCTTCCTTTTCTCCCTGGCCATAGCCGAGCACGGTGCAAATCTCATCGGCTGTTTGCTGCTGTGCACCATCCAGCACCATACCCAGCAGGAACTGCATGCTCAAAGGGGAAATGATGTAATCACTCTTCGCCACAGCATCGATTCGGTCGATGAATTCGACGGAGAAATCATTGCCCTTCTGCACGAACTCTGCCGATTTGGTGGTAAGTTCAAGAGGCTTGTACGGGTTGTTCTTATCATTGTCCCCGCCAATTTTTTCGCAGGACACAAAGGCCACAATGGCCAATGTCGCGATGGTAATTGATAGATGCTTCATAATCAGATTTTTTTATTTGCCAATGTTAATGCGGACACCGCTTGCCACCGAGAACATCACGGGGCCGTCTGTCCGGTAGGATTCCAGCACGTGGCTCTCCGAGGGAATCGTCCAGCTAATCTCCGGCTCAATGAATAGGCCGAGTCTTTTTGTCATATTGAACTGTATGCCGCCGGCCCCGAGCAGGGAGAGGCCGAAACCGTCTTTCTTTATTTGCTCTCCATCAAGGGTTGCCGCCACGCACCAATCAGTTTCAAGGCCGCCTCCCACATAGACATCAAGCCATCTGTTGGATGCCAAAGTCCAATCCATGCGTACCGGGATACCAAGATAATGAGCGAGTTGCTTCTTTTTGCCGGATACAGTGTACTCATACCAGGAAGAATACAACGAATAATCAATACCGGTCGTTAAATTCAGCCTGTCCGTGAGGGGGATTCTGGTTGACAGCCCAAATTTTAAGGGGAAATTGTGACCATGATTTCCGGTTAACACATCTTCAGGCACATCTGGCCCTGTGAAGGGGCCCTCTTTCGGGTTGTCTAGATTAATGGGGCCTGCATCCATCTTCTGAAAACCACCCAGAAGCGGCGTTGCCACGGCGGCTACTAAACCACCTCCGGCAATTACCCCGGCCGCAGGACCGACCTTCATCTTGACTGGCTTACTCTTGGTCCCTTCCGGGATAAAAGGAGATGAAGATGTAATGACAGGGTCATTATCGGTGGCCGGCTCCTGTTTGTCCGGAGAATCCGGAACCGTTATGTCGTTTGATTCAGGAATAACAGCATCCTCAGGTTGAATTACCTCTATGGTTTCTGCTATTGGCGCGGTTTCTTCATTGATTCCAGACACTTTCAGACTCACAACAGGGCGTCTGGCTGCTTTCGGAGTAACCGCCTGGGCAATAAGCGGCTGGTCCAGAATGGGCTCAGTTGTTCCTGTGGAATCGCTGACCACTGCAACAGGCTGCACCGGCTGCTGGATGATCTGGATGCCATTGTCAGGAGTTGAAGGCTGGCGAAGGAACAGGATGGCGGCCAGTCCGGCGGCAACGGCAGGCACAAGCGCCCACGCCAGCGGGAACCGCTTCGGGGCGGGAGCAGGGGCGGCGCCATTCCTCATAGTGTGGAATTCGGCAAAGACACTTTCAGGGAGAGCCTCGTCGAACTCTTCCATCTTGTCTTTGACTATGTCTTCCCACTTTCTCATTGGTCTTGTTCCTTCAAATAGCGTTTAATCTTATCTTTCAGTTGTTTCCTTGCTTTCGCGAGGATGCTTGTGGAGCCCGTCTCGGTGATTCCCAGCATCTTGGCAATCTCCTGATGTGAGTAGCCGTCTATGCAGTACATATTGAAAACGGCCCTTCTCATATCTGTCAGCTCTGCTATCCATTCCCGCAGTTTCTCCTTCGGTATCGCCTCCATCTCATCCTCGGTGGGCTCCGGAATGTTGTCCCTCGCCCAATAGTCCAGAGGAACGGTACGCCAACGCTGTTTCCTGATCTGGTCGATGGCCTTGTTGATGGCAATCCTGCTTATCCATCCATACAGTGAGCCCTTTCCAGTAAACTTGTATGTATCAATCCTGTCGAGCGCCTGGTTAAGCGTTTCAAGCATAAGGTCCTTTGCTTCTTCCTCATCTCCCAAGTATCGCCTGCAGAGTGCATTCACCCTTACTGCATATCTTCTATACAGTTCATCCTCCGCCTTTCTGTCTCTCTGCGAGCAGTACCTGGCCAGCGACTGCTCGTCCAGTTCTTTATACACTCACGTCTTTGTCTGAACTTACAAAGTTACACAGTTTTACGTAAAAGGCATTTCCACTCATTCCAGGAGCGAGATTCTGGATAGTTCGTATGTGGCAGCAACGCTGTCGCAATTAAGTGCCTGCAAGGTCATTTTATCGCCGGTGATGGTTCCTGAGTATTCCAGCAGAGACTGGTGGCCGGATGTGCGATACAGGGCAAAACTATCTTTCCCGGACCACCGCGCCTCAAACTTCCTGCAATTTGTGCCAATCATCCCGGAGATGCCCGTATAGATGGTGCACTCAATGCCGTTATTCAGGAATTGCAGCATAATAACCCCGGTATGGTCCTCCATCTCTCCGGTGGTCCCGTTCTGCGTTTTGATGGGGTATTCGCCCGTCCAGGCATAGTCTGAATAGGAATCTGTTTCTACTTTTGTGCATGCGGCAAATGCCAAGCACAGGAAACCCAATGCCGCAAATACAACTCTGTTGATTGCCTTCATATCCATCACTTTTCTTTTTCTGCCATATAAACGTACCTTTTTCCGGAATGCGTCACTTCGGGCTCTCAAGAAAGAAGAATATTTCTGTTCCATTCCACTTCGTCTATGTGCCTGCGATTTCGGAGTAAACTATTTGTCGAGAAAAAGCACTATGTTTGAACAATGATCATTCAAACAAATAGCGGACATAGCGAAGTCGCCTAACAAACTATCATTTTAGAACGCTAGAAAACGAAGTTTGTTTGTCCAAATAAGTCTACTTTTTATTTAATACATTGATAATCAATATAGAATAACATCTTTAACGAGGAAGAGTATTAAACCGATTATCGACTGATAATCAATTGATTAAACGCAAAAATGGTACAACTTTGGTTGTGCCATTGTTTGTTTTTAGGATATTAAAGTGGTACATAGTTGATCTGGAGTTAGACCAAAGTTAGTACCGCTGGTACTCCTGCAAGGTGTAGGAGGAAGAGTGGAAAAACCCATCGAAAGTGGTCCCCTCTTTCCGCAAATAGCTGCCCTTGTTAACCTTTCCTTTGGAATATCCGGTTATTGACCGCTAAAGATCTGGTTCATATGCTTGACGAGGCTCTTCCCGGGGTCGCGTGAATCCCCGGTGAGCTCCCAGAACATGAAGCCCTTGAAACCGTTATCCTGGATGTACTGGGCTTTCTGGTCAATGGCGGGGAATCCGTCATACCAGAATTCGACCTTCCCGGTCTCTCCTGTGAGTTCGTTGCTGAACTCAGCGCCGGGGTGGCGTTCAACGATGCTTGCGTAGTTTCCGCCGTACATCCTGGAGATGTCGAGGTCGTGCCAGCCGCGGCCGTAGAACGGCACGCCGAGAACGATCTGATTGGGCCTGGCACCGTGGGCGAGGGCCTTTTCACAACCTTCGACGGCGTAGCTGAACGGAGAGTGGGGACCCGTCACGCCGCTCCAGCCGGTGAGGTCGTAGGCCATGATGGTCATATAGTCCATCGACTCCATGGTGGCCTGGGTGTAGCCGCCCTTGTCCAGCCCGTAGATCGCGACGGCAGAAGAAAGCAGACCCTTTTTGCCGAGAGCCTTGCGGAATCCGACGAAAAGTTTCTCGAGGGCGGGTGAGAGCTGGTCCACATAGTCCTGGGGATAGTTCCAGGCTTCGTAGTCGATGTCGACGCCGGCAAGGCCGAGCTCCTTCACGAGGGCCATCACGTTCTGGATGATGTTTTCGCGGGCAGTGTCATCGAGTATCGCGGCGGCGAAGGCATCCTGTTCTTCCTTCGGGCCGCCGCCACCGAGGGAAACCATCATTTTGACACCATGTTCCTTTGCCTTGGCGGCGACCTGGGGATACGAGCGGCGCACGTCGCCGTCGTTGATGGTGCCGTCGGCATTGATGGTGGCGAAACTCAGGTTGACGTGGGTGATGTCCCACCAGCAGTTGTCCGCATCGGCCCGGGCATTGTAGGAAGGGAAATAGCCGACTATGTAGTAGTCGGGCGTTTTGGCCCCGAAGCCGCATCCGCCAATCAGCGGAAGCACAAAAAGCAGAGTAACAAGCAGTTTCTTCATAAAAAAGGAGTAGATTTGCGTAAAGATACAAATATATTTCTTTCCCCATGGATTTCACGCAAAGAAACAGGACCATCGATGTTTTCCGCTCCTTTACGATGCTGTTGATGATCTTCGTCAACCATTTCTGGAATGCCAGCGGCATTCCCCACTGGATGCAGCATGCAAAGACTACCGAAGACTTTCTCGGGCTTGCGGATTTCGTATTCCCGGCCTTCATTTTTGCCATCGGACTCTCGATTCCCTTTGCCATTGAAAAGCGTTATGCCAAGGGGTACTCCGAGTTGAGTACGCTGACCCACATCCTTGGCCGTTCGTTTGCGCTGATCGTCATGGGCGTGTTTTTCGTCAACACCGAATATGGACTGAGTGACGAAGTCTTCATGAGCCTTCCCGTATTCGAACTCCTGATGTTCACGGCCTTCTTCCTGATATGGAATGCCTACCCGGCCCCCGGGGACGGGAAGAAACGGAAACTGTACACGGGGCTCAAGATACTGGGCTGGGCACTCTTGTTATTCCTGGCCATCATTTACAGGGATCCCAAGGGGAATGTACTCCAGACCCGCTGGTGGGGTATTCTCGGCCTGCTGGGCTGGACCTACCTGACCTGTGCGTTCCTCTATATGTTGTTCAGGAACAAGCTTTCCTGCCACATCATCGCCTTTCTGGTGTTCGTGGCGATTTCAATCGTGTCCAGCCGCACCCGCGGAGGCAGCACCCTGCTTCCCAGGGAGTCTGCAGTCTACGGTCTGCTTCAGGTTCTTACCATTCCTCCCGGCAGCCGCTGCGCGCTGTGCATGGCCGGTATCGTCACCAGTCTTGTCTCGCTCAGGATTGCGGACTGGAAACCGGGCAGGAAGGTGGTCCTGGTGCTCGCCGTCCTCGTGGGGTTGAATGTCGCAGGAATCGTCGCGCATCGTTTCTGGATCCTCTCCAAGAATCTGGAGACTCCGACTACGGTTTTCTTCTGGCTGTCTTCCTTCATCCTCGTTTACTGCCTGTTCCAGTGCCTGGTGTCTGCAGGCAAGGACGGTGTTTTCAAAGTGATTAAAAGTGCCGGTACCGCGACCCTTACCTGCTATATGGTACCGCCCATACTGTATGCCCTGATGGGCCTGCTGGACATACGGTTCAGGCCTGCCGGCATATGGGGAATACTGTATTGCCTGGCCTTCGCTTTCGCCTGCGTGGGCATAACCGCCCTGATGGAAAAAGGGAAGGTCAAACTGAAGATCTGACCCTCCTGGGATGCAGGAGGTCATTGGTTCACCTGCCGGTATTTCAACGGGGTAACCCCATCGTGGACCTGCTTGAAACGCGTACTGAAGTAGCGTGAGGTGGAGTATCCTACCTTTTCGGAGATTTCCAGGATGGGGAGGGAACTGGTGCGGAGCAGTTCTTCGGCCTTGGCCATCCTTCTTTCTTCGACGATTTCGGCGACGCCTTTTCCGTACGCTGCATGGATCTTGTAGTAGAGGGTGGCGCGGCTCATGGCCATGTGCTCTGCGATCTGGGTGACGTTGAGCTGGGGATCTCCCAGATGCTGTTCGATGTACTCGTCGACTTTCCCGGTGAAAACCCTATCTTTTGCAAGGAGTTCCGCCTCCAGGACCTTTAATCTGCGGCGACTGAGCCGGTCCACGCTGAAGACAATGAGGAATAGGCCCAGGAGAATGTAGATCAGGATCATGGGCATTGATGAATACCAGGGATACTTCACCCGTATTGCGGCTACTTGCTGTTCTTCGCTCCACGTACCGTCAGAGCGGAGATAGGATACGTCCAGCCTGTAGTTCCCGGGTTTGAGGGCGGGGAGCGAGATGCTGTCCTCAAAGGTTTCCGTGGTCAGTTCCGAGGTGCCCAGAAGATGATATCGGTACAGGATCCGCTCGAAGGGATCGGCCCCGGCAAGGTTGACGGAGACGGACAGCGAGGAGTAATTGTGAGGCAGGACCAGCTTGCCGGAGGAGACATCCCGGAGTTCCACTTTCTTGTCCCTGTCTTCGCTGAAATAGCAGTCGGCCCCGATTTCGACAAGCCCTGTCGTTCCTCCCAGGTAAATGGTACCGTCCTGGGTGCAGGTACTGGAGAGAATCTCGTTGGCCGGGACTCCCCGGTTCTCACCCGTCATTTCCACGACACCGTTCCTTCGCAGGAAAAGGGTGTTGTCTGCCG
>JAFPWG010000028.1 GCA_017395045.1 Bacteroidales bacterium
ACCTGGAACATGTCGCCGGCGCCCTCGGCGTCGGATTCGGTGATGAGCGGGGTGTGCAGATAGACGAAACCCTTGTCGTTGAAGAACTTGTGGATGGCGAAAGCCATCGCGTGACGGATGCGGAGGACGGCTCCGAAGGTGTTCGTGCGAAGGCGCATGTGCGCGACGCTCCGGAGGTACTCCAGGGAGGTGTCCTTCTTCTGGAGCGGGAAACGCATCGGATCGCACTCGCCGATCACCTCGATTCCGGAGGCCTGGATCTCCACGGCCTGTCCGCTGCCCATGGAGGCGACGAGCTGACCCTTCACGGCGAGGGAAGCGCCGGTGGTGATCCGCTTGATGAGTTCTTCGTCGAACAGGTCGGTATTGGCGACGACCTGGATATTGTTGATGGTGGAACCGTCGTTCAGGGCGATGAATTTTACCTGTTTGTTGCCTCTCTTGGTCCTGACCCAACCTTTGGCCAGCACCTCGCAGCCGGGCTCCATCCCGAGCAGTTCCTTGATCTTGCTTCTTTTCATAACGTATACGTGTAAATCATGCAAATATACGGAAAAGATACAAAAAAGCAGCCTCGGAAGGCTGCTTTCTTGCAATTATTCTCAGTCGTGCGGATTATTTGTCTCCGCCGGGTTTTCTGGAAGCGTACATGATCTTCAGCGCAGAGCAGCGGCGCAGCTCCTGCTTGACGTCGGACACGATACCCATTCTGACGTCCTCGTCCACGCGGAGGTTGACGGTCATCAGGGAACGGTCGGCCTCGGACATCGCGTCACGCTCGGAAGCGATGAAGTCGCGGATGTCGTCGATGGTCTTGAAGGAATCGTTCAGCTGGATACGGGCGTCGGTACCGTACATCGCCTGATACTGGCGGGTCGGGGAACCGATGTTGATATTCGCCGAAAGGTCCTTTCTTTCAAGCTTGGCGGCTTCGGTGGCCTCCGGAAGCTTCACGATGACCTTGTTCTCGGTCTCGCGCATCTGGGTGGTCACCATAAAGAAGAACAGAAGCATGAACACGATATCGGAGAGGGAACCCGAGGAAATGCCGGGAACGCTCTTGTTGTTTCTTGAACCTCCGAATTTAGACATAATCCAGTCCTCCTCTATTTTTTACCAGTGTCTTTCGGTTCGGCCTCGGAAATGTTCTGGGGCACGACCTTCTTGACGATGTCCTGCTGATCTTCCGAAAGAAGGTGGAAACGGCGGCCGAATTCCCGCATGGAGAATTCGTCGCGGAGTTCGTTCACGGCCTTTACGAGCTCATTCTGCACTGCAATGTAGGCCTGGTAGCTGGTACCGCGGTCGTTCTGCAGGGAGATGACACCCTTGGAGACCATGTACTTCTTGCCTTCGATCTCCTTCTCTTCCTTTTCGGGAAGTTCGGGGCTGTCGGCAGGATTGGAAAGGAACTCCTTCATCTTGTCTTTCAGAAGGGAAATGTCCATGGCTTCGTTACCGGCAAAAAGCTTATCTGCAGAATTAATACGCACGATGACGATATTACGGCGGTTCACCTTCTGGTCCTGGGCAGTTTCCTTGTCCGGGATCGGAGGGAGACGGCGCTGCAGACCCGACTGATCACCCATCGTGGTGGTCATCAGGAAGTAGCACAACAGCAGGAACGCGATGTCCGCAGTCGAGCTAGAGTTAATCTCCGGTGTTTTCTTTGCCATGGTTTACGCTTTTTTGTTGAGAATACCCGCAATAATCTCACCGGCGATGATGGCGACGATGGCGCCGCAACCGAGGATGTAGGTGAGGTTAAGGACAGTATCGGTGAGCTTGAGTTCGCCGTCGGTCGGCGGCGTGGCGCCGGTGAAACCGAGCGCCGGCTTGCCGGAGGCCAGCAGGTAGGCGACCAGGCAGAGGGCTGCGGCGGCCGCCAGGGCGATGCCGATGCGTACGAGGCTCTTCGGATTGGTCGTAGCCGTGATGTAGAGACCGATGCAGAGGACTGCGACCAGGGCGATGATGAGCATCGCATAGGCCCAGTAGAGCAAGGTCTCGACGGCTGCACCTTCACCGCTGCCGCCGAACCGGGTGAAAGCCCAGACGGCGAGGCCGACGCTGACGAGCAGGAGTGCCCAGCTGATCCACTTGAATATTTTGGCGTATAACGGATTTTCCATTTTTTACTTGGAATTATCTGGTTCGTTATTCAATTACTTGTTGTACTTGACCATCGTGTCGACGAAACGGATGGAAGCGTCCTCCATATCGATGGTGAGGGAGTCGATCTTGGAGAGGATGTAGTTGTAGAAGAGCTGGAGGATAACCGCGACGATGAGACCGCCGACGGTGGTGATAAGGGCGACCTTCATACCACCCGCAACAACGTTCGGGGAGATGTCACCGGCAGCCTGGATGGCGTCGAAGGCCTGGATCATACCGATAACGGTACCGAGGAATCCGAGGGACGGGGCGATGGCGATGAACAGGGAGATCCAGCTCAGGCCTTTCTCCATGAGGCTCATCTGGACGGAACCGTAGGAGACGATGGTCTTTTCGACGACATCGACGCCCTGGTCGGCGCGGAGGAGACCCTGGTAGAAGATGGAAGCGACCGGGCCGCGGGTGTTGCGGCAGACTTCCTTCGCCTTCTCGACACCGCCTTCCTTGAGGGCTTCTTCCACCTTGTCAAGGAGCTTGGTGGTATTGGTCTTGGAGAACGCCAGGTAGAGGATTCTCTCGATGGCGAGGGCGAGACCGAGGATGAGGCAGATGAGCACGAGGCTCATGAAGCCGGCACCACCTTCGATGAACTTGGTCTTGAGGGCCTGGTGGAGAGGAATCTCCTCACCGGAACCGGCGAAGAGGTCCACCGGCTGCTCTGCGGCAGGGGCGGCGGCAACTTCCTCAGTCTCGGCCGGGGCGGCCTGCTCGTCCTGGGCGGAAGCGATGTTCGCAGTGAAGGTCATGAGACCGGCAACTGCCAAAAACATGAAAAACTTTTTCATAATCGTTTTTGTGTTGTTAGTTATAAATTGAGTTAGTAGTTAATAAAATTGCCTTGTTGAACAGTGGTTATGTACAAAAGTCCGTGCAATTTAGCAAATAAAATCCAAACGGCAAAGGATTATTTGCTTATTTCGCCGAACAGGTCCTCTTCGAGACGGGCTTTCACCGTCGCGTTGTCGGCATGCAATCCCATGAGTACGAACAATTTGGCGAGGGCCGCCTCCGTGGTGATGTCGTATCCCGAAACTACGCCGGCACGCTTGAGCGTCTGGCCGGTCGCGTAGATGTCCATGTTGACAGTCCCTGATTTGCACTGGGTTACGTTGAGCAGGACCTTTGTCCGTCCCGCTTCTTCCACGATGTCCAGGAACCAGGGTTTCGACAGCGCGTTGCCCGAGCCGTAGGTCTCGATGATGACGGCGCGGGTCTCTTCGCCCAGGAGGATGTTCCGGACCACCTGCGGGGTGATGCCGGGGTGGACCTTCAGGATGGACACGCGGGTGTCCAGATCGCCATGGATGGTGAGCGGCTGCGACCAGTCGGAGGGATAGCGGATCACGCGGCGGTTGTACCGGATGTTGATGCCGGCCTCGGCGAGGGGCGGGCAGTCGGGGGAGGCGAAGGCGTTGAAGTCCTCCGCGCTGTATTTGGTGGACCGGTTGCCCCGGAACAGGAGGGAGTCGAAGAAGATGGACACTTCCGGCACCATCGCGTGCCCGTCGGCATCCTTGGCCGCGGCGATCTCCACCGCCGAGACGAGGTTTTCCTTGCCGTCGGTGCGGGGCATGCCGATGGGGAGCTGGCTTCCGGTGAAGATGACCGGTTTCGCGAGGCCATCCAGCATGAAGCTCAGGGCCGAGGCCGAATAGGCCATCGTGTCGGTCCCGTGCAGGATCACGAAGCCGTCGTAGCGGTCGTACCGGTCGCGGATGAGGCCGGCGAGCTTCGTCCAGAGGGAGGGCTCCACGTCGGACGAGTCGATGAGCGGATCGAAGGTGTAAGAGTCGATCCGGACGGCGAATTTCTTGAGTTCGGGGACTTCCTCGAGGATCTGGCTGAAGTCGAAGGGTCTCAGGGCCAGGTCCACGGGGTCCTGTTTCATGCCGATGGTGCCACCGGTGTAGATGATGAGGATGGAGGATGTCATATCCGGTACAGGTTTTCTGCGTTTCGGGTGGTCGCGGCTTCCACTTCGGCCAGGGTAAGTCCTTTCAGTTCAGCGACTTTCTGGGCGATAAGCGGGAGAAAGGCGCTCTCGTTGCGCTTCCCCCGGTACGGGACCGGGGCGAGGTAGGGAGCGTCGGTTTCCAGGACGATGTGCTCCAGGGGGATGCGGCGGACGGTTTCCGCGACGGAGGCTTTTTTGAAAGTGACCACGCCGCCGATTCCCACCGAAAAGTCGCCGCACCGGCGGGCGCGGTCATAGACTTCCCAGCTGCCGGAGAAGCAGTGCAGGATGCCCCTGAGGTGCAGGTGGCGGCAGTCTTCGAGGATGGTGAGAAGGTCTCCCCAGGCGTCCCGGAGGTGGATGTTCACGGGAAGGTCCCACTGCGCGGCGAGTTCCAGCTGGACCCGCAGCGCCTCCTTCTGAAGGGCGCGGTCCTCGTCTCCTTCGTGGTAATCGAGGCCGATTTCGCCTACAGCGACCACCCCGCGGCTGCGGTAGGGGAGCATCCGGTCGATCTCCTCTTTCCAGTCGGCCCCCACGGAACAGGGATAAAGCCCCACCATGGGGTACAGGACTCCGGGATGCCGGTCGTTGACAGCCCACAGGGCGTCCCGTTCGCGGCTGTCCACGTCGGCCTGGATCATCTTGCCCACGCCCGCCTCCAGGGCGCGCGCCACGGCGGCGTCGGCATCCGGGAGGAGCCAGGCGTCGTAGAAATGGGTATGGGTGTCGATGAGCATCGGTCCGGTTTCAGCGCATCTGCAAATTTACATATTTTTTGCCGGAATCGTACAACGCCGGAGGAGGTCCGTTTCCAGGAAACCGTCCGTCTCCAGCTGTCCCGACCGTTCCATCACTTCGTTCCAGGCCCAGCCGGTTTCGCGGGCGATTTCCTCCAGGGAGATGCCGGGGCGGGACTTGACGAGGAGGCCCATCTGCACCAGCGGGCTGCCGGGACCGTAGCGGCGGGTGAGCAGGGCTTCCAGTCCGGCTTTCCGCCGCCGCGCCGGCCGGCCGAGTCCGAGCCGCTCCGCCAGGTCCTCCGGGTCGGTGACGATGTCGGCCATCCGCTGCCGGATGAGCGAGTTGCAGCCGGCGGAGCGGACGTCGTCGGCCCGCCCGGGAAGGGCGTACACGTCGCGGTCGTAGTCGTTGGCGTATTTCGCCGTAATGAGGCTTCCGCCCTTGGTTTTCGTTTCGATGACCACCGTCGCACGGGCGAGTCCCGCAATGATCCGGTTGCGCCGGACGAAATTCAAGGCGACCGGAGAAGTTCCTGACGGGTAGTCCGTTACGACGGCGCATCCGGGCGTCCTTACCATCTGCGCCGCGAGCTCCTCGTGCTGCCAGGGATAGATTCGCTCGATGCCCGTAGCCATGACTCCCACGGTGGGGAGCCCGCATTCCAGGGCGGTCCGGTGAGCGACGGCGTCGGCCCCGAAAGCCAGCCCGCTGACGATGCAGGGCGGGGTGTCGGCTCCGGCCATCGCGTGCACGAGCCGCCGGCACCAGTCGCGGCCGTAGGGGCTGAGGTCGCGGGTGCCGACCACGGCGATGCAAGGCCGCATTTCAAATACCTCCGAAGGGGATGAACAGGCGTTCAGGTACAGGCCCAAAGGAGGGTCCGGACACTCGGCGAGGAGGCTGGGATAATCTTCCTCCCCGAAGCCGATGAAACGGAATCCGCCGCTGAAGATGCGGTCCATTTCTCCGCGCGCCCAGTCCAGGATGCCCCCGTCCAGCTGGGGAGCGAGGTCCCGGTATCTGCCCAGCGCTTCCTGCAGCCGTTCCGGGGGCGTCCGGAACACCGCCGCAGCCGATCCGAATCCTTCCAGGAGCGCATGCCCCACGGCGGGCAGGAAGCCGAACACCCGGTTGAGCGCGCAGAGCGCGGTTCTTTCGTCAATCGTTTCCATGCCTTTTTTCCGGCCAAGGTAGGGAACGGAAACGAAAAACAACACAAGCTGTTGATAACTTGTGTTGTTTCAGGGGGTAAATTAATGTTTCTTATCCTTTTTACAGGATCAGGAGCGCATCGCCGTACAGGCCGAAGCGGTATCCTTCCTCCAGCGCCACCTTGTAGGCGTTCATGACGTTCTGGTAACCGCCGAAGGCCGCAACGCACATGAGCATCGTGGACTGGGGCAGGTGGAAGTTGGAAACGGCCGCATCCGGGACGGAGAACTGGTAGGGCGGGAAGATGAACTTGTTGGTCCATCCGTCGAACACGTTCACCTCGTGGGTGGTGGTGACATAGGTCTCCAGGCCCCGCATGACGGTCACGCCTACGGCGACGACCTTCTTGCCGGCCCGCTTGGCCTTGTTGATGTCGGCGGCGGCCTTCTCCCCGATGATCAGGCGCTCGGAGTCCATCCGGTGCTTGGAGAGGTCTTCCACATCCACGCGGCGGAAATGGCCGATGCCCATATGGACCGTGATGAAAGTCTTCTCGATGTCCTTGAGGATCATGCGGTTGAAGAGTTCGCGGCTGAAGTGCAGGCCGGCCGCGGGAGCGGACACGGCGCCTTCGTGGGTGGCGAAGATGGTCTGGAAGTTCTCGGCGTCCTCCGGAGTGACCTTGGGCTTGACCCAGAGCGGGACGGGCGTCTCACCCAGGGCAAAGAGGGCCTCCTTGAAGTCCTCGTACGGTCCGTCATACAGGAAACGGAGGGTTCGGCCGCGGGAGGTCGTATTGTCGATGACTTCGGCGACCAGGGACTCGTCGTCTCCGAAGTACAGTTTGTTGCCGATGCGGATCTTCCGGGCCGGGTCCACGATTACGTCCCAGAGACGCTGTTCACGGTTCAGTTCGCGGAGGAGGAACACCATGATGTCGGCTCCCGTCTTCTCCTTCTTGCCATACAGGCGGGCGGGAAAGACCTTCGTGTCGTTGAGGACGAACGTGTCGCCCTTGCCGAAATAATCGACGATATCCTTGAAAAGCCTGTGCTCGATTTCACCGGTATCCTTGTGGAGGACCATCATCCGGGCCTCGTCCCGCCAGCGCACCGGCTCCTGCGCGATGCGGTCCTGCGGGAGGTCGAAAGCGAATTGCGATAGTTTCATGGTATAGTACAGTCGTTTGCGATACTGTTATAATACGTCTGCCGACGGAAAAAAGTTTCACTTCTTACCGTAGGCCTCCAGGCGTGCCGCCGCAGAGGCGCGGTCGGACTCGGAGGTGCCGTATTTCACCATCATCGGCAGGTACTTCTTCTCCAGTTTGATGTTCTTGGTGGTACGGGCAACAAGCAGGCAGTTGCGGATGGCGGTTTCGTCGTCCGGATGTTTCTTCAGGACTTTGTCGTAGTACTTGAGGGCTTTCTTGTAATCCTTCTTGCTTACCAGCCAGTAGGAGCCGATATTGTCCAGGAACAGCGGGTCGTCCTTGCAGTAGGTAAGCATGTGCTCGGAAAGGGACTTGAAGGCTTCGGCGCCGGAGTCGGTACCCAGGCGGAAGAAGACGAAGCAGTAGTCCTGGATGAGGGCCTTGAACGTTTCGTCATCCACCTTTTCCAACGAATCGTGGGTCCAGGCGGGATGCTGGCGGTAATTCTCATCGACAAGGGCCTTGAGCTGTGCGAGGGCCATGTCCGGACTGTCCTTCTCGTAGGAGGTCAGCGCGCTGATGCGCAGGAGCCGGAGGTCCAGCCGCTGCGGGGCCAGGGCGACGGCGCGGTCCAGCGCCTGCTGGGCCTCCCCGAACATCTCGTCGTCATAGGTGATGTCCTCGAACCAGTTCGCCTTCCGCCCGAGGGAGTCGGTCATGGGCAGGAGCGGGTCCCGGCCCAGGTAGCGGTCCCGGTCCATCTGGATGACCTGCGAGGTCTGGCACTTGGTGAACCACAGGGAGAAGCGGGCGACCAGCTGGCTGATGTCCTCCGGGTAGTCGGCGGCCCATTTGTCCAAAAGGGTTTCCACGCCTACGCCGTCGGCCCCCACCCGGGAGACGAGGTTGTTGTACCGGCGGAGGTAGTCCTCCTGCGAAATGGTCTGGGACAGCAAGGGAAGGGTCAGCGCAAGCGCCGCGAGGAAGGAGAGAAGTCTTTTCATCGGATATCCATTCTGATTCTTCGGTCTTTGGGATAGAGGTTGTTGCAGCGGCTTCCGAGGTTCTTCCCGGGGCCCAACGGGTGACCTTGGTAGGTCAATGTCAAAAGTCCCGGCGGGGCGTCGGGGATGCGGATCGCATCGCCGTGAAGATAGCGGAGCGCATCCTGCCGGTCCAGTTCGTACGTGGGATAAGGGTCCGGCGGCGGGACAGGAAGGTCGGCCTTGAAGAGGGAGAAGATGTCGGCGGTACGGACGCTCCCGGACGTCCCGTTTTTCACCAGGACGGCGGCGTACTGCCCCTCGCCTGGAACGAGTCCCGGCAGCAGGGCGTATCCGTGTTCCGTACGGACCACCGGCGGGAAATCCCCGAAGCTCAGGATGTCCGCTCCCAGTTCCGAGGCGATCCAGGCCACGTTTCCGTCGTTCTCCTTCCGGTTGAATGTGCAGGTGGAGTAGAGGAGGATGCCGCCCGGTTTCAGGGAAGACCAGACATCCGACAGGATGCGGCGCTGCCGGGCGGCGCAGAAGTCCACCGCTTCCGGCGACCAGTCTTCGACCGCCTTCTCGTCCTTGCGGAACATGCCTTCGCCGGAACAGGGTACATCGGCCACGATGATGTCGAAAACCTCTTTTCCGGAAAAGGCCGACGGGTCGCGCGACACCACGCCCACACGCGGGTCTCCCCAGGTGCGGACATTGGACCGGAGAATGCCGAACCGGTTGTGCATCACTTCGTTGGCGAGCAGGGAAAAGCGGTCGCCGAAGCGCTCCCGGAGCGAGGCGGCGAGGTCGGTGGTCTTTCCGCCGGGGGCTGCGCAGAGGTCCAGGACGTTCAATCCGGGGCCGAAGCGCTCCAGCACGCGGCGGAACAGTTCCCCGACGAACATGGCCGAGGAATCCTGCACGTAGTAGCATCCCGCATGGAACAGCGGGTCCAGGGTGAATACGGGACGCTCCTTCAGCAGGTAGCCGTAAGGGCTCCAGGGAACGCGCTCCGCATCAGGGAAGGGGCAGTCTGCCAGTTTGGCAGGGTTGAGGCGGACCGATACCGACGGCTCGGCGGACAGTGCGGTAAGCACCGTCTGCGCCCGCTCGGGGCCGATTTCCGCCGGAAGCGACCGGACGAAGGCCTCGGGCAGCATCAGAGTCCGAACTGGGAGGGGTCGAAGCCTTCGGGCATCTTGCCGTTGGAAGCATCCACCAGGCCGTCCACGACCTTGTTCAGGGCATCCTTGAGCTTCCCGGAGAGCATCATCTTCATCATCAGGTTGAGTTCGGCCTCCAGTTTGATCCAGAATTCGGTCTTGTAGGGGTCGCCCGGGGCCGGGTCGAAGTGCAGTTCGATATGGAAGGCGAAGGGAGCGCCGTAGTCCACCAGTTCGATGCGGGAATACGGAACGCGCTCATGGACTTTCACGCCGATGTTGAAGCCCTGCACCGTGGCGGTGATGGTGTCGAAATCGGCCTGGACGCCCTCTTTCTTGTCCGCGGGAAGCATCGCAAGGAAGTTGCGCATGTCCGCGAACGACATGTATAATTCGTAAGGCTGGCGGGAAACGGTCCCGTGTTTGCTTTCAATTTCAGTCATAATCAGCTATCTTTGCAGACGCTGCAAATATAGCAAATATCATGCACAAAATATACTTCGAAAAACGCTGCATCGTGATCTGCTCCCCGGACGAGGAGGCTCTGGCCGACCCCAACTCCGTCGAGTTCCACGTAGGCGACAAGGTGGACATCCACGCCCTGGTGCGGATGTTCGAAGTGCAGGACACCCTGTCCCGGATATACATCCCCACGTCGGACATCGAGCGAACCTACCGCCGCATCTGCGCCGAATTCCGGGAGGTCAATGCTGCCGGCGGCCTGGTTTCCAACCGCCGCGGCGACTTCCTGCTCATTTCCAGGAACGGCCTCTGGGACCTGCCGAAGGGTCATCAGGAGGCCGGGGAGGACATCGAAGTGACCGCCCTCCGCGAGGTGCAGGAAGAAACCGGTGTGGACCAGCTCCAGCTCCGCCGCCTGATCTGCATCACCGACCACGTTTACCTCCGGAACGAGATCTGGCATCTCAAGCACACGTGGTGGTACGACATGCTGTACACGGATCCTACGAACCTCACGCCGCAGCGCGAAGAGGACATCACCCGCGCCGCATGGGTCGCGAAATCCAGCCTTCCTCCCTTCCTGAAAAACACCTACCCTTCCATCCTCGAAGTCTTCCGCGAGGCCCGGATCTAGGCGTGGTGCTCGTGCTCGTACAGTTCCCAGGAATTGAACAGGTTCTGCCAGATGGCATATAGTCCGCCGGCGACGGAGGTGACGGGCGTCAGGTACGTGTACCCCAGCCAGATCAGGAAGCCGGTGTTCTTCTGCCCGAGGGCCTGTCCGGCGGTAATGGAGGCCGTCCTTCCCTTGCCGATGCGCCGGCCGACGATGAACTGCAGGGCGCAGGTCGCCATGGACACGGCGATGATGCCGGCGAGGACGGGAAGTCCGGGGTAGCTGGTAAAGAGCGCATGGGAGGCGAGCACCATCGCAAGGGTGAGCCCGAAGAACCAGAAATAGAATGAGTTGGGTGCAAACCGCATGAGTTTGCGCTGCAGTTTGTGCGTCGTGTAGCGGACCAGCCAGGCCAGGAGTCCGGGAAGGACGAGGAGCGGGAATACCTTCATCGCGATCCGGAGGACATAGGCCCAGAAGCCGTAGTCGGAGGAAGGCTTCACCAGGGGGATGACCATCGGGATGAGGAAGGTGGCGACCGCATTGGCCAGGACCAGGTAGGTGACGGTGGCGGCGAGGTCGCCGTCCAGTTTCCGGGTGATGACGCCCGCCGCGGCCGCGGTCGGGCAGATGAGGCAGATCATCGCGCACTCCGGGAGGATCCGGGCGTGCCCTTCGGGGATGACGGCGGAAAGGGCGGCGAAAAGCAGGAACCCCGCCACCTGGAAAAGCAGGGCGTACAGGTGCCAGCGCCGGAACCGGAGGTCATGCGGGGAAATCTGCACGAACTGGAAGAACAGGAGCAGGGCAATGATGAACCGCTGCCCGTCGGCCGCGATCTTGTGCAGGACCGCCCCATACGGTTTCAGCACGGGTGTGAAATGATAGAAAAGATACAGGCCGATGCCCGTCACGATGGCGAGGGGCAGCATCCAGTCCTTGAAGAACTGAACGGCCTTATTCATGCAGCAGGGGTTTGAAGACTTTGTCCACCAGCGGGTCGGTGAGCTTCATGCACAGGCCGGTGAAAACGGCCAGGATGAGGGTGCCTTCCCGGATGACGATATGTTCACCGTGGCCGAAAGGATTGCCGAAGCAGATCCAGGCGAAGATGGCCGAAACCAGCACGAGGAGCACGTCCTCACCGATCTTGGCGTTGCTGAACTTGATCCCGGTCACCTCCGAAAACACCACGACGACCTTCTCTCCGGCCAGCATCCAGGCATTGCCGATGACTTCCAGGCGGATGCCCACGGCCGTGAACAGGACGGTCAGCAGGCAGAAGACCATCTTCATCACATAGGAAGTGACCTCCACGTTGCGGAGCAGCCAGATGCAGGCGTCGCACAGGTATCCGAACACGAAGGCTGCGGCCAGCTGGAGAAGGTAGTGGGTGTCCCAGACCTTCCGCTTCATCACCATCTGCAGGACGATGAACACCAGGTGCATCATCCAGGTAAAGGTTCCGAAGGAAATGGCTGTCCACTGCAGGTTGAGGACGGCGGGCGGACAGGAGACCGGGGCGGTTCCCAGGTTGGATTTCAGCGATAGCGCCACGCCGAAGGCCACCAGGACGAGTCCGAGGGTGGCGACCAGCCAGCGTGCGGCGATATTGTTCTTGGCCATAAAAAACTTGTCAAAAGGACTACAAAGATGCATAATAATGTGTACATTTGCAAATTGCCCCTGAGAAGGAATCAACAATATCAACGATATGAAAAAAATCACGATTGTCATGATGACGCTTTGCGCCCTTGCGGCTTGCAACCAGCGCGGAAAGGGAGCCCTGGACCTGACGGACCTCGATCCCACCACCAGCCCGAAAGAGGATTTCTACCAGTACGCCACCGGCGGCTGGCAGGCCAAGAATCCCCTTAAACCCGAATTTTCCCGCTACGGCTCCTTCGACGCCATTGCGGAGACCACCCAGAAGAACCTGAACGAACTGTTCGAGAGCATGGCCACCCTCCAGGCGGAACCCGGAACCGTGGACCAGAAGATCGCCGACCTGTACCGGATGGCCCTCGACTCCACTACCCGCAACAACCTGGGTGCGCAGCCCATCCAGCCGTACATCGCCGAGATCCAGGCCGTCAAGTCCCTGGATGAACTGGCCGACCTGATCGGCAAGATGAACCTCTACGGCGAAGGCGGCTTCTTCGGTGCCGGCGTGGAGGCCGACCTCACCAACAGCGAGATGCAGATCCTGTACCTGGGCCAGGGCGGTCTGGGCATGGGCGACCGCGACTACTACCTCCTGGAGACCAATGCCGCCCTCAAGGCTGGCTACAAGGCCTTCCTGGTGAAGGCCCTCGGCCTGGCCGGTGTCGAGAATCCCGAAGACATCGCCGCGAAGGACATGCAGGTGGAGGATGCGATGGCCCCCATCTTCTGGAGCCGTGAGCAGAACCGCAACATGCAGGCCATCTATAACCCGATGTCCTCCGCCGAGATCGACGCCCGTTGGCCCGAGCTCCGCTTCGGCCGCGTCTGTGCCGCCGCGAACATTCCCGCCCAGGACAAGGTCATCGTCCAGCAGCCTTCCTATTTCGACGGCCTGAACGACCTTTTCAAGAAGACCGACCTCGAGACCCTCAAGGCCTATCTCCTCGCCCAGTTCGTCTCCGGACAGTGCGGCGCCCTCTCCGATGACTTCTACACCGCCTCCTGGGAGTTCTTCTCCCACCAGATGGCCGGTGCCCAGGAGCAGCGTCCCCGCTGGAAGCGTGCGATGAGCGTTCCGAACAGCCTCCTCGGCGAGGCCGTTGGCCAGATGTACGTGGAGCGTTACTTCCCGGAGTCTTCCAAGAAGCAGATGGTGCAGCTCGTGGAGAATCTCCGCACCGCCCTGGGCGAGCATATCGACGCCCTGGAGTGGATGAGCGACACCACCAAGGTCAAGGCCCACGAGAAACTGGCCGCCTTCACCGTGAAGATCGGCTATCCGGACAAGTGGAAGGACTACAGCACCCTGGAGATCAATCCCGAGAACACCTATTATGAGAACCTGAGGAACGCCAGCGCCTGGTATGTGCAGGACAACCTCTCCAAGCTGGGCAAGCCCACGGACAAGACCGAATGGGGCATGACTCCCCAGACGGTGAACGCCTACTACAACCCCACTACCAATGAAATCTGCTTCCCGGCCGGTATCCTGCAGAAGCCGTTCTTCGATCCGGAGGCGGACGACGCGGTGAATTACGGCGGCATCGGTGTGGTGATCGGCCACGAGATGTCCCACGGTTTCGACGACCAGGGCTCGATGTTCGACGCGAAGGGTAACATGGAGAACTGGTGGACCGAGGCCGACAAGGCCAAGTTCGATGCCCTCGGCGACAAGCTCGCCGCCCAGTTCGACGAGGTGGAGATCCTGCCGGGCGTCCACGCCAACGGCCGCTACACCCTCGGCGAGAACATCGGCGACCACGGTGGCCTGTCCATCGCCTACACCGCCCTGGAGAACGCCTTGAAGGGCCGCATGGACAAGCCCGTCATCGACGGCTTCACGCCCAAGCAGCGCTTCTACCTGTCCTACGGCAACATCTGGGCGCAGAACATCACCGACCAGGAGAAGGCCCGTCTGACCAACATGGACCCGCACTCCCTGGCCGTGAACCGCGTGAACGTCTCCGTCCGCAACTTCCAGACCTTCTTCGACGCTTTCGGCATCCAGGAAGGCGATCCGATGTTCCGTCCTGAAGAGGAGCGCGTCCACATCTGGTAGATGTCGGCCGACCGCTTCATAGCGCGGAAACTCAAATTCCAGGGAAATCTCGCGGCGGTTTCGATCGCCGTGAGTTTCCTTGTCATCATCGTGGCCGTCGCCGTCTCGTCCGGATTCCGTCATTCCGTGCGGGACGGCGTGTCCACGCTGACCGGCGACGTGCGGATCGCCCGGTCCACTGCCTTCGCCTCCGAAGGGGACACCCCCATCCCTGCCAAACTGCCCTCAGAAGAGGAGCTGCTGGCCATTCCGGGGGTGCAGTCCATCCGTCCGGTCGCCGTCCGGGCGGGCATCGTCCGCAGCGGCGACGTCATCCACGGCATCCTGGTCAAGGGCCTGCCGGACCGCCCCGATTCGGCGCTCTGCGTGTCCATCCCCACCCGCCTGGCGGCCATCACCGGCCTGAAGGAGGGGGATGACATGACCACGTATTTCATCGGGGAAAAAGTCCGTGTGCGCCGGTTCCACGTGACGGAGGTCCATCGCGACATGCTGGAACTGGACGACAACCTGGTCGTTTACGCGAACCTGGACGACATCCGCCGCCTGAACGGCTGGGGGGAGGACGATGCCTCCGCCCTGGAAGTCACCGTAGCCCCGGCCTTCCGGTCCAACCTGCTGGTCAACGACCTCACGGACGAGATCGGGATGCGCCTGCTGCTCAGCGGCGAGGAATCGGAAGAGGACCTGGTCGCCACCTCTTCTGTCCGCTCCTATCCGCAGATCTTCGACTGGCTGGACCTGCTGGATTTCAACGTGCTGGTCATCCTGGTGCTGATGATCGTGGTCGCGGGATTCAACATGATCTCGGGCCTGCTGATCGTCCTGTTCCGGAACATCGCCACCATCGGCACGCTCAAGACCATGGGGATGGGGGACCGCGCCATCGGCCGGGTTTTCCTCCGCGTGGCGGGCGGCGTGGTGCTGAAGGGAATGGTGGCCGGGAACGTGCTGGGGCTTGTTTTCTGCATCGTCCAGAAAACCACCCACCTTCTGAAACTGGATCCGGTGAACTATTTCGTCTCCTTCGTCCCGGTCCATATCGACATCCCCTGGATCCTGGCGGCCGACCTGGTGGCCTTCGTCGCCATCATGTTGCTTTTGCTCATCCCGACGCTGTTCATCGCGCGGGTGGATCCGGCCCAGACCGTCAAGGCCGAATAACTAGCGGGGATATACTTCGGAGTATTCGTTATAGGTGTCCAGGACCTCCCGGACATAGGCGATCGTCTGCTTGCCCTTGAAGTCGGGGACGGAGGGGATGACCGTGACGACGCTGTCCCAGCGGGTGGCGTCCACCTCCTGCTGCTCCGCAAAGCGGATGCATTTGAGGATGTTGCCCTCGCCGGCGTTGTAGGCGGCCAGGGCGAATTTCAGGCACTCCACCGAATCGGCCCCGTGCTCGGCGAACATCCGGGACAGGTAGGACAGGTACTTGGTGCCGATGGAGATGTTCACGGCCGGGTCCAGGAGGGTGTCCACGCTGTATTTGTCACTGCGGATCTGCATCAGGCCCACGGCGCCGCGGTCGGAACCGGACTCGTTGATGAAGCGGGATTCGTGGTAGATGATGGCGCTGAGGAGGCGCCAGTCCCAGCCTTCCTCCGTGGCGTTCTGCTTGACCAGGCGGTCGTAAGGGCTGATTTCCGTCAGGCTCGAGCCTACGCGGCGGAGATACGTCTTCCCGATCTTGGTCAATCCGCCGTTCCGGGTCATCGTCGTGATCCAGGCATTGAGCTGCCTGACTTCGGGGATATGGTCCTCCCGCAGCACCCAGACCGTGCTGTCACGGTAGGGGAGCGTGCTCACCAGGCCGTCGGCGTGCAGGCTGTCGGCCCGGTACATGACCAGCAGGTCCACGGCCCCGTCCCGGAGGGAATCGATGTAATCCGTACTGTCGGCCGGGGTGATGAATTCCAGCTCCAGGCCGCGCTCGTCGGCAAATTCCCGGAGGATGATCTTGTTCATGCCCACCGTAAGCCCGCGGACGGGTTCCCCCTTCAGGTCGATGACACAGCGGAGGGTGGTCACCGGCGGTGCCGGGACACTTTTCCGGGTGGTCAGCGGGAGGCAGAGGGCTGCCGCCAGGGTGGCCGCTACGACGAAAATGGCTTTCCGGACAGTCGGCTCCATAGGCTTATCGGGATTGACGCTGCAGGCCGCCGGACCGGCCGCCGCCACCGCTGCGTCCGCCGCCACCTCCTCCGCCGGACATGCCGCCGGAGCTGGCGCGGGACGACATCGTCTTCTGGGCGTTCAGCGGGGGATAGAACGGCCAGTAGATGCCGAATTTGACGACGCGGTTGGTATAGATGTAGTGGTGTGCGCTGAAATAGTCTTTCTTGTCCATCGGCCATCCCTGTCCTGCGTTCTCCATCTTGATGAAGATGCAGGCCTGCTTCCACTGGAGGTTCATGAAGACGTCGAAATACGGGGCGTTCCCGTATTGCTGCTCATGCTGGTTGTAGAACGTGCCGGAAACCGGGTTGAAGCCCGGGGCGTACCATGATGTATTGTAGCGGGCGTCGATGCCGAGCTGCATCTTCAGCACGTCTTCGGATACGATCGGGAACTGCAGGTAGTACCGCAGGTTGAGGGCGAGCTTCGGAAGGGGGACGACATCCTCCTTGGACGAAAGCTGGAAGAGGGCGCTGTTCTCCAGATGCAGGATGCCCAGCCGGAAATCCTTCCGGAGCGCCGCCGTGAGGATGCTCATGGGATCTCCGTTCTGACGGACGACTCCCAGGGAATCATAGTAGATGTTGTTCGCCAGGAGGGCATAGCCCGCCGAGGCGTGCAGTTTCCATTTCGGGATGTCCAGGGCGGCCTGCAGCCGGGTGGTGGAGACTTTCGAGAACTCGTTGTCCCAGATGTAATGGTTCGAGTACAGGTGCTGCTCGTACCAGTCGGGCTCCTTGAGGTTCGTCTCGAACCGGGCCGTCAGGCTGATGGGACTGCGTGGCGAACGGTGGAACGGGAACACGCTGAATTTCAGGTTCCCCCGCAGGAAGAAGTCACCCGCTTCCGCGCCGGCGAAGGACAACTGTCCGAGGGCGTCCCATTCCAGGTACCGGCTCAGCCGGCCTTCCGCCCCGGCATAGGCGTACAGCGTATTCCAGCGGACGGTGGAGGACTTGTGCAGGAAGGCGCCGGGCCGGAAGTCGTAGAACGACTGGAGCCGGTCGCCGATACCGCCTTCCACCTTGGAGACGACGGCGTCCTCGCGCCAGGGCTGGAACCTCGCGAAGATACGGTTGTCCAGACGGGAGGTATGGAGGGAATCGGCGCTCTTGGTAGGATGGATGTAGAACCGGTCACCGAAGAACGCCCTTCCGGCCGCATCCGACGTAGAGATGGCGTCCGTATAGTACTTGTTATACACCGAATACTCGGTGGAGGTGCCCAGGAAGAAGGTCGTGATGTCCGTATTCAGCGTATCTTTCCGGACATAGGACGTGTCTCCGCGGTGCTTGAGGTCCTCGATGAAGGAGAACGGGATGCGGTAGGTCTGGTCCAGGAAGAAGGTTCTCTTGCTGTATTTGTTCGTCGCCGAGGTCAGGAAGACGTCGATTTCGCGGACATCCACCGTCGTATCCCGGATCCAGAAATTATCGATGATACCACCGTTCTCCAGCCGGTTGATGGAGTTGGAGATGACGCCCGCATGCAGGAGGTACTTCTTACCCAGATAGTTGGCAGCCGCATAGGCCGTCTTGTTCCGGGCCTTTGCATTCTTGAGGACGCCGGCGCCGCCATAGGTCTTGAACTCCAGGGCGAAGTTCAGGGCCGGGGTGATGTTCTGCGTGGTGAAGATGCGGATGTCGTCGTTGGACAGGGTCTCCGAGTTGAACAGGTTGCCGTAGTAGGAGAGCTCCGTGTACGGGGTCTTGGTGTTGAACATCGGCAGGTTCGACGGCGTATAGGTCCAGCTTTCGTAGGGCGCGTAGTAGCTGACGGTGGACGACGGGTCTTCCCGCTTGAAGAAATTGAAGGTCTGGACGGCGGAACCCGGCATTCCGAGATAGCTGCCTCCGATGTCCTCCTTCAGATAGGGATAGTCGTGGAAATGGTAGTTGAACGTGGTGTCCCATTCCTTGACTTCCACGCGGTTGAAGTGGCGGTCGTGGTTCCAGGACACGAGCCGCTTGAAATACAGGCTGTCCGGGAGGAAGGCGGTCTCCAGGATGCGCGGGGTGTTCTCCCGGATGCTGTCCTTGATGTGCTTGAGGCTGTCCTTGATCTGCTGGATGGAGTCCTGGCGGCGCATGAGCTTCTTCACCTTCTGCTCGTTGTCGTATTTCTTGCGCTCTATCTTGGACAGGCCGGCGTACCAGCGGCGGAACGCTTCCTTCGCGGCGGCCGTGGAATCGGCACGGTACAGGGAGTCGATGACGGGCCAGTCCAGGGAGTCACCCGCCTGTCTCAGCGAGTCCACGACGATCCGGTGGGTGAGGGAATCCTTCACCGCGACGTACCAGCGGTACAGGAACGGGTCCGTGTCTCGCAGGTTCTCGGGCACTTTCATCGTGTCCCGGGCATAGATTTTCGGAAGGGTATCTTTCGGCTGCTCAACCGTTTCCTCCTCTTCGAAGAAACCGAAACCATCCTCGTCGTAAAGGTTGAGGGTATCCTTGGCGACCGTATCCTTCAGTACAGTATCCTTCAGGACGGTATCCTGCGGGAGGGTGTCCCGGCGGACGGTGTCGTCCTGAATCATCCGGACGGGACGGATCCCGATCCCGGTGCGGACCGAACGGGAAGTCTCCACACCTACCGTCCCCGCCATCGTCAGGGCGACGATCGCGGCCGGCACAAGTATTTCGGACCACAGGTTTTTCATACAACCTGCAAATATAAGAATATTTTCCGGAACGTGCGGAAAGGGTCAATACCGGACTTTGCTCAGGAAGAGGGCGTGTCCGGGGACGGACTCCCCGGCGTCGCCGCGTTTTCCGGTGGCGACGAGGTCCGCCACCCAGTCGGGGTCGTGCTTCCCGCGCCCGACCTCGATCAGGGTTCCCACGATCGCGCGGACCATGTTCCGGAGGAACCGGTCGGCGCTCACCCGGAAATACCAGTAATCGGACTCCCCGGTCCGCTCCTGCATGACCGTGTAGAGCGTAGGGGTATAGGGCTTCCAGAAGGCCTCGGAGACGGTGCTGATGGAGGTCTTGTTGGCTCCGCCCACCTTTTCGAAGCAGGAGAAATCGTGGGTGCCCAGCAGATGCCGGCAGGCCTCGTTCATGGCGTCGAAATCCAGGTCGGGATAGCCGCACTGCCAGGAATGTGCGGCCACGAACGGGTCTTTTTTCCGATGGATGAAATAGGTGTAGGAACGCTGTACGGCGCTGAAACGGGCGTGGAAATCGTTGGCCGCCGGGAGGACTGAATGAACCGCCACCGAGCGGGGCAGGATGGCATTTAATTTGTAGCAAAAATCCGATGCCTCAAAGGGAAGGGATCCTGTCAGGTCGAAATGGCAGACGTAGTCTGCAGCGTGGACCCCGGTGTCCGTCCGACCCGCGCCGGTAACCGTCACGGGACCGCCGCAAAGCTTCGCGAGGGCTTCCTCCAGGCACTGTTGCACGGAAGGGGAGGAAGGCTGGATTTGCCAGCCGCAGAAGGCGGAGCCGTCGTAGGAGAGGCAGAGAATGTAACGCATATGCAAATGTAACAAAATATATGGAAAGCGTAAACATCAAGGAACTGAACGAGCGCATCCAGAAGGAGAGTTCCTTCGTCGACCTGCTGACCCTGGAGATGGGCAAGGTCATCGTGGGCCAGAAGGCCCTCGTGGACAACCTCCTCATCGGCCTGCTCTCCGGCGGCCACATCCTCCTGGAGGGTGTCCCCGGACTGGCGAAGACCCTCGCCATCAATACGTTGGCCCAGGCCGTCGATGCCAGGTTCAACCGCATCCAGTTCACCCCGGACCTCCTCCCGGCCGACGTCGTGGGCACCCTCGTCTACTCGCAGAAGAAGGAGGATTTCGAAGTCCACAAAGGTCCCGTCTTCGCGAACTTCGTCCTGGCCGATGAAATCAACCGTTCCCCGGCGAAGGTCCAGTCCGCCCTCCTCGAAGCGATGCAGGAGCACCAGGTCACCATCGGCGAGCAGACGTACAAGCTTCCCGAGCCCTTCCTGGTGATGGCGACCCAGAACCCCATCGAGCAGGAAGGCACCTATCCGCTTCCGGAGGCCCAGGTGGACCGTTTCATGCTGAAGGTCGTCGTCTCCTATCCAAAGAAGGATGAGGAGCGGCAGATCATCCGGATGAACAACAGCGGCACCTTCCCGAAAGCCGATGCGGTCGTGAAGCCCGAGGATATCCTCCGCGCCCGGGAAGTCGTCCGCGACGTTTATATGGACGAGAAGATCGAACGCTACATCGTGGACATCGTTTACGCCACCCGTACCCCGGACGAATACGGCCTGAAGGGCCTTAAGGACCTGATTTCCTACGGCGCTTCTCCGCGAGCCTCGATTTCCCTCGCCCTCGCGGCGAAGGCTTACGCTTTCATCAAGCGCCGCGGTTACGTGATTCCCGAGGACGTCCGTGCCGTGTGCAACGAGGTGCTCCGCCACAGGATCGGCCTGACCTACGAAGCCGAGGCGGAGAACGTCACCACCGAGGAGATCATCGAAAAGATCATCAACGCCGTCATCGTCCCGTAAGCGTATGACCCCCCAGGAGCTGCTCAAGCGCGTCCGCAAGATCGAGATCAAGACGAAAGCCTTGTCCCACCAGATCTTCGCCGGTGAATACCATTCGGCCTTCAAGGGCCGTGGAATGGCGTTCAGCGAGGTGCGCGAGTACCAGTATGGGGACGACGTGCGGAACATGGACTGGAACGTGACGGCCCGAATGAGTTCGCCTTATGTGAAGGTGTTCGAGGAGGAGCGGGAACTGACCGTGGTCCTGCTGATCGACATCAGCCGCTCCGGACTGTTCGGCACGGTGGGGGAGACCAAACGGGAACTGGTGGCTGAAATCGCCGCCACCCTGGCCTTTTCCGCGATGCTCAACAACGACAAGGTGGGCGCCCTCTTCTTCAGCGATACCGTGGAGAAGTTCATCCCGCCCAAGAAAGGACGCAGCCATCTGCTGCACATCATCCGCGAGATCCTGGAATACACCCCCGAGCACGACGGAACGGATATCAGCGAGGCGCTCCGCTACCTGACGAACGCCATCAAGCGCCGCTGCACCGCTTTCGTCCTCAGCGACATGCTGGACGTGGACGAAACCGGGGCGCCGCGTTATGAAGAGGCCTTGAAGGTGGCCGTGAACCGCCACGACATCTCCGTCATCCGCGTTTACGATCCCCGTGAGCGGACCGTTCCGGACGTGGGCCTGGTCCACGTCAAGGACTCGGAGACCGGTAAGGGCGCCTGGGTCAACACCTCTTCCCGGGGCACCCGCGCCGCGTATGAAAAGTGGTTCCGCACCGCGTCCGAAAGCGCGGCGAAGCTGTTCAACCGCTACCAGGTGGACAGCGTGGACACGGCTACGGACCAGGATTATGTCAAGAACCTGATAGCCTTGTTCCACAGGCGATGAAAGGACATTGTCTCATATGGGCGCTGTTCCTGGCCGCGGCATCCGCATCGGCCCAGGAAGCCTGGCGCGACACCACCGGGAAAGACACCGGCGGGCGGGTCATCCTCAAAGAGACCTCGTTCGTCCAGCCCGTCACCCCGCGCGATTCCATCCTTGTAGCGGACCGGCTCCTGTACGGTTTCGAACTGGATAATGTACCCGACAGCACGGTCCTCGCCTTCCCCCAGGTCGCGAACCCCTTCATGCAGGATGTCCTTGCCATCCCCATGTGGAAGGTGGATACCGTGAAGGTACAGAAGATCCGGGCCAACAACACCCGCCTCCTGAATATCCGGGCGTCCATCGCCATCCAGCCCTTCGAGGAGGGTACCTACGAGCTTCCGCCCCTGTTCGTCCAGCGGATCCATACCGACGGTACCGTGGACACCATCCAGTTCAACCGGCAGACCATCGAAGTGTTCACGATGCCCGTGGACACCGCCACCTTTGTCCCGCACGACCTGCGGGAACAGGCCGGTTATCCGCTGACCGTTTCCGAGGTCCTGCCCTGGGTCCTGGGCTTCTGGGTGCTGGCACTGCTTGTCGCCGCCCTGGTGGCCTTCCTGATGAGCCGCCGACGCGACGCTGCCGGTCCCGCCTTCCGGGAGCCGGCGCACATCACCGCCCTCCGGAAGCTGGACAAGTATCGCGGCGACAAGTTCTGGGCGCCCGACAAGCAGAAGCAGTTCTACTCCGGGGTGACCGACGCCCTCCGCGAATACATCGTTTCCCGCTACGGCGTGGGTGCGATGGAGATGACGACTGCGGAAATCTTCGAAGGTCTCCGCGGGACCGACATTCCCGTGGACCTGTACGAGGAGATGAAAGACCTTTTCGAGCGGGCGGACTTCGTAAAGTTCGCGAAGTACATCGCCACGCCCGAGGACAATGCGACCGTCCTTCCGCAGGCCGTGCGGTTCGTCACGTCCACCTACCAGACCCAGGTGGAGGAAGAAGCCGCTGCTGAGGCTGAGGAAGAGGAGGCGCCGAAGCCGGCGGCTCACGTGGAAAAGGATGAGGATTATATGCCGCGGTAGCCTATGTATTTCGAGTATCCATATCTGCTCTGGCTGCTGGCCGTCCCGGTCCTTCTTCTGGCGCTGTATGTCTGGAAGGAGTTGAAGGAACGCCGTCCGCACCTGCGGGTATCGACGATAACGCCCTGGAAGGCAGGAGGTTCCTCGATCCTGGGCATCATCCGGCATCTGCCGGAGGCCTTGCGTCTGGCCGCCCTGTGCCTGCTTGTCGTGTGCATCGCGCGTCCCCGCTCCAAGAGCGAGATGGAACGGGTGGACACCGAGGGCATCGACATCGTGCTGGCCGTGGACGTGTCCACCAGTATGCTCGCCCGTGACTTCAAACCGGACCGCCTGTCCGCCGCGAAGGATATCTCCATCGAATTCATCGCCGAGCGGCCCACCGACCGGATGGGCATCGTGGTGTTCGCCGGCGAAAGCTATACCCAGTGCCCGCTCACGACCGACCGGGCCACCCTCATCAACCTGATGAAGGAGGTCCAGACCGACCTGATCGAGGATGGCACCGCCATCGGCAACGGGCTCGCGACTGCCGTGGCGCGGATGAAGGATTCCGATGCGAAGAGCCGGGTGGTCATCCTCCTCACCGACGGCGTGAACAACCGGGGCGAGGTGGATCCGGCGATGGCCGCCGAGATCGCCAAGACCTACGGGATCCGTGTCTATACCATCGGCGTGGGCCGTCAGGGCGAGGCTCCGTATCCGGTCCAGACTCCCTGGGGGATGGACGTGCAGATGATGCCGGTCCAGATTGACGAAGACCTCCTGAAGCAGATCGCCGCGGAGACCGGTGGCAAATACTTCCGGGCCGACGACAATACCAAACTTGCCGAAATCTACAGCGAGATCGGCCGGATGGAGAAAACCCGTACCACCGTGGACAGTTTTCCGATCTATAAGGACCTGTTCCCGAAATATGCCGTGGCGGCGCTCGTCTGCCTCCTGCTGGAGGTGCTGATCCGCGCCCTCTTGAGAAGACTGCCTTGACATGCTGATATTCGCTCAATACCGCTTCCTGTACCTGCTTCTGCTGGTCCCGCTCCTGCTCGTCGGTTACGGCGTGTGGCGGATGCTGCGGGTCCGCCGGTTGAGGAAGTTCGGAGACGAACGTCTCGTGAAGGCCCTGATGCCGTCCTGGTCCGGGTCCAAGGGCTGGGTCCGCATGGTGCTGTTCTCCCTGGCCTTCGCGTTTTTCGTCATCGGGCTCGCCCGGCCGCAGATCGGCGCGAAACTTTCCGAGCACAAGACCCGCGGGGCGGAGATCGTCATCTGCCTGGACGTGTCCAACTCGATGCTGGCCGAGGACTACTCCCCGAACCGGCTGGACCGAGCCAAGCTGGCGATTTCCCGCCTGGCCGACAAGTTGAAGGAAGACCGGATCGGCCTGGTCATCTTCGCAGGGACCTCCTTCGTCCAACTGCCGGTGACGACCGATTACGTGTCGGCCAAGATGTTCCTCGGGAGCATCGACACGGAATCCATACCGGTACAGGGTACGGCGATGGGGGACGCCATTTTCACCGCGATCCGGAGCTTCAGCGCCCAGAGCGAGAAAAGCCGGGTGATCGTCGTGATTTCCGACGGCGAGAACCACGAGGACGATCCTGTGGCCGCCGCGAAGGAGGCCGCCGAGAACGGGATCCGGGTCTATACCGTGGGCGTCGGCTCGGCCGAGGGCCAGCCGATTCCTTACGAAGGAGGCTTGATGAAGGACAAGGACGGGGAAATCGTCGTGACCCGCCTGGACGAAGACATGCTCCGGCAGGTCGCCAAGGCCGGTAACGGGGCGTACGTCCATGCCGGGAACGACGAATTCGGCCTGAACCCCATCATCGACGACGTCCGTCGGATGGAGGACGAAGAATTCGGTTCCGTCGTGTTCGAGGAGTACGACGAACAGTATATGTATTTCTTCGGGATCGCCTTTGCGCTGCTGGTGATCGAGATGCTCATCGGCGAGCGGCGCCCGAAACGGAAATGGTTCGACCAATGAGGAAGTTCTTGATACTGATAGCTTTGCTGGCCAGCGTAACGGGTTTCGCCCAGGTGGACAAGAAAGATGTCCGCCGGGGAAACCGCCAGTTCGCCAAGGCGAAGTACGGCGATGCCGACATCAGCTACCGAAAGGCCCTGAATGCCGACAGTACTTCCGTGCGTGCCGCCTACGACCTGGGCAACAACCTGTACCGCCAGGGAGATTTCGCGAATGCCGGGAAGTATTACGGGCAGGCGCTGCGTCATGTCCCGGAAGTCCGGAACGTGAAGGAGCAGGCTTCGCTTGCCTTCGACACCTATTTCAATGCGGGCGACGCCGCTCTGCAGCAGAAGCAGTACCGGGCGGCGATGGAGTCCTTCGTGCAGGCGCTTCTCATCGACCCGGACAATATGGAAGCCAAGGAGAACTATGTGTATGCCCGGAAGATGCTGGAGAACAACCCGGATGGCGGAGGTGGCGGGAATGACGACCAGAACCAGGACCAGGACCAGAACCAGGACCAGCAGGACCAGGACCAGCAGGATCAGGACCAGGACAAGAACGAGGAACAGAAGCCTTATAACGGGTCCGGCATTTCGCCCCAGCAGGCCCAGCAGATGCTCCAGGCCATCCAGGCGAAGGAGAAGGAAACCCAGGACAAGGTGAACAAGGAGAAGGCGGCCGTGCTGAAGTCCCGCCAGAAAGAGAAGAATTGGTAGTCGTTATGAAAAGATGGATCGCAGCCTTCGTGGCATTGTGGACGGCGCTGTCCGGATGGGCCCAGACCATCCGGGTGGAGGTCCACAATATCGTGGAAATGTCGGAACGCTTCAATGTCGTGTTCGTCGTGGAAGGCGAACACGGGCCTTCGGACTTCCAATGGAATCCCGGGGACGATTTCACCCTGGTATGGGGACCGCAGAAGGGGACTTCCACCAGCGTTTCCATCGTAAACGGAAAGACGACCCGTTCGTCCCAGACCTCCTATACGTACATCCTGCAGGCCAAGAAAACGGGCACGTTCACGCTGGCTCCGGCCGTAGCGACGGTGAAGGGGACCGAAATCCGTTCCCGCGCTGCACAGGTCACGGTCGTGGAAAGCGGCAGCAATGCCTCCCAGGGCTCCTCGGGGGCTACTCAAGGCAACTCGCAGGCCCGTCCGTCGGCCGCTTCCAATGACGGGGAAATCTTCATGCGCCTGAACCTGAGCCGCCGCGAAGCGGTGGTGGGCGAGCCCATCACCGCCACGCTGAAGCTGTACCAGCGGGCGAACCTGACCGGCTTCGAGGACGCCAAGTTCCCGAAGTTCAACGGTTTCTGGAGCCAGGAGGTGGATGCTCCGCAGAGCATCGACTTCCAGCGGGAACAGGTGGGCGACAAGATGTACAATTCCGCCCTCCTGCGCCGATGGGTCCTGATTCCGCAGAAGGCGGGATCCCTGACCATCGACCCTTCGGAGATCGTGTGCCTGGTGAACGTCCGCCGTCCGCGAAGCGGCTCCGGCTCCATCTTCGACGACTTTTTCGAAAACGATTTCGTGACCCAGCGTCAGCGGGTCATGACGCCGGCCATCACCGTGAAGGTGTCGGCCCTGCCGGCCGGGGCGCCGGCGGATTTCTCCGGTGCCGTGGGAGAGTACAGCGTCACCGCCAGGCTAAGCAAGGATTCCCTGAAGACGCACGATGCCGCCTCGCTCATCGTCACGGTCACCGGCAAGGGCAATGTCTCCCTCGTGGAGGCCCCGAAGCTGGTTTTCCCGCCGGATTTCGAGGTCTATGACGTGAAGGCGTCTTCCGCTACCGACAGGGGCGGGACGAGCGGGTCCAAGACTTTCGAGTATCCGTTCATTCCGCGGAGTCCGGGTGATTTTACCCTGCCGCCGGTCCGCTTTTCCTATTACAACGTGAACGGTCACAGGTATGCGACCGCCTCGACGGATTCGCTGCGGCTGTCCGTGGCCCGGTCGGCCGGAACGGCCTCCCAACCGGCCCAGGACGCTTCCGGCGTGCTTACGGTGGACCGAAAGGGCGTGAAGAACCTGGGCGAGGACATCCGCTTCATCCGGGCGAAGACCTCCCTCTCCGAGGATAAGGGATTCTTCGTGGGAAAACCGGGGTACTGGATCCTGGCCGGGTTGCTCCTTCTCGCCGCGGCTGCCGTGTGGCTTTCTCTGCGTAAGCTGGCCGCCCGCCGCGCCGACGTGGCCGGCAGCCGCAACCGCAAGGCGACGCGCCAGGCGCTGAAACGGCTGAAACAGGCGGGTGACTTCCTGGACAAGAATCTCTATACGGCTTTCTATGAGGAACTGCACCGGGCGCTGATTGGTTTCGTGGCCGACAAGCTTACGATGGACATGGCCGACCAGAGCAAGGAGAATATCGCCGCTGCGCTGACGTCCCGGGGCGTTTCCGCCGAAACGGCGGCCGCCTTTACGGACCTGCTGGACGCCTGCGAATACGCCCGCTATGCGCCGGATGCCGGCCATGAGGCGATGAACGCCCATTACGGGCAGGCCGTTTCCGTGATCACCGCCATTGATGCTTCCATGAAGAAAGGTGTTTCCCCTTCCGCCGCCCTGCTGGCGGCCCTCCTGCTGGCGCTTCCCCTGGGCGCGCAGGCTGCAGAAAGCTATCCGGATTCCCTGTGGAAAGCCGGTGTGGAGGCCTATTCGGCCGGCGACTGGACGCAGGCCCTGGAGGACTGGAACGGTGTGGCCGCCACCGGCCTCCGCTCCAAGGAACTGTATTACAATCTGGGCAATGCTTATTTCAAGACGGGGGAGACCGCCCGCGCCATCCTGAATTACGAACGCGCCCTTCGGCTGGACCCGTCCGACCCGGATGTCCGCTACAACCTGGAATTCGCCCGGAACTTGACACAGGACCGCATCGACGAGGTGCCGGAATTCATCCTCAAGACCTGGACGCGGAAAGTGGGTTACCAGTTGTCGTCCAATGCCTGGGCGGCGCTTTCTCTGGTCCTGCTTGCGCTGGCGCTCGGCCTGTTGCTGTTGTTCCTGCTCGGGCCTACGGCCGGCTGGCGGAGGACCGGTTTCTTCACGGGCCTTGCCGCCCTTCTGCTGGCCCTGGCTGCCTGGGGCTTCGCCCGCAGCCAGAAGGCCGATGCCGAGCGGCACGACACCGCGATCGTCCTGCGCCCTGTCACATCCGTGACCAGTTCGCCGTCGGCCGATGCCGCCAAGTCCCTGTTCATTCTCCATGAAGGAACCAAGGTCCGCATCCTGGACACCGTTTCCGGCTACACCGGCATCGAACTGGCCGACGGCCGCCGCGGCTGGATCGCAAGCGCCGACATCGAAATCATTTAGAAGATTGCGACACACACAACACTTGATATGATGAAAAGGATTCTCCTCTCCACCCTGCTCTCCTTCCTGACGGCTGCCGGCTTCGCTTGCACCAACCTGATTGTCGGGAAGCTGGCTTCCGTCGACGGAAGCGTGATGTGCACCTACAACTGCGATGGCTTCGGTTTCGCCCAGCCCCTCTCCTGGTTCGCACCGGGTCGGCACGCTCCGGGCGAGATGGTCGCCATCCGCGGATGGGGCCCCCAGTCGACCGTGCATTACGTCTCCCAGGCCGACTATACCTACGGGGTCGCCGGTCTGATGAACGAAAAGCAGGTCACGATCGTGGAAACGACCTGGGACGGCCGCCGGGAACTGCGGAACCCGGAAGGCTACCTCGACTATTTTACGCTGATGGACCTGGCCCTGCAGCGGAGCGCCACGGCGCGCGAAGCCATCGAGGTGATGCATAACCTGGTGCAGGAGTACGGCTACAACGCCACCGGCGAGTCCTTCGCTGTGTGCGATCCCCAGGAGGCCTGGATCATGGAACTGATCGGCAAGGGTCCCGGCCGCAAGGGCGCGGTGTGGGTGGCGATGCGCGTTCCGGACGACTGCGTTGCAGCGTATGCGAATGCGAGCCGTATCCGCCAGTTCCCGCAAGCGAAGAAGGCCGACAAGAAGAAAGGCTTCTGCATCGTCGAGGGTGAGTGCATGTATGCGGCCGACGTCATCTCCTTTGCCCGTGAGATGGGCTGGTACGACGGTCCCGACAAGGATTTCAGCTTCCGCGAGGCTTACGGACCGCTGGATTTCAGCGCCATCCGCTACTGCGAGGCCCGGGTGTGGAGCTTCTTCCGCCACCATTATGACAAGGACGTGATGGACTCCTACCTTCCCTTCATCAACGGTCAGACTGAGATTTGCGACCACCTTCCCCTTTGGATCAAGCCCGACGCACCCCTGTCGGTCCGCGACCTGATGAATGACATGCGCGACCACTATGAGGGCACCGCCCTGGACATGACGGCCGACGTGAGCGCCGGCCCCTGGGCCTCTCCCTACCGCAACCAGCCGGTCAATTTCAAGAGCAGCGACGGCACCGACATGTTCCGCGAGCGTCCGATCGGCTGCCAGCAGAGCGGAATGACGATGGTGTGCCAGATGCGCTCCTTTCTGCCGGACGAAGTGGGCGGCGTGACCTATTTCAACATGGACGACGCCACGATGGTCGCCTATGTGCCCGTGTACTGCTGCATCAACCGCGTCCCCGAACCTTTCCGGAGGGAAAACAACAATATCCGCGAATTCAGCACGGAGAGCGCTTTCTGGATGAACAATTTCGTGGCCAACATGGTGTACCCGCGTTGGAGCGCGATGATCGGCGACCTGCGTGAAGCCCAGTCCGAGCTGGAGGACTTCTATGCCGAGGACCAGAAGGAAGTGGAGCGGCGCGTTGCCGACATGACGCACCAGGACCGCGTCAACTACCTTACCCGGAAAACGGAAGAGTACACCGACCGGATGATGAGACGTTGGGACAAGCTGGCCAAACTCCTGATCGTCAAGCACAACGACCAGATCATGCGGCCGAGCGAGAACGGAGAGATCGGCTTCGGCCGCCATACCTCCCCGGCTTATGCCCCGGCCTTCATCGATGCGGTCAAAGCCCAAACGGGCGGCCGCTATGTCAAGCCGGCCGCCCCGTCGGAATAACCGTTTGGGATAAGACTAGTACCGGTTCAGCGGACGTCCGGCGGTCATCATATGGACCTTGCGGACGACATCTTCCAGGACGGCTGAATGGGCCTTGCGCTCGTTCAGCTGTTCTGCTGTAGGCTCTTTCGCCGTGAGGGCGGCGAAGTGGGCGTTGGCCGAAGCGAGGACGGTGTCGATGAGGTCGACGATGTCCAGCATGTCCTTCTCCACGAAACCGCGGGAAGTGATGGCCGGGGTGCCGATCCTCAGGCCGGAGGTCTGGAAGGCGCTGCGGCTGTCGAACGGGACCATGTTCTTGTTCACCGTGATGTCGGCCTTCACGAGCTGGGTCTCGGCGACGCGGCCGGTGAGGTCCGGGAACTTGGTACGAAGGTCGATGAGCATCAGGTGGTTGTCGGTACCGCCGGAGATGACCTTGTAGCCGCGGCGGATGAACTCGGCGCACATGGCGGAAGCGTTGGCCATCACCTGCTTCTGATAGTCGACGTATTCAGGCTGGGAGGCCTCGTAGAAGGCCACGGCCTTGGCGGCGATCACGTGCTCGAGCGGTCCGCCCTGGATGCCCGGGAACACGCTGGAGTTCAGGATGGCGCTCATCTTCTTGATCTCGCCCTTCGGGGTGGTGAGGCCCCACGGGTTGTCGAAGTCCTTGCCCAGCAGGATGATGCCGCCGCGCGGCCCGCGGAGGGTCTTGTGGGTGGTGGACGTGACGATATGCGCGTACTTGACCGGGTTCTTCAGCAAGCCCGCGGCGATGAGGCCGGCGGTATGGGCCATGTCGATCCAGAGGAGGGCGCCCACTTCGTCGGCGATCTTCCGCATCCGCTCGTAGTCCCACTCGCGGGAATAGGCCGACGCACCGCCGATGATGAGCTTCGGCTTGCATTCGAGGGCCTTGCGCTCCATTTCATCATAGTCCACGCGGCCTGTTTCCGGGTTCAGGCCATAGGCTACCGGCTTGTACAGGATGCCGGAGGCGTTCACGGGGGAACCGTGGGTGAGGTGGCCGCCCATGGAGAGGTCCAGGCCCATGAAAACGTCGCCGGGACGGAGGCAGGCCATGATCACGGCCATGTTGGCCTGGGCACCGGAGTGCGGCTGGACGTTGGCGTATTCCGCATCGTACAGCTTGCACAGGCGGTCGATGGCGATCTGCTCGATCTGGTCCACCACTTCGCATCCGCCGTAGTAACGCTTGCCGGGATAGCCCTCGGCGTACTTGTTGGTGCAGATGGAACCCATGGCGGCCATGACCTGGTCGGAGACATAGTTCTCGGAGGCGATGAGCTCAAGGCCGGACGCCTGGCGCTCGTGTTCTTTCTTGATGAGGTCGAAGACCTGAAGATCCTGTTTCATATCGTCGTTTTAGAGGTTAGCCGGCCCGTTACGGAGCCGATGCATCCACAAAGATAAATGATTTTTCTTAACTTTGTGGGGATGAAAGACAGAAAATTGTTGAACATAGAACTCGGTCGTATCTCTCCCGCTGAGTACAAGGAACTTCCGGATTCCGGCCTTGTCGTGGTCCTGGACAACGTGCGCAGCGCGCACAACGTCGGCTCCGCTTTCCGCACCGCCGACGCGTTCGGTGTGGACCGGGTTTTCCTGTGCGGCATCTGCGCCGTTCCGCCTTCCGCGGAAATCCGCAAATCGGCCCTAGGTGCCGAGGATGCCGTCCCGTGGGAACACGTTGCCGACACGATGGACGCCGTCGCCCGCCTGAAGGCGCAGGGCTACACCATCGTCTCGGTGGAGCAGACGGTCCATTCCGAGAAGCTTGGTTCCTTCCATCGCGACCCGGGTCGGAAATACGCCCTGGTGTTCGGCAACGAAGTGTCCGGCGTCCGTCAGGACGTCGTGGACGCTTCGGATCTTTCTTTGGAAATTCCCCAATACGGCACCAAGCACTCGCTGAACGTCTCCGTCTCCGTGGGTGTGGTCCTATGGGAATTCGTCCGCGCTAGACCAGCAGCTGCGCAAGGGTGAGTTTCGGAACGTAATGGTTCCCGTCCTTCCGGTAGTACCGGAGGTCGGGGGCTTTTTCATTTTCGGAGACCGGCATCAGGAAGATGGATTCCGCGGGTTTTCCGACGGCGATGACGGCGACCGGGTCGAGGGGCAGCTGCAGGGCCTCCCGGACCGCGTCTTTCCTGAAATTCAGGATGAAGATGCCGCCGAGTCCCATCTCCACCGCCTTGAGCAGGATGCTCTGGCCGGCGAATCCCAGGTCGATGTCCACCACCTTGTCCTCCGGAACGGCGCTGCATATGACGATGAAGGCGCGGGGTTCTGTGCCCGGCTTGGGCAGATGCTCATCGGGCAGCGCGGCGCCCAGTTTGATATGCGGCAGGACCTTGTCCGCATCGGCTTCCGTGACCAGGCGGAAACGCAGCGGCTGGCGGTTCATGCCGGAGGCCGTGAGGGTGGTCATGCGGACCAGTTCGCGGAGCTCTTCCTCCGTCACTTTCCGGGCGGGGTCATAGCCTCGGAAACTGCGGTTCCGGTGCAGGAGCGTATCCAGGGAAGGTCCGTTCCGGCGGACGACCGTCTTCCGGGAACGGTCGATTTCTTCCTGGCGGTATTCGAGGTAATTGTCGGCCATGGGGGTAGGATCTTGTTCTGCAAAGATAAGGTTTTCCGCGAAAAACGGTACATTTGCGACATGAAGAAGATCCTGCTTTTCCTCGTGGGCGTATCGCTCTGCCTGGAAGGCCTTGCCGGAGGCGTGAAATCCGGTCCCTGGGTGTCCGAGGCAAGGACGGACCGCGTCACCATCCTGTGGACCAGCGAGGTCCCGGGAATGGCCTATGTCGAACTTTCCGATGGAACCAAGGTCTGGGAAATCTTCGCGGGCAGGCGCGTCTTCCACCGCCTGCACAGCGTCAGGATCGAAGGCCTGGCCCCGGGTACGGAAGTCCGTTACCGCGTTTGCGGCCAGGAACTTACGGACGATTCCAATGCCCGCAACCCCAAGTTCGGGGATATCTATGAAGGGGAGTGGCACACGGTCCGCACCTTCGACCCGAAGGCTCCGGAATGCCGGTTCTCGGTCTTTAACGACATCCATATGCGTACGGACAAATACGTGTGCCTGGCCGCGCAAGTGGACTCCGCATCGACGGACTTCCTGTTCCTGAACGGCGACATCGTATCGGCGGGGAATTATGACCTGGATACCTACACGCGCTTTACCCTGGACCCGCTGGGAGACCTTCCCGCCGGGATCCCCGTCTTCTTCGGACGGGGTAACCACGAGGGTCGCGGCAACAACGTGGAACTGATGGCCGACGTGTTCCCGAACGAGGACCCGGCGCCCTTCTTTTACACCTTCCGACAGGGCCCCGTAGCGTTCATCGTTTTCGACGCGGGGGAGACGGGGCAGAGCCGATCCATCCTGTACAGCGGCTCGGAGGTGTATGAAGACTATCTCTTCGAGCAGATCGAGTGGGCGAAGAAGGCGGTCAGGGAACGCTCTTTCCGCCAGGCGCCCGTCAAGGTGTGCCTGGTGCACGTTCCCATGATCGACCACGAGGACAAGACCGATTACCTGATCCAGCGCTGGCTGAACGTGCATTTCGTCCCGCTCCTGAACAAGGCCGGCATCGACCTGATGATCGGGGCCGACCTCCACGAATTCATGTTCTGCGAGTCCGGGACCATGAACAATGCTTTCCCCATCATCGTGAACGACGAAGCCCACCGTCTGGACTTCACTTATTCACACGGTTACGTCACCGTCAGCACCTGGCATCCGAATGGTACGAAGGAATTCGAATACACCTTCAAGCCGTAATCGGTTTTCATTTTTGCAAAAAAGTTGTATCTTTGTATGTTTATGATGGATAATAATTGAAGTTTAATAATAATTCACAACCAAAACCTCTATGAACGATATCAAGAAAAGAGTCTATCGTTTCGGTGGAAAGACCGCTGAAGGCGATGGCAAGATGCGCGAGCTTCTCGGCGGCAAGGGTGCGAACCTTGCCGAGATGAACCTCCTCGGAATGCCGGTTCCTGCCGGTTTCACGATCACGACCGAGTGCTGCACCGAGTACTATCGTCTGGGCGGCGGCTATACGTCCGCTCTCAAGGCCGAGGTCGCAGCTGCGCTCGAAGCCACGGAAAAGATCATGGGCAAGAAGTTCGGCGACGCCGAGGACCCGCTCCTCGTGAGCTGCCGTTCCGGTGCCCGCAGCTCCATGCCGGGCATGATGGACACGATCCTCAATATCGGCCTGTGCTCCAAGACCATCCCTGGACTCATCAAGAAGACCAACAACCCGCGTTTCGTGTATGACGCCTATCGCCGTCTCATCATGATGTACTCCGACGTCGTCATGGAGAAGGCCGAGGGCATCGAGCCGGCCGACGGCCAGGGCATCCGCCAGCAGCTGGACCGCATGATGCAGGACGTCAAGGACGCGAAGGGTTACAAGAGCGACACCGACCTGACCGCGGAAGAGCTGAAGGACCTCGCCGAGGCCTTCAAGGTCCGCATCAAGGAAGTCCTGGGCGTGGAGTTCCCGGACGATGCGAAGGCCCAGCTGTGGGGCTCCATCGGCGGCGTCTTCAAGTCCTGGAACGGCAAGCGCGCCATCCGTTACCGCCAGATCGAGCACATTCCGGACGATTGGGGCACGGCTGTCAACGTCCAGTCCATGGTGTTCGGCAACATGGGTGACACCTCCGCCACCGGTGTGGCCTTCTCCCGCAACCCGGCCAACGGTGACAACAAGTTCTACGGTGAGTGGCTCATCAACGCCCAGGGCGAAGACGTGGTTGCCGGTATCCGTACCCCGAACCCCCTGAACGAGGCCACCAAGAGCGAGAAGAACAAGAACCTCGCTTCCCTCGAGACTGCCATGCCGGCCGTGTACAAGGAGCTGGATGATATCCGCATCCGCCTCGAGAAGCACTTCCAGGACATGCAGGACATCGAGTTCACCATCCAGGAAGGCAAGCTGTGGATGCTGCAGTGCCGTATCGGCAAGCGCACCGGCCTCGCCGCCCTGCAGATGGCCGTTGACATGGTGGACGAAGGCTTGATCGACGAGAAGACCGCGATCCTCCGCGTCGCTCCGTCCCAGTTGGACGAAGTCCTTCACCCGATCCTGGATCCGGCTTCCGAGAAGAAGGCCTCCGTCCTGGCCCAGGGTCTCCCGGCTTCCCCGGGCGGCGCCGTCGGCCAGATCGTCTTCACCTCCGAAGACGCCATCAAGTATGCCCTTGCCGGCAAGAAGTGCATCCTCGTCCGTGAGGAGACCTCTCCGGAGGACATCGACGGTATGCACGCTTCCGTGGGTATCCTCACCGAGCGCGGCGGCATGACCTCCCACGCGGCCCTCGTGGCCCGCGGCTGGGGCAAGTGCTGCATCGTCGGCTGCGACGCCCTCAAGATCAACTTCAAGGACAAGACCGTCTCCTTCGCCGGCATCGACAAGAAGTTCAAGGAAGGTGACTTCCTGAGCCTCAACGGCGCCAAGGGTCTCGTCTATGGCTGCGCCATCGACACGATGGACGCCTCCGAGAACCCGCTCTTCGCCAAGTTCATGGGCATGTGTGACAAGTTCCGCAAGCTGGGTATCCGCACCAATGCCGATACGCCCGAAGATGCCGCCCGCGCCCTCAAGTTCGGCGCCCAGGGCATCGGCCTGTTCCGTATCGAGCACATGTTCTACGGCCGCAACAGCGAAATTCCCCTGTCCAAGCTCCGCAAGATGATCCTCTGCGACACCGACGAGGAACGCAAGGCCGCTCTCTCCGAACTGGAGCCCTTCATGAAGGCCGCCGTCAAGGAGACCCTCCGCGTGATGGATGGCAAGCCCGTCGTGTTCCGCCTTCTGGATCCGCCGCTCCACGAGTTCGTCCCGCAGGGTAAGGACAAGAAGGAGGAACTGGCCAAGGATCTGGGCATCACCGTCAAGGAAGTCGAAAAGAGAGGCGCTTCCCTCCACGAGGTGAACCCGATGATGGGACACCGCGGTGTCCGTCTGCACGTCAGCTTCCCGCTGATCGCCGAGACCCAGTACCGCGCCATCTTCACCGCCGCCGCCGAACTTCAGAAGGAAGGCCTGCACCCGCATCCGGAGATCATGATCCCGGTCACCATCTCCGCCCGTGAGCTCAGCTTCCAGAAGGCGATCTGCGAAAAGATCAAGGCCGAGGTCCAGGCCCAGGTGGGCACCCTCCTCGACTACCAGTTCGGTACGATGATCGAGATCCCGCGTGCCGCCCTCACCGCCGACCGCATGGCCCGCGAGGCCCAGTTCTTCAGCTTCGGTACGAACGACCTCACCCAGATGACCTTCGGCTTCAGCCGTGACGACATCGGCACCTTCATGGGTGACTACCTCGGCAACAAGATCCTGGATGCCGACCCGTTCCAGACCATCGACGTGAAGGCTGTCGGCCAGCTGGTGAAGATCGGCGTGGACAAGGGCCGTAACACCCGCAAGGGCCTGATGTGCGGCATCTGCGGCGAGCACGGCGGCGATCCGAAGTCCATCGAGTTCTTCAACACGATCGGCATCGACTACGTCTCCTGCTCCCCGTTCCGCGTCCCTATCGCCCGCCTTGCCGCCGCTCAGGCCGAGATCAAGCAGAACGCGTAAGCGATTCTGTCATTTCGAGCGAAGTCGAGAAATCTCAATCCAAAAGGCCAGCCCATTGTTCAGGGCTGGCCTTCTTTTTTGGTTTGCGTTGCCGGAGAAATGTACAAAAGGCGTGTGTGAAGAAGGGGTATTTCGCACAATTATCGGCCGAAATGAATGAAAACTGTGTGAAAACCCCTGTTTCACACAGTTTTCACATTCGGCGTCCTACGGAGGCTATTTTACGATGCGCCAGTAGTTCTCCTTGCGGGGTTTCGGGTCGCGTGGAGGGGCGGCGGGATAGCCAAGGGCAAGGGCACCGATGCCGATGAGTCCGTCGGGTAGGCCCAGTTCCTTCATCAGGGCCTTGCCTTCTTCGGTGGCGAACATTTCGCGTTCGCGGTTGATCCAGCAGGAGCCCAGGCCGATGGCGTAGGCAGCATTCATCATGTTGCCAAGGACGAGCGAACCGTCCGGAACGGAATTTGCCCAGGCAGCCGGGTCCGAGCCGAATACCAGCACATAGGTCGGCGCACCGTAAAAAGGGTCGACATCCGTACCCATGACGGCAGCATTCATCCGGGAAATCTTCTTCAGGAGGCCGGGATTCTGGACAGCTACGATCCAGGGATCCTGGCGTCCCATGGCCGTAGGGGCCCAGGTGCCGGCCTCCAGTACGGTCTTGAGTTCGTCATCGGTAATCTGCTCCTGCTTGTAGGAGCGAACGCTTCTGCGCTTCGCAAGCGCCTCAATCACATTGTTTTGCATGTCGAAAAGGGATTCCTTCCAATCAATAATAATCAAACGTGAAATTGACAGAGTATTCTTCTGAAGAACCGGTCGGCGTCGCGTTTACGTTCTGGATTTTGAAGGCGACCTCCCAAGGACTCACCACACCATCCATATCGCGGTCCACATTGTAAGCGACAAGTTCTCCTGTACAGGATGCCAGGTTGAACGAGATGGGGAACGTGGCCCGGGTCATGATCAGACCATCTTCGGAAACCCAGGTCCAAGGTTTTGATTTAAACTGGTAGGGAATACCGGAGCAGCGGATTTCGAACGTCCCGGGACCATAGGGCCAGTCATAGGCAAGGCTCCGGTCGAATTTTATCCAACTGCCGCCTCTATTGAACTCTGCACCATGGAGCATGAAATAATGCAGGAAGTCACTCTCCGGAATCGTGATATCGTCTATCCGGATCGCAAGGACGTGTTCGGAACGTTTACCGATCATGCCGGGCAACAGGAAGAACATCAGTTCAGTGTCTTCTCCCTGTATCCCAAGGAAATCCTCCAGGATCTCTCCAAATCCGATTTCATAGGCAATCAGGCGGATGAGCACATTGATGTCCACCCCGTTCACTGGCGCGAGGAACTCCGACGGTTCGAAATGGAAACCAAGAGGGCCGTCACCGGAAATCCCCATGGGTGAGAATGCATACAGGTCATTCCCTTTCCAGTGATAATTGAAGACGAAATCCTCATTCTTCAAAGCGATGAGCCTGTCGTCGGAATCATAGGAAAGATCAATGTGTTGGTCACCGTTCACCTGTATCGAGGAGATCTTCCCATCCCCATCCAACTTGATTTCCAGGGGCGGATCGTCATATCGGGTGATCTTCATCGTGTTCCCGGTGTACTGGTATAAAAGAATATCCTCCATTTCGTTCCCTATTCCTCCGGATAATTTGGTCAGACGCTTGTTGTCATCGTAGGTGAGAAGCAGTTTCAGTCCGGAGAAATCCAGTTCCGGATAATCTGTTTCCATCGTGACGGACCGAACCATTTTGCGGGACATGTTCATCACAGCCGCCTCCTGTTTGACCGTAATCTCCTGGGACAGGCCGCCTCCGGAGATGCTGATTGTCGCACTTCGCTCCTCAGAGGTGGGATTCTCCTCGATGGTAAACGATAAATTATTAGATGTCAAGGCCTTAGAATTGACCAGTTTGATCCAGTCGGCACTGATTGAAACACTGTAGTCGACATTCGCTTTCACTTCAATTTCCAGGCTCTGTGCTTCCGGATCCAATGAGAAATCGGAGTTCCCTTCCACAAGAAGGCCAAGTTTCGCGGGCTGGACGATGCTTACGGTTTGACTTAAATCGCCGGATATGATGGTGACCGTGCATACCCTGTCATCATAGGTCGGATTGGGGTCGCAGGTCACATGAAGGGTTATGGGACTGTCCGAAGCCGATCCGCTCATTTGATCCACATGGACCCAGGAATCACTTACGGAGACATTCCAGTCCTGGTTTGCGGTGAAGGTGATTGCTCCTTCATTATTATTCGGCGTCAACTCGATTTCGGGTTTGCCGTCGATGCTGAGCATGGGAGCGCTTTGACAGGAGAACAGCCCCACTGCCAGGAGCGTGATGATGAAAAAGGAAATACCTTTCTTGCAGAGGAAAAGAGAGGGATTCAATTGCATATAGAAGTATTTAAATAATAATTGTCATTCCTGCAGGCCGAAATCAATCCTATTCCCCCGTCGGTTCATTATAAACTGCCTGGGTGACGGTCTGGGCGAGTTTTTCGATGTTGAGGCTACGGGCGGAGGCATCGACGATGTCTTTGTAGACCCCGCCCTTGCGATAGAGTTCGTCCGGGTCGCCGCTTTGTTCGAGGTGCCCTTCCTTCAGCGCATAGACCATCTCACTGTCAATGATTTGCGAGATGGAGTGGGAGATGATGATGACGGTACGGTCCTTCTTGATGGCGTCGATGGCGGACTTGATCTGCTCCGTGGCGATGGCGTCCAGCGAGGCCGTGGGCTCGTCCAGGAAGATGATGGGCGGATCCTTGAGGAACATCCGGGCGAGGGCGATGCGCTGCTGCTGTCCGCCGGAAAGATGGGTGGCTGCGGTTTCGAATCCTTTCGGAAGGGCGGCGATCTGGTCGTAGATGCTGGCTTTGCGCGCCGCCTCGTACACCTCTTCCAGGGTGGCGTCGGGCTTCCCGTACCGGATGTTCTCCACGACCGACCCGTCGAAGATATGGTTCTTCTGCAGGACCAGGCCGATGTTTTCCCGCAGGTAGTGCGTGTCCCATTCCCGGAGGTCCACCCCGTCCAGGGTGATGGAACCGCAGTCGGGCTCATAGAACTTGTCCAGCAGGTTCACGATGGTGGATTTGCCCGCCCCGCTCAGACCGACGAGGGCGGTAATCTTCCCGCTGTCCACTTTCAGGGAAATGCCGTGCAGGGCCTTGGTCCCGTTGGGATAGGTGAAGTCCACATCCTTCATTTCGAAAGTCCCCAGCACCTTTTCAGGCCGGTAGCTGCCCGTCGGCTCCAGTTCGCTGTCCGCATCGACAATGTCGAAGTACCCTTCCGCGTACACCAAGGCGTCGTTCAGGTCGTCGAAAATGCGCTGGAGCGACGTGATCGGGGCCGTTACGTTGGAGAAGAGCATGATGTGGTACATGATCTTACCGATGGTCATACCCGGGTAGCCGGTCAGGACCAGATAGGAGGTGAGGATGATGATCAGGACCGTCCCGGTCTGGCTGACGAAACTCTTCAGCGCATCGAAGCCGAACGAAGCCCGGCGGATGTTCAACTGGTTTCCGTAGTATCCTTCCTGGAGTTCGGTCTGTTTCCCCAGTTCGATTTCCTCCCGGTTGAAGGACTTGACGACGTTCATGCTCTCGAGGATGCTCATGATGCTGCCGCTGCGCCGTTCGTTGAATCCGCGCATGTTCTTCCGGGAGCTCTTCAGCTTCCGCCCCTGCAAAGAGGTGATCCAGAAGTAGATAGGCACAATGGCCAGGGCCGTCAGGCCCACGTAGACGTTCGCCGCGAAGATGAGCACGAGGGCCAGCACGGAGCTCACGATCATCGGAAGGAGGTTGATGAAGAAGTTCTGGATCGTGCGGGAAATGCTGCTCGCACCCTGGTCGATCCGGGCCTGGAGCATGCCGGGGGCGTTGTCGCTCCGGGCGAAGAAGGCCATCCGGTACTGGAGGATCCGCTCGACGACGCCCAGCGAGAGCCGCTGGGAGATATTGATGCGGAGTTTCTCGCCGAAAATGCTCTGTCCGAAGGAGATTCCGGCCCGCAGGATTTCCTTCCCGAGGAGCACGACGCTGACGATGATGAGGATCCTCGCCGCCTTGGCCCAGGTGAAATCGGGCGAACCGACAAGGGCGTTGATCGCATCGACGGTCCGGTCCAGCACGACGGCGTTCACCTGCGCGAGCAGGGAACCCAGCAGGGTGAAGGACAGCGTCGCCGCCAGCAGGAGCCGGTGCGGCTTGACATAAGGAACGATCCTCCGGAACAGCTGTGCGAGGGTCATAGTAGGAGGAAGTATTTCTATTACAGTAACTTAGCTGCGATGTCGGAAAGTTCGGAACGTTCGCCCTTGCGGAGGAAGATGTGCTGGAACAGGGGCTGCCCGGTCATCTTCTCGCCCAGGTGGGTGAGGCCGTTGGACCACTGGTCCAGGTAGGGCTGGTCGATCTGGAAGATGTCGCCCGTGAACACCATCTTAGTGCCTTCGCCAGCACGGGTGATGATGGTCTTGACTTCATGCGGAGTCAGGTTCTGCGCCTCATCCACGATGAAATAGACCTTTCCGAGGGAGCGGCCGCGGATGTAGGCGAGCGGGGAGATGAGGAGTTTCTCCTCCCTCAGGAGGGCGTCGATCTTCTGGGCTTGCTTGGATCCGGGTTTGAAACACCGGCGGATGACATCCAGATTGTCCATCAGGGGCTGCACGTAGGGACTCATCTTGCTCTTCTGGTCTCCCGGGAGGAAGCCGATGTCCTGGCCGCCGAGTACCACGGTGGGCCGGCTGAGAATAATCTGGTCGAAGTCTCTTTCCTGCTCCAGTGCGGCTGCAAGGGCGATGAGGGTCTTTCCGGTGCCCGCCCCGCCGGTCAGGGACACGAGCGGGATGTCGGGATTCAGGCAGGCGTCCATAGCAAAGCGCTGTTCGTCGTTGCGCGGGCGGATGCCGCAGGCTTCCTTCGAGCGGACGAGCACGATGCGTTTGTACTCGGCATCATACCGGGCGCAAACCGTGGTCCCGCCCAGGTCGAACTTATACAGTTGGTTCGGTCGCGGCTCCTTCGCCGAAACGTCCTTCCAGGGAACGCTGTTGTCCTGGCCGTAGGCGATCTGCTGGACGACCTGCGGGTCGGCGTCGGCAAAGAGCACCTCGTGTTCGAGGCCTTCCAGCGTTTCGTCCTCCACGCGGTCCCTCAGGTAGTCCTGGGCCGGCATCCCGGCCGCCTTGGCCTTGAGGCGGAGGTTGATGTCCTTGGTCACCAGGGCGACGAAACGGTCCGGGTTGTTGTCCCGGACCCACATGGCCGTGGACAGGATGCGGTGGTCCTGGATGTCGTCGCGGAACAGGTCGGCGAACTCGGGGGTGAAGGGATGGTTGGGCTCGATCTTGATGTTCCCCAGCCGTTTCCCGAGCGGGATTCCCTTGGGGCCGAACTCCTTCTTGTCGGTGAGCTTGTTGATTTCCCGCATGAAGGCGCGGGCATTGTACGAGAGGGCGTCGTTGCCCTTCTTGAACTTGTCCAGCTCCTCGATGACCGCGATGGGGATCACGAGGTCGTTGTCCTGGAAATGCTTGATTGCCTGGTGGTCGTGCAGGATGATGTTGGTGTCGAGGACAAAAATCTTGGCCATTGTTTTCGTGCGGTTAGTCTTCTCCCTCCAGGGAGTTCATGAGGGACTTGAGGATGCCGGAGATGTTGTCGCCTCCCGACAGGACGGAAACACCCGGATTGCCCGGAACGGGATGTCCGAGCGGGTAGTAGGCGACATCCTGGAGCAGCAGTTCGGCATCCACGTAGTCGAAGTCGATGTCGGCGACCTGGATCACCACGCCCGGAACCTCGCCGAACAGGACACGCACCTGCAACTCCCCGCCGCAGGCACGGCAGACGTCGTTGACCGAGACCTCGGCCCCGTGTGTGACCGCCATCGCACGGAGGGTGTTCATCAGGCCGCCTTCCAACACCGTGGCGCCGGCCTTGACGATGCCGTCCTCCACCAGTTCGCGGATGACCTCGTATCCGTCGATGAGGTAGTCCGCATCGCCGATGTCGGGAGGTGTGCCCCGGCGGGCGCCCGTTGCGGCGGCAAGCAGGGACCCGCCCAGCCTGTAGTCACAGGTGTCCATCGGGATATAGAGGATCCAGTCGGAGGCCTCACCCTGGAAGGTGGCGGGGCAGCGGCGGCGCCGGGAAATGCGGGGACTGGCGGTCCGGAACGGCAGTTCGCGGATGAGGCTTTCCTCCTCGGTTTCAGGCGCTTCCTCTTCGGCTGTAGTTGTGGCCTTGAAGGCCACGGAGCATGGACCAGGGGTGACTTTCACTTCGCCGATCTTGATGCCCAGGTCGTCGATATATTCGGCGGCGGCCTCCACCGAAGCGTAGAAAGCGGCCTGGTTGCCGATGGCGCCGTCGTTCCAGCGCCATTCGGCCTTGAGCGTGAGGTCGCCCAGACGGAAATGCCCGCCCATCCACATCGCGTCCAGGAGGGCCTTGGCGATGCGGCCGCGCGTGACCGGCCCTGCGAAGGGCACCGGGAACGTCGGACGGGGGAAGGAGGCGACAGCATCGGCATACTCGTCGATGGCGTCGTCGTGGAAATCGAAGGGGGTGGGGGCAATGTCGACGGTCTCGTCCGCCACGGTGCCGGCCATGGCCGGCGGCGGGAGTGCCCCGGGAAGGGTGCATTCCTGCAGCAGTCCTGCGGGAGTCAGGCCCTGCTGGATGCCGTCGATGATGTAGGCGTCGTAAAGGTTAGGTGCTTTGTCGGCCATGCCCGAGTTTTTATTTGTGCTCAAAAATAGGTATTTTTGTGTTGAAATCAAAACACCTTTGCCTATGGTTTTTTCGGAGTCGGCCTATGGAAAGCTCCTGGAGGAGATATTCCAGCGCTTCCCGTCCGTGCAGAAGACGGATTTCGCGTCGGCCTACAAGCCGGGTCTGGAGGGGATGAAGGCTTTCTGCGCCGCCCTGGGCAACCCCGAACGCACCTTCCGCAGTATCCACGTAGCCGGCACCAATGGCAAAGGGTCGGTGGCCTCCCTCCTGACGGCAGCCCTGGCCGCCTCCGGACTCCGCACCGCCCTGTATACCTCTCCCCACCTGGTGGACTTCCGGGAGCGTTCCCGGATCGTGGATGCGACGGGCTTCAGCCTGATTCCGAAAGAGTATGTCTTTGACTTCCTGACGGCGTGGAAACCCTATTTCATCGAGCACGGGCTTTCGTTCTTCGAGATTACCACTGGCTTGGCTTTCAAGTGGTTCGCGGATGAAAAGGTGGATGCCGCAGTCATCGAGACGGGCCTGGGGGGAAGGCTGGATTCGACCAACGTCGTCACTCCGGAACTGAGTGTCGTCACCACCATCGGCCTGGACCATTGCGCCCTGCTGGGGGATACCCTGGCGGCGATAGCGGGGGAGAAGGCCGGGATCTTCAAACCCGGAGTCCCCGCCCTGGTGGGCGAGAGCAACCCGGAGACGGATCCGGTGTTCGACGAGACATCCTGGATGGTGTGTCCGCTCACCTATGCCGACAAGGTCCGGCCGTCCCTCTGGTACAGGCATCAGGATATCCTCCGAAAGATGGACCTGCAGGCCGACGTGCAGCAGAAGAACCTCCGCACCGTTCTGGCAGCGGTGGATATCCTGAAGGCCATTCCCGGCTTCAAGGGACTTGCGGACTCGCAGGCCGTGATGGACGGCATTGCCCGTGCGGGCCGCCTGACGGGCTTCCGGGGCCGCTGGGAGCGGCTTTCAGAGCATCCTTTCGTCATCGCCGACATCGGCCATAACCCCCAGGCGCTCCGCTACAGCTTCGAGCAGCTCCACCGTTATGTAGAGGAAGGCCGCTGCAGCTCCCTCATCGTCGTCTATGGCGTGATGGCCGACAAGGACCTGGACGGGATTCTCCCGCTGATGCCCACCGATGCGACCTATGTGTTCACCGCTCCGCAGACGTCTCGTGCCCTGCCCGCTGCGGACCTCCTCCGGCGGTACACGGCCTTCGCGGCGGGTCGCTCCTCCGGTGCTCCGATCCGTGCTTTCGAGGCCGAAACGGTCCGCCAGGCCGTGCAGATGGCCCTCCAGCTGGCGCAGAACTTCGCCGTCCGCTCCGGATCCGCTCCGCCGCTCGTTTTCATCGGCGGCTCCGCCTTCGTCGTCGCCGAAGCCATTCCGCTGTTCGGGTAACGGTATAATTGTTGATGTCTGTCATCTGCAGAAAGATGAATGTTATGAAACGGATTGTCCGGACGGCGCTCGCCGCCGTCGCCTTTTTATTGTTTGCTCCCATGATGAACGCCAGCGAGAAGGACGGGCACGTGCTCACCGCCCTTTGGAAACAGTATGAGGACGCCTCGAGGGCCGACCGCCCCCAGAAGGAGGCGGAGATCCTCGCAAAAATCAAGACGGAGGCGCAGAAGCAGCGCCTTGCCGTCGATTTTTACGATGCCGCCACGAAGTATGTGGAGTCGGTGCAGCGCCGTGACTGGAAGAAGCGCGCCGAACTCCGCACGCAGTTGCAGGACGAGGTGAAAGCCTTTGACCACCCGCTGGTGACCTACCTCTGGATGGGTGAATACGCCAATGCTTCTTCCGACGAGCGTTGGGCTTTTGTGAAGGACCGTGCCAAAGTGTTCCGGGAAGGGCGGAACAAGCCCCTCTACCGGAATATCGGCCATCTGATGGGTGGGGAAATGCCGGCATTCATCGCCTCCGACTATGAGTACGCTTTGTGGGACTTGCTGGGTTCGCGCCGGTACGAGGATCCTGAGAAGGATGAAATCTGCCGTACGCTGAAGGCCGAAGTGGCCGGGAAGTATCCCGGCGAAGGATACCTGGAGTATTATATGGCGAACCGGACGAATGGAAAGGTGGCCCGCAAGGCCGCCCTCGAGGCCGTTTCGGCGAAGTACGCCGGCAAGGCCGTCGCTTTCTGGCCGGACCAGGACCTCCTCCGTCTGGAATTTGATGACTTGAATGAGCGGAAAGCCGGTTCGGCCGCCTATCAGGCCCTTTACCATAAATGCCTTGCCTACGAAAAGGCCCGTGCTGCCCTCAAGGGGGAGGAGGCCCTCATCGCCAAGGCTTGCCTGTCCGTCAGGAACCTGAACGAAGCCCTGACTTCCAAAGGCCTGGAAGTCAAGGTGGCCGACGGGAAGGCTTACGTGATGTTCCGGAATCTTGACAAGGCCACCCTCGCCCTCCAGCGGGACGATACGAAGGAAAAGACGAAGGTCCGGACGTGGAACCTGTCGGACCCGACCCGCAGTTTCTTTGTCAAGGACACCGTGGAGGTGGAACTCCCCAAACTGGGGGATGGCGATTACATCCTTGAGGCCGTCAACGGAAAGATTAACGGGATGACCTGGTACAAGCAGCACACCCTTTCTCTCGCCGTGCGCAGGGAAGCGGGTGGGTATGCCGCCTATGCTACCGACTATCTCACGGGAAAACCTTTTGACAGGCTGACGCTTACCCTTTGGAAGGGGGACACGAAGGTCCTTTCCGAGACGATGCGTCTGGACGGGTTCACCCTCCTTCCCAAGAAGTTCCAGCAAACCGTCGACGGACACCGGAACACCTATTATTCGGTGTCGGCCGAGACCGGTTCCGGGACGGCTTTCCGATCCAGCCCCAAGCTGGGCATCCATTCCTATTCGTATTATGACGGGGACGAAGAAGAAGCGCAGGAGGAACTGTACTGCAACATCTACCGGGACCGCGGCGCTTACAATCCGGGCGACCGGCTGGACTTCAAGGCGGTTGTCTACAAGGGCGACCTGGTGGAAAAGGTCGCCGTGGTGCCCGACCGTGATTTGACGGTGTCCCTCTTCGATTCCGAAGGCAATGTCCTCCAGCGTCTGTCCCTGAAAACCAATGACTTCGGCTCAGCATCCGGTTCCTTCACGCTCCCGAAGGGTTTGCGGAACGGGTATTTCAACATCCAAGTGGTTTCCGGAAAGAATCATCTGGCTACGGACAGTTTCCGGGTGGACGAGTTCGTCCTTCCCACCTTCACCCTGTCCTTTGATACCAATGACAAACTGTACTTGAAGGGTGACGAGGTGAAAGTGAGCGGAAAGGTCACGAGTTATTCCGGCCATTCCCTTTCGGGCGCCAACCTGGCGGTTAAAGTGAACCGCTGGGGCACGGTCGTCCTGGAGCAGAACGTCCAACCTGCTCCGGACGGGACCTTCTCCTTCGTTTTCCCGGCCCGGGAAACCGGCTATCATTCGGTGGAGGTTACCGTGACCGATGCCACCGGCGAAATGCAGGAATTCCATGCGGGCGTGTATGTCAGCGATAACATTTCCGTATTCCTGTCCATGAAGAACGCCGCCGAAGGGGAGTTCGTCACCATGGACGATGACCACGTCTATGGCCCGGTCCGAAGCATCGGAATGATGCGCCGCTGGAAACCGTCTCCGTCCAAATATATCCTGGCCGAAGACGTCGCCTGCGTGGAAATGGAGGTGGAGAACAGCGACGGGGTCCGGATCGACGTCCCGCTGACCTATATCCTTTATGCAGAGGACAGCACCGTGGTCTGCAAGGGAGCGGCGACTTCCGGCGAGGTTGTCCGGCTGGACATGAAGGGCCTTCCTTCCGGCCTCTATTCCCTTCACGCCGAAGCTTCTGAAAGGGGAGCGAAGGACGATGCAAACTGTCTGATCCTCAAGTTCTCCGAGAAGGAGAAAGTCCTGGACGCTCCGGTCCGCCGGGTGTTCCTGACCGGCTCCGGAGACATCCCTGCCGGGGAAAGGATCCGTTTCACGATGGGAACGGCAGACGGTGCGGAATGGGCCATCATTACCCTTTTCGGCAGGAACCGGCAGGTGCTCCTGACCCGGAAGGTCAACCTGAAGGGCGTGCGCGGCGGGTCCGGCTCCGTCGAGACCGTCGAACTGGACTATCCGGAAAGCTATCCGGATGCGGTCCGGCTCCAGGTATTCTATTTCAAGCGCGGCGAGGCCGTCACTTTCGACAAGGAGTACTCCCGCGTCCGTACGCGCCTGACTCTCCCGCTCTCATTCGACCGCTTCACGGACAAGGCTTTCCCCGGGACGAAGTATTCCTTCAACCTGAGGACCGACCCGGGCGTGGAGGCTCTTGCCGCGGTATATGACAAGAGTATCGACGCCATCGCCCCGAATTACTGGCCGTTAGTCTCGCTGCGGGAATTCAGCGTCCCTTATGTCGCGGTCAATTCCGTGTGCGGCCAGGTCTATGGGAACGACCCGTTCGGGAAGGATGCCCTGGAAGAAACGGTCGTTGTCGCGTACGGCACATCCAACAGGATGGCGCTGCGCAGCAAGGCTGCAGGTGCAGTCATGATGGACAGCGCGGTCGAAGCGGAGGAAGCGGTGGCTTTCCAGATGGTGGAGGAGAAACCCGCCTTCGATGCCGGTGCCGATGTCCAGGTCCGTTCCAAGTTCGAGAACGCCCTGACTTTCCAGCCGCATCTGCTGTCCGACGCAGCCGGCAACCTGTCCTTCTCGTTCGAGACATCCGATAAACTGTCCACCTACTACGTGGCGGTTTATGCCCATGACAAGGATATGCGCAATGCCTGTCTCCGTCAGGAAATGGTCGTCAGCATTCCTGTCAAGGTGGCCGTCGTGGAACCGCAGTTCCTCTATGTGGGCGATACTTACGAGGTGGCGGCCAGCGTTTCCAGCATCTCGGACGCACCGGTCTCCGGTCAGTTGTACCTGTATGCCTATCCTTCCGCGGAATATGAAGGCGTGGAACCGGTTTCGGTCCAGCGTATCGCCCTCACTGTCCCGGCCGGCGGAACGGAGAGCCACCGTTTCCCGGTCCGTGTCCCCGCCGTGGATACCCTCGGCCTCAAGACGGTCTTCGTCGCCGATGATTTCTCCGACGCCGTCTTCCTGCCGGTTCCGGTGAAAAAGCCGGTCCAGACCCTCACCGAGGCCCATTCCGCCGTGCTCCGTGCCGGCATGGACAGGGAAACGCTCCTCGCGGAACTCCGCGCCCGTTTCGTCAATGTCCCCGCTTCCGAGGCGGCTATGACCGAAACCACCCTTCTGGACCTTGTCCGGGCCGCGATTCCCGCCAAGGTGGATCCGGAAGGAAATGACGTGCTGTCCCTGTCGGAAGCCTACTATGTCCGCCTGATCGCATCCGTGATTCCCGGCGCGACCGGAAGCATCCCGGACGGCACGGCCGACCTTCTTGCCAAGGTGCTTGCCTGCCGCAATGCCGATGGCGGATTCGGCTGGTTCGAGGGGATGAACTCCTCGCCGGTGATTACCGCCGTGCTCCTGCAGCGTTTTGCGAAACTCCGCGACCGCGGCTTCGAGGTCCCTGACCTGATATCGTCCGTCAAATTCCTGGATGACAAGCACTTCGCTGTGGAGATGCCTTACTGGTGCGGCTACCTGTCCGACGCCCAGTATCTGTTCGTCCGTTCCCTGTATGCATCGATTCCGTTTGAAGTGAAGCCGGCGACCAAGGAAGGGAAGAAGCGCCTTGCCGACTTCCAGAAAGGCGCCAAGAGCTATCTCGTCCCTTCGGCCAAGGATGGCCGCGGGCTTCAGGGCGCCATTCTGGCAAAGGCCCGCCGGGTGCAGACGCTGCTGAACCTTTCGTCCTCTTCCGAAGGGATTGCCCTCGCTAAGAACTGGGGCGTCAAGCTGGCCGCGAAATCCCGGATGGAATCTTCGCTGAAAGCCGATATCACTTCCCTGAAGGAGTATGCCGTAGAGCACCGCGACGGCGGCTGGTACTATCCGAACGCCGTGATGCCGTGGCGCGGACTCCTTGAGACCGAAGCCGATGCGCACGCACTCCTCTGCGACCTGATGCAGGCCTATTCTCCGCAGATCTCCGACGGCATCCGCCTGTGGCTGATGCTCCAGAAAGAGACCCAGAAGTGGGACGAAAGCCCGGCCTTCGTGGATGCCATCACCTCCATCCTGAACGGATCTGACGGGATCTTGTCCACGTCCATCCTGTCGTACTCGGCCACTTACGACAAACCGTTCGCCGGAATCAAGGCCACGGGCAACGGTTTCACCGTCGAACGCAGGTTCTTCCGTGAGAAGACCGTGGAGAAGGTGTATGACGACCGCACCACCGACAAGAATGACCTGGTTACGGTGCGTGAGGAAATCAAGCCCGGCACTCCGGTCGCCGTGGGAGACAAGATCATCGCGGAGTACCGGATCTGGAACCAGGAGAACCGCAGTTTCGTGAAGGTTGATGCCTTCCGCGAAGCTGCCCTCCGCCCTGTCCAGCAACTGTCCGGACATACCGGCTGGGGCTGGTTCAATCTCCGCCGTCTCACCTTCACCCCGCAGGGCTACCGCAACGTGAAGGCCGACCGGACCGAATACTATTTCGACTCGTTCCCGGAGGAGAATACCACTCTGACCGAGGAGTTCTTCGTGACCCAGGCCGGCACCTTCACCGCTCCGGTCCTTACCGTCGAATCCCTCTACGCTCCGCACTACCGCGCCAACGACGCCTATCACGGGGTCCTCGCCGTAGAGTAGCCTCCTCTGGTGGCGCATAACGCGCTGATAGTCAGCGATATAATAGGTTGTCCCCTGTGACTCAAATCACAGGGGACAACCTATTAATGTGTTGAGGATCAAGTGGTTAGGTGCCACTTGGAGAGTTATCGGGCAACCGAAAATGAGACTGATAGGGAATGGCCGTCATTGTCCACCACGGTGACGGTGTGTTTTCCGGGGTCGGGAGAGAGGCGCATCTGGTGGATGAGGCGGGTTTCTCCCAGGTAGGATTGGTCCAGGTGCCAATACACGGTGGCATCGGGATTCCGGTGGATGACTTGGAATACGGCTCCTTCCATGCTTCCGTCCAGCCCGCGGGGGAAGGTAAGGATGCAGCCGGATTCAGGGTAAAGGAACTCCATCGGCGCAGGATCCCGGCCGGGAAGGACTTGATATTCAGGGTGGTAAGACTTATAGTACCACTCCATCGCGGGCGGTAGGCGGAATACGCCGTCCCGGTGATAGGGACAGGCAGCGCTTTCGGCCGCTTTCTCCGGCAGTCGGACATTCTCCCATTCGGGACAGTCCGGACTCTTCAGCATTCCGGAGGCGGTGCAGACATCCAGGAAAAGGCCTTCCTGCAGCGGCTCGTCGAACCATTCGGCCGAGGCGGGCAGCAGGCCCAGCAGTTCGAACAGGACCGGGCCGGCGGTCTTCGCGCCGGTCATTCCTGCGACGCCGTGTCCGTCGGCGTTACCGCACCAGACGCCCACGGCGTAGTCCGGCGTGACGCCCACGGCCCAGGCATCCCTCGACCCGTAGCTGGTTCCCGTCTTCCAGGCGGCCTTCCGGACGGACCGGATCAGTTTCCAGTCGATTTCATCGGGCCGGTTGACCTCCTTCAGCGCTTCGAAGGTATACCAGAGGGCGGTCTGGTCCCGGAAGGGGGAGCCGGTCTCCAGTCCTTCATAGCTCCGTACCATTCCTGCGTAGGCCCGGGTGATGTCCAGGAGCGTCCCCTCTCCACCGCCCAGGATGAGGGAAAGGCCGTAGTCGGAAGCGTCCCGGTTCAAAGTGGAAAGCCCTGCTTCCCGGAGAATCTCCAGGAAACGCGGCGCCCCGTACTCGCGCAGCAGATGCACGGCGGGTACGTTCAGGGAACGGGCCAGGGCCTCCGCGGCGGGGACGGCCCCGTGGAACTGCCGGTCGAAGTTTTCCGGCGTAAAACCGCTCAGGTTTACCGGCGTGTCCGCCAAGAGGGTCCGCGGCAGGATGACACCCTCCTGCAAAGCGGCGCAATACAGGAATGGCTTGAGAATGCTGCCCGTACTGCGCGGCGCCCGGGCGATGTCCACGTCCGAGCCCGGACGTGTCCGGGAAGGGGACGTGTTGCCGATATACGCCATCGTTTTCCCGGTCCGGATATCGAGGATGACCGCTGCCAGGTCCGCGATTCCGCCCCGGTCCAGTTCGTCGGACCAGCGGTCGGCGACGGTTTCGGCCTGTCGCTGCAGATGGATGTCGATGCCGGAGCGGGTCCTTTCTCCGTGCGGCTGCGCCTCCACCCAGTGGCGCGCCAGCGACGGAAGGGGATACGGAGCGTCCGGAAGCGGCTCCTCCAGCGCGTCTTCCAGGGTCCCGGCATCGATGTAACCCCGTTTATGGAGCTTTTCCAGCAGGCGGTTCCGTTTTTCCAGCAGCTTTTCCCGACCCTTACCGGGATGGATGCTGGAAGGGGCGTTGGGCAGGATGGCAAGAGTGGCGGATTCGGCCCAGGAGAGCTGGTCGGCCGGACGTCCAAAGTAACGCCAGGCGGCCGCCTCCAACCCGACGACATTCCCTCCGAACGGGGCATGGGAGGCATACAACGCCAGAATCCGCTTCTTGGGATACCGGAGTTCCAGCCGGGTGGCCTGGACGGCTTCCACCACCTTCTGCCAAAATGTCCGTTCGCGTCGTCCTCTGGACAGACGGATGACCTGCATCGTAATCGTACTGCCGCCGCTTACGACATGTCCCGCCCGGAGGTTGCTTGCGGCGGCGCGGACGAGGGCGCCCGGGTCCACGCCGGGGTGCCGGTAGAAATGCCGGTCCTCGAACTGGACGATGGCGGTAGCGCACCGGTAAGGGACGGTGTCACAGGGCGGGAAACGCCACTGCTGGTCATCCGCAATACGGGCGCCCAGCAGTTCCCCGCCGCGGTCGGTGACGACCGTCGCGTAGGATACGCCTTTGAAAAGGTCCCTCGGCAGGCAGCAGAGCCAGCCTGCCAGAAGGACCGAAATGACAATCAGATAGACTTTCTGCCCCCGGGTCATCGGACGACGGCCGTGGAACCGGATGCCGTGTTGGCGGCTACGTGAGGGTCGTACATCGCCGAGCAGGTGATGGCCGGCAGGGTGTACGTTCCTTCGTAGGCGGCACGCAGCTTCAGCGTGAAGGTTCGGGACTTGCCGTGCGGCAGGTCGAAGAACCAGTTGCACCGGTCGTCCCGGATGTCGCGGTAGTCGGCCTCACCGTCGCCGGCACCTCCGCGGAGCCGGTCGTTCAGGATCGTCCAGCCGGAGGGAATACGCTCGCTGAGGGCGAGGGAAGAGTAATCGCGGGCCGTCGGGTTGGATACTTTCACGACGGCGGTGAACTCCGTTCCCTGCGGGATGGAAGCGGGCTTGAGGGCCGATCCGTCCGTATTCTGGTAAGTGACGGAGATCTGCAGGCCGTTGGCAGCGGCGGGTACCGGCGTGCCGGCCGGAGCACGGGAAACCGTGGTCAGGGTGGCGTACAACAGGTTGTCGGACGTATTCTTTACTTCTACGTTGCCGGAGACGGGCTGTACATATACGGATTGGGCCGTGGTAACTGCGTTGCCTCCCACCGTGGCGCGGATGGCTTGCGAACCGACCTTGGCGGCAAGGCGGTCCATCGCCATGGCCGCAAAGGCGGCTTCCTGCGTAGAGTACCAGCCCTGATTGATCTCTCCGGCGACTTCCTGGGCCGTCGGGATCGCCTCTCCCAGCCGGTCGGCCAGGGCCAGGGCCTGGAGGGTTACGGACTTGTCACGGAGGGAGGATCCGTAGGTGAAATCGCCGGCCCGGTTGTCGTCGGAGACCTTTTCGATGCGGTCGATGAGCTCGCCGGCCGCCTTGGCCTTGCCGGCGGCCGCATAGGCTGCGGCGAGCATCCAGGCGGCCCGGTCGTCCAGGTTTCCGGCTTCCTTGAGGCGGTTCATCGCCCCGTTGGCGGGATCGCCCGCGACGGCCAGGGTGTACAGGCGGTAGCACTCGTCCAGGTCGCTGAAGGCGGCGTTGCCGGCCTTGCGGTAAGCCTGGCTGAGATTCGTCTGGAAGCGTTTCCAGTTGCCCAGGACATCTTTCTGGACTTCGATTCCGGCGGCCGCCGCCTCGGAGAGGAACTGGCCGGCCATGGAACTCACCCAGCTGTCGGACACGGTGCCGCCGCTCCAGTAGGAGAAGCCGCCGTCGCTCCGCTGGCGGGCGTAGACCTGGTGGATGATGCCGGGCAGAAGCTCCCTCGCCTCCGCGGCATCGGCCTCGGACAGTTGCGGCAGCAGGTGCAGGAGCGTCAGGCCCCGGGCGGAGAGCTGCTCGGTGCAGTTGTACGGGTAGTTCTTCATGGTCTTGTACAGGCCGGCTGCATCGACTGCCGGGAATCCGGCCAGTTCCAGGGTGGATCCCTCGCGGGCGTCGAAGGCGACGGTCTTCCCGCCCGCGATCTTTTCCTGCCGGACGGTCACGGTCTCCGGATTCGGGTTCACGACCTGGATGTCAATGGTTTCGAAAGCCTTGTGGGAGGCCCCGTCTGCCTGGACGGTCACCTGGGCCGGTCCTTCGCCTACGGCCTTGAGGGCGAAGCGGACCACCTGGTCGCCCGCCTTGTCAAAGGCGGCGGAAGCGGATGCGGGACCATCGACCTGCAGGGCGCCGGTGGCTTTTACGGTCACCCGGGCGTTCCGGATATCGTCGGTGAGGGCGAAGACATTGACCGGCAGGACCACCTGCTCGCCGGTGCACACCTGTGCGGGCAGGGAACTGAGGACCATCAGGGGCGATTTCACCGTGACGGTGCGGTCGGCGTTGCCGTAGGCGCCGTCGTGGCCGGCAACGACCATTACGCGGAGACTTCCGATATACATCGGGAGCTTGACCTCGTGCGTGGCCGTGCCTTTCTTGAGGGTGAAGGGGCCGAGGAACCGGACCACCGGGTTGAACCGGTTGTCCTTGCGTGCCGCGCGGATGTTCTCCTCGTCACCGCCGATGCTGAGCATCGGGCTGAGGGTACCGCCACGGTATCCGATGACCTGGTCGTACAGGTCCCAGGTCTTCACGCCCAGGGCCTCGGTTCTGTACATCGCGTCCCACGGGGCAGGCGTCTTGAAGGCCGTGAGGTCCAGCAGACCCTCGTCCACGACGGCGAGGGTGTAGGTCATCGGCTTGCCGGACTTTTCGGAAACCTGTACCTTGAAGGCCTTTTCGGGTTCCACGGTATCGGGCGCCTTGACGACCGGTTCCAGATGCGAGGCGGGATTCTCCACCTTCACCCGCTTGACACCGTACAGACGGAGCGGCCGGCTGCCTGCGGTGACGGCATAAGGCTGCACCAGGGTGATGTGGACATAGAAGTTCGGAGCCATCTCCGGGGTGACAGTGAAGGCGAAGGCGGCATCCTTCAGGCTGTCCGTGGATACCCATTGGCGGGAAATGACCCCTGCGGCATTCTCCAGCGAGACCAGGGCGTGGCCGCCCGGGGTGGAGGGGATATAGACCGTCGCTTTCTCGCCGGCCAGATAGCCTTCCTTGTCGGTGGAGAAGGTAAGCATGGAGACGGCGTCCGGATTCTCCCGGCCGGCGCGGCCCGCATAGCCGGCTTCGTCGATGACGACGGTCCGGCCGGAGATGTGCCCGCCGGCGACGTCGCGTACGACCACCAGGTAGCGTCCCCAGTCGGCGGCCTCTGCCCGGAGGGTGAAAGTGGCGTCCTGCGAACCGGAAACGAGGGTGCCGGAGGCAACCGGCTTGGCTTCCTGTCCGTTCACGTAGCTCTGGATATCCTCAGGACGGTCCTCCCACCACCAGCTCCACTGGAGCTTGAATACGCGGTATTCCAGCTGGCGGCCGCTCAGGCGCTGCCCGGCAGCGTCCACTACGGCCACGCGGACAGTGTGGTCCTTGCCGGCCTCGAGTTCATCGCCAGGCAGTTTCAGCCCCACATAGGCCGGGAACGGGGAGTACGTGACGGTCTGGGTGGTGAAACTCTCGTCACCGCCGCCCTCTTCCACCGAGGTGACGATGAAGGCGGACAGGAGTCCGGGAGCATCCTTGGCGGCCGGCAGGTTGAACGCGGGTTCGGCGGTTCCATCCGGGGACAGGACGGTCTTGAACAGTTCGTGTTCGCTGGTCTCGAAAGAGGCGGCCGGGTTCCGGAAAGTGTAGCCGTCGAATCCCTGGAAGGTGGAAGGTCCCTTGCCCAGGGTCATCGTCGCGTGGGCCTTCAGGCCGTTTGCAGGAACACCGGTGAGCCAGGAAGAGGTGAGTTTTCCGGCGGTGCGGGAACCGCCCACAAGGATATCGCCGGGGAGTTCCAGGTCCACTTTGAGACGGTTGGGGCGGATGGTCTCGATGCGGAGTCCCTTATGGAAGGCGGAGCCGCCTACTTTGATATAGGCGTTCCACAGGCCGGTGGGATCGTCGGTGGACGTGGCGATCGGGAAAGCGTAGAAACCATCCTGGCCGGTCGCGGTCATCCGGGTATAGAACTGGCCCTGGGGCGTGTACAGTTCAAGGGCGGCGGGGTGGCCTTCCGGAAGCCGCTGCGCCTTGTCGGCCAGGATCATGGTCACGTGCAGGGTGTCGCCCGGGCGCCAGACGCCGCGCTCGCCGTACACGAAGGCCTTGAGGCCCTTGGCGACGGCCTGTCCGGACACGTCGAAACGGCTGAGGGACTTTTCACCGCCGTCCTTCATCCTCAGGTAGCCCGTGGTCTTTCCCTTCCGGGCCAGGAGGACGAAGGGTTTACGGGGGACGGATATTTCGGCCAGGCCTTTCCCGTCGGACTTGGCGGTACCGATGCGCTGGAGCTGGAAATCATACACTTCCAGGTCCACGCCGGGCAGGGGCTTGGCCTCCTTGATGTCCGTCACGGCGGCCCACATCGTCTTCCCTCCCGCATACTGGGCGACGAGTCCCAGGTTGGAGGAGAGCAGGTTCACCGTCGGGAACCGGTCGGAATCCATGTAGTAGGTGGGCTTCTCCGGGTTGTTCCGGTCTTCCCATTCGTACAGGTTCCAGTTGTAGTCGCTGTCCCACCAGTAGGAGTTCTGGGTTTCCCATTCGGCTTCCTCTTCCGCAGAAAGGCTCCCGTCCGTGACAGGGATCATCTTCGGGGCGGGCTTCCCGCCGTACAGGGAATATTCCTGGCGGAAGGAGAGTTTGATGCGGTAGATGGCGCCGGGCTCCCGCTTGAACAGGTTGGAGAGGTCCACGCTGAAGTCGTTCCATTGGTGCAGGTCGCGGTTCCCGTCCAGGTTGAGGGGAATCTGGCGGCTGTAAACGAGCCTGCCGGACCGGCGGAGGTTGTTGGAACCGTCCAGGTCGTTTTCCTGGAGGAACAGGAGCACGTTGTTCTCATAGACCTTGATGACCTTCAGGTCCACGGCCGACAGGTTCACCGCCCGGAAGGGGAGGACCAGGGAGGTTCCGTCGGGAAGGATGGTCCCGTCCAGGGGAATCGTGACGGCCGGGAAGGGGTCCTCGGCCGGGAACCCGGTCTGGAAATCTTCGCCCAGGGCGAGACCGGAGGCGCTGTGCACACCGCGATGGATGGTCAGGGCCAGGTTCTCGCCGGCTCCTTCATAATAGATGCGGGCGCAGTTGTCGCGGACGTCCATGGTCTGGCGGACTACATCGCTCAGTTCGATAAGGCCTTCCCGGGCGGCGTCGGCGGCAAGGGGCTCGCTGAAGCGGACTTCTACATAGGGATTGCCCGTCCGGGTGATGCGGGTGTCGATGACCTTGAATGCGCCGGCGGCCGGAATGACGGCCTTGGCCTGGTATGTATCTCGGAAACCGTTGATTTTCAGTTTGATGGTGACGGGTGTGTCCTTGTCGCCCCGGGCGATGCCAGCGGTCTCGAACCGCCAGGCGGTACCCTCTCCGGTCAAAGTGACCGGGGTGTCGGGATCCAGGGTGAGCTGGATGTCTTCCGCCGCGGCGGGGGCGCTGAGCGTGACGGCGCCCTGCAGCCGGGCCTCGTTCTGGATAGTAATACCGTCAATCGACAGGACGGCTGTCTTGGGCGTGGACCGGAACTTGAACCGGAATGCCTGGCAGTCCTTTTCCTTCACGTCCAGGACCTTTCCGACCCGGAAGGTCCCCTCATATACGGTGCCTTCCTTCAGGGAAGCGTCCGGAACGAATTCCACCACGGTCGGGCTCAGCCACCGGGACGAACCCGGGAGCGACGGTTTGAAGGAGAAAAGTCCGTCGCTTTGGCGCTCCATCGGAACGGGAGAGGCCAGTTCCACACGCAGGGCGGTGCCGTCGGACACCACGCCGCCCGTATAGGCTTTGACATAGTTGGCGAAGGCCTTGTCGGGCCCGTCTGCCCCTTCCCGGGGCGCACATGCGGCTGCTGCCGCCAGGATGAGGAGAAAACTCCAGAAGCGGAATGCTCTCATAGCAGATTCTATATTTTAATCAAAGATATGAAAACTTTTGTTAAATTTGCACCCACATGCCACTAAAACAAACTAACTTATAACATGAAAAAAAACATTCTGACTGTTCTCACCCTGCTTTTTTGTAGCTTCCTTCTGTCAGCCCAGGAAAAAGAAATGAAAACCGGCTGGAGCTTCGGCGTGCTGCCTACCGCCACCTATTCCCTGGACAACGGCTTCCAGGCCGGAGCTTTCGGGGATGTCTACTATTACGGAGACGGGGGAACTTATCCGGATCCCCTTCACAAGATCAGCTGGGAGGCTTCCTATTTCACGCATAGCCACCGCATGCGCCTATATCTTGCCTATGACTCCAAGTATCTGGTTCCCAATATGCGTATCAATGCGTCGGTCACTTATATGAACGACCCCTTGTATAGCCTTTGGGGATTCAACGGAGGCGCTTCCCTGGCCCATCTGGACAGCCCCTATACCGAGTATTGGTCCAACCAGGCCACCGGTATCAACTATTTCGGCATGAGCCGCAACATGCTGCGCGTGCTGGCCAATGTCCAGGGCCGTATCGTGGACCATCTGAACTGGGCCGCCGGTGTCAATTTCTGGAACTGGAAACTGGGAGACATGAAGGATACCGGTTACATGAAGGAAGGTTCCTCGGACAAGCACTTCTATGACAAGGAAAACACCCTGTACAAGGATTATCAGAAACTGGGCATCATCAATGCCGATGAGGCCGCCGGTGGAAAAGCTCTGGAGCTGAATGCCGGTCTCGTTTTCGATACCCGTGACATGGAGGCCGCTCCGAACCGGGGTGTCTGGGCGGAGGCCTACCTGAACGGCAATGTCCTGGACAAGCGCTATCTGAAAGCCTGCGTGTATTTCCGTCACTACATTGACATTCCCATCCACATCAAGGCCGGGGACCCGGTGTTCGCCTATCGTCTGGCGTGGCAGCAGACCATTGCCGGGGAGACGCCCCTGTACATGATCCAGAACAATCCGCTGCTGGTTCAGCGCAATATGATTTCCGAAGGTTTCGGCTCTTCCAACACGATCCGCGGCCTGCGCGAGAACCGTATCCTGGCGGAGGGCTTCGCCTGGACCAACATGGAACTGCGCGTCAAGCTTGTGAACTTCAAGCTCTTCAACCAGTATTTCTACATTGCCGTGAATCCCTTCTTCGATGCCGGTATCATCACCAAGCCTTACCGGGCCGACGCTTTTGAAAACGCGAAGGGGAGCAATGCGGCCACCTATATGCCGCTGGCCAAGCTCTATGACGCTTCCATGGCCCGCGATATCATCTATAGCGGCGGTGGCGGACTCAAGATAGCCATGAACCAGAACTTCATCGTTTCCGTGGAGCTGGCCAAGTGTTTCTACAAGCCGCTGGATGCCGGCATGTGGCTCGGCATCGGCATCAACTACCAGTTCTAATAGGATTCGAATCCGTCCTTCAACCGTCCCAGGGCTGCCGTCAAGGTCGCTCTGGGACATGCTATGTTCAGTCGTTCGAAGCCTTCGGCGTCGGCCCCATAGATGGTGCCGGTGGACAGGACGAGTCCCGCCTCCTTGCGAAGATGGTCCGCGAAACGCTCTGAGAAGCCTTCGAACGGCTCGTCGGCGTGCCGGGCGGCGCGGCAGTCCAGCCACATCAGATAGGTGCCTTCGAGGGGAAGGGCGGTCACTTGGGGAAGTTCCTCCCGCAGGAAACGGTAAACCGTCTGCGCGTTCTCATACAGGTATGTCCGGAGGGCGTCCAGCCATTCCTCGGACTTGTCATAGGCGGCCTCGAGGGCTGTGCAGCCGAACACGTTCACATCGCAGCATTCGTTGTCGTTGATGGCCCGGTCGATGCGCCGGAGCACGTCGGGATCGGCCGCGAAGATGTTCGCGATCTGGATGCCGGCGATGTTGAAAGACTTGGTGGGGGAGAAGCAGGTCGCGGAGTTCCGCACCAGTTCCTCCGGCAGGGTGGCCCACGGCGTGTAGTCGTGGCCGGGATAGGTGAGTTCGCAGTGGATCTCGTCGGAGATGATGAACACGCCGTTCTTCTGGCAGATCCGGCCGAAGCGTTCCAGCTCTTCCCGGGTCCATACCCGGCCGGCCGGGTTGTGCGGATTGCACACCAGCATCACGGTCGTCTTGGGATCGGCCGCCTTCTTCTCAAGGTCCTCCCAGTCAATCGTATAGGTATTGTCCTTGTATACCAGCGTATTGCACAGCTCCCGGCAGCCGTTGTTCCGGATGGCCGGGAAGAAAGCGTTGTACACCGGTGTCTGAACGATGACGTTGTCACCGGTACGTGCCATCGCCTTGATGCAGGCGGAATAAGCCGGAATGACACCGGTCGTCGGAATCAGCTGTTCCCGGGTAATCCCTTTCCAGCCGTGCCTCCTGTCGAACCAGTTGCTGATTGCGTCATAATAGGATTGAGGGACCAGTTCATACCCGAACACCCCGTGGTCCAGTCGCTTCCGGAGCGCTTCGAGGATAGCCGGCGAAGCCTTGAAATCCATGTCGGCCACCCACAGCGGAAGCGTCCCTTCCTCGAACAGGTCCCATTTCACGCTGGCCGTATTCCGGCGCGGGACGATTTCATCGAAGTTGTAAGTCATCAGTATTCAACGATTTGCGGTTGTTGGGACAGATCGGTGTCCGGGTCGGACCAGGTACGGATTTCGCAATCGGCCGGGGCCTTGATGTTCCCGTCCAGGATGATTTCGCCGTAGCTGTCGGCATTGATCCGGCCGGTGCGGGGATTCTTGACGCTGGTGACAGGGCCGATGATGCTTGCCTCCACGTCCGAATACTCAAAGGCCAGGTCGGCATCCTCTTCGAAGACGCAGTTCTCCAGGACCAGGTTCTCGCAGTAGCAGAGCGGCTGGGTTCCGGCGATCTTGCAGTTAACGAGACGGAGGTTCTTCGAGTACCAGCCCAGGTATTCCCCGTTGATGCGGGAGTCGTAGACCGTCACGTTCTCGGCTTCCCAGAAGGCGTCCTTCGTGTCCATCTCGGCGTTCCGGATGACCACGTCCTTCGCATACTGGAAGGAGTAATTGCCTTTGAGGCGGAAGCCGTCGATCTTGATGTCCGAGGTGTGCATGAACAGGTAGTCGCCCTTGTCCGCCTCGACATCCTTCAGTTCTACGTCCTTGCAATCCCAGAAGGTTTCCTGCGCGTTGGGAAGCTTTACGTTCTCCAGATACACGTCCTTGATCCGGCGGAACATCTTCGGTGCTTCCACGAGGGTATCGTACATCTTGCAACCCTCTGAGTACCAGAGGGCCGCACGGGCGCCTTCGCGGAAGATGCAGTTCCGGACCGTGAAGTCCCTGCACTCCCAGAAGGGATATTTTCCATTGAACTCACAGTCGGTCGCCTCGATGTCCGAACCTTCCTTGAGGGAGGATTCGCCGGGGCCGATGGTCACCCGCTCGATCCGGAGCCCGTGCCGGGCATACAGCGGGCGTTCCCCTTCAAAATACTGGTCCTTGATGATTTCCATACTTGGTTGTTCGTGTTTATCTGTCAAAGATACGAAATTGTCCGGGCATTCCCTGAATTCGTCCTTGTTTTTTCTTCCGGACTGACAAATTGTCACTCCGTGGCACTTGGCACGGGCGTTGATATAATCCGGACGGAAAATTGTTTAAAAACAGTATAAAACCATGATCCGTCCGTTAGGAACCAGAGTCGTCATCGAGCCCAAGGAGGCCGAGACGATGACCGCCGGGGGTCTCTACATCCCGGATAACGCCAAAGAAAAACCGCAGCAGGGCACTGTCGTCGCCGTAGGCCCCGGCTCGAAGGATGAGCCGATGGAGGTGAAGGTGGGCGAGTCCGTCCTCTACGGCAAGTATGCCGGCACCGAGGTCACCGTGGACAACGTCAAGTACCTCATTGTCAAACAGTCTGATATTCTTGCAATTCTCTAAGCCATGGCAAAGGAAATCAAATTCAATGTCGACGTCCGTGCCAAGATGAAGGACGGCGCCGATGCGCTTGCGAACGCAGTGAAGGTTACGCTGGGCCCGAAGGGTCGCAACGTGGTTATCGACAAGAAATTCGGTGCCCCCCAGATCACCAAGGACGGCGTGACCGTCGCCAAGGAGGTCGAACTGGAGGACCGTTTCGAGAATATGGGCGCCCAGATGGTCAAGGAGGTCGCCTCCAAGACGAACGAGCAGGCCGGTGACGGTACTACGACCGCCACGGTCCTGGCCCAGGCCGTCATCAACGTGGGCCTGAAGAACGTGACCGCCGGTGCCAATCCGATGGACCTCAAGCGCGGTATCGACAAGGCCGTCGCCGCCGTGGTCGCGGACCTCAAGGCCCAGAGCCAGCCGGTGGGTGACGACTATTCCAAGATCGAGCAGGTGGGCACCGTGTCCGCCAACAACGACGCCCAGATCGGCAAGCTCATCGCCGAGGCGATGGCCAAGGTGGGCAAGGACGGTGTCATCTCCGTGGAGGAGGCCAAGGGCACCGAGACCGAGGTGAAGGTTGTGGAAGGCATGCAGTTCGACCGTGGCTACATCAGCCCGTACTTCATGACCAACGGCGACAAGATGGAGGCTGTCCTGGACGATGCCTACATCCTGATCACTGACAAGAAGATCGCTGCCATGAAGGACCTGATGCCGGTGCTGGAACCGATCGCCCGGGAAGGGAAGGCCCTTCTGATCGTCGCCGAAGACGTTGAGGGCGAGGCTCTGACCACCCTCGTGGTGAACCGTCTCCGCGGCACCCTGAAGGTCGCTGCCGTCAAGGCTCCGGGCTTCGGCGACCGCCGCAAGGAAATGCTCCAGGATATCGCCATCCTGACGGGCGGCGTCGTGATCACCGAGGAGCGCGGCTTTACCCTGGAGAATGCCAACGTGCAGATGCTCGGCCGTGCCGAGAAGGTGACCATCACCAAGGAGAATACCGTCGTCGTGGGCGGTAAGGGCGATGCGGCCGCCATCAAGGACCGCGCCGACCAGATCCGCAAGCAGATCGAGACCACCAAGTCCGACTATGACCGCGAGAAACTCCAGGAGCGCCTGGGCAAGCTCGCCGGCGGCGTCGCCGTGATCTATGTGGGCGCCACCAGCGAAATTGAGATGAAGGAGAAGAAGGACCGCGTGGACGACGCCCTGAACGCCACCCGCGCCGCGGTGGAGGAAGGTTACCTGCCCGGCGGCGGTGTCGCCTATATCCGTGCCGTCGAGGCCCTGAAGAACCTCAAGGGCGAGAACGAGGACGAGACCACCGGCATCCACATCGTGGCCCGCGCCATCGAGGAGCCGCTGCGCCAGATTGCCGGCAACGCCGGTGTGGAGGCGTCCGTGATCATCAACAAGATCCGCGAGGGCAAGGGTGATTTCGGTTACAACGCCCGTACCGGAGAGTACGTGAACCTGTATGAGGCCGGCGTCATCGACCCGACCAAGGTCGCCCGCGTGGCGCTGGAGAACGCCGCCTCCGTGGCCGGCATGTTCCTCACCACCGAATGCGGCATCGTGGACATCCCCGAGCCCGCTCCGGCCGCTCCGGCCATGCCCGCCGGCGGCATGATGTAATCCACGCGCGTACATACAATATATAGGGGAAAGTTGCACGTTTTGTGCAACTTTCTTATTTTTGCGACATGAAGAAACTGATGATACTGGCAGCCGGTGTGCTGCTTTCTGCGGCCGCATCGGCTCAGACCCTGTCCCTGAAGGTGCCCGAGAGCGTGCCGGAGGCCGCCCGGGAGGTGCTCGTCCAGCGTTTCACCCAGATGCTGCAGGGAAGCGGCGTCGCCGTGGGCGAAGACGGGGAGACCCTGTTCATCGAGGCTACCGTGACGGACCGGATGGAAACGCCGGGTTCCGCGAAGGAGACGGCCCTGAACATTGACATCCGCGCCTACATCGTCCGCGGGGAGGAAACCCTGGTGGAGAATACCTGGCAGGTGAAGGGCGTCGGGGCCGACGAGGCGGATGCCTGGCTTCGGGCCGCGAAGATGATCCTGCCCAAGTCCAAGGCAGCCCAGGCCTTCATGGAAGAAGTGAAATCCAAACTGTAACCTTATGAGACATACTCCGGTACTGCTTGTGCTGCTGGCCGTCGTGGCCGGCTGCGGTTCCCGGGATGCCGGAGCCGGCACCTGGGCTCCGGTCGAAACCCCCATCCAGACTCCCTGGACCGCGGAGGTCTCTCCGGAGAACGTCCATCCCGAATATCCGCGTCCGCAGATGGTGCGGGAGCGCTGGGCATCGCTCAACGGCCTGTGGAACTATGCCGTGGTGGGGGCCGAAGACCCGCAACCCAGGTATTGGGACGGGCGGATCCTGGTTCCGTTCTGCATTGAATCGTCTCTGTCCGGCGTGGGCCGCCGCGTCTTTCCGAAGAATGCTTTGTGGTACTCCACGACGTTCCGGGTGCCCAGGTCCTGGAAGAAGGACCGGGTGCTCCTGAATTTCGAGGCGGTGGACTGGTCGGCCGAAGTGTACGTGAACGGCCACCTCGCAGGACGTCACACGGGCGGTTATACGTCCTTCTCCTTCGACATCACACCTTATCTGAAAAGAGGGAAGCAGGAATTGGTCGTAAAGGTCCTGGACGGGACCGACAATGGGGAGCAGCCCCGCGGCAAGCAAGTGTCCAAGCCTTCCGGCATCTGGTATACGCCGGTCACGGGTATCTGGCAGAGCGTTTGGATCGAACCGGTCCGGGCGGCGGCCATCACTTCCTATCTGGCCGTTCCGGACGTGGATGCCGGAACGGTGGATGTGACGGTCTTTACCGATGGCGCCGCGGATGATGACCGCGTGGAGATCTGGCTCCGGGAAGGCGGCGTGGGCTATTCGACCGAGGAGCCCGGCGAAACGGCTACGGTGGCCTTCGCTTCCGTGGTCCCCGGCAAGCCGGTGCGCCTGACGGTGACCGATCCCAAGCTCTGGTCGCCGGAGTCCCCGTTCCTCTATGAACTGGAGATCAGCCTCAAGCGCGGGAAGAAGGTCGTGGACGAGGTCCGCGGCTATACGGCGCTCCGGAAGAGTTCTGAGGTGCGGGATTCCGAAGGATTCCGCAGAATCGGCCTGAACAATGAACCGTATTTCCAGTACGGACCGCTGGACCAGGGCTGGTGGCCGGATGGCCTGTATACGGCCCCGACCGACGAAGCCCTTGCCTTCGACATCCGGAAGACGAAGGACTTCGGATATAACATGATCCGCAAGCATATCAAGGTGGAGCCGGCACGCTGGTATTGGTACTGCGACCGGATGGGCCTTGTGGTCTGGCAGGATATGCCGTCCCTGGGTGACCATATGGGCAGCCATTGGGAGATGTGGAAATGGGCCTCGCCGGCCGACGACAGCAAACTGACGGAAACGGCCAGGGCTACCTATTATAAGGAATGGGGCGAGATCATCGCCCAGCTGCGCAACCACCCGTGCATCGTGGCATGGGTTCCGTTCAACGAAGGATGGGCCCAGTTCAATACCCCCAAGGCGGTGGAGTTTACGCGCTCTTGCGATCCTACGCGCCTCATCAATTCCGCTTCGGGCGGCAATTCCTATCCCGTGGGCGACATTTTCGACAGTCACAACTATCCCAACCCCCAGATGAAGTTTACGTCCAAGGGACTCCAGATCGACGTGCTGGGCGAGTATGGCGGCATCGGCTGGCCGGTGGAAGGCCATCTTTGGCAGGCCGACAAAAACTGGGGCTATATCGAATACAAGAGCGGCGAGGATGTCCTGCGGCAGTACGCCGCCTATGCGGAGGACCTGAAGGGGATCATCGGCCAGGGCGTATCCGCCGCCGTCTATACCCAGACGACGGATGTCGAGGGGGAGGTAAACGGCCTGATGACCTATGACCGGAAAATCGTCAAGATGGATGAATCCAGGCTTCGCGCTGTCAATCAGGAGGTTATCGCATCGATGAAAAAATAATTAAAAAATTTTTAAAAAAAATCTCCGAAAAAGTTTGCTGGTTCAAAAATAATATCTACCTTTGCAGTCCCGTTCGGAAACGAGCGGGAATTTTTACGGCCCTGGCCTTGGGCTCGGGCGGTAAAGATTTTAAGGAAGTTCATTGAAAAGACTGAAAGGAAAGTACAAGCAAGTACCGAATATTGTAACGATACAATATACTTTAAACGAGCGTCGATTCCTTGAA
>JAFPWG010000030.1 GCA_017395045.1 Bacteroidales bacterium
CTGGATCGTCCTGGCATGCCTGGTGGTACCGATGTTCGCGTCGTACTACTTCGACGACATGTTCAGCACCCTGTCCCATCTGTTCGAGCATCCGGAGATGCTCCAGCTCGGCTGGAACTCGGCTGATTACGGTTTCTATACCAGCGGCTATTCCACCCTCTGCATATTCGGTGGACTGATCGTCTGCGGAATGCTCCTTGACAAATGGGGCGTCCGTATCACGGGGTCCATATTCGTGGGAATGATGGCCGGCGGTGCCGCGCTCGTGGCTTGGGCCATCACTTCCGGGATGGCTCCGAAGGCTTCCCTGACGGTAGCCTATGTCGGTTGCATGCTGTTCGGCCTCGGAAGTGAAATAGCCGGGGTAGCAGTGACCAGGTCCATAGCCAAATGGTTCAAAGGCAGGAATATAGCCCTGGCGATGGGACTCCAGCTGGCGATTGCCAGGCTGGGTACCCTGTTCGCTTTCGTGATGTCACCTCGCCTGGTTGCCGCGAAGGTTTCGGGAGAGATCTATACTCTCGCCGAGACTGCCCGTCCGGCGTTCTTGGGCCTGTTCCTTATGATGGTCGGAATCATCCTCTGGGCGTTGTTCGTGGCACTGGACGCCAGGTTCGACAAGCAGAGGGGGCTCAAGGATTCCGTAGAGACGGCGGAAAACGAGAAGTTCCGTTTCTCTGACGTGCTCGGCCTGCTCAAGAACAAGCAGTTCATCTTCATTGCCTTGCTCTGCGTATTCTTCTACAGCAGCATAATCGCCTTCAAGAAGTTCGCGACAGCTATCCTGATCCCGCGTTTCGACGTTCCTGTCGATGCGGCCAAATGGATGGTTTCGGTGCTTCCTTTCTCGACGGTGGTTTTCGCGCCGCTTTTCGGAATGCTGGTGGACAAGGCGGGGAAGGGTACAAGGTGGATGATCCTGGGCGCGATACTCGCGTTCGCCGCGCATCTCCTGCTGGCATTCGCGCCTAAGGGGGTGCCGTTCTACGGCTACCTCAGCATGATATTCCTGGGCTTCGGGTATTCCCTGGTCCCGGCTGCGATGTGGCCTTCGGTGCCGAAGATCGTTCCTGACAAGGTGCTCGGTACGGCATATTCGCTGGTGTACTGGGTGCAGAACCTCGGCCTGATGTCCTTCAAGATGTTCGCCGGGAACATCCTGGCCGGTGAGGCTCAAGGCTCCGAGGCGGCGGGTGCTGTGAAGGTTGAGATCATGTTCATTTGCGTATGCATAGCCTCCCTGGTCCTTGCCTATTCCCTGAAGGTCTCATCCTTAAGGCATCCGGAATTGAAACTTGACGCTCCGTCGTCTGAATGATATTGATTATGAAACGATTGCTCTCTTTGGCCATCATCCTCGCGGCTTTCGTCGGATGCGGCAGGAAGGCGGAAGATGTCCGCCCGGCAGACGTGATATTCGACACTGATGCCAACAACGAGCTGGACGACCAGCACGCCATCGCATATCTTCTCCTGAACGGAGACGCTTTCAACGTGCTCGGAATCACCACCAATGCCACCAGGGTCGGAGGACCCGCGGCCGAACACAGCCTTGAAGCCCGCAGGGTGCTCGGACTGATCGGAAAGGCAGGGGAAGGAGTTCAGGTCATCGACGGAGCGACAGGGAACTTCCTCGATATCAAAGACAGTCTC
>JAFPWG010000029.1 GCA_017395045.1 Bacteroidales bacterium
TTCTCGTCTTCAGCAACGAACTTGGTGGACTTCTTCACGAACTTGCCGTAAATGGGATGCTTCTCGTGGGTCTCGACGGAAACGACGATGGTCTTGTCCATCTTGTTCGAAACGACGATACCGACTCTTTCCTTACGAAGATTTCTTTCCATAGGACTTGCTTTGTTTAGTTCTGCTGTTTTTCTTTCTCGGCAAGGATAGTGATCATTCGGGCAATATCCTGACGGGTTTTTCTGATCTTGGACGTATCCTCCAGCGGAGAGATAGCGTGATTGAGCTTCATGGTGTCGAGGTTGTTCTTCTCGACTTCGATGCGGTCGCGGAGGTCGGCGATGGACATTTCGCGCACTTCAGTGATTTTCATTGTCTTGTCTCCGTTAAATTATTCTTCGACATAATCCCTGCGCACGACGAACTTCGTGGCGACCGGGAGCTTGTGGGCGGCCAGGCGCATCGCCTCGCGCGCGGTTTCGAGAGAAACTCCCTCGGCCTCGAACAGGATGCGGCCCGGAGTGATCGGGGCGACAAAGCCCTGGGGATCGCCTTTACCCTTACCCATACGGGTATCGAGCGGCTTCGCGGTGAACGGCTTGACGGGGAAGACGCGGATCCAAATCTGACCCTCACGGTTCATGCGACGGGAAATCGCCTGACGGGCGGCCTCGATCTGATGGGCGGTAAGCCAGCAGTTCTCCAGGTTCTTGAGTCCGAAGGAACCGAATGCGAGCTGGTTTCCACGACCGGAATTACCCTTCATGCGGTTTTTCTGTTCCCTTCTGAATTTTGTTCTTTTAGGCTGTAACATTGCTGTAATGTTTTAAAATTTTCCTTTATCGTCCCTAACTCGTTGATACTCAGCTGGTTGGGTGCATTTCGTGCCGATTTAGGGATTGCAAAGTTACAAAAAAAATTTGAACCGACAAGTTTTTTTGCATTATTTTTCAAACTTTTCTACCGCCGATTTTGAAACCTAACTGCACGAAATTATCGGCACTTACGTATTTGAATAAAAAAAACTTTCCTCCATTTTCGACCGAACCATTCAGACCGTACAGTTCATCGGCGAAGGGAGACGTCGGCGAAGTTCATCTTTCGGCAACAGCGAGCCGGAGGGAGGGTGTGCGCCCGAAGGGATGACGGCGTTTGTATGACGACGTTAGGCCCGCGTACGGGCCTAAAAGGAGGAGTTTGCCTCAAGCACCCGACCGACAGGGCGGAGCGGCTGAAAGAGGCACGGAGCCAGCGGCTCACTTCGTCGGCGAACTTGGATTACTTGTAGATGTCGGGAACCTTGACCTCGGGAGGTTCTTCCCAGAAGATGGAACGGTAGAGGGAAGGGAAGGTACCGTCGTGCCAGGCCTGGACCAGTTGTTCCAGTTCCTTGTCGGCGCCTTCGGGATCGTATTCGGACTTGAGGTCGTTGTCGAAGAACTTGGCGATGCCCTGCCAGAAGCCGGCGGCCACCCCGTTCTTGTAGTCGCGGATGATGGAATAGGAGGACTGCCCGGTCTCCCGGTCGATGAGTTTCAGCAGGACGGCGCCCTGGGAGATGGTCATCTTGTGCAGCGCGCCCTCGAAATCACGGAAGAGCATCTTCTGGACATCGTTCATGTAGCGGTCCTTCTTCATGCGGCCGTAGTGGTTCACCGCAATGGTGCTGTCCACGATTTCCTGCAGCCTGCCGGATGCGAGCGCATAGGGATACACGCGGGCGAAATTATAGACGAGACGGTAGTACTGCTTCCAGTCCTTACTCTGCTTGCGCCCGAAGATCCAGATGGGATTGATCGTGTCGAAATACATCGTGTCCCCGTTCTCCACCCGATACCTCAGATAACCGGAGAGTCCTTTGCTGTCCTCGTCGAAGATGATCTTCCTGGCCATCGCCTCCTGCCGTTCGCGGGCTTCCCTCATCGCCCGTTCCACATGGCGCTGCCCGGCAGCGGGAAGGACCACGGCCAGCGTCAGGACAAGATATGCCAGAAACTTTTTCATGTGTTCGACGCAGACTCCTTGCAAAAACTTCGCCAATTCATTTCCGGACCCCCTCCACCTGCCCGTTTTCCGCATCGAAAACGAACCAGTTGGAGACGGAAATCCAGTCCCTGAGCACCAGGAGGCGGCTTTCACCCACAGGAAGGTCCACTTCGCAATGGTAATGACCGAAGAGATAATAATCGACAGGAGACAGGCCCTCGGCGGCCCGTTGCGCGCTGAAGGATTCACAGAACCGGTACAGCGGTTCATCGGCTCCCTTGAAGACATAGCCGGCGGTCTTGCCCAGGCGGGAGCGGCGGGACCAGCCGTTGCCCAGCCGGTAGGCGATCCAGGGGTGCAGCGTACTGAAGCAAGCCTGCAGGAAACGGCTGTGGAAGATCAGGCGCAGGATCTTGTAGCCGCGGTCGCCAGGACCCAGCCCGTCGCCGTGCCCCAGGCAGAAGGTTTTCCCTCCGATCTCCGTCACGTACGGCTGCACGAGCGGAACCATGCCCAGTTCTTCGAAATAGTGGTACGTCCACACGTCGTGGTTCCCCTGGAAAAAGTACACCTTCACGCCCGCGTCCATCAGGTCCTGGAGCGCGGCGAAAACGCGCGTGTACCCTTTCGGGACCACGTCGCGGTACTCGTACCAGAAATCCCAGATGTCCCCCAGCAGGTAAAGCGATTCCGTTTCCGCGGCGGGAATCCCCTTCAGGAACGCCACGAAACGGGCCTCGCGGCCGGCCGGATCGGCGACCTGGAGGCCAAGGTGGACGTCGGCCGCGAAATATGTGAGACGCCTAGGCAAGGATGAAGATCAGGACAGCGACCAGCAGGCAGTACAGGGCGAACCAGGCAAGTTTGGCCCGGCGGACGATGGCGACCATCGCCTTGCAGGCGAAAAGGCCCGACAGGAAAGCCGCGACGAAACCCAGCACGAGGGCCAGCGCACCCACCGAACCGCCGAAAGCCTCGTGGCCGGTGGCCACCTTCAGCAGGTCCAGCGACTGCTCGCCGATGATGGGGATGAGGACCATCAGGAAGGAGAACTGGGCCATCACCTCCCGCTTCACGCCGGAAAGAAGGCCCGTAGAGATGGTCGCGCCGCTGCGGGAGACGCCCGGAGCCACGGCAAACGCCTGCGCGACGCCCACGATGAGCGCCTGGCCGTAGGAGATGCCGTTGCGGGTGTCCTTCGCCTTGGGCGCCCGGATCCGTTTCCCGACCTGGTCGGAAACCATCAGGAGGACCGCCGTGATGCACAGGCCCACGGCAACGTGCTTCAGCGTACCGCCGAAAAGCGCCTCCACCTGGTCCTTGAAGAAAAAGCCCACGATCATCACGGGGATGAGCGAGACGAGGATCTTGCAGACGTAATCCGTCTCATCGTTGTACTTGAACCGGAAGAAGCCCCTGAGCAGTTTCCAGATCGCGCCCCAGAACACCACGATGGTCGCCAGGACCGTCGCGAAATGGACCGCCACGGTAAAATCGAGGAACCCTTCCCCGTCCACGCCCAGCAGTTCCTTGAAAATCATCAGGTGTCCCGAACTGGACACCGGGAGAAACTCCGTCAGACCCTGGACGATGCCCAGGAGGACCGCCTGCCACCACTCCATCGCCTACTCCCCCTTCTTCTTCGGGCGGCGCATGATGGCGACCACCTCCACCACGATTCCTGCGACAATGACGATCGGGGCCGCCACCAGTCGCCGGAAATCGAACATCGCGTAGTTGAACACCTGCGGATCGTCGGACCCGCCACCGGCCAGCAGGAGGAAACCTGCCGCCATCACGAGGAGGCCGCCGATCATCAACTTGAGTCCGCTGGAAGTCACGGCCATCTTATCAGAATTCTTTCCCATAATCAATAAGCATAAAGCTGGTCCCGGTCATACCGCACCAGGCGGCCGACCACGATCCAGGTACTCACCACGCAGATCAGCACGCCGGAGACGACCACGATGCCCATCACGATGAGCAGCGTCTCCAGGCGGAAGATCTCGAACAGCTGGACGAACTCCTTGCGGAGGATGAACAGGCCGCCCACCAGCAGGCCGATCGCGACCAGCGCCGCGAACAGGCCCTGCAGGGCCGACTGCCCGATGAACGGAGCGCGGATGAAACCCCGCGTCGCCCCGACGAGCTGCATCGTGTGGATGGTGAACCGCCGCGAGAACACGTTCAGGCGCACCATGTTGCCGATCAGCACGAAGGAGATGAACAGGAGCAGCAGGATCAGGACGCCCAGGATGAGGCCGATCTTCTCCAGGTTCGCGTTCAGGGCTTCCACCAGGGAAGTCTGGTACACCACCTCCTCCACCAGCGGAGAAGCCGACAGGGCCGCCTTCACGACCTCAAGGCTGTCGGTAGACACATAGTCCGCCTGCAGGTTCACGTCGATGGAAACCGGCACCGGGGCCGATGCGAACACGTCCAGGAAGTCACTGCCCAGCATCTGGGCCATTTCCTCGACGCCCTGTTCGCGGGAGATGAAGGTGGTGGAGCGGACGCCCGGGATGCCGGCGAGGGTGGACTCGAAAGCAAGCCCCTGTTCCTCCGTTACATCCTGGCGGAGAAGGACGGAAACCTGCACGTTCTCCTTGAAGTAATCCGACACGCTCCGCGCGTTCAGGAGCAGCAGAGAGGCCACTCCGACCAGCAGCAGCACCAGGCTGATGCTGATCACCGTGGACACCCAGGCCCCGAAAAGACGGCGGCGCACAAGTCTGTTGTTCGGATTCGGCATAACACCCCAATTTCGCCCCAAAGTTAGTGATTCGCACCGAATCTCAAAAAAAATTCTTAACTTTGTATGTTAAAATAAAGTATTATGGCTGATCCCGTCAAGAAAGTCCTTTTCGTCAACTCCGAGATGTTCCCCTACCTTCCGGAGACTCCCATCGCCAAGCTGTGCCGGGAGCTTCCCCAGGGAATCCAGGAGCGCAAAAAGGAGATCCGGGCCTTCATGCCCCGGTACGGCTGTATCAACGAACGCAAGAACCAGCTGCACGAAGTCATCCGCCTGTCCGGGATGAACATCATCATCGACGACGTGGACCGGCCCCTCGTCATCAAGGTGGCCTCCATCTCCTCCGCCCGGATCCAGGTCTATTTCATCGACAACGAGGATTATTTCCGCCGGAAGCAGATCTACCGCGACGCCGACGGCCGTTTCTTCGCCGACAACGGCGAGCGCGCCATCTTCTTCGCCCGGGGCGTCCTGGAGACCGTGAAGAAGCTCCGCTGGACCCCGGACATCATCCACTGCCACGGATGGATCTCCCACGTCCTGCCCCTGTACCTGAAGAAAGCCTACAAGGACGATCCGGTATTCTCCGGCGCGAAAGTCGTCCTGTCCCTGTATGACGATACGCCCGCGGAGCAGTTCGCCCCCGGTTTCGCCAAGGCCGTCCTCTTCGGCGGCGTCAAGCCCAAGGACGTTCCCCTTCCGGACACCGCCGGTGGCATGGAACTTGCTCAACTTGCCGCGCAGTATTCCGACGGCATCATCCTCGGGTCGGAGGGCGTCGCCCCGCAGATCCTGGACACTTGCAAGGCCCTGGGCAGAAACGTCCTGCCCTTCGATGCGAAAGCCCTTGCCGACGGCAGCTACATAGACCAGTACAACGCCTTTTACGACAGTTTATTGTAATGAAATCCGCTTTCAGGAAAGCAGTATTGACCCTTGCCTTCCCCCTCGCCCTCTCCGCCTGCGTGAAGGTGGACAGCGAACTCGGAAAGGACCTTATCGACAAGAGCCTTCTCTACGATACCTATACCGTTGAATTCCCCATCGAAGACATCCGTCTCCGCCGCGCCGACGACCTGTCCGGCTTTTCGGACAGCCGCATCGCCATCGGCGCCATCCGGGACGAAACCTTCGGCCTGACCACCCGCTCCAGCGCCTTCACGCTGATCCCCTCCGTGGACACCCTGGACCTCGGGACGGATCCGCAGCTGGTCCGGTTCAGCATCCATTTCGCGGCGGACACCGTCTCCTGCGCCGACGCCTCCCAGAAGCACATCCTCCAGAACTTTTACGTGTACGAACTCACCGACACCCTCAGTTCCAAGGATGTAGGCACCAACAAGGACATCCCGCACGGCAAGCAGACCGTGACCCGCGGCATCCCCGTCTATGACGGGTCCGACTCCCTGAGCTTCGAATTCAGCGAAGCCTTCGGCCGCAAGTACATCGACGTCCTGAAACGGCTCGGCCCCGAACTCGTGAACCGCACGGAGGGCTCCGAGGTGAACAAGTACTCCGATTTCATCAAAGCCCTCCCCGGCATCTACATCGAATCCGACCTGCCCGAGGGCATCGGCGGCCGCATCAACCTGTTCGAGCTCTCCACCCTGACGGTGAGCAGCAACTACTACCGCCAGAACAACAACAACGCCGTGCTGACCATCCGGAGCACCTACGACGGCGTCCGCAAGGACACTTCTTTCCTGTTCGTCCCCGGAGAGGCCGGTTTCTATGACGAAGCCGCCTACCTGAAAGACAACCAGAAGTTCTACCAGTACGCCTTCAACCGTACTTCCCACGAGGCGCCGGAAGGCGTCGCCGTGGACGGGATTCCCATCGAGGGCGGCGGCGGGTTGAAGCCCGTGTTCCCGATGGCCCCCATCCAGAAAAAGGTACTGGCCGCCGTCCGGGAGAAAGCCGGCGGCAACGAAAAGACCGTCGCCAGGACCGTCGTCAACAAGGCCAGCATCATCCTCCCGTTCGAAATGCCGGAAGATCCCACCCTCGTGGACCTGTTCCCGTCGATGCTCAGCCCCACCATCCGCAACACCAATGACGACGGAGTCGTCTCCTTCGGCGGCCTGACCGACGCGAGCGCCTCGTCCGAAAACCAGGGTAACCTGGACCGGTCCAACAGGATGTACGCCCCCGACATCACCTACCACATGCAGGAAGTCCTCCAGCGGGACGACCTGGACACCAAGGACAACGCCGACATCTGGCTCCTTACCGTCCACAGCGAAACCGTGGCCAACGCCAACGGTAACGCCGAGCAGGAAGCCTACTACCAGCAGATGATGTACGCGATGTACTACAACAACCTGTATGGCGGCGGCTATGGCGGATACGGCGGATACGGTGGCTACGGTTACGGCGGCTATGGCGGATACGGTGGCTACGGCTACGGCGGATACGGCTATGGCTCCAACTATTACAACTATATGATGATGGCCCAGATGTACGCCAACATGAACCAGACCACCTACAGCACCACGCAGGAACTGGACAAGGACCGCTACTACTGCGCCATCCTCAACGGACCGGCCGCCAAGGCGACCGACAGCTTCACGGGAGCGCGGCGCGTTCCCACCTTCCGGGTGACCTTCTCGGTCCCGAAAGACTGACGACGCCGACACGGACAAAAAAATCCGGCTCACTTTTCGAGCCGGATTTTTGTTTACTGTCGTTCTTGGATTAACCAAGCTTCTCGGTCACTTTGGCGATGGCGTCGCCCACGGTAGCGATACCGCTGGTTTCCTCATCGGGAATCTTGATGCCGAAGACCTTCTCGAATTCCATCAGGAGCTCGACGGTGTCCAGGGAATCGGCACCCAGGTCGTTGGTGAAGCTGGCGGTCTCGGTGACCTCGGACTCCTCAACGCCGAGCTTGTCGACGATGATATCCTTGACCTGCTTTACGATTTCTTCGTTTGTCATAACAGTCAGATTTTAGTTTATAGTTTTATTACCGTATCCACAATAAGCGGTGCAAAGTAAGCAAAAATTTTTGAATAAAGAAAACAATCCCCCCGAAAACAGACATCAAGGCGTTTCGGGCCGGCTCAGGTTGAGCCAGATCCTGAGCCCGTTCAGCGAGTTCAGGAGGTAGAAGCTGTACTTCACGACATAGATGAGCGCGTACGAGGAATCCGGTTCCTGACGCAGGGTTAAAACCCACATGATTATGGTAGAGACGTTGACGCCGATCCAGAAGATCCACTGGTCCATGTAGGCCGTGGAAAGGAGGTACTGGCCGATGATGTTGCACATCATGGAGAAGGCGTCCATCACGACAAGCCACTTCACCACGCCGGCCGCCTCCGTCTTGTCCAGGGCGGAAAGGATGAAATAAGCGGCGACAAGACCGACGAGGAAGATACTGCCGTACAGCAGCCACTGCTTCCCGTCCAGGCGGCGCGCCTGCACTTTCTTCTGTTCCTGCGCGCCACGCTTCCGCCACTGGAAATACCCCACGAACTGCATCGGCAGGAAATACAGCAGATGCAGGGCGGCATTCCCGTACCGGGTACCGATGAGGCACATCACCCCGTAGATGGTCACGTCGATGAAACCGAACAGGAAGGTCAGGATGCGGCCGTTGGCCGCACAGACCGTACTCAGGACGCCCATCAGCGAGCCGATGGCGGAGATGACCAGCATCGCCCGGCCGCTTTCCGCGCCCTGGAACCGGATGGCCGTCACCACCACCGTCACCACCGCCATCCCTACGAGGATGAAGGTGTTGAACCATTTGTTGAATGTCTTGTCGTCTTTCATTCGTTCAGATAATCGTGGATGCGCATAGCAAGTTCCGCGCCAACCAGTGCGGAAAGGTCTTCCAGGGGTGCCTGGGCGATCTTCGCGACGGATCCGTAATGGAGGAGGAGCCGCTGCTCGGTCTTCTCGCCTACGCCCTTGATCTCGCGCAGGGCGCTCTGGATGGCGGCCTTGGAGCGGAGGTTGCGGTGGAAGGTGATACCGAAACGGTGCGCCTCGTCGCGGATGCGCTGCAGGACCTTCAGGGCCTGCGAATTCCGGTCGATGAACAGGGGATACGGGTCTCCCACGCGGATGACCTCCTCCAGGCGCTTGGCCAGGCCCACGACCGTGAGCCGCTCCGTGAGCCCGAGCTCAGCAAGGGCTTGGAAGGCGGCGTCCAGCTGCCCCTTGCCGCCATCGATGACGACCAGCTGCGGCAGGTCGTCCGGCGCTTCTTCTAGCATTCTCGAATAGCGGCGGTTCACGACCTCTTTCATGGACGCAAAGTCGTTGGCGCCGATGACGGTCTTGATCTTGAACCGGCGGTAATCCTTCTTGGACGGCTCCGCGTCGCGGAATACGACGCAGGAGGCTACCGGGTTCGTACCCTGGATGTTGGAGTTGTCGAAGCACTCCATGTGGTGGGGCAGTTCCTCCATCCCGAGGGCTTTCCGGAGCTCTTCCATCACGCTCAGGCGGAACTGGTCCGGGTCGGTATGCTCCCGCTGCTTGATGCTGTGGAAATGGAACTCTTTCGCATTCTTGGCGCTGAGTTCCAGCAGCGCCAGCTTGTCGCCGCGCACCGGAATCCGGAAGGTCACCCCTTCAATCTCCACATCCGGCTGGAAGGGCACGATGACCTCCCTGGACAGGGCCCCGAACTTGGATTCGATCTCGGCGATGAAGGTGGAGAGGATCGCGGAGGGCTCTTCCTCGATGGCGCAGCGGAACCCCAGGTTCAGCGACTGCACCACGGCGCCGCCGCGGATGCGGAGGAAGTTTCCGAAGGCCTCGTTGGCATCGGTCACCAGGGAGAACACGTCGGCCTCCAGGTCCGTAGCGGAGGTGATGACGGACTTCGCGTAATGCTTTTCGAGGGAGTGGATCTTGTCCTTGTACACCTGGGCCTCCTCGAAGTCCAGCCGCTCCGCCGCCTCGGCCATCAGGGCCTTGTAATGGCGGATGACCTCCCCTCCCCGGCCCGTCAGGATGCGCACGATCTCCTCGATGTTGTCCCCGTATTCCTTCCGGGAGATCCTGCCGATGCAGGGCGCCTTGCAGCGGCCGATATGGAAGTCCAGGCAGGGCCTGAACTTCCCCTTGAGGACGGCCTCGGAGGTGATGTTCAGGTTGCAGGAACGCAGGGGGTAGGTTTCCCGGAAGAAATCGACCAGGTTCCGTGCGTGCATCACGGAGCTGTACGGACCGAAATACCGGTTCCCGTGCGACTTGTCGATGCGCCGGGTAATGAACACCCGCGGGAACTCGTCCCCGGTCACGCAGATCCAGGGATAGGTCTTGGAATCCTTCAGCAGGATGTTGTAGCGGGGCTTGTACTGCTTGATGAGGTTGTTCTCCAGCAGCAGGGCGTCGGCCTCGGAGTCCACCACCGAATACTGCGCATCGGCGATCTTCGACACCAGGATGCGCGTCTTCGTGGTCAGCCGTTCCGGCGGCACGAAATACTGCGCCACCCGCTTGTGCAGGTCCTTCGCCTTCCCCACATAAATCACATTTCCCTCGGCGTCATAATAACGATAGACGCCGGGGGAATGTGGAAACAGGGCTATTTTCTCGCGGACGGTCACTACCGGCCGAGGGCCTTCTTCACGGCCTCGCCCACCTCCTCGCCGCGCAGGCCGCGCTTGAGGATCGTTCCGTCAGGACCGAAGAGGATGATGTGCGGAATGCCCTCGATGCCATACAGGTCGGTCGGGATGTGCTGGGCATTGATGATCTGGTTCCAGACGATGCCGAATTCAGGGGCGCCCTTGACGGAGTCCTCGGGCTTGTCCCAGACGGCGACGCTCAGCATGTCGAAATTGTCACCGTGATAGGTGTTGTACACGTTCACGAGGTTGGGCATCTCGGCCTTGCAGGGACCGCACCAGGAAGCCCAGAAATCGACCAGCATATACTTGCCCTTGCCGATGTAGTCGGAGAACTTGACGGTGGAAGCCTCGGGGTCGGCCGGATCCTGGACCACGGTGAAGTCCACGAACGGGGTGCCTTCGCCGGTCTCGGCCTTGACAGTGAGGGTTTCCTTCATCTTCGCCACGTCAGGAGTGGCCTGGAGTTCAGGAGAGAGGACGTCCAGGAGCTTCAGCATCTCCTTCGGGTTCTCCTCGTCGATCTGGGAAATCGCCATCAGGCCCAGGATGTTGTCCTTGTTGGCCTTGAGGGTCTTCTTCTGGTAGTCGTTGAACGTGCCGATCACCTGGTCATAATAGTCGATCACGGCAGCCTCGTCGTCCTTGAACTCTTCCACCTTGGCCCGGTAGTCGGACATGAAGTCCTCCATCCACTTGTTATAGGCCTGATAGCGGGCGAAAACGCCCTTCTTGCTGGAAGAGGTAGCGGAACCGTCCTCGGGGTTCAGCGTGATCTTGGAACCGTCGGAAATGAACTGGAAGATGGAAGAACCCACGCGGGCGCGGCTCACGGCCGTGACGCACACCGGAAGCTTCGCCTCCAGCTTGCCATCTTTCACGACAAAGGTCGTATCCAACTCGCCGCCTACGTTGAATTTCACTTTTTCAGGGGCGTTCTCATTCCACTGGGCGACCACTTTGGTCTCCTTGCCGGAATTACAGGCCACCAGCATCAGGGCAGCGGCGGCCATGTACATAAACTTTTTCATCATAGTTATCATTAATGTTTGATCTTCAGAACAGGAATCCGATGCGATAGCCCACGTGCGGAGTCGCGGCATAGACCGGCAGGCACATCAGGTCCGCGCCGGCGGTGAACTCGTGGAACCAGTGCTTCTCGAAAGCACGGCGGACGCCGACCCGGGGCGAAACGACGAGCTCTCCGGACAGAGCGTACATCACCGGGATGCCGATGAACTCGGCGGAATTCCCCCGCGTGTACTTTCCATGCGCGTCCCGCCAGTCCATCAGGAAGTAGAAACGCGGCTCCAGCGACACGGCCGGGGCCATGGTCGCGGACCAGGAAAAGGATTCCAGGTTGTTGACCAGGCTCATGCCCTTGGAAGCGTAACCGATCCTCCCCACCAGCGTAGCCGGTCCGGCGAAAGCCCACTCGAAGGCGTATTCCAATCCCGCGCCCAGCGTCGTGGAAACGGTATGGTTGTTCACCGGACGCACCTGCGCCTCCAGGGAAACAGCCGCCATCAAGGCCACCAGACCAATGAGTATCCGCTTCATGTTCAATTGCATTAGATTTTGCAAAGATAACGATTATTTAACAAAAAACACTCCCCCTGGCGGAGGAGCGTTTTTCATAGTGCAAGTCGCAGGGACTAGCGGCGTTCACGGTCGTCGCGACGGTCGCGACGCTCACGGCCACCACGGCCTCCGCGGCGGTCGCCACGGCCACCCTCACGGCGTCCGGTGGACGGAGCCTGGGAGTTGGCGGCGAAACCGGCGTTCGGGGAGAGGTCCTGCTTGCCGTACTTCTCACCGTTGCAGATCCACACCTTGATACCCATGGTACCCATCTGGGTGCGGGCGACTGCGAGCGCGTAGTCGATGTCGGCACGGAAGGTGTGCAGCGGGGTGCGGCCTTCCTTGAACATCTCGGAGCGGGCGATTTCGGCGCCGCCCACGCGGCCGCTGATCTGGACCTTGATGCCCTCGGCGCCCACGCGCATGGCGGTGGCGATGGCCATCTTGATGGCGCGGCGGTAGCTCACGCGGCCCTCGATCTGACGGGCGATGCTGTCAGCGACGATGGTGGCGTCCACCTCGGGGCGCTTGACCTCGAAGATATTGATCTGGACGTCCTTCTTCGTGACCTTCTTGAGTTCTTCCTTGAGCTTGTCGACCTCCTGGCCGCCCTTGCCGATGATGACACCCGGACGGGCAGCGTGGATGGTGACGGTGATGAGCTTCAGGGTGCGCTCAATGATGATCCGGGAGAGGCTGGCCTTCGCAAGGCGGCTGCCCAGATACTTGCGGATCTTGTAGTCCTCGGCGATCTTCTCGGCATAGTTGCCGCCGACCCAGTTGGAGTCCCAACCACGGGTGATACCGATTCGGTTGCTGATAGGATTGGTTTTCTGTCCCATAGTTTATTCCTCCACTGCTTTTTCCTTGACGTCAAGGATGATGGTAACATGGTTGGAACGCTTGCGGATGCGTCCGGCGCGGCCCTGGGGGCACGGGCGGATGCGCTTCAGCGTGCGGCCCTCGTCGACCATGATGGTCTTGACGACGACATTTCCGCTTTCAAGCTCCTTGGCCTGCTCCGGGTTCTTGGCCTCCCAGTTCGCGATGGCGCTCTTCAGGAGCGTCTCCAGGCGGACGGAAGCCTCCTTCTTGGAGAAGTGCAGGAGGTCGAGGGCGTGGTTGACTTCGACGCCACGGACGGTGTCAGCGACAAGGCGCATCTTCCGCGGGGAAGTGGGTGCATCTTTCAATACGGCGATAGCGGTCTGCTTCTTGGTCTCTTTCAGGCGCTCGGCCATCAGTCTTTTTCTCTTTCCCATAATGTCAATCCTTTAAACATTACTTCTTATTGTTGCCTGCGTGGCCTCTGAAAGTTCTCGTGGGAGCGAATTCGCCGAGCTTGTGGCCCACCATGTTCTCCGTAACGTAAACCGGAATGAACTTGTTGCCGTTGTGGACGGCGATCGTATGGCCGACAAAGTCAGGGGAAATCATGCTGGCACGGGACCAAGTCTTGACAACCTCTTTCTTCTTGCTACCTTCGTTCATAGCAAGAATTCTGGACTCCAGGGCTTCCTGGATGTACGGTCCTTTTTTAAGTGAACGACTCATAATCTGTTAGTTTATTCCGTTATTTCTTACGTCTTTCGATGATGAACTTGTTGGAAGTGGCCTTCGGGTTGCGGGTCTTGTAACCCTTTGCCGGCAGACCCTTGCGGGAACGCGGGTGGCCACCGGAGGCGCGGCCTTCACCACCACCCATCGGGTGGTCGTGCGGGTTCATCACGACACCTCTGTTGTGCGGACGGCGACCGAGCCAGCGGTTGCGGCCGGCCTTACCGAAAGACTCCAGATTATGGTCGGGGTTGGAGACGGTACCGACGGTAGCGCGGCAGGTGACGGGGACCATGCGGGTCTCGCCCGAAGGGAGACGGAGGATCGCATAGTTGCCTTCACGGGCAGCGAGCTGGGCGAAGGTGCCGGCGGAGCGGGCCATCGCGGCGCCCTGTCCGGGACGCAGCTCGATGGCGTGCACCAGGGTACCCACCGGAATGGCGGAAAGCGGGAGGCAGTTGCCGAGTTCGGGAGCCACGGAGGCGCCGGATTCGACGATCTGTCCGACCTTCAGGCCGTTCGGGGCGAGGATGTAGCTCTTCAGGCCGTCCTCATACTGGATGAGGGCGATGCGGGCGCTGCGGTTCGGGTCGTACTCGATGGTGAGCACGGTGGCCTTGAACTCGTCGCGGTTGCGCACGAAGTCGATGATACGGTACATCCGCTTGTGGCCGCCGCCGCGATAGCGGACGGTCATCTGGCCGGTATTGTTGCGGCCGCCGGACGACTTGAGGGGTTCGAGGAGCTTCTTGTACGGCTTCTTGGCGGTGATCTCTTCAAAAGAGCTGATGGCCTTGTTGCGCTGGCCGGGGGTTACCGGCTTGTATTTCTTGATTGCCATATTTCTTCCTCCTCTTAGATGTTAGCGTAGAAATCGATCTTGTCTTCACCCGCAAGCGTGACATAAGCCTTCTTGAAGTGATTCATGCGGCCCTTCAGCAGGCCGGCCTTGGTGTAGCGCTGCTTGCGCTTGCCGTGATAGTTGATGGTGTTCACGTCAGCGACGGTCACATTGTACATCTGCTCGACGGCGGCCTTGATCTGAAGCTTGTTCGCCTTGCGGTCGACGATGAAACCGTAACGGTTCAGCTTTTCGCCCTGAGCCGTCATCTTCTCGGTTACGATTGGCTTAATTAAAATACCCATGTCGTTTTCTCCTTTACTTTACTCTTGCTGCGAGGATATCCTGAACGCCGTCGACGAGCACGAGGGAGTGAGCGTCCATGATGGCATAGGTGTTGATCTCGTCAACGGTGATGACCTTCACGTCAGGAAGGTTCCGGGATGAAAGAAAAATATTGTCGGAGTTCTCCGGAAGGACGAAGAGGACCTTGCGGTCGCCGGCCTTGATGTTGGAAAGGATGGAGAGGAACTCCTTGGTCTTGGGGGCCTCCATGGCGAAGGGCTCGACCAGGACGATCTTGCCTTCGGCGGCCTTGTAGGAGAGGGCCGAGCAGCGGGCGAGGCTCTTCACCTTCTTGTTGAGCTTGCTTTCGTAGGTGCGGGGCTTCGGACCGAAGACACGGCCGCCGCCGACGAAGATATTGGCCTTCAGGGAGCCGTGGCGTGCGCCGCCGCCGCCCTTCTGGCGACCGAGCTTCTTGGTGGAATAGGCCACCTCGCTGCGGTCCTTGGTCTTGGAGGTACCCTGGCGCTGGTTGCGCAGGTACTGGAGCACGTCCAGATAGATGACGTGGTCGTTCGGCTCGATGCCGAAGACGTTCTCGTCAAGGACGACCTTCTTTCCGGATTCGGTTCCGTCGATCTTGTATACAGACAATTCCATAATTAAGCCTCCACGATTAAATAAGAACCCTTGGCTCCGGGGACGGAACCCTTCACGACGATGAGGTTGTTCTCAGGGATGACCTTGAGGACCTCGAGGTTGAAAACCTTCACGCGCTCGTTGCCCATGTGACCCGCCATGCGCATTCCCGGGAAAACGCGGGAAGGCCAGGAGGATGCACCCATGGAACCGGGGTGACGGAGACGGTTGTGCTGGCCGTGGGTCTGGCCGCCGACACCGGCGAAACCATGGCGCTTGACGACGCCCTGGAAACCCTTACCCTTCGAGGTACCGACAACGTCCACGAACTTGACATCCTCGGTGAAGATGTCGGCGACCGTCAGGACGTCACCGAGCTTGGGATCGCCCGCGAAATCGGCCTCGAACTCGACGACCTTCTTCTTGGGAGTAGTCCCTGCCTTCTCGAAATGGCCTTTGAGAGCCTTGCTGGTCTGCTTCTCTTTCTTTTCGTCATAGGCAAGCTGAACGGCGGCGTAACCATCGGTTTCGACCGTGCGAACCTGCGTGACAACACAAGGACCAGCTTCAACGACGGTGCATGGAATATTCTTTCCATCAGCACCGAAGACGGAAATCATTCCGACTTTTTTTCCAATTAAACCAGGCATTGGTGTTTTGTAATTAATTGTTTATTAATGCTTTAGCGCCGAAAAAACGACACTCCGCTCTTTTTGCGGACCGCAAAGGTACGAAGAAAACCGCTGATTTCCAAACGGAACCGGCGGTTTTCAACAACTTTTTCAACAAGTTATTCCCGATTACAGTCGGTCGACATCGGCCCAGCCGAACTTGGCCGGGAAGAGCCAGGCACGGGAGGTGCGTTCCATCACGCCGTAGTCCAGCGAGATCTTGGGGCACTCGGCGTACGCGCGCTCGATGAAGGTGGGGTCGCCGATCCCGGCTTCCCACCCCTTGAAGAGTTCCGTGACTTCGGGGATGTAGCGTTCCATCTCCTCCCGGATGACGGAAGCCTTGAAGAGGAAGATACCGGAATTCCAGAAGAACTCGCCGGTGCGGAAGAAGACTTCGGCCAGTTCCTGCGGGGGCTTCTCGGTGAAGGTCTTCACCTGCAGGGGACAGTCCAGCGCCCAGGCGTCCTTCCCTTCCTTGACCTGGATATAACCGAAGTTCACGTCGGGGCTTCGCGGGACGATGCCCAGGGTCATCAGCACATCATGATCCTCCACATATTCAAACACTTCCGCCAGGGTGCGGGCAAAGAGTTCCTCGTCCCGGATGACGAGGTCGGACGGAGTGGCCACGAGGACCGCTTCCGGGTCGCGGGTCAGGATCGTATAGGTCGCCAGGGCCATGCAGGGCGCCGTCTTCCGGCCGAAAGGTTCCAGGAGGAGGTTCTCCGGAGGCAGGTCCGGCAGCAGGATACGCGCCGTTCCGGCGAACCGCTCCAGGGTGACCACCAGGATATTCTCCCTGGGCAGGATGCCGGCGAACCGGTCATAGGTCATCCGGAGATAGGCCGCGGGTGCAGAGCCTCCGGCCATGATCACGCAATAGCGGTGTGAATTCATATTGTCGATTACGCGGTTACGTATACATCGGGATCCAAGCCCCGGGGAAGTACTTCACCTGCGTGCGGTCTCCGTCGATCACGACAGACACCACGTCGAAGAACACTTCCCGGTCGGATCCGGATTCATTCAAAAACCTCAGGGCGGCGGCGCTGATGCGCTGCTGCTTGCGCGCATCCACCTTCTCTTCGGGAGCCGCATCGGCGTCCGTCCGCGTCTTTACCTCTACAAAATGCACGCCATCCTCCGCTTCGGAGATGATGTCCACCTCCAAATGGCTGCCGTGCCAGTTCCGGGCCAGGATCCGGTGTCCCCGCGAGCGGAGGAAATCACACGCCATCTCCTCTCCCAACTGTCCCAATGCCTTCTTTCCCCGGACTTCCATGGACTATCCGAACTTGACGACGGTCACGCCCGACCCGCCGAACTGGATGTGCTCGTCGGCGACGGACACGACCCCGGGAACGGTACGGACATATTTCTGGATTTCCTCACGCAGGGCGCCGGTGCCCTTGCCATGGAGGATGCGTACGGAACCCACGTCCAGCATGATGGCGTCGTCGATGTAGCGCATGACGTTTTCGATGGCCTCGCCCACCCGCTGGCCGCGGACGTCCAGTTCCAGCTTGAAGTTCGCCTTCCGCTCGGCGAGGCCGGTGTCATAAACCTGGCGGGGTTTGGGGGTCTCCCGGACAGCGGCGCGGTACTCGTTGGAAGTCACGCGCTCCACGCGGTCCAGGGGCAGTTTCGTGGACAGGTTGCCCACGATTACCGTCACAGACTTGGTGGACACCTTGGACACTTCGCCCACCAGGCCGCTCTCCTTGATCCGGACCTTCTCGCCCACCTTCAGCGGGGCGGTGCGGAAGGCGGCGAGTTTCTCGGCCTCGGCCTCCTCGGCAGCCATCCGCTCGCGGTCCTCGGCCGAGGCGCGGCGGGCCTTGCGGGCCTTCTCGCGCTCCTTCCGTTCCTGGAGCGACTTGAGTTTCTTGTCCAGGTATTCCTCCCGGTTCCGCTTGTCCACCTGTTTCTTCTCCGCCAGGGCGCCCAGGAAGCCCTGCAACTCGGCGCGGGCGTCTTTCGTGGCTTCTTTTTCGGCCTGGGCCTCCTTGATGGTGCGGATGGTGTTCTCCACCTGCTTGTTGGCGCTCCTGACAATCTCTTCGGCCTCCTTGCGGGCTTCGTCCAGGATATTCTTCCGGAGCTGCTTGATGTCCTGCAACTCCTTCTGGTACCGGTCGGTAACGGCTTCCAGCGTCTTGTCGGTCGCCCGGATCTTCGTGAGCTTCTCGTCCAGGACGCGGCGGTTCCGGGCAATCTTCCTCAGGTTCCGCTCGATGCCCACGAACTCTTCGCCGGCCCGTTCCTCGGCATCCTTGACGATGGTCTCGGGCAGGCCCATCTTGCGGGCCAGTTCAAAGGCGAAGGAATTCCCCGGCAGGCCCATCTCCAGTTGGAACAGCGGGGCGATGTTCCGCTCGTCGAAGAGCATCGCGCCGTTCACGACGCCCGTTTCGGCCGCCGCCGCGAAGAGTTTCAGGTTCGTATAATGGGTCGTGATAACCCCATACACGCCGCGTCGGTCCAGTTCGGCCAGGATGGCCTCCGCGATGGCGCCGCCTGCGGCCGGTTCCGTACCCGAGCCGAATTCGTCGATCAGGACGAGCGTCTTCCCGTCGGCCTCCGCCAGGAAGGCGTTCATGTCCGACAGGAAAGAACTGTAGGTGGACAGGTCGTTGTCGATGGACTGGTCGTCGCCGATGGACACCATGATCCGGTCGAACACGGGCAGCTCCGAGGTTTCTGAGGTCGGGATGAGCATCCCCCACTGAAACATGTACTGCAACAGGCCCACGGTCTTCAGGCACACCGACTTTCCGCCCGCGTTGGGACCGGAAATCAGCAGGATGTGCTTGGCCGGCGTGAGGCTCACGGTCAGGGGGACGATCGCCCGTTTCTCCTTCCGGAGGGCCTTTTCCAGCAGCGGATGGCGTGCCTTCCGCAGGGAGAGTTCCCCGCTTTCGGACAGGACCGGCATCCCGGCGATTATGTCCAGGGCGACGCCTGCCTTCGCCATCAGGAAATCGATCTCGCCCAGGAAGGAAGCGGCCATCATCAGGTCGGGGACGAAAGGACGCAGGAACTCGGAGAACTCGTGCAGGATGCGCGCGATCTCACGGGTTTCCGCGAACCGGAGTTCGGATATCTCATTGGTCAGGGCCACGATTTCGGCCGGTTCGATGAAGGTGGTCTTGCCGGTGGCCGATTCGTCGTAAACGAAGCCCTGGAACTGGCGTTTCTTCGCCGAGGCGACGGGGATGAGCATCTTGCCGTCGCGGATGGACACGCTGGCGTCGCTGTCCACGATCCCTTCCTGCTGCGCCTTCCGGAGGATGGCGTTCATCCGCTTGGAAACGTTGATCTCCCGTTCGCGGATGGAGGTCCGGATCTCGTACAGCTTGTCGGAAGCGGTGTCCTTGATTTCACCGTGGCGGTCCAGGATGCCGTCGATGCGGTGCTGCACCTCCGGGAAGGCCGGCATGCCCCCCGCCAGACGCTTGAGGGCCGGATAGATCCCGTCCTTGATGCCGCGGAAGAATGCCGTCACCCGTCGCAGGGTGTCCAGCATGGTCCGCAGCCGGCCCAGGGAGAGCTGGTCGATGGAAGCATTCTTGCCGATGGGCTCAAGGAAATGGAGGCAGTCGATGTACCCGCTCGTGGGAAAATTCTCCTCGAACATGAGGATGAGGCGCATCTCGTCGGTGAGCTGGAGGCGCCTGCGGATCTCGGCCGGGTCGGTGGAGAATTCCTCCTCCTCGACGCGCGACGCCGCATAGTCGGTGGAGCAGCGGTCCGCGATGAGGGTGCGCACCCGGTCGAACCCGAGCTTCCCTTCCAGTCTCCGTGTCGATGCTTCCAACCGCTATTCCTCCTTACCCCCTTCCATGGCGCTGCCCAGCAGCTGCCGCAGGTCGTGCATCGACTCCACCTTGACGACCTCGCCATTGTGCACGAACCGGATGGACCCGCTTTCCTCCGACACCACGATGATGTCGGCGTCCGTATCCTCGGAAAGGCCGACAGCCGCCCGGTGCCGCATCCCGAACTGGGCCGGGAGGTCGGTACGGTTGGTCATCGGAAGCTGGCAGCGGGCCGCGGCGATATGATTGCCGACGATGATCATGGCACCGTCGTGCAGCGGGGAATTCTTGAAGAAGATGTTCATGATGAGCCGGCGGTTGATCTCCGCGTTGAAGCTGTCGCCCGTGGCGATGTATTCCTCCATCGAAGACTTGTGCTGGATCACGATGAGGGCGCCGGTCTTTTCGGCCGACATGGCCCGGACCGCTTCGGCGAGTTCCTCCACGCTCTTGGAGCCCAGGCGTTCCTCCTTGATGCCCAGCAGCTTGTTGAACAGCTCCCCGGTGCGGCGGGTAATGCCCGTCCGCATGGCGAAACGGTTCATCAGGTGACGGATTTCCGGCTGGAAAATGATGATGATGGCGAGCACGCCCACGTCCAGGAGGGCATTCAGCAGGACCGTCATCATCCGCATGTTCAGGGCCGACGCAATCGCCTGCGCGAGCACCAGCATCACCAGCACCAGGACGATGTTCACCACCGTGGAGTCGCCCCGGATGCTCCTGAGCAGGAAAAAGATGATGAGGGCCACCATCAGGATGTCCAGGATGTCGGCGACGCCGAACTGCAGGAAACCGAATATGCCCAGCACTTTCATCATACCCGGCAAAGTTACGAAAAGATTTCGTACCTTTGAAAACTTTATTGTGAGCACATGTTCAGGGTATTGAAATTCGGAGGATCGTCGGTGGCGGATGCGACCAACATGTCGAGGGTGCTCGACATCGTGGGTGCGGAGACCGCCAAGGGGCGCGTCGTGCTCGTGAGTTCGGCGATCAGCGGGTGTACGGACGGGTTGCTCTCGTGCGCCGCCGGGGAGACCGCAGGCCTTCCGGCGCTGCGGGAACGGCATCTGGCCATCGTGCAGCGCCTGTTCACCGGCGCCGAACGGGCTGCCGCCGCCGCGGAAGTCTCTGCCCTGTTCGAGGACATGCTCGCAGCGCCCGACGACGAGAAGGTCACCTTCGGCGAACTCCTCTCCACGCATATCCTGGCCCGGAAACTGGCCTGCGACGGGGTGTCCGTCCAGTGGGTGGATTCCCGCGAACTGGTCGTTAAGGACGACCTGCCGGAGACATACCGGCGCATCCGCGCCGCGCTGGCGGCGACGGACGCCCGGGTCGTCGTGGCGCCGGGCTTCATCTGCTCGGATTCCCGCGGGAAGGTCTCCACCCTGGGCCGCGGCGGCTCGGACTACAGCGCCGCCCTGTATGCAGCCGCCCTGGGCGCCGGCTCCCTTCAGATCTGGACCGACGTGCCGGGCATCATGACGGCGAACCCGAAACAGGTTCCCGCCGCACGCACCGTTCCCGAGATGTCCTACCGTTCCGCCCTGGAGATGGCGGAACACGGGGCCAAGGTCCTGTACGCCCCCACCGTCGCCCCGGCGATGGAGGCGGGCATCGACATCGAGATCCGGAACACGTTCGATCCGTCCGGGAAACGGACGGTCATATCGGCCGCCGCCGATGCAAGCCCCTGGGTGGGCGTGACCTCGTCTGGTGGCGAAATCTGCCTTGTAGGTACGCCGGATGCCGATTTCGCATCGGTTTCCGGTCAGGTACGCGAGACGCTCCGCGAGGCGGGCATCGCCCCGCTGGGCATCGGCATAGAAGGACACAACGTTCTCGTAAGCGTCCGGGAAAGCGTGGAGGTGCCCGCCCTGCTGGCCCTGCACCGTGCCTTCTTCGAAACGCGGCCGCTCCGCGAGGTGAACCTGTACATCGCGGGCTTCGGCGCCGTGGGGAAGGCCCTGGTCAAGATGGTGGGGCGTACCGCCGGCACCGTGGCGGAACGGACCGGCAAGACGCTCCGCGTCGCCGGCCTCGCCGACAGCCGCCGCTACCGCATCGACCCGGCCGGGGTATCCGACCTGGCAGGCGGAGTAGCGGGCGATTTCGTGGACGCCGTCATCGACCTGGCCCCCAAGGGCTCCGTGTTCGTGGACTGCACCGACAGCGAAACCATCTACCGCCGTTACGGGGACCTGTTCCGCGCGGGACTGCACATCGTCTCTTCCAACCGGCGTTCCTTCGCCGTTCCCTACGTCGAATACGCCGCCATGCAGGCGGCCGCCCGCGAGAACGGCTGCTTCTTCCGCTACGAGACCACCGTGGGTGCGGCCCTGCCCATGCTGGAGTCCCTCGCCATCGGCGCGAACAGCTGCGACGAGGTGGTTTCCATCGAGGCTGTCGTCTCCTGCACCCTGAACCAGATCCTGAGCGCCTACGGCGAGGGTCCCACCTTCGCCTCGCTCGTGAGGGCGGCGCAGGAAGCGGGGCTCACCGAGCCCGACCCGCGCCTGGACCTCGGCGGACGGGACGCCCTGCGGAAACTCCTCATCCTCGCCCGCGAGGCGGGGGTTCGGCTGGAGGAGGAAGACGTGGACATCCGTCCGCTCATCCCCCAGAACCTTTTCGACGTTTCCCTGGACGACTTCTACCGCGGCCTCGACGAGATGGAACCCGTCTTCGCCGAAGCGCATCGCCAGGCTTCACGCTCCGGCTGCCGCCGCCGCTTCGTCGCCTTCCTGGAGAAGGACGGAAGCGCGCCGCTCGGCTACCGGGCCGGCATCCGCGTGCAGCAGGTGCCGCAGGAGCATCCCGCCTACCATCTGCGCGGCACCGAGAACGCCATCCTCATCCGCAGCGCCTTCCATCCCACGCCCATCGTGATCCAGGGCCCCGGTGAAGGCGCCCGCCAGGCCGCCGCCAGCCTTCTCAACGACATTTTGCGATAACCGACATGGACTGGACCTTCTTTCAAGCGTTTCTGAGCATCGACTCCACTTCCGGCCGCGAGCGGAAAGCCGCCGAATGGCTTGCGGAGCGTCTCCCGGGCCTGTTTCCGGAGACGAACCGCCCCGCCCTGCAGCTCCAGGATGTCGGCGACGGCACCCTCAACCTGCTTCTCACCTGGGGTTCGCCCAGGCTGGTCTTCTGCTCGCATATCGACACCGTTCCGCCCTATCTCCCCCCGACATTTACCGACGATGTCGTCAAAGGCCGAGGATCGTGCGACGCGAAGGGACAGGTGTTTTCCATCATCACGGCCTGCCAAAAGCTCGCGGAGGAAGGGCGTACCGGTTTCGGAGCGCTGTTCCTTGCCGGTGAGGAAACCGGTTCCTGGGGAGCCAAGGCCTTTGCGAAGACGGATTTCCGGGCGGAGTACCTGGTCGTGGGAGAACCTACGGACAATTGCATGGTCTCTGCCTCGAAGGGAACCAAGTCCTTCGACCTCCGGTTCACCGGCGAACCGTTCCACTCGGGCTATCCCCAGCACGGGGTGAGCGCCGTGGACCTGTTCGTCAAGTTCATGAACCTGCTGAAGGAAAGGGACTTCGGGATGGACCCCGTGCTGGGTGAGACGACCTGGAACGTCGGACTCCTGAAGAGCGACAATCCGCAGAACATCCTGTCGCCGGAGGTGACCTGCCGCATCTATTTCCGGACGACCTTCCTGTCGGACGACGCCGTGTCCGCCTGGATGGCGGACGCACCGTCCCGCATGGACGGTCGGCTTGCCGTCTCCCCGCGCGGGGGAGACACCCCGGCCCGTTACTGGACGGTCGCAGGGCTTCCGTCCAAAAGCGCATCCTTCGGCACCGATGCGCCGCACCTGACGAACTTTATGCACAAGGCCATCTGCGGCCCCGGCAGCGTCCTCGTCGCGCATCGCGCCGACGAACACGTCCGCATCGCCGACCTCGAGACCGCCGTGAACCAATACATCGACATTTACAAATCCATTTTATGAAAGTCATTATCAGCGGATACGGCCGGATGGGCCATATGGTGGAACAGGAACTGAAGCGGCGGGGCATCGAACTCGTCGCGGCCAGCGAGGACATCTGCAGCGTGGACCCGGACCTGGCGAAGGGATGCGTGGCCATCGACTTCACCTGGCCGGATGCGTTCCGGGCCAATTATCCCTTCATTGCCAGGCACTTCAAGGCGGCCGTCGTGGGGACGACGGGCTGGAACGACATCGAAAAGGACGTCTTCAAGGCCTTCGAAGAGGCCGGTACGCCGCTCATCTATGCTTCGAACTTCTCTCTCGGAGTCAACGCCCTCTTCGCCGCCGTGGAGCGGGTAAGCAGGATGCTGAAGGGCAACGGCTATACCCCCGCCATCGAAGAAACCCATCACATCCACAAGCTGGACGCACCTTCCGGAACGGCCAAGAGTCTCGGAAAACTGGTCGAGGAAGGCTTGGGCACAGAACCCGAAATCACCGCCCACCGCATCGGTGAAGTACCTGGCATCCACACGGTTACCTACACCTCGGAGGTCGACAGGCTTACCCTTACCCACGAAGCCTTCGGGCGCGAAGGCCTTGCCGCCGGCGCCGTCGCCGCCGCCCTCCTCACGGAGGGCCTCACGGGCGTGCACGAATTCAAGGAACTGCTGTGATGCGGGTCCTGTTCGTGTGCCACGGCAACATCTGCCGTTCCCCCATGGCGGAGTTCATCTTCAAGGCCTTGGCCGGAATCAACGGTGTACAGGCCTATGCCGAATCGGCCGCCGTATCGGCGGAGGAGACCGGCAATCCCATCTACCCGCCGGCCCAGCGGAGCCTCCGCCAGCACGGCATCCCCTTCGACCCGGGCAAGCGCGCCCGGCAGGTGCGCCGCAGCGACTATGACCGCTTCGACCGGATCATCTGCATGGACGCCTCCAACCTCCGGCTCCTCAAGCGCATCATTCCCGACGATCCGGAAGGCAAGATCCATCTCATGATGTCCTACACGGGCGTCGGCCGGGACGTCGCCGACCCCTGGTACACCGGCGACTTCGAGCGGACCTTCCAGGACCTCCTCGCCGCCTGCGAGGCCATGCTGGGGCCCGCTTGCCGTTCACCGAAAAATTCGTAACTTAGCGACCGGTTAAAGAAAGAAGGTTATCATGCTTACTCTCAAAGGATGCGGAACGGCGCTGTTCACCCCGTTCCGGGACGGAAAGTTGGACGAGGCCGCGTTCGCGGCGAGCGTCCGGCGTCAGGTCGATGCCGGGATCCATTTCCTCGTACCGCTCGGAACCACGGGCGAAACGCCGTGCCTGAGCGTGGCGGAACGCCAGCGGGTACTGGCCCTTGCACGCGAGAACGCGCCGGGCAAAGCCCTCCTCGTGGGCGGTGGAACCAACTCGCTGACAGCCACGCTGGAAAGCATGGCGCAGCTCCCGGACGCCGACGCCTACCTCATCGTCGTTCCCTATTATAACAAGCCCAACCAGACGGGCCTGTACGAGTACTACAAGGCCGTGGCCGGCAGTACCGACAAGCCCATAGTCATCTATAACGTACCCGGGCGCACGGGCGCGAACATCCAGGCCGAAACCACCCTCCGCCTGGCGGAGGAGGTTCCCAACATCATCGCCGTGAAGGAAGCGTCCGGCAACTACAAGCAGATCAGCGAGATCATCCGCTGCAAGCCCGAAGGGTTCAGCGTGCTGTCCGGCAACGACGACGAGACGCTCTCGCTGATGGCCACCGGAGCCGACGGCGTCGTCTCCGTCGCCTCCAACGTCGCCCCGCGCGAGATGGTCGCGCTCGTGGAGGCCCTGCAGCGGGACGACATGCCCGCGGCCCGTGTCCTCCACTATCGGCTGATGCCCCTGTTCAAGGCCCTGTTCGTGGAGCCGAACCCCATCCCCGGCAAGGCCGCCATGGCCCGTCTGGGCCTGATGGCCAACGAGCTCCGCCTGCCCCTCGTACCGGCCTCGGAGAAAACGGAAGAACTCATCGCAAAGACACTCGAAGCATTATGGAAATAACCCTCGAACGTTTCAACGAAGTCATCGAAGGCCTGGAGAAAGGCGAGATCCGCGTAGCGGAAAAAGTGGACGGCCAGTGGGTCGTCAACAAATGGGTGAAGGAAGTCATCCTCGCCGGATTCAGGCTCGGGGCCGTTACCGACATGTCCCAGGGCCAGTTCCCCTTCTTCGACAAGGCCACCTTCCCGGTGCGCAAGTTCACGGCCGAAGACGGCGTACGCATCGTCCCGGGCGGTTCCAGCATCCGCCGCGGCGCCTACCTCGCCCCCGGCTCCATCGTCATGCCCCCCGCCTATGTCAATGTGGGCGCGTACGTGGGTGAAGGCACGATGGTCGATTCCCACGTGACCATCGGCTCCTGCGCACAGGTGGGCCGCCACATCCACATTTCCGCCTCCACGCAGATCGGCGGCGTCCTGGAGCCCGCCGGCGCCATGCCCACCATCATCGAGGACGGCGCCTTCATCGGCGGCAACTGCGGCATCTACGAGGGAACCATCGTGGAAGAAGGTGCGGTCGTCGCCTCGGGCGTCATCATCACCTCCTCCACCGCCATCTTCGACGCGACGACGGGTGAATTCATCCGCCGCAACGCCGACGGCCGCGTGGTCGTCCCCCGCGGCGCCGTGGTCGTTTCCGGTTCCAAGCCCATCATCCGCGGCGGCAAGCCCCTCGAAAGCGGCGTGCACCTTTACTGCCCCGTCATCGTCAAGTACCGCGACGAGAAAACCTCCGGCAGCGTGCAGCTCGAAGACCTGCTGCGATAATTATCCCAAAAAGTTTTTAACAACCGGCCGCGTCCTGCGTCATATGGATGCAGCCGGTTGATTTTTGATATATGAAAAAGTTACTGATTACCCTGTTGATGGTCCTGAGCCTGGGCGCAAACGCCTGGGCGGGAGGACAGAACGCAAAGCTCCGCAGCCTGGTTTCCACCTACAAGGGAACCGAAGGATTCGAAGTCGTGGACCTGGGCGGAGTCGGACTGGGCCTGCTGAAAGCGGCCGCCCGCTCGGCCGCCGAAAGCCAGGAAGACCGTGAAGCACTGAAACTGTTCAGCGGCATCAAGCGCCTCACGGTCGTGGACTTTTCCGACGCCGAGCCCGAAGCGAGGGACAAGTTCCTGCGCAAGGCGAACAAGATCCTCAAAGGCGGCGAAATGCTGATGGAAGCGAAAGACGACGGCGAAACGGTCCGTATCTACGGAACGTCTTCGGGCGAAGGAGACCTGCTGGAAGACATCGCCATCCTGGCGGAAGACGCGCTGATCTTCGTCCGCGGGACCATCCGCATGGACCAGGTCGAAACCTTGATGAAACAGGCCGACTGATGACCGACGCCCGGTTCCATACCGTCTGGATCCCCCTGCAGGAGCGTTTCTACCGCGTCGCCTACTACCTGCTGGAAGACAGGGCCGATGCCCTGGACGCCGTACAGGACCTGTATGTGAAGCTCTGGAAGATGCGCGACACCCTGGACCTCGTCCGGAACCCCGCCGCCTATGGCGCCCTGCTCGTACGGAACCTCTGCATCGACCGCATCCGGCGCCTGACCCCGGCCCGGCCGCTGAGCGACGACCTTGTCGGCAAGGCTCCGCCCGATGAGGAGCTGGCGGCGAAGGAGACCCTCGGGGTTGTGATGCAGGCGATGGAGCGCCTCCCCGACAGCCAGCGGAAACTGGTCAAACTGCACCTCCTCCGAGGTTTGTCCTATGATGAAATCGCCGCCGAAACCGGCCTTTCCCCTTTGAACATCCGCGTCCAGGTGAGCCTGGCCCGAAAAAAACTGAAACAGTATGAAGACGCTTGAAGAAATATCCCGGCTTTCCGCCGAAGACCTGGAAAGGATCTCGGTCGATGAAAGCATCCCCGTGCCGGAAGAGCTTTCCGGCAGGGTGCAGGCCGCCGTCGGCAGGAGGGAGACAGCATCCCTGCAGCCGGCCCGCTCCTCCGCCCGGAAATACGGAGCCTCCGTCTTCGCCGTGGCCGCCGCCATCTCGCTGTTCGCCCTGGGCGCCGTGTTCCTGAACCGGGAACGCACGCCGAAGGACACCTTCGACGATCCCTACCTGGCCTATGCCGAAGTGGAGAAAGCCTTTGCCAAAATAACCGGCACCGTCTCCTACGGCGCCTCCAAGATATCCGAATCCGAAACGACCCTTGACAAATTAAACTACTGGAAATGAAAAAGCTTTATATCCTCGTGGCGATGCTTCTCGTGAGCATCTCCGCCCTCGCCCAGGACGGGCGTTCCCTCTACAACAAGTACTCCGACTATGACAACGTCGAAGCCGTGTACATCTCTCCTGCGATGTTCCGCCTGATCGGCAAGATCCCCGACATCCAGATGGAAGGCGAGAACGTGAACCTCGCCCCTATCATCAAGAGCCTCTCCGGCCTGTATATCCTGACCATCTCCAACCAGGACCTGGCCGCCGACCTGGCCGCCGACGTAAACCGCTTCATCCAGAAAGGCGACTACGAACTCCTGATGGAAGCCAAGGACAACGGGGAAGTCACGCGGATGTACACCGTGGGCGACGAACGCACCGTGAACAGTTTCGTACTGCTCTCCCGCGACGGGGAAGAGACCAACTTCATCTGCATCGACGGCACCATCCCGCGCGACCAGCTCGAAGACCTCATCGCCAAAGCAGCGGCCGAATAGCTTGTTGCTGCGACATAACTTATTGACATATAAATAGTTAGTCCCTAGCCTATGTCCGTTTCGGGACATAGGCTTTACTTTATATTCCTGATTATCAACGAGTTTCTTCGCAAAGACTCAAAAAGTTCAAAAAAACTTTGGAGGTTTGCAAATAATCACTACCTTTGCAGTGTACTATTTTACTAATACACAAAGATATGAAACGGTTTCTCGCCTTTATCACAAGTGCAATCTGCCTGACTGTCAATGTATTCGCGGCTCGTCAGAACATGACGGAACTCCGCGGGACGGTGGTCGACGCCACCGGTGCACCGGCCGGATTCGCAACCGCATACCTCTCTAATACGGACGGAGCCGTCGTCTGCGGCACCTCTGCCGATGCTGAGGGCCGCTTCACCCTGAAGGCAGCGCAAGGTACCTATACTTTTACCGTCTCCCTTGTGGGCTACCGCGACGCCGTCCAGGCCGTCACCCTGCAGTGCACGCTCCTGGAACTCCCCCCTGTCCGCCTGGAGGAAGACTCGCAGCTGCTCGGCGAGGCCGTCGTGCAGGCCGTGATGCCCAAGACCAAACTCACCGGCGAAGGACTCGCGACCTCCGTGCACGGCTCCGTGCTGGAGAATGCGGGCACCGCGAACGACGTCCTCGGTAAGGTTCCCGGCCTCATCAAGGGCCAGGACGGACTGGAAGTCATCGGCAAGGGCGCCCCGCAGATCTACATCAACGGCCGGAAACTCACCGACCCCTCCGAGCTGGACCGGATCCTCAGCCATGAGATCCAGAGCGTGGAGGTCATCAACAACCCCGGAGCCCAGTATGACGCCACCGTGCGCGCCGTGGTCCGCATCCGCACCATCAAGCGACAGGGCGAAGGCTTTGGCTTCAATGTGAACCTGGTCGATGAACAGTCGCTCCGGGTCCAGGAATTCAACGACCCGGACGCCGCGGTCAATGTCAATTACCGCACCGGCGGCGTGGACATCTTCGGCGGGGTAAACTACAACCGGTTCAGCCAGCGGCAGAACAGCGATCTTGTTCAGGAAGCGAATTTGAATCCGGTCATCCGGCAGATCGAAACCCTGACCGGGGACTTCATCAACCAATCGCTGACCGTCAACGGCGGCGTCAACTGGCAGATCGCCAACAATCATTCCGCCGGCTTCAAGGTGGATTGGGGACGCAGCCTGGATTACGACGATTACACGCTGATGGAAGGGGACATCTTCCGGGGCAGTGAATGGATCGATCACCTGAAGACGGTCAACCGCGGGCAGAACGGGCCGGAAGCGCCCCAGTCGCTGGGCGCGAACGTCTACTACAACGGCCTTGCGGGCAAGATGGGCATCGACCTGAACCTGGACTATTACCAAGTCTCCAACAACCAGATTTCCAACATCCAGGAGGACAGTGAAATCCAGGACGCGACCGTGTTCACGGAATCCGGCTCCGACAGCAAGCTGTACGCCGCCAAACTGGTGCTTTCCTATCCCATCTGGCGGGGCCAGCTGCAGGTAGGCACGGAAGAGACCTTCTCCCGCACCCGCGACAACTACCGGCTGAACGGGGCCGATATCCCTGCATCCTCCTCCCGCGTGAAGGAAGACAACGCCGCCGCGTTCGTGAACTACGGCTTCGTGGTCGGCCAGATCGGCCAGCTGAGCGCCGGCCTGCGCTTCGAGCACGTGGAGTATGCCTTCGATGACTTGCTGGGAGACGACGATTACTCGCGGAAATACAACAACTTCTTCCCGTCGGTCTCTTTCGCGGGCGCTTTCGGCCCGGTGCAGACGATGCTCAGCTACAGCGCCCGCACGGCCCGTCCCGGCTTCTCGATGCTGTCCAGCGCCATCCGTTACAACAACCGTTACACCCTGCAGAGCGGAAACGCCGCCCTCCAGCCGCAGTCCATCCAGTCCCTGTCCGCCACGGCGCTCTGGAATTTCCTGACCCTGTCCGTCAGCTACGACCGCAGGAAGGAACCCATCATCACCTGGGCGAACCTGTACAACGAGGATGGCGTCATCCTGCTCAAGCCGGTCAACGGGGAGAATCCGCTCCGGTCCCTGACCGCCTTCCTGGTAGCCACTCCGACCATCGGCCCCTGGAACATCAGCGCGACGACCGGCTTCCAGAAGACCTGGCTCAAAGTAGGGGACCTCGTCTTTAACGACGCACCCATCTGGATCGCCCAACTGAACAACACACTCACCCTTAAAAAAGGCTGGCAGTTGGAACTGGGCGGCGAATACCACAGCCCCGGTCAGCAGCAGAACATCACGCTGACCAACCACTACTTCGACCTGACGGCCGCTGTGCAGAAAACCCTGCTGAAGGACGGTTCCCTGGTGCTCCGCCTGGAAGGCCGCGACCTGACCTACATGGGCCACAACAACGTCTTCACCAACCTGGGGCACTACAATATCACGCAGAGCGTCCTGATGGACACGCAGCGGCTCGTGCTTTCCATCCGCTACCGCTTCAACAGTGCGGCGAGCAAGTACAAGGGAACCGGCGCCGGTCAGGACGCCCGTCAGAGAATGGGAAGCAGTTCCAATTAAAGGATTTCAACCAGCCGGGCCGGCCCGGTGAGATACACGTCGGTGAACTTTTCGTCCGGACCGGGCGTGAAGTTCACCGACAGCCAGTCCCGGCGGGCGCGGAGGCGGTACGCGCCGGGCGTGGCCGTAGGGACTCCGGCGTGATGCGCCACCAGGGCGCTGGCGGTGAGGCCGGTGCCGCAGGCAAGGGTCTCGCCCTCGACGCCTTTTTCAAAGGTACGGACATGGAGGCCGTCGGGCGCCACATGGACGAAGTTCACGTTGGTGCCGACGGGCGCAAAGGCCGGATCCCAGCGGAGGGCCTTCCCTTCCGCTTCCACATCGACCTTCTCCACATCGTCCACAAACTTGACGAAATGCCGCGTGCCGGTGTTCAGGAAACAGCCGCCCAGCATGGGCGTAATTCCATGAACATCAATCATTTTTATGCGGACCTCCCAGAGGTTGTCCTCGGGACGGGCCAGGATTTCGCCCGTATGGAAGCCGTCCGGGGCGCAGAAAAGGAAAACGCCCGGGGCGGCAGTGATGCCTTCCGCCCTGCGTTCCACGGTGGCAGGCCGTATGCCTAAATAATCGGCAAACGCAACGATACAACGCCCGCCGTTCCCGCACATCATCCCGCCGGATCCGTCGGGGTTGAAGAAATCCATCGTGAAATCGACCGAGGCATTCCCCAGTCCCAGAATCATCAGCCCGTCGGTGCCGTACTCCTTGCACAGCGCCTGGATGCAGGTGGCCTCCCGGTAAGCCGACAAATCGCCCTCGCGGCCGTCAATGACTACGAAATCGTTCCCCGCTCCGGAGAAATAATACAGTTTCTTGTTCATAGACTAACGGTTGAGGCGGCCGGCGACGATTCCGCCGAGCAGTTTCAGGCCTGGCTCCATCTTCTCTTCGGCAATGAAGGAAAAGTTCAGACGCATGGTATTGCGGTGGCTGCCGTCCAGGAAAAAGAACGAACCGGCCACATAGGCGACACCCTTGGAAAGGGCTTCGTCATACATTTCAATGGTGTCGATGCTTTCAGGCAGCGTGAGGAACAGGAACATGCCGCCCTCGGGATAGGTCCATTTCACACCTTCCGGCATATACTTCTCCAACAGGCTCACCATCAGGTCCCTGCGACGGCGATACTCGGCCTTGGTTTTCACGAGGTTGGCGTCCAGGGCGCCGCTCGTGAGGAACTCCGCGGCCAGATACTGGTCGAACACCGGCGGGCACAGGTCCAGCGCCTGCTTGCACACGTAGATCTGCTCCAGCAGTTCCTCCGGGCCGATGATCCAGCCCAGCCGGAATCCCGGTGCAAAAATCTTGGAGAAACTGCCCAGGTGCAGCGTGCGTTCCGGAGCCAGCTCACGGATCGTCGGCACGTCTTCCCCGCTATACCGCAACTCCCTGTACGGACTGTCCTCCAAGATGACGATGTCCAGCTCCCTCGCCAACGCCACAATCTCCTTCCGCTCCTCCAGCGTCATCGTCTCGCCTGACGGATTGTTGAAGTCCGGGATGACGTAGATGAACTTGTAATGCGGTTTCGGTTCCGGGGCATCGATGCGGAGGACGCCTTTCTCCGGCTGCCGGTACGACGATATCGGCCTGACATCGGCCCGGTAGGCCTTGAACGACTGCAGAGCGCCCAGATAGGTAGGTTCGGTGGTGAGGATCACGTCGCCCGGGTCGCAGAGGATGCGGGTGCACACGTCGATGCCCTGTTGGGACGACGTCGTAACCTGCACCTGCGAAACCGGCACGCCATAACGGGCGGCGATGGCCTCCCGAAGTTCCGGAACTCCCTGGGTAGCACCGTATTGCAGCGCCTTGGTCCCATACTTTTCCAATACACGGCCCGGAAGCGTCTTCAAATCCTCCACCGGGAAGGTGACGGCGGCCGGATAGCCACCTGCGAACGAGCAGATAGCACTCAGGTCCACCTTCCGGAAGATTTCCCGGACCGGGCTCCGCATAAAGGAGGGGACGTCGGAGGAAAAGAGTCGCCGATAGTTCATTATTCCCGTGTAATCTTGGCCCCGAGGGCGTTCAGGCGGCCTTCGATGTCTTCGTAGCCGCGGTCGATCTGTTCGATGTTGTCGATGGTGGAGGTGCCCTTGGCGCTCATTGCGGCGAGGAGCATCGCGATACCGGCGCGGATATCGGGCGAAACCAGGCGGGCGGCCTTCAGGGTGATCCGGTGATCGTGTCCGATCACCACGGCCCGGTGCGGGTCGCAAAGGATGATCTGGGCGCCCATGTCGATGAGCTTATCCACGAAGAACAGCCTGGATTCGAACATCTTCTGGTGGATGAGGACGCTGCCCTTGCACTGGGTGGCGACCACCAGCATGACGGACAGCAGGTCCGGGGTCAGGCCCGGCCAGGGGGCGTCGGCAAGCGTCATGATGGACCCGTCCAGGAAGGAGTCGATCTCGTAGCTCTCCTGCGCCGGTACATAGATGTCGTCGCCCCGCTGCTCCAGGTTCACGCCCAGGCGGCGGAAGGCGTCCGGAATGATGCCCAGGTCGAACCAGGACACGTCCTTGATGGTAATCTCGCTCTGGCAGATGGCAGCCATGCCGATGAAGGAACCCACTTCGATCATGTCCGGCAGGATGCGGTGATTCGTGCCGTAGAGCTTCTCCACGCCGTGAATCCTGAGCAGGTTGGAGCCCACCCCGTCGATGAACGCGCCCATCCGGTTGAGCATCTTGCAAAGCTGCTGCAGATAAGGTTCGCACGCGGCGTTGTAGATCGTGGTCGTACCCCGCGCGAGGACGGCGGCCATCACGATGTTGGCCGTACCCGTCACGGACGCCTCGTCCAGCAGCATGTAGCGGCCCGTCAGGCGGTCGTCCGAAGTCAGGTGGAAGGCACGCCGGGAGGCGTCGTACTCCATCCCGGCACCCAGGGTGACCATGCCCGAGAGGTGCGTGTCCACCCTCCGGCGGCCGATCTTGTCGCCACCCGGCTTCGCGAACCACGCGTGCCCGAAACGGCTCAGGAGCGGTCCAACGACCATCACCGACCCGCGCAGGGCCGCGCACTTGCGCACGAATTCCTCGGTCTCGATATAGGCGGTGTCCACCTCATCGGCCTGGAAACGGTACGTCCCCTTCTCCAGACGCTGGACCTTCACGCCCATCCCCTGCAGCAGTCCGATCAGGTTCTTCACGTCCAGGATCTCCGGCACGTTGGAGATGACGACCGGATCGGCCGTCAGCAGCACGGCGCTGATGACTTCCAGCGCTTCGTTCTTCGCCCCCTGCGGGGTGATTTCGCCGGACAGCTTGTGCCCGCCTTCGATGATGAATCTACCCATAAGCTTATACGTGTTCCACCTCGGGGTGGAGTTCTATGCCATATTTCTCCCGGATCGTGCCGATGACCCGCCGCTCCAGCGCGACGATGTCCTCCGGCGTGGCGTCGCCCGTGGCGTTCACGATTACGAGCGGCTGCTTCGGATACACCTGCGCGCCGCCTTCGCGGGCTCCCTTGAACCCGCACTGGTCGATCATCCACGCGGCCGGCACCTTCACGCAGTCGCCCACATCATAGTGCGGCACCTGGTAATCCGGTCCGTTCTCCTCTTTTGCAATCGCCACGATCCGTCCGAAATGCTCCCTGCTGATCACCGGATTGCAGAAGAAACTCCCTGCACTCCCAATCTCCTCAGGATCAGGCAGTTTCGTCCGCCTGATCTCAATGATCGTCTCACGGATCAATGTCGGGGTTATGAAGTCTTCGAGGATAGAGGGTATAGGTCCTGAAAACCTCCGGTCGCAGAGCGACCTCCGTCCCTCCCATAAATGGGCCCCTCCCTCTAATGTGCCGAGGGTGGCACAGTTTTCAGGACCCATACCCTCTATCCTCTTCTCCAACGCCTTGCGGACGCCACCGTAGTCCAGCTTGGGCTGGGGGGCGGCGGAGAGGCGGAAGGTGACGGCCGTGATGATGTAGCGGCCTTTCCAGACAGTCTTGAAGTTCGAGGTGCGGTAGCCGTAGCCGCAGTCGGCGGCGGGGATGTCCACGAAGCGGCGCTCCCGCAGGTCGAAAGCATGGACCGTGTCGATGATGTCCTTCGCTTCCACGCCATAGGCGCCGATGTTCTGGACGGCGCTCGCGCCCACCTCGCCGGGAATCAGCGACAGGTTCTCCGGTCCCCAGAGGCTTTCCTGCGCAGCCCAGGCGCAGAAGTCGTCAAAGACGACGCCGGCGCCCACCCGCGCCAGGACAGACTCTCCGCTGCGTTCGCAATGGCGACCGGTGTTCGTCAGATGCAAAACCGTCCCGGGGAAGTCTCCCGTGAAAAGCAGGTTCGAGCCCCCGCCCATCACGAAAAGGGGCTGCGGGAGGGCATCGAAATCCAGCGTAAGCAGGTCCTCCGGATCCGTCACCTCCACATATAAACGGCAGGACACCTTCATGCCGAAGGTGTTCCGCCGGGAAAGGTCGTATGATTCCTGCCTCGTGACCACCTATTCTGCCTTCACGTTCAGGGCGATCTGAAGTTCATCCAGCTGGGCCTGGTCGATCTCCGACGGGGAGTCGATCATCACGTCGCGGCCCTGGTTGTTCTTCGGGAAGGCGATATAGTCGCGGATGGAGTCGGAGCCGCCCATCAGGGCACACACGCGGTCGAAACCGAAGGCGAGGCCGCCGTGCGGCGGGGCGCCGAACTGGAAGGCGTTGATGATGAAGCCGAACTTGAGCTCCGCCTCCTCCGGGCCGATGCCCAGCACCTCGAACATGCGCTTCTGCATGTCGGCGTTATGGATCCGGATGGAGCCGCCGCCGAGTTCGGAACCGTTCAGGACGAAGTCGTAGGCATTGGCGCAGACGCGCTCCAGGTCTTCTTTCTTATTGGAATAGAACCACTTCTCGTGCTCCGGCTTGGGAGCCGTGAAGGGATGGTGCATCGCGTAGAAGCGCTGGGTTTCGTCGTCCCACTCCAGGAGCGGGAAGTCCACGATCCACAGCGGGGCGAAGACCTTCGGGTCGCGGTAGCCGAGGCGGCCTCCCATCTCCAGGCGCAGGACGCCGAGCATGGTCTGGACCTTGCGCTTGTTGTCGCCGGACATCACCAGGACCAGGTCGCCGGGATTCGCCTCGGCGGCGGCGGCGATCTTCGCGAGGTCTTCGGGGCCGTAGAACTTGTCGATGGAGGACTTGAAGGAGCCGTCGGCATTGACGCGGATATAGATGAGGCCCTTGGCGCCCACCTGGGGACGCTTGACCCACTCGGTGAGCTCGTCCACCTGCTTGCGGGTGTACTCGGCCGCGCCCGGGACGGCGATGGAACCGATGTAGGCCGCACCGTCCAGCACGCCGAAGCCCTTGCCCTTCGCGACGCCGGTGAGTTCGTGGATCTCCATTCCGAAGCGGACGTCCGGCTTGTCGGAACCGTACCGGTCCATCGCATCGTACCACGTCATGCGCGGAAGCGGGTTGGGGATATCCACGTTCAGGACGTTCTTGAACAGGGTGCGCATCATGCCTTCGAAGTTGTTCAGGACATCCTCCTGCTCCACGAAGGACATTTCGCAGTCGATCTGGGTGAATTCGGGCTGGCGGTCGGCGCGCAGGTCCTCGTCGCGGAAGCAGCGGACGATCTGGAAATAGCGGTCGTAGCCCGCCACCATCAGCAGTTGCTTGAAGGTCTGGGGACTCTGCGGGAGGGCGTAGAACTGGCCCGGATTCATGCGGGACGGCACCACGAAGTCGCGGGCGCCTTCCGGCGTGGACTTAATCAGATACGGCGTCTCGATCTCCATGAAACCTTTGGAATCCAGGTAGTTGCGCACTTCGTGGGCCACGCGGTGACGCAGGGTCAGGGCCCGGCGGAGCGGTCCGCGACGGAGGTCCAGGTAGCGGTATTTCATCCGGATGTCGTCGCCGCCGTCGGATTCGTCCTCGATGGTGAACGGCGGGGTGACGGACTTGTTCAATATGGTGATTTCCGACAGCTTGATCTCGATGTCGCCGGTATCCATCTTCGGGTTCTTCGCCTGCCGCTCGACCACTTCGCCCACAGCCTGGATCACGAATTCACGGCCGAGGGAGGTGGCGGTGTCCACCAGCGAAGCGGGGGCGTCGGCCTCCACGACCAGCTGCGTGATTCCATAACGGTCCCGGAGGTCGATGAAGGTCATGCCGCCCAGCTTGCGGGCTTTCTGGACCCATCCGGCGAGCGTAACACGCTCTCCCTTGTTCCCGATGCGGAGTTCTCCGCAAGTGTGTGTACGATACATATATCTTTCAGTTTATATCTTTCGGATTAACTTACAAAAGTAGCAAAAAAATATGAGTATCTTTGCAGCGATAACCGAATTCGATATGGAAGTACGCGCCAAGAAGGCCCTCGGCCAGCATTTTCTCACGGACCAGCGCATCGCGCAGGCCATCGTCGCTTCGCTCCACGGGCCAGGCGACGCCTTGGAGATCGGCCCGGGAATGGGCGTATTGACCCAATACCTGCTGGAACGGGAGGATATCGACCTCAAGCTGGTGGAGATCGACGGGGAGTCGGTGGAGTACCTGCTCACGCACTTTCCCGGGATGCAGGGACGGCTGCTGCAGGCCGATTTCCTCACCCTGCCGCTGGACCGGGTGTTCCCCGGGCGGTTCGCCGTCATCGGCAATTTCCCCTACAACATCTCCTCCCAGATCTTCTTCAAGATCCTGGACAACCGGGAGCGGATTCCGGAGGTCGTGTGCATGATCCAGAAGGAAGTGGCCGAGCGAATCGCGGAGGGACCGGGATCCAAGACCTACGGCATCCTGTCGGTGCTGCTGCAGGCCTGGTACGACATTGAATTCCTGTTCGGAGTCGGCCCGGGCTGCTTCGCGCCGCCGCCCAAGGTGGACTCCGCCGTCATCCGTCTCATGCGGAACAGCCGCACCAGCCTCGGCTGCGACGACCGCCTGTTCACATCCATCGTGAAAACCGCCTTCGGCCAGCGCCGGAAGATGATGCGGAACCCCCTCAAACCCTTCGCCAAGGCCAAGGCCCAGCGCGAAGGCTGGTCCGACGAAAGGCTCACGGCCTTCCTCGCCGACCCGGTCTTCGAGCGCCGGCCGGAAACACTTTCCGTAGAAGATTTCATCGCCCTGACGAATCTTCTGACTTAGTATCTCCTGACACCGTTCGGATAAGAGAGCTATAACTTCGAGGCGATGACGGCCAGACGGTCGCCCAGGCCGATGGTGTACCCTTCAGACACGAAGAATACCCTGTTGAAGGTGTCGGCGAGAATGACGAACGGGAGGCGGGCCGGAGTGCCGGCGCGAGAGCCTTCCAAAAAGTTCTGTTCGAAACCCTGCTGAACCGCCCCATCAACATCCAAACCCAAAACAATAGTCGATGGCAGGATGCCGTAACGCCCTTCGGACATTTCCACCTGCAAGCGGTGCATGGCGGCGTCGGTGGAACATAGGAGAAAGATCGGCCGGCCCCAGGATTCGAGCTGAGGACGGGCGGCGGCAAGATCGCGGAGAACGTGATTCGTGGGCTCCTTGCCCGGATCCAGGAGGGCGAGGACGTAGTACTCGTGCCCGATGAGAGAAAAGATGGATTCCTTCTCCCCGCCTGGAGACTCCAGCACATCCCCATCCCCGGTCATGATGGGGGCGACCGGGAGGATAAGGGTCCCGCCATCGAAGGAGCCGATGATGGGAACGCCTTCTTCCTCGGGCCGGAGCACCAGGTCATGGACCGTCTCTTCGCCCGCGACGATGTCCAGGAACGCCATGGTCACAGGGACGGCGCCGTTGGAAAGCCGGTTGCCGGAAACGAGCAGGTAGCGGCCCTCCTCCAGGGGAACCCCCTGGCGGAACGCATGGGCCCAGTCCATGCCGCCGCCCATATCCAGCTCGCCCTCGTCGAAGGCCATCAGGCGCGGCCGTCCGTTTTCAATCCGGGACAGCGTGAAGTGACTGTAATATTTGGGGTTATCCACCGCCTGGTCCGGGGTGTAGGTCAACCGCAGGGTTCCCATGGGAGCGGCAACGGCGGGAGCGGCCCCGTCAAAGTCCACGTCCAGCCATTCCTCGTCCGTGCGGTACTGGATCTTGCCGTTGACGGGATTCTTCTGCGCCTCGATACCGAGGCTCCGCGCCAGGGCGACGAAGAAGATGCCCCGGGAACGCGGAGTGGCCAGTCCGCTCCTGTACACGCCGATGGGAGACATCGGGATGTCCCACGCCAACGGGTCGTCGATAACCGTGACGTTGCTGCGGATCCAGGTCACGATGTCCTGGGGCGACCTCAGGCCGTTCAGTTGTTCGACATTCCCGAAAAATGACATGTAGGGGCTCAGGAACTCGTTTTCCACGCGGGGGCCGAGGACGGCATCCTGGTCTTCATAACTGTCCAGAAGGTTCTCCAGCGTGATGTCATGCAGGTCCTTCCGGCTGAGCGACTGAAGCAGGAACTCCACCCGTCCGTGGTCGTCGGCCTGCGCCATGAAGGCCTCGATGGTGCGCCAGTTTCCGCGGGACCATTCGATGGGGAAGACCATGTGGTGGCCATAACCGTATTCCTGCGTAAAGGCCAACGCCTCTTCGTGCGTCGGGAAAGTGGCCTCATAGGCCTGGCGGAGGGAATCCTCGCGGGCCGCGCGGCGGTCGTTCTCCGCCCGGAGTTCCGGGGAAACCTCCGGCAGTACCACGTTCTCCGGCGGCGGGACGATGTCAAGCGCCTCTCCTTCAGGAACCTGCCCCAAGGTGATGGTTACTTCCGCATCCTTCCCGAAAGAGCATTTCGCATAGCCGTACTCACCATCTTTGGACGCCCAGATGAGAAGGTCGCCGAGCCCGGAAGAGAGGAAGGTGCGGCCGTCGGCATCCGTATACTTGGAAACGGCCGGATAGAACTCCGCGTAATTGTAGATGCAAAAGTCCACGCGCGCACCCTCGACCGGTCCGCCGGAAGCGTCGACCACCCGGAAGTCCGCCCGGGCAGTGGTGGCGTAATTGTCTATCAGATTGATTTCCGTATAGTTAGGACTCACGAGAACGACCTCTTCCGGACCGTCATAGCGGCCGAAGACCTTCGTATGCATGAGCATCGCGCGGGAAGCGGGGGCGTTGAACCACGCCAGATCCAGCACCGGCTCCGGCTCGCACGCCCCCAGGAAATGCCATTCCCCGTCGGCCCAGGCTTCCACCCAGGCATGGTTGTCGTCGATATGGGCCCAGCGCGGGGTGTACACCTGCCGGGCGGGAATACCCACGGACCGCAGCGCAGCGACGCAGAAGGTCGATTCCTCCCCGCAGCGACCCAGCGCATTCCGTACCGAGGCAAGCGGCGACGAGGTGCGCGCATCGGACGGCTGGTAAGTCATTTTCTCGTGACACCAGTGGTTCACCTCCAGGATGGCTTCCGCCATCGACAGGCCCTGGATGCGCGGCTTCAGTTCCCGGTAGAAGACCACGCGGGATGAGTCCAGGTTCTCGTTGTTCACCCGGATGGGAAGCACGAAATGGCGGAACTCCCGGTCCGGTACGTTCCAGCCCATTTCCTCCCGGGTCCGGAACGACGCCCGCACCTGCTCCAGGTAATACTCCGCCGGATAATCCACCGCATCCGCCAGGGGCATGTAGGCATACAGGAAATCCAGGGCCTCCCGCTCCTCGGGGGATACGCCTTCCAGGGTAGCCCAGTCCGGCTGGAGAGCGTCATTCCCAGCCTGTCCGGCCGCCTCCTGAAAGACCGTCACCCGGTCCTCGAAGTCCTTCTGAACGGTATTCCGGTAATTCCTGTCCTTCAGGAAATGCGTTTCCCGGCAGCCGGACAATCCGGTCAGGGCAACCAGGAGCAGAATGGTTGGCAAGTGTCTCATATCGGCCACGAATGTACGAATCTTTTTGCAAAATCGCTTGGGTTCCATATATTTGCACTTATGAAAAAGTGGTTATTCCTCGCTGCGGCCCTCCTGGGCTGCCTCGTCGCCAGGGGACAGAACAGATACTACATCGGCGGTGACATTTCGCTCGGAGCCAGTTCCTCCGGAACCAGCGTCGTCGTCTATCCGGAGGTGGGCACGCGCATCGCGAACAACCTGTATCTGGGCCTCGCGGCCGGATTCGACTGGAACAACTATTCCAGCCGGTCCGACTTTACGATGGGCCTCATCCCCCATCTTCGCGGCTATCTGCCCCTGTATCAGGGCTTCGGCCTTTCCGCCGATACCTTCTTCTCCGCCCGGTTCACCCGGCGGGAAGGTTACGAACCGCTGATCAAGACCTTCCAGCTGGGTCTCCGTCCCGGCATCTTCATCCCCCTCGGCGGCGTCACGATCTCCACGCAGATCGGCTTCTTCGGCTGGACCCGCACCGACTACGGCATCGGGAGTCCCACATCCCATTGGGCCGCCCGCCTGGAAGCACGCGACATCCTCATCGGGGTTCTCGTAAGTCTATAGGAACAGCTTGTCCAGTTCCGCCCAGTGCTCCGGCGTCATCGACCCCGGAGTGAAGAGGCAGATGCCCGCCGCGCCGGCGTCCAGGGAGCCCTTGACGGCCGTAGCGAGTTCGGAAGGAAGGAGCCCCTGGCCTTCCGGATCCTCGATTTCAGCCTTGCGCTGCCAGTCGCGGCAGATGAAAAGGCCCGAAATGACGGGCACATCGCCCGCGGCCTTCACTTCCTCCGCCGTAATATCGTACAGCCACCCGGCCGGTTCCAGATAGAAATCGTTGTAGTTCATCGGGAAGACCATGTCCAGAGGCCATTCGTCCCACTGCTGGCGCACCATCGGGACCGCGTATGCATCCGGTCCCGGGAACACGTCGGCGCTCACTTTCTTGCCCAGGGCATGGACGGCGTCGTACACCTTCGTCACCAGGGCGGTCACCTTGCCGCAGCGGAACGCCGTCCATTCGGGAACGGCCTCCGGATCCTCCACCTGCAGGATGTCGATGCCGGTCAACTCCTTGAACTCACCTACGCAGCGTTCGCAGTAGCAGTAGTCCGCCGGCGGATAAGGCCCGTCGGAGAAATCCAGCCCGTACTTGTCCCACAGGCCGCGGGCCAGGACGGCATCCACATAACGGATGTAGTCCAGCTGGACATAATCGACGTCCGGGACGGCCGCGATGTCCGAGATCATGGACACGATGTAATCCTGCACGTCGGGATTCGCCGGGTCCAGGGCCCGGTAATACTGCACATAGGCGGGGAACTCGTCCGCGCGCTGGCCCAGCCGGTTCACGGCGTACCAGTCGTGCGGCTTCCCTTCCTGCAGGATGCAGGGCCTCCAGGCATGGTATTCGAGCCCCTCCTCGTGGGCGATGGCCGAAAGGGCCGGGATGTCGGCAAGGTCCGCCTGGATGCAGACGCCCGTGAATCCGTGGCCCTTCCATTCCCGGAACTTCACCCTGACGGCTTCCAAGTCGGGATCCTTGCCGATCGAGTCCCACCCGTACAGGGGGACGGACGGCTTTTCCGCGCAGGACGCCACGAGCAGCGCGGCAAGCAGCAAAAGGATGGTTCTGTGTTTCATATCCGGTTCATTGGTGCACAAATATACAAAAAAGCCAGACCTCTTTCAAGGCCTGGCTGAAAAGTACTTGCGGAAGGATTAGTCTTCCTCCTGCTCCTGGGCGGCGTACTCGGCGATGAGCTTGGTCTGCACGTCGGCAGGAACCTGCACGTACTCGGCGAACTTCATCTGGAAGGTCGCGGAGCCACCGGTCAGGGAGCTCAGGATCGTGGAGTAACGGTACAGCTCGGCGAGCGGAACGCGGGCGTGGAGAACGGTCATGCCCTTGTCCATGTCCTGGTTCATGATCATGCCGCGACGGGTGTTGAGGTCGCTCATGCAGGGACCCACATACTCGTTCGGGGTGATGATGTCCACGTTGTAGATGGGCTCGAGGATCTTCGGACCGGCATTCTTGAAGGCCTCCTTGAAGGCGTTGCGGCCGGCGATGATGAAGGCGATTTCCTTGGAGTCCACCGGGTGCATCTTACCGTCGTACACATACACGCGGATGTCACGGGCGTAGGAACCGGTGAGCGGGCCTTCCTCCATCTTGGACTTGATACCCTTCAGGATGGCGGGCATGAAGCCCAGGTCGATGGAACCACCCACGACGCAGTTGTAGAACTCCAGCTTGCCGCCCCACTCGAGGTCGGTGATGTCCTGGCTCTTGAAGTTGAACACGGTGTCCTTGCCGTCGATCTTGAAGTTCTTCGGAGCTTCCTGGCCTTCGACGTACGGGCACACGAGGAGGTGCACCTCACCGAACTGGCCGGCGCCGCCGGACTGCTTCTTGTGGCGGTACTGCGCGGTCGCGACCTTGGTGATGGTCTCGCGGTACGGCACCTTCGGGGCGAAGAGCTCGATGTTCTGCTTGAACTCGTTGTTCACTCTCCACTTCACGTAGTTGATGTGCTGCTCGCCCATACCGGAAAGGATGGTCTGGCGCAGTTCCTTGGAATACTCGACGGTGATGGTCGGGTCCTGGGCGGCGATCTTGTTCAGGGCATCGCCCACCTTGGCCTCGTCGTTCTTGTCGACGGCCTTGACGGCGCAGCGGTACTTCGCATCCGGGAACACCATGTGCTCGATGGCCTCTCCGCCGGAGGCGGTGAGGGTGACGTCGGTCTTGCCGGCCTTGAGCTTCATGACGCAGCCGATGTCGCCGGCGCTGATGGAAGCGACCTTCTCCTTCTTGGCACCCGCCACGGCGTAGATGGCGCTCAGGCGCTCGCCGTTGCCGGTCTCCGGGTTCACGAGGTCGGCACCTTCGTTGAGGGTACCGCTCATCACCTTGAAGTAGGAGACTTCGCCGAGGTGCTGCTCGACGGAGGTCTTGTAGATGAACAGGCTCACCGGGGCGGCCGGGTTGCAGCGGACTTCTCCGCCGTCCACCGTCTTCTGGACCGTACCGAGCGGGCCCGGGCACACGTTCACGATGAACTCCATCAGGCGACGGACGCCGATGTTGGCCTTCGCGGACACGCAGAAGACAGGGATCACCTCACACTTGGCAAGTCCGGCGCGGATACCCTCGCGGATCTCGTCGGTGCTGAGTTCCATCGTCTCGAAGAACTTCTCCATGAGCTCGTCGGAACCTTCGGCGGCCTTCTCCATGAGTTCGGCGCGGAGTTCCTCAGCCTCGTCGGCGTAGGCGGCGGGGATGTCCACCTCCTCGTTCTTGGCGTTGTAGAACTTCATCGTGATGACGTCCACGAAACCTTCGAGGCCCGGACCCGGGTTCACCGGGAACTGGCACAGGACGGCTTTCTTGCCGAACTCTTCGGCGATGGCGTGGCGCACGCCTTCCCAGTTGGCCTTGTCGTGGTCCATCTGGTTCACGGCGATGACCATGGGCTTGCCGTACTGGTCGGCATAGCGGGAGAAGATGGTGGTACCCACCTCGACACCGGCCGTGCCGTTCATCACCATGATCGCGCTCTCGACAACCTTGAAAGCGGAAAGGGCACCGCCGCTGAAGTCATCGGAACCCGGCGCATCGATGAAATTGATCTTGCAGCCGTTGAACTCGCCGTACAGGGGAGTGGCGTTGATGGACTTCTGGTTGGTCTGTTCGAACTCGGTGTTGTCGGAGACCGTGTTCTTCTCTTCGACACTGCCACGGCGGTCGATTACTTTGCCCTCATAAAGCATGGCTTCGGAGAGCGAGGTCTTGCCGGAGCGGGAGGCGCCGATGAGAACCACGTTGCGGATTTTGTCAGTAGTGTAACTTTTCATTGCAATGATATTTGATTACTAATTTTTCGTATTTTTCAGCGCTTTCCGCGCGTAGCTTGCAAATATACGGATTTTTCCCGCAAATACAATAAAATTGATTACCTTTGGGCTCGATGAAGGAAATCCATCTGCAAAGTTGCCTGAAGGCCGGCAGGCTGGAGGCGGGCTGCGACGAGGCCGGACGCGGTCCCCTGGCCGGGCCCGTGTACGCCGCCGCGGTGATCCTGCCGGAAGACTTCCATCATCCCCTCCTGAACGACTCCAAGCAGATGACCGAAAAGGCCCGCGAGGAACTCCGGCCGGTCATCGAGGCCGAGGCCGTCGCCTGGGCCGTGGAAGCCGTCCAGCCCGATGAGATCGACCGGCTCAACATCCTCTGGGCCTCCGTCACGGGGATGCAGCGGGCCGTGCTGAAGCTGTCTCCCGCACCGGATTTCCTCCTGGTCGACGGCAACAAGTTCCGCCCTTTCGGCCGATACGGTTTCAAGGACTTCCGCACCGTGGTCCACGGCGACGCCACTTTCGCCGCCATCGCCGCCGCATCGGTGCTCGCCAAGACGTACCGGGATGAACGGATGCGCGAACTGGCCTGGGAGTATCCCGAGTACGGCTGGGACCGCAATTTCGGCTATCCCACCCCCGGGCACATCGAGGCCATCCGCCTCCACGGCTATACTCCATGGCACCGGAAATCCTTCCACGTCAAGGAGTTGGAACCGACCTTGTTCTAACCCGAAATAATTGCTACATTTGCGTAAACAACGATACTGAAATGAAAAGAATCCTGACCATCCTGGCGGCCCTGGGCATCGCGCTCTCCGCTTCCGCCGACGAAGGAATGTGGCTCCTGCCGCTTCTCCAGAAAATGAACGGCAAGGCCCTCAAGGAAGCGGGCTGCAAGCTCTCTCCCGAAGAAATCTACAGCATCAACCACTCCTCGCTGAAGGACAACATCATCCATTTCGGCGGCGGCTGCACAGGCGAGATCATCTCCGCCGACGGCCTCATCGTCACGAACCACCACTGCGGCTACAGCAGCATCCAGGCGCTCTCCACCGACGAGCACAACTACCTGATGAACGGCTACTGGGCGATGACCCGTGAGCAGGAACTCCCCGCCAAGGGCCTCTCCATCACCTTCCTCCAGTCGATGACCGACGTCACCGCCGCCCTGGAGAAGGCCGAGAAGAAGATCCGCAAGGCCGAAACCGACGAGCAGGCCATCGCGAAGAAGATGCAGGAGGAGCGCCAGGCCCTCATCGACAAAGCCGTCCAGGCCAACAAGAACTGCACGGCCCAGATCACGAGCTTCTACAACGACAACGTCTATTACCTGATCGTCTACAAGACCTACCGTGACGTCCGCTTCGTCGGCGCCCCGCCGGCATCGGTGGGCAAGTTCGGCGGCGAGACCGACAACTGGATGTGGCCCCGCCACACCGGCGACTTCTCCATGTTCCGCGTGTACGCCGGTCCCGACAACGAGCCGGCCGAATACAGCCCCGAGAACCGCCCGTACAAGGCCAAGAACCACCTGAAGATCTCCCTCAACGGCGTCCAGGAAGGCGACTATACCATGATCATGGGCTATCCGGGCCGCACCCAGCGTTTCCAGACCGCCGCCCAGCTCGAGCAGATGATCGCTTCCCAGCGCATCTCCATCGACGCCCGCACCGTCCGTCAGGACATCATGTGGGAAGCGATGTGCGCCGACCCGTCCGTCCAGCTGAAATACGCCAACAAGTACGCCGGCTCCGCCAACGGCTGGAAGAAGTGGCAGGGCGAGGAACTTGCCTTCCAGAAGCTGGACATCATCGGCCGTGAACTGGAGAAGGAGAAAGCCTTCACCGCCTGGGTGAACCAGAAGTCCCAGCGCCAGCAGGCCTACGGCAACGCCCTGAAACAGATCGAAGACGCCGTAAAGGCCTCCGCCGAGGCCGAGATGGCCGTCACCCTCCTCACCGAGGCCCCCTACCGGATCGAGCTGGTGGGCCTCGCAGGCCGTTTTACCCAGGCCGTTTCCCGCCAGGGACAGGACGCCAAGGTCCTGAATGCGCTGCAGCCGGCCTACCGCGACTATGTCGTGGACCTGGACCGCAAGGAAGCCGCCGCCCTGCTGGAGTTCTTCCGCCAGCGCGCCTCCGAAGAAGACTATCCCAAGAGCCTGGGCGTGGACTTCGACGACTTCGCCACGATGGACATCCCCGCCTATGTGGACTACCTCTTCGACGAGTCGGCCTTCACCGCCTATGACAAGGTGGCGGAACTGGTCAACGCAGGCGACTGGGAAAAGGTCTGGGCCGACCCGGCCGTGCGCCTGTTCAACGCCATCATGACGGAAGTGATGGAACGCTATCCTGCGATGCTCGCCCCCGAGGCAGACATCGATGCGGGCAGCAAGGCCTTCACTGCCGGCCTGTTGGAATGGGAGAAGGGCAAGCCGTCCTACCCGGACGCCAACTCCACGATGCGCCTTACCTACGGCCACGTGCTTCCGTATTCCCCGAAGGACGCCGTGCTGTACAAGCACTACTCCACCGTGAAGGGCGTCCTGGAGAAGGAAGACCCTACGAATCCTGAATTCATCGTTCCGGCCAAGCTCAAGAGCCTCATCGAAGCGAAGGACTTCGGCCGTTACGCCGACGCTTCCGACGGTCTCGTGCACGCCTGCTTCCTGACGAACAACGACATCACGGGCGGCAACTCCGGCTCGCCGGTCCTCAACGCCAAGGGCGAACTCATCGGCCTGGCCTTCGACGGCAACTGGGAGTCCATGTCCTCCGACGTGATGTTCGAGCCCGACCTGCAGCGCTGCATCTGCGTGGACATCCGCTACGTCCTCTTCCTCGTGGAGAAACTGGGCGGCGCCACCAACATTATCCAGGAACTCGATTTCGCGAAATAATGACGGAAAAGGAAGTATTCGGATGGCTCTGTGAAGTCGTCCATCCCGGGAAGGACGACAAGGACATCGTCTCCCTGGGAATGGTCGAGGAAGTCGTGGTCGACAAGGGGAAAGTGACTGTGACCCTGTCGTTTCCCAAGCGGCCGGATCCGCTGAAGAACTATCTCGTGGGCGCCGTGCGGGCGGCTGTGTACCGCCAGGCGCCCGGCGGGACGGAGGTGGAGGTGAAGACCGTCGTCAAGGATCCCGCCCCCGAAAAGAAGAAAGGGGTCCAGGACCTTGGACTGGAGCAGGTGGGAAGCGTCGCGCACATCATCGGCATCGCGTCCGGCAAGGGCGGCGTGGGAAAGTCCACCGTCGCGGTGAACCTGGCCATCGCCCTGGCGCGCCTGGGCTACAAGGTCGGCCTCGCCGACGCCGACGTCTACGGCCCCTCCGTACCCATCATGACCGACACCGAAGGCGAAGTCCCGGAAGCCGAACCCGGCGAGGAAGAAGGCAAGGAACTCTTCATCCCCATCGAAAAATACGGGGTTAAATGGATGTCCATCGGCTATTTCGCACAGCCTGGCCAGGCCCTCATCTGGCGCGGGCCCATGGCCTGCAGCGCCCTGAAACAGATGATCCTCCAGGTCAAATGGGGCGTCCTGGACTTCCTGCTGGTCGACATGCCCCCGGGCACCGGCGACATCCACATCTCCCTGGTAAACGACATCCCGATGGAGGGCGCCGTCATCGTCACGACGCCCCAGCCCGTGGCCCTGGCCGACGTGGAGAAAGGCGTGAACATGTTCCGCAACCCCTCCATCAACCGGCCCATCTTCGGCCTCGTGGAAAACATGGCCTGGTTCACCCCGGAGGAACATCCGGAGGAAAAATACTATATTTTCGGAAAGGACGGCGGAGCCGGGATGGCGGAGCGCTTCGGCATCGGCCTGCTCGGCCAGATCCCGCTCGTACAGTCCATCCGCGAAGCCGGCGACGCGGGCGAACCCGTCGCCCTGGGCACCCGCCCCGATTCACTGGCGTTCCTCGACCTTGCCCGCAAGCTCGTGGACGCGATAATGCATATTGACTGATGAAACGACTCCTGGCTTTTGCATCGTTGGCTCTGTGCATCCTGTCCTGCAACCGGATCGACGAAGACGGACCAACACCCGGCGGCGAGGACTACCCGCCTACTTACAACGCATACGGAACATCCGAATTATTCGGAACGGATGCTCAGGTAACCGTGCGAAGCCTGGATTCGAAATTCAAGGTTTCATCGACCGTACACACCGTTCCCACCGAGGAAAACGGGGCATTCCGGGTGGAGACCGGCGACCTCTCGCGCTATGTGCAAACGGAGGTCAAGGGTTCCTTCGCCAATATCCCTGCCGGTCAGATGACCTCCTCTCCGGTTACTTTAAAGGCCATTTCCGACATTCATGAGGGGCCCTACTTCGTGAATGTCCTGACAACGCTGGAAGCGGCAGCCCTCGAATACTACCTGAAGGGCACGCCCACTAAAGCTGATTCTCCGACTTTCGAACAGGCCCGGCACCAGGCTGATTCCGCGGTCCTGGCCTCCTTCGGCATTCCCTTGGTTCTCGGTATTTCATTTGACCATCTATCCAACTACGGACAAGATCTTCAGGGGCAGGGCGTCCTGCTGGCCATCGAAATCCTTCTGTTTTCCGGCCGAACGGATGCCGAAGTCAACCGCTTCCTTTCCTCCCTGGAGAGTCAACTTGCGAGCACGGGCCATTTCACCATCAGCCCGACGGACCTCCAGGTAACGCTGGATCCGGAACAGGTCCAGGAAAACCTCTACTTCATCTTTCACTTTTCCATCATCCCTCCCTACCTCGATTACCTGGACCGGGACGGAGACGGCGTCCCGGATAGTCTGGGTATCCAGGCCGACCCCGCCCTGGCGATGCTGGACTGGGACAGCACAACGCTGACCGTTGCCGTCCGTGCCCCGGAAGAATATACCGTGGACATCGAGCCCTCCGGGTGGATCCGCAGGACAGACGGGGAACAAGATCCCCTCACTTCATCTTCCCTTCGCTTTACGTTGGACAGGAATATGGATTCCCAGAGCAGGGATGCGACCATCACCCTGACCTGCGCCAACGGATCCTCCACGGTCGTGAACGTCCGGCAGAATCCGGATTTCAGCATCCATCCCGCCATCATCACCCCGGACAACTGGACGGAGTATAAAGCCGAGGACTATTCGAAGTTTCCCGTCGTCGCCCTGGAGGGGTTGTTCACCCACCCTGAGCTTTCACGGATTTTTGAACAGCTGAGCGGCAGCACCGTCTTGAAAGAGCTTAACCTGAAAAAGGTGGAAACGCCGGACCGGGTCATTGGCCGGCACGACGGGGATGGCGAAGATTTCTGTGATTCCCCGCTTTCAGATGTCCCTGCACTCAAGACACTGATTCTTCCGGACAAGGTCGAAGCCGTCTATGGCGAGCTGCTCACCGAGAATGCCTGCCGGCTGGAACATCTGGAGTTTGGCTCCGACAACCAGTTGCTGGCTGTTTCCGCCTTTACGGAAAACAGTTTCCTGGGCCGGTGCTGGCGTCCTGCCAGCCTGGAGGAGATCCCTTCCTCCGTCAAGACGCTCAAGGGCGGGATGTTCTGCGGCTGGGACTGGATCTCCGAGATGCGCATTGCGCCCGGCACGCTGGTGCTCATTGACCGCAATACGTTCCACAAGGGAGGGATGAAACGGCTGACCTTCGGCGAAAACTGCCGCCTGGAAATGAACCCCGATGATTCCGACTGGACCAGTTTCTCCTCCTGCGGGAACCTGGAGAGATTGGAGTTTGAGAATGGGTGCGACCTGATTCTCCCGTATCTTATTTATCTTAACGGAGACGATGACTACGGTTATGCACAAACCCTTAATATCAAAGAGATTATCTTTGGAGACAATATCCAGATTCGTCAACCGGAGGGATATAGAGGCCATTTTATCTATGGCGGAGGCCATAGTAGCGAGAAGATTTACCTTCACTTGGACAAATTGTCCTTTGGTAAGAATACAGCACTCTACGATGGACTGTCCGAAGAAAGGTTGATTCGTGTCATTCGTGCATGTGAGATCAAGACACTTTCTTTTGCAGCCGACGGAGGACTTACCCTTCGGCGCGGCATGTTTGGAGAATGCCGCATCGGAGAAATCACACTTTCCGGGAATCCGTCCAAATTGGAGATAGACTTGGGGTTTTGTGACTCCGAAACCTCCATTGACAAGTTCGATATCGACTACCGCACCATTCCGGAATGCAATGTTCACAGCAGGGCCTTCGGCTACAGAGGAATTATCAATGACGTGGAAAACCAGACCGGAGTTCGCCTGATTTATGACGGTGATTATGCCTCCAGGCCGATCGTGGAGCGCACCACCCTGGAATATCATACCAATGCTCCGACCGTCGAAATCGTGAAAGACGGTGCTTCGGAAGACGAATACAATTGGCGGTATAACTTCGAACTTGTCCTGGGTCCTGACGTAGAACGCATATACTGTGTCCAGAACGAATGTCTCACGGAAGTGGTGGGAGTTTCAGGACGGATTAAACGGATTGACAATTATGCATTCCAGTACTGTCGACACCTGAAACAGTTCACTTGGCCGGACGGGTTGCTTCTGGTACCGAACAGTTGTTTCCAGGGGTGTACTTCCCTTGAACGTGTTGACAATCTTCCGACTTCCGGACTCGTCATCAAGGATTATGCTTTTAATGGCACTGCCCTCACACGGATCAACGCTATCCTGTCGGCATCTGTTTCCATCGGCGAATATGCTTTCGCCGGGTGTAAGATTACGGAAGCGAACCTGCCCGCTTGGATGACAGAGGTCCCGGCCGGTTTGTTCGAGGGTTGTGAACGGTTATCCTCCATCACGCTTCCTCCCTCCGTCGTCAAGGTTAACCATGGCGCCTTCAGCAATTGCAACCTGACCTCCGCTGATTTCCTTGCGGGTGTCCAACTGTTGGACATCAATTCATTGTCCGGTTTTGCCAGCGATATTCTTCAACTTCCTTCCGGCATTCGTGAGATTTACGGGGACATCTATGCAAAGAACGCCCCTCAGTATCTGTCCAAAATCATCCTCCCCGGCGATTTCACCCGGCTAGATGTCTGTTTGTGGGAGGTCCGGGAAGCGGAAGTCCTTGCCCCGGCGGACGATATTGACCGCCTCGGCGCCAATGAAAGACTTGAAACACTGACTCTTCCCGCTACCGTCCGGAGAATCGGTTCCCTGAACTGCCCCGGGCTCTATAGTTTCTACGTCCACGCAATAACTCCTCCCACCATTGATGGCGATGAGTTTACTCCGGCCAGAACGGATTACAACATCAAGATCCATATCCCGGCCGGTACCCGATCACTGTATGAAGCCGCACCCGTCTGGTCTGCGTTCAAAGGAAAGTTCGTTGAGGATCTTTAAACGTCGTAAACCGGAAATCGCTTACAAGAATACTTCGACGACCAGCAACAGGGTTATCAGGACATCGAACCAGCCCCAGCCATCAGAATCCACGACGGTGTCGCGGGGCGGGGCGGGAAGGCTGGAGTTTGACTCGACCTGATAGCAGTCCCCCTCCTGGTCCAGGTAGAAACGGGCTTGCCGGCCCTTCTTGGGCGAGGCCTCCGGATCCAGGATATCGTATTGGGGATCGTCATAGTCCGCAGAGGACTCGTACACCAGGATGCTGCCGCCCCGGCCGTCTTCGTCGATACGGTCCGGATTGCCCATCGCAGCGATGATGTCCTGGGCGGAACAGCCCCGCCAGGAGGGGGTATAAGTCTGTTGTGAAGCTTTCCTAGTCGTAGAACAGGAAACAGCCGCCAGCACGATGGCCAGCAGGATAAACAATCGATTCTTCAACATCCGTTCTCAGGTTTTTCCCTTCTTGCCCGTGCAAGAAACATACCGTCCGGGCTAAACGATTTCCCGTCCGCCGACAAAAACGCGGGAAACGTTGACGTTGTCGTCGAAAAGGACGATATCTGCGTCGCCGCCGGGCGCAAGGCGGCCCTTGGAAGAAAGGCCGAGGATGCGGGAGGGCGTAGCGGACATCATCCGGACCGCGGCCTCGAGACCGGCGGCGCGGGCCATCGTCCGGACAAGCCGGTCGGCAGTGGCGACGCTTCCGGCCAGGCTGGTCCTGTCCGGTTTCAGGGCTACGCCGTTCTCCAGGATGAACTTGAGTCCGTTGTCCTTGCTGCCCTGGACATATTCCCCGTCCGGGAGACCGGCCGCCCGGATGGCGTCGGAGCACAGGGCCACCTTGTCGGCCCCCTTGATGCGGACCACCAGGCGCAGGATGTCGATGGGAAGATGCACCCCGTCGGCAATCACTTCAATGTCATAGTCCTGCAGGTATCCCGCCTCCACGGCGCCCGCATAGCGGCTGTACCCGCGCTTGACGATTGTGGACATCGCGCAGTAGAAATGCGTCATCAGTGAATAGCCGTGCCGGAAAGCCTCCTCGCAGCAGGCGCAGGAGGCGTCGGTGTGCGCCACGGCGGCGACAATGCCGCGCCGGCGCAGTTCCTCGCCGAGGCCGAAGCCGCCTTCCAGTTCAGGCGCAGCGCTCACCCGGACGATCTCCGGAACCGCATCCAGGAGCGGAAGGTACTCCTCCGGCGTGGGCGTGAGGAGCAGGCTTGCATCCTGCGCCCCCGCCTTGGCCTGGGAAAAGAACGGGCCTTCGAAGTGAAGGCCGACGAACTGGGCCCCCGAGGTGTTCAGCGGCAGGGCTTCCCGGTAGGCCCGGACCGCCCGCTCGTAATCGGCTTTGGGGGCCGTAGCGAACGAAGGGGCCATCGCGGTTGTACCGTGAAGGGCGTGACCGTGGGCCGGAACGAGGAAGGATTCCACCGTCCCGTCCAGGAAATCATGCCCCCAGCCGCCGTGGACGTGCATGTCGATGAATCCCGGGGAAATGTACGCTCCGCCGGCATCCACCACATCGCCCTCGGGCGCCTGTGCCTCGGGGACGATGGCGGATATCCGCCCGTCCCGGACCACCAGGGCCAGCCCGGTGCGGACTCCTTCCGGCAGCAAAAGGCGTCCCCCGCGAAAGACCGTTGCCATTACTCCTTGACTTTCAGGACTTCACCGGCCTCCCGGGCGACCGTCTCCTTCCAAAGGTCGGTATATCCCGGCCAGCCGACGGAGGCGGGCTGGCCCTCCGAATAGTCGGAATGCTTGAAGGAGCCGTCCTCGTTCTGGGGCTTGACGTTGCCGTCCATGAACTTCACGAGCAGTTCCTCCTCCAGCGCGACCCAGGCTGCGAACTGGTCCTGCGCGGTCTTCACCGTATAGTCCGTGACGAATTTCGTCACCTTGGCGAACGGCTTGCGGGCCATCATGACTTCCCGCTTGGAGGAGAGTTTATCGTGGATCTTCACCACCACGCTGTTGTACATCACCACCGCTGCGCTGTCCACCGAATGGGTCTTGTGCTCCATCTGGTCGATCTCGAACGCATCGATCTTCTCCCGCACGTACGGGGCCATCTGGTTGTACATCTTGTAGCAGGCGTTGGAGACGCGGTTGTTGATCCAGAAAGAGGCAGTGGGCGAATAATGCAGGAGGTCGCCGTTGCCTACCCGGAAGCATTCCGGCACCTTGGTCGTAGACGTGTAAATAGGTGTCACATAGGAGGTTGCCGCATCGTCGGTACCGAACCAAAGGATGCCGCCCACCTCGTCGGGCACATAATCCCGGGCCTGGCCGATCATCCAGAAACCGGTCTGCTGGGTGGCGATGGCGCGCTCGTTCAGGTAGGTTTCCCCGTCGGCCTTGAACTCCATCGGACGCCAGCGGTACGGGAGGGCGTTGCCGCCCGCGCCGATATCCTGGGTCATGTCCATGGGCGTCCCCTCGTAGTGGTCGCGCATCACGTCGGCTACGGCCTTCACGGACACCTTTTCGCGCGGATAGACGAACAGCGGCAGGTCGGCGTTCAGGTCATAGCCCATCGCATAGTCCAGGAAGTCGGAGGCATCCCGGGTAACGGCCTTCCCCTCCGCATTGTAGTAGGAGAACCAGCCGCCGGTGAGCTGGTTGAATGCGCTCCACACACGGGCGTCGCAGCCGCGCACGGTGCCGAAGTCCGCCGGTCCGTAGGCCTTCTTGAAGCTGAACTCCTCGTCGGGCCCGTCGAAATAGCCCTTGCGGCGGGCGAAGGAGATCACGTCCTTGGCATAGACGCAGTTGTCGGGGTCGTTCAGCGGGAAGGCGCCGATGCGGGCCTGGTTCGCGTGGGCGCAGATGGCCCCGTCCGGGACGCGCATGGCCACCCACACGATGCCTTTGTCCATGTTGATCCCGTTCCGGATGCTCATGCCCTTGCCGATGAGTTCCATGATCCAGGCCTCGTCCTTGTCGGCGATGGAGAAGGTCTCACCCTCGGAGGCATAACCGTAGGTGCTGGCCAGCTCCACGATGACGGCGATGGCCTCACGGGCGTTGGAAGCGCGCTGGAGGGTGGTGTAGATGATGGATCCGTAGTCGATCCGGCCGCGGCGGTCCATCAGTTCCTCCCGGCCGCCCCACGTGGTCTCCGTGATGATGAGCTGCTTCTCGTTCATATTGCCCACCGTCTGGTACGTATGCGGAACCTGGTCGATCTCGCCGAGGTACTTGTTCGTGTCCCAGTCGTAAATCTTGAGCAGGGTGCCCGCCTTCCAGTCCGCAGCGGGATGGTAATACAGCTCGCCGAAGAGGGTGTGCGAGTCGGCGGCATAGGACACCAGGACGGAGCCGTCCTTGCTCGCGCCCTTGGTCACGATCACATTGGTACAGGAATTGCCCTGCAGGGACGGGACCAGGGCCAGGACGGCGGAAAACAGGATGGATATGGTGGTTTTGCGCATCGTTTTTGTGCTTTTGGCCAATTATTACTACTTTTGTTGTCTGCAAATTTAATGAAAAAAAGTAATGCTATGAAACAGTTGTTCACCGTTGCGGTCGCCGCGCTCCTGTCGGCCTTCACCCTCGGCGCCCAGAACCAGGGTCCCCAGACCCCGGAACAGAGGGAGAAGCAGCTGATGGAATACATCGACAAGGAAGTCAAGCGCCTGTCCGATCTGCTGGAACTCGAATACTGGCAGGAGTTCTACGTGGATTCCACCCTGACGCACGACCTGCACGCGATGCAGGACGAGCTGGAGGATTTCCAGAAGGCCAAGGTCAGCAACTCCGACCTGTACATCTCCGTCCAGGACAAGTGGATGGAGCAGATCGACAATGCCTACAAGCGTTTCTTCAACGAAGACCAGTGGAAGAAATACTGGAAGACTTCCGGCCAGCGGGCGCAGAAAGCCCGCGACAAACGGAAAGCCAAACAGAACAACAAATAACCCTGCAACGATATGAAAGAAGCCATCGAACAGATACAGAAGGAACTCGCCAACCTCAAGGCCGCTTCGCTGAAGGAGGTCGAAGACATCCGCGTCCGCTTCCTCGGGAAGAAAGGCTGCGTCACGGCGCTGATGGAACAGTTCCGCACCGTCGCTCCGGAGATGAAACGGGAATACGGCCAGAAGCTCAACGAGCTCAAGAAAGCCGTGACGGCGAAGATCGAGGAACTGAAGGACCTGGCCGCGGAAGCCGCCGTAGAGGCAGCCCCCAAGCAGGACCTGTCCATGCCGGGCGACCCTCTCGAGCTGGGTTCCCGCCACCCCGTCTCCATCGTCCGCCAGGAAATCGTGGAGATTTTCCGCAAGTTCGGCTATGACGTGGCGGAAGGTCCCGAGATAGAGGACGACTGGCACGTATTCGAGGCCCTGAACTTCCCGCCCAACCATCCGGCGCGCGAGATGCAGGATACCTTCTTCGTGAGCAACGGCCACCTGAATCCGCTGCTGCTCCGCACCCACACCTCCTCCGTGCAGGTCCGTACGATGGAAACCCAGCCCCTTCCGATCCGCGTGATCTGCCCGGGCCGCGTGTTCCGCAACGAGGCCATCAGCGCCCGTGCGCACTGCATCTTCCACCAGGTCGAGGGATTGTACATCGACAAGGGCGTCACCTTCGCGGACCTCAAGCAGGCCATCCTGCTGTTCGCCCGCGAGATGTTCGGTCCGGAAACGCAGATCCGGATGCGTCCGTCCTATTTCCCGTTCACGGAACCCTCCGCGGAGGTGGACGTGAGCTGCAACATCTGCCACGGCAAGGGCTGCAACATCTGCAAGGGTACCGGCTGGCTCGAGATCATGGGCTGCGGCATGGTGGACCCGAACGTCCTTGAAGCCAGCGGCATCGACTCCAAGGTGTACTCCGGCTTCGCCTTCGGCATGGGCGTGGAGCGCATCGCGATGCTCAAGTGGCAGGTCAACGACCTCCGCCACTACTTCGAGAACGACCTGCGTTTCCTGCGCGAGTTCGCGACCGCAACCGAGGTCTAGAATCCGAAAACGACGATGTAGAACAGCATCACACCGGCGGCGGCGAGTTTGGCGCCGGTGCCGAAAAGAAAGCCGAGAAAGGCGCCGAGGGCCGATTTGAGAGAGGTCGCGGCGTCTTTCTTCGCATAGACCAGTTCCGCGATGAAGGCCCCGAGAAGGGATCCCAGGATCATGCCCACGGGCGGATACACGAGGCCTGCGAACAGGCCGATGATGGCGCCCCAGCCGCCGGCCTTGGAGCCGCCGGTGAGTTTCGTGAAATACGCCGGGACCACATAGTCCACGATTGTGATGACCACGGTGACCGCCAGCCAGATGAGCAGGAAGCGGAGCGTCATCGGGTCGCCGGCACCGTCGGTGCCGCCGCCCCACAGGTAAAGGACCAGCAGGCCCACCCAGCTCAGGGGCGGACCGGGCAGGCCGGGGGCGATGCTGCCCACGATTCCGACCAGGCCCAGAAGGATGGCAAGTATGGCGATAAAGGTTTCCACTTTGCAAAAGTATTGATTATATTTGTAGGAAACAAAACACTGGACCCTATGTTTGCAAAGGAAATTTACGCCAGGCGGCGCCGCGTGCTCATGCAGAAGATGCGCGATGCGGGGGCCGACGGCATCATTCTGTTCGTGGGCAATGCCGAAGCGCCCGCACAATACAAGGACAACTGCTACAAATGGCGCCAGGACAGCACCTGGCTGTACTATTTCGGCCTGGACGACCCGATGTACGCCGCCATCCTGGACATCGACGCCGATACGGAAACGGTGTATGCCGACGACGTGGAGATCGGCGACATCATCTGGATGGGCCCGCAGCCCTCGGTCGCGTCCAAGGCGGCCCTCGCCGGGGTGGCGGATTCAGCCCCGTACGCCCAGGTGGACAAGGCCGTCGCCGCCGCCCGGAAGGCCGGCCGGAACGTCCACTACATCGCTCCTTCCCGCTACTTCAACAAGCTCAGGCTCATGGAGATGATGGAATGCGACCGGATCGAATCGGGCGTATCGGAAGTCCTCACCAAGGCTATCATCTCGATGCGTCTCATCAAGGAGATCGAGGAGATTTCCGCCATCGACCACGCCTGCAACCTGGGCGTGAAGATGCATTCCGTCGCCCGGGACAGCATCCGCCTCGGAATCATCGAGCAGGAAATCGTGGGCAAGATGGAAGGCGTCGCCCTCGCCGAGGGTTGGGGCGTATCCTTCCCCACCATCCTCACGCAGCACGGTGAAACGCTTCACAACCATCTGCACGACAAGGTCATCGAACCGGGCAAACTGATGGTCATCGACGCCGGCGTGGAGAGCAACGAACACTACGCTTCCGACTTTACCCGCACCTACCCGACTTCCGGCAAGTTCACCTCCAGGCAGCGCGACGTCTATCAGATCGTCTGCGACTGCAATGAACTGGCGTTCAGCATTACCAGGCCAGGTATCACTTACCGGGAAGTCCATCTGGCCACCGCCCGCAAGATGCTGGAGGGCCTCTCCGCCCTCGGCCTCGTGCACGGCGACCTGGACGAGATGGTCGCCCAGGGCATCGCCGGCCTGTTCCAGCCGCACGGCCTGGGCCACAACATGGGCCTGGACGTCCACGACATGGAAGACCTGAACGAGAACTGGGTAGGCTATGACCCGGACCAGACACGGGCGAAGCAGCTGGGCCTGGGCAGCCTCCGGATGGCCCGCCGGCTGCGTCCCGGCCATGTGATCACCGACGAACCCGGCATCTACTTCATTCCCGCCCTCATCGAAAAATGGAAGGAGGAAGGTACCGGGAAGGATTTCGTGAACTTCGACAAACTCGCGTCCTACTACGATTTCGGCGGCATCCGCCTGGAGGACGACGTGCTCGTAACCCCGGACGGCGCCCGCCGGCTCGGAGCCAGCCGGCTCCCGATCCAGCCCGACGACGTCGAAAAGGCCATGGCCCGATGAACCGCGAGTCGCTCTTCTCGGGCATCCTCATCGGCCTGGGGTCCCTCGGATACCTGGCGCTCGGCGGCATACCGGGCGCTGTGATCTTCGCTTTCGGACTGGTGTGCGTGGTCCTGTTCGGCACGCCGCTTTATACGGGAAAGGCCGGGGTCACGAACGACATCCCGGCCCTGGTCAAGATCTGGCTGTTCAACATCATCGGCTGCGCCCTGCTTGGCCTGCTGGCCCTGTCGCTCGGCGGTGCGCCCGTGGAGCGGGCGCAGGACATGGTCGCCGGGCGTCTCGCCCAGGGCCCCTGGCGGAGTTTCCTCCGCGCCATGGGCTGCGGCCTCATCATCGACATCGCCGTATGGCTCTATAAAAACAAGGGGTCCATCCTCCCGGTTCTGTTCGGTGTCCCCTTGTTCATCCTTTGCGGTTTCTACCACTCCATCGCCGACGTGACGTATCTCGTCGCCGCCTGGACCTGGGATCCCAATATCCTGTGGTACTATCCGCTGATCGTACTCGGCAACTATGCCGGGTGCAACATCCGTCGCCTTACTCTGCGTACTTCTTGAGCTGGTCCAGCCACCTGCTGGTTTCGGACGAGCCCATTCCCAGGACGCTTTCCAGGAAGTCCTTTGCCGCGCCGACATCCTGCTTGAGGATGTCGATGAGGCCGCCCGCATAGGTGCCCAGGCTTCCCAGGAAGCCCACGCCCTGCTTGATGCCGTAGTCCACGAGCAGGCCGTGATAGCGGCCGATGGCCGACATCGCCTGCTGCTTCTCGGCGATGGTGTAGCTGCGGTAATTCTGGATATACTCCCGCACTAGATCCTCATAACGGCGGTTGGCGCGCTGCCAGTCCACGGGGCGATAACGGTCGGCGTTGCGCTCGACACGGTTCACAAGGCGCTCCAGCCGGGCGGGTGCCCGGAGGGATGCACAGCTGGCGGCCGTAAGGGCCACAAGCAGGATTAACAGGTATTTACGCATAGTCTTTCAGTGTTTTCGCGATACAGTCAGCAAAAACTCTGCCAATGCCGCTACAGGGCCAGCCGGAAGGTCGAGGCCGGAAGGCCGGCGCCGTTCACGAGATTGGCACGCGTGTAAGGCTGCCAGGCGTAGCGGACCATCGACGGTTCGCGCAGGCCGCTGCAGTCCAGGCGGATGAGATCCGCCTTCCCGCCGGCGACCTCCGCCTCCACGGAATGGTATTTTCCGTCGGCGGCATCCAGGACCTCGAAACCGGTGACGGCGCCTCCGTCCGAGGCGTGAAGACCGGTCTGGGGACCGAAGTCCACCAGGACAGTTCCGTCCGCGAGGACCGCTTCCTTCGCCAGCGGGCCGTCCGCCACGACGCTATGCCCATAATACTTTGCAAGCGCTTGAAGACCAAGCCGTTCCCCAACAAGCCTCTTTTCCCTGTAATGCACGTCCGTGCGGTCGCCGAGGTCGGAGGTGACGGCCATCCCAAGGCCGGGCCGGCACCCGAGAAGACGTCGCTGGGAATCCCGGAAGATGGGCCAGGAAGTCCGGTTCAGGGACGACAGCTGGACGTAGTAGAAGGGAATCTCCCCGAAATACGCCCGCCAGGAGTCCACCAGCAACGGGAACAGGTCCTCGTGGACCTCCACGCGGTCCGCGTTGGATTCTCCCTGGTACCAGATGACGCCGGTGACCGGGAAACGGTCCAGCGGAAGGATCGCCGACTCGAACAGATAGCAGGGCTCATAAGGATGGCGCAGGGGCACGACATTGTATCCGACAGGGGCCTCCGCCCGCGCAGCCAGGTTCTTCAGTGCCCGGCCGCGGGCCCATTCCATGATGAGGTCGTTCCGGGTCCAGTCGCGGAGGATGGCCGGATAACGGGTCTCGAGCGTCTCCCGGTCGATCCAGCTTTCCGTCGTGGAACCGCCCACGGCATTGCAGATCAGGCCGACGGGGACCTGCAGGCTGTCCCGGAGCATCTGTCCGAAAGCGTAGCCGACGGCGGAGAAGCGCGCGATGGCGTCCGCCGACGCGCACTGCCAGCGCGTGGGTGCGAAATACTGCAGGTGATTCACGCTGTCCAGGGCCGAAGCGGGCCACTCCACATTGTCCGTCCGCCAGTTGCATTTCATGTCATAGAGGCGGAGGTCCACGTCCGGATGCGGCGCGGCGTCCGCACTCTGCCGCACCTCGAATTCCATGTTGGACTGGCCGGAGCACAGCCAGATATCGCCGAATGCGACGTCACGGTAGACCAGCGAGGAAGCGGCCGTCCGGATCCGGAGGACGGAACCCGTTCCCGCCGTATGCGGGGCGACCTCGACGCACCAATGTCCCCGGTTATCGGTAATCGCCTGATAAACAGAACCATCGACAGAAACCTCTACCGGGTCGCCGGCATTGGCCGTTCCCCGGATGGAGAAAGACTTTCCGCGCGGAAGGACCATATGGTCGGAGAACATCGGCGAAACCTGCAGGCCGCCATAGTCGCCGGTAATCCCCTGGTACACGGTCTTCGCCAGGATGCCGGCACCCTCCGCATTGGGATGGATGGCGTCGGGGAACAGCCAGGGATATCTGTACAGAGGCTCGTAGAAATCAATGAGTTCCGCCCCCGCGGCATGGGCCACGGTCTCGATGGCCTGCTGGATCTGGCCGTGCCAGACCTTCGTCCCGGAGATAAACCGGGGATGGGCGCTGCCGATGGGCGTCATCCGGGCCAGGATGAACCGGGCCTTCGGATTGACGCTCCGGAGACTGTCGATGAGGGCGAGATAGTCCCCCACGAACTCGTCCTGGAAATGCGGCCAGTTGCGCGGGTCCGTATCGTTGATGCCCAGGTGGATCACCACGATATCCCCCGCGAAATCCATCGCCTGCCGGAACTCCTCCTGCTCGAAATACGGCCTGTGGCCGTGCCGGAGCAGGGTTGCACCGGACTTTCCGAAGTTTCCGACCTCGTAGCCGTCGCCCAGCATCGCCTGCAGCTGCACCGGATAGCTTTCGTGCTCCCGGTCCTCCAGCCGCATTCCGTACGTGATGCTGTTCCCCACGCAGGAAACCTTTACCTTGGGCTGCGGCTGCGGCTTCCGCCGCGCGTCCGCCGGAGTGATGGCCAGTACCAGGGCCACCATTCCCAAAATGAACCTTATGACGTTTCGCTTGAACATAATCCTATTGCATGTCATCCGTAGTAGGCCGCAGGACCGTAAGCTGCACCAGGAGTGCCAGGGCCGTGACGACGCCCAGCACAGCAAAGGCCGCGCCCAGGTGGCCGCCGTCCTGCATCCGGCCCAGGACCTGGGTGCACACGGCACCCATCGCCACACCCACGGTGTTCATGAACCCATAGGCGGTTGCCCGGAGACGGGAAGGGACGAACTGGCACAGGATGGGCATGTTGTTCGTATCGAACATGCCGTAACCCACGCCGAAGATGACGCCGGCGGCGACGGCCGCAGCGAGACCGTGCCCGAGGCCCACCAGGACGAGGGCCGGCACCATCATCGCGAGGCCGATGGCGCTGGTATAGATGCGCCCCTTGAGGTTCTTCTTCACCCAGCGGTCGGACAGGGGACCGCCGATGAGCACGCCGATCAGCGAGGCCGCCGCGATGGTGATCGTAGCGATGGGACCGGCCTTCTCCATCGGGATGTCCAGGCTGCCCTGGAACAGGGTCGGAAGCCAGTTCTTCGTGGCCCAGCCCGGCATGGACGAAGAGGCGAAGAAGAACAGGATGGCCCAGAAGGCAATGTTGGAGAAGATGAGGGCGAAGGACTTCCAGATAGAATCCTTGGCGACGGGCGCATCGGCCTTCACGGGCGCGGCGGCGGGACGGGCCTCCCGCAGGCAGAAGATGAGGATGACGGCATATGCGATGCCGATGATACCGAACCAGTGGAAGGTCTGCTGCCAGGTCAGGGCCGATGCCAGGTTGGCGCCGAAGCCGCCGAGGGCCTGCCCCAGGTACAGGCCGGTCATGTGGATGCCGACAGCCAGGGAACGCGATTTCCCGGTATGATAATCGGCGATGAGCGACAGGCTGGAGGGGATGTACAGGGCCTCGCTCACGCCCATCAGGCCGCGGAGCCACTTGAGCTGGGAGAACGTCGTGCAGTAGCCCATCAGGAGCGTCACCGCCGACCAGACGGCCAGCGAGCCGACGATCAGCCACTTCCGGCTGAGCCGGTCGGCTACGGTGCCGGCGAACGGGCTCACGATGGCATAGATCCACAGGAAGATGCCCATCAGCACGCCGAACGCCTCGGCGCTATGCAGTTCCGCAATGTCCAGGGCGATGTACTCCCGCATGGTCGAGAGCATCTGCCGGTCCATATAGTTCAGCAGGGCGACCACCCAGAGGAGGGCCACCACGATCCACGGATAGATCTTTTCGAATCTCTTAGTCATATCTTAGAAATCGGTTGAATACTTCACATCGGCGGCGGCGCGGCCGTCGGGGGTGGTAAGGGCGCAGGTGAACATCCATTTCACCAGGCGCGTTTCGGGGGTCGTGAAAGCCCCCACGGGCAGTTTGACCAGGATCTCGTTCCAACCCTTGTCCAGCGTGACCGGCATGGGTGGACGGCCGGTACAGTTGGTACTGCCGGTCCACTTCGGGGGATGGACCTCCTCCCCGTTCAGCCAGAGGCGGCTGTGACGGAAGTCCCACGCGTCCTCGGGCGGGACCGGATCATGTTCGGAACGGCTGTAATTCTGTGTTTCGAAGAGAAGGCCGACGGCCTGCCGGCGCGGCGACCAGACCTTCGTCCGCGCATAGACGGTGTGGTCCGGCTGCGGATCCTCATAGTATCCCGACACCATGGCTGGGCCCCAGACATGCCGGAAATAGATGCCGGAACCCGTAACGACGCGGTCCGTCACCCATCGGCCCTCCTCCGGCGGGAAAGCCTTTTCCAGGTCGCCGCCATTCGCGTAAGCTTCAGAGACGGCCCAACGGGCCTGCCCCTGCGCGACATAGGACATGGGCGCATCCTTCAGGACGGTTTCCCGATAGGAGAGCATCCGGTTTTCGAAGTCCAGGAAGTCGTCCCGGGCGGGCCCATCCTCGGGAAGGACGGTGCCGAACCCGTTGAAATACTGGTAGCCGCCACCCCGCCAGGCCCGGTCCGCCAGGGCGAGGACGGATACATACAAGTTATTCTCCCTGAGGATGTTCTCTTCTTCCGGGAGATAGCGGTCGTTCCAAAGGGCAATGATGGACCCGGCGATGTCGGCGGATCCTTCCGGCTGCCCGTAGATGGTGCTGGTCTGGAGGGCGACAACGTCTCCAAACAGGTCGAAGTGGTTCACATAGTGCAAGCGGCAGTCCACCGCCGGAATCCCCTCCTGCGCCCGGCCGCGGTAGCTCCAGAGCTGGGTCGCATCGATCTCCCCGGGCTTGTACTTCCAGCCCGGATTCCAGGAGACGGCTTTCTTGCCGAGCGCACGGACGGCGGCGACCATTTCCGGTACGAAGTCCGGGTCGGTGAAGGCGACTTCATCCGTGCCGATATGGAAGTACGGGCCGCCGAACACCTCGCAGGCCTCGGCGATGAGTTCCTTCAGGACAGCCTTCCCTTCCGGGGTCTGCATGCCGAAGCCCATCGCCCTCTCGAAGGCGCGGCTGTGGCCCGGCATGTCGAACTCCGGGACCAGGATCACGCCCCGCTCCCGGCAGTAGGCGTCCAGTTCCCGCATCTCGTCCTGCGTATAGTACAGGCCGGGCTGCCGGAGCATGCTCTCCGGCGCATTGAGCTGCGGATACTTCCGGCTTTCCAGCCGCCAGGCCTCGTTCTCGGTCAGATGCAGGTGGAAGACATTGACCTTGAACTGTGAAAAGACATCCACCTCGCGGCGGAGTTCCTCCAGGCTCACGTAAGTTCGCCCCACGTCCATCATCCACCCGCGAACCCGGAAACTGGGCCAGTCCGCGATGCGGCAGCATGGGATCCGGCCCTTCCGCACGAGTTGCTTCAGCGTCTGCCGGGCGTTCCAAAGGCCCTGTTCCGTCGCGGCTTCGATGCGGATGCCCGTCTTGCCGACGGTCAGGCGATAGGCTTCCTTTTCATTCAGAAGCGCTTCCGGAACGGCGTCCACCAGGGTTTCTGTCACGGGCGCATCGGCCCGGACGGTCCCGCCGGTATACTCCACTTGTTTCGGAAGCGGCAACAAGACTGGTTCCTGCACCGCGGTACAGGACAGCAGCGCCCAGAAAAGGAGCGCTATGACGGCGCCCCTTTGCATTACCAGGACAAGGAGAATATCTTCGGACTGCGGACGCCGGGCTTGAGCTCGCCGCCGGCCACGTACAGGGAACGGGGGCCGTGGACGGCGATGCCGGGACCGGCGAGGGCGCAGGACGGATCGGTAGCCAGGAGAGACCAGGTCTCGGTCAGGGGATCGAACGCGAACACTTCCTGACGGAACTGATACTCAGCCGGTTCCTTGGACAGGTACGGGATACGGTCTTCCGGGGTGTTGTGCAGGGCGCGCGCGAAAATGGCGCGGTTCACACCGCCCACGACGGCGAGCCGTCCGTCACGCATCGTCGTACCCGTGGAACCGACGAAGGTGCCTCCGTCCGGAATCCCCGGAGCCTCCTGCCAGGAGCCCGCCTTCAGGCAAAGTCCCTTGTCGGACACCGCCAGCGTCTCGGGATTGAAGCCGCCCCAGACGAAGAGTTTCCCGTCCGAAGCGAAAACGACGGGCTGGACCAGGGGCTCGGGCAGATCGGCAATCTTTTCCCATCGATAATCTCCGATGGTACAGGCATATACGCCGGTCGTGCCGACGCCACCCACCAGGAAGAGCGAGTTTCGGTCACGGGTCCAGCCGCACTGCTCCATGGGTACGGGCAGCTGCGGCAGGGCGCGGAGGACGGCCTTTCCGTAATGCAGGCGTAGCTCATACACCTTGTCGGTCGTCTGCCCGCACACGTTGCCTCCGGCGAGGATCAGCGCATTGTCCACCGGGAAAGTGGCCCCATAGGCCGTGGAATCCGGCAGTACGCCGGCGTGGATCCACTGGCGGGACGAGGGCGACTTCGCCCAGATATCGGCATAGACGCGCTTGGCGCCGCCTTCCAGCAGGCTCTTGTCCGGGAAGTTCGCGCCTCCCGCGACCACCAGCGTATCCTGGATAGTCCCGCAGAACGGCGCCGACACCCCCTTCGCGTAGGCCTCGTCGGGGATGGGTTTCAATTCGGTTACTCTCATAGTCTCCGTTTTACAGGCGGCGAGGCTCAGCACCGCCGCCAGAATCATGCTAGCCCAGGATTTCGTCATACAGCATCGCGGCCTTGAGCATCATGCGGGGAATGTGGAAGGGACCCTTGAACAGGTTTCCCTTCGCAGGCTGCGCCACCGTTCCGTCACGGTGGAGGTAGCCGTACCACTCGCCGTACTGCTCGTCCGGGAACACCTTGTAGGCGTAGTCGAAGGCCTTGCGGTGCATCTCCAGGTATTTCGCATCGCCGGTAGCCTGATAGGCGTACAGGCCGGCCAGGATGGTTTCGCACTGAGGCCACCAGAACTTCATGTCCTGGGAATAGTCCTGCGGCGGGAAGTTCCTGCAGTCGCGGAAGTTGATCATTCCGCCGAACTCTTCGTCCCAGCCCCATTCCCAGGCCCAGTCGATGATGGTCGTCCCCATCTTCACGAGGTCCGGATCCCAGCCGCGGCCCTTGGCGATGTCCAGGATGAACCAGCCCGTCTCCATGCAGTGGCCCGGGTTGATCACCCGGCCCGCGAGGGTGTCGATGAACTCTCCCTTCGGACCCACCATTTCCAGGACCGTCTTGAACTCCGGCTTCATGAAATAGGTCTTGAGCTCGTGGATGCTCCGGTCGATCTGTGCGTCCAGGCAGGGATCGTCGGACACCTGCTTGAGCACGTTCGCCACGTTGATGAGCATCATCGTGATGGAGTGTCCCCGGGCCTCGAAATCGAACTTCGGCGGCAGGAAACCGGGCTCCGCCAGCATCCACTGGATCTTCTTGAACAGGGCGACGGCCTTCTCGGCATACTCCGGGTCCTCGGCCGCCAGGCTGTATTCCGCCATCGCGATGGCCGCGAAGCATTCTGAAAACACATACCGGCGTTTCTGAACCGGCTTGCCGTCGGCCGTGACGGCGAAGTACATATGCCCGTCCTTGTCAAAGCAATGGGCTTCAATGAAGTCGATGGCCGAAGCCGCCGCATCCAGGCACTCTTCGCTCCCCAGCCGGATGGCCGCCAGCGAGGCGATGTAGCCCCACCGCCCCTGGAACCACACGCTCTTGGTGGTGTCCATCAGGGTGCCGTCGCGGTCCAGGCAGGTGAAGATGCCGCCGTTTTCCTTATCCAGGCCGTTCTCCAGCCAGAAAGGGAGGATGTCGGCGACGATGTCCATGCCGACACGCTGCCGGCAGGATTTCAGGTAAGCGGTTTGTTCGGAAGTCAGCATGTCAGAACCGGTTGCAGCGTTCGAAGAAATGAATCTCCTCCAGTTCGCGCTTCATCGCGGCTTCCTCCTCGTCGGTCATGTTGCGCCAGGGAATCCGGTTGGGGCCGAGGTCCAGGCCGATGAGCTTCATGATCCGCTTGCCGCCCACGATGTTGCCGCGGAAGTGGCAGATCACGTTGATCACCTCCTGCGAGAAGTTCTGCAGCTCGCGGGCCTTTTCCAGGTCGCCGGCCGCCCAGGCTTCGCCGATGGCGACCTGCTCGCGGCCGTTGTAGTTCGTCGTGCCGCAGATGCCGCCCTGGGCACCGCCCTGGGCGAGGGACGGAAGATACGTTTCGTCCTGGCCGTGCAGCATGTCGAACTTGCCGTCCTTGTACAGGCGGCACTGGTTGTACTCGTACAGGCTTTCGAAGGTGTACTTGATGCCCGCGAAGTTCGGGATACGGCCGTCAACCGCCTTCAGGAAGTCCAGCATGGGCAGGAAAGCCCCGTTGAACGCCGGGATATGGTAGAAGTAGAACGGCAGCTCCGGCGCGGCGGCGGCGATGGTCTCGCAGTACTTCACGAGTTCTTCCACGCGGCCGATCTTCGGGAACGGCGGCGCCATCGCACCGATGCCCCAGGCACCGATGGCGGCAGCGTGTTTCGCCAGTTCGACCGACTCCCGGAGGCAGCAGCTGCCCACATGGACGATGACCTTGAAGCCGGCCGGCACGGCGGCCATCCAGGCCTCCGCCAGCTGCTTCCGCTCGTCCGTGGTGAGCATGTATCCCTCACCGGAAGAGCCGTTGATGAACACGCCTTTCAGGCCGTTCTTCGCCAGCATCGCGGCGTAGGCGGGAATGGGTTCCAGGTTGATGTCCCCGTTCGGTTTCATCGGGGTGAAGGGGGCGTCGATAAGACCGATGATCTTTTCCATTTCAGTGTTATTGTGTAGGTTGTGAATTAAAAAGGGGCGGGATTCGGGCCCGCCCCCTTTCCGTTCTCAGGCTATCGGGAATCAATAGCCGGGATTCTGCTGGTTTACATTGTTCTCCGGATCGTACAGCAGCGGGTCGCCGTTCAGTACGTTCACATCGATCGGCCACAGGAGCTTGTAAGCCTCGGAGGAAGAGAGGACCGCCTTGGCGGAACCGCCCACCTTGTCGGGATAAGCAGCGGCGTTGGAGAACGCAAGCGGCTTGCCGGAGGCATCGTGCATGCGGACCAGGTCGAACCAGCGGGAGCCCTCACCGACGAATTCCTTGTCGCGCTCCCTCAGGATGGCGAGCTCGGTCGTGGCGAAATCAGAAGTCTTGAACTCCACGGCGCTGCTATAGTTGGAACCATAGGCGCGCTTGCGAATCTGGTTGATGTACTGAACCGCACCGGAAGGATTGCCCAGACCGTTCTCAACTTCCGCCATCATCAGGATCGCGTCGGAAAGACGGAAGATGATCACGTCGGAATCATAGTAACGGTTGGAACCTTCCGCATGGCCCATGTACTTGAGCATGGCGGAACCGAACGTACGGTTGGCCGGATCGGCGGAAGAGTAGCACTCGTGGAAGGTTGCCGCGCGGCGCTGGTCCGTCTTGTCAAAGGCTTTCACGAAGGACTCGATGTACTCGTCGCGGTGCATGCCGCCGCCCTTGAGGTCGAGCGGGTCGCCATACAGGTTTCCGTCCTCATCATAGAAGGAATTGTTCCAGATGGCGGCCTGATAGACGAACTGCGTGCCGGCATTGGTCGTTTCATCCTTGCTGAAGAAGAGTGCGAAAATCTCCTCGGCGTTACCCTTGTTGTCTGCGCTGAAGATGGAAGCATAATCGTCAAGCAACTGGAAAGGACCACCCAGGACATTCTTGAGGGCGCCCTGCGCCACGGTCAGGTCGCTGTTGCCTGTAGCCGTGAACTTGCCGATGCCGTCGTCCGTGGTAACCTTGGCCGCCCACATGTAGATCTGGGCCTTCAGCATCTCAGTAGCATAGTAGCTCCATTCATGCGGGTTATGGGAACGGTCGCTGCCGTAAGCGGTTTCAGAACGGCCGATCTCGTCCTTGAGGAACTGCATGATATCGGCAGCGCCGGAGCGGGCCTTGTAGTACTCGTCAAGCTTGTTCGTCTTGAACAGGACCACGTCTTCCTCCAGCGGAACGCCGCCGTAGGTGCGGTAAAGCATGAAATAGTAGTAGGCGCGGATGCCATATATGGGAGCGAGCCATTTATTCCGGCTTGCGTCGTCAAAGAATTCACAATGGTCACGGACCTGCTCGATGTAGTTGTTCACCTGAAGGATCCGACTGAAATAACCGGCCCAGTTGGTAACACCGGTATCGTCCTTGTTCAGGGCATTGCGGGCGATGGTCTGGTAGGACGTGGAAACGCCTTCGATCGACGCATTCTGCTTGAGCGTACCGCCACGGACCTCGCCCAGCACGAACGGATAGGAGTAGGAACCCCGGAGCTGGTTCAGAATGCCGTAGTATTCGCTTTCGACCTGTGCCTCGTTCCGCCAGTAGTTGCCGGACGCTGCATAATCGATCGGTCCCAGATCCAGTGCGTTACAGCCGCTGAAGGCGATGACGCCCGAAACGGCGATGGCGATATAGGAAAATATCTTTTTCATGATCTGTCGCTGGATTAAGATTAGAAAGTAAGGTTGACACCGAAGATGACCGTGCGCGGGAGGGAGTAGGCACCCCAGTTGTCCGCACCGTATTCAGGGGAGCACAGGAGTTTGGCTGCCGTGATGTAACCCAGGTTCTGGCCGGAAACAAACACGTTTATACGCTGCATGTTGATGGCCTCAACCAGTTTCTTGGGAAGATCGTAGCCGAGCGTAACCTCGCGGATGGCCAGGTAGGAAGCGTCATACACGAACATGGAGGTGTTGTCGTGGTAGTAGTTGCGCTTTCCGAGCTGGTCGGCCCAGTAGTACATCGGATAGATACCCTCTCCAGTCTCGGGATTGAAGGAATCGCGCGTCTGGACAAGCGTATTGAACGTGCCCTGCATGTTACCCATGAACCAAGGGGTGACACCGTCGAAGACCTTGTGGCCGAGGGCATAGTCAAAGCGGCCGCTGAGGGTCAGGCCCTTCCAGGAAGCATTGGCATTGAAACCGCCGGTCCACTTGGGAACGGTGTTGCCGAGCTTGACGCGGTCATAGTTGTCGATCTTTCCGTCACCATTGACATCCTTCCACTTCACGTCACCGGGCTGGATCGGGAGCGCGCCCTTCTTTTCTTCATCGCTCAGGCGGGCCCAGGCGGCCGGTCCATAGAGATGGATGGAAGAAGAGGCCCAGCCGGCCGTAGATTCGTCGATGAGTTCCCCGGGGATCTCGTCGTAGCTGCGGTAGAGACCCTCTGCGACGAAGCCGTAGAGGTCACCCGGAGTCTGGCCTTCCTGGTAACCGCCGACCCAGATCAGTTCACCCGTGTTGGGATCGTAGCACTGGAAAGCGTTCTGGCGGTTGTTCTCAAGTCCGTTGAACGGGAGCTTGATGATCTTGTTGCGGTTGTAGGCACCGTTGAGGGCGAGATTGACCTTCCAGTCACGGGTGTTCACGAGGCGGGCGCTGATTTCGAACTCAATACCCTGGTTCTGGACCTCACCGTTGTTGGACATGATTCCGCTTACGCCGGTATGGCTCGGAACGGTGATGTTCGCGATCTTGTCGGAAGTGTGGCGGTTGTAATACGTCAGGTTGGTATTGAGCCGGTTCTGGAAGAAACTCATGTCCAGACCAACTTCATAGGTCCAGGATTTCTCCCAAAGGAGGCTCGGATTCGGAAGGTCGGAAAGGAGGATGGTCTTATGGCCATTGTACTCCGTCTGGGAAGCATAGGAACCCTGGAGCGTGTAGTTTCCGATGGAGGAAGGCAGGTTGCCGTTGGCACCGTACGACATACGGAGTTTCGCGAAGGAGATGACATCGCGGAGCGGCTGCATGAACGGCTCCTTGGAGAAGACCCAACCCGCGGAAATGCCCGGGAAGAAGCCCCAGCGGTTGTCGATCAGGCGGGAATAGCCGTCGTAACGGGCAACCAGGGAAAGGAGGTACTTCGCATCGTAGTCATAGTCAACCTTGGCGAAATAGGACAGGACCCGGTTCTGGTTATGCCAGGAGTCGATGTCGCGGGTGTCCTTGGCGGCGAGGGAGAGGTCCTGGAAGTCATCCGTCGGGGCGTTGTAGCCATAGGCATCGAAGCCCTTCGTGCCCTGGTCCAGGTACTCCACGCCCAGCATCGCGGTCAGCGTGTTGAACTCGGCGAAGGTCTGGTTGAAATTCAGGATACCGGTATAGGTCTGGTTGAGGTTCCGGTTGTAGTAGTCGTAGCTTTCGCGGGAACGATACCAGTTGTTCGGACCGCGGAGGTAATCCTTAAAGAAATACTCCTGCTTGGTATCTTCATAGTACCAGCTGGCGCTCGCCTTGAAGTTGAGCCAGGGAGCGAAGATGATCGTGAAGGACTGGTTCATGTTGAACTTGTCCGTGTTGTAGTCGTAGGTCCGGTAAGGGTTGGACAGGGCAACTGCGGAGTCCTGGATGTTACCGCGGGGACTCGGGTTGTAGTCTCCGTCGGCGTTGACCACCCGGAAGGTGGGAGGCAGGGACAGCGCACGGGCGAAGTAATTGCGGTGGCTGTTGCTGTTCTTGATCGGGGTCCAGGTGTTGTGGGAGAAGTTGAAGGAAGAGCTGGAGTGCAGCCACCTGCGGATCTTATAATCGCCGTTGAAGACGAAGGAAAGGCGGTTGTAGTCGTTATCCAGCGCATTACCTTCGGAATGGTTGTAACCGATGGAAGCGTAGTAGGAACCCTTGTCATTGCCGCCCTGGAAATCAATGCCGTAATCCTGGGAGAAGGCCGGGGACTTGAAGTTCAGGTCGGAAACCGTCTCACCCTGCCAGAAGACCAGTTCGCCGCCATAGACGGGATCGACCATCTTGCCCCAGCGGGGATCGGAAAGGAGAGAGCTGTACTTGCCGTCGGCATTGTCCAGCACACCCCACAGGGCGCGGCTGTCAAGGTTGCCGTTCAAGGGAGTGGTGCCGTCTTCATCGTAATAAAGGTTTCCGGTTCCGTAAGGCTGCACGCCGGTCAGGGAGCCCATGCTCGCGAAACCGCGCCAGGATCCATCGGAAAGCTTGGCAACCTCGGCGCCACGCTTGTAAGAAGAACGCATGTACCAGAGGTATTCGTCGGAAGGCAGGAACTCGTACGGAGTCCAGAAATAGTTTGCAGACACCTTCGAGCGCACGTTGATGGCGCTGAATCCCTCCTTACCGCGCTTGGTGGTCACGAGGATGACACCGTTGGCGGCGCGGGCACCATAGATGGCGGTGGCACCGGCGTCCTTGAGGACTTCGATGGACTCGATGTCGTTCGGATTGATGTCGCCGAGGCTGGAACGCTGGGCGCCGTCGATGATGATGAGCGGGGAGCCGGAGCCGTCAAGGCCGGTACCGCCGCGGAGGACCATCGTCGGAGTCGCACCCGGGTCGCCGGAGGTCTGGCGCACCGACAGACCGGCAACGGCACCGGAGAGGGCCTGGGCCGGGTTGGTGTGCATACCGGAGGCGAGGACGTCTTCCTTCACGGAGGAGATGGAGTTCGTGACCTTGGTCCGGAGCTGGCGGCCACCGTAGGCGGTGATCACCGTCTCGTTGAGGAGGTTCTCGTCATCGTTCATCACGATGGTGAGGGGACCGCCGTTCCACGGGACTTCCACGGTCGCGTAGCCGATGCAGGAGACGACGAGGACGTCACCCGGCTTTGCGTTCGGCTGGACGAATTTACCGTCCATGTCCGTGACCACGCCGGTGGAGACGGGCGCATCCTTGATCAGGACGGACGCCGCGATGACGGGCTCGCCCTGTGCGTCCTTCACCGTACCCTGGCAGGTGCGGTTCTGGGCAAAGAGAGAGCCTCCGCCCAGGAGCAGGATGCCGAGCAGCGAAAATGCTGCAAGCAGTTTCTGTGATTTACGCATAAGTTATTAGGTTGGTTAAAAAAGGTTGGTGTCGGGTCTATACACGCACCACAAATGTATGCAAATATTTTATGCAAACAAAATATATTTCATCTAAATTCAAAATTTTTCGATTTTTATTTATGCAATTTTGCATTAATTTATTTTACCTTTTGAAATATTTACTTATATTTGCACCATAATAGATGCGCACGCATATGAATACGCCTCAACGAAAAATCCTTTCACTGCTCACGCGGAAAGACGGTGCCACCATCCCCCAGATGGCGGACACCCTGGATCTAAGTATCGGGACCACAACCAAATACGTCGGTTCCCTGGTTGCCGCAGGCTATCTGGAAGATTGCGGCAAAGCGGAATCCGTGAGCGGACGCCGGCCGCACCTGTTCCGCCTCCGGGCCGAAGCAGGCTGGTTCCTGGGAATGGATGTCAGTGACCGGTATGTCAACATCGGCTTGATGGATTTCCGAGGCGAATTGCACAAGACCCAGCTGGTGGAAAACTTCGCCCTCGAGGAAGAAGGATCCTTCGAACGCTTCAGCGTCATTCTCCGGAAAGCCATCGATTATACGGGAAGGAAAGGCTACGCCCTGAAACACATCTGCGTCGCCCTGCCCGGACGGGTCAATGCCCTGACGGGAGACAGCTATACAACCTTCTTCACGCCGGGACAGGTCCTGGCGACCCGGCTGCAGGAGCTGGTGGGCGTTCCCCTGTGCCTGTACAACGACACCCGGGCAATGACCTACGGTGAACTGCTGAAAGGAGCCGGCGTCGGATGCCGGAACATGCTCATGATCAATGTCAACTGGGGTCTCGGGATGGGCATCATCATCGACTCGTCCGTTTATGGGGGGAAATCGGGATACGCCGGGGAATTCGGCCACGTGTACGGATTCGACAACCAGGTCATCTGCCGATGCGGGAAGCGCGGCTGCAACGAGACGGAAATCTCAGGCCAGGCCCTCCAGCGCCATCTCGTCGAGCGCATCCGCGCCGGGGAATCCTCCATCCTGAGCCGCCACGTCCTTTCCTCCGAGAAACCTTTGACGCTGAGCGAGATCATGGAGGCAGTCGCCCGTGAAGACGTCCTGTGCATCGACGTCATCGAGCAGATCGGCCTCCGGCTGGGACAGAAGACCGCAGGCCTGATCAACCTGTTCAATCCCGAACTCGTCGTCGTGGGCGGAGAACTCGCCATGACCGGCGACTATCTCCTGGACCCCATGCGGATGGCCGTCAACAAGCACGCCATCCATCTCGTGAGCCAGGATACCCGGATCTGCCGAAGCGCCCTGGGCATGAACGCCGGCATTATCGGAGCCTGTCTCGTCGCGCGCAACCGGGACATCGGCGAGTCGTTTGAAAAATAGGACACGAATACTTTTGCACGTTTATTGCAGCAACCGCTTATATTGATTTGAAAACTCAAAGACTATGAAACGTTTTTTTAGCATCCTTCTGGCCGGCGCCTGCGCCGCCTTCGCACTTACTTCCTGCGAAACGATGGATCCCAACTCAGAAAAAGATTTCAGCGGAACACCCTATGGCTTCTGGATTGTCGATAAACTCGAAGTAGATGCCTCCGTGACCATCAACGGACACACGACCTCCACCACGAGCACGACGGACTTCTCCAAGGAATACTGCCGTCTGAACCTCGACACCTCGCATATCGCCACGCTCTGGTTCAATTTCGAGATTCCGGATATGGAAAGCTTTACCTATGACGAATCCGCAAAAAGGATCGTCTTCAAGGAAGGGCTTGACAAAGGCGACAACGGCAAGGCCATCGTCCTCCTCGGCACATACGACGTCCTGCTGGATGGTGACAACATGATCCTCCGCCAGCCCGAGGCCGAAATCGAAATCGGCGGTTACGGCGCCAGCGAGCGCGCAACCTATTATCTCCACCGCGCACCCAAGTCGGAGAAACCCCGCGAAACGAACAAGTAATCAACCCATTGACAAAAAAGAAAGCCCGGATCCTGCGATCCGGGCTTTCCTGCTCTTCAGAGAACGGTTTACTGCTTCGCAGCCTCGGCCTCGGCGGCCTTGATCATGTTCTCATTGGCGGAGATGAAGATTTCCACGCGGCGGTTCTGGGCGCGGCCTTCGGCGGTGCTGTTGTCAGCGACCGGATCGTTGAAGGAGTGACCCTCGGCGACGATGCGGCTCTTCGCGATGCCCTTGCCCTGGAGGTAGTTGGACACGGCGTTGGCGCGGCTGTCGGACACCTTCTGGTTCGCCTCGGCGGTACCGACGTTGTCGGTGTGGCCCAGGACGGTGATGTCGGTGTCGGGCAGGTCGGCCATCTCAGCGGCGAACTTATCGAGGTTTCTCTTGGCATCGGCCTTGAGAGTGGATTTGTTGAAGTCGAAGAGGATACCGCTGTCGAAGGTTACCTTGATGGCCTTGAGGCCGTTCACGTCTTCGACGGTCTCCACCTGGGCGTTCTCGAGGGCAGCCAGCTCTTCAGCCTTCTTGTCCATCTTGTTGCCGATGATGGCACCGGTTCCACCACCCACGGCGGTACCGATGGCGGCGCCGATGGCGGCACCCTTGCCGTCCTTTCCGATCAGGTAGCCGAGACCCGCACCGATGGCGGCGCCGGCACCCGAACCGATGAGGGAGCCCTTGCCCAGGTTGGACATGCCGCAACCGGAGAAGATCATCGCTCCGCAGAGGAAGAGAGTAACAAATTTCTTCATAATAAAATGGGTTTAAATGGTTTGTTTCCGTGTTAATCTTGCCAAAAATATTGTTTTTTTCGCTTTTGAACAAATTTTTTCGCCACCTTTGATGCAAGGTTCGGACCAGAAACGGGTTTTAGCCATGCATAAACAAAAGACAATATGATGAGAAAGACAGTTTTCCTCGCCCTTGCGGCGGTCCTCGGTTTCGCCTCCTGCACGAAAGAAGGCGCCTGGGGCGACGGATATAAATCCGATATGGGAGAGTACAGTGCTTCGGACGGTGCGATGGGTCCGGGCGGATATGGACAGGGCCGTCCCGGCGGACAGGCCGGCGTCCTGACGGCCGGAGAATGGAACGACCTGGCCAATTGGGACTTCTGGAGCGGCCTGATGACCGGCCAGGAATACGGAAACGTGTCTGAACTCTGGGGCTTCTACACCTCCCGCCGCATCGCCGTGCGCGTAGCCGATGCCGCCGGCAACCGCCTTCCGGCCGTGACGGTTTCCCTCGAGCAGGGCCAGAAGACCATCTGGACCGCCCGCACCGACAACCTGGGCGAAGCGGACTGCTGGGTGGAACCCTACCTCCGGCAGGCCGGGACGGAGGATCTCGCCATCGTCATCGACGGCGTCCGCCAGGCCGGAGCTCCCAAAGTGACCGGCTGGAACATCCAGACCCCGGAGGCCGATGTCAACTTCTATGTCATCGACAATGCCCCCGCCGCCGAAAAGCGCGCCGACCTGGCCTTCATCGTGGACGCCACCGGGTCGATGGGCGACGAAATCGCCTTCCTCAAGAAGGACCTCATCAACATCCTGGACCGCGTCAAGGGCGGCCAGAGCGATATCGAACTCCGCACCGGAACCGTCTTCTACCGGGATTCGGGCGATGAATATGTGACCAAGTTCTCCGACTTCACCCGCGACTACCGGGAAACCGTCCGGTACATCTCCATGCAGTACGCCCGTGGCGGCGGTGACTTACCGGAAGCCGTCCATACGGCCTTGGAAGCCGGCCTGAAGGATCTCTCGTGGAACCTCAACGCCCGCGCCCGCGTCGCTTTCCTCATCCTGGACGCCCCCGCTCACCGCGACCACCAGGGCGTCATCGAAAGCCTCCAGGCCTCCATCAAGCGCTATGCCGAGTCCGGCATCAAGATCATCCCGGTCTTCTGCTCCTCCCCGAGCAAGGAATGCGAGTTCATGTGCCGCTACTTCGCCATTCTCACCGGCGGCACCTACGTCTTCCTCACCGACGACAGCGGCGTTGGCGGCGACCACATCGAAGCCTCCGTGGGCCAGTTCCAGGTGGAATCCCTCAACGACCTGCTCGTGCGGCTGATTGCGAAGTATATCGGATAATTTTCGAAAAATTATTTGGAGATTCGGATTTTTGACGTATCTTTGCAGTCCCGTTCCACGAGAATGGTCTTTGAAATACTGCGGAAATAGCTCAGTTGGTAGAGCACGACCTTGCCAAGGTCGGGGTCGCGAGTTCGAGTCTCGTTTTCCGCTCCAAACGCCTCGCAGTAATGCGGGGCGTTTTTGTTTGGGGGCCGGTGCAGGAGATCTTCGGGAGGTTGGGAACCACAGGCTCTCGTATGCTCTTGATAATCAAACGCTTATAAATCATTGGGTTCCAAACCTCGCTTTCTCTAAAGGGGTTGGGAACCACGACCTTCGCAACAAACTAATAATCAACCATTTAAAAACCACCACGTGACAAACCTATTGTGTCGTCCTGAAAATTGACCCTGCCGGCGGAATGTACTGGCAGGCGAAGCGGCTCGAGGGAAATGATTGAAAATCAACCATTCCTGAGGCAGATGAACGCGACAACAACTTCAATCAGTCCCAGGACGAAGTAGATGTTGCTCAGGGCGACGAAGCCCCAGATCCACCACTCGAGGACGATCCAGAGCATCAGGAGGATGCCGCAGGCAAGCGTAACCTGACAGGCCCATGGGTGCTTCTTGAAGAGCATCAGCGCGGCCAGCAGCTGGGGCAGTCCGTTCACGGCCAGGAGAGCGAATCCGGACGGGATGAAATCCTTGAACAGGAGGTCCGGCCAGGGCATCTTGGCGCGCAGGAGGTCCAGCATCGGCGCACCTCCCCAGCCCGCACCGGTCGGGTCCATCCACATCATCACGGCTCCCCCCACCGCACCGACGGCGATGAAAAGGGTCAATATCTTCAGGATAGTCTTCATGGGCACAAACAGATTAGAAGAGCCAGGCGTACAGGCCCGCGCCGGCCAGGCAGGGAATCAAGCCGATGAGCATGCCCCAGAGGGACTGGACAAAGTGGTAGCACTTCTGGTGATAGGCCTTGTCCATGTGCTCCGTGCCCGGAAGGCGGACGGCCTTCATGTTGGCGAAGAGGACCCAGTCCAGGAAGAAACAGTCGTACCAGTCGATGAAAAGCCACATCCCGTAACCGACCGCGAATGCCTGCCTGAAACCCTTGCCTCCCGCCAGCCATAACAGGCCGACAAGCACGGCAAGGACGAGCAGGATGGCCAGCCCTTTCTTCAGGAGCACCGTCGGCGAAAAGAAATCGGCGGGCACGCGCTCGTGCGTCTTGAAGTATTCCTCCTGGATGTCCTTGGGGTAGTCGTGGATCCACCAAACCGGATTCTTGACAAGGGGAATGAGAATCATGGCCGTGAACGCAGCGGTCATGACGAGGGTCTCAATGATGATGACGGTCCAATTCATAGTCCATGCGAAGTTACGGTTATTATTCGGAAACCTCGCAAGGGCAAAGGTACCCCGAAACCGGCGCAACCGGGTTGCATCTATTTTCTTTTCGAACAATTGGCTTATCTTTACATCAATAAACCGGAACCGTCCCCGTCGATAACCCGCACGCTGCCGGTGCAAGATTTATAGGTCCGGGGATTTTTATGGATATGAAACTGAACGCAAAAAGAATAATCGGCTCGGCATTTCTTGTCATGCTGCTGAGCAGCTGCCGTGGCATAGACAATCCGGAAGGAGACCTGAAGGGCATCAAACTGGAAGATTGGCCGCTGACGGATTGCTCCACCAGCACCCGCCCGGTCCGGGATCTCGTGGCCTATAAGCTGCTTGGCGTGCCCTACAAGTGGGAAGTGGATTGGATGAGCGGTACGACTTATATCATCCAGCCTGACTTTTCTGGAGCGAAAACACCCTTCTCCTACCATGATTATGTTGCCAAGAACCACTTCAGCGGCACGCACGAAGCCTATATGAATCTCATGGAAGGCAAGACGGACGTGATCATTGCAAGCCGTGACATCTCCAGAAACGAAAAGACCTCCTCCGAAGAGTTGGGAGTCGAACTGGAAACGGCACCGCTCGCCATTGACGCCCTGGTGTTCATCGTCAATCCCAAGAACCCTGTCAAGAACTTGACTTCGGACCAGGTGCGGAAGATCTATACCGGCGAAATACGCAATTGGAAGGAAGTCGGCGGCATCGACCATGCCATCACCCCGTATATCCGGAATGCGGATTCCGGCAGCCAGGAAAAGATGGAAACCCTGGTCATGAAGGGATTGTCCATGATCGACAGGACCGACGGGAACTATATGTATGAAATCATCGGCTCACAGATGGTCTCTCCATACCTTCAACTCGAAATCGATGAATATGGCATCGGCTACACGCCGTTTTTCTACTGCGCGGCGATGGTCCGCGATTTAATGAGGGTCGATATGCTTTCCATCGACGGCGTGGCACCCACCAAAGAATCGCTGCGGGCGAACAAGTATCCGTTCGTGTCAAGCATCTATGCTGCGGTCCGCAAGACGGAAGACCACGAGAGCATGGCGTACAAGCTCTATCAGTTCCTCTTTACCAAGAAAGGCGCGGACATGATCGATGAGAGCGGGTATATCGCAATCAGGTAATCCTCAGGAGAGCGTGTACTCAAATTCGTATTGTTCGGTCTCTTCCACCTCCCCTGACAACAGTAGCCCATCCACCCCAATCCATTCACGGGCGGAATCCATATCGGGAAGGGAAAGAGATTGAGCAATATAGTGTGATTGGGAGATAATCGCTATATTTAGGCCGGAAAATCAAAGAAGACAACGTGATACGGATGGACACAGGGTAGTGCAAAGTCCCCGCCGGCTTAATCCTCGCTTTTGAAGTAATTCCGTCACGTCGTCTTGGGGCAAGTCTAGCAGGAGGTCATCTGGCCTCCTGCTTTTGATACTCTTTCACGGTAGTCTTCAAATCGTTCGAGAACCCATATTATCCCGCCACGAAAGAGCACAATATCCTCTTCGTGGCGGTTTTATTTCGGCATTTCGGTATTTCAACCATATCCGTCTTGCCCATTTTAATCATTTCTTGTCTGTTGCAAAGGATTCCAGCGTGGAGACCTGCTCCCGAGTGACTTCATGGAGAGGATACTCGATTCCCTGCGAGAAGTCGGCATAATCAAAGAATCGGGCAAGCCGTAGGTCTTCATCTTTACGATAGTAGACTTCCACAAGGGCGCCGCCCGGCTGCGGGGAATGCAGGTCGAGGGTTTCCAGTTTTCCTTCCAAATAGGCAAGGATCTCGGCTTTGTTGTCCCGGGAAAGAGAGAGTTCCTGCAGCCGATAGAGACCTTTGCGGTCTTCAAGCCGATAGCCGTGTCGGTAGAAAGGAAGCATCGTCGCGCCACAAAGAAGAATCACGACTCCCAGACCGCCCCATCCTTCTCCCAGAAGGAAGCAGGCGGCTCCTGCCGCGAAGATAACCGCCAGGACGGCGATGTCCTGCGGCAGGAACGTTTTCTTTACCTGCGGGTTTTTCATAGTTTAGTGATGATTTGATCGGCTTTCGGGCCGCGTAATTCAACGATGCCCGTAGCGGGCTCATAGGTGTAATTGGAGAAGTCGAAGAGTTGAGCGTAGGCGACGGGCGCGGCCGCATTGTAGTAAACTTCCAGGCGGATGATGCCACCGTTGATGCTGGTATTCACATCGGGTTCGACATCTTTGCCCTCCAGGAAGCCTTTGAGGGAGTCCCTGCAGGTGTGGGCCACATCGAGGGCTTTCTTCTGAAGGACGATGTCTTCTCCTTCGCGTTTATAGCCGCCTTTAAAGAACAGCAGCATCAGGATGCCGCAGACGGCCAGGATAATTCCGAGTCCGGCGTTGATGAAATAGAGGCCGATGCCGGCGGCCAGTACAATGGCAGATATGATTAGGTCCTTTTTTGTGTGAACCTTTTTGAATTTGATTTGCATGATTATAAGTTGATAAACAAATAAGTGTAATAGGCTCCGAAAACCAGGAGCATCAGTGCGCCTTCCCAGCGGTCGATCCGCTCTCTTCGGCCTGTGTAAGCCCAAAGGAGCAACAGGATCATACTTAGCGTGAGAACCAAAGCATCGACATATGTCACAGATGCTAAGGAAAGCGGTGTAATGAGGGCAGATGAGCCCAGAATCAGGAGGATATTGAAGACGTTAGAACCAAGGATGTTGCCGAGGGCCAGTTGGTCCCGTCCTTTGAGGGCGGCCACGAGACTGGTGGCCAGTTCCGGGAGTGATGTGCCTCCGGCCAGAATCGTAACGGCGATGAACTTGTCGCTGACACCGAGCATCCGAGCTAGATTCGTGGCAGAATTCACGAACAGATTGCCTCCGAATATCAGTCCGGAGAGCCCGGCAAGGACCATGAGAATGGCTATCCACAGTTTCCGGGGCTTGGATTCAGCTGCATCTTCTGCGGGTTTGCCGGTTACGAATGAATGGACGATATAGCCAGCGAAAATGGCAAGGAGCAGCGCTCCTTCCCAGCGGGAAAGACTGTCGGTCTGGCCGATGCCCCAAAGTGTGCGGTTCAGGCCTATCGCCAGATAAAGAACCGTAGCGGTAAGCGTGAGCGGGATATCCTTCTTGCGGTTGTCCTGCGTCATGGTGACCGGACATAGCAACGCCGTAAGTCCCAAGATAAACAGGACATTGAAGATGTTGGAGCCGATGACATTGCCGACGGCGATATCGGCATTCCCCTCCAATGCGCCCGTGAGGCTTACCACCAGTTCCGGACACGAAGTCCCAAAGCCAACGATGGTAAGGCCGATTACGAATTCACTGACGCCAGCCCTCCTAGCGATGGAGGAAGCGCCTTCAACAAGCCAGTCAGCACCCAGGACGATAAGTCCCAGGCCGACCAGCAGCCAGATAATGGTCATGATGGTTGTTCTGATTGATAGATAACTGTCCGATTGTCAAAAGAGCATTGACAAGCTGCTAAAGCCGGAGGCTGCAAATGGAAAACAGATATCTGTCAGGAAGATACATCCCCGCCAGGTGCACGATGGACTGGGCCAGGAAGGGATGCAAATGGTTGTTGTCGATGACTTTTCCGGCTTTGATGATGCGGAAGGTGGACCGTACCTGCGGCTGCGTCCGTCTTCCGGACTGCGAGACACGGATCAGGACGGAATTCGTGCCGCCGTCTCCTGCGAAGGTGTATCCCTGTGCGGCAGCGATGCAGAGTTCCCGGTTCTGGGTATAATCGGATGTCTTATTGGTTGATTGGCCTTCCGATACACTGTACTGGCCGCTTTCCTGCGAACTCGTAACCACCTCTGCTCTTCCACCGGAGAGAAAGAACAGCAGAAAGGATAATATGAGCGTCACCCGTTTCACGCAGTACAAAGATAGCAAAAACGCGCAAAACAAGTATCGGGCGTTCCCGAAATATCTGCGGAATAAAAATTGCAGTGGATTCTGGCAGATGAAGATTCTGACACTTTTCCTTGCGCTGTTTCTGACCTTGCTGCCGGAAAGTGCTCCTTTTGTCAGTTATTCCCAGGGACAGGATATCTGTCTTGAAGAGGTGGACGATGTGGAAGAGGAGGCCGTCATCCGTATTCCCCAACGGATTCCGAAAAAGATTCTCACGGCAACCGATGCCTTTTCCCCGGAGATCAAGCCCGCATCCATTCAGAATCTCACATTTCATCTCATCCATTTCTGTTTTGAAAGGCAATGGCTGAAAGCGTGTCTGCTTCGGCTATAGACTGAATCCTTCTTTCAGGAGGATTCAAGTCATTCTTTCAAAACAACTTATATGGATTTAACAGCAATCATCACCTCTTTGCTGACACTTCTTGCAGGAATCGGTGTATTCCTGATCGCGTGTCAGATGATGAGCTCGAATCTAGAAGCGGCGAGCTCGGAAAAACTGAAACTGCTCTTTTCGAAAGCTTCCAACAGCAAACTGATGGGTGTCGGAATCGGCGCGCTGGGGACGGCGGCCATCCAGAGTTCCGGCGCCACCACGGTCATGACCATCGGCTTTGTCAATGCCGGTATCATCTCCCTGGCGCAGGCCGCGACCATCATCTATGGCGCCAACATCGGTACCACAGTGACGGCGCAGATTGTCGCCCTGGGTATGTTCGGGGGCAATTCCCTGTCCACGAGCGTCATCTTCTCGGCCTTCGCCGGCCTGGGCGCCTTCCTGAGCATCTTTGCCAAAAAGAGCGGTTCCAAGACCCTGGGCGGCATCCTGGCTGGCTTCGGCCTTCTGTTCGTGGGCCTGGAACTCATGAGCGGATCGATGGAACAGTTCGCCGCCCTGGACGGTGTCAAAACATTCCTCGCCGGAATCGGAAATCCCATCCTGCTCGTCCTGCTGGGCGCTGTCTTCACGGCCATCATCCAGAGTTCCTCTGTCATGACCTCCATTGCGCTGGCCATGGTGGTGACTGGGCTCATCGGGATTGATCAGGGCATCTATCTGACGATGGGTTCCAACATCGGATCCTGCGTGGTCGCCATCATCGCGGGTGTCACCAGTGGAACCAACGCCAGGCGCACAGCCCTCATACATTTGTTGTTCAACTGTTCCGGAGTAATCCTGTTCATGCTCGCAGCGATGGTGCTGGGCTGGTTCGACCTCTCTTACGGAAGCCTGTTTGAGAAACTGTTCCCTTCGGCGCCTCAGATCCAGTTGGCCATGTTCCATACTTTCTTCAATACGGTGACAGTGGCCATCATGCTGCCCCTGACGGGGCTGTTGGTCGCGCTGGTGGTCAAGATGATTCCGGAACGGTCCGTTCCCAAAGATTCAGAATTCTCCCTCCGTTATGTGGACGAGAATATGCTTCGCACCCCTCCTGTGGCCGTTTCACAGGTCAAACGCGAGATTCTGAGGATGGCCGATATCGCCCTAGGGAATGTCGACCGCGCGCTGGACATGGCCGTGCAACTGGATTTTTCCGGGAGAAGCCTTTTCGAGCGGGCCGAACGGGAGTTGAATTTCATCAATCGCGAACTGGTCGGTCTCGTCGTAAGACTGAACGGCAGGAGCGGTCTGGGCGAAAAGGACAGGACGTACCTATCCGGCACTTACCGCAGTATCCGAGACATCGAACGGATTGGCGATTATGCGGAGAACATCGTTGAATATGCTACCGTCCTTGCCGACACTTCCCAGCAGTTCTCCGACGATGCCAAATATGAAATCAGCCAGTTGAAGAAACTGCTGCACCAGTTGTATGCCCATGCGATGGATGCGTATCAGAATGAAAGCCTGGAGTCCCTGCGCGAAGCCAACTTCATAGAGGAGGAAATCGACGACTACACCAAAGAAATGGAAGACGGGCACATCGCCCGTATGGAGAAAGGCATCTGTACACCTTCCGTCGGGGCGCAGTATCTGGAACTCTCCTCCAATGCCGAGCGTATCGCTGACCATATGATCAATATCGCCAAATCAATCAAATCACTTAAAGCAACCAAATCATGAAAATGTTTACAAATCTTTTCGCGGTCATGACCCTCGTGTCCGCCGCCACATTACTCGTTTCATGCAAAGACGCCATTATGACCACCGACAAACTGCCCGAAGCGGCTCAGTCCTTCATAAAGGAATACTTTCCTGAGAATACCGTCTCCTATGTCAAGAAAGACAGTGAACTCACCAAAACAACCTATGAGGTCGTGTTTCAGGACGGTACCGAGACTGAATTCGACGGCAAGGGACAGTGGGACAAAATCGACTGCAAACGGACGGCCGTGCCTGCCGCACTGATTCCCGCCGCCATCGCCGATTATGTCCGGCAGAGTTTCCCGGGCCAGGTCATCGTCAAGATTGACAAAGAGACTTTGGGTCATGAGATTGAACTTGCCAGCGGCCTGGAACTCAAGTTTGATAAAAAAGGCAAGCTGGTCAACGTTGATGACTAGCGTTGGCACCAGGCTTTCTATCGTCCATGACCTCCGGCATAAATACATTTTGCGGCAGTTCATGGCGTCTTTTCCCTTGCCTTGTGTCTCTTTATGTCGCTTTCCCTATACATCCTGAAAAGCCACGAAAGTTTCACCTATGTTTCACCCGATGTCTTTTTGTGTTCTTATAAATCGCTTATTATCAATGTATTACAAGGTATAGTTCGAGTCTCGTTTTCCGCTCTGAACGCCTCGCAGTAATGCGGGACGTTTTTGTTCGGGGGCTGCACCGGTCTTCGGACGCCGATGTCTCCCACTCTGCTGGGGGGCCTGGTCTTCAGCGCGTCTATATGTACACAGAAGCAGCGTACACGGGTAGTCTCCAATCTTCCTGACCACACCAGGTGTATAAGCCTTTTTCTTTTCGGCCAATTGACTTATCTTTATGCCGGCAAACCGGTATGACTTGCCGAAACCAATAACCCATACGACATGATGAAACTGTCCAACTCCTTCGCAACCACTGGCATTTGTCTCTTATTGCTGTCCTGCGGCAGCCAGACCACGACGTCTTCCCCGTCCGATTCAGTCGACGGAGTGGCGACGGCCCTACAAAACGGCGGAGATGTCGACCTGACCGCTTTTCAGTGGACACGCGAACCGGCCGCCTTTTCCATTGACGGCCGGACGCTGACGGTTACCACGGCCCCGCATACGGACCTTTGGCAGCGGACCTACTATCATTTCCGCAATGACAATGCCCCGGTATTCCAGATCCAAACGAAGGAGCCGTACTTCAGTTTTGTCGTGAAAACCGATTTCACCCAGAGCCACCAGCGCTTTGACCAGTGCGGCGTCGTGATGTACCTGGACAGCGACAACTGGCTCAAGGGCTCCGTGGAATTCGAGAACGAGGCGTTCCAGCATCTGGGCAGCGTCGCCACCAACAACGGTTATTCCGACTGGGCTACGACGGCCATTCCGGCCGATGTTAAAACCATGTGGTACCGATTCTCCAGGAGGGCCGACGACTACTGCATCGAGTGCTCGACCGACGGGACCAACTTCAGCCAGATGCGCATCTGCCACATGTATGCGGGTGCCGATGTCATCCGCTTCGGCGTATACGCCTGTTCCCCGGAAGAATCGTCCTTCACAGCCGTTTTCTCGGACATGAAGATTACCGAATGCCAGTGGAAAGCCCACGACGGTCAGCAGCCGGATCAAGAATAAGAAGAAAAGCCTCGTTTTCCGCTCCAAACGCCTCGCAGCAATGCGGGGCGTTTTTGTTTGGAGCCAGTCTCACACTGGGCGCAGAATGTAAGCGACTGACTTTTAATTAATTGCATGATTTCGCCTAGTCTATTTCTACCAGGCAATATTGCGTAAAACCCTGACTGAACGGAGTTTCCATTCGACGGTAAGGAAGGTTTCGTGGCTCCACCTAATGCATAGTTCGCGAGCGGGGACGTTTATTTTTGGGGGGGCGAGAAAATCATTTGTCTTTGACACATTTTTGCACAAGTGTCAAATTGTCAAATAAGGATCCCTACGATCGGAACATCCCCTTTAACCAACTCCTTCCTCTGCCCCTGGAAGCGGAGGCGTATCCGGATGAAGAGGTACGTACAAGCCTTTTTCTTCCACCATGCCGATCCGGCCGTGGCAGAGCAGTTCATGATCTGGGGCAAATCGCTTTAATCCCTGAAACCATCGCAAAGATGAACACTGCCGGCGGAATGGACTGGCAGATGAGACGGATCGAAGGAAAGATCTTCACCGTATGGGCTGGTGTCCTTTTTCTTTTCGGCTGATTGTCTTATATTTACACCGATTAATCGTAATTCCCGATTGTTGGATAGTACAGAAGCATGACAATGAAGAAAATGATCCTATTTATCTCCTTGATTCTGTCTGTGGTACATCTTGACGCCCAGACAAAGTACCGTGGAATCGTAGAAGGAGGTTATTCTTTTCTTCAGGACAACAAGTCGGGCTTGTCGTTCCAAGTATCCACCATCCATGGTGTCAGACTCGGTTCGTACTTTATCGGGGGTGGTATCGGCCTGGAGGGGGACCAGATAGATAACCCTTCCTACACTCCTCAAGCGGATGATCAGCTTCTGAATGAATTCCCCTATATCGGCCTCAAGACGGTTTCAACGACTTCTGTCCCTGTTTTCTTTGATTTCCGAAGCATGTGGGACAGGCATGCGGTGATGCCCATGTTCGATTTCAGGGTCGGAGTATCCTTTGGGACGGTGTTCGGGCCCTTCGTAGAACCAGGGGCCGGCATCAGGATACGCCTGTATAATGCTATCGCTATCTCGGCAAATGTGTTCGGCAAGATACTTTACGATCCCGGAATTGTCACGGATGTACCCCCTTGCACGGATGGCCTGTTTAAGCAGGTCGGGATGCGCGTGGCGCTGGAATTCTGACCAGGACCCGGAGACTTGCCCGGAACCGACCTAATCGCGGAGGATGCAGAAGCCGGAAGCCGTGAATCTGGTCGGTCTGCCGGTGACGTCCTTCTTCAGCGAGGACTTGAAATCGACGATGGCGTCGGCACCGAGCTCACGCGCCTTTTCCTCGACGATCCGCAGGAATCCCTCATAATCAAGTTCTTCGAAAGGAGGCCTTCCCTGGGAGAAACCTTCGTGGCGATAGGTCGAAGGGGTGAGCACCACCTTCATTTCGGCGATGGGGGTGAACCCTCCGGTCCAGGGCCGGTTGGGGATGAAATAGAAATCATCGTCCAGGAACGGACGGTAGTCGATATAACTGACAGGCTCCGAAGCGGACTCGAAGCCGGAAATCCCGGCCACCCCGCAGCTCGCCAGCACGGATGCAAATGCCAGAAGTGCGATGAACTTTTTCATTTCTTTATTTCGCGATTGGTCTGGATAAAGATAGTCATTTTCGGATTAAACACAATCAGCCCCGGCCAAAAGGTAAGATGTCTGTCCTTTCCCGATCCACTTCCGTCATCAACTTCGGACTCCTCATCGCTTTGCGCTAGAACCTGAAGGAAAGACCCCCGTTGAGGGTGAAGAACCAGCGGATCGGGGCCGTCGTCTCCTTGACGGCCCCTCCGGCATCGCCAACGGTGAGGTGGTAGAGGTAGTTGTCCGTGAGATTGTAGTGGACGGCCGGTGTCAACTTGAGATCGAAGCGCCAGATGCTGTAATTGAGCGTCACTCCGGCATCCAGCGTCAGCGAGAAGTCATGCGTCTTCTCCACCCAGGCATCTTCCCAATATGGACTGAGATTTCCCCGCAAGAAATGTGACGGGATTTCGGAAGAACCGACGATGTATCCGGGCGTCGCGCCCGCGAAGAACTCCATGTCGCTGAACAGGTTCAGCAGGAAGCCGCCGAGAAAGCCCACCGCGTCACTGCGATGGGTGCCCCGGTAAATCATCGCATCCCTCGCGCCGGCGGCGCCTGTCTCGAACCGCTCGCCGGGCGATTTGGTTCGGGTCCTGTACGCGAATGCCAGGGGAATGCCGAAGACGTCATCAATATCGGCGGTGCTGGCGGCATACTGGAATCCGGTCCGGAAGCCTAAGCCGTTGTGGTAGAACTGTCCATAGCTGACGCCCAGCATGACGTCACTCCCGATCATGGCCTTCTGGGACATCGGGACATTGAGCCCGACCTGCAGGCCGATATCCCGGCTTTGGGCGGATGCCGTTCCACACAAGACAATCAGAGAGCAGACAAGAATCAGTTTTATTTTCATGAAAAAAAACCTTTGTTCGCGAGCAATATGCAAAACACATACCCCTTTTGTTTCCTGAAAATGCGATAGTTGGAGAAAATCCTTCCCTCAGGAAGTGAATTGTCCTCAAAAATGCGTATTTTGCGACTTGGATTGATTCAATAAGACCTGTGAAACGTTTCATCGCCCTTTTCGCCTTGATCCTGAGCATCCCCTGCATGGCTCAATACCAGTTCAACGCCCCCAGCGTCACTCCCGAGGAAGATTCCCTGGCCATCGTCCGCATACGGGCCAGAATGGACTCCATCCGTCAGCATCGCCCCACCGTAGCGGTGGTGCTGGGCGGAGGCGGCGCCTTGGGCATGGCCCACCTGGGAGTCCTCCGTTACATCGAAGAGATGGGAATCCCCGTCGACATGGTGGGCGGCACCAGCATGGGAGGCCTCGTCTCCGGCCTCTATTCGCTGGGCTATGATGCAAAGTATCTGGATTCCCTGGTCCGCGCCATAGACTGGACGGTGATGATGTCCGACAAGATCCCGGACAGTTTCCAGACCTATAAGATCCGCCGCAACAAAGAGCGTTTCGCCATCACAGTCCCGTTCCATTACGACGACCAGGACATGCAGGCGCGCATCGACCGGCAGATCCGCTACGGCAGGAACTACGAACAGAGCGATACCCGTTCCGGCGACATGGGCCAGGAAATGATGGCCAAGATCGGACTCGGCCTGCCCGACGGCTTCCTGTTCGGATTCAACGTCCGCAACACCCTCAGCTCCGTTTCCGTGGGTTACCAGGATTCCCTCGCCTTCGACCGGCTTCCCAAGCCCTTCTTCTGCGTCGCCACGGACATGTACAGTCTCAACGAGAAAAACTGGACGTCCGGCCACATCGTGGACGCGATGCGCTCCACCATGGCCATCCCGGGCTATTTCCGTCCCGTACGGCTGGAAGGGATGGTGCTCGTGGACGGAGGCACCCGCAACAATTTCCCGGTGGACCTTGCCCACGTGATGGGCGCGGACATCATCATCGGCTCTGAAATGCCCACGCACCGCGACCTGGCCGACCTGGGCAGCCTGGCCAACCTGGCCATGCAGAACATCACCCTCCTGTCGGCCGACATCTCCGTAAAGAACCGCAAGCACACGGACATCCTCCTGCAGCACCGGTTGCAAGGGTACAACATGCTTTCCTTCGATGCCAAGAGCGTGGACGACATCATCGCGCGGGGATATGCGCTCGCCCAGGAGAAGAAAGCGGAATTCGAAGAAATCGCCCGGCGGGTGGGAGCCAAGCCCGGCACCGCTCATGCGGCCCAGGGCCCCCATGCCGTGGATATCCACAAGAAGAAAGTCAAAGTCAGCGACATCCGTTACGAGGGCATCACTCCCAGGGAGTCGGAATTCGTCATCAGTCCGGCCCTTCTTCCGAGGGACAGCCTGTTCGGCCGTGAAGAAATCGAAGATGTACTTTCCGAACTCTACGGCACCAAGTCCTTCGAGTCCGTCACCTATCGCCTCAGCGGCAGCCGGGAGCCCTACACGCTCATCTTTGACTGCCAGAAGGGACAGACACACGAAGCCGGCGTCGGCATCCATGCCGACGAGGACGAGGGCGTTTACATCTGCGGATTCGCAGGCTTCGGCACCAGAAGGCTGTCCGGACTGCGATTCATCTCGGAAGTGAAACTGGGACAGGTGTCCGAGGTGAACCTGGACCTCTCCTACAAGCCGCTGGGAGAGCTGCCCGTTTTCGGCGTGGCGCTCAAGAATTCCTACAAGAACTTCAGCTACTGGGAAGACGGGGGTAAGACCCGGTACAACGGAATCAATTCCAGGGGAGAAGTGTATTTTGAGGATTCCCGGCTGATCTACGGAAACGCGCGCCTTGGGTTCGCAGCCGAAATGGAGCCTTACGAGTATTATCTGGACCAGACCATGCAGTGGCAGGGCTGGGATCTCCAGAGCCGGTGGTTTTCCACTTTCGCCAACCTGCGCTATGACACCTTCAACGAGAGTTATTTCCCGACAAAAGGGTTCCGCGTGTCTCTGGACACCCGTTACGTCTTCGGCGGATATTCCTCCTACATGGAAGACGAAGAAACGGAAGCCGGCGACTTTTACACGGGTGACGTTCCTCCCTACAGCGTAGGCATCGCGCACGCCTCGGCCGCCATTCCTCTCGGTTCCCGTCTCGTGCTGCAGCCGTCCCTCTATTTCGGCTGGCAGACAGAGTATCCGGGACGTATGAACTTCATCCACACCTTGTGCGTTGGCGGCACGCTGGCGAGCCGGTACCTGGACAATCAGCTTCCGTACTTCGGCTACAACACGGGATTCCAGGCCTGCGGCAACTTCGCAGCCTCCATGCAGGTGGACATGCGACTCCGCATCACCCACAAAAACTTCTTCACGCTGCGTACCGGCATGTTCCAGGACAAGGACATCATGGCGGAACTGGTGAAAACGGCCCCGACGGCCTATGCTTTCGGCGCAGAGTTTGGGCGGAAAACCCTGCTGGGACCTTTGACGCTGGCGGCGCAATGGTGCAGCCTCAGAGGATTATCCGTCGCGATGTCGATCGGATTCGTGTTCTAGAAACGCATTCCCAGACGAAGAGAGACCGTCCACCGGAAGAACGCTCCCACGGTCTGCACATCATCGCTTTGGAAGCCCCCGTACACGATGGAACTGTTTCCCCGGTACGTATAGTCGTTGTTGCTGGCTGAAAGGTTGACGGAAAAAAGATCGTGCGTATACCCGATGCCGAGGCGGGCGACATAGTTCACCTGAAGCTTACCGTTCCTGACGTCCTTGTCCACTTGCGTGTAAACACCGTTTTCAAGATCGTTGTAGGCCGTGGAGGTGAACTGGTTGAAGAATGTCACCATCGGAAGGAAAGTCATGTTGACGGTCAAGTTGCGGAGACCTTTGTCCCTTTCGGCATAAGGCTGCCTGTGAAAAGGAACCAGATTGTAAGAATAGCCGCCGCCCAGGGACACCTGCGCGGTGGTCTGTCGGGCCTGGCCGTTTACCCAGTGGGCAATCTCCTCTTCCGGATCGATGCGGAATTCCCCCAGAATGACCTTGGATCCGAACATCCAGCTTCCGGCACTGCGTTTTTGGAACAGATTCCCCCGATAGGCGGCAGAATAGGCGAAAGTCCTTCGGTTGAAGGCATAGAAGGCGTCCACGAGAAACGACCGCAACCGTCCGGGCTTTTCGGTCGTACCGTCCTCCTCCCGAAAGGACCAGTCCCCTTCCTTACCAAAGACCTGATGGTAATCCACCGGATTCGAATAGCTGAAGTACTGCGCCTGAAGGGCATATCCGGCGGACTGGTGATCGAAGGATATGACGTTGTCCGTTCTCTCTCCGCCCAGGTTCTTGCTCAGGGAAAGGCTCAGGTCTCCATAACCGACCTGCACCCCGATTCCCGTGCCTATCTTGCCATGCAGTTTGACGGAGACGTTGACAGGATTCTCCTTGATAATCATTTCGCCGTTGGGGGCCAGAACGGCAGAAGGAAGGAAAAAATCCTGTGTCTGGGAAAAACGGGCCTGTCTCAGGTCTCCCGTCAGGGCAAAGGTCCAACGCGGAGCCGGAACATAGATGGCTTTCGGGTCAATCGCCCTGGACGAGGCCAGGATCCTGTCCAGCATTCGATGCTTTGAGCCTTTCTCCCCCTGCGCATTCGCAGGGAGGAAGAAAGAAAGGGTCATGACCAGGGCGAGGGCGGGATGGAATAAGCGCATGACGGATCATTTTTTCGTAAAAATAAGGATAATTTCATTAACATGCGTCTTTTATTCCTTTAATGGCCTCCTCAAGTTTGGCTTTTATCTGGTCGAGGGTAAGCCTGGGTGCATTGTGGGAGTTGTATTCCCCCACCGGGGCACCGCCGCCGGGTGCCGCGGGGATGCGGTAGAAGCCGCCCATATCCACGGCCCTTACGCCCTCCTCTTTCGTCAGGAGGGTTTCATAAAGTTTCTCTCCGGGCCGCGCCCCCACGACCACCACGCCGGTACCGCCGCACAGTTCATTGACCGCCTGCGCCTGCAGGCCGATGGTGCAGGCCGGGGACTTCTGCACCAGGATATCGCCGCTCTCCCCGTTCTCAAAGGCATAGACGACCAGGTCCACCGCCTCGCGGATGGTCATGATGAAGCGGGTCATGTCCGGATCGGTGACGCTGACCGGCTTCCCCTCCGAGATCTGTTTCATCCAGAAGGGGACGACGGAACCCTGCGAGCACAGGACGTTGCCGAAGCGGGTGCAGACGATGCGGGTCCCTTTACCGGAAAGGGACACGGCCACCTTTTCGCCGATGGCCTTGGTGTTTCCCATCACGTTCACCGGGTAAGCCGCCTTGTCCGTGGAAAGGCACACCACGGCCTCCACGCCTGCCGCCACAGCCTCCTCCAGCACGGTTGCCGTGCCGATAACATTGGTCCTGACGGCATCCAACGGGTCCTTTTCGCATCCGGGGATATCCTTCAGGGCCGCTGCATGGAATACATAATCGACACCGGAGAGGACCTTCCTCATGAAGGCCCGGTCCGCAATGTCGCCGGCATGGAACGACAGCCTTCCGGCCTCGAAGGCATACCGGGCTTCCAGGGCCCGCTGCTTCCCGGCATCCCGGGATACGATACGGATGGCACCGGCATCCATGGACAGCAGCCTCTCCAGGGCCGCCGTCCCGAAACTGCCGGTACCGCCGGTGATCAGTACCGTCTTTCCGCTAAAAAGTGACATAAAGCATCATTGCTGCGTCTTCATGTCCACAAATATACAATAATCCGCATAAACGTCGCGGACTACATCGTCCCAACTGAGATAGAGGTCGCGGCGGGCGGCCGCGGACACGCGCCCATAGGTATCCGGATCGGACAGGATGTCCAGGATCATCTGCGCATAGGCGTCTTCGTCCGGAGGACAGACGAAGGCGTTGACGCCGTTGGTCACCGTAGCGGCCGTACGGGCGCCCTCCAGGAAAACGGTAGGCGTGCCCTGGCATGCCGCCTCGATCTGGACCAGGGAGTTCGCATCGTACAACGAAGGGAACAGGAAAAGTTTCGCCCGGGAGTACAGGTTTTCAAGCATTTCCCTGTCGGAAACCAGGCCGCACATCACGACCTCTTCGGCCAGTCCCTGTTCCTGCACCAACGCTGCAAGTTTCTCCCCATCCTGTCCCCGGCCCACGAAAAGCATCCGGAAGTCCTTCAGGCCCAAGGCCTTCGCCTTCGCGAGGGCGCGGACGGTGAAGTCGATGTTCTTGATGAAATTGATCCGGCCCACGAACAGGAAGACGGTGGCGGAAGCCGGGATACCGTATGTCTTGTCGACCACCCTGGCCGCCTCGGCCGGGTCGGCCACGGGCTGGTGGTCCGTCGCATTGAGCCGCACCTTGCAGGGGGCGGTCAGGCCGTACTCCCGGACATACAGGTCCTTGATGCCGGCGTTCACGGCCCAACACTCGTCGCAGGCATTGAACACCCGCATGATGGCGTCCATCGCCACGTCCACGGCCGGCTTGAACTTCAAGGGTTTCTCGAAATCCTGCCTGTACTGCGAATGCAGGGTGGCGACCACCGGCAATTTGTGGATCTTGGCATACAGGACGCCTGCCAGGCTCACCGAAAACGGCGAATGGATATGGACCAGGTCGATCCCGCTCAGGAGGAGCTGCGCTTCGAACCGCGGGTCCAGGACGGGTGTCGGAAGGTCGTAATCGCTCTTGATGAGCGGCATCGACAGGCAACGGACCACCTTGTATGGCACCTGGTCGTCCTCACGGCCGGCGCCCCGCGTTTCGGGGCAGAACACCACGACGTCGCAGTACTTCATCAGCCGGCGGGCATAATTATCCACGACTTTGATCACCCCGTCCACCATCGGATACCAGGTGTCGATAAACAAACCTACCTTCATCTTCACTTCTTTTTGTGCCACCAGTCCCATTCGAACGATTCGCACCAACGCAGGTACGCTTCCTGGTCGAACGGTGTCCCGGCTTCGGAAGCCGTAATCACTTCATCGAAAAACTTCTCCCAACGAGCTTTGTAGTAGGTACTTAGCATGCCGGCGAAGGACCGGGAGGCATAGTCCGTGAGACCGGAGCCGAACACGCCCCACGTGGACAGGATGCAGCGCGCGTTCTCCTCGTAGTAATCCTTCTCTTCCGGGGTGGCACCCCAGGCGCGGGCATCGGCGACCCACTTGTCCAGGGAGAAGCAGGCCTGTCCGGAGACAGCCTCTTCCATCTTGTCGACCAGCGCCAGGAACTCCTGCGCCGACGCCTTCATATCCGCAAGATTCCCCTGATCATACGCCGCCATGAAGTCTTCATACACATAGGCCGACTTGTTGGCCAGCACCTGCCTCTGCAGGTTGGCCAGGTCGAATCCATAGGCCTGGCCGGACCCGCCGGCCGCCCGGAGCAGTTCCAGGGCTCGCTCCAACACAGCATCTTCGTACCGGGGATGGAGCCAGGTCATGTTCTTACCCAGCGACGGCCGCTCGTGGACCGTGCAGCTGAACCCCGTGGGGACCGTCTTGCCATAGACCTCCTTTACCAGCAGGGACCACGCTTCCCGCGCCTTTTCATCCACCTTGCCGGTGCGGCTGTCGGCCAGGAGCGTCGCATAGGACTCCGGATCAGAAGGATAGTCCCAGGCCTTTCCCAGCACGTATTCGAATACGTAGGGGTTGCAATCCAGCGCCTCCAGCGTGCAACCGATGCCTTTCGGCGCCGGTTCGCTTTCGGCGAAAGCCTCGTTGATGCGCCTGTCCACATCGGGAATGTTCCCGGTAAGAACGGTATTGCCGCCGAAATTCCCCAGGTAGCACCAGATATAAGGCACCCCGAAGTAACTGTCCGTCCTGCGCCAGATTTCCCCGGACTCGCAGAAATAGTCCAGCAGGAGCTGCCTGTCGGCCGGATAGGAGGTGATGAAGGCCCTGATCTTTTCCGGCGTCCAGTCCCGGCTCTGATACCAGAACAGCCAGGTCATCTGAAGCCAAACCGCCTCCGGGTCCGCGGCCTCCAGGGATGCGTACACGCCGGATCCGGCCTCCGCCAGCCACTCGTCCTCCCAGCTCCGGGGCTGGATCTCATTGAAGAGGTCTATCCCGTAGACATGGTCCGTGCCGTAGATTTCGGTCTGCTTGTCGATGAACTTTTTCTGGATGACGGGGAACAGGCTGTCCGTAGGATTCAGGCAGTACGGCGTATATTCCGCCGGGAATCCCGCCCACGGTTCGATCTGCATCACGTCGGCATCCGGGTAAATGCCCAGCAGGGCCGGAGGGACATGCCCCGCGAACGCCGGGAGGACGGGCCTCATGTTCAAGGCGCGCTCCCGGGCGAGGATCTTCTTCTGCAGCTCCTGCTGTCCCTTCAGCCACGAATGGGGCAGCGGCCCCTGCCATCCGTCGATGTTGATCATCCTGTGCCAGGGCAGGTGCGCAGGACCGCTGAAGAATCCGCGGATCTCTTCGTCCTTCAGGCCCATCTCCCGCCAAACCTCGTACCAGACGGATTCCTGTCCGGTAATGGCCAGCGGCAGGTTCACTCCGTTCAGGGCCATCCAGTCGATGAGCCTTTCCCAGTCCGACCATTGCCACCAGGGCAGCGTATAGCCATAGGTGCAGTAGTTCAGGAAGAAACGGTTCGGGACTCTGGCCGATGACTCCACCGCCTCCTTGACCGGAGCCAGAGGGGCGTCCAGCCGGGCCTTTCCCGGGTCCATCCAGCCGATGCTTATGTTGCAATAATGCTTGAGGTAGTACCCCAGTCCGGTCGCCATGGAATTGGCGTTGTTCCCCGTAATGACGACTTTCCGGCCCTGGGACTCGATGCGGAAGACATCCGTTTCCGCCTCCGTTTTCCGGAACTCCAGGAACCGGACTCCGGGCCCTTCCAGCACCCTTCCGGCAAGCGCCCGGGCTTCTTTAACATCCGTGTCCACGGCACATCCGGCCAGCAAAACCGCGGCAAGGATCAGGGAAAGACTTCTCTTCATAAACAATCAATTATAGTCGATCCAAACCTTCATGCGACCGGCCTCCCGGTTGTCCCAGGCATAATAGGGCACGAACGTGATTCCGTTGGAGCCCTTGATGGTGGTCACCCCGCCCAGCAGGTCCTGCTGCCAGGTTTCGGTAAAGTCGGTGTCTCCGGTCAGTCCGGCCGAATCGTATACGTCCGCATTGTCCGTCTCTTCCATGCAATAGACCAGTGGCCCGCGGCAAACGGCGCGCTTGCCCTCGTCGGCTTTCACATTCGGGTCGGCGGCCACCATGCGGACCGGCATGTCCATGCGGAGCAGGATCTCGTCGCCGGCTTTCCAGCCCTGTCCGGCCTGGACATAGCCATCCACCACCGGAGCCTCCACCGGCTTCCCGTTCACTTCCATGGTCCAGGACTCACACCAGTCCGGAATACGGAGTAGGATCGCCGCCTTGGCGCCGTCCACGACGGTCATTTTCACGGTACCCTCCCAAGGATAGGCCGTTTCCTGTTTCAGGGTCAGTTTCTTCCCATCGACCTCGAAGCTGGCGGAACTGCCGATATAGAGGTTGGTGTACACGGTATTCCCCCGGACGCCGTAGATGTAACCGCCGATGGAAGGCAGGAAACGGCAGATATTGCTGGGACAGCAGGCGCAGCCGAACCAGGCGCGGCGGTGATGGTCCCCCTTGGATTCAAGCGGATTGACATAGAAGAAACGGTCGCCGGACAGGGAGACGCCGGCGAGCGCCGCATTGTAAAGGCTGCGCTCCATCACGTCGGCATACTTGGCATCGCCGGTCATCCGGTTCATCCGGGAATTCCACAGGACCATCCCGATGGAGGCGCAGGTCTCGCAATAGGCCTCCAGGTTGGGCAGGTCATAGTCCTCGGTGACCCCCTCGTTGGCATAGGAAGAGCCGATGCCGCCGGTAACATACATATTGCGCAGCACCACGTCGTCCCACACCCGGTCCAGGGCATCCATGTAACCCTTGTCTCCCGTAAAGGAGGCCACATCGGCCATCCCGCAGTAGAGGTACATGGCGCGTACGGCGTGGCCGACGATGTCGGTAATCTCCCGCACCGGAACATTGTCTTGATAATACAGGCGCGTACCGTCATCGACGGGCTCCAGGGGATCGCCATACACTCCGTAGCCATGTCCGCGCTGGTCCAGGAGCCAGTCGGCGAACTCCAGGTACTTTTTGTCGCCGGTTTCCCGGTACAGCTTCACCAGGGCCAGCTCGATTTCCTCGTGTCCGGGGACCCAGTGGCGCAGGCCCGGACCGATGACGGTCATGGCGTGGTCCACCATGCGCTGCGCCACATCCAGCAGCGTGCGCTTGCCCGTGGCATGGTAGTAGGCAATGGCGGCCTCGATCATATGGCCCGTACAGTAGAGTTCGTGCTTGTCCATGTCGGTCCAGCGTTCGATCGGACAGGGCAGGGTGAAGAAGGTGTTGATATAACCGTCTTCCTGCTGGGCGCCGGCAATCTTGGAAATCCATTCATCGCATTTCGCCTCCAGCTCCGGGTCCGGATGCTGGATGAGCGAGTACGCCAGGCCTTCCAGCGCCTTGTATACGTCGGAATCGTCGAAGAAATAGCCCTCGTGCTCACCTTCGTGCGCCGCCGCTTTCTCGTAATTGCGCATGCGCCCCGTTTCCTTCTCGATCTGGTCTATGCAGATCGGGATGGTCGCCGTCTTGTGAAGGTCCAGGCGGGGACTCCAGAAGGAGTCTTCTATGATCACGTCCGAGAAATCGACCGGGCGGATGGCGGTCTCTTTGCTGCCGCAGGCGGCAAGCGCCAGCACCAGGGCAAGGAGGATGGGAATGTGGCAGTGTTTCATATCACAGGTTGTTTATGTTCGTGTCCAGCCAAAGGAAGCGTTGCTCGCAGTAGTCCTTGAGGAGTTGTACCTCCTCGTCGTAGGATTTGGGAAGCTCCTCTTCCGGCCAGGAATTGGGCCATACGTTGGTCCCGATCACCGGCCAGCGTTCAAAATTGCGGTCGAACGAGGCGCGGTGCTTCACCAGCAGGGTGTCGATATAGGCCGGCAGGGTGGCCAGCTGCGGCTTGACCTCGTTCCAGCGGGCCTTCACGGCGGCGCAGAACGCCGGGTCTTCGAAAAGCCGCAGGTACCAGCCGGTCTTCATCCGCCAGGGGGCGACCGTCTTCACCCACCAGCCCTCCGGCCCGTCTTCGGCGCCCGGGTCGGCATGCAGGTAGGAGCAGTTGCCCAGCGCCAGGTCAAAATCCCACACGTGGCAGAACGCGAGCTTGCCGCCACGGGTCTTGGTCAGGAAGGTACTCTTGCGCAGGACGTCCACGGTTTTGCAGAATTCCTGCACAATATAGTGATTTACAAAGGATTCTACATCGATATAGTCCTCATATCCGCGCTTGCCCTCCTTGGAGAAGTCTCCGTCCCGCAGCGCCGTTTCCATATCCTCGAAATACTGGCGGCAATACTGGACCTGGGCCTCCGTCGGAAGCTCCGGATCGCGGAACATCACCGGCTCGCGATAGACGGGCGTCCAGAATCCGGCCGGCTGGTCCATGTCGGACTCGATCTCGAAATAATAGTCTCCGGTAAGCGCTTCCCCGTCGTTGTCCTTGGGGCCGGCCGGCGTGATGTCAATCTTGTTATTGTTTACTTCCTTATGCTCGCTGAGCATGTAGTTCCCCTTGTAATCCCCGTTCAGCCACAGTTCCACCGGAAGCATCGCGGGCGTCCAGGACAATCCGCAGATTTCGGAAATCCGCATCGCGACGAGGTTGCGCATCAGGGTTTTGTCAGGGTGGTTGGCGATCAGGTACCAGTCCCGGTCGGCATTGATACCCAGCAGGCTGGCCTTTTCGTCCAGTTTGATGCGGTACGATTTCTTCTCGCACGTCAGGGTGGAATGGCCCCTCCACCGGATATTCAGCGTCGCTTCCACCAGCGGTGTCTTGGAATAGAAGCCATCGGGGTCGTTGAGCAGCATCCGGCCGCGTACATAAAAAGAGGCCTTGTCCACGTCTTTTCCGTGCCGCGTCGGGCCCACGATTTCCTCCTCCGTGGTCAAGGAAATGTACGGATACACCTTCTTCTGATACTCTTCCGGAGACAGGGGCTCCAAGGGGTCCTCTGGTTCGAGGATCACATCCCGTTGGCACGAAGGCAGCACTACCGCAAGCACGAGCAGGCACGACCGGAGAGAGCGGAGAAAGGTTTTCATGGTTTTTGCTTTGGCAGACGGCGCCCCGGTCAGGGGGCGCCGCCCGAAAAACGCCTGAAGGCGGAATGGTTACAGCGCCTCGAAGGTGAGCGTCACGTTGAAGATGTCACCGCGCTTGATGGTGCCGTCGGTCTGGATCTCGTTGCTCTGAGGCTTGTTGGACGCCTTGGCGCCCCAATCCCACTCCTCTGCCGTAACAGAGTAGCATTCAGCCTTGAAGCCCCACGGCGGAGTGTCATACGCACCCGTAAGGATCGGGATATCCACGACCAACTGGGCGATATCGCCGGTATGCTCAGGAAGTACCATGACACACCATTCGTCCTTCGCCGTCGCTTCGATGACCGGATTCTCGTCGAGCGGGTTCACCGTGCCGTCAAAGAAGAAGAACTGACGGGCGCCGCACTCCAGGAAGACACTCTTCGCCGCAGCGGGGATGTTCTTCAGGGTGACGCGGATGGTCGCACCCATGTTCTTGAAGGCCACGCTCTTCAGGTAGGCGGGGGAAGACGGTTCTCCGACGGTGCCGAAGAGGAAAGCGCCCGGATTGAAGTTCCACTGGTCATTGGTGTACTTCAGGGTCGTGCCTTCGAGGGAAACTCCCGTCGTAGGCGTGATGGCGTACTGTGCGCCTTCGGGGATATCACCCTCGAATTCGCCCACGGCCACATTGCCGCCGGAAACGGTCTTTTCAGTCAGGGTGGTACCGTCCCACAGGCCGATCTTCGTACCGGAAAGCCAGGTAAGGCCGCCTTCGATGGTGGCGCTCAGGCCGGAAGCCTCACCGCCTTCGAACACGATGTCCGGGAGGACGATAATCTCGCCACGATTGACGACACCGCCCGTAATCAGTTTACCGACATGGTTGATGACGGGTTCATCCACAAGGTCGCCCTTGCCATACTCCTTGCCCCAGTCCACGTCCTGGAAGAACTTGACCTTGAAGGCCTTTCCATCGGCCCAGTTGCCGGGCATGATGGGGGCGTAGATCACGATCTTGGAGTGGTCCTCCGGAAGCGGAACGAATCCCTGCTCCTGGGCGCCTTCGGTGAACTTGGGATACTCCTTGGTCAGGTCAGCCTTCTGGCCGCCGGTAAGGAACATCGCACCGCCGGGAGATTCCAGATAGGCATATTTGCAATCCTGGCGGACATTCTTGATGGTTACGAGCGCGTAAGCGCACAGGTGCTGGAACTTGAAGATGTTGCCTTCGCTTACGGGAGCATACAGATGCACGCAGGACTTGTAGTCACCCCACCAACTTTCGTTATAGAAGGAGGTGTAAATACCGTCCTCGTACGTATCGTTCTCGCTGTAAGGATAGACGGCGAACTTGATTTCCTTGCCTTCCGGAACGGTGCCGGTGAACTTGCCGGCGGTGGCGCCTTCGGCGGAATCCTCAAGCGTGAAGGGGACGAATTCGTCGCCGACCCAGACGCCGATCTGATCGCCTTTCTCCCAGACGAACTTTCCTATCTCGCTTCCGGTCGTAACCCTGGTGAGCGCACTCTCGAGCGCCGCATAAACGGTGACGACACGGTCTCCGGCAGGCTCCTGGGCGACATCTTGCTTATTGCAACCGGAAAGGGCAATGGCAGCGATGGCTGCAATCAGGGGAAATATATACTTTTTCATGGCTCAAACTAATTTAAAGAAATATTCCAGAAGCCATCAGGATCCTGTGTGGTGACAATGCCTTCTTCGATACCGTCGTTGACGCCGGAACCGGAGTCGTCCATCTCCTTCAGGTTAGGATAAGTAATGGTCGGGAACACATAGTACTCTCCGGCCGACACGGTATAGCCCGTCGCCCCTTCTGCAGGGAGGAAGTATCCGGCGTGGTCGAAGATCTTGGTGCTCCACCAGTTGGGTTCGGAATAGACCGCGATGCGGAATTTAAGACCGTTCTTGCCCGACTTCTGGGCGTAGGTCCCGGGCTTGACGGCAATCAGGAGATCCAGCTGCTCGATGGCTCCGGTGTGCTCGGGAATGGCATAGATCACGGATTCGTCCGTAGCATATTCAAGGGCGGGAGTCTCGCCGGAGAAGTCATACTTGACGCTGATGGCATAGCATCCACCGTCCGCCGTCTCGATGTACAGGCCGCCGGCGCTGGCCGGGACGTTCTTGAGGGTCACGCGGAAATAGGCGGTCGCGTGGTGGAACAGGAACGTGTATTTCCCATTCACCTCCGTGGCGCCCTTGGCGTACAGGTTGATGAACTTGGTGGGGAGTTCCCACTTGCTTATCTCCGCACCCTGTACGGCCGTTGCGGTCGCGGCTTCATCCTCGTTGTAAGGGTAAACCGCATAGGAGTTCTCGTTAATGACCCCGCCTTCGGGGAGTTCACCCACGAATTCGCCGTAGCCGAAACCGGCCCATTCGGGATCCAGGGTGAATTTGGTGAGTCCGGCACCGGTCCAGACGCCGATGGCGTCGTTCTCCTGCCAGGTGAAACGGGCGGAGCTGTTGCTGGTTACCTTCGTGACCATCTGGGCGACATCCGCCGTAATGCGGACCGTGCGGCCTGCCGGCGTCTCTTTGTCAATCTTGTTGCAACCTGTGAAGATCAGTGCTGCAATTGCGAAAGATGCAATCAATATCCTTTTCATAATATTCACTGTCTAAATGGTTGTATTACTGCTCTTTCCAGAAATCATCGCCGACGGAGATGACGTCGCCGTGGTCGATGTTGTCATCGTGCTTCTCGATCACGACGCCGAACTCGGACATGTCGATGGGGACATGGGCATCGTGGGCGGCCTTCGCCGCAGCCGTGAACTGGTCGGCGACGGCCTGGTCCCAATCGAGCATCTTCTTGGGAATGTAGGTCTTGTAACCGGCCGCAGGGTCATAACCCATGCTGGAGAAGTACCAGGCCCAGGTGTTGGTGTCGTCACCGTCGATGATCTTGCCGATGAGGAGGCGCCAGTCGCTCCAGGTCTCCTTGTCGCCCTTGACGGCATTCTCGTCGAAGAGCTCGTAACGCACCTGGCCCCAGCCCTTTTCGAAACCGAGCCAGTGTCCTTCCTTCACGCCACCGACCTTCATCTGGGTCTTGTCGCCCTGGGCGGTACGCTCGGAGTTGAGGATGACGTCCAGGGTCGCAGGGACGATGTAGCCGAGATACGGGCATTCCGTGTCGCCCTCATAGGGATCTTCCCCGGTGAAGGTACAGTTGCGGGCTGTACTGATCAGCGCTACCTCCAGCACCTTGGATGCCCAGATATGAGGCAGGGCACCATAGAAATCGGTATCGTCGAAGTAGATCTCGGCGAGCACCGGGCTGGCCGCGAACCCGTCGCAAAGCGGGCCGGTCATCTTGGTGTGGGACAGGGCGATGTGCTTGAGCTTCGGGGTGTTCCACTCCTTCGGGAACAGGGTTCCGGCAAGCTTGGAGTTGTTGTTCTGCCGGATCCTCTCCACATTGGGAAGGTTCACCACCTCCGGGAAGGCCGTGAAGGGCGCCTCCTCCTTGATCTCGACGACGGTGATCTTGCCGTTGTCGTCATTGCCGAAGACCAGGCCCGGGAAAGCGGTGAGTTCGGCATCCTCGGCTGTCACCCAATCGGTGATGTTGGGCGTGTCTTCGCCGAACAGCTTGTCCTTGACGATGGCCTGCAGGAACTGGAGGTCGCCGTCGGCCACCTTGGATTCAGGGCTCGCCTGGACCACGAAAATGTCGTAGATGACGGCCGTACCCTGAAAGACGGCGAAGGAAGCGGAACGCTCCTTGGCCCCCTCTTCGGTGTTGGCGGAGACAGCGAACGTAAGGGTGGTCTTGCCCTTGCTTCCGCTCATGGGACTCACGGAAATCCACTTGTAATTCCCGTCCGCAGAGACTGTCCAGTCGGCAAAAGCCTCGATGTCAGTCGTAAGGGTGGTCGACCCGCCGGGGCCGACAGTGAGGTTGACGTCCTTCTTGTCCGGGACAATCACCTCTTCGGGTTTTTTCTCATCCTCCGGATCTTTCGGGTCGTCCTTCTTATGGCAGGACGCGACCGTGAGAAGCGCGAGGACTAAAACACCAAACCATTTGAGACTGAATTTCATAAGTTTGATTGTTTAAAAGTTAATGAATAGTGTTAGTGGTATATTAATCAGCTGTCGTAAAAGGAACGGTGATGATTAGTTCATAGGTACCGGGCTCGTAGATGCGGATCTTGGTACGGAGACGCACGTACCAGCCCCGGAAGTGCTCGGCATCGAAAATGGATGTCGACCACGCGGCCGAAGCTTTGTCGGTATGGGCCTGATAGTACCGGCGGAGCTCGTCGGTGTCCAGGCGCGAAAGGTCGGAATTATACTCCCCTCTCATATAATAGTGCTGGTCCAGCACGGGCCAGGGTGTCATCGGGAAGGAGACCCCCATTCCCTTGGCGGGATCGTTGACACGGTCTATTCCGACGTCGAAATAGCTGAGCGTCGTGGTATAATTCGTATATTTCGACGGATCGTAGAGCTTGCCGTTCTTATCCAGCATCTTGTACCAGACCTGGACCCCGTTCTCCGGGGTGTCGGCGATCTTGTGGAAGACCATTCCCGGTTCCTTGCCGTTGTCGGCGACGACGTTCGCGCGGCGGGTCTCGAAATTGGGATCGCTGGAATTGATCTGGTCATAATACGGGAAGATGTTCACGACCTGGTTCTCCGTGGCGTCGAAGTACTCCACGCAGATTCCGTTCACGAAGTCTTCGATGAAGAACTGGTCGTTGGAGGTACCGGCCGCGAAGGAGATCACCGCATAGTCCTGGATGTCGATGGAGCCCTTGCTGTTGGACATCCGGACATCCACGTTGAAGATATCGCCGGCGGTGAGGCCGCATTCGGCCGTCGAAGGCATCGTGTAGAGCTGCCCGTTCACCTCGTTGATCATGATCGGGGAGACGACGGCGCTTCCGAGCTTTGCCTCGATCAGGGCACGGGTGGTATCGGTCAGATAGTCGTACGGCACGTTCCACACCGTCAGCGGGGACGTCTTGAAGAACTCCTCCTTCCGCTCGCCGAACTTGTCACGGATGTTGGTGATCTCGAACTTGACCGGCTTGGTGGAATTGTCCAGCCACGCTTTCTGGGTGGATACCTGCTGGCCGATCGGGACCACCAGCGTATCGGACCCCTGAAGGTAGATGTTCGTACCCAGGTAGCCCTGCAGCTGCGACTCCTTGAAACAGGAGTTCAGGCACACAAGTGCCAGGATGATTATGGGAAAAAACTTTTTCATGGTCTCTGCTAATAATCGTCGTTTCTCACCCCGTAGAAGAATAGTGTATGATACTGATAGCGCTCCGTATAGGCATTGTTGCCCATCACGACGATGTGCACTACGCCGTTGGAGGTACGGACGTCGGACAGGTACATCCGGTAAGCCTGGTCGCAATCCGGATTGGCCAGGCCCTTGGCATAACGTGCCAGATACGAAGGCTTTCCGGTGCGTTCGTCCACTTCCCAGTCTTCGCCGCGCTTGAAGACGACGTACACAATCTCGGGGCTGGACATCATGAAGTTGCCGTACTGGTAACCCGCTCCGGCATTTCCTTCGCCGTTCCAGGATGCGCCAGGATCGGCCGACGCCTTTTCAAGGGAAAGGTAGATCTCCTGGCTGCCGTCCAACGAAGTCAGGTACTGGGGTCCCTGCTCCTTGAGGGCTTTGGAGTCCCACCGGCCGGGGAAGATGTACATGCCCATCTGGGCCACCTCCTCGTCCTCGATATCCTCGATCTTGAACTCAGGGCCGGTACCGTTGCGGAAAGGCTTGTTCCGGCGGTAAACATACCGCATCACCGACCACTTGCTGGGGCCGACGATGGTGACGTCTTCCCCGTTGATGACATCCTTGAGGCCGGCCCGGTCGAAGAGTTGGGCGACCACGGCGGTTTCGTCGGTCTGGGCCATCCAGTCGTAGGTGTTGATGTCCATCACGTCGGTAGGATTGACCGTGCCGCCGATGGAGTCGTCCTTCCTGCACGAAACGGCGAGGACCGCTGCAGCTGCAAATACAAATAATACGATTCTTTTCATGGCGTCCTCCTTTTTACCAGTTGCACTTACCATTCCAGTAGGGAGTCTGGTCGATCATGGTGTTCGTGGCGAGCACATTCGAGGAGACCGGCCAGTAGTAACCCTTCTGGCGATATTTGACGGCGCCCATCAGGTGCGCGTTGGGCCAGAAATTGTTCCGGACAAAGTCGTAGTAGAGATACCCTTCCCCGAAGAGTTCGCTGATCCGCTGCTGCATGATTTCGGAGATGATGTCGTTGCCGGCGTAGTCGGCCAGCCCGGCACGGTGGCGGATATCGTTCACGATCGGCAGGGCCTTCTCTTCCTCACCGTTCTTGTAATAGGCTTCCGCGAGGAGGAGCATCGCATCGGTGTACCGGAAAACCGGGATGTTGCATTCGGCAAAGTAAGCGATGTAGGATTCCTGCTTCCGTTCGGTGTCTTCCGTGAGCTGCGCCCATTTGGTGAGCCAGGTGACCTTCGTGCGGTCGTTGGTGGAAGACCCTTGCGTTTCGTTGAAGGGTTCGTTGTACGTGGAGTCCCACGCGCCGAAGAAGAGGTTGGGGCGGATGTCCGGGCCTCCGGTGGCGAAGTCGTACTCCGGATAGAGCTTGGACTTCTGGCTGTACGGGATCCAGTCGATACCCGCGGAGCGGTCGTGGGTCGGGTCGTTGTCCAGCGGAGTCATCTTGCAGGTAAACGCCTGGACGCCGGACCGGTCGGCCCTGTAGGACTCGTTGTTCTCCGTACCCACGTAGAGTTCGAAGACCGCTTCCGGGGACTGGCCGTTGAACATCGCCTTCACCGCGTCGGCATTCCGGTAGTCCACATAGGAGTAGCCGCCGTGATCCCGCAGGTCCTCCAGGGCGGTGATGGCATTCTTCACATAACCCAGCGGATTGGGCAGACGGTCGCGCCGGGCCAGGAAGTTCGCCCACATGTTCGCATGGGCAAACAGTTCCAGGGCGGAACCCTTGTTGGCGCGGATCGCCCAGGTGGCTGTGCCGTAGGTGCCGTAATCGAGCAGGGACACCGCCTTTTCGGCATCGTCAAGCACCTGGCTTGCGATCTCGAAGTCGGTGCTGCGCCCGATCAGAAGCGGAGAGTGGTCCTTGTCGATGACCTGGCTCGAGGATTCGATGGCCTCGGTGACGAGCGGGGCGTCTCCCCAGACCCTCAGGATGTTGAAATACGTCAGGGCGCGGAGGAAATAGGCCTCGCCCAGCAGGCGGTCATACGCTTCCTGGCTGCTGAACTTTTCCACGTCCATGGCCAGGATCTTGGTAATCACCAGGTTGGCCTGGGCGACGACCTTGTAGAAGGGGCCCCAGTCGCAGGCGGAGTCCATCGATCCCCACATCCGGTCCACGGAAGAGACATCGGAATAGTTGCCCACCGTATAATAGTTCCTGTTGGAACCTCCGGACCAGCCGTTCTTCACGAAACCGCAGGTGACGTCGGCCCGCTGGTACCAGTTCGCGCTGGAAGACATCAGGCCGCGGTAGAGCGAGTAAACGCCGGTCACACCCACTTCCGCGTCCGCCTGAGATTCCCAGAAGGCTTCGTTGTAGATGAGGTCGATCTGGGTGGGCTCAAGGAAATCCTTGCAGGAGGTGGCGAACCCTGTCGCAACCGCTGCAGCAAGTATAATCAAGTACTTTTTCATCTTATTCTCCTTTAAGCGTTAAAACTGGATCTGTGCACCCAGCACAAAGGTCTGCGAAAGCGGGTAGCCTTCGCCGTTGTAGAAGCCCGTACGGGTGATCTTGCGCGGATCCAGCACGGTGGAGGCCTTGAACATGGCGAGGTTGCTCACGTTCAGGTACACGTTGATGCCGCGGATGCCGAGGCTGCTCATCCACTTGTCGGGCAGGTTGTAGGAGACGTTCACGTTGTCGATGCTCCAGTAGTCTCCCCGCTCGAGGTACATGCTGGACTTGCGGTAGATGCTGGCACCGCCGCCTTCCCAGTAGTTCACGTACAGCATCGGATAATAGGAGTCGTCGCCCGGAGCCGACCAGAACTTGGATTCGTCGAACTTATAGAGCGCGTACTGGTAGTAATCCCAGGAGGAATCCAGACGGCTCAGCTGTTCGTAGAGGGTGGTGTTGAAGATCCAGTGACCGAAGGCGAAAGAGGAATTCACCCTGACGGAGAGGTTCTTGTACTTGAAGCCGGTGGAGATACCGCCGGTGATCTTGGGTTCGGCCGTCTTGCCTCCGATGACTTTCATGTCGCTCGCGTCGTTGCGCAGATAGTAGTCGCCGTCCACGTCGGTATAGAGCGAGCAGCCCGGGAAGATACGTCCCTGGAGGTTGCGGGCAAGCCCCATGTCCACCTGGTAGTAGGTGAGGGCCTCACCGGTCAGGGGGTTCACCGGAAGGTCGGAGAAGGAGTCGAGGGCGCCCAGATACTCGTGCATGTAGTACTGGAACGCCGGAGCACCCTGGATGAAGGCGTAGTTTTCGTCGATGTTGATGTAGTCCTTGCCGCCGTTACCCATCTTGGCAATGACCATATGGTTGTTGCCCAGGTTGAGGGTCCAGTCCCACTGTACCTTGCTGGTACGCGGGAAGAGATAGGCGGTGATGGAGGTTTCGAAACCGTGTCCCACCATGTCCACGAGGTTGGAGGAGATCCTGTTGAATCCCACATAGGCGGGAAGTTCCGAGGTATAGACCAGGTTGGAGATATACCGGGAATACAGGTCGAACGTCAGGTTGAGCCGCCGGCCGAAGAGTTCCAGGTCCAGACCGTAGTCCACTTCCTTGGACCAGCTCCAGGTGAGATCCTTGTTCGCGATTTTGTCGAAGTCGGACACGAGGGAGAGGTTGCCGCCGTAGGTCTTGACATCCATCTTGTTGCTGTCCTGCCACATCACACCGGCGCCGAAGCCGTTGGGGGCGACCAGGGAGTTGTACTGGAGCAGCGGGTCGTAGTAGATCTCACCGGAGGTTCCGTACGAGGCGCGGATCTTACCGAAGTCCAGCCAGCTGGCCGTGACGGGCTTGAGCCAGGGTTCCTCGCTGAACGCCCACTGCGCCTTCACCGAAGGGAAGTTCGCCCAGCGGGTATTGGCGCCGAAACGGGAGGATCCGTCGCGGCGGTACACGCCCTCGATCTTGTAGCGGTTTCCGGCGAAGCCATAGGAAAGCAGTCCGAAGACCGAGAACATCCGGGAAGTGACGATGTCGGAGTAGGCCAGGGTATTCTCCTTGGTGTAACCCTGGATGACCTTCAGGTGGTCGGACATACCCGACTGGGCCTCGGCCCGGAGGGTGTTCAGGTTGTTCATGTTCACCTCCGTACCGAGCAGCGCGATGACCGTATGCTTCTTCTCCGGGCCGAAGGACTTGTTGAAGTTGAGCACGGAGTTCACGTTGTAGGTCGTGGTCATGCTGGCGTAGGAGTAGGCGATGCTCTTGTTGTCGGTACGCGCGATGGACGGGACCGAATAGTCGCGCTTTCCGAAGTCCAGGACCATGGAGACCTGGTTGTCCATGGTGAGCCAATCGGCGAATTTCAGGCGCAGCGTCTCACCCACCGTAAGGTCGTGGGAGACATTCTTGTTGTAGGCGTCGCCCAGACCGCCGGACATCTGGTTCAGTTCCGTCTCCGTGCGGTAGAACAGCGAGGAAGGGAGGTTGGTCGGCGATGTCGGCATCGCCTTCATCACGTCGCCCAGGCCACCTTCGCGGTCGATGTAGGAGTAACGCATCACCACCTCGTTGTGAATCCACTTGTTGACGTCGTTGACCAGCGACATGGAGAGGTTCGTACGGGAAAGCCCGTAGCCTACCAGGATACCGGTCTCGTCGTAATGGGCCAGGGATACGCGGTAAGAGTTGTTCTCGGTACCGCCTTCCATGGACAGGTCGTAATTGCCGGTCTGGCCGGTCTGGTAGAACATGTTCTGGAAGTCGTAGGCGTTGTTGAAGTACGGGTTGTACTTGTCGCTGAGCACCGACGGATAGGCGATGGCCTCCACGTAGGTGGCTCCGTTACCGCTCGTCCGCTGGTCGTACCATTCAGCGCCCTGGAAGAGGTTGGTCCAGGTCTTCTTGAGCAGGTCGATCTTGGCCTGGCGCTCCTCTTCACCCACATACACGGGGATCTTCGCAGGTTTGAGCGTGAAACCGTGGCTCACGCGGGCGGTCACACGGGCGGCTCCCGACGTTCCCTTGCGGGTAGTGATGATGACGACGCCGTTCGCACCGCGGGAACCGTAGATGGCCGTCGCGGCGGCATCCTTCAGGATGTCGATGCTCTGGATGTCCTGCGGGTTCAGCGACGAGAGGAAGTCGTTGTCGGTCACGTTATAGCCCGCGAAATCCTGCAGGGACATGGGCACGCCGTCGATGATGTAAAGCGGATTGGAGATACCGGTGATGTCGTTGGCGGACGAAAGCGAGCTGTTGCCCCGGATGACAAGGCCGGTGTTGGAGGCTCCCGGGACACCGCTTCGGGTGACGGTCTGCAGGCCGGCCGCCTGGCCGGCGAGCATGGTCGCGATGGACACGGACTGGTTGTTCTCGAGGGCCTGCATGTCCACCCGCTGCACAGCCGCGGAAATGTTCCGAAGGTTCTCCTTGGTGTAGCCGACCACGACGAGTTCATCCAGGATCTGGTCCTCCGTCTTCATTTCGACGACCATGTTGGGGGCGGCGGTCCGTTCTACGTCGGCGTAGCCCAGGCTGGTGAAAACCAAGACGGTTCCCCGCGGGACCGTGATACTGAAAGTACCGTTGTCCCTGGCGACTCCACCCTGGGTTTGCTGCCCCTTTACATAGAATACGGCGCCGGGGACCGGGTCTCCGTTCTGGTCGATGACCGTTCCCTTGGCCGTCACCTGCTTCTGGGCGTCCACCCTCAAGGTCGGCGCCAGGAGGAGGACGATGCCCAGAAGGAAGGTTCCCATTCTGTGATGTTTAGTAGACATAGCGTTCTATATGGTTTTACATTAATTCCCTTTGCAGACGTTTTTCATATTCCACCGCACCGTAATAATCGAACAGGTAGTACCACCAGTTGTTCAGATGGAGGTCGTTGCTGTCGTGGGTGTTGATTCCCTTGAAGTGCGGGATGTGCTCATAGAACCATTGCATGTAGCCGTACTGCGAACTCTTCCACTCCGAACTGTTCACTTTCCGGGCAAGGTCCTTGTTGTCCTCGATATAAGGGTAGTGTTCCCATTCGTCCGCGAACGTAAGGATATAGGAAGACTCCCCGTAGCCGTAGTTGACGTCCGTGTTGCAGGGCGAGTGGCAGGTGCCGATGTGGGCATAGCCCTTTTCGCCGACCTTCTCATAGGCGGTGCCGTGCGAGAAGAACTTGTCAAAGGTGCGCAGGTCCTTCTTCAGGCCGGAGAAGTGGCTGTCGCTGGGGAACCAGTGGAAGTTCTCGTTGTAATAGAGATGGCTCATGATGGATTCGGTCCGGTGCGCGAAACTGTGCAGGGCCAGGTCCACCGTCCGCTCGTAGTTGCAGAACATCACGCACACCAGGTTCTTGTTATGGGCGTGATAGCGGTCGGTACCGTAGTCGATGGGGCCGCTGTTGCACCAGAATCCGCCCTGGCCCAGGAAACGGGATTCGTTCATCTTGCAGGCCGGATGGTTGTACACCCACACTTCGTTCACCTCTCCCTTGTCGATCATTTCGGAAATGCCGAAATGGTCCAGCACGCCCGGGTAATCGTACTCAAGGCCTACTCCGTCTATGTTCTTGTGATCCTTGATGAAATCGTTGCAGATGGCGTAAGGGGTGACATACCTCCTTTCGGACGTCTCGGTTTCCCCCTCGGCATAGTAGCTGAACAGCTGGTTGTCCAGCGAGAATTCGTGGACGATCTGGATGTCCACCGCGCCGTGGGAATACGCTTCGAAGTCGCGGGCGTATTCCTGCATCTGGCTATGGGGATTGTTGTAGCCGAAGATCTCATGGATGCGCTTGCCGTTCCACGGGTCGGAGCTGTTTTCGAAGTTGGTGTAATAGGGGTCTTCATAAATGACGGCCACCTTCACGACGATCGCTTCCTCCACAGGTCCCCAGTCGGGTTTTTCTTCTGCCAGACGGGTTACCGTGACCTTGCGGACGTTCGTGGTATATTCCGTATGCGCCACTTCCTTATAGGGAAGCACGCTCCACCAGATGTCCGCCGTGGCTTCGGAAGCGACTCCCAGTTCCTGCAGGTAGCCGTCCAGGGTCTTGCCGTCCAGGGCCTGGGACGTGCTCCGGATACTGACGATATAAGGATTCGACAGGTCCTGGGACTTGCTCAGCACCAGCTTGTAGTTGGTCTGGCCGGGGACTGCCTCCCAGGAGAACGTGTAGGTTCCGGCGGCGTCAAGCGCCCAGCTGGCGGCGTCCGCCGGCTCCGTGAGCTTCAGGTCGTACGTCTTGGTTTCTACCTGTTCCTCCGGTTCATCGATGACCTGGGGACCCGCGCAAGCCAACGCGAGAACCGGGATCAAACTGTAAACAATGGATCTTTTCATAACGTCTTACTTCCCGATTTGTGCGCGGAGCTGGGCTTCGTAGTCCATGGCTCCGTAGTAGTCAAACAGATAATGCCACCAGTTGTTCAGGTGCAGGTCCCCTTCGTCAAAGGTGTTGATCCCCTGGAAATGGGGCACATGCCTGTAGAACCATTTCATATAGCCGTACTGGTAGTCCTTGGGATCCTTCCACTCGGCGCAGGTGACCTTGCGGGCATCGGCCTTGATGCCGTGGACGTAAGGGTAGTTGTCCCACTCGTCGGCGAAAGTGTAGATGGCCGCGGGGTCTGCGTATCCGTAGTTGCCGTCCGTGTTGCACGGGGAGTGACAGGTGCCGATATGTGCATAGCCGCTTTCCCCGATTCTGTCATAGGCGCTTCCATGCGCGAAGAACATGTCGAACTTGTTCAGGTCACGGTCCGTTCCCTTGAACCAGTCGCGTTCGTACACATAGGTGAACACCCCGTATTTGTTATAGTCACGCCAGCTCTTGGTCTGGGTGTTATAATTCTGGTAATAGACCTGGCTCATGATGGATTCGGTCCGGTGCGCAAAGCTGTGAAGGGCCAGGTCCACCGTACGTTCATAGTTGCAGAACATCACGCACACCAGTTTCTTGTTGTGGGCGTAGTTCCGGCCCACGCCGAAGTCGATCGGCATGGAATTGCACCAGAAGCCGCCCTTGCCCATGAAACGGGACTCGTTCATCTTGCAGGCGGGGTGGTTGTACACCCAGACTTCGTTGATGGTTCCCTCGTCCACCTTGGCGGAAAGTCCGAAGGCATCCATCATCGCCACGTAATCGTAGTCGAGCGTCTTTCCGTCGATGTCGATGTGCGCCTTCCCGGTTTCCGGGTCCGGGTCCAGGTAGCGCTTGTACAGCAGCTGCGGCGTCATGTACTCGCGCGTGGAGTTGGCCGTCGAGGACGTGTAGCAGAACATCCGCTGCGAATCGTGCTCCTCCACGATCTCGATGTCCACGGCGCCATGGGAGACCTCCTCGAAGGCAGCGGCATACTCCCGCATCTGTGCCCAGGGGTCGTTCCAGTGCTCGATCTCGTGGATGCGCTTTCCGTTGCGGGGGTCGGACGGGTTCGCCGGGTCGTTGAAGACCGGATCCTCATAGACCACGGCCACCTTCACCCTGATAGGGTCGGTGACGGGTTCTGAAACGCCGTCTTCCTTGAGGGTCGTAACCTTCATGCGCCGCACCTGGGGAGTGTACTTGACCCCTTCGGTCCACGGACCCACGCTCCACCAGACATCGGCCGTCTCCGCCGAAGCGAAACCGATCTCCTTGAGGGCCGCCGCGAAGTCGCGCCAGCTCACCGACGCCTTCGCCCGGTCGACCACGATGGAGGTCTTTTCGGCCATGTCGGACGTGCGGCTGAAATACAGGCGATAGAAGTTCTGACCTTCCATCGGGTTCCACTCGAAGACATAATCCTCGTTGTACCACAGGTCCAAGGTATAGCCGTCGGCGGGTGCCACGAGGGCGATTTCCGGACCGGGAGTGTCCGGATTCTGCTCCGGCGTCTGCTCTTCGGGGTCCTTGCCATCCGGCGGATTATCGTCCGTCTTCGTACAGGAACCGTTCAGCAGGAAAGGACATCCCAGCAGAAGCAGTATCAAGATCCTTCTCTTCATAATCAGTAGGTTACGGGGAATTCAGTGATTCTTAGCGTCGTACATCCGTAGGGGATGAGGGTGATTTCCTGTACCGGGCCCAGTTCGGCCTGATACTGGTCGCTGTAAGGCAGCGGCCCGGTCATGCCTCCGTACAGCTCCCAGCCTTCGAGCGTACGCGCGCGGGCCTTGATCTGTAACGGAGCGTTGTCCACATTCCAGGGATAGCCTTCGACGGGGGTTTCGACGAGCGTGAACGCCGAAGCCGGTGCGTCTCCCTCCACATCTTCGCGAAGCAGGGCGTAATTCCAGGCATCGGGACTGTGCACTTCGTAGTACCAGTCTCCGTAGCGGGTACCGAACTTGCCGTCATTGGCCACCTTGGTCCAATTCTCCTGCATCTTGAGGGCAAAGACCAGCGGGCCGCGCTCCACGGCGGCGGAGTTCTCATACCAGCGGGAAACCTTGATCTGCAGCGGCAGGCTGAGTTCAATCACGTCGCCCTGGTTCCATTCGCGGTTCACGACCAGCGTCTCCCCTCCCTTGCCGGAGGCCGCTTCGCCGCCGTTCACTTTCACCGCGCCGGTTTCGCACCAGCCGGGGATGCGCAGATGCAGCGGGAAGCCGGTCGGCCCGGCCAGTTCCTCAATCTTGAACAGGACCGTCTCCGAGAAGGGATATCCGCCCGATTCGGCGATGGTTACCTCTGCGCCGCCGGCCACTTTCGCAGTAACCGTGCAGGGTCCGTAATACATGGCGGCCAGGCCGTTGTCGTCGGAGGCGTACCAGAGGTCCCGGACGAATTTCGGCCAGCCCTGGTGCATGTTGGCCGTGCAGCAGGGGAAGCCGGTAAGCGGGCCGAACGTGCCTTCGGTACCGTTATAGCTGGTCATGAAATTGCGCATCTTCCGCGAAACCTCCACCTGGTTGAGCTGCTGGTAGTACTGGCGCGCGTCAAAGTCGTCCGTGGCCTGGGTGGGAAGGGCGTTGTAGGCCACTTTCTCCAACCAGTCCGCCAGGTCCGTACGGCCGGTGATCTCGATCATCCTTTCCAGGGAGAACATCAGTTCCACGGCCGAACAGAACTCGGAGCCCTGGGTGGGAGAGCCGCTGTGCAGCAGCTCGTCGGAACCGTACATCCCGTTGGGCCAGCCCAGCTGCTTCATGAGGTCTTCGTAGCCGGTAACCACGGCGTCCACATACGACTTGTCGCCGTTTCCCTGGTATTCGATGACCGGAGCCTTGAAGCCCTGGGCGAGGTTCACGCAGTGCAGGGCGTAGCGTGTGAAAAGAGTGCTGTGGTCCGAAAGGCGGTCCTTCCAGGGCGCCGTCTGTTCCGCGAGCAGTTTGCCCAGATCCAGGAGGAAGGCGTCACCGGTGATGTTGTACAGCCAGTACACGACCATGATATTGTCGGCCCCGCGCTCCACTGCCCAATAGCTCCACTGCCCCAGCGGCTCTTCCGGGAGCCTTTCCAGCTGATAGTGGAAGTATTTGGTCATGAAGTCGATGACGCGTTCGTCCCCCGTCGCGTCGTAATACTGCTGGAGGAACTTGAGCACGACGATGCGGGGCCACCAGTCGTGGGTGCGGTCGCGCTGCAGGCCGTCCACGTTGGGGAGGTCCTCCCCAGGGCCGAAGAAGCCGTCTTCCTGCTGGCTGGCGAGGGTCCATTCAATCCAGCGCTGCGCCTTGTCCTTCAGGGCCTGGTCGTCCAGGATGTAGGCGAGGGGCACCAGGCCGTCGATCCAATAGGGGCCGCGTTCCCACTTGTCCCCGTCGCCGCCCAGCCAGCCGTTGCGGTCGCCCATGATGTTGGGTACGATTCCGTCCAGATGGCCGGTCATGCCGGATGCCTGGCGGAGGAGTTGGTCGCGAAGCCATCCGTCGGGCTTCACGGCTCCCAGCGGCAGTTCCACATACGGCTTGTGGGCCAGCGGAGAGCGGTTATTCCGATAGAGTCCCTCTTCTTCTCGGGGGGATGCGCACGAAAAAAGCACAGCAGCGGAAAGTGCCATGATCATCAAACGCTTCATTAGTCTATGGTTATTTTAGTGTTATTCTGCAAACGGATGGAGCGGGTTTCGCCGGCGTACGTGAAGGTCAGGTCCTTCGGCGCACCGGTAGCGGTAAATTCAAAGGTGACGGCCTCCCCGTCCTTCTTCATGTCGAACCCGATCGTGTCCTTGCCCATGCGCAGGCCGCGCACCCGAAGGCTGTCCCATGCGTCGGGAAGCTGCGGGGCCAGCGTGCAGGTGCCGTCCAGCGCGTTGCAGGTCCAGCCCAGCATGCCGCGGATGGCGGGACCGGTAACCCCGGTTTCGGACCAGCACTGGAAAGCCGTGATCCCGCCGCTCCGGTATGCGTTCCCCCGGAGCACCTCCGGAACACGTCCGTGGGTGGAGCCGCTGTAACACAGGAGGTTGCCCATGAGATGGCCGAAAGCCGCCTCCCGGAGTCCCGTGCAATACTCGGCCAGCGCCACCGAACCGGTGAGCAGCGGCCAGATGTTGCTTTCGTCATAGGGCCCGACATTCTCCTCATTCCGCGGATCGCCGCTTTGGCGCACGCCCCAGGGCTGGGTGAAATTGGAACCGGAGTACCACTTTACCGTACTCAAGGCCTTTTCGGGATTGGTCACGCCCAGCCAGACCGGGAAGGACTCCAGGGCCAGGAGCGAAGTGGTGAAGGAGCCGTCGTTGTAGATGCCATAATTATAGTATCCCGCAGGATTCCAGAACCTGTCCAGGGCAGCCTTGACCGTCTCGGATTCCTCCGCCCACGACCGGGCCTCCTCGGAGTGGCCGTCCAGGCCCGCCAGCCAGGCACCGTCGGAGAGGGCCCTCGCCCAGATGCCGCACAGGTAGAATTCCGTATTGTCCGCAAAATAGTCGCCGCCTTCCAGCCAGCCGTGGCCCACGTGACGGATTTCAATGAAATGGTCCCCGTCCGTATCGGTAGAGAAGCAGAACTCCATGGCTTTGTACACATTGGGCATGTGCGCCCGTACAAAGTCCTCGTCGCCCGTGGCCCGGAGGTAGTCGGCCATCAGGATCACATAGAGCGGGGTTGCGTCGGATGCGTCAAAATGGTCGGACCCGCTGGTGGTGAGTTCGTGGAAGATGGGGCCGTCTTCGCCCTGGAAGTCCGACAGGACCTCGAGCGTGGCCTTGACCGCGGCGAAATCGCCCATCCCCAAGTATGCAAAACCGGCCAGCTCGGAGTCGCGGCCGAAGTACCAGGCGTAGCCCGGACGGCCGCTCACGCGGTGTCCGCCACCCCATCCCCGCAGGGAGGAAGCATAGCCGGCCATGAGGGCCGCTCCGATTCCGGGCGTTTCGGCCAGGAACTGTCCGGCCGACACGGTGGCCCAGCGGTAACCTTCGTTGAAAGCAGGATCGGGCGTTTCGATGCTGACGGTCTCTTCCAGATAACGCTGCCAGTGCCTGGCGTTGCGGACATACATCTCCCGGGGCGCCTGGATGGCCTTCGCATATGCGCCCAGGGCCGCATCCATTCCCTCGCTGCCCGCCGCCATGACCAGGTCGCAGGCCTGCTTTCCGGAAGCGTCCAGGGAGAAGGAGGCATTGAGCTGGAGACGGTCCCCGGCAGCGCCCTCGGAGAGAAGCTTGCCAGGGATGTTGGCGCCGACGAGGGAGACAAACTCTCCGTCGCCCGCCGTCACGGCATACAGGCCGGCCCCGGAGGACCAGCCGCCGCAGATGGAGCCCAGTGCGTCGGAGTCATAGGGCCACATGAAACGCATGTTGGAGGAGAAGCCCACCACGAGACTGTCCACCGCGCCTTCCCACTGGTAATGGGCGACGACGGCCGGCGTTTCCGGGTCGGCGGTGATGATCTCCATCACCTGCACATCCCCGGCGGTATAGGTGCGGCAGATGCTGTGGGCCCTGAGCGTGACGCCGGCGGCCTCCCTGAGCGGGTAAAGACTCCCGCCGGCAGCCACCGAAACGTTCATGTCCTTCAGGGACATCACAGGGTGCGTCCATATTTCCTTGATGCCGCCGCGCTCGTCGCATACGGTCATGCAGCGGCGGGAAGGGACGACAATCTCCTGGGCGGCGGGAGCAAAGGCCAGGGAATCCCCGCCTTCCCCGGCGGGATTCCAGCGCGAGGGTCCGGCGCCGCGGGCGACAGGACGGTCCGCCCCCGGTACAGGCCGGCCCGTTTCCACGACGGCGGGACCGTACTGCCAGTATCTTTCCGGGCTTTCGCATTTGCCGCCCGTGAGCCAGTTCACCACATTCGCCGTGAAACGGCTCAGAATCTTGGTGTTATAGTTCGGACGGTCATAATACAGGAAGGCACCGATGGAGAGCAGGCTGCCCTTCCCCACCGGCTGCACCCAGACCACCTTCTGGTCCGGATGATAGAAAATGAGTTCCCAGAGGGTGGCGGCTATGCGGGTACCTTCCCGCTGCGGAGCGTTGGCTCCGGAATAACCCAGCACACGGCACTTGTTATCTTCGTGGCCGTGCCAGACATAGGCACCGCCGTGCATCCCGTCGAACAGGGGATGGCTGCGGAAAGAATGGTAGCCCATCTTGCGACCGAAACCGGAATCCTCCGCATCCCACGTACTCGCTTCCACCGGGTTGGGTTCCAGTCCCCAGGCATTCCCCAGACGGACGGCGTCCATGGAAAGGACCACCTTCCCGCCCTTCTCCATATAACGGATCAATGCGGGGCCAGCCGCTACTTCCCGGGGCGAAAGAGCCGACGTGTCCGGGCGGTGCCACCACACCAGGTCATAGGCGCCGAGGGGAGCGTCGGGAGCGATTTCCTCACACTGGAAACCGCGCTCCTCCAACATGTTTCGGAGACCGCTTTCAGAAGAGATGAGTCCTATCCGGACAGGAGAGGAGCAGGCCGAGAACAGGGCGACGGCCAAAAAAGTGTTGATTAATCTGTGGCTAAGCATAAGGGCATGCAATTAGTCTAAGGCAAATATATGAAACACTTTTTCAACCCGGGTTCACATTTGTTTTATCTTTTGTCACTTTTGATTCAATTTGATTATCTTTGCTGGAAATGAAGAGAATACACATAGGACTGTCCTGCCTCCTGCTGTCCCTGGCAGGGAGCATCTCCAAGGGCCAGCCGTACACCCTCCGCAGCCTGGAAGTGGAGGACGGCCTCTCGCAGAACATGGTTTACTGCGTCATCCAGGACCGGAGCGACTATATCTGGATCGGAACGCAGAACGGGCTAAACCGGTATGACGGGAACACTTTCCGGATTTACAAGAAAGGCGACGGAAGCGGACTGTCCCAGGATGCAGTATGCTCGTTGCGGGAAGACGCGGAGGGAAACATCTGGGTCGGCACCCTGTTCGGCCTGCACATCTTCTCTCCGGAAAGCGAAACCTTCCGGGACATTCCCCTGCACGACGCCTCCGGGAAACTCGTGGAAGGTATCGTCCGCGATATTGAATTCGGCCCGGAAGGCGAAACCTATGCAGCCATCGCGGACACATGCCTGATCCGGATCGAAAACGATTTCTCCGAAAGCCAGATCGACCTGGGCGAGGCCGGACGCGGCATCCACATCCGCGACCTGCAGACAGACGGATACGGGAACCTGTGGATCGCCTCCTATGCCAGCGGTTTACTGGAGCTTCTGGGAGACGACCGCGACCAGGTAAAACAGTATCCTTACCTGGGAAAGACCGAGCGGCGGTTTACTAAAGTCGTTCCCCTCGACAACGAGACCCTCCTGGTGGGATCGGTCGACTACGGCGTCCTGAAATTCGACCTCCGCAGCAAGTCATTCTCCCAGATGGAGGGATTCGGCAGCAAGGACGTCTATTTCGTCCACGATATCCTCGCAGCATCCGACGGGCGCATCTGGGTAGGGGCGGAGAACGGTGCGCACGTCAAGGACGCATCCGGCATCAGCCGGCTCACCCACACCAGCGACATGTCCAGTTCCCTCTCGGACAACGCCGTCTTCTGTCTGATGGAGGACCGCGACGGAGGCGTCTGGATCGGAACCTATTTCGGCGGCGTGAACTACTACTCGCCCTATTCTTCGATGTTCCGGAAATACTTCCCCGTCCCGGGGCCCAACACGCTGCACGGAAAGAACATCAGCGAGTTCTGCCAGGCACCGGACGGCAGTATCTGGATCGGCACCGAGGATTCCGGGCTGCATCGGTTCAACCCCGAAGACGGCAGCTTCCAGAACGGTTTCCTCCCGGCCGGAAACATCCACGCCCTGGACATCATCGACGGCCGGCTCTGGGCCGGTTCTTACGGGGAAGGCCTCTTCGTGCTGGACCCCGGCAAACGCGGTTTCCGCCATTACAGCCTTGCCTCGGAAGGCGGCAGCCCCGGTGAAAACAGCGTTTACTCCATCCTCCGGGACCTCTCCGGGCAGGTGTGGATCGGGACGGAAAGCGGTTTATTCCAGTATGATGCTTCGAGGGACCGGTTCTCCAAAGTCGCCGATAACCTGATCTCCCGGCAGGTGAACGATATCCTGCAGGACTTCCACGGCTCGCTGTGGTTCGCCACCATGGGCCAGGGCGTCTTCCGTTTGGACCCGGACACCGGCACCTGGGAGAACCTGGACGGGATGAGCCCCTATGTCACCTGCCTGATGGAGGATTCGGCCCATGATATCTGGCTTGGCACGGAGGACGCGGGAATCATCTATTACAATCATTCCACCAAGCAGGTCGAAAGAAGGTGGACCGAAGAGGACGGCCTTCCCAACAACATGGTTTACATGCTGCTCGAGGACGACTCCGGCGGAATCTGGGGAAGCACGAACCACGGCCTCTTCCACATTTCCCCGCAGCGGGACAGGGTGCTGTACTATGACCACCGCAGCGGACTCACCGGCGACCAGTTCAACTTCAAGTCGGGGCTGAAGGCCTCCGACGGGACGTTCTATTTCGGCGGGGTGAAGGGGTTCGTCAGCTTCCGGCCGGAATGGTTCAACCATCCTCCGAAGCCGTCGAAAATCGTGTTCAGCCGCTACTTCGTCTATAATTCAGAGGTCCAGCCGGGACCCCGGGACGAGATTGTCCTGCGGCCGGACCAGAAGATGTTCAGCGTGGGTTTCGCCGACCTGGATTATTCCACGTCGGGCATCAAAACTTACCAGTACAGGCTGCTGGGGCATGATAAAGAATGGATCGACATCGAGCAGAGCCACTTGCTCAGTTTCTCCAACCTTCCGTCGGGGCACTACCGGCTGGAAGTCCGGGCAAATCCGCTCAATTCCTTCCCGGGAGAGCCCGTACAGGGCATCGACATCCGGATCCTGCAGCCCTGGTACCGCACGGTCCCGGCCATTGTCGTGGAAATCCTCCTGATCCTGCTCCTGGCGCTTTGGGGAATCCGTCTCCTGATCGGGAAAATACGCAAGCTCAACATGAAAGCGGTCCAGGCCGAATTGGAGCGCCGCCGGCTGGCCGCCTCTCCGGAGAATCTCAAGTTCATGGACCGGGTCACCAACGTCATGGAGGCGAATCTGGCCAATCCTGCCTTCAACGTGAATATGATGGCGGACGAGCTCCATATGAGCCGGTCCACCCTCTACCGGAAAATGAAGCTCGTCACCGATTCGGCCGGAAACGACTACATCCGGCAATACCGCCTGGACAAGGCGGCGAAACTGCTGGCGGAGAAGTCCTGGCAAGTGTCCGAAATCGCCACCATGACAGGCTTCAACTCGGTTTCCTACTTCTCCCGTTGTTTCCGCGCCCGGTTCGGCGTCTCTCCCAAGGACTACACGGAGCCCTCAAAGCAATAGCTGGCGACCGGTCAGATGGCCAGCTTGTTGAATTTCGCCTTGAAATCGTTCCAGTGATAGAAGCCCGGAGCGGCCTCGGGCAGCGGCAGCGTCGCGCAGAAGCCGTTCAGGAGCACCTGGATCAGGATATCCTCCGGGTGCTTCCGGCTACGGAAGAAAATCATCTGGAAGTTGCAGCCCATGGGGATGTCGTAGCTCCGCCAGATCTTCTCCACCTCATAGGGATCCTCGATCTCCGCGTCCATCCCATTCACGCCCAGGTAAGAAACCAGCGGCGCCAGAGCCGTGTCGTGCGAGAAACGCATCCGGAGGGCCACTCCGTTCGCCTGGTCTTCCTCAAACCGGTCAATGATATCCTTCGCCGCAACGGACATTTCCAGGAAACGGCGGCGGTCCACGCCGGGAGCCACACCCGTGTACATGTAGTCGCTGTAGTTCTGGACACGCCAGATGGCGTAACGCTCCTCCGGGGTGAAGACATTCCTAAGCGCCTCAGGGACAGGGAAATCGAGATTGTCGCTGTCGGATACCAGCTGCATCATGTCGTACATGAACGACTCCCGGTCCAGGTCGAGGCCTTCCGTTGAAGTGAACCAGCGCCCGATGACGCCTTCCTCATCGAACACCTCCTTGGCGAACCGCTCGTACTTGCCCAGCGCCTCCTCCGTGAAGGGTTCCATGGCCTTGAAATTCGGATTGGAATGGCTCTCCGGAATGAGCATGGCGTAATACGGACGCCCGTAATCCACCTGGATCGACAGGTCGCGGTCCAGGTCGGACAGCTCGTCCAGGCAGCAGAGCATGCTCACGATGACGCGCGAAGACTCGGTCGAAAGCGCCACCAGGTTGGTCTTCCCCTTGAAAATTTCCGGATAGTTCCGGTAGATCTGGTCGGCGATCTGCCGGTGTTGCCGCTGTCCTTTCAGGGTCAGGATCCCCTCGTGATACAGCATCTGGGAGTACACCTCGGCATAGGCCTCGTAGAATTTCTTTCCTTCGGGGGTCAGCTGGCCCCTTTCGCTGGCGGTCTTCCAAAGGTTGTACATCTTCGGATAGAACCGGGAGCCGTCGACAAACCGCGATCCATGTCGGCCCATATGGCTGATATAGAACGGTTTATACCCCTTCGGAGCCTTCGGGGGGACGGGCTGTCCCTCCGGATATGTGGCAAAGGTTCCGCCCCAGCGGGAGGGTTCGGCGAGGACATCGTTTTTTGCCCACTGGCGGTCCTGGGCGGAAAGCATCGCCGCCGAAGCCAGGGCAAGGATCATGGAAAGGAAAAACTTGCGCATAGTCATGGTTATGGAGTTACACGTATATCCGCTTCATATTCGATCCGCTGTCCCGGGACCAGACGGTCGCATTCGATCGTCACGGCCGGGGAAGCCGGCATCCTCCGGCTGTCGATCCGGACCCAGACTCCCTGTCCGGGCATCAGGTCGCGGAGGTTGTAGTCCCCACGGACCCCGTTGACGGCCACATAGGCGTCATGGTAGATGGGCGCGACGCCCGTATTCTCGATGTAGACGGCGGCACCCTTCCTCTTCCTGACCAGGAAATCCCCGATCCGGAAGCGGTACCCCATGGACATGGACGCCTCCTTGATCCGCTCCATCGGCTGGAAGCGGGTCTGGTCGTTGCCGATGATGAAGGTCATGTGGAACCGGGAGACCTCTCCTTCGAAGGTCCGGCCGTGCATCCCCTCCCGGTCCAGGCAGTGCTCCTGGTCGAAACGGGTGTAATAATTGAATTCGCCGCCCAGGGGTGCCCGCCGGTAGCGCTCTTCCCCGAAATACCGCCAGGACCGCAGATTATAGTCGTCGTGGTCCTTGCTCATGAAGGAATCATCGAAGTTGCCGAAACTGCCTTCCAGCAGGTCCGGATACTGGTCGAACGGGCCGTACTTCGGATCGGCGGCGTCGATGGAGATGCACCAGGGCGTATGCTTGAACCAGCCTTCCATTTCCTGGAAGAACTTCGCCTGGAACTCCTTGGACGGGAAGGTCTGCCCTTCGATGAAGGGCCCGTCATAGATATGGTATTCCGCCCAGAGCCCATACCCTGTCTCCAGGAAGGCGAGCCGGGGGTCGTTGTCATACTTCTCGGCGAAACGCCGGTGGAATTCCAGATGGAACCGTTGCAGCTCCTCGTTCCTCCAGTCGGGGAAACAGGTCCGGCGCCCTTCGCTCAGACCCACCGTTTCCTCATAATCCGGAAGCGCCTTGATATAATCCGGCGCCGAACATTCCTGCCCCACATACACGTAACGGAAGCGGATGACGGCCTGGTGTCCCCGCGACGCGATGTCCGCCAGGAGGTTCTCGACGGGCGTCCAGTCATAGACGTCCTTCTCCTTGCAGACCTCGTTGTACAGCATATAAGAATACTCCAGCTGGATCGCGTCGGTATCCTTCTTGTCATTCGTCGTCCAGAGGACGATGCCGGTCATCGGCTGGACCCCCTGGATCTGGGAAGAAAGTGCAACTTGAGTGTATCCCGGCCATTCGGAAACGGCCTCCGCCCGGTTCTCTCCTTTCCGGCCGGCGTTCCTGCAGCCGACGGCCACAAGGGCCAGGGCGGCGAGGATCCATAATATCGATCGTTTCATATTGCTTGACTGTTAAATCGCTTACTCGTTGACAATAACTTTCCCGTTCCGGTAATCATACACGAAAAGATGCTTTCCCCGGAGATACTGGTCGCGGTTACATCCGATCCTGTCGATGACGAAAAAGCCGCGGCTCGGATTGACGGTGAACAGGTTGAAGGAATCCTGGAAGGAAGTTCCGACGGTCCTATCCTCGTCCATGAACCAATCGGGCCATCCGGCCTTGTCAATGATGACCTGGAACTGGCGCTCATGACCGCGGACCGGGCCCAGAAAATCCTGATGGGTGTGCCCGGCGAGCCAGCAGACCAGCGTTCCGCCCTGGTCCAGGAAGGCGTCGACCCGGGCAAAAGCGCTGTCCGGGAGGCGGTGGCTTCCCGCCTCTTCGTCCAGGGGCTCATCCCGCTCCGTAAAACCGCTTTCCAGGGGAAGGAGGCCCTTCTCGGGGGGAAGATGGCTGGCAACGACCACCTGCAGGTTCCTTGCCAGGGCCTCGGACAGACGGCCTTCAAACCAGTCTTCCTGGTCCTTCGTGTAGTGCATCCCGTCCAGCACGATGAGCCGGATTCCGGACAAGGGGTAATCCCGGTAATAATAGCAGGCGGCATAGTGCCGACTCCCTTTCCGACCCACCCCGTCGGGCTGGACGACGTCCCAGCCACCCAGGTGGGGTTCCAGCAGGAACCGGTATGTAACCTCTTGGCTGGCAGATTCTTCCGATCCGATCCGGATATCGTGGTTCCCTACGGTATTCATCAGGGCCCCAGCCCCTTTCACCTGGTCCCACGGGTTCCCGTCGGCCATTTCCTCCTTCACGGAATCCCCCGTATGGAGGGCGGCGTCGATATACTTTCCGTAACGTTCCCGGAAAGCGACGATACGCTCCAGGTTCTCGGTGCAGCCGTGGATGTCGGAAAAATGGAGGAGCGTCCAGGAGGACGTCCCCGCCATCCCCTCCCGGGCTACGGACGGCTTCCTGGCCGCCAGCAGACGGGGGACGACTTCTTCTTCCGGATGGAAGTCAAGAATCCCCTGGGCAAAAAGCGACAGGGGAAACCATAATACTGCTACAACGATCGGAAGGATCCGCTTCATTTGGTTTTCTTCGTAAAGCAGGGTACCCGGCTCAGGGGGACATCCAACTGGTAAGTCTTTCCTCCCTTGTATACCTTGCCGGTTTCATCCTGCCAACGGCCTTTGGGAAGGCGTACCGTCCGCGTCGTGCCTTTGGTCAGCATCGGAGCAACGAGGTAACGGTCGCCCAGCATATATTGGTCGATGCAGGTCTCAAACCCTTCTCCGGGGAATGCAAATTCCATGCTGCGGACGATGGGTTCGCCGGTTTTCGAGGCCTTCTGAGCCTGTTCCACCAGATAGGGACCAAGTTCCTCATGAAGACGCGCATACTGCAGGCAGATGGCCAGATGTTCCTTGTCCAGTACGCGCCAGGGCGCCACGGAGAACTGCATCATGGGCATCAGGGCGTGGATCTGGCACGAGCGGACGATCAGTTCCTGGTCCATCTTGGACTGGTCGACGTTCAGGAAACTGCCGAACTGTCCGCCGCCGATCATGTCGGGACAGGTGTAGATGTGCCCCAGCATGCCCGCGGCGATCATGTCGGGCACCAGGCTGGCGACGGCCTGCCAGGAATAGTTCTTGTCCCCGAGCCGCTGGACGAGGGCTTCGCCGCCCATCCGCCAGCAGGCACGGAACTCGTTGTAGGGGAATTCCAGGCCCAGCCGGGCCCACAGCGTCGTCTGTTCCGTGTCGAAGGATTTCCCGTCGAACGGACGGGTGTCCTCCTCCAGGTACCTTTCGGGATCGCCGGCGTCGAACTTGAAACCGTCCACGCCATACTGCTCCTGCAAGGCGGTCAGCGTACCCTTGAAATACGCGTAAGCCTCCGGATTGCTCAGGTCATAGCAGGCGCTGAGGCCATTCCACCAGTCCAGGATGGCGGGCCGGTCCCGGTTGGCGTCCATTACCAGATACCCCTTGCTCCGGAGGAAACGGTACTCCTGGCTGTCCGGTGACACGAACGGACAGATCCACAGCATCACCTTGAAGCCCAGGGCGTGGAGCTCGTCCATCATCCCCTTCGGATCCGGGAAACGGTCGGGGCGGAATTCGGTGCTTCCGTAGTACTTCTGCCAGTTGTCGTCGATCATCAGGATTCCGGGCGGGAAGCCGTTGTCCACGATTCCATGCGCATACTTCAGCACGTCCGCCTGGTTCTGGTCATAGACCAGCTCGATCCAGGTGTTGTACTGGGGTTTGCTCATGAAGATTTCCGGCGGAATCGTCCCGCTGGGCGGGAAATGGGCCTTGGAGGCTGCCAGGAAGGCGTCCCGGAGGGTGTTTCCGGCCTCCACGCAGGTCACGGCTCCTCCATGATGGGGAGAAATCCGGATCACCCCGCCCGAGATGGTAGCGGAGAAGGAGGTCTCGCACCAGATGTACCGTCCCTTGTCGGAAACGAACAGCGGGGTCGTCTGGTTGTTGAAGTTCTGCCTGGCAAGGTCGAAAGAGAGTTCCGTGGACGCGTCGAAGGGCATCTGGACACCCAGGTCTGTAACCGCACCCCACCACCGTTCTCCGGGCAGCATGCTGAACATGCGTTCCTGGGCGTGGAGGACCCCCAAACCCATCAGCAGCAAGCCGAATGCGAAGGTATAGATCTTCTTCATGCGCTAGAATTTTGAGAACCGGAGGAAGGAGTGATGGGCCGGGGCCGCATCGCCCGTCACCTTCAGGGTCCAGCCGAGGTCGTTGTAACCCTCTTTCGTGAAGGCGACGCCCTCATTGGCCAGACGGATCGAATACTCGGGACGGTTGTAGAGCTTCTCCATCGGATCCGGCAGGTTCAGGTACACCTTGTACTCACCCGGTTCCATATCGGCGGGAAGGCCGGGGGAATAGGTGAACTCCTGGGTCTCGCCCGCGAACCAGAAGCGGGGATCCGGAGGGAGGAGCACCTTGTAGTGCGTCCCCTTCTTGGCGTTGACCAGGACCAGCTCCACCATGCGGGGGTTGAACGGGGAAGCAAAGCCCGTGTTCCGGAGGGTCAGGCTGAAGGTAAAGTTACTTCCCGCCGCCGCTTCGGTCTGGTAGCTTCCGCTCACCAGTTCCAGCCGGTAACCCAGCCGGCGCGCGATCTCGTCGTAGTACCCGTCGCTCACCCACTGGTCGATGATCTTGCGGGAATAGAGGGAATTCAGGAAGGACCAGTGCATCGTCTCCATTTCCCGGATGGTCTTGGAATAGAAGATCGGATACCCGTTCCGGGGATTGCAGGTTTCTCCGCCCATCGGCGTGTACTTCGTCTCCTCATGCAGATAGGCCCTTTCCTCTTCGATCTCTTCGGTATAGGTACCTACGTCCGTCGGACTTGCCAGGAAGCAGTCGTTGTGGTGCGCGATTCTGGAAAACCGGTAGCCGTCAAAGGCGTGGTCCAGCCCGATAGGAGTGCGGCGTCCATCGAGGATCGCCCATTTCGAACGGGGATAGCGGACCTGGACGAAGCGCTCCGGCGGCAGGATGTCCAGCAGGGCGAAGATGATCTTCTTCATGTTCTCCGGCTCGGTCAAGCCGTTCGTGGAAGAATGCATTTCGCCCCAGGCGCCGATGAATCCGCAATTCATGACAAAGATGATGTCGGCATTTTCCTTCAGGATGGGCGCCAGCTGCCCGATGTGGGTCATGACCACGTCGAGGGGGGCGTCGTCGTCCCCGATCCGGCTGCAATACGACCAGCGGGGCATGACCTTCATGCCCGCGGCGCGGATGGCGTCGAAATCGGCCCGGACGGAGGCCAGGTACTCTTCCGTGAACGGCTTGTCCCGCCACTCACGGACCTGGAACATGCGCCAGATGATGGACTCTCCCTTGGCGCGCAGGCCCGCCAGCACTTTAGCGTCAAGCGGTTCCCGCGGATTCGACAACTGGCTCATGAAGCCGCGTTCCGGGTTCATGATGATCTCGTCGCTCGCCTGGTAACGGACCTCCTTCATGGGGATCTGGGAGAAGGCCGGCAGGCTCAGGACTGCCGCCACCAAGGTCAGAATGATTCTGTTTCTCATAACGCAAACGTTTTTTCACCCTTGAACGATTCAATCTCCTTGACGACCCGGTTTCCGGAAGCGTCGTAGTAAACCACCTGGTTCCGGGCCTTTCCGTTGCTCTTCAGGGTCACCTTCGCGCTCTTGCCGGAAGGCTGGAACTTAACCACGGGGAGCGTGGAAGACTGGATGCGGACCGGCGTGGCATTGGGGGCCAGGGTCACGTTTCCGGATCCTTCCATGCGGCATTCCACGGTATTTCCGTCATGGGCGACCGTGTAGGAGCTGGCTCCGAGTACGACGGAAGGCTCCGTCAGGCGGAACTTGAGACGGGCCACGGAATGGTCGACGACCTCGGCCACCAAGCCTTCCGGCTTGGAGGCGATGGACTTCAGCACCTTGGACGTATACTCCAGCCGCGGGGCGGGGGCGCCGTCGAACCAGACCTTGACAGTGGCCTTCGGCCCCTCCAGATTCGGAAGGATTACCCGGTCGTCGGCAAACGCGAAATGCGGTTTTCCGTTGATCTCCACCCGGCGGATGGCTTTCCCGGTGTTGTTGACCCCGATGGCCATGCCGCCGATATACTGGGCATACTTTCCGAAATTCTCCGCATCAAACGTGATATCCGTCACGAGCGCTCCGTCCTCGAACCGCCAGTCGAAGGAGGCGTTGGACAGGAACTTCATTTTCGCCACGAGCTCTTCCGGCTCCGGGCAATAGATGTCGTGCGTCGCCCAGAAATTGCGGGTCGCCTCGTACAGTTCCCAGTTGTCTTCATTGATGATGCGGGTACCTTCCTCGATGACCCGGCTCACGAACCGGGGACCGGCGTAGAGGATGTTGCTCATCCCATAGTCGTGCCACATGAGGTCGAAGATGACGCCGTTCTTGATGGTGTTGAAATAGTGTTCCAGGACCAGGGTCTGGTAATTCGCGATTTCCGGGGTCGTGTGGGACCAGGTCGTGTCATAGAACCACTGGTAATCCGGGCACGGGGAATCTCCGATCACCGGCAGCTGGATGCCGCCCGTGAACCAGGTCATGTTGCCGTACGTGACTTCCAGGAACTGGTCCAGTCCGTGGGTCATGAACATGTCGAAGCGCTTGGCCACCTGGTGATAGTCATGCATCCTCAGCGTATTGCCGGGATTGATCAGGAAACGGACCTCTCCGGGATCGAAGCCCCGGGCGATGTGGCTTTCGCGGATCTGCTTCTTGGTCCCGTCCAGCTGGTCCGAGAACTGCTCGTCCGTACGGAGACCGTCCAGCCGGTGGTCCTTCGTATGCGTTCCGATGACGCTGCCCTGTTCCTTCATCTGGCGGGCGCGGTCCACGAAGAAATGCCAGCCGGCGCGCTCCGCCCAGGCCGACACATACGAGAACACGGACTGCACGCCGGTCTCGTTCGCGAGGTCGATCAGATAGTCCATGCACTGCACCATGGAGGGGGCGGAGATGGAACCGTCACCGTCCAGACGGATGATGGCCGTCAAATTGCCGTCCGAGACCAGCAGGGAGGGGAACGGGGTCGCTACGTCGCCCCACTGGCACCACTGCAGCATGCGCGTGAGCACCGGATACACCTCCGAAGGGAAGAAGCCTTTGGGATTATAGTTCTTGAAGGATGTACCGACACACGTTTTCGGGGAAAGACCGTCCAGGAACGCCACCTTGCCGTCTCCTTTCTTCAAGACGGAGATGTAAGGGTACGTATGGATGTCGTTCGTCACGTTCACCAGCGTCCGGGCCTGGGCAGGAACGGACAGCACCGGAAGCGATTCGGCCATCAGGTTGGAGAGAGCCTGGTCGACATGATAGGGCCCGGTGATGAAATGGTCGTTGTCGGCGACCCGGAGACGGAACCCTTCCACCGGGACATCGTAACGATACTCCATCCCCAGGTACTTGTCCGCCGGACGGTTGGCCCGGAATTCCTGCTCCTGGTCGTACAGGCCCACGGGCCCGTCCACCACCAATCCCTTTCCGGCGTCCACGAAATGACGCACGGCCCGGTCGACCAGCGCGTACTCCGCATCCGTCAGATAAAGGCATTGCGAGAGGATCAGGAGGGAATAGTCGTCCAGCTTGTCGGCCTGGAGGTCCTCCACGAACAGGGTCTCGTACGGAAGGCCTGCCAGGTTCGCTACGGCCGTCCAGGCTTTGCCAGCGCCTCCCGTCTCACTCATGTTGACGTTGTAAGAGGTCATGCTCATGACCACGGCCACCTTCGCCTCGCGGGCGAAGAGCGTCCCTGCAAGCAAGGAAAGCAGTGTGATTGTCAATAACTTTCTCATATCGGTATTTGAATTAGTGTATCTTTTATCCGCGGGTATTGCGCTTGATGGTCAGGGACCCGTCGGGGTTCAGCTGCTGCGCGACGGCGAAGGGCACCGGATGGCGGACGCCCTTGACCTCCAGTTCGGCCTTGAGCTTGAGGACGCTGTTCTCCGGCGTAACTCCGGCAGGCAGCGACAGCATGGCCTGGCGGACGCCCTGGGGATGGGGATAGCCCGCATCCAGACAACCGCTTACGTGGACCTTCCCGTCGTCCGTGAACAGGGTCAGGCGCAGGACGCCGGGGACACCGGCGATCCCGTCGTTGACCATGCCGACAATCAGGTTCCGGATCCCGTCCTTCTCGCTTTCCCAGATCCAGGAAGGGCGGATGCGGAAGCCGATGCTCCGGGCGATGTCGTCCAGGGCCTCCGGGAACCGGTCGTAACAGGCCTGCAGGTTGTCCGCATTGATATTGTGGGAGTTCCAGAGGGAATAATAGTTGGGGCCGACGTCCTTGACATGGGCGATTACCGCCTCGCCGCGCGGCATCCCGTTGACATCCTCATTGAAGCTCATCTTCCCGTTCCGCTGGTGGGTCATGGCACCTTCACAGATGGCCGCGATCCAGGCGGGACGGTTGCTGAGCGCCTCGATCTGCTCGTTTTCGATGAAGATCGAGTCGGTCCGGATCCAGTTGTTCGTCCGGACGGTCTTGTCCAGGACGGCGGAATTGCCCACCACGCTGAAGTCCGGCTGGGTATTCGTGACCAGCGGCACCTTCGTCCAGTATTTGAGCTGCACGTCCAGCAGGTTCAGCATCGCCTCCTCCGCTACCTCCCGGCTCGGATACGGGTTCCCTTCATACGGCCAGGTATGCCCCTCGCCCCAGAGACCGTACATGCAGGTGTCCACATACTCGATCACGGGATTCCCGTTGTACTGCTCCGCAAGCAGGGCCTGCAGCTCCTCATAGCATTCCTTGAAATACGGGTCGGAATAGTCCGGCTGCAGATGCTCGTGCTGGAAACGGGGCGTGGACGGATCGCCCGTCCAGCTCCCCTTCAACTTATGGAGTTTCAGCTTCTTGAGCATGAATTCGGGCAGGGCGTCCTCGATGATGTCCGGATTGTTCATCATGATCCGGAACCCGACCCGTTTCCCGTACTTCGCCGCCTTGTCCATGGTGATTTTCCAATAATCGTCCGGTTCGAGCTTTCCCGGGCGCTTCTGGATGTGACGCCAGTTGGGGCGGATGTAAACCTTGGTCCCCAGCGGGAAACGGAAGAGCTTGTCGATCGTCGTTTCCAGGGATTCTCCGGGCACGTGGGGGGCGCCCAGGTCTCCGGCGATGTACGTGGTCAATCCCATCCCGTAGCAGTTCAGGAGCTGCTGGCCGGGCGTGGTATACTGGATCACTTCACCCCCGTAGAAATCCTCCGGGGCATACTGGGGGAAAGGTCCCTGGTACAGGCGGTCATGGACGACCGGCCCCGAGCCGAAATCGTAACCGGTCCAGTTGTGGGTGGGGACCCAGGACATGAGCGTGGGCGACAAGGAAAGTGCCGCCGCCCCCATCACGCTGTCTTTCAGGAATTCCCTTCTTTTCATGGCATTCTCAGAATGTATACGTCAGGTTCGCTTCCAGGGTGAAAGGACGGATGTAGGTACCCGCCATGACAAGCCCTTCGAGCATCTTTTTGTCCGTAATGGTATCGGCAACGTCAATACTGCCCTTCGCTCCGTTCTGGAACAGGAAGTTGACGACGTTGAGGGAGAACTTGCACCGGGAACCGATCTGCCGGTCCACACCGCAGAAGGTCTCCCAGTGGCCGTTGAAATAAGCATTGTTCGTCCGGCTCACATACTGCCGGCTGAAATACCGGAAGCTCGCCCAGAACCGCCACACGTTCTTCCAGGAATAGGAAGGATCCAGCTCCAGCTCCATCCGGGAGATGCCGCTCACGAAATTCCCCGTGTAGCTGATTTCCTCGGTCTGCCCGTTGCTGAAGGTGAACGTATTCTCGTAATCCAGGTAACGGGGATTCTGGAGGGTCAGGAGGGCGTGCAGCAGGAATCCGTTGTGATGGACGTTCGCTTCCGTCGTGATGCCCACCGTTCCGATCCCGTAGTGCGCCTGATAGGTCTGCGTCTCGCTTACTCCGTTGATCTGTTTCGTCACGGACATGAGCCGGATGCTGTTGAGCGCACTGACATACGACACCATAGTGGTGATGTCCATCCAGGAATTGTCATACATCAGGCCGCCCCGGGCGATCAGGTCCGCGGCGGGTTCCATGATCGGGAAGGAGGCGCTCTTGAAAGAACCGGGACCCCGGTTCATCTCATAATACAGTCCTTCTCCCGTCAGGAACAGGCGGCCGGCGAGCCGGTAGGACAGACTGCCGGTCAAGGCATAGTCGAACTTGTTGTAAATGAGGTCTTTCTGAAGCTTGGCGACACCGTTTTTCGCATGGAATCCCTCCGTCCGGGTGTTGAAGGTCTCCCCCGGAGGATTGACCAGGCAGTCCACGCCATACCGGTACAGCTTCCCCCGGAGTCCGATCCGGCCCCGCAGGCGGTCGTTGGGCGTGAATTCGTCAATGACGAAACCGGTCAGCTCCTCCTTGAAACCGTAGAAGAAGGTGGAATTGAGATTCAGCTTCCACGTCGGAAGGCCGTCGAAATGGAGGCGGACCGGATCCTTGCCCACGCTGTGGGCGAAGAAGAAGGTGGAACCGTACTCCTCCTGCCAGTCGTACCAGGCATTCAGGCCCAGCCTGAGATAATGTCCCGCGGTGCGCTTGGAGGCCACGACCTGGTTCATGAAATCCGCATAGGTGGCTTGCGAGATGGTCGCCAGCCGGTTCTGGACATAGCCCGAATACGGCGTTCCGTCGGCCAGGGTGACCTGGGTACCGGCACTCGTCTTCCCGCCGGCCACCTGGTCGATGCCGACGAGGCTCATCTTCGCCGAGTTCATGTGTCCCGATCCGCTGAAGTGCGCCTGCATGTCCAGCCGCCAGTTCTTGGGAAGCCGGACATAGCCCATCAGCATCACGTCGTGCATGCGCCGGTCATCCAGGTCGCGCAGGTTTCCGCTCCGGTGGGTACCGTCCTTCACGTCGATCCAGGAAACCGCATCGTCTGCCGGGAAATAGTTGTCCCGTCCCAGCCGGAAACCTTCGAAAGGAGTGATGGTTCCGTCGCCGTTATAGATGAATGGCGCGTAGCCGTATCCGTCCGTGGCATCGTTGCAGATGGAGAACTTGTACAGGAGGCTCGCAGAAGCGTCTTTCCAGCGCCGGGTCAGTCCCAGACGGTATATCTGCTTCTGTTCGATATACTTCCGGGAAGGAGAATTGACGCTGGTCGGATCCAGGTTGAGATAGGCTCCGGTCATCAGGTACCAGCCTTTCGCCACCCGGCCGGCCCAGGCCGCATCCACCCGGATCAAACCGTTCGACGAGGTTCCCAGCGTCACGCCGCCCCAGGGGGTATCCCCTCCGAGCCGCGTGAAAGAATCCACGACAAAACCGATGTCGCCCGCCAGGATGGTGGCCTCCGGAACGCTCAGCAGCGTCCGGCCGTCATAGGAATTTCCTCCGGCCCAGTGGAAATACGGGGTCGCGGGAGAATTCCCGTAAGCCAGGGCCATGCCGTCTTCGCGGATAGCGGGACTTCCTCCGGTAGGAAGACCGAAGGATATCTCGCGCGGGGCCGATCCGGACTCTGCATTGAGCATGACGTTCCGGTCGTCGGAGGCATTTTCCTGCGCCAGGGCAGGGCTGGCGAATGCCGTCAGCAGGACAAGGATGGCGAGTGAATACCGTTTCATCGTATCAGCGGTTGTTCTTTATTAATGGTCAATGATCCATCCGGATTCAGCGGCACGGCCCGCCCTTCCATCATCCTCTCACGTTCTGGATGATGTTCAGGGATCCGTCAGGGTTCACGCCATGGGCTGCCGCGATCGGCACGGGATGGCGGACGCCCTTTACTTCAATTTCAGCCTTGAGTTTCAGCTTTCCGCTGTCGGCCGAGATACCCTTCGGAAGGGTGATCATGGCGGAACGGATACCCTTCGGGTGCGGATAGCCCGCATCCAGGCAGCCGCCCACGTTGACA